>NZ_JBYNTR010000001.1:0-1860315 GCF_057784955.1 Novosphingobium sp. BAM6 | reverse complement strand
TACACCCTATTGGCATGCCGCCGAACTGCTCGAAGACGGCTCGGGAGTCCTGGTGCCATTCGGCGATCCGGCGAGTCTGGGCCGCGCTGTCGCTGGCCTGCTCGAAGACGTCTCAGCGCGTTTGGACATGGCAAAAAAGGCCTATGCGGCCAGTCGCCCAATGATCTGGGCGAATACGGCGAAGCGGTATGTCCAGTGTTTTGGCGCAGCGCGCCGGGCTCTGCCGACAACTCCGTTGGCAGACGTTCTGCCGCCGGAGCACTTGTTGATCGCAAACTGCATGCTTCCGGCAGCGTCTGCGCGGCATCTCGTCGACATGTGCGACGACACCGGGATGTTCCAGCATGCAGTGTTCTCAATCCCGGATCGCCATCACGGCTATTGCATCGATGACAATGCCAGGGGATTGTTGCTGTGCTGCACTCCTGCAAACGGACTGGATGAGCCCTTTGCAGAAGCCATGTCCCAGCGATTTGCTGCCTTTGTCCAGCATGCCTGGAACCCGGATGAACGGCGATTTCGTAATTTCATGGGGTTCAACCGCGAATGGCTGGAGCCGGCCGGGTCCGAGGACAGTCACGGCCGCACTCTGTGGGCGCTCGGTGCCTGTGCCCGGCACTCTTCAGACCCGGGACGAGCAAGTTGGGCCGGGCACTTGTTCAGCGAAGCGCTGGAAAAGGTCACGGCCTTCACGTCTCCCCGAGCATGGGCCTTCACGCTGCTCGGCCTCGACCACTATTGCGCGACTTGTCCGCAGGACAGGAACGCTGACACCCTGCGTGGAGAATTGGGCCGGCGGCTTGAGCGCCTTCTGATTGCAAACGAAACGCCTGCATGGACCTGGTTCGAAGAGCGGCTGACCTATGACAATGCCCGTCTTTGTGAAGCATTGATCCGCACCGGCAAAGCGACGTGGATCACCCATTTCACCGAAGCGGGGCTCCGCAGCCTGCACTGGCTGATCCAGGTTCAAACGGCTCCGCAAGGCCATTTCCGGCCTGTCGGCTCGATGGGGTTTATGCGGCAACGCGCGCCCCGCCATCTGTTCGACCAGCAGCCGCTGGAAGCCTGCGCAACGATTGCTGCATGCGTGGCTGCGAATGCAATCGATCCGGCAGCGCCGTGGCCGGATGAGGCACGGCGGGCATTCGCCTGGTTCCTGGGTGAGAACGATCTCGCCATTGCATTGGTCGATATCGAATCCGGGAGTTGCCGGGATGGCCTTCATCCCGACCGCGCGAATGAAAACCGGGGCGCCGAGTCCGTCTTGTCCTATCTGCTGGGGCTGGCGGACATGCATGCCCTTGAAGCGATGACCCGCAGCGACACCGTGTCGGTCGGCCACAGCCCTGAACCCTCTGTTTGTCTGGACCGTGCCGATGCATGAAACGACCACGCGCACGACGCCATTTTTCAATCGCCAAACATTGCACCTGAGGCCGGATCCCGCGCGCGTGGTGCTGCGTCCATTCGAGCCTGCGCCCGAGCCCAGAGCCCTGAACCGGATCGACAAGTCGCGAGCTTGCCGCATCTTCGAGCGAATTCTCGCCCTCGATGAAACAGGCGTCAAAACCTTGCTGGCGGCAACGCTCGCGAACTTCAAAGGCAGACACCGGAACCTGCTCGACATCTTCGATCGGCGAGCGACAGAAATGTCCGGCGCATTTGCTTGCGATCCATCGTTATCCGAAGCGCGGCATCAGTTGATCGGCGCCTATTTCCTCAATGAATACAGCTTCGAGGCAGCCGCGCTTTTCAACCCAAGCATTGTTCCGCATCCAGACCAGTTAGGCACCACCGGAGGCCGATTCATCCTGAGCGCAAGGGCAGTGGGTGAAGGCCACATTTCGTCACTGACCTTCCGGACCGGCAATGTCGCGGCTGATGGTACCGTTACGATTGATGCCCCGGAGCGCCTTGCGAGTGTTCCCGAAATTACCGCGCGAGTTGGTGATCGGGTGGAGCTCGCCTTCGATCCCGCCAGCGAGATTACCGAGCGGGTGATCTTTCCTATCACAGAGCATCAGGCAAATGGTATCGAGGATGCGCGCTTCGTCGCCTTCCAGGACAAGGGCAAGACAGCCTACTACGCGACCTACACCGCCTATAGCGGCCAGGCGATCAGGTCTGAGTTACTTGAAACGGAGGACTTCGTTTCATTCCGCATGGCACCGCTCAAAGGTGTAGGCGCACGCAACAAGGGAATGGCGCTATTCCCTCGGAAGATTGGCGGACGTTACGCGATGATAGCGCGCCACGACAACGAAAATCTCTACCTTATCTATTCCGACAATTTGCATGAATGGGGTCTTGGCCAGCCTATCCTCCAGCCAGCGCATGCGTGGGAGTTTATCCAGATCGGCAATTGCGGTTCGCCTATCGAACTGGCCGAGGGATGGTTGCTCTTCACGCACGGTGTCGGCCCGGTCAGACACTATTCGATCGGCGCCGTGCTGCTGGATAAGGACGATCCCTCCAAGGTCATTGGACGATCCCGCCAACCACTCATCCAGCCGGCGGCATCCGAACGCGAAGGCTATGTGCCGAACGTCGTGTACACCTGCGGCGCCATGCAACTGGAGGGCAGAATCGTGCTTCCCTATGCCATCTCCGACACCTTTTCGACCTTCGCAACCGTTGAGACTGCAGCGCTGCTCGAACTTCTGAAATCTTAAAAGGAATAAATATGACCGGCAATCCGACAGCACTCCCGACTGAGAACGCAAGCGATGCCGAACTGGAAGCAATGCAGCGATACGGCATCACGCGCGTGCCCGATGTGGTCTATCTGGTTGGGCCTTATCGCTATTCGAAGCTCGCCGATGCGCTTGCCGAGGCGAAGCGAAGAGAGATCGCATTCTGAGGCACTGCCTGGAACTTCTGATGGAAAGCCGGGCTGGCCAATTGTCGTGCAAGCGGCCGGGGCACCCGGCGCCAGACTTGCCATGAACAATTGAGTCCGATCCATGCTCACCGTCCAGGAAAGGACTACCAATGGAACTTACATCCGACCAGTGCCGTGCACAGGAAGCCATTCAATGGGAACGCGCCCAGAGCGAGCCGCTCGAAAACGTCCGGATTGTGGCTCTGAGAGCTGCAATCGCCTGGGGGCATGAAGCGACGGCTGCAGAACAGCGGGAAGCTCGCAAGCGCCGCACAGTTGCGATCGCCGAAATGATGCAGGTGCAACGGCAGCGGACCGATGATGACGATAGAAGAACTTTCAGCGAGAATCCGGATCGCGGTTTCGCGGACATTTAGAGGCTCATGGAAGACCTGCTCATCAGGCATCGCACGAGCTACCGATATCAGGTGCCGGTTGAGCTCGGGCCGCATCGGCTTATGCTTCGGCCGCGCGAAAGCTGCGAGGTCCGCCTCAAGACATTCGATCTCACGGTCCTCCCGCAAGCTCAGGTGTCCTGGGCGCATGACGTCTTCGGGAATGCCGTCGCGACAGCGGTGTTCGCGGACCTGACCGACGAGCTCGTCATCGAAAGCTCCGCGCGCGTGCAGCTTGAAGCGGTGGCATGGCCCGTGTTCGATATAGCGGCGTCCGCAATTTCCTACCCCTTCCGCTACGCAGACGACGAATGGACCGACCTCGGTGCCCTGACCGTGCAGAGCTATCCTGATCCGGGCGGTAGATTACGCGATTGGGCGCAAGCGTCCGTTGGCGGCAATCCGACCGATACACTGGCCATGCTCAAGGATCTGAGTACCGGCGTGACCGGATGGATCGCGTACCAGTCGCGTGATGACGAGGGTACTCGGTCGCCAGAGCAAACCTTGAACCGCGGCTGGGGCTCGTGCCGGGATTTTGCTGTGCTGTTTGTCGAAGCGGCCAGAAGCCTCGGCTTCGGGGCGAGGATCATTTCCGGCTATCTCCACAATCCGGATCAAATTCTGGACGGCACATCGGGGGGCGGGTCGACGCACGCCTGGGCGGAAGTCTTTGTGCCGGGCGCCGGCTGGATACCCTTCGATCCAACCAATCGGAGTGTTGGCGGGGCCAATCTCGTGCCTGTGGCAGTAGCCCGCGAAATCGAGCAAACGATTCCGGTCACCGGAACCTATGTGGGCTTGTCGGGACTGGTGGATGCGATGAACGTCGAGGTCTCCGTCGCCTCTTCGGACGATTGCTCCTGATTTCGTCTCGATGTCCACCAGAGCAGGATCAGCAACCCGATTATCGCGGATGTCGCCGACCCCAGGAAAACTCCCAGCTTGGCAGCCGGCAGCAATGCCGAACTAAAAGCCAGGTTCGAAATGAAGATGGACATCGTGAAGCCAATTCCCGTCAGGAAGGCTCCAGCGGTCAGAAATCCCCAATCGAGCTCTTTACCGAGTGTTGCAACACGGAGGCGCACCGCCAGCCAAGCGAACAGCAGCACACCTGCCGGCTTACCGACCACCAGGCCCGCGAAGATGGCAGCGGAGACCCGCTGGTCCAGATCGACTCCCGAAAATGCCACGCCGGCGTTGGCCAGTGCAAAAATCGGCATGACCGCAAACCCGACCCAAGGGTGCAGCATCATTTCTAGGCGTTCCAGGGGAGAGAGCGATTCCTCGATCGCACGCCCGGTTTCCCTCAGATCATGGCGTTCCGATGTGTCGCCGCTCCAATGCTCGCCAGTCGGGTAGGCCGTCAATTTACTCATGATGGAACGTAGACGCTCATCCCCAACCCACGCGCGAGCGGGGGTCATCAAGCCGAGAATTACGCCGGCAATTGTCGCATGAAGACCGGAGGCATCGAAGCATAGCCAGATGCCTCCGCCGAGCACAAAATAGACCGGGATGCTCCTGATTCCTATGCGAGCGGAAATCGCCACAACGCCAAGACCAAGCATTGCCAGGCCAAGCGCACCGAAGTTCAGTGTCTCACCATATGCGACCGCAACGACGGATATGGCGCCAACGTCATCGAAGATCGCCAGAGAAACCAGAAATATCCGCAACTGCGCAGGTATGGATGATCCAAACAGCGCAAGGCCGCCGATTACAAAGGCCGTATCGGTCGCCATCACGGTTCCCCAGCCGTGTACACCGGGCTGCCCGTTCATGAGGACGAGATAGATGGAGACGGGAACCGCCATGCCGCCGAGCGCGGCCAGGAAGGGCAAGGCCGCGGCTCGCGGATTGCGGAGCTCGCCCAGAGCGAATTCCCGCTTGAGTTCGAGCGAGACGATGAAAAAGAACAAGGTCATCAAGGCATCGTTGATCCAATGGTGCAACGAGCGGGTGAAATCCAGCTGACCCACCTGAAGGCCTATCGGCATCTTCCAGAAGTTCAGGAAAGGGGCGGACAAGGGCGAGTTGGCCAACACCAGTGCGACCATGGCGCAAAGGAGTAACAGTCCCCCTGCCGCAGCCTCAATCTTGAGGAAGCGCGCAAATGGCCTGGTTACGCGATCGGCGACTTCGATCGGAAGACCCTGGTTCCTGTTCTTATCGATAATGTTCTATGCCTCGTCGGAAGGTCAAAATCGGAGGGCGCGATCAGTGAGGCGCACCGCGAGCGATTTCCTTTTCGATCATCCTGACGAACATGTCGCCATATTGTTCGGTTGAACTGTAGTCTTGCTCGTATTCCCCGACGTTATGGCTGGAGCCGAAGGCTGACTTCATGCGCTCGAGAATTTCGGGCTGGCTCTCTGCAAGAAAGCAGATCAACGACTGAAGAATCCTGGCATGCGCGAGTACTCTGCGCTCCAGCTCGGTTGCTTCGGCTTCCATTTTCGTTTCCTTTTTCGTTCCTGGTGCGGAGACTGTCACTGAAGCTGGCCTATCGGGCAGATCGCTGGCGCTCCAATTCAGCCTTTGCGAGCTCGAGATCCGTATAATTGTAAGGACCGACCCGGTAGTTCGTCACGGTACTCGCTGTGATCCCGGCTGGGATCTCCGGCTCGTGCGGACTGCGCGCGTTTCTTTCGACCGCACCTTCCCGAAATCCTTGTGGTCGGCTTGACGTAGATGTCACTGCCGGGGGATCTTGCTCGCGACAAACGGCAAACATGTCCTTCAACAAGGCAAGCTGATCGGAAATCCGTTCCAGCGCAGAGATCTCACGTTCCTGAAAGGTAAGTGCGGCGCGTCTCTCGACGAGCTCCGCCGGAGGTTCCGCATCGACGGGAAAACCGGGAGATTGCTCTTTCATCGCCCGACGCCTCTCATTTCCAATGATATCGCGGCAGGCCGGCGTCATGCCGATATTGGCCGATGCGCTTCGCATAATATTCCACCAGATCGAAGTAGGTCTGCCGATCTTCGGGCCCCTCCGACCGCCGCGCATTGACGAGGGCACGTTGATGGTTGGCATAAAGCTGATTGAGATCCATCACTGCTCCTTTCCTGGTTGGAGCCACCCAATGGGGGATTTCCCGCCGGGCGAGTTTACTTCTGATCAGGCCTTCTTCAGGTTCACGGCGCAAATTTCGCCATCATGGTCAGATTGCGTATTGTATCCGTAGCGGTCATTCTGCTTCGGCAATTGAGCTTTGTCCTGGAGATCGGCCCACCTGAAAGGCAAGGGGCCGCCACCCTTCTCGGGTGCAATGAAGCCCGTGCCAGTTGTATCGTTGTAGTGGCTGACCTTCCCGTGCTGGGTCATCACGCGCATTCCTTCTGCTCTGGGAGAGCCCTGATTGGCTGCATCCGCAGCTAAAGGCGTAAAAGAAGGAAAGAGGCGTTTCGGCTACGCCAGTCACCGTCGTTCGCGACAGGTAGCTATTGTGAAATGGAGTGCGCCGCCGCAAAAAACAAGGTCGGAGTGAGAATATTGAGACGATGGGGCGCCTTCTCCTACGAAGGGCTCGAATGGGCCATATTTCTCAAAGTTGGTATTTCCAGACCAGCAACACCGAAAGCGTGCAAATCATCAGCAGGACAAGGGGCAGGCCGGCGCGCACATAGTCCCGGAAGTGATATCCACCCGCGCTCATGATCAAGATGTTGGTCTGGTAGGCAATGGGAGTTGCATAGCATAAATTGCATCCGAACAGCACGGCGAGAACCAATGGCTCCGCTGGTATGGCAAGCTTTTCGGCCAGGCTCACCGCGATGGGCGTGCCTACCGCTGCAGCCGCCGTGTTTGACGAGAAATTGGTGAGCAATGTCGCAAAGGCCATCATGATCGCCAGGACTACCGCTCCTGGAAAGCCCTGCATCCCAAGCGCAAGCGAACTGCCAAGCCACTCCGATGAGCCCATTTCCAGTAATGCCCGGCCAAGCGCGATGCTGGCAGCGACAAGCACGATAACCTTGGCGCTCAAGGCCTGGCCCAACCGATCGAACTTCACGCATCCCGTCGCCAGCATGACGATCGATCCGGCAAGGGCCGCGACTGCAATGGGGACAAGATGCAGCGCCGCAAGCAGGACAACTCCCGCAAATATCAGCAAGGCAACGCCAGCCTTCGCCGTACGCGGAATTTCCGCTGCGCCCTCGAGTATCATTGTGCCTTCGCTTATCTGGATTTGCTCCAACGCAGCGCTGCCGCCCTGTACCCACAGCACATCGCCAACTTCCAGGCGTTCAGCATCGGCCCTGGACCTGCCAGGGAAAAATGCTTGTTCCGGGTGATGAAGCCCCATGACTGCAACGCCATAACGGTCGATGACTTGTGCTGATCTTATAGTCTGCCCGATGAGCGAGGAATCCGCTCCAATGACGAGTTCCGCCATCACCTGGCCTTTACCCTTGTCTCCGGCAAAGGTCTCTACGGTCTCCATCATTGCCGGGCGCACTAGAGGCATTTTCATCGCCGAACTGAGTTCCTGCAACTCGGCGCTTGTGCCCTCGACCTCTATGGCATCGCCAAATTCTACAATGAACCGCGAATCGGTCTGCAAGCTGCCCTTGCGAACAGCCCCGACCACTTCAAGCGCCCCATCGAACCTTTGGCGCAGAGCCTGCAGGGATTGGCCGATTCCAGGCGAAGCTTCCCGTGGGCAGGCCAAGATCCTCTGCGATGGAAACCACCAGCAGATTGGTGGAGGTTCCAATCGTGGTTGCCATTCCGCCGATGAGAATGGCGCAATTCATCGGCATCAGCGTTTTCAATGCGGGTATGCCGGCGCAGATGGCCAGGTTGATCATGATCGGCATGGTCAGGACGAGCACCGGCGTGTCATTCACGAACATGCTCATGAGGCCACCGACCACGAGCGAGAACAGAAGACCCAGCAATCTGCTGAACTTCCACAGACGCGTGAGCAAACGTCCTGCCGGTTCAAGTGCACCCGTAACAACCAGCCCGCGCCCGAGGATCATCAGGGCGCAAATGGCGAGCAGCGCTTCATGGCCAAATCCGCCAAAGGCAATTTCCAGCCCGGTGTAGGATCCGTCATGCTAGATCGGAAAAAAATAGGCGCTAATCGCGAGCACGGCGATCAGAACGAGCGAGACAATCTCTATCCGGACACGGCCGCTCGCAAAAAACCAGAACGCCGTTACCGCGATCAACATCGCTCCGATCGCATGTGGGGACGGAGCAATCAAAAAACTCTCCCTGCTTGAATATCAACGGGCACCTGTAGGAACGCACTGTCGCCACGGCCGACGCGTTCCTGCACCATCACCGTCGTAGCCTGCCATTCGTCGAGAAATTCGCTGACGTGCTGTGCTGTGGACTTCGTTGACATGTGGCACGGGCTAGCACGCTTCGACATTAGCGGCGGGCAAAATATGCGAGCAACTGTGTCTTCGGTAAATCGCGGCCGAGATCAGTCAATCAGGCGCACCCATTAATCGATGAACGTAAGACAAGTTTTGAAGGCCTCAGTTTCAGCCTTGAACGGCGGCTATGGCGGCGAAAGCCGACATGATCGGTGGACCTGAGCGCAGTCAGGACATGACGGTTAACTGGAGGCCGGAGACGGCCCGTGAGCGTCTCAGAGGGGTCGGTTTTCGCGACAATACGACCCTCCCGGTGATCCAGAATCCATCTTGATGATTCCGAGAGTCGAACGCCTTATATCAGATATTTCATGATATTCAGTGAGTTAACGCTGACAAATCATAACTCAACCGATCAATGAAGCCTCTGACCGCCAGAAGCTGTCAGAGGTTTCACGTGATTACGACCTGACCAAGGACTGGTGCGCTGCTATTCCCGCGAGCACGCCAGATGCCGATGCGACCGTGGCATTGTGCATCGGGCTGGTCGCATCGCCAGCGGCATAAACCCCGGAGACGGAGGTCGCTCCCCAGGCATCGACCTTGATGAAAGGCCCGGTCGGCCCGTCTTCCATGAGACATCCGAGACGCTCGGCTATCGGGCTGGTGGGTCTGGTTTTCGGTGCCGTGAACACAGCGGCGATCTCGATAAGGCGCCCGTCCGCCAGTTCCACTGCATCCAATCCGGGAGCATCGCCGATGAGGGAAATGACCGGAACACGCTCGATCACAACGCCACGCTTGCCAAGCAAGATCGCCTGCTCCGGGTCCGGCTCGTAAATTCCTTGGGTGAAGTAGGTTGCCGGCCCCCAATCGGGGATCAACGCAGCCTGATGCGCTGACATCGGGTTCGTGGCGATAATTCCGAGCCAGTGATCGCGGACCTCATATCCGTGGCAGTACGGGCAATGAAGGACGGTTTCACCCCATCGCTCCGCCATGCCAGGGATATTGGGCAAAGTATCGGAAACACCAGTGGCAAGTACCAGCCGCTTGGCCTGATACTCTCCACCGTCAGCAAGTTGCACGATAAACCGGTCGGGCTCCTGCAAGACGTCCTGCGCTTCACCCTGCAAGACCTGCGCAGTTGGATATCGCAGCAATTGTGAAGCGGCCTCACACATGATGGCGGTAGGCGCTCTGCCGTCCTGGCCCAAGAACCCATGAGAGGCTTCTGCGAAGCGGTTTCGCGGTGACCCTGCGTCGATCAGCAAAACGTTCATACGTGCCCGTGCGAGTTGCATAGCCGCTGATTGTCCGGCGAAGCTACCGCCGATTACGATCACATCATGCATTCTTCAAATCCCGTTTTATTCCATATGTAACATTTCACATTACGTATGGGCTGCGCGAGTGATTTGCAACTCTTGGTGTGACATGATAGCGCGAGCCTGAAAGGAAAACGATGCAACTGGACGGCCGATTATCGAGGATGCTGCATCTGCTGATCCACATGGATCGGGCGAATGGACCGATCACATCCGGAGAGGCCGCGGAAATGCTGCATACCAATCCGGTTGTCATTCGGCGCACGATGGCGGGCCTGCGCGACGCAGGGCTGGTTCGTTCCGTCAAAGGGCATGCGGGCGGGTGGACGCTTCTTGAGCCCCTGGAAAGCGTCTCGATGCTCGATGTCTACAATGCCGTGGGTGAACCGCGTATTTTCGCAATCGGCCTGGCTGATCCTACGCCGGATTGCCTCGTCGAGCAGGCAGTAAATGCCTCAATGACCAGCGCATTGAAAAAGGCAGAGGCGAGGCTGATCGCTGAACTGGGCGAAGTTACCCTTGCCGCAATTGCTGAAGATTTCGATCGGCGCTTTTCCGCGCACTGCACCGAGCAGCCATGACCCCGGTCGTTCATCGCTGTTGAACCTCTAGCGTTTTGCAGCCACTCGACGGATCGCCGCTTAAAATCGGAACTTTCAAAGCGCCTCAAAGCCATCGGTCTTTTTACCTCCGGTCTCGCAGGTGTGGGACAAGAAAGCTGCCAGTCCGCTCTTGGGGAGCATAAATTGGCACCTGAGTGGCTGCAAAGGGTCGGGGGCGGCAAAGGTTTCTACACGCCCATTCCAGCCATACGCCCTCATCGCGTCTGCACCTGTAACCAGTCATCCGGTGGTCGGTGCGACAATCAGGTTTGAGGCGCGATTGCCATTGCTGAGTGGTCCGCTGAATTATCAACCGGGAGCCCGGCTTCCTTTCGTTCGGAGTAGCGGTCCACAAGCTGCGCCGCGTGCGGACGCATCAGCACGGTGAAGCGCACCAGTTCCTCCATTACATCGACGATGCGCTCGTAATAGCTCGACGCCCGCATCCGACCGTCCTCGTCGAACTCCTTGTAAGCCATCGCCACCGACGACTGATTGGGGATTGTAAACATCCGCATCCAGCGCCCCAGCAGGCGGAGCGAATTGACGGCGTTGAACGATTGTGAGCCGCCGGACACCTGCATGACTGCCAGCGTGCGGCCCTGCGTTGGCCGCATCCCGCGCATCTGGAGCGGAAGGTGGTCGATCTGCATCTTCATGATGCCGCTTATCTGGCCGTGGCGCTCTGGACTGCACCAGACCATGCCTTCCGACCACAGCGCATGCTCACGCAGCTCATGCACCGCCGGATGGTCGTCTCCTGCCACCTGATCGGGTAGTGGCAAGTCGCTGGGATCGAAAATCCGCGTCTCGGCGCCGAAGAATTGCAGCAGGCGCGCCGCCTCTTCCACGGCGAGGCGCGAAAACGAGCGTTCCCGCAGTGAGCCGTAGAGCAGCAGTATGCGCGGAGGCGGTTGATCCGGGCCAAGGCCAGCGGCGGGACGAGCCAACGCGAAAGCCTTATCCAAAGCAGGAAGATGATCGGGGGCGGCGAGTTCGCGCAGTCTCATGCGGAAATACCTTTCTCGTACCAGGGGCGGGTCCGCTTCACCAAGGCGACGATCGACAGCATCACTGGCACTTCGACCAGCACGCCCACGACCGTTGCCAGCGCGGCGCCGGAACTGAGGCCAAAGAGGCTGATGGCGGCGGCCACAGCCAGTTCGAAGAAGTTGGAGGCACCGATCAGCGCCGAAGGGCCGGCGACGCACCATGCCACGCCAAAACGGCGGCTGAGCCAATAGGCGATGCCGGCATTGAGATAGACCTGAAACAGGATCGGCACGGCGATCAGCGCGATCACCAGCGGTTGCCGGATGATCTGCTCGCCCTGAAAGCCGAACAGCAGCACCAGTGTCACCAGCAGGCTGGCAAGGCTGATCGGACCGATGGCGGACAGGAAATGCTGGAGCCGCTTCTCACCGCAGCCAAGGAGCGCGCGGCGGAGCAGTTGCGAGATGACCACCGGGACGACGATGTAGAGGCCCACCGACAGCGCCAGCGTGTTCCACGGCACGGTGATCGATGCCACGCCCAGCAGCAGGCCCACCAGCGGCGCGAAGGCAACGACCATGATCAGGTCGTTCAGCGCGACCTGGCTCAAGGTATAGTTCGGCTCGCCCTCGACGAGGTTGGACCATACGAAGACCATCGCGGTGCAAGGCGCTGCAGCCAGCAGGATCAACCCCGCGATGTAGGACGTCGATGCGCCTTCTGGCAGCAACGGCGCGAACAGATAGCCGAGGAAAAACGTGCCGAGCAGCGCCATCGAGAATGGCTTGATCGCCCAGTTCACTACGAGGGTGACGCCAATGCCGCGCCAGTGCCGCCGAAGGCTATGGAGCGCGCCGAAATCGACCCGCAGCAGCATCGGGATGATCATCAGCCAGATCAGGCCCGCCACCACGAGGTTGACGTTGGCGATCTCCAGCGCTGCGATCACCTCGAAGGCGCCCGGAAGCAAGTGGCCGAGACCAATCCCGACTACGATGCACAGGGCCACCCACAGCGAGAGATAGCGCTCGAACAGCGACATGTTCGTCAGTCCTTCCCAGGAGCGATAGGCGCGGTCGAAATACCGCTGCCCAAGGCGATCTGCATGTAAACCGTGTCGAGCCAGCGGCCGGCCTTCCAGCCCATGCCGGTCAAGCGTCCAGCGTGCTCAAAACCGCAGGAACCGTGGAGGGCTACCGAGGCGGGCTCCGCTCCGCCGATGACCGCAACCATGCGGCGGAACCCGTGAGCCTCGGCGGCTTCCAGCAAGGCCTTGAGCAGCAATTTGCCAATGCCGCCACCGCGCCGGTCGTGCGCCACGTAGATGCTGTTCTCACAGGCATAGGCGTAGGCAGGGCGATCTCGAAACTGCGTGGCGTAGGCATAGCCGACCACTTGATCGCCATCGCAGGCGACGAGGAACGGCCAACTCCGGCCAGTCACCGTCAAGATCTTCTCGACGGTTTCGTCCTCGGTCGGCGGTACGACTTCGTAGGTCGCCGTGCCATGCAACACATGATGGGCGTAGATGGGCGCAATGGCCCGCGCATCGTCGACCGTCGCCTTACGAACCGAAAGGGTCATCGCCGGGTCGCTTCGACGACTTCGCCGTCTTCCTTGACGAAAGTGCCACGCTGCTCGGTAGGCAGGAGGTCCAGCACTTCTTCGGAAGGCCGGCAGAGCTTCACGCCCAGCGGCGACACCACAAGCGGCCGGTTGATGAGGATGGGATGCTCCATCATCGCGTCGACCAAGGCCTCGTCCGTCAAGGTCTCGTCGCCGAGGCCCAGTTCGGCATAGGGCGTACGCTTCTCGCGCAGCAGAGCGCGTGGCGTGATGCCCGCCCGCGCGATCAGTTCCATCAGCAGCGCGCGACTTGGCGGCGTCTTCAGGTACTCGATAACATGAGGTTCGATGCCGGCATTGCGGATCATAGCCAGGGCATTACGAGAGGTCCCGCAAAGCGGGTTATGGTAGATCACGATATCGGTCATTGTTGCCTCTTCAGCAGCAGGTGAGTTCGGCCAGAAGCGGCTCGCACAGTTCGGCGCGCCCCTGGCAGCAATCCTTGGCCAGATAGACCATCAGTCCACGCAGCGCGTCGAGGTTCGCACGCTGGATTTGTTGGCGGCCACGCTTCTCGGACAGCACCAGCCCGGCCTTCGCCATCACCGCGAGATGCGTCGAGAACGTGCTCTGGGACAGCCCTGATGCCTCGACCAGTTCGCCGGTCGACATACCTTCAGGCTCGTGTCGGATCAGCAGGCGAAACGCTTCTAGCCGCGTCGGGTGCGCAAGCGCGGAGAGAATCAAGAGTGCATCATCAGTGCTCATGCATCGGAATTATCCGATGCAACCTGCTCCGTCAATAAAGGATCGATTTTTCCCGATGCATTTCTGGCCAGCAGCAATGGCAACTTAGACCAGTCTGCGACCTGAAGCTGCCTTTCCGGAAACGGCCAGTCAAAGGCATCCAGAATGACGAAGCTGCCGGTCCGCACCCTGAGAGCGTAAAATTTGGTGCTGAACGACCGACAAGGGTCGCTGGGAGCCTATCCAGCCATGGCAGCAGAAATAGCCTGATCAAGCATAGTCTGTCCAAACGGTTTGCCCAATCGAACGATCCGCTGCTGCGAGCCTGCCGGTACGTCACCATATCCGCTGGCAAGGATGATAGGGATGTCCGCCCGTATCTCCGTGACATGGTCGGCCAATTGGGTTCCCGTCATCTGTGGCATCGCCTGATCTGTGATGACCAGATCGATGTCCGGATATTGCCGGACAAGGGCAAGAGCCTCCTCGCCGGAATTTGCTTCCAGAACCTCATGCCCCAAATCCTCCAGCAAGGCGGAGGTGTTCATGAGGATCAGGAAGTCGTCGTCCACGACAAGGATTTTCAGCTTGCCAGCGAAGGATACCTTGCTTTCGCGTTGGGGTGCCGCCGGCGCGGCGTCCGGCTCGGCTGCAGGCAGCCACAAGGTTGCGGTGGTGCCGCGCCCGATAATGCTATCCAGTGTAAAGCCGCCGTCCAGTTGCTTGGCCAGCCCATGGATCATGGAGAGGCCAAGGCCAGTGCCCTTGCCTACACCTTTCGTCGTGAAAAAGGGCTCGGTTGCGCGGGCGAGCGTCGCTTCATCCATACCGCTGCCGGTGTCGATGACCGAAAGACCGATATAGGTGCCCTCCAAGAGGCCGTCAGACGGAATGTCCTTCTCTTCACGGCACTGGGCAACCACCTTGATGGTGCCGCCCTCTGGCATGGCGTCGCGGGCATTGACGGTCAGGTTTAGTAACGCCAGTTCGAGCTGGTTGCCGTCCGCCAGAACGGCCGGAAGATGGTCCGGGAATTGCAGGTCGAGAGACCAGGCCGGGCCCAAAGTGCGCTCGATCAGTTCGCGCACGTCATTGACCAGCACCGGCACGTCGATACGCTCCGATGCGAGGTCCTGACGGCGGGCGAATGCCAGCATGCGCTGCGTTAGGGCGGCGCCCCGCTCGGCGCCCTGCTGGGCATTCTCGATCAGCTTCTGCGTCTGCGGATCGGCCGGGATGCGCTTCTGGAGGAGCGTGAGGCTGCTGGTGATCGCCATCAGGAGGTTGTTGAAGTCGTGCGCGATGCCGCCGGTGAGTTGGCCGACAGCCTCCATCTTCTGCGCCTGTCGCAGCGCGTCCTCGGCCTGCTGGCGGTTGGCGACTTCCTGCTCGACGCGGCTTTCCAGCGTATCGTTCAATTCGCGCAGCTTGGCCTCGTTCTCTTTGGCCGCGGTGACATCATAGATGACGCCGATCAGGCGATAACCGGCGCCTTCGCGCACAATCTCGCCGCGCCGCGCTATCCAGCGCATCGCACCATCGTCGTTTCGCCGGATGCAGAACTCCGCGTCGAGGCCATCGGGAATGGCGCCCTCGCGGTGGCTGGGGATGAGGAGGGCATTTTCCCCCTGCAACACGCCGTTGATCGTCTGTACGGGCAGGACGGGGGCAGGGTGGAGGCCCAGCAAGCGGCAGAATTCATCGGAAACCGCCGCCGTTGCATAGCCGTCGACATATTCGAAAGTGCCGACACCGCCTGCGCTCTGGGCGACACGAAGGCGCTCCTCTGTCCGCTTGCGTTCGGTAACGTCGACCAGGATGCCGGTGAACCGCACCGGCTGATCATTCTGGTCGAGATGGCCTTGCCCCCGCGCGTGCATCCACAACGGGACGCCGACGGGATCGACGACGCGAAACTCCTTGGAAAAGAGTTCCGCGCCTGACAGGATGCCCGCCACTGCGATGCGGATACGGGCGCGGTCCTCCGGATGGATAGCGGTGAAAAAGGTGCTGGTCGGGAGGTCGTTCGCCGTCTGCGGATCAAGTCCGAAGAGTTCCGCGAAGTGCGCATCGACCGACAATCGGTCGGCCGCAATGTCCCAATCCCAGGTTCCACTAGCGCCCGCCGCCGCGAGGATGGAACCGATTTGTTCTGGCTTGATCACGATCAGATGCCGTCCTCGCCGACCACACGCGCGATGAATTCGCCCAGCAGTTCCTTCAACATTGCCAGCGACGGCAGGTCCATGATCATCGCGATATAGCCACGGATGTCCCGGCTGCGCACCGCAAAGTCGATATAGAGGAAGAGAACGAGCCCGTCCGTCTTACCGTCCTCGCTAACCTCGAACAGGCTGGCCCCGGATCCGCGCAGAACCTCCGGAATGGTCATGGTGAGCGAGCGACGGAGCATGTTCGCCATCGTCGCGAGGCAGCTGTTTAGTATGACATTGCCGGTTTCGGCCAACGCCTCCTGCTCCATGTCGACGACATCCTGCGCGGACAATTCGCCGCCGGTCACCGCCCGCACCAGTTCCAGACTGTTCGTCTCGGGGAAGATCAGCAGTGCACGGCCGGAAAACGGGCCGGAAAAATCCTGACGCACGGCAACGAGATCGGTCACTTCCCGTTCGCTGATGAGCCGCGCGGCTCGCTTCTGGCTCACCACTTCGATGGACGGCACCGACAGGAACACCTGGTCGCCGATCATCTTGCGCAGGCTGGATGCTGCGCGGCTGACGCCGATGTTCACGATTTCGGTCAGTGCGTCGCGTTCAAGCTCGGCGAGGACAATACTTTCAGGAATCACGTGCGCTGCGACCTGAGACGGAGTGCGGCCCCCGAGAGGAAGGGTTCCAAAGCGTCAGGCGTCACAGGCTTGGCGACGAAAGCGGCGCCGATTTCTCTCGCGCGCGCTATGATCTCGTCCTGGATATTGGCGGTGATGATGGCGATGGGCATATCTGGTCGCAGAACGTGCAACTCGGCCGCAAGTTCAAGCCCGTCCTTCTCCGGCATGTTGAAATCGATGAGCGCGACGTCGGCGGGCTGTTCGGCGATGAGTTCCAGCGCCTGACTGGCGCTGCCCGCTTCGATCTTCTGCCAGTCCGGCTGCAGTTCCGCGAGGGCCTTTCCCGCGACGATCCTCGCCAGCTTGCTGTCATCGACAATCAAAACGGTAACGGACATCGGGCACTCCGGAAACAGGGGATATCACAGCATTCTTGGTCATGGTTGCTAAGGCGTTTTGGTCGCCATGTCGCTATCCGAAACCATCGGCCCAAAAATATTTCGCGAGAGAGAGGGTGGCTCCGGTGCGCCCCGAATGGTGGGACGAAGCGCGAGAAGGACCTGTGCGACGGCCATGTGCAGCTTTTGAACGGCGGTGGCATCGACGACGGCTTCCGGCGCATCCTGCAAGGCCAGGAGCAGCGTTTCCGCATCCTCGACGCCGCAGCGCCCCTCCAGAAGTATGGCGTCGTCGGTCTTGCGCACGGTCATGTCGCCAGCTCCGGCAGGTCAAGAACGAGAAGGACGCTGCCATCGCCCATGAGGGCGGAGCCGATGACACCTCGGGCAGAGGACAGCATGCCCGTCGGCGGGCGCACGATCGTATTGATGCGTTCGGCGAAATCATCGACCCGCAGCGCCACCGGCTCACCGCCGCTCTGCGTCACCACTAGCTTGGCATGCGGCCCTTCCGCGTGGTGGGCATCCAGCAGGGTCGCGAGGTCGAGAACGGGCACGGTCCGGTCCCGCAGGACGCAGGCGATACCCCGGCCGACGGGGAACAGCGCGGAACGGTCGATGCGGACCGTCTCGACCACCTGATCGAGGGCGACGCCATATCTCTCTCCGCCGACCTCCACGACCAGCAATCGCGTCGTGAGCGCATTGGCCGGCAGGCGCATGCGGAAAATGGTACCCTGGCCGGCGGTGCTGTCGATCTCGATGGAGCCGCGCAACCTGTCGATGGCCGCCTGCACGGCATCCATGCCGACGCCTCGTCCGGATACTTCCGTGACAGCGCCAGCAGTCGAAAAGCCGGGAGCGAAGATGAGGCGTAGCGCGGCCGCGTCGGTCAGGTTATCTGCAGTGTCCTGCGTCAGGAGATCGCGCGAAACGGCGACCTGCCGAATATGGGCGGGATCAATGCCTGCCCCATCGTCGCTCAGCGTGGCGACTACCGTGTCTCCTTCACGAGTGAAGCCAAGAGCGATCCTGCCCTCCTGCGGCTTTCCCGTCGCGCGGCGAACCTCGACGGCTTCTATGCCATGATCGATGGCATTGCGGATCATATGGAGGAGCGGTTCGAAGAGGCCGTCGGCAATTTGCTTGTCGACCTCGATCCCTTCCCCGGCAATGGCGAGCGCCACGCTCTTGCCCAGGCTTTGCGCAATCTCGCGTGAGAGCCGTGGTAGGCGCTGGAGAGCGGGTTCGAGAGGGACCAGACGCACGGCGGTCAGATTGCGATGGAGGGAACCCGTCGCCCGCTCGATGTTCGCCTGGACGGTGCGGATGCGTGCCGCAAGGGCACGATCGACGCTCTGCGCGTCCTCGGCCAGCGGGGCGAGTGCGTTGATCGCGACGACAAGGTCGCCCAGCCCGTCAGCCATCGCATCTACCCGTGCGGATTCGACCCGCAGCACGCTCGTATCGACGCGAGCTGCGCGCGCGACGTCGGGCCGGTTATCGGACGCCAGCTCGGCGAATTGCACCTGATCGGGTTGCAGTCGGAAGGCAGCGCAAACGCTGTCCAGAGAGGCCGAACTGAGGCCCTCCAGGATGCTGAAGCAGGAGAATGGCTCAATGGCCGCGGGGTCGGGCCATGCCCCGTCGCGGGGGAGTATGGCAAGTGTGAGGAGGTCCGGAACTGCTTCCGCCACCGCCAGCGGGTCTTCGCCACGAAAGAAGCAGTCTGCATCCGGCGTGTAGCAAAACGCGACGACGGGCCCTGCCGCACCGGCGATGATCGAGGTCTCTCTTTCCGACAGGCGGGTGACCCATTTCTGGTTGCCTGCTATCGGGTCATGGGAAGGAGGCTCGGCAGCGCGTGATATCAGGCGGGTAATCGCCTGTTCGCTCCTTGCCGGGGCATCCTCGCTCAACCGGCCGTCCCGCTCCATGTCGTCGATCCAGCGGTCAACCTCATCAAGGCTGGCGACAAGCGCGGCGGTCTCTGCCGCTTCGAGAGCGCAGGTGCCTTTGCGGACCCGGTCCAGAAGATCCTCGGCGGCATGCAACAACCGCTCGGCAGGGCCGAGGTCGAACACCACCACGGACCCTTTGAGCGTATGGATCGCCCGAAAAGCGCTGTCGATGGCGGCGACGTCGGTGGGATCGCGCGACAGGGCGGCAAAATCCTTGCTCGCCTGCGCGACGAGTTCGCGCCCCTCGATCAGAAATTGTTCAAGCAGTTCGTCCATTACGGCTTACGATAGACGATTGCGTCCGGAAGGCGAGAGAGGGTGAAGCGATCGGAGATGCGCCCCATGGACTCGCTATGGCCGAGGCAAATGGTCCCGCCGGGGTTGAGGGCATCGAAGAGATTGTTCGCTGCAATCAACCGAGAGCTGTCGTCAAAATAGATCAGCAGGTTGCGGCACAGGATCACATCGAACAGGCCCAGCCCGCTCAGGCTGCTCGCGTCGATGATGTTGGCGGCGACAAAGCGCACCGATTCCCGCAAATCCTGAATGATGCGGCGGCGATGGCCATGTTCCGGTTCGAAATAGCTTTCGCGCACAATGTCGGGCAGCCGGGCGAGCGCCCGCTCCGCGAAATGGCCCTCCTGCGCTTTGGCAATGGCACCTGTATCTATGTCGGACCCGACGATCTCAACATTATAGGCATCCACCAGCGGCCAGTTTTCCAGCAGCCAGAGCGCGATCGAATAGGCCTCCTCGCCCGTCGAGCAGGGCATGGACCAGATGCGGACAAGATCGCCCGGCCGCTTGGTCTGGACCAGGTCGGGGAGAATGTCGCGGGAAAGCGCCGCGAGTTGATGCTCTTCGCGATAGAAATAGGTCTCATTAATCGTGAAGGCGTTGATGAGCGCCTCGCGCTCAGCGAGGTGCGCGCCGACATAGCCGAGATAGGCCTTCGCCGTGGTGACGTTGGTGCGCTTCATCCGCTCGGTGATGCGGCGCTCGATATAATAACGCTTGTTCTCGCCGAAGATCATGCCCGTCCAGCGGTAGAGCAGGGTGCAGACCGTCGCCAGTTCCTCTGCCGATAGGGCGATCGGTATGTTCGCGGCAGAGGGGACACCGCTCACGCCGGCAAAAGAGCCGTGAGTGCATCGGCAATGCGGTCGAGAGGCTGGACGATGCTGGCACCGTCTGCCTGCACCAAGGCGCCCGGCATGCCCCAGACAACGGCCGTATTCTCGGCCTCGGCGATGGTGAGCCCGCCTGCCTGCTTCAACCGTGTCATCGCTGCCGCTCCATCTGTGCCCATGCCAGTCATCAACACCCCGATCAGCCTGTCGGGCGCAATCAGGCGCATCGCACTGTCAACGAGCCGGTCCACGCTGGGATGCCAGAAATAATCGCTGCTGCTGGGAGCAGGGAGCGCGATGAGATGCCCATTGCGCCGGGAGAGGATGAGATCGGCGTCCCCCTTTCCGATATAGGCATGGCCGGGCAGCAGCGGCGTGGTGCCCGTGATCTCCTGTACTCTCAGCGCACACATACGGTCGAGGCGGCGCGCAAGCGGTCCGGTAAAGCTGGCGGGCATGTGCTGGGCGATCAGGATCGGCCAAGGGAAATCCGCGGCCAACCCGTCGAGCACGGTGTCGAGCGCAGGGGGGCCTCCCGTCGAGCAGCCGATGACAATTACGCCCGTTTCTCCATCCACGCGGGACAGGGGCGGCAGGGGCATGGCACCATCCGGCATCAAGCGGACAGGGCGCGATTTGCGGCTGGCGAGCGTGCCGCTGGCGCGGGCACGGACGCGCTCCTGAAGGCGGGTTGTGCGGGAAATGCGCGCTTTCGCGGCGGCGCGCACCTTGTCGACCAGATCGTCGGCGATGGCGTCGATTTCGAGCGATACGGCGCCCTTGGGCTTGGCGATAAAATCGACTGCACCCAGCGCCATTGCCTCCAGCGTTTCCTCGGCGCCGTCTGTGGTGAGCGAGGAGACCATGACGACGGGGCAGGGGCGTAGCACCATGATCCGGTCGAGGCAGGCCAGCCCGTCCATGCCGGGCATGTTGATGTCGAGCGTGATGACGTCCGGCGCGACGTCGGACAGCATCTCCAGCGCCTCTGCGCCACTTCGCGCGACGGCGAGTTCGAAGTCGCCCGCCGCCGTGAAGATTTCTGTCAGCAGACGCCGCATCAGCGCCGAATCGTCAATGATCAGCAATCGGGTCACGGCGCTTTGGTCACGCTCTTCTTTCCCAGCCTGGTCAGCAAATCCTGCTCGGCCCGGTCTAGCAGTTCACACGCACTGACGATCAGGACGAGGCTGTCCCGGCCGCCAAGCGTCGCGACACGGTCGAAAACCCGCGTCCCCTCCGTCCCCAGATCGGGGGCTTCGTGGAGCGCGCTTTCGGCCACCTGGGCGATTTCGGAGACGGCGTCGACGATGAAGCCGGCAGTCAGCGAACCGATGCGCACCACGATCACACGGGGTTTGGCGCTACCTACGGCGGTGCCGCTGAACCGCCGCGCCTGGTCGATCACCGGGATGACCTGACCGCGCACGTTCATGACTCCCTGCACGAAGTCGGGCGCCTTGGGCAGAGGCGTGAGGCGCGGCGGCAAGGGGAGGACCTCCTCGACCGCATCGAGGGGCAAGCCGAAGCTGTCGTCGCCGATGCGGAACAGAAGAAACCGCTCGCTTCGTTCGCTGGCCGCGCCGCCTGTCATGTCGCCTTGTTCCTTGCCATCGCCCTGTAGCAGCCTTGCCATGATGTCCCCCCGCAGCAGTTGATCCGTGGCGAGGACGGACAACAGGCCCCTGCCTTCTCCGAGCCGGCAGATCGCCTGAATACGCGCTTCCGCACCGCCCCGGTTCAGCACTTGCGGAACGGGATCGATGTCGGTCTCGGCGACGCGCACAACGGACTGCATCGCATCGACCAGCAGACCGACGCGATGCGTGCCAATCCTGACGATGAGAATGCGGGCATGATGGTCTGCGGACCGGATGGGCAGTGCCAGCAGGGCCGCGAGCGACAGCAACGGCAGGACGGTGCCTTGCATCGGCATTGTGCCGACCACGACATCGTCCGCATTTGGCATCCGGGCAATGTCGTCTGGCACGCGTAGGATCTTGTCTACGTTGGACAAGGGGAGCGCAAAGGCCTGATCGCTGATCGTGAAGGCGACGAGCGGCACGGTATCTTGCCGGGCAGCACGGCTAGCCAACGCGATGACGCGCCCGCCGGACTGGTGCTGACGTTTCTCCGGCACGGCTCGTGAGACCAGTTCGGCAACGTCGAGCAGGGAGACATCATCGAACGCGCGCTGGTCCACAAGTTGCGCAACGCTCGTTACGGCCAACCCGATGAGGCCGTCGACATCGACGACGATCAAGCGCCGGGTTCCGCTCTCTTCCTGACCGACCAGCCGTCCAACGGAAATCACCGGAATGACCGTGCCGCGCATGTTCGCGACGCCCAGCAGCGCACGCGGCGCATGCGGCACGCGCGAAATCCGCGGCATCGACAGGATATCCCGCACCTGCACGGCGGGCAGGCCCAGACGCCGCTCGCCGACGGTGAACGTCAGCAGCTGCATGGCGGGAAGGGGGGCGGAGGCCAAACTCAGTTCTCTTGTGCGGCAAGGACGGTGGCGATGGACGCGATTTCCTCGATCGCCGCCGCCAGCGCCTCGGCGCCCTGCGCCTGCTGGCGTGCGGCTGCGCTTGCTTCCCGGACGGCCGCCGCAGCCAGATCGGCCGCTTCGGCGATCTGACTGGTGCCGCTCTGCACCTCCCGAACGGACCGCAGCATGGCATCGGCGCTCGCCACGATCGCGCCGTTGGATGCTTGCGCATCCTCCAGTTCCGCCGTTACCAGCGCAAAGCGTTCCACCATGGCGCGGTTGCGGGCTATTTCGGCCTCAGCGGCTCCGACGACCTGATCGAGATCGCGGCGGACGGAAACCATTTGATCCTGTATCGTGCGGACGATGTCCTTGGTCCGTTCTGCGCTATCGGCGGCATCGCGAGACAGCTTGCGGATATCTCCCGCGACCGTTGCAAATCCCGACCCTGCGTCCCCGGCACGGGTCGCCTCGACCGCGCCGCTAACGGCTAGCATATTCGTCTGGATGGAAATCAGGGCGAGGCTGTCGGCGATCTTTTCGATCTTTCGCGTAGTGTCGTTCAGGCCTGCCAACAGGCCCTGCACGCCGTTGACCTCTTGCAGCGCGGTGCCGACGCCATCAACCAGCCGCTCCATCATCGCCCGGCCTTCCGTCACCGATCGCACGATCGCGGTGATCCGGCCGTTAGCGGCTTCAGCTCGCTCTTGGGCAATGCGAGCGGATTTTTCGATTTGGCTCATCGCGGCATTGGCCTGAAGCGTGGTTGATGCCTGAACCTGAGTGCCACGACTGATCTGTTCGAGCGCCACGAGGATTTGTCCGGACGCGCCGGACAGTTCCTGCACCGTCGCTGACAGTTCTTCCGCTGCCGCTGCCACCTGTTCGACCACGACCTCGCCGGCATTGCTCTGCAACTGCTCGGTCAAGTCGCCAAGCGCCTCTGCCGTTTGCTGGCTTTCCTCCAGCGAAGATCCCTGCTGCTCTATAGCCTGCTGGGCTTCTGCGGCCGCGGCAGACTGCTCCTCCGCGGCGCTCGCCACCTGCTCCGCGCCGCGCTCCGCCTCGCGGGTCGCACTTTCCGCTTCCACTGCGGTCTGGAGGATGTCCTGCATATTCATGCCCAGCGACGCCAGATCATCGCGCGCAACCTTCAGGCGCGCGACGACGTCATGACCAAGGCTGGCCTCGCTCGTAGCCTGCGTCGAGGCGGCGCGAATCTTTGCCGCGATACGCTGAACCTCGCTACCGATGCTGGCGGAGAGGCGCCGAATGTCGCTCGCGCCCGCTTCGGAATTCTCGGCCAGCGTGCGTACCTCGTCCGCGACGACCGAAAAGCCCGCACCGCTGTCGCCCGCGCGCGCGGCTTCGATGGCGGCGTTGAGAGCGAGCAGGCTGGTCTGGTCCGACACGTCTGCGACATAGGCCCCGATCTCGTCGATGTTCCCGGCGGCTTCTTCCAATGTGGACATCAGATCGACGGTCGTCAGCTGCCGCTGCGCGCTCAGCTCGATGGCGGCAACCGATCCTTCGATCTGCGTGCAGATCTCGGCAAAGCTGCTCTGCACCGCCTCGGTCTGACGACGGGATTGTTCGGCGCGGCTCCGCGCGTCGCGGAAATTCGTGCCGAGCGCGGCAATCAGGCCGAGCGATTCCTGGGCTGCACCCGCCGCCTCCTCGGCCCCGCTCGAAATCTGGTCCATCGTGCGCTGCAACTCGGCTGCTGCCGCCGAGGCTTCGCCCAGGCCGCTAGCAAGTTCCTGCGTGGCTTGGTCGATGCGCTCTGTCGGCGAGGCCGATCTCCGCTTTGCAGCCGGCCGGCGAGTAGCGCTGACTTTTGCTGATGGTGTCCCCTTTGCAAGATCCGAGGTCGGACCGTTTGCACGAGAACTTAGGGTCGATTTCTTTACCAGCGCCATAAGCTCTCTCGTTGTCCATGCAGGAGGCTGTGGCTTACGACACGGAAGCCCGTGCTACCAGAGCTCGATTTAGATGGTCGCCATTGAAGCCGCCTTGAGACAAAGCGTCAGCGATTTTGAGCACAAGCGATTGCGGACCGTCCGCACCTGGAGCGCTGCAAACGGGTGCTGAGCGTCTCATAAGGGTCGAATTTTACGGCTGCCGTTACCGTGCAAATTCAATCAGATGTAAGTCAAAGTGCAAATTCATGATAGACGAAGTTCAAATTTATTTTCCATGCCGAACATTGATTTTCTAAAAATCTTTCCCATATTCCCAGCATCGAGGGAATCTGATTAATTATAAGCCCCCTTGGCTGAGAGACCATCGCGCTCCCGCTTATGACAGGAGCATCCGCATGGATCTCAACATCCTATATTCCGCACATCAGATATCGCTTATACGAGCAGGAAACGCCTCATCGCGCCTCTGCAGAACAAGACATCTTGCTGCCGCAGGCGCTACTGCTAACCGAATTCGCAACCATCAGCTTTCTATAGGTGCTGGCGCGGCTGACGGATGGCGTGCAAGCATGGAGAACCTCGACGAAGGTTTTGACCGCGCTGCAGGACTTGTCACATGAGCCGCCTTTTGAACATCGATCTGCCGGAGGCAGAAGTCGAGAAGGCATGTGCGGCACATAATGTAGCCATTAGCGCGATAGAGCCGTTGCCTTCCGGCGGTACACATCTGGTATGCATCCTTCCGGAAGGTGCTGATACCATGCGGCAGGTGTTCGAAAAAAAACTGATTGCCGGAATTGTGAGGCGTTTTCCGTTTTACCGCGCACGCGGGCCATGGTGATGACATTGAGAATCGGCGTTCACACAAGTGGCCGATGTGACGGGTCAATGCCGAGCCGGCGAAAACATTCAGATCATGAACCCTATCCGTTTAGATTTCATTCAACGCTATAAATACAGCCGGCGGGCGAAAAAGAGTGTTTAGGAAAAAGGCTTTGGTATATTTCTTGTTCCGCATACGAACGGCAAATTTACCACTTTACCGGGAACTTTCAGGCAGTTTTGCTATTACCTCATGAGGCTCAAACGGAGCCTGCGAGACCTGGCCGATGAAATCGGGACGGCAAGCCAGGCTGTCTACTGTGCCCCGCAGAAAGCCGTCATTCTATGCTTCCCCAGCGTACCGTCCTCGTTGTCGAGGATGAACCTTTGATTCTGCTCGGGGCCTCAGACATGTTGGAAAGCGCCGGCTTCCAAGTGAGAGAGGCCGGAAACGCTGACCAGGCCATGCATATTCTCGAAGTCGATAGAGCGATCGACATCCTTTTTACCGACGTCGATATGCCTGGATCAATGAACGGCATGGGATTGGCGTTTGAGGTAAGTAAGCGGTGGCCCCGCATATGTATCGCCATCACGTCCGGGCGTTGGCCCGCGGCCCGAGAGGAAATTCCAGCGGGCGCCGTGTTCCTTGACAAGCCCTACCTCGCAAGCTCGCTCGTCAAAGCGCTGCAAGGCCTTACCGGTTAGCGGGGAGCGAGAACATGGCCTGGGTCAGGGGTGTTTGAGGAAATGCAATGTTAGATGATGTCGTGCTTGGTCAGGCGACCGTACCGAATGGCGTAGAATTGACACTGGTCCGGCATGGCTCCGATTTCACCATATTGCTCGACGACAATGGACTGATGAGCACTCAGGCCAATGCCTCCGAAGAGGCCTTGGCCGTTCTCACATGCCAACAGCTCACCGAGCGTGCCAAGCCGCAATTGCTTATTGGCGGATATGGCATGGGATTTACGCTTCGTGCTGCTCTGGCGGTGCTGGGCAACGGGGCAAGCATTACGCTTGCCGAAATCGTCCCTGAAATTTTGAGATGGGCCAGAGGGCCTATGAAAGCCATTACGAATGGATGTCTCGATGATCGGCGCGTGCACATCGTGGATGAAGATGTGGCGCTGCTGATAGCTTCGGCTCGAAACGCATACGATGCCATTTTGCTGGATGTCGATAATGGGCCCGAAGGCCTTACGCGACGCCAGAACGATAGCCTCTATTCGATAGCCGGTCTGGAGCGTGCAATGTCAGCACTGAGATCAGGGGGCATTCTTGCCATTTGGTCGGCCTTTCCCGAAGCCGCGTTCACCAGGCGTCTTCGGGAGGTGGGCTATGAGGTGACAAGGTTGGTGGTCAGGGCGCAAGCGGGCAATAGAGGGGTTCGCCATCTTATCTGGTTCGCCCGCAAGCCGTGATACCCTTAGCAGGTTTCACAGTGCTTGGTCGTAGGCCGAAAGGGGATCAGTCCACCATGTCCGCGACCAGACGGCAAAGATGAGCCCTGCTGAGAAAGCCTGGCATTCGCTGGCCAGGCGCGGGGGAAACGGCACCTTCGGCCTGTGCGTGGAACGGGGAATTGAGGCGGCGCGGTTGTGCGCCGGAGGTATTGCTTTGCATGTTATCCTATGTGCGGCCTTGCGCCGCGTTCTATCTTCTGAAACCGCTGCCCCGTTTTGGAGGCCCTCCGGCCTGCCCAAGCCCTCTTTCGCGGAATATGATCCGGCCCTTGGAAAGATCGTAAGGCGTCATTTCGACATGCACGCGATCCCCAACCACTGAGCGGATACGAAACTTTCGCATTTTCCCCGCGGTGTAGGCAATGATCTTGTGCTCATTGTCGAGCAAAACTGCAAAGCGCCCATCGGGGAGAATTTCCTCGATAAACCCTTCCATCGTCAGCAATTCTTCCTTCGCCAATCCATGTGTCCCGAAAACGAGCGGGCCTGCCGTCATGCATGCGCAAAAACGGCGATCATGAGAGCCAGGCTGATGCTGGAAAAAATACCCGCACAAGGCAGGTGCGCATTCGCAAAAACGAGGCAGCGAGAGCTATATATATCGAAAATATAATTTTTCAATGCAAATCACAATTTATATTATTATGTTCGATTTTTCGATTGCTCTCGCTGCTCGATAAAATTTCGTGTATAAGAATTTTATTGCCGGTCATTTTTGCATGCCGGCGACTGAGAGACACAATGCGCTCCCGCAGGAAGGAGAGCCCATATGGACCTCAATCAACTACTTTATCATCACCAGATGGCACTTATCGAATACGCGGCTCGGGGTGATGACGATCGCCAACGCGGATCGCGTTTCGATATGGTTCGCCATTACGAAACGCGTATCGCGCGTTTGCGGCAAGACATGGGAGTGCCCTCCTATCCCCTATGGTTATGAGTTCGCCTCTGCCAAACGTTGCGGCTTGCTCCGAAGCAGAAAGGCCGGTGTTCCCGCATATGGGCGGCAATGGCCTCGTGTATCGAGAGAAAGTCAGATTTATAAACGGCGAAGCGAAATAGCTGATCTCGCATTGGCACTTCTTGGTGGCCACGTCGCCGCGCGCGATTTCCTTTCCGGTATTGGACCCGATCGAAGCCGCAGCATGCTTGAATTCGGATGCGCTTGCGCAAGTGGCCAGGCCCAGATCGTGCATCTTCTCTGGAAGATCGCAGCACACCGGATGCGCGCCTATCAATAGGAAACTCAAAATGGACAGCGAAGAAAAGCCCGGCAGGCCTTTCCGGTCAAAAGTGCGGTGGTCGGACAAGCCCAGGTTAGCGCCGGATGCTGCCAGCCGTCAGGGACAGGTAACCAAGCTTGCGCTCGATACATTGGGCAATCGGGATGTGGCCATCGCCTATCTCAATACGGCATGTGGGAAACTTGGCGGCCGCCCGCTCGATCTGGCTATCGAATCGGCCGAAGGCCTAGGGCGCGTGGAGCGCTCGCTTGCAGCCTTGAAGCCGGTATGCTGATCCGGGCGGGATACGATATAGGATTTACGTGTGAGCAGCGGGTGCCGACTCTTGCGCATCTTAGCGTACATCCTTCGCGCCATAAGGACCTGCGAACGCCGCAGCGCCTGTTTACCACACCGGACGTACCGATTTACGACTATGTCGACGGGTTCGGCAACATTTGCACGCGCTTCACCATTCCGGAAGGTGGCATTACGATCTCGTGCGGGTTCGTCATCGAAGATGCCTTCGAACCCGATGCGTTTGCGCCGGATGCCTTGCAGTCTTCCATCGAAGATCTACCTGATGATGTCCTGATCTATCTTCTTGGCAGCCGCTATTGTGAAACGGATCATCTGGTCGAGATCGCATGGGGCCTGTTCGGAAATGCACCTGCAGGCTGGCCTCTGGTCCAGGCGATCGTAGACTATGTGCATGAGCATATCCGCTTCGATTATCTGGAGGCAAGGGCGACCAAGAGCGCTTGGGACGTGTTTCAGGAGCGCAACGGCGTCTGCCGTGATTTTGCGCATCTGGCGATCACGTTGTGCAGGTGCATGAATGTGCCAGCACGATACTGCACCGGCTATCTTGGGGACATGGACTTGCCCGCGCCGGTGGGCGACATGGATTTTTCGGCTTGGTTCGAAGTGTGGCTGGGCGGGAGATGGTATGTGTTCGACGCCAGACATAATCGTCCAAGACGTGGACGTATACTGATGGCGCAGGGCCGCGATGCTGCCGATGCGACCCTGACGATGGGCTTCGGCACCGCCACCCTCTCACGATTTGAGGTCTACACCGACGAAGACCAGCTGAAGCTTGCATCATCCTGAGGTTTGAATGACTTCAGCCTCTTCAGCGTTCTCGCCCTCAGGGAAAAAGCAGGATCTGACTTGCTCGCTCACCCGGACGGGACGTCGCGACAGGGCATCAATGCAGCACCAGCGCGACTGTATTTCCGCGATCACCTCACTCCCGCGTCGGATCGTCGTGTCATAAAACGCGCTTTCCCGGCGCACGCGCTCGAGGACAACATTGGCTGTTAGCCGGTCGAACAAAAATGCAGGTTTTCGGTAAGTGATCTCGTGCTTGAGGGCGATCCATAGATAGGCACCAACTGCTGCAGGGGAGGCGACCCGGTGCCAATGCTCGATAATCGCGGCTTGCACCCATTTCAAATACGTCGAGTTGTTGACATGCCCCATAAAGTCAATGTCATGGGCATCGATCGTGAGCGAGCAGTCGTGCATCTGAGCGGAATTCATAATTCCATATACCACATAAATGATGGAATCCGCATTTAATCGGTAAAAGGCATAGAATAGCTATATCTATTTTTTGCGGTTGCGCCTACAAGAGCTTTGCTGAAACGTCGCCTGCGACGCATATTGAACCGCAACGGCTCCTCTTTGTCCCTTACTAGCCTCACGAAGCCGGGATGTGCTGTTGTTGGCGCATGCCCGTCATACTACATTGGGCAAAGGATACCCATATGATCACCGGCACCGTAAAGTTCTTCAACGCTGACAAGGGGTTTGGCTTTATTGCCCCTGAAGCCGGAGGCGATGACGCCTTCGTTCATATCAGCGCGGTGGAGCGCGCAGGCATGCGCACGCTAAACAAGGATCAGCGCGTATCCTACGATTTGGAAACCGACCAGCGTGGGAAGACCTCGGCTGTTAATCTCCAGTCGGCCTGAACGACCGAACCGGCGGGTCTTTTGCGAGGCCCGCCATTCCCAAATATAGTATCGGGAGCGAGCTTAATGTCGTCATTGACATTTTACCGTGAGCAAGCCGAGCTTCAGGAAATCGCTGCCGGCGCAGCCAGCTTGCCGGAGGTACGCGCTCGCTGCCTGCGTGCTTCGTATGCCTGGAGTGAGCTTGCCGAACGCGCACAAAACACAGAAGATGCGAGAACTAAAGCAGCACAGGACAAGATGCTGACAGTCACTCCCTCGTTGTGAGACTAATTTTTTTAGAAAATCTTAGATTGCTGGTCGTGTGCTGCGGGGTGGCTGGAACACTGGATGTATCCGCAACGGGGCGTGTGCCGTCAGCCCGGATTGCGCCCATTTCAGCCGTTCACAAGTCTTATCGACGATCCTAGAACCAGCCGTTCATAAACGCACGATCATCGTCGGGATATCGGGATACCACGGCCTGTTTTCACCGTTTGCATAGGCACGTCGGTCTTGACGTTGCTGACCCCCTCGACACGGCTGAGGTGGTCGGCCTGGAACCGATAATAATCATTGAGGTCTGACGCGACGACGCGGAGAAGCGCATCACATTCCCCGGCCATCAGGTGACATTCCACCACCTGCTCCATCGCTGCAATCGCTTCGACGAATCGGCTGATGGTGGTGGCATCCTGATGTGTCAGCCAAACGCGGGCAAACAGCGTTACGCCATAACCGACAGTCGCGGCATCGATAACTGCGCTGTAGCCTTTGATTACGCCAGCATCTTCGAGCAATTTTACGCGCCGAAGGCAGGGAGATGGCGACAGTCCTATTTCTCGAGCAAGCTCGATATTCTGAATCCGACCATCTCGCTGGAGGGTCCGAAGGATACTGCGATCTATATCATCGAGCTTCATTGGCATAGAATGCCATAAATCCCGTCTTTCTACGATTCACGTTTCAAAATCCACGGCAGAACGGAGATTCTTCGCAACCCGGCCGGTCCGATCTGCGGCTATAGGTGGATTGTTACACCGCAAGACGCGGCCTACCCGTCAAACCCACTCCCGGATTGAAATCATGCGTGCTTATACAGTCGTCGATGCCTTCTCCGCCGTGCCGTTCAAAGGCAATCCCGTGGCGGTCGTCCTTGAAGCGGAAGGCCTGAGCGCCGCCGAGATGCAGGCTATCGCGAACTGGACCAACCTTTCCGAGACCACGTTCGTGCTGCCCGCCACGCAAGATGGCGCCGATTATCGCCTGCGCATATTCACGCCCCGCTCCGAACTGCCCTTTGCCGGTCATCCGACTTTGGGCAGCGCCCATGCCATTCTGGAGGCGGGGCTGGTTCGCCCGCATGACGGCTTCATCGTGCAGGAGTGTGCGAAAGGCCTTGTGAAGATCAAGGTCAATGGAGACGGTCGCGAGCGGTTCCTGCACCTTGAACTGCCCGATGCCAAAATCACTTCGCTCGACGAGAATGATATCGTTGAACTCGAGGCCATTCTCGGCACCAGCCTTGATCGGACCAATCCCCCCGCAATCGTCGATGTCGGTGCGGTTTGGGTGGTTGCCCGGATCGAGGATGCTTCGACTATCCTGTCACTCCAGCCAGATTTCGCGCGGTCGGCTGTATTCGAGCGGCGGTTGGGTGCAACGGGTATCACCGTCTTTGGAACATATGAGCAAGGTTCTGCGACTGACATCGAGGTCCGCTCGTTCGCACCATCGTGCGGGGTGAACGAGGATCCGGTTTGCGGCAGCGGCAATGGTAGCGTCGCCGCTTATTGCAGTGCTCTCGGCCTTCCGCTCGCGCGCCAACGATATGTCGCCTCACAAGGATCTCGCACCGGGCGGGACGGTCGGGTGATCGTGGACTTCACGGCCAACGGCGGAATATCGGTAGGCGGGCAATGCGTGACCTGCGCCAGCGGCAGCCTGAACGCCTAGCTTTCTTAGGCACGACACTGCGATCGAAATAGCGGGCCGAGCACGCTTGGCCGCCGAGGAATCATATATCATGCAACAGGCAATTCCGTTTGCCCCCGCGTCCTCGCGGAGTGGGGAGTGTGCCCGCGCAGTCAGAGTAGCGCTGCCGATCCTCGTCGCGCTCATTCCGCTCGCAATGGTGCTTGGCGCCCAAAGCGCCCGCAAGGGTCTCAGCCCGGTCGAGGTCGCCTTGATGACTGCACTCAACTACGCGGGCGGATCGGAATTCGCGGCTATCGGATTGTGGACTACTCCACTGCCTGTGGTGGTGATCGTCGGCATGACGTTTCTGGTCAATAGCAGGCATCTGCTCATGGGCGCTGCCCTGGGACCTTATCTCAGCCACCTGCCGCGGCGTATCGTCTATCCTGCCCTGTTCTTCATGGTCGATGAAAGTTGGGCGATTGGTATTGCGGATGCCCGCAGCCGAGGCGCGCGCGGCCTCGCACCGGCTTTCAGCCTGACATTCTATATGTGCTTCAGTCTGATGTTCTGGGTTACGTGGTTCAGCTGCGCGACCCTCGGAGCCGTGCTTGGTCCCGTCATCGGAGACATCGAACGCTGGGGTCTCGACATGGCATTCCCTGCGATCTTCCTCGTCCTGATCCGGGGCATGTGGACATCGATACGCGCCGCCCGGCCCTGGGCAGTAAGCCTCGTCGCAGCAGCACTCACATACATGCTGGTTCCCGGAGCCTGGTACGTGCCAGCGGGGGCGATCGCGGGATTGATTGCCGCATGGTTTTTTGCAGGTGAGCAGACATGATCCACAGCACCACAATCCTGACAATCGTGCTGATGGCGTTTGCGACATATGCCACGCGCGCGCTGGGCTATGCTGTTTTGGGAAACCGGACGCTGAGCCCGCGCGCGCGGACCATGCTCGACGCTGCCCCGGCCTGCGTCCTGATATCGGTAATTGCTCCCGCGTTCGTGTCCCCACGGCCAGCGGATATTCTGGCGCTCGGCATTACCGCTCTGGCGGCGTTTCGATTGCCGATGATGGCCACTGTTGCGATCGCGATCCTGTCGGCTGCGGCTCTGCGGTTTGCTCTCGGGTAACCGCACTCAGCCTGAGACTGCAATACGCCCATTAGCGTCGGTGAGTCTGCCCGCAGACATGCCATAAGCAGTCATTGCCAACCGCCATTGCCTACAACGTCGGCGCGACTCGATCCGCCCTCACTGCAGAATGCTGGCCGGCAACCTTACGGTGATTGTCGTTCCGCTGGGGCCAGATGCCCGCGCAAGGGTGCCGCCGATCTGGCGAACGAAGGCGTCAACGAAACGCGTACCCATTCCCGAGCTACCTTCGCGCGAAGCTGCGGCATCCAAGCCCACACCGTTATCCTCTACCAGAAGAACCACTTCCCCGTCGTGGCGCCTGAAGCCCAGCGAGATTTTGCCTTTGCCACTCGGAAAGGCATACTTGACGCAATTGGTGGCCAGTTCATTGACCAGCAAGCCGACAGGGACAGCATGATCGGCATTGATGGAAAGTGGCTCGGCGGCGACGTTGACCGTGATCGCGCCATCGGCGCCAATCAGGCTGGATCGAATGCTGGACGCGACCCCGCTCAGATAGGAGGGCATGTCCACCGGACCAAACGCGCTCGACTGGGCAATGACATCGTATAGGCTGGCAACCGCGCTGATCCGGCTCTGCATGGCCTGGTAGCCATCAATGCAAGGCGCAGCCGCCCGGCGAATTTCGAACGCCACGAATGCCGAGATGACGGTGAGGGAATTCTTGATGCGGTGTGCCAGTTCGGCAGCCATCATTTCCTTGTAACGCTCGGCGGCGACAGCCTCGGTCACATCTTCGAATGCCAGCAGCAGTTGCGTGACGTGATTGCCGGGGACGTAAATCTTTCGGGCATTGAGCTTGAAAACCCGATGGCCAAGAGTCGGGAACTCGTCTTCGACCAGGAAGTCCTCGAAAGGGGCTTCATCCGGAACCACCTTTTCAAGCAGCTCCTTCAGAGCGGCGACGTCCCATTGCCCCTGCTTCAACTCGTCAAGGTGCCTGCCGAGGATGTCTTTTTCCGCATCGCCAAACAACTCGATGAAATTGCGACTGGCCGCCGATATTTTCAGATTTTCATCAAGGATGACGAGTGGATCGCGTACCGTATCCACGATGGCCTGCATGAGTTTCGCGGAGCGTTTGGCCTTTAGCTGCTCATTGCGAACGTCGGTCACGTCATAGATCGTGATCAGGATGTGCTCGACATGGTTGCCAAGGCGATAGACCTTGCGGGCATTGAGATTGACGATCCGGTGGCCGACACGGGGGAACCGGTGCTCGACCTCGAATGCCTCGACGTTCTGTTCCTTGGGCAGGATTTCCTCAAGCAGTAACCGAAGCCCCGGTGCATCCCACTGGCCATCGCCAAGATCGTAGATCCTGCGGCCGATGGTCTCCTCGGGCGTCACCGCGAAAAGTCTGTAAAAGCTACGGTTGGCTGAGACGACTGTCAGATCGCCATCAAGGATCACCAGTCCTTCGCGGACCGTATCAACAATGTCCTGCGGGGATATTGCCTGCAAGTCGAAGCTCCGCAATTCTTATGGCTTTCATATGAGCCTGTGCGGTCAAAGAGTAGCCGCAACAAGCGATTGGGAGATAGCAAACGCGCGAGCGGCGTGCCAGCGGGAGAAAACCGATCTGCGCTAAACGGACTGATCCCGCTGTGTCCGAGACGTGAGGCGTGAATAACGAAATTGATCAACAAGCTGCCCAGTAGCTTGTTGCTGGCCGCTGCCCCGCCATGCTCTCGCCAGAGGGTTGTCTGATTAAGCGGGTATCTCGTTACTGTGTGCTGCCTCGCCGGGCATCGCGCAGTACGCGCGAAAGCTCGTCTACGGAATAGGGCTTGTGCAGCAGCGCAAACCCATGACGAGCGTCGCCAGCCAGAACATGGCTATAGCCGCTCGTCAGAACGACTGTCAGGTTGGGCCAGCGGGAGCGGATCTGCCTGCCGAGTTCGACCCCGTCCATGCCCGGCATGACGACGTCGGAGAAAACGATGTCGATTTCGCCATGGTCCCGCTCAAGTATCGCGATCGCGTCACGGGCATTCGCGGCGCGGCGAGTGCTGAAGCCAAGATCGCTCAGCAGCTGTGATGCGAATTCTCCGACTTGGTCGTTATCTTCCACGACGAGGATACTGGCTTCGCTCGCCGCGACTTCGTCGGGTGCCGAAACGGCATGTGCCGCATTCGGCGCCGTGGCACGCAGCAGGTAAAGGCTGAACGTCGTCCCTTCACCAATCCGGCTGTTGACATCAATCTCGCCGCCGGACTGCTTGGTGAAGCCATAGACTTGGCTGAGGCCAAGTCCGGTACCCTTGCCGACTTCCTTGGTGGTGAAGAACGGCTCGAAGATATGATCGAGCTGTTCGGGATGCATGCCTGAGCCGCTGTCCGAAACCGAAATCCTCACGAAATCGCCTTTGGCAGCGGCATGTCCGCGCCGTGCGGGCACCGAACCCGCCGCCTCGATTGCTATGGTGATGCACCCTTCGCCGTTCATCGCATCGCGGGCATTCACCGCCATGTTGACGAGCGCGGTTTCGAACTGGCTGGCATCGACTTCCACGAAACAGGAACCGCAGATCGGATCGACGACGAGATCCACCCGCGATCCCACCACAGTGCGCAGCATATCCGCAACGCTGCCCACTTTCGCGGCCGCGTTGAAGACTTCGGGCTTCAGCGCCTGCCTCCTGGCGAACGCCAAAAGCTGGCTGGTCAGCTTCGCGGCGCGATCCGCCGTTTCCGCTATCGCGTCGATGTATTTCTTCTGCTTGTCGCGCGGCAGTTCGCGGCGGGCGAGAAGTTCGGCGGAGGAGCGGATGATAGTCAGAAGGTTGTTGAAGTCGTGCGCCACACCGCCGGTCAGTTGCCCGATGGCCTCCATCTTTTGCAACTGGCGGACCTGATCTTCCGACGCCATCAGTTCGCGGGAGCGTTCCTCCACCCGCATTTCCAGGGTCTCATTGAGATGGCGCAGCGCCTCTTCGGCGATCGTGCGCTCCAGAATGTCGGCAGCTTGGCGGGCCACGATATCGAGCATGCGCAGGTCCCGCTCCGAAGGCTCATGCGGCTTGCTCCAGTGGGTGGAGATCATTCCCAGCAGCTTGCCACTGCGCGAAAGCAGAGGGGTGGTCTGCGCCGACCGGATCCCGGCATCGCGGAATGCCTGGAGATCGGGTGTCCCGCTGATGTCGTCCCACTCCTCGAAGTCGGGCACGATCGCGCGCTGACCGAATTTCAGCGCTAGGGTGCAGCTGCTGTAAGCGGCGGGGTTCACCCACTTCCAGAAACCGACCGCCTCGGGCGGCAGGCCGCGCTGCGCCAGGAGCTGCAGTTCGCCGCCATGGCCCGATGGGTCATCGCTCGGACAAAGCAATTGCATCGTTCCGAACTGCGAACCCGTGATGGTAACAGCAGCATCGACGATCTTGCCATAGAGCTCGAAGCGATCCTGCTCGTTGATAAGCGCGACGCTGATCTGGTGCAGCAGGTCTATGTCGGAGAGCCCATCAGGCGCGTCCTGAACGAGCGGGCCGTGATGCGCATTAGTCATTGTCTGGTCTCCCCGCGTGCGCGAGATCAACGGACGCATCGCAGCCGTTCAACCGCCAAGGTGATGGAAAGGTTCCGGCCAACTGTCGCCTGGGGCGTCGGCTAGCCGTGTCATAATGAGACATCAGACGGCGGCGTGAGCGGCTCGGAGGCAAGCGCCCATCTTCGTCATTCCTACAGCCGATATCGATCCTGAAAGCTGCCCTTGACCCTGTAGTTGCTACAGGCGTTATGGAGCCTCCCGAGGCGGCGCTTCATGCCGGGCAGGAACGGGGAAATATGAATCTAATGTTTCGTGGCGGCACGACCTATGCTGGAAGCAGCGCGCTGATAATCGCGACCATGATGGCCGGCCCAGCCCATGCTCAGGCCGAAGCCGATCGGGCTGAAGACGCCGAAACCGAGATCGTCGTTCAGGCGACGCGCACGGGACGCCGTGTCCAGGACGAGCCGATCCGCGTCGATGTGATCAACCGAGAGGAGATTGAGGAGAAACTCCTCATGCGGCCCGGCAACATCGCCATGCTGGTCAGTGAGACGCCAGGTGTCCGCGTGCAGACAACATCGCCCGCGCTGGGAGCGGCCAACGTCCGCATCTAGGGCCTCAAGGACCGCTACACGCAGATACTGGCTGACGGACTGCCGCTTTACGGCGGGCAAACGCCCTCTATCGGCCTGTTGCAAATCCCGCCTACCGATCTTGGACAGGTGGAGATCATCAAGGGCGCGGCATCGGCGCTTTACGGCCCTTCGGCGCTGGGCGGCGTCATCAATCTGGTGTCACGCCGTCCGGCGAGCGAGCCGCAAGGCGAACTCCTGCTCAATGCCACCAGCCGGGACGGGCAGGATGTGACAGGGTATGTCGCCGCACCGCTCAGCAGAGTGCTCAGCGCCTCGCTCACCGCTGGCTACGACCGGCAAAGCCGTCAGGATTTGAACGATGACAGGTGGGCAGACATGCCCGGCTATGACCGCTTCACGGTTCGGCCTCGCCTGTTTCTCGATGCTGCCGATGGCACTAAGGCACTGCTGACCTTCGGTGCGATGGCCGAACAGCGCGACGGCGGGACTATGCCTGGAGCCAATGCGCCGGACGGATCGCCATATGCGCAGACGCTGCGCAGCCGACGCTACGATCTGGGCCTCACGGCCGAAACACCGCTGGACGGCATCGGCACGTTGCATCTGCGTGCCTCAGGCGTCACCCAGTCGCATCGTCATGTCTTCGGCGACACGGTCGAGAATGACCGTCACCGCACGGCTTTTGCCGAGGCGTCAGTCGGCGGCAAAGCGGGCGCGACGACATGGCTGGCAGGCGCCGCGGTCCAGTTGGACGACTACCGGTCCAAAGCATTCTCAGCCTTCGACTATAGCTACACCGTGCCCGCGCTGTTCGTTCAGGGCGAGCAGGAACTGGCCGATCGGCTGACGCTGGCAGGCAGCCTGCGCTGGGATGCCCACAGCGACTATGGCTCGCATTTCAGTCCGCGTGTGTCCGCGCTCTATCGGCCCGGTCCCTGGACGATCCGCGCTTCATTGGGGCGCGGCTTCTACGCGCCGACACCGTTCGTCGAGGAAACGGAGGCCAATGGCCTCGCGCACCTGCTGCCCTATGGAAAGCTCAAGGCGGAGCTCGCCGATAGCGGGTCGATCGACTTCGGCTATGCCAGTGGGCCATTCGAAGCCAACGTCAGCCTGTTCGCTTCCAACATCGACCGTGCCCAGCAATTGCAGGTGGTGGATGCCGATCATGTCACGCTGGCCAACGCCGATGGCGTCACGCGAACGCGCGGCGCAGAAGTGCTGTTGCGCTATCGCTGGCGGGCGCTGTCCGTGACCGGCAGCTACGTCCATGTCGCCGCGAGCGAACCGGACCCAGACGGACCCGGTCGGCGCATCGTGCCGCTGACGCCCCGAGACAGCGCAGGTCTTGTCGGCATGTGGGAGAAGGAAGGGCGCGGCCGCTTCGGTATCGAAGCCTACTATACCGGGCGGCAGTCGCTGGACGACAATCCCTATCGGACGCGCAGCAGGCCCTATGTTCAACTGGGTGCGATGGGCGAACTGATACTGGGCAAGGTCAGCCTGTTCCTCAATGCCGAGAACCTGCACAATGTGCGGCAGACAAAATACGATCCATTGCTCCTGCCGCGCCGGGCGGCGACGGGTGCGTGGACCGTCGATGCCTGGGCACCGACCGACGGGTTCGTCCTTAACGGAGGGGTGCGGTTTCGCTTCGGCGGTGAATAGGCGCGCTCCTCAGTTCCCCACGGGCTTGGCGGATGATCTGCCATCCGCCTGACAAGGCCAGCGCAGCCATGATCGCTGCGACTGCAATGTCAGGCCAGCCCGTGCCGGTGCCGAATACGCCCAGCGCGGCAGCGACCACGGCAATGTTGCCGATCGCATCGTTGCGCGAGCAGATCCAGACCGAGCGCCGGTTGGCGTCACCCTCGCGGTGGCGCCATAGCATCGCGGCGCAGGCAAGGTTGGCGACCAGCGCAATCACGCCCACGATGCCCATGGTTTCGGCGGCAGGCACGACGCCTTGCGCCGCCATCCAGACGGTGTTGCCCAGCACCCATAGGCCGAACAGCAGGATCGACACGCCCTTGGCCAGAGCGGCCCGCGCTCGCCATGCCAGCGCCATGCCTGCAACGCCGAGGCTGATCGCGTAGTTGGCGGCATCGCCCAGAAAGTCGAGCGCATCGGCCTTGAGCGATGCGGACCCGGCAGTGACCCCGGCGACGACATCCACGCCGAACATGACCGCGTTGATCACAAGCGCGATCCACAGCACGCGCCGCCATGCCGCGTCGTTCAGCTTTTCGGTATTGTCCTGTGATCCGCTGCAGCATCCGCCGGCCATATGCATCTCCTGTTTCGGTGATGACGGGCTATATAGGCCCTGTAGCAACTACAGGGTCAAGGGCATGGCATTCACAATCGGCGACATGGGCAAGGCGACGGCCACCAAGATCGAGACGATCCGCTATTATGAGAAGATCGGCCTGCTACCCAAGCCGGCGCGGACGACAAGCAATTACCGGGACTATGGACAGGCCGAACTTGGCCGCCTTTCCTTCATCCGCCGTGCCCGCGACCTTGGGTTTTCGCTCGATCAGGTTCGCGCGCTACTGGGCATTTCGGGCGACCGCAGCTGCGATTGCGCCGGTATCGACCGGATCGCCAGAGAGCATTTGCTGGAGGTGGATCGCAAACTGGCCGACCTTGCCGCCCTCCGCAAAGAGCTGAAAGCGGTGATCGATTCCTGCGATGGCGGCATCGTTGCTGACTGCCGCATCATCGAAGCACTTGGGCCAGCATCGCCATCCTGAGAATGGCAACTATTTTGCTTCTCGTGGTCCGAAGTTGCCAGTCCTCTAACGGCCAATCTTCGGCGTCCAGAATTGGAAAGCGGATGAGGTGGATGGCTCCCGCTTACGGCATCTAAGTGCCAATTCAAGCTGCTCATATGGCTTGGCGGACACACTGCAGGCCCTGTGTTGCTCCCTGCTTACGGGTCAGTCAGGGTCACGGTCCTTTCATGCCATCAAATGATCTGCGCCGATGGCGTGCCATAGTAGCTCGACACGCGATCGGCATACGCCTGATTGAATTCGGGTGCGTTGTTTGCCCAACTGGGACCACCTTCCAGAACACGCCGATCGATAGTGACCACGTAGTCATCCGCCGGCGCGTCGTAGGCCAGCACACTGAAGGGCACGGGATAGAAGCTTTTGTTGAAGCCCAGAAAGCCGCCCAGGCTCAACACGGCAAAGTCCGACTGGCCCGAACGCTTGTCGACCATGAAGGATTTGATGTGGCCAAGGTTGTCGCCATCGCGCGACCGCACCTTCAATCCGGAAGTGTCCGCTTCAACGAGGGTCGGAGTTGCTGTGGCTGCATCCGCCATTTATCGTTCCTTTGCCGTTGCCGGTTAATCTTACATCCTCCTGCAGGATGATTGTCCCGATCAAACGCTTGGTGCTTCGCCACGTTCCGCGCTCATGCGACACGCTCAACCGCTAGGCGGCCAGACATCAGTTCAGCCTGCCCCCTGTTTGGGCTGCACTGAACGACGGCATCTGTTCTGACTTCGGCCGGAATTTCGGGAACCATGATTATGCCTGCCCGCTATGTCAGTGAGAGGAGATTTTCATGGCTACAAATCCAGAAATGCCGCCGCCCGACACCATCAATCCGCAATCGCCGATTGAGATGCCGCCAGACATGCCGCCTGCCGAGACCCCGTTCCAGGAGCCTCCGGAGATCGTGCCGGATGCCCCTGATATCGATGAACCTGATGAGGGGCCCAACGAGGTGCCCGCTCCGGATCTGGATAGCCGATAATCAGCGGCAGGCGTGGTCCGGTCGGTTACGGGCGCGGTGTGGGGCTCGCCGATGCTCCGCTACGGCCGGAAGTCTTCACAGTGCAACTTGCGGCAAATGGTCGGAATGGTGCTAAACCCGATCTGCACCTGTACATTTGGCGCTTGTGGCCTGCAAAATGCGCACGGAAACGGTCAATGCCCGCACCACGAAAATTCCTCCGGCATGGTTTCGGCTGCTTGCGCCAAGCTTTCGTATTTGTTGCGCAGGCTGAGGTAAGTGCAACCCTTCATGAGCCGCTATGGCCGAATTTGGGTCGCAGTACCGTTGCGCCGTCGCGCAGTTGATCGATGTGGTCCGACCAGTGCTGCATCATGCGAACACGCTCGTCCCAGTATTGGCCGCGTGCATAAGCGCGGCGGATGGAATTGCCATCAGCGTGCGCGAGCTGGCGTTCGATCGCATCGGGATTCCAGCAGCCCATTTCGTTGAGCAGCGTCGCGGCCAGCGCCCGAAATCCGTGGCCGGTCATTTCGTCCTTGCCGTAGCCGAGGCGCCGGAGCGCGGCATTGATCGTGTTGTCCGACATCGGTCGGTCCACCGAGCGTAGGGAGGGGAAAAGAAAAGGGCTGTAGCCCGCATCGTGTTCGATCTCGCCAAGTATGGCGACGACCTGCCGGGTGAGGGGGACGGCGTGGGGGCGGCGCATCTTCATCTTGTGACCTGGGATCGTCCAGACGCGCTTGTGCAGGTCAAACTCGCTCCATTCCGCCCAGCGCAGTTCGCCGGGCCGCACGAAAACATGCGCCAGCAAACGCAGCGCCGTTCGCGTAAGCGGATTGCCGTCATATTCATCGATAGTCCGCAGCAAAGCCCCGGCTTCGATCGGCGTGGTGATTGCGGCCCGATGAGTCGTTCGAGGGGTGACAAGGGCGCCGCGAAGATCCGAGGCGATATCGCGCTCGGCTCTCGCCGTGGCAATCGCATATCGAAAGACCTGGCTGGACGCGGTCCGTGCCCGATTGGCGGTGTCGTAGCGTTTCGTGGCCTCGATCTTCTTCAAGGCCAGAAGCAACTCATGCGCCGATATTTCGCGGATGGGGCGCTTTCCGATCGCGGGATAGAGCTTCGCGAGCAGCCAGCGCGCCTTCTTGAGCGTCATGGCTGCGGCACCTTCGGCGGCTATCTTTTCAAGCCACTCGTTCGCCACCGCTTCGAAAGTGTGCGCCGCTGCGAGCATCTTCTCGATCTTTTCAAGCTTGGCATGCTCGACGGGATCGACCCCCTTGGCGAGAAGCCGCCGCGCATCGAGCAGTCGTTCTCGCGCCTTTCCCAGCAGCAGCTCTGGCCAACGCCCGAAGGTTATGGTTCTCTGTTTGCCTAGAAAGCGGTAATTCATTCGCCAGACGCGTAAGCCGCTGGGTTCGATCTGAAGGTAGAGCCCATCGCGGTCGCTGAGCTTGTAGGCCTTGTCTTTTGGCTTAGCACGCGACACCCAAGCTGCGGTGAGCCCGGACTTCTGCCGCTTTCCTTCCAACATGATGGTATCTCCCCATCGCTATGGCGGGGCGTACCATCAAATCTTCCATGATTGGGGTGAGATTTGGTGAAATGGCCCGAACCTGTCGGAGACATTTTACCACGTAAAAATGGCGAAAAACAGCGACTTATGCGATGCTCTCAGACCCTCTGAGAAGCAAAAATGGAGGCCCGAGCCGGAATCGAACCGGCGTGCACGGATTTGCAATCCGCTGCGTCACCACTCCGCCATCGGGCCGATCGCGTGGGAATGGCGCCACTAGCGGCTTCTGGCACAGGGCGCAATCCTGTTTCTGGCTTTATGTAGCACAAGCGAGGATCAGAGACGGCGGCGCGTGCGGTATCCAGGCAACCTGTTGGCGGGTAGAGGGTTTGAACAAGGCTTGTGTCCTCGCTTATGTCTTTGCCTGTCTGCGGGAATACCCGGAGCATGAAAGGAGCCTGCCGTCATGACCCTGATCCTTGGTGCGGTGATCGCGGGCGGTCTTTCGACCCGGTTCGGAAGCGATAAGGCGCTGGCGGTCTATGATGGCCACACTCTCCTGTCGCGGGCGGTGGATACGCTGGCGGGGTGGTGCGAATATGTGGTGGTGGTCGGGCGTGAGACAGCACCCGCGCCGACGCTGCCCGATTGGCCGCATGCGGGCATGGGGCCGCTTGGCGGGCTGGCCGCCGCCCTGCGGCTGGCGCAGGATGAAGGCTATGGGGCGGTGCTCAGCAGCAGCGTCGATGCGTTGGGCCTGCCGGAGGATCTGTTGGCGCGCCTTTCTCCCGGCCCTGCCTGCCTTGCTGCCAATCCCGTGATCGGTCTGTGGCCGGTGGAAACGTTGCCGGTGCTGGAGGAGATCCTGCATGGCGAAGGCGTTCATTCGATGATGCGCTTCGTTGAGGCGGTTGGTGCTCGGATGGAGCGCCTTGCGCAGGCGCCAGCCAACATCAATACGCCCGCCGACCTTGCCCGACTGCCCGACGCGAATTGAGTGCCGGGCGAACGGCCCCGATCAGAGGGTGTGCCGCTCCATCCCGGCGGATTGCGAGGCGAGAGGGCGGTATGCCGCAGGGCCTTCGCGTGCATCGAGGGCGAGCAGGTAGCCGCCTTCGGGTGCGGTTGCGATGATGCTGGCCAGCCCCGCGTAGCCCAGCTTGCGGCGCAGGCGGGACATGTGGACGGCGATGCTGTTGGTCTCCGGCACGAAGCCCATGCGCCATACGTCCTGAATGAGGGCCTGCTTGCTGACGACGCTGCGAGGCTCGTCGGCCAGGCGCCAGAGCAGCGAGAATTCGCGCGGATTGAGATCGAGCGAGCGTCCATCGGCAAAGGCTTCGCGATCGACGAGATCGAGATGCAGCGGGCCGACATTGCGGAAGCGCGGTACCCACGTTCCCAGGCAATCGATGCGGTCCGCCCGCGCGCCGATTTCCTCCAGCGATGTGCCGGATTTCAGCGCCTCGCCATATCCCATGCGCAGGATGGCGGCGCAGTCGGCATTGTCCGGCAACCCGATGACGGCGATCCGACGTCGCTGCGCTTTGGGAACAGACAGCAGAAGCGTGTCGAGAAAGCCTGCATCTTCGCGGCTGCCGTCGAGCAGCATCGGGCAGGCGGTTTGGGAAGCGCCATGCTCGAACTCACTGCGCTGCCTGAGGCCCCAGCCGAGCTTCCTCAGATCGTATTCGGCGCTGATTTCCCCTGGGCCGACCCACGCAAAATAGCGCTGTCGACCGGCTGCCGTGTGGCTGCCCATCTGTAATCCCCCGTTGTTGTCGCTTGCCATTTTGTAAGGGGCGGCAAGCCTCCGGAACAACACGGAGAAAATTACAGATGGGGCCTGTAATCGGCAGAATTGCTTAGGTTGCGGGCGTGTTCACGCCTTTTTTCTGCAGGAAGCGGCGAATGTTGCGCGCGGCCTGACGCAGGCGCTGCTCGTTCTCGACCATGGCGATTCGCACATAGCCTTCGCCGTCCTCACCATAGCCGACGCCCGGCGCGACCGCGACTTCGGCCTCGCTGAGCAACTGCTTGGAGAATTCCAGACTGCCCATTTCCTTGAGCGCAGGCGGCAGCGGCGCCCAGGCGAACATCGAGGCCTTGGGGCTGGGGATGTCCCATCCGGCACGCCCGAACGCCTCGACCATCACGTCGCGACGCTTTTGATAGAGCAGGCGGTTCTTCTCCACGATATCCTGCGGGCCGTTGAGCGCGGCGCAGGCCGCCGCCTGGATCGGCGTGAAAGCGCCGTAGTCGAGGTAGGACTTCACGCGGGTCAGCGCGGAGATGAGATGTGGGTTGCCCACCGCGAAGCCGATGCGCCAGCCGGCCATCGAGTACGTCTTCGATAGTGAGGTGAACTCGACCGCGACGTCCTTGGCACCCGGCACCTCGAGGATCGAGCGGGTCGGATTACCGTCGTAATACAGCTCCGAATAGGCAAGGTCGGACAGGATCCAGACTTTGTTCTCCTTCGCCCAGGCGACGAGGCGCTCGTAGAAGGCGAGGTCCACCGTCTCTGCTGTCGGGTTTGACGGATAGTTGACGATGAGGATCGAGGGGCGCGGGACGGTGAAGGCCATCGCCCGGTCGAGCGAGCGCCAGTAGTTCTCGTCCGGCGTCGTCGGCACCGAGCGGATGGTCGCCCCGGCGATGATGAAGCCGAAGGTGTGGATCGGATAGCTGGGGTTGGGTGCCAGCACCACGTCGCCGGGCGCGGTGATCGCGGTGGCGAGGCTGGCAAGGCCCTCCTTCGAGCCCATGGTCACGACGACCTCGCGCTCGGGGTCCAGTTCGACGCCGAAGCGGTTGGCATAATAGTTCGCCTGGGCGCGGCGCAGGCCGGGGATACCCTTGGACTGCGAATAGCCGTGCGCGTCGGGCTTCTGGGCAACCTCGCACAGCTTGTCGAGCACGTGCTGGGGAGGGGGCAGATCGGGGTTGCCCATGCCGAGGTCGATGATGTCCCGTCCCGCCTGGCGCGCCGCGTGACGCATCGCATTGACTTCGGCGATCACGTAAGGCGGCAGACGCTTGATGCGGTAGAACTCTTCGGACATGGTCTCTTTCCTGATCTTGCGCGAAAATTGGCGCGAGCCTCCCATATCAGTCTTTCGCCCGCGCGAAAGTGGCGAGTTGCTTTCCGGGGCGATCGGGGGAGGCGACAAAGCGCTGCTTTGAGGACTCGACAGCGCTGCGCTTGCTCCCCACAACACCATGGTGAGAGGAAGGAGCCGCGCCTACGCCATGCCCACCGAATCCAACGCGATGCTTGCCGATATTGTCCGTGCGCAGACCGATACGTTCCAGGCCATGCTGGGCACGACATCGGCGGGCGGGGGCGGGAGCGGGGGCGATGCGAAAGAGGCGGACGAGAATGCCGTGAACTGGGCAGGTGTCGTCGGTCGGATGCAGTCGCTCTGGCAGGACTATCAGATCGAGCAGTTGCAGAAGGTCGGCGGCGGCACATCGCCGCTGGGCGACCCGGCGAAGTGGGCAGGTACGATCGAGACGGTGCTGCGCCAGTTGCCGCTCAGCGACCCCGATGTGAACAAGCATCTGTGGGAAGAAGGCATTTCGCTCGTGAACTCGGTGCTGGGCCAGTACGGCATGGGACCTCAAGCTGCCGAACAGGTGCCCGAACTGCCGCTTTTGCCGCTGGGCGGCGACCGCCGTTTCGGGGATGCGGCGTGGAGTAGCAAGCCGTTCTTTGCCGTCATCCATCAGCTCTATCTGCTGCTCTCGCAGCGGTTGGTGGCGATGGCCGAGGCCTCTGAGGGCGTCGATGCCAGCCGCAAGGCACAGCTGGTGTTCGTCGTGCGGGCTGTCGCCGATGCGCTCAGCCCCTCGAATTTCCCGCTGACCAATCCGCTGGCGATGGCCAGGGCGGCGGAGACGCAGGGCGAAAGTCTGGTGCGCGGGTTCGAGAACCTGATCGACGATCTGCGCAAGGGGCAGATCGTGCATTCCAGCCCCGGCGCCTTCACGCTGGGCGAGAATATCGCGGTGACGCCGGGCAAGGTGATCGCAGAGACGCCGCTCTACCAGCTGATCCAGTACACGCCGACGACCGACAAGGTGCTGGCGACGCCGCTGGTGATCTTCCCGCCGTGGATCAACCGCTTCTACATCCTCGACCTCAACGCGAAGAAAAGCTTCGTGCGCTGGGCCGTGGAGCAGGGGATCACCGTGTTCATGGTCTCGTGGAAGTCCGCCGACGCATCAATGGCCGATATGGTGTGGGACGATTACATCGCGGCGCAGATCGCCGTGATCGACCTTGTGCGTGAGCGGCTGAAGGTGCCTGCCGTCCATACCGTGGGGTATTGCGTCGCGGGCACGACGCTCGCGGCCACGCTGGCGATCCTTGCGAGGAAGGGCGAGGGCGACAAGGTGGCGAGCGCCACGTTCCTGACCGCGCAAGTGGACTTCGAGGAGGCGGGCGATCTCAAGAACTTCGTCGACGATGCGCAGATCGATGCCATCGGCAAGCTGTCGCCTGACGGCTATCTCGACGGGCGCTATCTGGCCGCGACGTTCAATATCCTGCGTGGCAACGACCTGATCTGGTCGCATGTCGAGCGCAACTACCTCAAGGGCGAGGATCGTCCGGCCTTCGATTTGCTGCACTGGAACGGCGACGTCACCAATCTGCCTGCGCGCTGGCATCGCGACTATCTGCGCGATCTCTATCGCGACAACCGGCTGGTGGTGCCTGATTCCCTTCAGGCCGGGGGCGTGCCGATCGACCTGCGCCGGATCACGACGCCCTGCTATATCCAGGCGGGGCGCGAGGATCATATCGCCCCGCCGCGCAGCGTGTGGAAGCTGACGCGCCATCTGGCAGGGCCATGGACGTTCCTGCTGGCGGGATCGGGGCATATCGCGGGTGTCGTCAACCCGCCGAGCGCCAACAAGTACCAGTACTGGGTGAACGACGTCCCTGTCGATTCGCTGGAGGCTTTCGTTGATGGCGCACACGAGCATCGAGGCAGCTGGTGGCCGCACTGGGCCGAATGGATCGAGGCGCTCGATGGCGCGAAATTGCCTGCCAGGGGCAAGCGGCGGCCCGGCGGTCGCGGCGACAAGGCGATCGAGGATGCGCCGGGGCGCTACGTGATGATGCGCTGATCGCGCTTTTTCGGCAGGTCGGTAAACCGCTGAAATTCCCAATGGCAAAGGATTGTGCCAGACGCCTCGCGGCGGTGCCGGGCGATGGCGCTTGAGGTGATTGTGTGCCCTTTCGCACAAACGGAATTGTCTCCCGGTTATGTCCGGATTGCGTCTGAAAATTCTCCGGATTTCTGCGTAAAATACGTATGCTGCACTGCAGCATGGGGCGCTTGACTTGGCGTGCAGCCCATCCTATTTTGCGTTGCAGCAATGGAGTGCCGAGTCCCCGGCCGGTTTGCCGAGGTCATGAAAGCGCATCGCTCGATACGCGTCGGCACGCAGGCTTTTTGGGAAGGTGGCAATGGCCGGACAGGACGACGCGAAAAGCAAGACGACGCCGCAGAAGGCATCCATAGCCACCATCAAGCCCAAGCCGACTGCTAAGCCCGCTGAGAAGAAGGCGTCCGTCAAGGCGGATCCTCTCAAGCAGGTAGCGTCCAGGCCGACAGCTTCGAAGCCCAGCGCCGCGCCGAGCGCCACCAAGCTATCGCCGACAAAGTCGGTCGCGCCGACGGTGGCCAAGCCGGCTGAAGTCGCAGCAGCGCCCAAACCGGCAGCTGCTCCGGTCGCTGCGGCCGAGCCGGTTCCTGCCGCCAAGGCGGACGAACCGGTGAAGCTGGAGCCGGCCAAGCTTGAGGCAGGCAAGCTTGAAGTGCCCAAGAGGCCCGAAGTGCCCAAGCCTGCCCCGGCAGCCAAGGCATCTCCGGCGCCCAAGCCGAAGAAAACCGAACTCGCGGTCGCCAAGACACCTATCGCAGAGACGGCACCCAAGACCGTCACACCACCCGCAGCGTTCGCAGGACTTTTTACCAACTTCATTCTCGAGGACAGCACGATGGACATGAATGCCAATATCAAGGATGCCATGAGCGACGCCCAGACCAAGGCCAAGGCTGCCTTCGAGAAGGGGACCGAGGTTCTCGGCGAAGTCAGCGACTTCACCAAGGGCAACGTCGAAGCCGTGATCGAATCGGGCAAGATCCTGGCCGAAGGCGTGCAGGGCATGGGCTCGTCGCTGGTCTCGGAAAGCCGCGCTTCGTTCGAAGCCATCACCGGTGACATCAAGGAACTCGCCGCCGCCAAGTCGCCGACCGACTTCTTCAAGCTGCAGGGCGACATGATGCGCAAGAACTTCGACAGCGCTGTCGCCACCGGCTCGAAGAACAGCGAAGCCATGCTCAAGCTGATGAGCGATGTGATGGCGCCGATTTCGGGTCGTTTCAGCCTGGCCATGGAAAAGGTTCGCACGGCAGCCTGATGGGGCTGACCCGACCGGCCATACGGGCGTTTTTTGCTCGCGTCCGGTCGTGCTCGTGAGATAATATTGGGCGGGGCATCTTGTCGTGAGGTGTCCCGCTACGATATTCTGGGCACCATGCGATCCATGACAGTTTTCCCCCGTCCGGCCGTCTTCCGGCCTGTGAGCGCCGATCCCGCAGGACTTGCGAGGGTCGCTCTCGTGCCTCGCGCCGCCGATGATGACGGTGATCGCGATGGCGGGGCCGATGCTGGAGACGAACTTGGCGTCGCCACCAAGACCCGTGCCCGGCCCAAGAAGCCGAGCCAATTCAAGGTCTTGATGCTAAACGACGATTATACGCCGATGGAGTTTGTCGTGCTGGTGCTCAAGCGCTTCTTCCACATGGATCTGGAAGCTGCGACGCGGGTGATGCTGCACGTCCACCAGCGGGGAGTCGGCGTCTGCGGGATTTTCCCTTATGAGATTGCCGAAACCAAGGTGAATCAGGTGATGGACTTTGCGCGCCAGAACCAGCACCCGCTTCAGTGCACACTGGAAAAGGCTTGAAGTGCCCCCACATGGCGGTCGCGCGATTGTAGCGACATCCGGCGCCCGGTATTTGCGTTACTAACGGGTATCTGCGCTGTTAATCTGCCAACATCGAAGGGCTCCGGGAACGCGGAGAAGGACAGGGGGTTGTTGAGGCCATGCTGACAGGATCGTCCACCGCAATCGCCACGGAACTGCTCGTTCTCGCCTGGGGCTGCGTGCTTCTGGTGTTCAACATCCTGCTCGCGGGTCAGTTGCGTACGCGCCAGTACGGCGTGGACTGGAACATGGGACCACGCGACGAAACCTCCGGCTTGCCCGCGTTGCCGCCGCGCACCGGGCGGGTGATCCGGGCACAGGCGAACCTTCAGGAGACCTTCCCGGTGGCCGTTGCCGCGCTGCTGGGCGTGGTGCTGGCGGGGCGGAGCGGCACGGTCTCGCACATCGGCGCCTGGGTCTGGCTGGCCGCGCGCGTGGCCTATCTTCCGGTCTACTGGGCAGGGATCAAGGGCCTGCGCTCGCTCCTCTACATCGTCAGTCTGGTGGGCCTGCTGATGGTCCTGTGGCCGCTGCTGTGGGGCTAAGCGTGCATCCCGAACCGATAAACGGCTTTCGCCCGGCGCGCCTTGCGGTTAAGGGGTCTGGTTCAGGCATACGCGAAAAGCATCCGTGAAATTCATCACCGCCATAGATCGATACATCCTGCGCCTCACGCTGATGCCCATGTTCGGCATCTTCCTGCTGGCGGCATCGCTGCTGATGCTCGACAAGATGCTCAAGCTGTTCGACTTCGTGGCGACGGAGGGCGGGCCGGTTGGCGTGGTCTTCAAGATGCTCGCCAACCTGATGCCCGAATATGCCAGCCTCGCGATCCCGCTGGGGCTGATGATCGGCATCCTGTTGGCCTTCCGCAAGCTTGCGACCTCCAGCGAACTCGACGTGATGCGTGCGGTGGGCCTCAGCTATACCCGCCTGCTGCGCATGCCCTACATCATCACGCTGGTGCTGGTGGGCGTGAACCTTGCCAATGTCGGCTATCTGCAGCCGCTGGCGCGCTATTACTACGAAGAGCTGAACTACGAGCTGAAGTCCGGTGCGCTGGGCGCCTCGATCAAGGTGGGTGAATTCACCACCCTGAAGGACCGCATCGCGCTGCGCATCGAACAGAGCCAGGACGATGGCCGCAAGCTGCTGGGCATCTTCGTGCGCGTGGCAGACAACAAGGGCCAGGTGCTGTCGATCTCGGCCAGGCAGGGCCGCTTCCTCGCCTTCCGCGGCTCGCCCGACACCATCGTGCTGCGGCTCGACAACGGGCGCATGGTGCAGGACATTCCCGGCCACAACTCGCGCGTGCTGACCTTCACCCAGCACGACCTGCCGATCGACCTTCCGGCGGTGGAGAAGTTCCGCCAGCGCGGCGGCGCCGATCGCGAATACCTGCTGCCCGAGCTGATGCACCTTGGCTGGAACAAGGATCGCCCCAAGGCCGAGCGTATCGCCAGCCAGGCGAACTTCAACTATCGCATGGTCGAAGTGGTGATGATGCTGCTGCTGCCGCTGCTGGCGGTGGCGCTGGCGATCCCGCCTAAGCGATCGACTTCGGCGCTGGGCCTGTTCGTCTCGATCGTGATGATCGTGGCCTATCACAAGATCAACGAGTACGCGAGCGACGTGGCCTCGCTCGGCAAGATCAGCCCGGTCTTCGGGCTGTGGGGGCCGTTCGCGCTGTTCGCCGCGCTGATCGTGTGGATGTACTGGCGCGTGGCCTATGTGCCCGGCGGTCAGGCGATCGGCTGGCTGGAGCGGATTGCCGCGATCGTCGGCAAGCGCATCCGTTCGCTGTTGCGCCGCCGCCGCAAGAGCGGGCCTCTCCTTCCCGTGCCTGCTGCGGACAAGACCTGATGCAGTTCGATTTCTTCCCTTCGCGCACGCTCACCTTCTATCTGGCCAAGCTGTTTGCCACGCGCATTCTGGCCGTGCTGATCATGTTGGTTCTGGTGTTGCAGGTGCTCGACCTCCTGGGCGAGAGTGGCGACATTCTGGCCTACCACGGCAACGGGCAGGCGCAGCTGATGTACTACGTCACCCTGCGCGTGCCGCAGCTGATCTCGCGCTTCCTGCCCTATTCGGTGCTGCTGGCGACGATCATCACGCTGATGACGCTGAACCAGAACAGCGAGGTGATCTCGATGCGCGCGGCGGGGCTTTCCGCGCATCAGGTGCTGGCGCCGCTGCTGCTGACCTCGCTGGTGATCTCGGGGCTGAGCTTCGTGTTCAACGAGCGGGTGGTGACGCGCTCGTTCGCCACGCTCGATGCCTGGCAGGCGGTGAAGTACGGTCCGGTGCCCAAGGATACGGGGCTGCGCGCCAACGTCTACCTCGCCGACGGGCGCGACATCCTCTATGCCGCGCAGGCGTCCGGCCCTGGCAACACGATGACGTTGACCAATGTCACGTTCTACGTTCGCGATGCCAATGGCGCGATCCTGAGCGAGACCCGCGCGCCCACCGCGACATATGCCAATCCCGGCTGGCGTCTGGTCAAGCCGCGCCACTTCGACGTGGCGGACACCACCAGCACCAAGCCGATCTCGGACCTCGTGGCGCCGGGGATCACGCCCGACAAGGTGCGGATGACCTCGATCGATTCGGACGGGCAGAACATCTTCGAACTGAGCCGCTCGATCGAGGCGATGCGCGCCGCCGGGCGGCGCACCAGCGAGCTTGAGGCGGCGTGGTGGCACAAGATTTCCGGCCCGCTGGCGGCGCTGCTGATGCCGCTGTTGGGCGCGGTCGCGGCTTTCGGACTGGCGCGCTCGGGGCAACTGCTGATCCGCGCGGTGATCGGCATGGCGCTGGGCTTTGCCTACTTCGTGCTCGACAATGCGGCGCTGGCGATGGGCAACTTCGGCGGCTATCCGCCGCTGGTCGCGGCATGGGCGCCCTTCGTGCTGTTCCTGCTGGTCGGCGAGACGGTGCTGGTACGGACCGAGGAATAATACCGCTTCCGCCAGTTACGAGCTCAAACGAAAGGGGCCGCGATCGCCATGATCGCGGCCCCTTTCGTTTGAGCTGGTGAGGGGGCGGTCAGGCCCCCAAGCCTCTCTCAGCGGCGGCCCATTGTGCTGGCGACGAGGCGGCTCATCAGCGGCATCAGGCCGGGGTAGTTGGCCTTGGTGTAGGTCGATCCCGGCGCAAGGTTTGCGGCGAGGCGGCGGTGAGCCTCGCCCAGCGAATGGTAGGGCAGGCTCGGCAGCAGGTGGTGCAGCGCGTGGTAGCGCAGGCCGACCGGTGCCCACAGGCCCGCCATCACGCCGGGGGGCGGCACGTTCACCGAATCGAGGTACTGTTCGGTCACACTCATCTGCTCGCCCTCGTTCTCCCACAGGTGGGCGACCAGCGTGCGGACCTGATTGAGCAGGGCGACGGCAGCGACGATGGCGACGGCGATTATCAGGGGACGCCAGCCCCAGGCGAGGCTCGCGGCGATCAGCGCGATCGACCAGACCGAGACGCCCACTTCCTGCCAGAACACCATGCGGGCGAACTCGCCCTCGGGCGCCTTGCGACGGAAGCCGGGGTTGATCGAGAGCGAGGATGCGCGCTCCCACACCAGACGGCGCACGGGCGGGATCACCGCGCCCAGCGGCACGAGGATCGCCCCGCGCACGATCAGAGCGGCAGGCAGCAGCAGCGACGTGAGTGCGAAGACCGGCAGCGACCATGGCTTCATCAGCGCCAGCGGCAGGTATTCAGGGTCTTCCGACGTGCCGTAGCGCACGCGCGAGTGGTGCAGCGAATGCACGCCCTCATACATGTACGAGGGGATCAGCATCGGCACGCCGACCAAGAGGTTCCAGGCAAAGCGGAAGCCGGGCAGGGCATCGCGGTGATAATGCGTTAGCTCGTGGATGAACAGCAGCGCGCGGTAGAGCGTCAGCACCGAGACCAGCGCGCAGGCCAGCGCCACCCACGGCGAGCTGGCCAGGATCGCGCCTGCCAGCGTCGCATAGCCGACGGCGGCATTGGCCAGCATGTCGGGCCAGTAGATCGCGGGGCGTGCCTTCGCGATGTCGCGCGTCAGTTCCGCGGCGGCGCGCATCATCGCCTTGTCCTCGGGGCCATTCTTGCGAATCGCCGCACGGCCTGCACGCGCTGCCTCATCTGCGGCCACATCTCTTGCGGTCGCGGGCGCATTGGGCCTGTCGAGGATATCCTGTTCGATCATCGTACTACTTCCAAAGTGAACCTTTTTCGCGTCGCCGGCCGAGTATGTTGCTGTGCAGTGTTAACCGCGCTTGACAACATGAGGCGAGTCCACGCAGGTCGCATCCATTCTTCTTCCCTACATCGGAACAAAGGCAGGATCGTGGCCAACGCCGAACTAGTCATCGCACCCGTTTCCAGCAAGGCCGATCGTGCTGCCTTCGTGGACTTCGCCTATCGCCACAATGCGCCAGATCAAAACTGGGTCGCGAACCTGCGGATGGAGGAGATCGAGAAGTTCACGCCGGGCAAGAACCCGTTCTTCGACCATGCCCGCGTCCAGCTGTTCCTGGCCTATCGCGGGGGCAAGATCGTGGGCCGTATTTCTGCCCACATCGATGAACTGGCGCTGACCCAGCCGGTCGAGCAGGGCATGGGGCCGGGCACTGGCAACTGGGGCGCGATCGAGGCCGAGGACGAAGCCGTCGCCAAGGCGCTGATCGCCACGGCCGAGGACTGGCTGCGCAAGGAAGGCATGACCCGTGTGCTCGCGCCGATGAACCTCTCGGTCTGGGAAGAGCCGGGCATTCAGGTGAAGGGCTTCGATCATCCCCCGATGGTGATGATGGCGCACCACCAGCCTGGCTATCAGGGCTGGATCGAGGGTTCGGGCTATACCGTTGCCAAGACGCTCTACACCTATGAACTGGACATCACGAAGCAGTTCCCTCCGCTGATCCAGCGTATCGTCTCTTCGGGCGAGAAGAACGCCAAGATCCGCGTGCGCAACTGCGATCCCAAGCGCTTCGACGAGGAAGCCGCGATCCTGTGCGACATCCTCAACGATGCCTGGGCCGACAACTGGGGCTTCGTGCCTTTCACGCCCGAGGAAATCGCCCATACCGGCAAGAAGCTCAAGCCGCTCGTCCATCCCGAACTGATCCAGTTCGCCGAGTACGAGGGTGAGGCGGTGGCCTTCATGATGACGCTGCCCGATCTCAACCAGATCCAGATGCGCGTGAACGGCCGCACCGGCAAGCCGAGCATTCTGGGCTGGATCAAGCTGGCGCTGTGGCTGCGCAAGCCCAAGCCCGCCGACATGCGCGTGCCGCTGATGGGCGTGCGCAAGAAGCTGCAGTCCTCGCGCCTCGCCAGCCAGCTTGCTTTCATGATGATCGAGTACATCCGCCGTGCTGCCGTAGACAAGTTCGGTGGCAAGCGCGGCGAGATCGGCTGGGTTCTGGAAGACAACCAGGGCATGGTCGCCATCGCCGATGCCATCGACAGCCACGTGAACCGCGAATACGCGATCTACGAAAAGGCGCTGTAAGGCCAGTTCGCCTTACCCATCCGGATTACGACGCGCCCGATCTTCCCTTGAAGGTCGGGCGCAGTATCAAGAAGAGATACCATGGCCCGCAAACATCGCAAGAACGGCGGCTGGGACGAGCCCGAGATCGACACCGAGGAGGAGGCCCCGCCGCCCGTCCCGTGCTGGCTGTGCGGGCGTCCTACCGGTGAGACCATCGTATGGCATCACCCGATCCCCAAGAGCCGGGGCGGGCGCGATACCGTGCCGATGCACCCGATCTGTCAGCAGATGCTGATCACCACCTTCACCAACTCCGAACTCCAGCGCAACGGCATGGACGTCGACGGCTTGCTGCTGAACCCCGACGTGCGCAAGTTTGTCGACTGGGTGGCGAAGAAGGAGCCTGACTTCAACGCCCCGATCGCGAAGAAGAAGCGCTGACATCTATCTGCGTGACGTTCTAAGCTTGCTTTCCAAATTTTAACCGAGCGCTTCGCCTCTTCTTCACCCCTTTCGCCTATGCCGCTTTTCGCCGGGTGCATCGAAGGCGCGGCGGGTTAGAGCGGGGGCAGACGTGCAGGCTTTTACAAGGAAATGGCTTATTGCCAGCGGGCTGATGATTATCGGGTGTCCGCTGGGGACCTTTGCGTTGATGCTTTTGCTCAAGGGCATCGGGTGCTCCAGCGAATGCGGTATCCTGATGATGATCGGTGGCTTGCTGCTTCGCTTGGTATTCGCGCTGGTTTTCGCGATATATCTGGTGGTCCTGATCTGGAAGCGCGCGCGGGTCTTGTCGCTGCTGCCGTGGGCGCCACTGTGCGGTGTTCTGACGTTGCTGGGCGGGGCTTCGGAAATCTTCTCTTTCGCCAATTACTGGACAGTGAACTTTGCGCTGGGCGTTTCCGCCAATGTTGAGGCGAGGACGATGCTGGTGATGCTGGCAGCGCTTCTGATGGGGCTCAGTTGCCTGACCCCGGTAGCCGATCTGCGGGTCCCGGCGCGCAAGTGGACATTCTCGGCAGGTGGCATCGCCCTGGTTCTGGCCATTCCGCAGTGTCTGAAGGGCCTGGGTATGCTGCCGTGGGTCGGGGGCGGGATAAGAGATCTGGCCTGGTCGATTACCATAAGCCTGGCCCGCGCCGGGTTCTGGTTGGAACTGGCCCTGTTTTCTGCGGTTTGCGCGTTTTGCGCCACGCTGGCGTGGTGGGTCGTCTCGGAGCGCAAGGCACTGGCTGCGCAGGCCTGATCGAACGGCGGCAAGGTTTCACTATCCGCCCAGACGGGATGGGCAGGTCGGAGCAATTGCCCCCTCACTGCCCTCCCGGTGTCGCCGCAGCCGGGGCGGCGGGTACGGTGGTTTCCGTTGTCGTCGCATCGTCGTCGCCCTGGTCCTGACCGGGGGCGTCGTCCTCGTCGGGAGCGTCGGCTTCGTCCTGTGCGTCCTGTTCGACCTGCGCGTGGCTGGAGGCGCTGCGCGTGGCCGCTTCGGGATCGAGCAGGTCGGGCTGCGAGGTGACGGTGTCGTAGGGCAACATGTCGTCGCTGGCCGAGCGGGGTAGCAGCTCGCCGCCTGCCGCAGTGGCGTTCTTGTCATCCTTCTTGGCGCTGTTGCAGCCCGAAAGCGCAATGCCGAGCACCAGTGCGCCCGAAGCGAGCCAGAGCGAGGTGCGGGCCATCAGGCAGTCTCCCCCGGCTGGACAGGGGCCTTGGAAGCGGGCGGGCAGGGGCTTTCCAGCTTGGCGAGGAAGGCTTCGGCATGGGCGATCAGCGCAGCGTCCCAGGCGGGCGTGTCCACGGCCTTACCTAGCCGTTCGAGGCTGGTGACGCCGAATTCCTCGATGCCGCAGGGCACGATGCCGGTGAAGTGCGACAGGTCCGGGCGGATGTTCACCGAGAAGCCGTGCATCGTCACCCACTTGCGGATGCGCACGCCGATCGCGCCGATCTTCGCCTCGCGCCCGTCGATGTCGTTGGTCCAGATGCCGATGCGCCCTTCGGAGCGGAAGGTGTCCACGCCGAAATCGGCCAGCGTGTCGATCACCCAGCCTTCCAGCGCATGGACGAAGCCGCGCGCGTCGCGGGCGCGGCGCTTGAGATCGAGCAGGACGTAGCCGATGCGCTGGCCGGGGCCGTGATAGGTGTAGCGTCCACCGCGCCCGGCCTCGACCACCTCGAAGCGCGGGTCGAGCAGTTCGTCAGCAGCCGCGCTGGTGCCGGCGGTGTAGACCGGGGGATGTTCCAGTAGCCAGATCAGTTCGCGCGCCTCGCCCGCCGCGATCGCGGCATTGCGCGCGGCCATCTCTTCCAGCGCCTCGCGATAGGGCACCGGCTGCGTGCTCACGCGCAGTTCGATATCGCCCGGCAGAGTGTCGGGGAGGAGACCAAGAGGGGCGACGGAGTCGGCTTGCGTGAAAACAGGACTTGTCATGCCGCGTTGCGTGGCGTCATTGGCAGCGCATAGCAAGAGGGTTTAAGGGGGCTGCCCCCGGAACCCGGCCGTTGGAGCCCATGATGAAATTCGACAGTAACCGCGCCTGGCAGGACAGCGTCGCGGCGGTACGCGCCAACCGCGAGGTGCTTTTTGCCGTGGCGGGGGTGTTTTTCCTGCTGCCCTCGCTGCTCGCAGGCGTGCTGCTGACCGGCCTGGAAACGCAGATCTACACCAATTTCGAGAACAAGACGCTGGTGAACCAGCTGGTGATGGACAACATCGGCACGCTGCTTGGCGTAGGCCTCGGCAGTGTGGTGATGCAGCTGATCGGCTATTTCGCGCTGGCGCGGCTGCTGGCCGATCGCGCGCGGCCCACGGTGGGCACGGTGATCGCCTCGGCGATCCGCGCGCTGCCCACGCTGATCGCGACGATGGTGATCGCGCTGGCGGCGACGATGACGGTGCTGGTGCTGCCTGCCGTACTGTTCGCGCCGCTGGGCGGGGTAGGAGCGGCGCTGGGCGCGGTGGTGTCGCTGTTCGGGATCGCGCTGCTGATCCACGCGGCGGTGCGCGTCTCGCTGCTGGTGCCGGTGGTGGTCAATGACGGACTGCTCAACCCGGTCCATGCCCTGCGCCGTTCGTGGCAGCTGACCCGGCGCCATGCGTTGCGCCTGTTCGGCTTCTTCTGCCTGCTGATGCTGGCCTATCTGATCATCGGCATGGTGGTGAACATGGCGCTGATCACGCCGGTCCTGCTGCTGGCGGGCGAGGGCAATCTGCCGACCCTGTGGGCGGCGCTGGTCTCCGGCCTGTTCAACGCCGTGGCAAGTGTCGTGACGGTGGCTGTGCTGGTGGCGATCCACCGCCAGCTGAGCGGCGACAGCGCCGGGTCGGGCCGCCCTTTCGAGTGAGCAAGGAACGCATCGGATACGAAAAAGGGGGCTTGAACGCCCCCTTTTTTATGCGTCGCGTCTGAACGAAGGGAGGATCAGTCCTCGTCCTTCCAGCACCACCACATGAAGCACGGCGGCACGTTGATCGGTTCGATCGCGTCGTCGATGCGCTTGAAGTGCGGGGTCATGAAGCTCTTCGCCTTGGGGCGGAACTGGTAGACCAGGAACGCGCCGCCCTTGCGGATCACGCGGTACGTGGCCGCCGCGATGGCGGGCGCCACACCCTTGGGCAGGGTGGAGAACGGCAGGCCCGACAGCACGTAGTCCGCCTTTTCATGGCCATGTGCGCGCACGATCTCTTCGACGTCAGCCGCCGAGCCGTTGACCGCGACGAAGCGGCTGTCGGTGATGGTGCGGCGCAGATAGTCGATGAACAGCGGATTGGTGTCGATCACCAGCAGCATGCCGTCGCGCGGCAGGCGGTCGAGCACCGGCTGGCAGAACGTGCCGACGCCGGGGCCGTATTCGACGAAGAGCTTGGTGTTTTCCCAGTCTACCTTCTCCAGCATCCGGCGGATGGTGAAGCGCGAGGAGGGAACGATCGAGCCGACCATCACCGGGTTGCGGATGAAGCCTTCGACGAAGATCCCCCAAGGCCCCAGAGTCTGCTTGATCTTGCGCTTGATCCGCTGCTGCAGGGGCTCTCGGGCAAGCTCGGTACTGGTCATGGAAGCGCGCACTCGCTGTTCTTTGAAAACTCAGGGACGGATCGCTGGCAGATTAGCCATCGTATTGCAAGACGAAGGGCGTGGTGAATGCGGTAAATGCCCGCTGTCCGCCCCCTCTGTTCACAGGATCTCGTTTACCAGTTCCTGCGGACGACACAGGCGCACGCCTTTGTCGGTCTCGACCAGCGGGCGCTCGATCAGGATCGGTTCGGCCTCCATCGCGGCCAGCACGGTGGCCGCGTCCGCTTCGGACAATCCCCGTTCCTGCGCATCGGTGCCGCGCAGCCGCAGACCCTTTTGCGGGGTGATCCCGGCATCGCGGTAGAGTTGGGCGAGCTTCTCCGCACTCGGCGGGGTCTTGAGGTATTCGATCACCGTCACCTCGACGCCGGGGGTCTCTTCGAGGATCGCCAGCGTCTTGCGCGAGGTGCCGCACTTGGGGTTGTGCCAGATCGTGGCTTTCATGGAGTGTTTCCTGAGGTTTGCGTTTTCGGGAGCGTGCGCAGCGCCGGGACGGCGCGCGCGGCATCGGCAGGGGTGATGCCGGGGGCAGGCGCGGCGCTGATGGTTTCGAGGCGGCGTGCGACGCGGCCTGCGCGCTGGATCGCGCGGACGAGGCGTGGATAAACGCCGCAGCGGCACAAGTTGGGCACCGCGTCGAGGATTTGCGCCTCGCTGGGGTCCGGGTTGGCTTTGAGCAGCGCGGCGGCGGTCATCACGATGCCGGGCGTGCAGAACCCGCACTGAATGGCCTGCTCGGCCACCATCGCCTGCTGCACCGGGTGCGAGCGGTCTGCCGAAAGCCCCTCGATGGTGGTCACGAAGCGGCCCTCGCATTCGGAAAGGGTGATCAGGCACGAGCGCAGCGCGGCACCATCGACCATTACCGTGCAGGCGCCGCAGTCTCCCACGCCGCAGCCGTACTTGGTTCCCGTCAGGTTCGCACCGTCTCGCAGGGCGAACAGCAGCGGGGTCTGCGGGTCCATGTCGATCTGGACGGGGTGATCGTTGATCGTAAGGCGCGCCATTGCGCTCAGGACTAGCCGGAGAACCCGCCCGATGCCAGTGGGCAGCTGCGGGTTCTCCGGCAGTATGTACTCTACATCGCCAGCTTCACGCCCACCCACACGGTGCGCGGTTCGGCCAGATCGATCGAGCCGTCCTGGTTGCGGGTGACGACCATCTCGTTGCTCAGGTTCTCGCCGCGCACGGTCAGCGAGACGGGGCCTGCGACCGGAACCTGCAGATAGGCATCGAAGGTGGTCGCAGCGGGCAGGATGTAGGTGTTGAGGTCGTCCTCGTACTGGCGGCCGATGTGGCGCACGGTGCCCGCAAGGCGCCAGCCCTTGCGCGGGGCCCACGACAGGGTGCCGCTGGCCATCAGCTTGGGCACCTGCGCCGGGCGCAGGCCGTCGATGGCCGCCTGTGTGCCGCTTGCCTCGACCTTCGAATCGGTCCACGACAGCGATCCGTTGAAGCCCACCTTGTCGAAGGTCAGCGCGGCTTCCGCCTCGATGCCCTTGGCGCGGATCGCGTCGACGTTCTCGCGCTCGCGCACATTGGTGGCGATGGTGACGTTGGCGATGGCATCGTCCAGCCTGTTGTAGAACGCCGTCACCGACAGTCGCGCCCAAGTGGCGGGCGTCAGGTCGAACCCGGCTTCGTAGCCGCGCAGCTTCTCCACCTTGAGATCGGCGTTCGCCTCGGTGGTGACGGGGTAGACTACGAAGGGGCGGTACAGTTCGTTGAGCGTGGGCATGCGCATGCCGGTATAGGCCGAGCCGCGCAGCGCGATCACCGGCGCCACATGCCACACCGCGCCGCCCCGGAAGTTGCCGACCCAGCCCGAGCGGTTGGCATAGCGGTTGTTGATGTTGTCCTCGGTCGCGTCGAAGGCGTCCTGCGTGTAGTAGCCGTTGCGGATCGTCCAGCGATCGGCGCGGGCGCCTGCGGTCAGCACCAGCTGGCCCAGCGTCCAGTCATCCTGCGCATAGAGGCCAAGGTCCGATTCGTCGCCGCCCGCATGGCGGATCGCAGAGCGCTCGCCGGTGGTGGTGTTGATCGGGAATTCCAGCAGGTGGCCGCCGGTCAGCCGCAGGTCGGTGCCGAAGCGCAGGACGTGATCGTCGCCGACGGGCGGGCGGATCTCCAGCTTGCCGCCGCCTGCCAGCGTGGGCGTGGCGTGCTGGTCGAGCGTTTCCTTGTAGCTGGTCGAGCTCTTGACGATGTTCGAGTAATCCTGCGCCTGCACATAGGCGAGCACGTCGAACTTCCAGTCGCCATGGCCGACGAGGCGGATCGAGCCCTGCTGGCCGGAAGACGTCGAATCGGCGCCCTGGAAGCGGAAGGTGCGGTGGTCCTGAAAGGCCATGACACCGGCCTGCACCTCGATATCGTCGGTCAGCGGGGCAACCGCGCGGATCGAGCCCGAGAGGCTTTCATAGCGCGCGCGGGCGCTGGCATCGACGCGCTGGTCTTCGGGCGTGGTCCAGAAGCCCTTGCCGCGATCCCACTGCACGCTGGCGACGATATAGCCGCCCGAATTGCCCAGCTTGGGGGCGACGGTGGCATCCATCTGCGTCTCGCCGCGATTGTCGACGAGTGCCTCGGCATTGAGCAGGCCCAGCTGGTCCGGCCCGGCGCTGTCCATCTCGATGGTGCCTGCGACGGCGCCTGCGCCGAAAGCGCCGGTGCCGCCGCCGCGCGTCACGCGGATCGTGCTGAGCCGGTCGGGTGAGAGCGTGCTGAGCGGGATATAGCCGAAGAACGGGTTCGCCACCGGCACCCCGTCCAGCAACACCAGCGATCGGCTGGAGGCATTGCCGCCCAGCGCGCGCAGGGTGACGCCCTGGTTCGAGGGGTTCGTCGCGCGGCTGTCCGAACGGCGATACTGCTGGAAGCCCGCCACCGAGGATAGCACGTCCTCGATCCGGCCCGAGGAACTGGAGGTGATCGTGTCACGGTCCAGCACCACGCTGTCGTAGGCCGGGGTCGCCGGGCCGTCCGCCAGCCCGCGCCCGGTCACGACGATGACCGGGGTCTTGCCCTTGTGCGACTTCGCGGTGGTCGAGTTCGCATCCGACGTGGGATCGGTCGATTGCGCTTGTGCAGCGGCAAGGGGGGCAAGCACGCCCAGCGTCGCGATCGAGGCGAGCAGGGCAGGGCGGACGGCATGGCAGGAGGAGATGATCGTGTCTTTCTTCTTTTTTCGAGTCGCGCGCGCCTATACGGCAATTAACCGTTCGGTACACGCTGCGTACAGAGTCACTCCGGCTCGGCGATCCGCAGCTCGATCGGCTCGCAGCCGTCGACTTCGCCCACCAGAACATCACCGGGCTGCACGGGGCCGACGCCTGCCGGGGTGCCGGTGTAGATCAGGTCGCCCGCCTGCAGGTGATAGAGCTTCGAGAGGTCGGCGATCAGTTCGGGCAGGCTCCAGATCAGCAGGTCGAGCGTGGCGTCCTGCCTGACGGTGCCGTTCTGCGTCAGGCGGATGCGCTGGCTGGACACCTCGCCGAACTGCGCCGCAGGGGTGATCGGGCCGATCACCGCGCCGTTCTCGATGTTCTTGGCGACGTCCCAGGGGTACTGCTTGCTCTTCATGCGCGATTGCAGATCGCGGCGGGTCATGTCGAGCCCGCAGGCATAGCCGGTGACGAGGTCCATCGCGTCTTCGGGCGCGACGCGGAAGCCGCCTGCGCCCAGCGCCACGACCAGTTCCATCTCGTAATGGAAGTTCCCGGTGCCCGGCGCGTAGGGGATCGTCGCCGGGGTGACGCAGACGGTCGAGGCGAACTTGGAGAACCACACCGGCGCCTCGCGGTCGACGGCGGCGCCCATTTCCTTCGCGTGGTCCTCGTAGTTGCGCCCGACAAGGAACACGCGGCCGACCGGGAAGCGGGTGTCCGACCCGGCGATGGGCACGGTGGGGGCGGGCGGCAGATCGAACAGCAGGTTCATGGGGTTACTCCTTGGGGGATAGAAGCAGGGAGGGCGCGCGGCGTGCTTGCGGGCTCGCCCGGACCCGGTACAGTCAAAGGCGTGACACAGGAACAGTATCTTACGGGTCGGCTGCTGCTGGCCATGCCGGGCATGGGCGATCCGCGGTTCGCCCGCTCGGTCAACGTGATGTGCGTGCATGACGATACCGGCGCGCTGGGCGTCGGCATCGGCTCTTTGCGGGAAGGGGTGCGCTTTCACGCGATCCTGAAGGAACTGGGCATCGATCCCGGTGCGGCGCCCGACCGCGAAATCCACCATGGCGGTCCGGTCGAGCCGGGGCGCGGTTTCGTGCTGCACTCCACCGACTGGATCGGCCACGACACGGTGCTGGTCGAGCCGGTCGGCGCGCTGTCCGCCTCGATGGACGTGCTGCGCGCGATCGCCAAGGGCACCGGGCCTGCGCGCTGGCTGATGGCGCTGGGCTATGCCGGATGGGGCGCGGGCCAGCTTGAGGGCGAGTTGCGCGGGCATGGCTGGCACGCCGCGAAAGGAAGCGCCGGGGTGCTGTTCGACACGCCCGCCGAAAAGCGCTGGGAAACCGCATGGCGCGCCGAAGGCATCGATCCCGCTCTGCTGGCGAGCGAAACCGGCAATGCCTGATTTTCGGGGGCCTGATCTCATCGTTCTGTTTCCGCCCGGACGAGATCCTCGCGGCTGTCGATATCGGTGAGCACGCCGGGATCGTCGCAGGGCAGGCGGAGCACATCGGGGCGTGAGCGCAGCAGGCGGCCCGCGCCTGCATCCCCTTCCAGAAGCAGCGCATCCGCCATCGCCCGCGCGGACAGCAGTACGGGATGGCCGGGACGCTCCCCGACCACCGGTAGCGCGGCATAGCGCTCGCCCAGCGCGGCGGCGAGGTGAGCGGCCATGTCCGGTGGCACCAGCGGCATGTCGCCCAGAAACACGAAGGCGCCATCCACGCCAGACAAGGCGGCGAGACCAGTGTGCAGGGTTTCGGACAGCGCATCACTGGCTAGGGTGATGTGCGCAACCGGCGGCGCGCCGTCCCACTGGCCGATGGCGGTGTCGGGGCGCGTGACGACTACGACGCGGGAAACCGGTGCCGTGCGCGCCAGCCGGATCGCGTGGTGCAGCAGCGGTTCGCCTCTGAAGAGCGCGTGCATCTTGCCGCCGCCAAAGCGCGTGGCGTGGCCCGCCCCCAGCACGATCGCGCCGAAGTTATGGCGCGATCCGAGGCGGTTTCCTGCCACGCTCAGGCGCGCTCGCGGGCGGGATTGAGCGCCTGCATGATCTCGGCAAGGATGCCGGTGGCCACCTCGAACGGCGCCTTGCCCAACCCGGCGACGCCGGGAGACATGTGCAGCGCGGCGATCTCCTCGTCGCTGGCCCCGGCGCCGCGCAGCGCGGCGATACGGGCGGGCGCGCGCGACTTGGCGCCGATCATCCCGGTCCATGCGGCCCCGCCTTTCAGCGCGGCAAGGCACCCGCCGAGATCGTGCTCGTCCTCGTGCGTGGCGCCGAGGTAGGCGGTCCAGCGATCGACGCCGAGTTCGGGAAGGGCCTGCGAAGGCTCGCCGCGCAGATAGCGCGAGACCGCAAAGGGCGGCGGCTGGTGCGGGCCGTCAGGGCGCACGAGGATCGTCTCGAACCCGGTCATCATCGCCAGTTGCGCGGCGGCGAGCGCGCCCGGATCGCCGCCCGAGACGATCAGGCGGCGCGGCGGGTCATAGCGGCGGGCAAAGTGCAGCGGATCGTCGTGTGCGCTGAGCAGGGGGGCACCGCTTTCGGCCGCGCAGACGGCCTGCACCGTGCCGTCGCTCTCCCACAGGCACGACCGGCGCTGGCGGGTGTGGTCGAGCAGCGCCGTCGCGGCGGGGCTGTCCGCCTCCACCCGTTCGACCACGACATGCAGCGCACCGCCGCAGCGCAGCCGCAGGTCGATCCACGGGCTGCCCATGCCGTAGTGCAGGCGGCGCGGTTCGCCGTCATCCAGCACCTGTGCGGCGTGGGTGGCGACATCGCCCTCGATGCAGTCGCCCGAGAAATAGCCGCTGGCGGTGCTGCCATCGAACAGCATCTGCGCGCCGGGGCCGCGCGGCGCACTGCCCTCGACCCGCAACAGCGTCGCCAGCGCCACCGGACGGCCTGCCGCCATGGCACGCGACAGCGCGGGGCGAATGTCATCGCTCCAGCCGAAAGTGGGCCAGTCGGCATTGTCGAGGGGCAGGGTCATCGAAAGGTCTGTCGCGCGAACCGGGTGGCAAGTAAACGCCACATCGCGTGATCGAGCCTATAGTTCCCGCTGATAATGCGGGGCGGGACGAATTAGTGCCCCATGATGCAGGGTGTAATGAAGGCCGTGATGGGGGAGGAAATTACGCCTCGCCAATGCGGTCCGCGAACAGCAGACGCCCGCCCGACAGATGCCAGAGCGCCTCGTTGAAGTTCGCCTGGCTCATCGCGAAGCAGCCCTCGCTGCGGCCGAGCTTGCCCCACTTGGCGATCATCGATTCGTCAACGTACCATGCCGGATGGACGACGATGGCTCGTTCGAGCGCGCGCGAATTGTCGGCATCGAGGCCCTGCAGGCGGATCGAGGTGCCGTACTTGCCCTGATACCACTCGCAGGTGAGATAGGCGCCGCGCGATGTCGCTTCCGAGCCGACCTGATTGGAGAAGCTCTGCAACCAGCCGCTGTGCGACGGGTCCGAACCGCGCCCGTGGGCGAGCAGGAACGAGCGCACGGTGCCGTCTTCCAGATTGGCGAAATGGAAGCGCGGCTTCCACGAAGGCTGCGAGAAATCGGCGATGCCGACCAGATCGGCGCGCCATACGGAGGCCCGCACACGGCTGATCTCGCGCTGGGCGGCTGCGAGAATGCGCTGCTGATAGGCATCGGCGCTGGCCGGGCTGGCCGGAACGGTGCCGAGCGTGGAATTTGCCAGCAGGTTGGTCGGTGAGCCGCTGGTGAGATCCGAACCGGTCAGGCCCAGCGGATCGGCGGCAAAGGCGCGTGCGGGCAGTGTCAGGCCGAGGCCCGCCAGCAATCCACCCTTCACGATATCGCGGCGACCGAGTTTTCCGTTCATGGCTGACAGTTTACGCATGCCCGACAGTTTACCAAAATCAACCTTAACGGACCAGAACCATCCTGCCTTTCCGTTCCCCGTGCCAGCGCGCGCAGGGAACGGCTTGTCGTGAAAACTTGGCTTATTTCTCCGTCGCTTCCGGTTTGCGGGCGTGGCTGCGCATCCAGTCTTCGAGCACCGGGGCAACGAGATTGCGCCAGCGCTTGCCATTGAAGATGCCGTAGTGGCCCGCACCTTCGACGAGATAGTACTGCTTCGAGTCGTCGGGCAGGTCGGCCGCCAGCTTGAGCGCGGCTCTGGTCTGGCCGATGCCGGAGATATCGTCCTTTTCTCCCTCGACCGCGAGCAGCGCGGTGTCGCGGATTGCGGTGGGATCGATCCGCTCGCCGCGATGCACGAACTCGCCATTGGGCAGCGAGTGGCGCTGGAACACATGCTCGATGGTCTGGAGATAGAACTCGGCGGTCATGTCGCAGACGCTGCGATATTCATCGTAGAACGCCTTGGTCGCCGCCGCGCTTTCGTCGTCGCCTTCGACCAGATGACGGAACATGCCGTAGTGGCTCATCATGTGGTTGCCCAGATTCATCGCCATGAACCCGGCCAGCTGGAGGAAGCCGGGATAGACGCGGCGGCCCGAGCCCGGATAGGCGAGCGGCACGGTGGCGATCACGTTCTGCTCGAACCACGCCAGCGGCTGCTGCATGGCGACGTCGTTGACGCTGGTGGGCGCCTCGCGCGTGTCGATCGGGCCGCCCATCATGGTCAGCGTGGCAGGGCGCGCCGGGTGCTTCTGCTGGCCCATGATCGCGGCAGCGGCAAAGGCCGGGACCGAGGGCTGGCACACCGCCAGCATGTGCGTGCCGGGGCCGATGCACGCGAGGAAATCGATCAGGTAGTCGATATAGTCGTCCAGATCGAAGCGGCCTTCCGATGCCGGGACCAGCTTCGCGTCGGCCCAGTCGGTGATGTAGACCACGCTGCTTTCGACCATGCGCGCCACGGTGCCGCGAAGCAGCGTGGCGTAGTGTCCGCTCATCGGCGCGACGATCATCAGGCGCGGGGCGTCGGCGGGAAGTCCGGCGCGTTCGAAGCGCAGCAGGTTGCAGAACGGGCGCCGCTCGACGATCGATTCGGTGACGGGGTGGCGCTTGCCCTCGATCGTCACCGCTTCGATCGCGAAGGTGGGTTTTCCGCGCGGTGCGGCGGCATGCGCGAAGACTTCGAGCGCCGATGCCATCACTGGCCCCAAGCCGAACTGGCTGATCGGGAACGCCGGGTTGGTCAGCATCTCGGCGCCGACCGAGGCCCAGGCCGATGCGCCGCTGAGCAGATTTCGCTGCAATTCGTAGGCGTTATAGAGCAAGTCGCGTTCTCCCGGCCGCGCCCGCAGGCCTGACGGCTCTTACCTGACATCTCACGGTTAACGGCCCATCGGCCGATTTGCTGCCTAATTTGGACCCGAACGCGTCATTGTGCAATGCGGCAAATCCCGCTTTCGTCCCGTTTCGGGGCCAGATGGCCCCCGGCAGCCGCGCGGTGACGGTGCCGTGACGGAAGGGCGCCGGGATAGGGCATTTCGTCCCGCAAAGCCCACCGCAAGGCCCTTTTCCTGCGGCGGGCGAGGGGGTAAGGCGCGAGACCATGCCATCTTCCCGCGATCCTGCCGTTCTTGAGCCTGCCGCCCGTGATCTTGCTGTGGGGCAGCAGCCGTCCGTCGATCCTGCCTTCGCTAGCTCTGAGCCGGCCAACGGCGAAGAGGCCGCATCGGCGGTTGCCGGAAAGTCGCCCAAGGGGCTGCGTCCGCTGACGATGGTCTGGCGCGAGATGTTCCGGTATCCCGGCCGGGTCGCGCTGGCGGGGGCGGCGCTGCTGGTGACGGCGCTGGCGACGCTCGCCATCCCTTACGGTTTTCGCCAGATCATCGATCAGGGTTTCGCGCGTGGCGCCGATCCCACGGCGATCGAGCGCTGGTTCGTCACGCTGATCGCGACGATCGTGGTGCTGTCGCTGGGCACCGCGACGCGGTTCTATTCGGTCTCGTGGCTGGGAGAGCGCGTCGTCGCCGATATCCGCCGCCGTGTGCAGCACCACCTGCTGACGCTTTCGCCCAGCTTCTTCGAGGTGAACTCCCCCAAGGAGATTTCCTCGCGCATGACGGCGGACACGACGATCATCGACCAGCTGGTGGGCACCACTGTCTCGGTCGCGCTGCGCAATGTCATCATGGCGATAGGGGGCGTCGTCTACCTGTTCATCCTCGCGCCGCAGCTCACGGTGTGGCTGCTCGTGGCGATCCCGCTGGTGATGGTGCCGATCGCGGTGTTCGGGCGGCGCCTTCGCGGCATGTCGCGCACCAGCCAGGACCACGTCGCGCAGATCGGCGCGATGACCGGCGAGGTGCTCGACGCGCTGCCCATCGTGCAGGCCTTCACGCAGGAGCCGCGCGAGGCGGAGCGCTTTGCCGCCAGCGTCGAGGATACGTTCGAGATCGCCCGCCGCCGCTTCATGATGCGCAGCGTGATGACCGCGCTGATCATGTTCCTCGTGCTCGGCGCGATCACGTTGATCCTGTGGCGCGGTGCGGTGGGCGTCGCCGAAGGGACGATCACCGGCGGCACCATCGCCGCCTTCGTGTTCACCGCCGTGCTGGTGGCAGGCGCGTTCAATTCGCTGACCGAGGTCTACGGCGATCTGGTGCGCGGCGCGGGCGCGGCCAGCCGCCTTGCCGAACTGCTCGACGAGCGTCCGCAGATCGCGCCGCCCGCGCGGCCCATGGCGCTGCCGGTGCCCGCGCGCGGCAAGATCGCCTTCGAGCGCGTGACCTTCCGCTATCCCTCGCGCCCCGAACTCGCCGCGCTGCACGATTTCTCGCTGACGGTCGAGCCGGGCGAGACGGTGGCTATCGTCGGGCCTTCGGGCGCGGGCAAGTCCACGCTGTTCCAACTGGCCGAGCGGTTCTACGATCCGCAGGGCGGCACCATCAAGGTCGACGGCGTGCCGCTCGCTTCTGCCGATCCGGTGGATGCGCGCCGCCGCATTGCGCTGGTGCCGCAGGAGGGCGTGCTGTTCGCCGCCAGCGCGCGCGACAACTTGCGCTATGGCAACTGGGACGCCGGTGACGAGGCGATCTGGCGCGCGGCCTCTGCGGCCAATGCCGAGGGCTTCCTGCGCGAACTGCCGCAGGGCCTCGACACGTTCCTGGGCGAAGGCGGCGCGCGGCTTTCGGGCGGCCAGCGCCAGCGCATGGCGATCGCCCGTGCCTTGCTGCGCGATGCCCCGATCCTGCTGCTTGACGAGGCGACCAGCGCGCTCGACGCCGAAAGCGAACGGCTGGTGCAGGATGCGCTCGAAACGCTGATGGCGCATCGCACCACGCTGGTCATCGCCCATCGCCTCGCCACCGTGCGCAAGGCGGACCGGATCGTGGTGATGGACGGCGGGCGGATTGCCGAACAGGGGACGCATGACGAACTGGTTCGGCTCGGCGGCCTCTATGCACGTCTTGCCGCGTTGCAATTCGACAATAGTTCGAGCGATTTGTCATATTGATCGCGAATAAGGACTGGCGTTACCGCTTTTCGTAATTATCGTGCGTGCCACAGGAGCCGTCCTGGCTCCCCCTCGCTTGGCGTGTTCAACGATCTTTCGAAAAGGGGTATCCATGCCCGAATTGCTTTCCACCGCTCGCGCAAAGCGCGTGCTGGCCGCCGGTGTCGCCGCTGCGGCGCTGTCGCTGGGCCTTGCCGCCGCGCCGGTCCTTGCGGACGATGCCGCCCCCGCCGCCGCTTCGACCGAGGTCAAGCCCGAGACCAATTGGGGCCAGTTCGGCATTCAGACCCAGTATGTCGACAAGAGCGTGAAGCCGGGTGACGACTTCGATGCCTTCGTCAACAACGGCTGGGTGGCCAGCCACCCGATCCCCGACGACAAGACCCGCATCGGCTCGTTCGATACGCTGGCGGACCTGTCGCAGGTGCGTCTTCGCGGTATCCTCGATGGCCTGACCTCCACGCCGCAGGCACCTGGCAGCGACGGTGCGCGCATTGCTGCCGCCTACAAGTCGTTCATGGACGTGGACGCGATCAACAAGGCGGGCCTTGCCCCGGTGCAGCCCTATCTCCAGCGTATCTACGCCGCCAAGACGCCCGAGGATCTTGTCAAGCTGTTCGCGACGCCGGGCTATGCCTCGCCGCTGGGCGCCTATGTCGGCGCGGATGCGAAGCAGAGCGACGTCTATGCACTCGGCGTCGGCCTGTCGGGCCTCGGCCTGCCGGACCGCAGCTATTACCTGGGGCAGGATGATCGCGCCAAGGCGATTCGCGCCAAGTACGTCGATTACCTGACCTTCCTGCTCGGCAAGGCGGGTTATGCCGATCCGGCGGCTTCGGCGAAGGCGGTGCTCTCGCTGGAAACGCGCATGGCGCAGAACGACTGGGACCGCGCCGCCAGCCGTGACCCTGACCTGACCTATAACAAGCTGACCACCGCCGAATTCGAAGCGCTGGGTGAGGGCGATCTGCTCAAGACCTTCCTCGAAGCCTCGGGCGCGGGCAAGGCGAGCTACGTCCTTGTAGACGAGATGCCGCCGACAGCCGACGAACTCAAGGCCGCGCATATCGACGCCGCCAAGGCTGCCGCCGAATTCGGTGGCGGCGTCCCGGCGACCGCGAAGCTGATCAGCGACGTGCCGGTCTCGACGTGGCAGGCCTGGCTCGCGGCGCATTTCCTGCGCTCCTATGCGCCGGTGCTGCCGACCGACATCGATGATGCCAACTTCGCGTTCTACGGCAAGGTGCTGAGCGGCGCGCAGGCCCAGCGTCCGCGCTGGAAGCGCGGCATCGCCATGGTCGAGGGCGAGGCGGGCGAACTGCTCGGCAAGCTCTATGCCGCCAAGTACTATCCGCCTGCCGAAAAGGAAGCGATGACGCAGCTCGTCGTCAACCTGCGCAAGGCGATGGGCGAAAAGCTGGCGAACCTGTCGTGGATGAGCGAGGCCACCCGTAAGGAAGCGATCGCCAAGCTCGATGCCTTCACGCCCAAGATCGGCGAGCCTGCCAAGTTCAAGGAATACGAAGGGCTAGATTTCTCGCCCACCGATCCGCTGGGCAACATGATCGCCGCTGGCGCGTGGGAGAACACCTTCGAGATGAACCGGATCGGCCAGCCGGTCGACCGCTCGGAGTGGATGATGCTGCCCGAGACGATCAACGCCTACTATAACCCGACCTATAACGAGATCGTGTTCCCCGCGGCGATCCTGCAGCCCCCGTTCTTCAACCTGTCGGCGGACCCGGCAGTGAACTACGGCGGCATCGGCGCGGTGATCGGCCACGAGATGGGCCACGGCTTCGACGACCAGGGCGCCAAGTCCGACGGGCAGGGCAACCTGCGCGACTGGTGGAAGCCGGAGGACACCGCCAAGTTCCAGAAGATCCAGGACAAGCTGGCGGCGCAGTACGACAGCTTCTGCCCGTTCGACGATGGCAAGACCTGCGTGAACGGTCGCCTGACCATGGGCGAGAACATCGGCGATCTGGGCGGCCTCAGCGTCGCCTACGAGGCTTATCACCTCTCGCTCGGCGGCAAGCCGGCGCCGGTGATCGACGGGTACACCGGCGACCAGCGCTTCTTCATGGCCTGGGCACAGGTCTGGCGCTCGCGCGTGCGTGAAGCGCAGGCTCGCCAGTTCCTGAAAACCGATCCGCACTCGCCGCCGCACTACCGCATCAACGGCATCGTCCGTAACTTCGATGAGTGGTACAAGGCGTTCGACGTGAAGCCGGGCGAGAAGCTCTATCAGGCCCCCGCCGACCGCGTGCGGACCTGGTAAGCCAGAACCCCGATCCGCAGTTTAAAAAAACCGGTCGGTCGCTTACGTGATCGGCCGGTTTTTTCTCGGCTTTGCTGCGCACGGAGAGTCCTGTAAAAAAGTACCCATCGCACTAATTTTTCGATGCGGCTCGCGGTGGCTTGACTTGAGGCCTGCGTGCGGCATGACCTGCGGCCGATGACCCTGACCTTCACCGCAATTCTCCTCGGCATCGTCGAGGGCCTCACCGAGTTCCTGCCCGTCTCCTCGACCGGGCATCTCATCCTTGCCACCCGCCTGTTCGGCTACGACGCGGCGCAATGGGCGACCTTCAACATCGTCATCCAGCTGGGCGCGATCCTGGCGGTGATTGTCCAGTTCTGGCGCACCTTCTGGGCGGTCGGGGCGGGACTGCTCAAGCTGAAGCCCGTCTCGGTGCGCTTTACCCGCAACGTGTTGATCGCCTTCCTGCCGTCTGCGGTGCTGGGCCTGCTGCTCAAGCACTATATCGAGGCGCTGCTCGATGCCCCGGTGGTGGTCGCCTGGGCGCTGATCATCGGCGGTATCGCCATCCTCGGCGTCGAGAAGGTGGCTAAACAAGGCCCGCTGACGGGCGTTGCCGAACTGCCGGTGGTCAAGTGCCTCGGCGTCGGCCTCGCCCAGTGCCTGGCCATGGTGCCCGGCGTGAGCCGTTCGGGCGCGACGATCATGGGCGCGCTGGCGATGGGCGTGGAGCGCCGCACCGCTGCCGAGTTCAGCTTCTTCCTCGCTGTTCCCACGATGATCGGCGCGACCACGCTGGAGCTGTGGGGCGCACGCCACGATCTGATGGCGGGCACCGGCACGGTCGGTTGGGGCCTGATCGGCATCGGCTTCGTCGTCGCCTTCATCGTCGCGCTGGTGGTGATCAAGGCGTTCATGGCCTTCGTCAGCCGTTCGGGCTTCGGGCCGTTTGCCTGGTATCGCATCGTCGTCGGCGCGCTGGCGCTGTACCTGCTCGGTCACGCCTGATAGCCTCCCGGTCATGTCCAAGGGTCATGACCACAAGAAGCTCAAGCGCAAAGCCTATGAGGCGGCGCTGGAAGACCTCGAACTGGAACTGGTGGCGATGGCGCGCTGGGCGAAAGCCTCCGGCGCGCGCATCGTCGTCCTGTTCGAGGGGCGCGATACCGCGGGCAAGGGCGGCGCGATCAAGGCCGTCGGCGGCCAGCTCAATCCCCGCCAGTGCCGCACCGTCGCGCTCTCTGCGCCCAGCGAGCGCGAGCAGGGGCAGTGGTATTTCCAGCGCTATGTCGAGCATCTGCCCACGGCGGGCGAGATCGTGCTATTCGACCGCAGCTGGTACAACCGCGCCGGTGTCGAGCGCGTCATGGGCTACGCCACCGAATCGCAGGTCGAGGCGTTCCTGCATCAGGTGCCCAAGTTCGAGAAGATGCTGGTCGAGGATGGCATCCTGTTGTTCAAGTACTGGCTCGGCTGCGATCAGGAAAAGCAGGAAGAACGCCTGCACGAGCGGCTGGAAGACCCGCTCAAGCGCTGGAAGCTCTCGCCGGTGGATCTCGCCGCGCGCGAGAAGTACGAGGCCTATACGCAGGCGCGCGATGCGATGCTGAAAGCCACGCATAGCAAGCAGGCGCCGTGGACGCTGGTGGACTTCAACGACCAGCGCCTTGGCCGACTCACCCTGATTCGCGATCTGCTCGATCGGCTGCCGGAAACCCATGTGGAGCCGCCCGCGCTGGACATGCCGCCGCTCGATGCTCCGCCCAGGCACGAGGAATATACGGTTCTGCCCCCTCTCAAGCCGTTTCCATGTGGTTGAAGCGGCGCTGCGGGTTGACTTTCCAGCCTCCATCGCGCAATGGGCCGGACCTTCAAGGGCGGCGCGTCGCGGCGCCCGATGTGTTTCATTCGGACAGGACGCCGGCCAACAGACCGGGCAGGCGGCTATAGAGAGTACAGGATAGCGCCATGGCGAAGCCCGCAACCGTCAAGATCCGTCTGGTGTCGACCGCCGACACCGGCTTTTTCTACGTCACCAAGAAGAACCCCCGGAACACCACCGAGAAGTTCAGCTTCAAGAAGTACGATCCCGTCGTGCGCAAGCACGTCGAGTTCAAGGAAGCGAAGATCAAGTAAGGTTCACGGTCGGTTCAAGGCCCTGAACCAAAAGGGATGCCATGAACCGATATCGTAAGACCTTTCGATCCTGTGTTGGCGCGGCCGTTCTGGCCGCGCTTTCCGTTCCTGCCGTCTCGATTTCGAGCCCGGCTCTGGCGGTCGATTCTACATCTGCGCAGATGCAGCAGGTCGTGGCCGCGCTTCGCGGCATCACCACGATGACCGCCGACTTCGCCCAGTCCGACCGCAACGGCAGTGTCGTGACCGGCAAGCTTACGCTCCAGCGACCGGGGCGCATCCGCTTCCAGTACGAGCCTTCGGTGCACATGCTGATCGTGGGCGACGGCAAGGCGCTGACGCTGATCGACTATGACGTCAACCAGGTCTCGCGCTGGCCGATCGGCAATAGCCCGCTTGGCGCGATCATCGATCCCCGGCGCGATGTCTCGAAGCTGGGGGTGATTCGCCCGACCGGCAATCCTAACGTCATCAGCGTGGAAGTGCGCGATTCGTCGCATCCCGAATATGGCGTCATCACGCTGATCTTCACCAAGGACGCCTCGGCGCCCGGCGGACTGGAGTTGAGCTACTGGGTCGCGCTCGACGCGCAGAACCAGCGCACCACGATTCGCCTGACCAACCAGCGCTATGGCGTCGCGATTCCGTCCAATGCCTTCAAGTGGAACGACCCGCGCGTGAAGGCGGGGCATCGCTGATCGCGGGCGGTTTGTCGTGGTTGGTTCGGGATAAACGACAAATCGCGACAGGATTGATCGTCTCGTTCACCCAAGAGACAGGCGCTCCGTCCTAAAAGGGCTTTGTCAGAACGGTCCGAGGCGGGTTTCCCCCCTGTTGCCCGCGCCTCCTTTAAGGGCCGTTTTGATATAGCGTGACGAACGCTTGAACGAACCCTCGACCCCCTGCCCCCGGGTCGAGGGTTTTTTCGTAGGCGATTTCGACGCTGCGTCCTTGGCGCGGGGGCATCAGGCTCCTAAGGCTGCGCGCATGAAAATCGCCACCTGGAACATCAATTCCGTCCGCCTGCGCCTCGATCAGGTCGAGCGTTTCCTGACCGAGCATGCGCCCGACGTGCTGTGCCTGCAGGAGATCAAGGTCGCCGAGCCGCTGTTCCCCCACGAGATGTTCGAGCGGCTGGGCTATACCCACCGCGCGATCCACGGGCAAAAGGGCTATCATGGCGTCGCCACGGTCAGCCGCATCCCGTTCCGCGATTTCAGCCGTCATGACTGGCAGGACAATGGCGAGGCGCGCCACGTCGGCGTGGAACTGCTGGGCGCGGGGCAGGGGACGATCCTCGAAAACGTTTATATCCCCGCCGGCGGCGATGTGGCCGACCGCGAGGTGAACCCCAAGTTCGGCCAGAAGCTGGACTTTCTGGAGCGCATGACCCGCTGGGGCGAGAAGATCGACCGCCCGACGCTGATCGTCGGCGATTTCAACATCGCTCCGCTCGAATCGGATGTCTACGATCACAAGGCGCTGCTGAAAGTCGTCAGCCACACGCCGCTGGAGGTCGAGACGCTGGCACGCTTCCGCGATTCGCACGACTGGGTGGATCTGGGCCGCAAATTCATCCCGGCACCGGAACGCAACTATTCCTGGTGGTCCTATCGCAGCTACTGGCGCCAGAAGGACCAGGGCCGCCGCCTCGACCACATGTGGGCCTCGCCCGATCTCGCCGCGCAGGCGACCGGGCACCACTTCGTCGAGGATACCCGTCGCTGGGAGCAGCCGAGCGACCACATCCCGCTGATCACGGAATTCGCGTTCTGAGCGTGGAGGTGTCGGTTGAAATGACCCGCCGGGTCGCGCTCGCCATTGACGCGCTTCGCCATGGCTGGGCGATCCGGGTGGGTGAAGGGCCGGTCCTGCTCCCCGCCGAGACCGGTTTCGCGCCGGACGCCGCCGGGCAGCGCATGCTGATCTCGGCGGCGCGGGCGGTAACGCTCAAGCTCGCCAACCAGCGCGAGGCGGCAGTACCCGAAGCGCCGGTGCTGATCCGGGGCGCAGGCGGCTTCGATCTGGCGATGGCGCAGACGCTGGCCGATCCCGCGCTCGACCTGTCCTATCCGATGCGCGGACCGTTCGTGGCTGAGCCGCTGGAGGACGCAGAAGGCGCGCGCGCCGCGATGGAGCTGGCGCGGCTGGCGGGCATCCTTCCGGCCTTCCTCGTCTCGCCCGAACCTGTCCCAATAGCGCAGGCGGTGAGCGTCGAGGATCTGGCGGCGTGGAAGAACACGGTGCACCTAGCCCTTGCCTCGCGGGCACGGCTGCCGGTGGCGGCGGCGGAGAATGCCGAGATCGTGGCGTTCCGTGCGCTCGACGATCTGCGCGAACATGTCGCGCTGGTGATCGGCGAGCAGAATGCCGACCGCGCTCCGCTGGTGCGCCTGCATTCCGAATGCCTGACCGGCGATATTCTCGGCAGCCTGAAGTGCGATTGCGGGCCGCAGCTCGATGCCGCGCTCCACGCGATGGCGGATGAGGCCGCGCAAGGCGGCTGGGGCGTGCTGCTGTACCTGCGGCAGGAAGGGCGCGGCATCGGCCTCGTCAACAAGCTGCGCGCCTATCAGTTGCAGGATCAGGGCTTCGATACGGTCGATGCCAACAACCGCCTGGGCCTGCCGACCGAAGCGCGCGATTTTCCGGTGGCGGCGCGCATGCTGGACCTGCTGGGCGTCTCGCGCCTCCGGCTGATGACCAACAACCCGGCCAAGGTTTCGGCGCTTCAGAAAGTGGGCGTGAACGTGGTCGAGCGGGTGCCGCACCGGCTCCCGCCCAACCCGCACAATGCTCGCTATCTCGATACCAAGCGGGACCGGACCGGGCATATTCTGTAAGGTTAAGGCATCAGCACCACGATGATTGCCGCCACTGCCAGGAAAATAGCGACGAAGATTGCCGCCTTGAGCATGTCCGCCGCACCGAAGCGGTCGAGATGCTCGGCACGGTAACGGCGGTACTGTTCGGTAATGGCGGTGTCCGAAGCCAGCGTGCCGACGTCGAGAGGCGTGGCGGTACGCTTGAACCAGTGGGTTACATCGGCCAGTTCGTCGGCCGTCAGCGCTGGATAGCGCGCGAGCAGGGCGGCCACGCGGCCGCGTTCGTCGGCGCCAAGCGCGCCGGAAGTCTGGGTGTTCATGTAGGCTAATCCTGAAATGCGTGGGAGCACAGCCAAACCGGGAGCGGTACGGCGTTGCAGACGGGCAGATCAGGACAGCGGAGGCGCGGTGCTGTCGGGCAGGCGCGCCGGATGGATGCGCGGCGGCGGCGCGCGCGTTTGCGGGCGCAGGCGCGGTGCAGCAGGCGGGATCGCCAGAGCCGCGAGGGCGAGGGGTATCAGCAGCGTCAGCAACAGGACGGCTGGCTGCGGCAGTGGCGCGGCTTGCGGCGCTTGCGCCATGGTCCGGCGCAGCGAGACGAGCGCGACGTCGATAGTGCTGGCCGAAAAGGCCGAGCCCTGAACCCGCTCAAGCGGCGCCTGCATCGGTATGGCTGCCTGTAACCCGATCGTGGCCAAGACGATCAGCAGCCCGATACGGGCTTGGGTCAGCAGGGAGAACAGGCGGATCATACCTTGTGAGGTAGGCGCTGGGGCGTCACCTCGCAAGCATCAGTCCTGTTAGCGCTTCTCGAAGCGGACGAGGCCTGGCCCCAGCGTGTTCGCGCCGATCTTCAGCGCATCGCCCGACCAGTCCGCGACGAAAGCGCTGCGGCGGTCGATGCCGGGGGCGAAGCGGGCGTTGTTGTCGACGATGGTCAGGCCATCGGCGCTGTGGGTGTGGTGCTCGGCCGCGACGGCGATGAAGGCGGAGTAGTTCTCCTTGTCGCGCCCCTGCACAAACCAGTTGTTCGCAATGCGCCCGGTGGCGCCTTCTGGCAGGTCGATCATGTAGTTCGTGCCCTTGCCTTGCGAATCGTCGAAGCTGCAGTTCTCGATGGTCACGCGCGCGGCGCGGCTCTTGAAATAGTGGCCGCCGGTACCCGCCTCGAAACGGCTGCGGGTGACGGTGAGCGAGCCGTAATTGCCGATATAGAGCCCGTGCGCGCAGCCGCCCGAACCCTCGCAGGTGCCAAGGCGCGTGAAGGTGGATTTATCGATGGTGATCGCGCCTTGCGGATCGTCGGCGCTGAGCACGCCCTGTTCGGAATCGCGGAACCAGCTTTGCGAGACGGTGAGGTTGCCGCTTTCGAGCCGCACGCCCGCGCCGTTGTGATCGGGCACGCGGATATCGGCGAAGACCAGCCCCTCGATCCGGGCACTGCGCCCGCGCAGCACCAGCGCCGCCTTGCCCTCGCAAGGAACGCCGTCGAGTACTGACTGGCCGGGTACGGTGGCGCTGTACGTGATGTCACCTTTGGTCTGCACCGCGCAGTCGGCAAAGCGCATCGAGGCGAAGCGGATCGTGCCGCGTCCGTCGCCGATGGCGTCCACCGCGTCCTGCAGCCGGGCATAGCTGCGCCCGCTTTCGGCCACGGTATAGGCTGCCTGTGCCTGCTGCGCGACCGAGGCGGTCGAGACCAGAGCAACGGGGATCAGGGCGAGTAGGCCTGAAGCACGGGGGGGCAGGGGGATACGCATGGCGACTGTATCGCATCGCGCCGGAAAGCCCGCAAATCGCAAATGGTATCAGTCTCAAACAGGGGCAGGTTGTAAAATCGTGGGCTTCTGCCGCGATGGCGCTCAGTCCATCTTGCCCGAACGCCATTTCCAGCCGCCGCGAGTTTTCTTTGCGCACAGCACGACCAGCAGGCCGGTCGCCAGCAGGATCAGCACCAGCGACCCGAGACGCGCGTTCTCGCCTCCGTATCGGCCCCAGAATCCCAGCGCGAACACCAGCGCGAAGTACAGGGCGTAAGCCAGCCACCCCTGCCATGCGACCGGCAGGCCCGAGCCGTATCCGAAGCGTTTGGGCGCAAACCACGCGTTGTCGCTGCCGCCATCAGGCGAGGCGGCAGTATTCGGGAAACTTTTGTCCTTCACCATGTGTCCTCACTCCTCTTCATCGCGGGGCGGGCGTCCGCGGCGAGGCGCCTCGCTGACCGGGACTTTCATGCCGCGACGGGTCAGCGCCTCGCGCAGCAGCACTTCCAGCTGGGCATTGACCGAGCGCATGTCGCCCGCCGCGCTGCGCTCGATCGCGGCGTGCAGCGCGGGATCGAGACGCAGGGCGAAGGCTTTCTTGGTCGACATGAATACAGGGCTCGGCTGACTTACTGGTAAAGCGATCCGGCGTTGACCACCGGCTGCGTCTCGCGCTCGCCGCACAGCACGACCATCAGGTTCGAGACCATCGCCGCGCGCCGCTCGTCGTCGAGTTCGACCACCTGCTTTTCAGAGAGTTGCTGGAGCGCCATCTCCACCATCGAGACCGCGCCTTCCACCAGCTTGCGCCTTGCGCCAATCACCGCTTCGGCCTGCTGGCGGCGCAGCATGGCGCCTGCGATCTCCGGCGCATAGGCGAGGTGGGTGAGGCCGCATTCGTCTACCGTGATGCCCGCCACGCGCAGGCGGTCGATCAGTTCGGCGCGCAACTCGCGGTTCACATCCTCGTGGCTGCCGCGCAGGGTGATCTCGACCGTCTCGCCATCGTTATAGGGGCCATCGTCGTAAGGGTAGCGCGCGCCGATCGAGCGCACGGCAGCTTCCACCTGCACATCGACGAAGGCCTTGTAATCGTCCACGTCGTAGAGCGCCTGCGCGGTATCGGCCACGCGCCACACGACATTGGTGGCGATCTCGATCGGATTGCCGCGCAGGTCGTTCACCTTGAGCTTTTCCGAGACGATGTTGTTCGCGCGGACCGAAACCTTGGTCTTGCTCAGCCACGGCCAGGTCCAGCGCAGGCCGGTGGTGCGGTCCGTCCCCTGATAGCTGCCGAACAGCGTCAGCGAGGCGGCCTGATTGGGCTGCACCATGTAGAAACCGGCCGCGAGGAATACCGTCGCCAGCCCGCAGGGGATCACCACGGCCAGAAAGCCGAGTACCGCGCCGGTCGTCGGCTGGGCTTGCGCGATATAGACGACCATAGCCACGACGAGGACGACCAGAGCCAGCATGGCCAGCAGCGCGGCATAGCCACTGGTCGACCAGGTGCCGCGTTCTTTGCTGACGTTCATGGGAAGATGCGAATCAGACATCACGTTTGCCCCTAAATATGATATCATATTAATATCACTCTCGCGTGCATGGTCAATCGTTTCGCGTTTGCGAAGGGTTGCGTTGCAAGGGAATCGATTGTAGGGGGCGCGCAGTCCTTCCGTCCGGAAGTGAACGCTGCTCCGTGTAATCGCTGTTTCCACGTTGAGCATCGTATTGATTTTTCGGACAGATGTTGAGGACCAGGGCGTCGCAGGTCTCTTCCCTCCCCCCTCTGCGACCTGCACCATGGCGGCCTGGACCTTGAGCGCCGGCGTCTATCCCTCCCTCCCCCCCTTGGGATAGCGCCGGCGCCTTCATTTCCCGTTAGCGACACAACCTTGCGCGATGGTCCTCGTGGCCGCGCGACTGCCGCGTCCGGACGCTCGTGGTGGAGGCAAAGGGTTCCGCAACGATTTGTGGTGCGCGTGCGAAGGGCTGGGGCTAGCAGATGCGGCATGACCGTAACCTCGACCAAGCCTTTCGAATCAGCCGCCCCGGATCTGACCGGACATGTTCCCGTGCGCAGCTGGACGCCGCTGCATCTGGGCGCACTGCTGGCGGCGAACGTCGCGCTGGCGCTTGGGGCATGGCTGGTGCGGCTGGCGGATACCGGTCCGGTGGCGGCGGCGTTCTGGCGGCTGACGCTGGCGCTGCCGGTGCTGCTGATTGCGACCCTGCGCCTGCCCGCCGGGGCCCGGACGGCGAGCCGGTCCACTTTGCTGCTGGTTGCGGCGGCGGGCGTGTTCTTCGCCGCGGATTTGGCCGCCTGGCATATCGGCATCAAGCATACCAAGGTCGGCAATGCCTCGCTGTTCGGCAATTCGGGCAGTCTGCTGGTGATGGTCTGGGGGATGATCGCGGCGCGCCGGGCGCCGCGTGGGCTGGAACTGGCGGCGATCCTGGCCGCGCTGGCAGGGGCCGGACTGCTGATGGGCAGTTCGCTGGAAGTGAGCAGCGAATACCTGCTGGGCGATGTGATCTGCGTGCTCGCAGGGGTGTTCTATGCCGGTTACATCATCCTGCTCGGGGCCGTGCGCTCCAGGATGGCGCCGGTGCCGCTGCTGCTGGTCTCGACCACGGCCAGCGCACCGGTCGCGCTCGCCATCGCGCTGGCGATGGGCGAGGTAATCATGCCGCACGACTGGACGCCGCTGATAGCGCTGGCGGTGAGCAGCCAGCTGGTGGGGCAGGGGCTGCTGATCTATTCGCTGCGCCACTTCTCGTCGCTGGTGATCGGCATGGCGCTGCTGGCCCAGCCCGCCATCGCCGCGCTGGTCGGCTGGCTGGCTTTCGGGGAGACGCTGGGCGTGGCGGACGTGGCAGGCATGGTGCTCCTCGCCGCCGCCCTGGCGATGGCCAAGGCGGGCGACGGGAAGTAGGCGTCTTTTTGTTTGCGGCACCGGTCCTCTCCCCCACCCGGCCTCCCATCAAGGATACACTGTGGGAGGGCGGGTGGGGGAGAGGGCCGGTGCCGTATCTGTCATGCTGTTGCCGGCATGACAGCAAACTTATGCGTCGCCGTCCTGCGGCACGGGCACGTTGAAGCCGTTCAGCGTGGTCGAGACCATGCAGTAGAGCCCGACGAGGTAGATGAACTCGGCCGTGCCATCCTGCCCGAAGGTCTCCACCATGCCGCGATAGAGGATTTCCGGGATCACCCCGCCTTCGACGAGGATCGAGGCGAAGTCGTAGGCCATCGCCTCTTCGCGCGGGAGATCGTGCGGGCGATTGCCGCTGACGATGGTGCGGATGGTGTCTTCCGAGAGGCCGCGATCCTCGGCGACATGGATATGCGCGTAAAGCTCGTAGTCGGAATGGAAATAGGTGCCGGTGACGAGGATCGCGATCTCGCGCACGGTCCTGGGCAGCAGGGGATTGTCGGCCAGCGCCTTCACGAGGTTCCACACCGGGCCGCCGAACTTGGGGAACGAGAGCCAGGGATTCCATGGCCCGACCAGATCGGCCTTCTCGTCGATGGCGGTGAAGCCTTTGAAATTCTTCTCGATGCCGGACTTCATGTCCTCGTAGAGGGCTTGCTGGTCGCCCTGCAGAGTGGTGTGATCGAGTATGGGAAGGCGCATGGGGCTGGCTCCTTGGGAGTGATCCAGCCCCGCAACGCCTGAACGGGCCTCAGGGATGCCGCAGTGCAGCGCGTTTTTCACGCAAGGGCAATTGAGTGCCTTGCGTGACTCTGTCTCAATGCATCAGGGTTTTCTTCAGATAGGCGTGGAGCAGCGCTGCACGCACCGCGTCTTCAGCCGGGTCCGCGCCCACCGAGTGGCCGCCCTCGCGGTATTCGTGGAAGTAGACCGTGTTGCCATAGGCTTTGAGCTTGGCGGCCATCTTGCGGGCATGGCCGGGATGCACGCGGTCATCCTCGGTCGAGGAATAGAAGAACGCCGGGGGATAGTGCACGCCCTTGCGCACGTTCTGATAAGGCGAATACTTGGAGATGAAGGCCCAGTCCGCCGGGACATCGGGGTTGCCGTATTCGGCCATCCACGAGGCGCCCGCCAGCATGTGCGAATAGCGCTTCATGTCGAGCAGGGGCGAGCCGATGATCGCCGCGCCAAACAGGTCGGGCCGCTCGGTCAGCGCCACGCCTGCCATCAACCCGCCGTTGGAGCGTCCGGAGACCGCGATCTTCCCCTTTGCAGAAATCCCGCGCGAGACCAGATCCTGCGCGACGGCATAGAGATCGTCGTAGGCGTTCTGGCGCTTTTCACGCAGCGCCGCGTCGTGCCAGCCGGGGCCGTACTCGCCGCCGCCGCGAATGTTGGCGAGGACATAGGCATTGCCTTCCTCGGTCCAGAACATCGCCAGCGGCCCGGCGCGATATGGCTCGGTGGTGAGATAGGTCGGCGTCTGCGGCAGGCGGAAGCCGCCATAGGCGTGGATCAGCGCGGGCACCGGCCCGGTCACGCCCTTTTTGATCGCGAGGAAGTACGGGACTTTCGTGCCGTCCTTTGAGGTCGCGAAATGCTGGCTCATCGTGAACTGCGAGGCATCGAACTTGGCAGGCAGCGACTGCACCGCCGTGGGCGTGCCGGTGGCATCGACGGCATAGAGCGTGGGCGGCAGCAGGAACGACTGCACGGTGACGAAGGCGGCATCCTGCGCATCGCCGGTGGCATCGAGCGTGACTGTCGCCTTGTCGGGCAGGGCAACGGTCGTCTCCGACCAGATGCTCTCGTCGCCAGGCCCGCGCGGCGTCAGTTCGAGCAGGCGGCCCGAAACGTTGTCGAGCAGCTTGATCCACAGCGCATGGTCGGACGTGGCGACGCTTTCGATTGCCTGCGTCTTGCTGGGCACGAACACGCGCCTGGCCGTGCCCGGCTTGCCTGCCAGCACATCGGCGATGGACCAGCTGACCAGCGAGCCTGCGGGCACGTCGCCCAGCGGCTGGTTCAGCTGCGCGATCAACTTGCCGTCGACCACGCCCGAAAGGTCCGCCGATTCGGGCAGAGGCAGCGCGATCAGGCTGCCGTTCGGCGCCTCGATCCACGACTGGTTGGTGTAGAAGCTTTTGTTGAGCGTCACGATCATGCGGCGCGTGTCGCCGTCCATCACTGCATGGGCGCCGATGCCCATCTGGGTGGGCGCGGCTTCCTTGATGACGGTGGCGGAGGACAGCGGCGTGCCGCGTTTCCAGCGCTTGAGGATGCGCGCATAGCCGCTGGTGGTGGTCGATCCGGGGCCGAAGTCGGTGGCGACCAGCAGGGTGTCGCGATCTTCCCAGGCGACCTGGCTCTTGGCTTCGGGGAGGGTGAAGCCGCCGGACACGAACTGGCCGGTGGTGCGGTCCCATTCGCGCACGACATCGGCGTCGCTGCCGCCCGGGCTGAGCGAGATCAGGCAGCGGCTGTAATCGGGGGTGAGGCAGTTGGCGCCGTGCCAGACCCAGCTCTTGCCCTCGGCCTTGCCCAGCGCGTCGACGTCGATCAGCGTGCGCCAGACCGGCTTGCCGGTGCGGAACGAGGAGAGGGAGGCTTCGCGCCACAGGCCGCGCGGGTGCGCCTTGTCACGCCACAGGTTGGTGACGGTATCGCCCATGACCTGATCGGGTTCGGCGATCTGGCTCTCGTCCTGAAGGATCGCGAGCGCGCGCGAATGATCGCTTTCGAAGCCGGGAACGGCCCGCAGCGTCTTCTCGGTTTCGGCATTCCAGCCGACGACTTGAGCAAGGGCGCGCGCGCCGTGGATGTCTTCGAGCCAGAGATAGGGATCGGCGGGTGTGGCCGAGGTCGCCGCTATGAGAAGCGGCGCGGCCGCGACAGCTGCTGCGAGCAGCGTCTTGCGGCCGCGAAAAGGCTTATCCGAACGCGCGGACGAGCGGGAGTGCAGCGATAAGGAGCGGGGCGAAGGCGATAGCCACTGCCACAGGAGCCTTGCGGGCGATCGAGGTGTTACGAATTGCGGACATTGTGTGACCTTGCTCGTAGAATTGGGATGCACGCCAGCTAGTCCTCTTTTTCGCGGATTTCCAGTCCCGCAGGTGCGAAGAATCATGCGAATTTCATGCATGCGATTGCAAATTCTACATGCCGGATTTTTGCCAGCGTTTGTCTTGCGTTACGGGCTGGCTACATGTGCCCGTAACGGTACAGCTTCGCGTGCAAAAGTGAATATTGCTGCGCTGCGTCAGCAATATCCGAACAGTGTCAGCGCGACCCCAGATCGCCCTTGCCGATGGTGCCGTTGGCCATTTCCAGCATCGCATCGAGGCTCTTCTTGGCGCCGAGGCGAAGCGTTTCCTCGATCTCGATTCGCGGGGTGAGATCGCGCAGCGAGAGGTAGAGCTTCTCCATGGTGTTGAGCGCCATGTACGGGCAGATGTTGCAGTTGCAGTTGCCGTCGGCCCCCGGCGCGCCGATGAAGGTCTTGTTCGGCAGCGCCGCCTGCATCTGGTGGATGATGTGCGGTTCGGTGGCGACGATCAGCGTGTCGCCGGTCATCGTCTTGGCATATTGCAGGATGCCGCTGGTCGAGCCGACATAGTCCGCATGATCGACGATGTGCGGCGGGCATTCCGGGTGCGCGGCGATCGGGGCGTTGGGGTGCTGGCCGCGCAGCTTGAGCAGTTCGGTTTCGCTGAAGGCCTCGTGGACGATGCACACGCCCGGCCAAAGCAGCATCTCGCGGTCGAACTTGCGGTTCAGGTAGCCGCCCAGATGGCGGTCGGGGCCGAAGATGATCTTCTGGTCGCGGGGGATCTGCGCCAGGATCGTCTCGGCGGACGAGCTGGTGACGATCACGTCCGAGAGTGCCTTCACCTCGGTCGAGCAGTTGATGTAGGTCAGCGCGATGTGATCGGGATGCGCCTCGCGGAAGGCCTTGAACTTCTCGGGCGGGCACGAATCCTCAAGGCTGCATCCGGCGGCCATGTCGGGCAGGATCACGGTCTTTTCGGGGCTGAGGATCTTGGCGACCTCGGCCATGAACTTCACGCCGCAAAAGGCGATGACCTCGGCGTCGGTTTCGGCGGCCTTGCGGCTGAGTTCCAGGCTGTCGCCCACGAAATCGGCCAGATCTTGAAGCTCGGGGCGCTGGTAATAGTGCGCGAGGATGACGGCGTTGCGTTCCTTGCGCAGGCGCTCGATCTCGGCGCGCAGGTCGAGGCCGGAGAGGTCGGCGGGCATCAGGGTCATGGTGTGTCCTCTGGTCGCTAAGGTCCGGTCATGGCGCCGGCTGTCTGGCGGGCTATCTAGGCGTGAGCGGCGGCGTTCCCAAGCGGAAAAAGCGGGTTAAAGGGCGATCCAGCGTTCATCTGTGCCATGTGTGATCTCGCGCGCGACCAGCCCACGGCGTTCGAGGTCGATCAGATGCGCCAGCACCGAGCGTCCGGCGGCGGGCCACAGGCGCTGGTCCACGCCCTTGTACATGTGGGGCACCATGTCAGCGATAAGGTGGCGACCGGCTTCGATCTGGCGCAGGATCTGGCGTTCGCGCTGGCGGCGATGGCCGATCATGCCGCGCACCAGCTGGCGCGGTTTCTCGACGGCGGGGCCGTGCGCGGGCAGATAGATCGTGTCCCCCTCGCGCTCGTAGAGCTTCTGGAGGCTTTCGAGATAGGCGGTCATGTCGCCATCGGGGGGCGAGACGACGCTGGTGGACCAGCCCATCACGTGATCGCCGGTGAACACGACGCCGCTATCGTCCAGCGCGAAGCACAAGTGGTTGGACGTGTGACCCGGCGTCGCCACGGTGGTCAGCGTCCAGCCGGTGCCGCTGACGCTTTCGCCATCGGCCAGCACGCGGTCGGGGCGATAGTCGGCATCGAAGGCGGCATCGGCGCGGGGGCCATCATCGTCTAGCGTCAGCGGCGCACAGCCGATGATCGGCGCGCCGGTCATGGCGGAAAGCGGTGCGGCGGCGGGCGAGTGGTCACGATGGGTGTGGGTACACAGGATCGCGACCACCTTCGCGTTCGCGATGGCCTCGACCAGTGCGGCGAGGTGGGCGGGTTCGTCCGGGCCGGGGTCGATCACCGCCACGTCCGGCCCTTCGCCTACAAGGTAGGTTTGCGTGCCGGTGAACGTGAAAGGCGAAGGATTGCGTGCCAGCACCCGGCGCACGCGCGGGGCGACCGTCTCGGCCAGTTCGTAAGGGCGCGGAATATCGGCGGGAAGCTCCATGACCGGCGATATGGGCGGCGCGGGCGCCAGTGTCGAGTGGGGCTGTCGCGGGCCGGTCGAGTCGGGGCGGCGGAGCCGGGGCTGCCGAGTTGGGCGACGGCGAACTCGGGCGCCGAGCGGGCCGCTCGCGCTGGTGCTGTCCGGCGGTTCAGCGATCTCGGGTGCGCTCCGTGATGGCGGGGCGGCGACTCCGAAGCAGACAGGAGTGGGAATCAGCCCGCGTGCTGCGCCTCTAGCCGGGCCGTGAGGTGCTCCAACAGGTCCGGGCGCGGCGCGGCGCCGCGTTGCCACTCCTGATCGAGGCGCGCGATCCGCCGGTGGAAGCGGCGGGTGCGTTCGACCAGCGCGGTAATGGCCACGGGGAGGGCGGGTGCGTCTTCCTCGGGCATTTCTTCAGGCAGGCTTTCGGGCTTCTCCTGCGGCAACTGTCCGCAGCGCCGCAGCTGGAACGCGCTCATCTCTCCACTGAGGAAGGCGCGGTGGTTGAGCAGCCAGGCCACGGCATGCATCATTCGCGTGGTCGTGCGCAGGCCCTCGGTGGAAAGGGCGATGCGGCTGCGGTCATTCCGGTGTTTGACATCCCGGCCGGATGCAAAGCGTTGCAGCCATGTCGGTTGCCTTTGGGCCGGTCCGGCAAAAGCGCGGCGCACGTCATCGGACAGAATCAGGGCCTCGGCATAGAGCCCTTCGATGATGCGCAAGTTGAACGTGAGCGGAGCCGTCATGCGCCACTCTATTTCCGATCGCGCGGATCGCTGCAATCGGGGGTGGCGCCGAAATCGAGGCATTCTTGCAGGCTGTCCGAAAATCGGACGGCCGAAACGGTGCCTTAGGTGGCTGATCCCGGCTTACGCGATGATATCGGGAATCAGGTAGTCCTCGATCTGCGAGATCTGGTCTTTCAGGCGCAATTTTCGCTTCTTGAGGCGCGCGATCTGCATCTGGTCTCCGGCCCCGGCTTTCTCCAGCGCGTCGATCGCCGCGTCGAGATCGCGGTGGTCGGTTCGCAGGATTTCCAGGCGCTTGCGCATTTCCTCTTCGGTCACGGCGGGGTCTCCTGATGGGCCTTCACGGCGGCCCCGGACGTGGTGGAACGGTTTGGCTGGCGAATCCTGTCCGACGCGGCAGCCCTTCCGCTCACCGATATGAATCATTCACCCCCTTCGCAAGATGCCGCGATTGTGGTTCCATCATCTTTGCGCCGCATCCTGGATGACGAGTCGCCAATCCGGGCCCCTCGATCGCGCCTGGCTTTCAGGCTGGTTGCGGCTGCGCCAGTAAAAAGAGGAGAACCGTCCATGGATAGTTCGCATGTCGCCGCTCTTCACACCAAGCATGCCGGTCTTGATCGGCAGATCCATGAAGAGATGATCCGACCCATGCCGGACAACGGGGTAATCCAGGCGCTGAAGAAGCGTAAGCTCAGGCTCAAGGAGGAGATCGCGCGGGCCTAAATCCGGTCCCCGATCAAGCAGACGTGAACACCGACTTGGAAATTCAGCGATAAAATTCGAATTTCCGACGTATTAGATGGCTCCGCTGCGTTCCCAAAGCCGATCCTTTGGGGTAGTCCTTCAAGGCATGAGCAGTGGAGCCGTCGAAGCAGCACGAAACATCCTCATCAGCCTTCACGAGGTGATGGCTTCGCGCAGCAATGCACAGGCGAAGCTGAACACGGTCGTGGAGGTAATCGGGGAGTCACTCCATTCCGAGGTCTGTTCAATCTACCTTCTGCGTGAAGGCATGCTCGAACTATTCGCCACGCGCGGTCTGGCGCAGGAGGCGGTCCACGTCACCCGCATGGCGGTAGGCGAGGGGCTGGTCGGCAGCATCGCCGATCATACCGAGACGCTGAACCTCGCCGAAGCGGCGGCCCATCCCGACTTTTCCTATCGCCCGGAAACCGGAGAGGACAAGTTCCACTCTTTCGCCGGGGTGCCGATCGTCCGGCGCGAACGTGCGGTGGGCGTGCTGTGCGTCCAGCACGTCGAGCCGCGCCGCTACGAAGAGGTCGAGATCGAGGCCTTGCAGACGGTCGCCATGGTGCTGGCCGAACTGATCACCAACGCCGACCTGATCGACGAGGTGGACGTTGCTGCGTTCAACGCCACGCAGACCGGGCCTGACCAGCTGCGCGGCCTCACGCTGGTCAAGGGGCTGGCGGCGGGGCAGGCGGTGTACCACCAGCCCCGCGTCCACATCGAGCATATCGTTGCCGAGGATACCGAGGCCGAGCGCCAGCGGGTGATCCTGGCGTTCGACCGCATGCGCGAACAGATCGACCGGATGTCCAGCCAGGCCGAGTTCGGCGTGGGCGGCGAGCATGAGGAAGTGCTCGAAACCTATCGCATGTTCGCCTACGACGAGGGCTGGACCCGCCGCATCAACGAGGCGATCGATTCCGGGCTGACGGCGGAGGCCGCGATCGAACGCGTGCAGCAGCGCACCCGCATGCGCATGCGCCAGATCGACGATCCGCTGCTGGCCGATCGCATGCACGATCTGGAGGATCTCTCCAACCGTCTGCTGCGCATCGTCTCGGGCCAGATGCACACGGCGGCCTCGATGGGGCTGCGCCACGATGCCATCCTGATCGCGCGCAATCTCGGGCCTGCCGAACTGCTCGAATACGACCGGCGACGGCTGAAGGGCGTGATCCTTGAGGAAGGCTCGCTCACCAGTCATGTCGTGATCGTGGCGCGGGCGATGGGCATCCCGGTGCTGGGCCGCGTGCGCAGCCTGCGCGCCAAAGTGCGCGACGGCGATCCGCTGCTGCTCGATGCCGATCACGCGACGGTGATGGTCCGCCCGCAGCAGGGCGTGATCGATGCTTTCGAGGAACGTTTCGCCAAGAGCCGTGAGCGGCAGGCGGTCTATGCCGCCATGCGCGACGTTCACCCGGTCACCCGCGATGGCCAGCGCGTCACCGTGATGATGAATGCAGGGCTGCGCGACGACATGGCGAACCTGTCGTCGACCGGGGCGGACGGCATCGGCCTGTTCCGTACCGAGTTCCAGTTCCTGGTGTCCGCCACGCTCCCCGCGCGCGAACGCCAGACCCGGCTCTATCGCGACGTGATGGAGGCGGCGGGCAGCAAGCCGGTGATGTTCCGCACCGTCGATATCGGCGGCGACAAGACGCTGCCCTATCTGCGCAATGAGGATGCCGAGCACGAGGAGAACCCGGCGATGGGTTGGCGCGCGCTGCGCGTCGCTCTCGAACGTGACGGGTTGCTCAAGGTGCAGGCGCGCGCGCTGCTCGATGCGGCGGCGGGCCGGGTGCTGCATGTAATGTTCCCGCTGGTCGCCGAGCCGTGGGAGTTCGACGCGGCCAAGGCAGTGTTCGAGGGGCAGCTGGCCTTCCTGCGCCGCCAGAAGAAGCTGCTGCCCGAAGCGATCCGCTATGGCGTGATGCTGGAAGTGCCGGCGCTCGCCGAACAGCTCGACCTGCTGGCGCCCAAGATCAGCTTCCTGTCGCTGGGCACCAACGACCTTACCCAGTTCCTGTTCGCAGCCGATCGCGCGCATCCCAAGCTGGCGGAGCGCTATGACTGGCTGAGCCCGGCGATCCTGCGCTTCATCCGCCGCGTCGTGCGCTCGCTCGACGGACACAGCGTGGATATCGGCGTGTGCGGCGAGATGGGTGGGCGCCGTCTGGAGGCGCTGGCGCTGATGGGGCTGGGCATCCGGCGCCTGTCGATCACACCGGCCTCGGTCGGCCCGATCAAGGACCTGATCAGCCATGTCGACATGGGCGAGATCGCGGCGGCGATGGAGGGCTGGCTGGCATCGCCGCCGCTCGACATGCGCGCCACGATCACCGCCTGGGCGGAGGAGCGCGGCATTCCGCTCGACTGAGCGGGGCGCACTGCGTCATGTTCCGGGCGTGGTTCGTCGCCTGCCTGTGCAGAAAAATCTTCGCCTTCGAACGGCCATGATTGACTTTGTGCGGTCATGGAGTTTGGTAAAGGCGGATCGCAAATACCCTTTACACAATCCCTTGCGGAAACTGGATGGCACACGAGGACACCCTGGGCGAGAACGCACCGACCGAACGCGGGAACGAGACCGCCGGCGCCATCCTGTCGCGTGCGCGTGAGGCGGCGGGGCTGACCCGTGCCGATATCGCCGCGCAGACCAAGATCGCCGAGCGTCATCTCGCCGCCATCGAGGAAGACCGGCTGGGCGATCTTGCCGCGCCGACCTATGCCGTGGGTTTCGCGCGCGCCTATGCCCGCACGCTCAAGCTGGACGAGGGCGACATTGCCCGCCGCGTGCGCGAACAGCTGGAAATTGCCCATTTGCGTCAGGCGCCGCCTCCGCTGCCTAGCTTCGAGCCGGGCGATCCCGCGCGCGTGCCGAGCCGGGCGCTGGCGTGGATCGGCGTGCTGGCGATCGTCGTCGTCATCGGCCTGCTGCTGGCGTTCTGGGGTAATTTCCTCTCGCCCGAGGCCAAGCTGCCTGATCTGATCTCCGACCAGCCCAGCGCTGCGGCCCCTGCGCCCAAGCCTGCCCAGCAGGCTGCCGCTGCCCCGCAGGCAGCGCCCAGCGGCCCGGTGGTCATCACCGCGACGCAGCCGAGCGTGTGGGTCAAGGTGGTCGATGCCGATGGCAAGCAGCTGGTCCAGAAGGTCATGACCACGGGTGATAGCTGGACGGTGCCTGCCGATGCGCGCGCGCCTGTCCTGCGCGTGGGCCGCGCCGATGGCCTGAAGATCACCGTGGGCGATCGCACGCTGCCGCCGCTGGCCGACCAGTCGATCGTGATGGGCAATATCGCGCTCGATCCCGCCAGCCTGATCGCTCGTGCCGACGGCAAGCCTGCGCCTGCTGCGGGTGCCGCTCCCGTGCCCGCCACACAGGCAGGCACGGCGCAGGGAGCTACGACCCAAGCAGGCACCGGCTCGCCCGCTGCCGCTACGCCGCGTGCCGCCTCGCGACCGGTGCCCCGTCGGGCGCGCAGCACGTCGCACGGCCCGGTGAACCTGTTGCCTTCGGGCGATGATAACGGTTCCGCAGGACAGCCGCGTGGGATCCCCACCGTATCGCAACCGGTCGTACAGCCGATTCCCACCTCTTCCAACTGACCGGCTCTCGACAGGCGCGCCGGTCTGGGGCAGGCACGTCGAACGAATGCCTGACGGCGGCAGCGCCGCGTCGTGACGGGCGGCGATTCAGGTCCGGTTCCGTTTCGCCCCGGCAGGAGCGAAGCGGTGACGGCCCGGAAGCGGCCGACAAGAATGATGGAGAAGACCAGCTCATGAATGGAATTGTCGCGTCGCGCGCAGTCCGTAACCTTAACGGGCGCCGCATGTCCGTCTCGACAGCCATGGCCGTGGTGGCCGGTTTCGCGATGCTGGCCGGCAGCGCGCCTGCCTTCGCGCAGGACGCCAATACCCAGCGCCGCCTCGACAAGGTGGAATCCGAAGTGCGCGCTCTCCAGCGCAAGGTCTTCCCCGGCGGCGACGGCACGTTCTTCCCGCAGATCACGCCGCCGCCCGCTGCCGCGCCCCAGCCCATGCAGGCACCGTCTGCCACGCCGATGACCGATATGCTCTCGCGCGTGGACGCAGTGGAGCGCCAGCTCGCGCAGCTGACCTCGCAGGTGGAGCAGAACACCAACCGGCTGAATCAGCTGGAAGGGCGGATGAACGACATGGCCGCCGCCGCGCAGGCCGCTCCGGCGCCGGTGCAACAGGGTCCGGTGCAACAGGGGGCGATGCCTCAGGATAATGGGCCGCAGGACAATGGCCCCAGCCAGCCGCTTTCCGCCGGAACCGCGCCTGCGCCCAGCAGCGGTGCCCCCACCAGCTCAGGTCGGGCCGATGGCGTGAAGGGCGTCGAAAAGCCGCAGACCGGCAATCCGGGACAGGACGCCTACAGCTACGGCTTCCGCCTGTGGAGCGCGAAGTACTATCCGGAGGCGCAGCAGCAGCTGAAGCAGTATCTGGCCCAGTATCCCAAGGACTCGATGGTCAGCTATGGCCGCAACCTGCTGGGCCGTGCCTATCTGGATGACGGCAACCCGACCGAGGCGGCCAAGTGGTTCCTCCAGAACTATCAGGCCGACAAGACCGGCGCGCGTGCGGCGGACAGCCTGCTGTACCTCGGCGTGTCGATGAAGGCGCTGAAGGACACCCGCCGCGCCTGCATCGCGCTCGATCAGTTCAGCCAGAGCTACACCGCCGAGGCTGCCGGGCGCCTGAAGGATACTTACGACACCACGCGCCGTGGGCTTACTTGCAGCTAACCCCATGCTGAGCCCTTCCGCCGATCTCGTGGCGCGGTTCCGTGCGGACCTTGCCGCGATCTGGCCGGAGGGGATCGCGCACGAACCGGCAAAGCTGGCCGTGGCGATTTCCGGCGGCCCGGATTCGACCGCGCTGCTGCTGCTCGCGCACGCCGCGCTGCCGGGGCGGGTCGAGGCGGCGACGGTCGACCATGGCCTGCGCGCGGCGAGTGCGAACGAGGCGGCGGATGTCGCGGCGCTGTGCGAAGGGCTGGGCGTGCCGCACCGGACCTTGCGCGTCACCGTGGCGCCGGGCAATGTCCAGAGCGAGGCGCGCGCCGCGCGCTATGCCGCGCTGGCAGACTGGATCGAGGACCGGCGGCTGGCCGTACTCATCACCGCGCACCATGCCGACGATCAGGCCGAGACGCTGCTGATGCGCCTCAACCGCGCGAGCGGCGTGGCGGGGCTGGCGGGCACGCGCGCGCAAGGTGTGGTTCCGGGCACGAAGGACCTTGGTCTGTTGCGGCCTTTGCTCGGCTGGCGGCGCGCGGACCTCGCACAGGTCGTCGCGGCGGCGGGCGTCGCTGCCGCGCAGGACCCCAGCAATACCGATCCGCGTTTCGACCGGGTACGGATCCGGCAGGCGCTCAAGGATGCGGACTGGCTCGACATCACCGCCGTAGCCCAGAGCGCCGCGCATCTCGCCGAAGCGGACGAGGCGCTGGAGTGGATGGCCGCGCTGGAATGGCGCTCGTGCGTCACGAAAGAGCCGATGGGCCTGCGCTACCGCCCGCGTGCGCCGCGCGCCGTCGCCTTGCGGGTGCTGGCGCGGATCGTCACCGAACTGGACGGTACGCCCCCGCGCGGCCAGGCCGTGGCGCGACTGATGGAAACGCTGATCGCAGGCCGCCCCGCCTCGATCGGCGATCTGGTGGTACGCGCCAACGCAGGCGGCTGGAGCTTCTCGAAAGCCCCCGCCCGCGCGGCGAAGCGCATCGTTGCGAAGGCGCCGGATGCCTGAGTCTGGGCCAAGCAGCTAAATGCGGATGGTCTGTTAGCGCCCCCTTGCGGACATTGCCGTGCAAAGCCATTATCCGCGTATGAGGCGTGAACGCATTGAAAAATTTCAGAACCCAATCGTATGGGTGGGCATGCTCGCGATTATGCTTGGATTAGTAGCCAAGCAGGCTCTCGTAACGAAAGGAGAAGGAATTTATATCAATTCAGAGTACTTCCTGTCACACCTTAAAAGTGCCCCGTCTATCGTTTGGGTTTACTGGTCTTTGACATTCATCTTTGCCATTTGTTTTTGCGCTGGCGCATTCCTAGAATGGTTTAAGCGTCGCTGACGGCAGATTACTACCCTTCGCAGTCCTCCTTGGAGGTCAATTACCCCAAACTGTCTACCCCCCGGTCAGGTCGGAGCCCATACCCACATACTTGCCGCGGGTGATATAGACCTTGTCGCCCAGATGCGTGGTCTTGAACAGCTTGGCGGCAAAATCGTCCGGCATGCCGACGCAGCCGTGGCTGACGTAGCCCAGCGCCACGTTCGAGCCGTGCAGGGTGATCCCGTCGTTGGTCAGGCGCTGCATGTAGGGCATTGGCGCGCCGGTGTAGATGTTCGAGACGTGATGCTCGTCCTTCTGGGTGATGGGGAACACGCCGAGTGGCGTCGGCTTGTCATCGCTGCCCAGCAGGACTGCGCTGGTACCGATCTCGTAGCCGTCGCGGAACACCGAGATCACGCGGGCGTCGAGGTCGACGGTGATGACGATCGGGCCTTGCGGTACGCCCGCATCGTCCCAGTGCCAGTCACCATAGCGGATCGGGCCGCTGATCGGCAGGATGCGCTTGATGACGAAGCCTGCGTCCCTGGCGGGCGCGTGTGAGGGGGCAGGGGCAGACACATTCGCTGCCGCTTTCGTTACATTCGCCGCGACCAACGTTTTCGCATCCGTGCCAGAAGCAGGCGCTTCGGGCCTTCCGGCGGCATAGAGCGCGCCGCCGATGGCGCCCAGCGCCACCACGCCCGAGCCGAGCAGGAGAAGAGCGTTGCGGTTCATGACGAAAAGATAGGAAGCGAATCTGAAAAGGCCATGATCCCTGTCATCGCGCATCAGGGTTAAAACTAATACACCGGCTGGAAATTTCGATAATAGCCTTGAAACTGCCGGTGAATTTGCAACACAGTGACACAAATCCCCGCTGGACGACAGACCCGCGACCTTTCAGGCTGGCATGATGAAACGAACCGGGCTCGATCTTGTCCCCACTGTAACGCTGTGCGCGGTGATGAGCGGCGCGCTGGGCGCCTGCGCCGTCGGGCCGAACTATCACACCCGCGCGGCGGCAGACCTTGGCGTTCCCGATGCCTGGTCGGTTCCGGCTTCGACGACGCGCGAGGACCTGACCCGCTGGTGGAGCCGGTTCGACGATCCGGTGCTGACGCAAGTGGTCGAGCTGGCGGCGGCGAACAACCTCGATCTGGCGCAGGCGGTGGCGCGGCTGCGCCAGGCGCGCGAGGCGCTGAAGGTCAGTCAGGGCTCGCTGTTCCCGACGCTCAGCGGATCGGCAGGCGCGACGCGCTATGAGCAGGTGCGCGGGGCCAACGGCGCGGCGACCGCCGGTTCCTCGGGCTATGTCTATTCGGGCAGCGGCGGCACGACGAACTATTCGGTCGGCCTCGATGCCAGCTATCAGCTTGATCTGTTCGGCGGCGTGCGCCGCTCGGTCGAGGCTTCGCGCGATGCCTATCAGGCCAGCGGCTACGACTATGCCACCACGCTGCTCTCGGTGGAGAGCGAGGTCGCGAAGAACTACATGCTGGCGCGCGGCTATCAGGCGCAGCTGGCCAATGCGCGCGACAGCCTGAAGATCCTCGACGAGAACCTGCAGATCGCCCAGTGGCGCGTGCAGGCCGGGCTGACCACCTCGGTCGATGTCGAGACGGCGCGCGCCAGCCGGGCGCAGACCGCCGCGACGATCCCCACGCTGGAGCAGTCCTACAATACCGCCGTCGCGCGCATCGGCGTGCTGACCGGGCAGGCGCCGGGTACGTTCAAGGCGTTGCTCGCAACCCCCACGCCGATCCCGGTGACGCACTCTGCTGCCGATGGATCGCTGGCGGGGGAGGACATCGTCGGCGCGGGCGTTCCCGCCGATACCCTGCGCCAGCGGCCCGATGTGCGCTCGGCGGAGCGCTCGCTCGCCGCTGCCGTGGCGCGGATTGGCGTTGCCAAGGCGGCGCTGCTGCCCTCGCTGTCGATCGGCGGATCGCTGACCAGCAATGCGACGAGCCTCTCCAGCCTGCTCGACACGATCACCGGATCGCTGTTCGGCACGCTGTCGCACACGATCTTCAACGGCGGCGCGGCTTCGGCGCAAGTGCGCTCGAACCGTGCGGCGGCGGACGAGGCCTTCGCGGCCTACAAGTCCGCCGTGCTCAGCGCGCTGGAGGATACCGAGAACGCGATGGTCGCACTCGATGCGGCCCGCGCGCGCGAAGTGCAGTATGCCATCGCGCTCGATGCGGCGACCAATTCGGCCGTGCTCGCGCGCAGCCAGTACCGTTCGGGGCTGACCGACTTCACCACGCTGAACACTGCCGAATCCTCGCTGATCTCGGCGCGGGACGGGCTGGCGCAGGCGCGGTCGGACAAGGCGCAGGCGGTCGTCGCGCTCTATGTGGCCCTGGGCGGCGGCTGGGATGTGAACCGCCTGCCCGACACCGGCAACACGCCGATGCCCACAGGGCTTTCGGCCACGGGCGCTCCCACCACAAACACCTCGAACCTTCAGGCCGGACCCGCGCAGTGAGCGGGACGGATCACCAGACCCCACCGGCAGGACAGACCATGGCGGACAGCGATCTCGAAGACTTCCTCGGCGAAAAGCCCCGCACGCGCTGGCAGCGCTGGCGCTGGTGGATCGTCGCCATCGTCGTGCTGGTGGTGCTCGTGCTGCTGCTCAGCCGCTGCATGGGCGGCTCGGACGCGCCCAAGTATGCGACCGCGAAGGCCGAAACCGGGCGTCTGGTGACGACCGTCTCGGCCACCGGCAATCTGGCGCCGACCAATCAGGTGACGGTGGGTGCGCAGCTTTCCGGCCAGATCGTGCGCGTGCTGGTGGACGTGAATGATCGCGTCACCAAGGGACAGGTGCTCGCCGAGATCGACCCCGAGCAGATCGACGACCAGATCCGGCAGGGCGAGGCGACGATCAACGCCAATGTCGCGGCGATCGGCACCGCCAGGGCGACGCTGGCCGAAAACACGGCGCAGCTAGCCCGGCAGGAAGAAGTCTATCGCCTCTCGGGCGGCAAGGTGCCTTCGGGAACCGAGATGCAGACCGCGCGCGCCGACGTGCAGCGCGCCAAGGCGGCGCTTGCGCAGGCCGTCGCCACCGCAGAGGCCAGCCGCGCCTCGCTGGCGCAGACCAAGACGCAGCGTACTTATGCGGTGATCCGCTCGCCGGTTTCGGGCGTGGTGCTGGCGCGTCAGGTCGATCCCGGCCAGACCGTCGCGTCTTCGTTCAGCACGCCGACGCTGTTCGTCATCGCCGAGGATCTTTCCAAGATGAAGCTGGAAGTCTCGATCGACGAGGCGGATGTGGGCACCGTGAAGGACGGTCAGAAGGCGACGTTCACGGTCGATGCCTTCCCCGGCCAGGCCTTCGATGCCCAGATCACCCGGGTGGAAATCGGCTCGAACCTGACGGTCAGCAGCTCGTCCTCCTCGTCCAGCTCCAGCACGACCAGCAGCACCAGCTCGTCGTCGTCGAGCGGGCAGGTGGTGTCCTACGCCGCTGACCTATCGGTGGCGAACAACGACCTCAAGCTGCGCCCCGGCATGACCGCCACCGCCGATATCGTCACGTCCGACAAGGCGAACGTGCTGATGATCCCCAACACTGCGCTGCGCTTCAAGCCTGCCGAAGGGGCAGGCGCCAGCGGCGGCTTCGCCAAGGCGATCCTGGGCGGTCCGCCGCGCCGGGGCGGGGCGACCGACAAGGGCGCGACGATCGGACGCGGCAGCACCCAGACGATCTACGTGCTGGGCAAGAAGGGCGAGCCGCAGGCGGTTCAGATCGTCACCGGCAATACCGACGGCACCAATACCGAAGTCGTTTCGGGCGGGCTCAAGCCGGGCATGCAGGTCGTTACCGGCACGTTGTCCGCCGCCGGTTCCGCCGCGGCCGGCGCCAAGGGTGGGTGACATGGCCGCCGCTGCCGCCCCGCTCATCCGGCTGCGCGGGATCACCAAGGTCTATGGCACGGGGGCGACCGCGTTCCATGCGCTGAAAGGCGTCGATCTCGATATCGAGCGCGGCGATTTCGTGGCGGTGATGGGGCCTTCGGGATCGGGCAAGTCGACGACGATGAACATGCTCGGCTGCCTTGACGTGCCCACCGGCGGCGCGTTCCTGTTCAAGGGCCACCACGTCGAGGCGCTCGACCGCGACCAGCGCGCGATGCTGCGGCGGCGCTATCTGGGCTTCGTGTTCCAGGGTTTCAACCTGCTCTCGCGCACCAGCGCGCTGGAGAATGTCGAGCTGCCGCTGGTCTATCGCGGCGATCCCAAGCGCGAACGACGCCTTGCCGCGCTCGACGCGCTCGACAAGGTGGGCCTCAAGGAATGGTGGGACCACACCCCGGCAGAGCTTTCCGGCGGCCAGCAGCAGCGCGTGGCGATTGCCCGCGCCATCGTCACCAGCCCCGACGTGCTGCTGGCGGACGAGCCGACCGGCAACCTCGATTCCGAACGCTCGGTGGAGATCATGGAACTGCTCACCCGGCTGAACCGCGAGCAGGGGATCACCGTGCTGATGGTGACGCACGAGCCCGACATGGCCGCTTTCGCGCGCACCATCGTCCATTTCCGCGATGGTCTGGTCGACCGGATCGAGCGCGGGCACCGTTCGGGCGAGATGCCCGAGCCTGACCGGCCTGCATACGATATCGCGGAGCCGGACGGCACCACCGAGGGACTCGCCTGATGCTCGGCACCGTGTTCATGCTGGCGCTGCGCTCGATCCGCCGCCACATCCTGCGCTCGTTCCTGACGATCCTGGGCATCGTCATCGGTGTCTCGGCGGTCGTCACCATGGTGACGCTGGGCAAGGCGACGACGGCGGCGGTGCAGGCGCAGATCGCGCAGCTGGGCACCAATGTGCTGATGGTGCGCCCCGGACAGGGCTTCGGGCGTGGCGGCGGCGGGGCGCTGCCGCAGGACTTCAAGAGCGACGATGTCGAGGCGATCCGCCAGCAGGTGGCAGGTGTCGTTGCCGTGGCCCCGCAGGCGCAGAGCACCGCGCGGGTGATCTACGACGGCGCCAACTGGTCCACCACGATCAACGGCACCACCAACGCCTATTTCACCGTCCAGCCCTGGAAGCTGAGCGCCGGGCGCCTGTTTACCCCGCTGGAGGAGCAGGCGGGCAGCGCTGCGTGCATCATCGGCTCCACCGTGCAGACCAATCTGTTCAAGGTGGTCGATCCGATCGGCAAGCGCATGCGCGTGGGCACCGTCAGCTGTACCGTGGTGGGCACACTGGAGACCAAGGGACAGGCAGGCTTCGGCGGCGATCAGGACGATGTCGTGATCATGCCGATCAAGACCGTGCAGCGCCGCTTCATCGGCTCCACCGACGTGCGCATGATCCTCGTCGGCGTCGATACCAATTACCAGAGCAAGCAGGTGCAGGATTCGCTCAGCGCCCTGCTGCGTGAGCGTCGCCATCTGTCCGAAGGGGCGGAGGATGACTTCAACATATTCGATACCAAGCAGATTTCCGATACGCTCAGCCAGACCACCGGGTTGCTGACCGGCATCGTCACCGCCGTCGCGGCGATCAGCCTTGTCGTCGGCGGTATCGGCATCATGAACATCATGCTGGTCTCGGTGACGGAGCGCACGCGCGAGATCGGCATCCGCCTCGCCATCGGTGCCTTGGCGCGCGAGGTCCTGATGCAGTTCCTGGTCGAGGCGATTGTGCTGTCGTGCCTTGGCGGGATCGTCGGGCTGCTGCTGGCGCAAGTGCTGATCGCGCTGGCGACGCCGCTGATGCAGGTGCCATGGACCTTCGACATGTCCAGCAACGTGATGGCCTTCATCGTCTCGGCGGTGATCGGGGTGGTCTTCGGCTACTTCCCGGCCCGCCGTGCGGCGGCGCTGAACCCCATCGACGCGCTGCGTCACGAGTGATCGACTCGATCTGAAGTCGGGCCGATCGGGCGTTTTCGGCCCGGTCGGCACCCATGACCCCAAGCATTTCGTCGAAACGGCTGGGCGACAGGCCGAAAAGTACCGGAAATCCGCTGGTTAACGTACCTGTCAGGATGCTCCGCATGCGCCGTCCCATAAAGCCGAAATGGCGGAAATCCACCATTTTCAGACTTCGTTAACAGGCTCCATCCACCCCGCTGGCGATGCAACTGGTCGCAGTTTACTTGTGCGACGAACCGAATTGCGGCCTCTCGCACGGGCAAGGGACCGGACAGGCCGGGGTTCAGGGGGCTTCATGAATACGACGAAAACGCGCCGTATCGCGCTGCTCACCCTGGGCGCCGCTGCGCTGGTGCAGCTTTCCGGGCCGGTCTCGGCCATTCCCGTAGTTCAACCGCTTCCCGCCGCTTCGGTTCCCGCGACGGTCGCATCGACCACTTCGCCGGTCGTCGAGAGCGCCTCGCTGGCACAGATCCACGCCGATGCGCCTGCCGCCGGCGACATGGTCGATGCCGACGATACCGATGCCGAGACGCTCTGCCTTGCCAAGGTGGTACTGCGCGAATCCGGCGGTCAGCCTGAAATCGGGCAGGTCGCCGTGGCGCAGGTGGTGGTGAACCGCACCCGCTCGGGCCGCTTCCCAACCACGATCTGCGGCGTTGCCAAGCAGCGCGGCCAGTTCTTCAACGTCGATGCCTACGATTTCTCGGGCGACCGTCGCTGGGGCACTGCCCTGCGTGTCGCGCAGGAAGTGGTCGCAGGCGAGCACGATCCAGTCGTCGGCGATGCGCTCTACTTCCACGCCGCAGCCGCCCGCGGCGGCTACTGCCCCCGCCGCGTCGCCAAGCTGGCCGATCAGGTGTTCTGCGCCTGAGGGCGCAGGGTGACGCGCAATCCTTATTATTGAAGACCGGGAAACTCGTTGATGGGTTCCCTGCGGATGGTAATGCCTCCGATGTCTTGCCGGGGATCTGCCAGGCGCAGGCCGGTAAGTCCTTGCGCGACAGCCATGTGTCCAAACTGATCGCTGGCAAAGATGCTCTTGCGCTCACGTGTATCCTTGAAGAGTGGCGGTAATCCACCGGGCAGAGTGCTCATGGCATAGGGTGTGCCACCCGAGCGAGTGTTATCGCCATAGGCGGACCAGTCGATCACAGCGCAGGTCCGCAGCACGTTGAGCGCAAACAGTTCGGTTTTCTTGACCGTCACGAACGGCAGGAACTCCACATCATCGCCGCAAAGCTCGTTGATGGCATTTTTCGCGCGGCTGCTGACGAGCAATGTCATGCTGCCGATCTGCCAGCTGGTGAAGTCAGCGACTTTCTTGCTTTTGTTGAGAATCTCGAAAGGCGGCGTGACCCATGTGTCCGCCATTGGCGTGCACACGAAGCGATCGTGGAAGAACCGCAAGTCTCTTTGTTGGGCGCAAAGATAGTCGTTCGGTTTTGCGGATAAATTCCAGATGTTGGCCATGGGTCTCCTCACAGCTCCCGCAGCGCCTGCGCCGGTTTCGCGCGCAGCAGCGGTAGTGAGCCGCCCAGCGCGAAAGCCATGACCAGCACCAGCCCTGCGACAAGCACCAGCGCCACGCGCGCCCAGTCCGGTTGCCAACCGAAGCCGAACACCTGCGTCATCACGGCCCATCCGGCCAGCGAGCCGAGGCCCAGCGCCACCACGGCCAGCACCAGTGCCAGCAAGCCGTACTCTGCCAGTTGCAGCGCCAGCAGTTGCGCGCGGCTGGCGCCCAGCACGCGCAGGATCACGTTGTCGTAGGTCCGGCTGGCGCGCGCGGCGGCGATGGCGCCGAGCAGCACGGCAAGGCCCGCCAGCACGGCCACCGAGGCAGCGGCGAGGATCGCGCTGGCCATCTGGTCCAGCAGTCCGCGCACTTGGGTCAGCAAGGGCCCGGTCTCGATCACCGAACTGGTCGGGAAGGCCTGCACCAGCGTTGGCAGCAGGTTGGTGCTTTTCGCGCCCGCAGGCAGCGAGATCGTTGCGGCAAGCGTGTGCGGCGCGTCCTCCAGCGCATTGGGCGAGAACACCAATACGAAGTTGAAGCCCATCGAATCCCAGTCGATCCGGCGGAACGCGGCGATCTTGGCACTGCGCTCGACGCCCAGCACGCCGATGGTGATCGTATCGCCCAGTTTCAGGCCGACCGCTTTCGCCAGCTTCTCGTCCACCGAGACCAGCGGCGGCCCGGCATAGTGCGGCCCCCACCAGTGTCCGGCGGTCACGACATTGCCTGCAGGCACCGTGTCCGACCACGTCAGGCCGCGCTCGCCGCGCAAGGCCCATGCGTCTTCGGGCAATTTCGCGCTGTCATCGACGCGGGTCGTGTGGTCTGCGGGTCCGTAGGCGAGGATACGCCCGCGCAGGTTCGGCACGAGGCGCACTTCGGCGCCCCGCGCGGCCTTGTCCACGACGGCGCGGAAGGCGGGCGCGGCCTCGGGCTGGAGGTCCATCACGAAGTAGTCCGGCGCGCGGTCGGGCACGGTGTTGTGGATCTCGGCATCGAGGCTGGTCTCGACCCCGGCGATCAGCACGAAGGCGGAAAGCCCGAAGCCCAGCGCAGTGACGAGCGCGCCCACTTGCGCGCCGGGGCGGTGGAGGTTGGCAAGGCCTGCGCGCAGCATCGGGCTTCCGGGGCGCGGCAGGCGACGCGCGAGCAGGGCAATGCCCCTCCCGACGAGCGCCAGCAGGCCGAGCATCACGGCGGCGCCGACCAGGAACCCGGCGCTCAGCCACGGCTGCGCAGCGCTCACCATCACCAGCGCGACGATCCCGGCAAGGCCGAGGCCCACCGGCAGCACCAGCGCCCGCCACGAGGTTCGCAAGGGGGAGACCCGCGCGCGCATCAGCGCCATCGCCGGGAAATTGCGCGCCCGCACCAGCGGCGGGGCGGCGAAGACCAGCGCCACCAGCAGGCCATATCCCGCAGCGCTCGCCAGCGCGACGGGCGAGATCATGAAGCCGCCCGCCACCGGCAGTAGCGTGCCCAGCGCATGGGCGAGCAGCGGCGTTACCAGCACGCCTGCCAGCAGTCCGGCAAGGCTGCCCGCCAGCGCGGCGGCGCCGACCTGCAAGGCATAGATCCGGGCGATATCGCCGCTGGTCGCGCCCAGCACTTTCAGCGTGGCGATGCTGGTGCGGCGGGCTTCGAGGTAGGAGGACACGCCGCCGCCGATGCCGATCCCGGCGATGGTCAGCGCGGCGAGGCCGACGAGGATCAGGAACTGACCCATGCGCTCCACAAACCGCGTGGTCGAGGGCGCGGCGTTGTCGCGCGTCCTGATCTCGTACCCGGCGTTGGGGAAGGTCGTTTTGAAGTGCTGGGCGAGGCGCTCCACCCCGCCTGTGTCCGTCTCTGTCCCGTTTGTGTCGAGCTTGGTCTCGCTGCGGAACATCGCGCCCGGCGCGGTGAGGCCCGCCTCGCGCGGCATGCCGATGGGCACGATCACGGGGTCGCCCAGCGCGAAGCCGTCGCCCAGCTGCTCCGGATCGCTGGCGATCAGGCCGCCGAGCTTCAAGGGGAATCCGGCGATGGTGAAGCGCTCGCCAGGCTTCAATCCGAGGCGCGCGGCGCCGCCTTCGGAGAGGTAGGCCACGCCGCTCGGCGGTGCGCCGACATGGCGCCCATCGGCCAGCACCAGCTCGCCCGCCAGTGGCCAGCGACTGTCCACCGCCTTGACCGACAGCGAGGCCGAGTGGCTGCCGTGAACCGCCAGCGCCTGCAACCGGAACGAGGTGGAGGTGGTGCCAAAGCGCTGCATCTCCGCCAGTTCGCGTGGGGTCGGGCTGCGCTGCCAGACGCTGAAAGACAGGTCTCCGCCCAGGATCGTGCGCCCCCGCACGGAAAGCTCGTGCTGGATCGATCCGGTCAGCGTACCGATCGCGGCGAGGGCACCGACACCCAGAAACAGGCAGGCCAGCAGCAGGCGCAAGCCCTTGAACCGCGCGGAAAGATCGCGCTTCGCCAGAGTCCAGGCGCTGCGCCAGGGCAGGGCCGACGTGGAGGGGGCCGACATAAAGCGGACGTCAGGCAAGGGTGTCGCTCGCGATCACGCCATCGGCGATCCGCACTACCCGCTCGCACCGCGCGGCCAGCGCCTCGTCGTGGGTGATGACGACCAGCGTCGCGCCGGTCTCGGCACGGCGGGCGAACAGCAGGTCTGCCACGTGTGCGCCGGTGGCGGCATCGAGATTGCCGGTCGGCTCGTCGGCGAAGACTAGCACCGGGCGCGAGGCCAGCGCGCGGGCGATGGCGACGCGCTGCTGTTCGCCGCCCGAAAGCTGCGCCGGGTAGTGGTCGAGCCGGTGCGAAAGGCCGACAGCCGCCAGCTCCGCCTCGGCGCGGGCGCGCACGTCGCTTTCGCCGGCCAGTTCCAGCGGCGTGCTGACATTCTCCAGCGCGGTCATCGTCGGCAGCAGGTGGAAGGCCTGCAGGACCACGCCGATCCGGCCCCGGCGCGCGCGGGCCAGCGCATCTTCGGACGCGCCTGCAAAGTCCTGCCCGGCGACTTCCAGCGTGCCGGACGTGGCGCGGTCCAGCCCGGACAGCACCGCCATCAGCGAGGACTTGCCCGAGCCGGAAGGCCCCAGCAGCGCCAGCGTCTGGCCTTGCGGGACGGTGAGGTCCAGCCCCTTGAGGATTTCGACGGCGGCGCTGCCCTGTCCCAGCGTCAGGCGCAGGGCCTTCGCATGGATGGCGGGAGCAGAGAGCGAGTGGGGGTCGTAAGCGCTTGTCACGCCAACTATATGGGTGGCGACAGGCACATGCGGCAAGGGCATGCGTGCTGCGGTGCGAAGAAGAGCGCGAGAAGGAGAACGCATGCGTCCGATACGACCGGTTCTGTTGGCGGTAACGGCAGCCTGTACGCTGGGACTGGGGCTCGCACTGGCGGGGTGCAGCAGCAGCACGTCGGATACGCCTGCCGAGGCGCCTTCGAGCGCGTCGGCGAGCGATGCGGGGCTCGATCTGCAGGTGATCGGGGCCGAGCAGTCGGTCCTCGCCTTCGGGGATTCGCTGCTGGCAGGCTACGGCCTTGCCTCGGACGAGGCTTATCCGCACCGGTTGGAACTGGCCCTGCGCGCGCGCGGGATCAATGCGCGCATCGCCAATGCCGGGGTTTCGGGCAACACTACTGCCGACGGCCTTGCCCGGCTGGACTTCACGCTCAAGAACCAGTCGAGGAAGCCCGACCTCGTGCTGATCAGCCTTGGCGGAAACGACCTGCTGCGCGCGCTGCCGCCCGAGCAGGCGAAGGACAACCTCGGCAAGATCCTTGCGCGGCTGGAGGCCGAGCACATCCGCGTCGTTCTGCTGGGCCTGAAGGCGCCGCCGAACCTCGGGCCGGACTATGTGAAGGCCTTCGATACAATCTTCCCGGACCTCGCCCGGCAGTATCACGCCACGCTGGTGCCGTTCTTCCTCGCGCCGATCTATAACCATCCCGAGTTGCAGCTGGCCGACCATATCCATCCGACGGCGAACGGCGTCGATGCGATGGTGGCGATGACGGTGGACACGGTGGCCAAGGCGCTCCCCAAGAGCGCTCAACCGGATAGCGCGGGCGCTACAGTTCCCGCACCACCGAACCCCCACTGACGCGCCACACCGCCGCCTCGCCGGTGATCGCATCGAACGGGGCCAGTTCGGTGCCGGTCAGCCAGACCTGTGCCGAGCCTTCGCGCAGCCGCTCGAACAGCGCGGCGCGGCGGAAGGGATCGAGGTGGGCGGCCACTTCATCGAGCAGCAGCAGGCGCGGGCGCTGTTCGCCCTGTCCGACCCTGGCCAGTTCCTCGACCAGTTGCGAATGGGCCAGGACCAGCGCGATCAGCATCGCCTTCTGTTCGCCGGTGGAGCAATCGGCGGCGGGCTGGTCCTTTCCTGCCATGGTGACGCGCAGTTCGTCGCGGTGGGGGCCGGTAAGCGTGCGCTGGGCGGCGCGTTCGCGCGGGCGGCCTTCGCGCAGGGCCTGCGCCAGCGCTTCGGGTTCGGTCGGACCGCCGGGCTCGTAGGCGAGTGAGGGGCGGGCGAACGGCGCCTCGGGCAGGTCTAGCAGGCGCGCTTCCAGCCGGGCGATCATGTCGGCACGGGCCTGCGCGACCATTGCCCCGGCCTCGGCGATCTGCTGCTCGATGGCGTCGAGCCAGCGCGGATCGGGCGCGCGTTCGTCGGACAGCAGCTTGTTGCGTTCGCGAAGGGCGCTTTCGAGGCGGCTGGCGTGGGCGGCATGATCGGGTCGCAGCGCCAGCACCAGCCGGTCGAGAAAGCGGCGGCGCGCGCCCGCGCTGTCGACGAAGAGGCGGTCCATCGCCGGGGTCAGCCAGCCGATCGAGAGCCATTCGGCCAGCCGCAGCGCCGGGCTTTCGGCGCCGTTGACCTGCACCAGCCGTCGTCCGGGGCGCTCGGGCGAGATACCGGTGCCAAGGCGCACCGGATCGCCGCCGGGCGTGATCAGCGCGGCGCTGACCCCGAAACCGCCGTCGCCCTGCTGCGAAGGAACGTCCGCCAGCGCGGCGCGGCGCAGGCCCCGGCCCGGCGAGAGCAGCGAGATCGCCTCCAGCACGTTGGTTTTCCCGGCGCCGTTCTCGCCCACCAGCAGGTTGAACTGCGCCGTGCCTTCCAGCGCGGTCTCGCGATGGTTGCGGAAACGGGACAGGAGCAGGCGTTCGAGCATCGCGCGGGGAACTAGCGGCTCAGCGGTGTGCCGACAACGCTCCGTTGCAGTTCCAGAGCCAGATTTACGCGGTTTTCGCGAAGGGCGAGAAGTTGGTGTGCTCGTCGTAGACGTCCACGCCTTCGCGCCGCTTGAGGAAGCCGACGATCAGATACGTCACCGGCGTCAGCACCACTTCCCACAGGGTCTTGACGATCCACTGCGTGAAGGCGAGCACGAAGACCATGTGGGTGGGGAAGCCGGGCACACCCAGGAACGCCAGCGGATAGAACAGGGCGCTGTCCACGCCTTCGCCGAACACCGTCGAGCCGATGGTGCGGCTCCACAGGTGCTTGCCCTTGGTCATCACCTTCATGCGCGCAAGGACGAAGGAATTGACGAACTCGCCCGCCCAGAACGCGACGACCGAGGCGAAGACGATGCGCGGGGTCTGGCCGAAGATCGCATAGTAGGCCGCCTGATTGGGGGCCGTCACCTGATGGCCCGCAATGGTGTAGGTGGCCGACGCCAGCGCCCATTCGGGGTTGGCGGGGATCTGCACCACGACCACGCTCATCAGCACCATGAACAGGAGGCCGAAGAACCCCGCCCAGATGCAGCGGCGGGCGTTGGCATAGCCATAGACCTCGGTAAGGACGTCGCCGATGATGTAGCTGACCGGAAAGAACAGCACGCCTGCACCGAAATTGACGGTGCCGAGCAACGGCAGCTCGATCTGCGCCTGCTTCGCCGCGCCGATCAGGTTCGAGAGCAGCAGGATCACCACGAAGGCGACCATTACGAAGTCGAAATAGCGGAAGTGCCGCTTTTCGGTCAGCCGCCCGTCGATCCGGGCGAGACCAGAAGGGGAGAGCGTTTCGGAGGGGCTGTCGGGAGTGGTCGCGGTCATGTGGTTGTGGGTAACGCAGCCTTTCGCAAACGCAAAGCGCTGCTTGCGCGCGCAGTCGAGGTTTGCGCGAGGACAGAACCACGCTATGGGCGATGCAGCGCGCGCCCGTAGCTCAGCTGGATAGAGCACGAGCCTTCTAAGCTTGGGGTCAGTGGTTCGAACCCACTCGGGCGCGCCAACTTCCGGGGAATGGCGCGCGCCGGGGTTCAAGTTTTGTTCGGACAGTGTTCGAACGGGCGCGCTAACTTCCTGAAATCAGGGCGCCGCGTTATCTTCCGCGGCGGTGTCGGCGGCGAGATCGCGTTCGGTCTCCACATTGCCGCCGCTCACGCCCACGGCGCCGATCACCACGCTGCCCTGCTTCAGCGGGGCGCCACCGGCAGCGGGAACGATGCCGGGCACGAAGCCGATCGGCAGGTTCGCATCGCGGGCGCGGGTGAAGAAGCTGTCGGTCGCCACGCCGAATTTCGCCGAGGACGCGGCCTTGGCGATGGCGGAATCGCCGCAGCCGGTGATTGCCCCGTCCATCCGCTCGAACGCTACGAGGGTGCCGCTGGCATCGACCACCGCGATGCACATGTGCAAGCCGCGCTGGCGAGCGAGCGTGCGGGCGCGGTCCAGCACTGCCTGCGCGCCCGGCGCGGAAATCTCCGTGCGGGTGACGGTGCGGGCAGGGGCTGCCGTAGCGCCCGCCGTCGCCCCCGCGCTCACCGGGATTGCGGTGAGGGCGAGCGCGGCGATCAGCGCGGATTTCATCCCGCAGACGCTCACTTCGCGGCGTCGTAGGCGCGGGCGACGCCATCGTCGGCGAGCGGGCCGATGTTCCAGCCGGGGCGCTCGGCGCGGATCGTCTTCATCACCGAGGCGATGGCCTGTTCGCGGGTCTCGCCCGCCTTCTTCGCGGCGGCGGTGCGCGTGATCATTTCGTTCAGGATCGCTTCCTCGTCGGCGATGATCCGGGCGCCGGGGCCGGGCTGGGTATGGTCGGGGATGATCAGTTTCGGCTTGAGCACGGCGAGGCGCTTGACCGTCGCCAGCCACGGTGCGGGACCGATGCCGCCGCCCAGAAACGTCGGGCCGAAGCGGTTCTGGATGGTGTCGCCGGTCACCAGCACGCTGTCCTCGGGGATGAATACCGAGGTGTCGCCTGCGGTATGCGCGGGGCCTGCATAGATCGCGCGGACGTGGACGCCACCAAGGTCGATATCGCGCTCGTGGTCGAACAGTTCGGGCGTGCCGAACACCGGGTTCTTGAGGACTTCGGGATTGTCGATGGCGAAGCGGGCGACCATGCGTTCGTGGTCAAGCTCCAGTTCGCGCTGCTGCACGCGCGGGCGGATCAGCACGGTGCCAGCGGGGAAGCCGCCGAAGCCTGCGGCGTGCTCGGGGTGGAAGTGGGTGGTGACGAGGTAGAGCTTGCGCCCCGGTGCCAGCCGCTTCGCCTCGGCGGCGACGATCCGGCCATTGGGCGTGCCAAGCCCGGTATCGACGGCCAGAACCCCGGTCCTGCCCACGACGATCACCGCATTGGGATAGCCGGGCAGCATCCAGACATGCGGCGTCAGCTGGCGGGTCTGCGCCGGGTTGTACATCGGCTCGCGACCCGCCGGGGGGACGCCGGGAATGGTCGGCGGCTGGACATCGGCGGGGGTGAAGCTGCTGGTCGCTACGGTCTGGGCGATTGCAGGGATGGTCAGCGATGCCGCGAGCGACAGGGTGAGCGCGGTCGCGGCAAGGATGCGGCGGGTGGGGGAGCGGCGGATGGGCGAGAGCGTGAGGCGTGTCATGTACCGGATGGTACGTTGCCGCCGGGCAAGGCCAATGCCGGGGAACGCGTTTCCGTGCAATCGTGTGCAAATGCAATGACCTGCGGGGAAGGAGGGGGGCGCGGTACGGACCCGCTCCCCCCGATCCCCGCCTATCGCTGCAACACTGGAACGTCTGCGGACGCTTCCGTCCTTTGCGACGGCGGGCGCAGGAAGTGGCTGATCGTCATCACCACGATCGGCGTGCCCACCGCGATGAAGGCGTTGTCGATGCCGAAGGGGTTGCCCGCCAGATACCAGGCGATGGTCCCCAGCAGTGACAGGATGATGCTGACGAACGCGCCCTGCTTGCTGCCGTAGCGCGGGGCATAGAACATCAGCAGCACCAGCACGGCCAGCGCGGCGCGCAGCGACTTGGCCAGGAACGTCACCGCGACGACTTGCGTGGACAGGATCGCCAGCGGGATCGGCAGCAGGCCGACGACGATGGTGAGCACGCGTACGAACATCAACGAGCCGCGATCATCGCCGGTCTTGCCGGTGATCGGCAGGTAGAAGTCCTTGTAGATCAGCGTGGCGGTGCCGATGCTGAGCGCCGAGATCGTCCCGAACAGCGATCCGGCAAGCCCTGCGACGACGATCGCGGCGGGCAGGTCGCCCATATGGTCGATCACTTCGGGAAAGGCCTGGAGCGGCTTGATGCCGGGGAAGGCGACCGAGGCGGCAACGCCGATCAGCGCGGCGGCGATGCCGAAGGGCATCAGCAGCACGGCGGCATAGAAGCTGGCCCGGGTCGCCTTGGCGCCATCGGGCACGGTGCTGATCGCCTGCACCACGTACTGGGTGGAGAACACCGCGCCCACACCCGCGACTAGCCAGGCGAAGACCTGATCCCAGCCGACGCCCGAGATCGAGAACATCCTGGCGGGGGCCACCTCGACGATATGCGTTGTGCCGCCCGCCATCCATATCGCGAAGCCGAGCGCCAAGAGCACGCCCACGTATTTCAGGATCGCGTGGATCACATTGGTGTAGATCACCGAGCTCATGCCGCCCAGACTGACGTAGAGCACCGCGACGACGCCGGTGATGATGATCGCGGTGGAGCGGTCGACCGAAAGCAGCGGGGCCAGCACCGCGCCGCCCGAGCCGTATGTGGAGATGGCGACGATCTGCAGGGCGCAGATCATGATGATCGAGGTCGCCAGCTTCACCTTGTTGCCATAGAACTTGGCCATCGCGGCGGAGATCGTGTTCTCGCCGCTTTCGTTGAACTTGCGCGCCAGCAGCCAGGCGTAGAGCAGGAAGCCGATGCCCAGCACGGCGACGTTCCATGCAGCGGAGACACCGGCGGTATAGGCCTGCTGCGCGGTGCCCACGCTGGCGGTGGTGCCGATGAACTCGCTCATCAGCATGAACCCGATGAAGATCGCCGGGTAGGTCGTCCCGCCCGAGGTGAAGCCCTTGGCGGTGCGGGCATTGCGGCGCACCGCATAGCTGACGAAGGCGAGGCCGACCATGTAGGCGACGCTGACGCCGATGACGAACCAGTCGGCCCCGTTTTCAAGCCCCATGATGGCCTCCCGTGTCTGCCGGGCTGGGCCTCTTCGCCGGGGCAACCCCGCTATAATCCTGTGACATGTCCTGTCCTCTCCGTCGGGCTGTTCTATTATGGTTTTGCGTATTGGGCCGCGTCGGCGCCCGACTGCGCCAGCGCGAGCCGGATTTCCTCTTCGAGAATGCGGATGACGTGGGCCGGGCCTTCGCGGCCGAGCGCGGCATGGCCCATGGCAAAGGCGCGTCCGGCGAAACCGGCGCGTGCGCCTCGCGTCATCGTCCGGCGCACGTCGAGCCCGGACTGGATGCCGCTGTCCATCAGCACGGTCATCCGCTCGCCCACCGCTGCGGCAATGGCGGGAAGGGCATCGATGGCGGCAGGCGCGGCATCGAACTGTCGGCCGCCGTGGTTGGACACGAGCACGCCTTCGCAGCCCAGCCGCCCCGCCTCCTCGGCATCGCGCGGGTGGAGCACGCCTTTGACCACCAGTGCGCGCGGCCACAGATCGCGGATCATCGCGACCGTTCCCCACGTCATCGGCCCGGCCATCTCGCGATAGACATAGCCCGCGATGTCCGCCGTTGCGGCGCGTTCGCCCAGATAGGCGTCGAAATTGTGGAAGCGCGGCTGGCCGTGGCGCAGCATCGACAGTGCCCAGCGCGGTGCCAGCGCGACATCGCGCACGGTGCGCGCCCGCAGGCGGAAGGGCACCGACAGGCCGTTGCGCACGTCGCGGTAACGCTTGGAGCGCACCGGCACGTCCAGCGTCAGGACCAGCGCCTTCGCCCCGGCACCCTCGGCCCGCGCGATCAGGTCGCGCAGGACGCGGTGATCGTCACGCGGCACGTTGTAGAGCTGATACCAGAACACGTCGGGCGCGATCCGGGCGATCCGCTCGATAGTGGTATTCGCCACGGTCGAGAGCACATAGGGAATGCGCGCGGCCTGCGCGGCGGCGGCGATGCTCTCGTCGATGCCCGGCCACAGCAGCCCGGCAAGACCCATCGGCGAAACCCCGGTGGGCAGGGCATAGCGCTGGCCGAACAGGTCGGTGGATAGATCGACCTTGCCCACGTCGCGGCCATAGCGCGGGGTGATGGTGACGGCATCGAGCGCGGCCCGGTTGCGGGCGAGGCACAGGTCGTCGTTCACGCCCCCTGCGACGAAATCGTAGGCGAAGCGTGGCACCCGGCGGCGGGCGAGGGGGTAGAGATCGGTGATCGCCGGATAGCGACGGCGCAGCGCGGCGGCCCGCCCGGACAGCCCGCCCGTGCCCCAGCCAGCGGGGGCGGCGCGCCTGCTGTCAGGCCCCGCGCCGTCTGGACGCGGGACGTCAGGAAGCGGGGTGCGGCGCATCAGTAGGGGCAGATCACGTTGACCAGCGTCTGCTGTCCGGCGCGCACGGTGGCGACGGCTTGCGCCAGTACGGCGGGCAGTTCGGCGGCGTCTTCCACGCGGAAGCCCTTGCCGCCGCTCGCTTCGACCAGCGTCTCGAACGCGGGCGAGGGATCGAGTTCGGCGAGCATGCGCCAGGCGTCCTCGGCGGCGCCGCCCTTGGGGTACATCGCCTTGGTGGAATTGCGCACCGCGCCGTAGAGGCTGTTGTTGAAGATCACCGTCAGCACCGGTAGCCCGTGCGCCTCTGCGGCCCAGTGGCAGGCGGTGGGATTGGCGAAGATATAGGCGCCATCGCCCAATGTCGCGACGACGAGGCGCTCCGGGTTCGCCAGCTTGGCGCCGAGCGCGGCGGGCAGGCCCCAGCCGAGGCCCCCGGCAGCGCTCAGGCCGAAGTAGGTGCCCGCCCTGGTGCGCGGACAGTGCTCCAGCCGCAGCGGGTATTCGTTGACGAGGATGGTATCGGCATCGATCGCCTCGCCAATGCAGCGGCTGAGGTATTCGGGCGAGATCGTCGCGCCGGGTGCTGCGGGCGAGGCGGGAAGCCCGCCCGGCATTTGCCGGGGGGCGCCGCTGTCGAACCCGAGGATCGCTTCGAGCGCAGGCAGGACCACGCCGGTCTCGCCCGCGATGTTGAGGTCGGCGCGGTGGGTGCGCATGGGATAGCGGACATGCGCCGGGTCGGTGCCGATCTGGACCACGCGCGCATTGGCGGGGGGAGACTGCACCGCGTCGATCCACGGCACGTCGCAGTCGAGCGCGATCAGCAGGTCGCACTCGGCGATGAGCGGGGCGGGATCGAAGCCTGCGAACCACGGATTGTCGGTCGCGCAGTTCAGGAAGCGCGGATGGAAGGCGGTGACCGGCACTTGCGCACGGCGGGCGAAACTGTCGAGCGCGGCGAAGCCTTCTGGGGTGCGACCGGCAGCGGCGGTGACGATCAGCGGGCGTTTGGCCTCGCCTAACCAGCGCGCCAGCGTGGCCAGGCTTTGCGGGTCGGGGCGCGGGGCCGGGTTGGGCGCAAGCGGCGCGATCGGCTGGCTGTCGCGCGCATCCTCGGCGATCACGTCGCGCGGGAGGGTGAGGTAGACCGGCCCACGCGGCACACTCAGCGCCACCTGTGCGGCGCGCGCCACGGCATCGGCGCCCTGTTCGGGCAGGTGAAGCTCGTAATCCCACTTCACTGCCTCGCGCAGCATGCCCGCCTGATCGAACATCTCCTGCGCCCAGTGGATGTAGCGCGTGCGGGTGCCGCTGCGGCCGCGCTCGGAATAGGGCGAGCGGCCTGCCATCAGCAGCACCGGCGTCTCGTCGCGCGAGGCATCGAGCAGTGCGTTGATCGCATTGGCCGAGCCGACGTTGACGTGCAGCATCACCGCCTGCATCCGCCCGGTGGTCATGTAGACGCCGTGGGCCATGGCGACGGCGAGGTTCTCGTGCGGGATCACCATCGGTCGCGGCACGGCCACGCCTTCGTTGCGGGCGAGGGCATAGGCCTCGGCAATCGGCGGAAAATCGGTGCCGCCATTGGCGAAGAAGTAGTCGATCCCTTCGGCCTGCAACTGGCGCAGCACCAGCATGGCCGACGATTGCGTTTCCGCGGTGTGCGTATCGGAAACGGGGGAATCCGAAAGGGTGCCTTGGGGCATGACGATCCTTCTCCGCGTAATGCGACCTTGTGTCCCGGCAGGTGCTTCGCCTCTGGTATCAGGGGCGCGCCGGTCTGGTGTTCGAAGGAGAGGCTAGACCCGGATGCGGCATAGCATCCAATAATTATGCCTTATCCGCATCATCACGAAGACAGATGGCGGGGCAGATGATGGGACGGGCAGAAGGTCTCTCTACCAGCGTCTTCTCCGCTAGGCGAACGGTGCTGGACATCGCACGAGCCACGATCATAGTGCGCGCCATGGCCGGTCGCCGCGCCGGCACACCAATCAGGGAGTCCCCCCAATGCGTTCCCCGTTCTCTCGGCGCCCGTCGCTGCGCCCGAAGCTGGCCGTGCTGCTGCTGGCCACCGCGCCTGCCGCGCTGGCTTTCGGCCAGCCCGCCATGGCCCAGAACACGACTGCCGCAGACCCGGCGCCTGCGATCGTGCCCGACGCCAATGCCCCCAAGGGCAAGCTGTCCGACGTCGCGGTGCCACTCGCCTATCGGCTCGACCTGACGATCCAGCCGGAGCGCACGCGCTTTTCCGGGCATACCGAGATCGACGTTGATTTCAGAAAGCCGCTCTCCTCGCTCTATATGCACGGGCGCGACCTTGCGATGGCAGGCGTGAGCGCGCGCGTCGGCGGTGCGGTGGTGCCGGTGAAGTACACGCAGGTCGATGAACTGGGCGTCGTGCGGCTCGACTTCGCCAGGCAGATCCCCGCAGGCCGGGTGACGCTGGTGTTCGATTACGACGCACCGTTCAGCAACGGCGGCGCTAGCCTGTTCCACGTCAAGGTGGCGGACAAGTGGTATGCCTGGACGCAGTTCGAATCGATCGACGCGCGCGGGGCTTTTCCCGGCTTCGACCAGCCCGGCTTCAAGACGCCGTTCACCGTCACGCTGACGACCGAGGCGGGCCAGCAGGTCTATTCCAACGCGTCCGAAGCCAGCGAGACGCCGCTCAAGGTCGATGCCAGTTCGCCCGCCGCACAGTACGACAAGGCCCACGGCCTGACCACGCCTGCCGAAATGGTGGTGCATCGCTTCGCGCCGACCAGGCCGCTGCCGACCTACCTCGTCGCCTTCGGCACCGGGCCGTTCGCGGTCGCCAAGGGCGAGGCCGCGCCGACGCCCGAGCGCGCCGCACCACTGGCCGTGCGTGTGCTCGGCACCCAGCCAAACAAGGACAAGCTGGACTTCGCATTGCAGAACACCGGGCCGATCGTCGGCCTGCTGGAGAAGTATTTCGGCGAGCCGTTCCCGTTCCCCAAGCTCGACCAGATCGGTTCGCCGATCATGGGCGGCGCGATGGAGAACGCGGGCGCCGATACGTATGCCGATGACCTCCTGTTCCTCGATCACGGGGCGTCGACCTCGCAGAAGCAGGAATTCGGCATGGTCGTCGCGCACGAGCTGTCGCACCAGTGGTTCGGCGATCTGGTGACGCCCGCCTGGTGGGACGACATCTGGCTGAATGAAAGCTTCGCCAACTGGATGGGCTATCGCATCGGCAACGAGTGGCAGCCCGATCTGAAGATCGGCGCAGGCGCCATCGACGAGGCGTTCCAGGCGATGAACATCGACGCGCTGAAAGCTGGGCGTCCGATCCATCAGCCGATCGCCACCAGCGGCGAGATCGATAGCGCCTTCGATCAGGTGACATACGGCAAGGGCGGTCAGGTGGTGGCGATGATCGCCGCGTATCTCGGCGATGCCAAGTTCCAGCAGGGCGTGCGTCTGCACCTTCAGCGCCATGCCTACGGCAATGCCACGACCGACGAATTCTTCGCCTCGCTGGCCGATGCCGCCAAGGACCCGCGCGTGGTCGATGCGATGAAGAGCTTCGTCGATCAGCAGGGCGTGCCGGTGGTCCATCTGGAGCGCAAGGGCGGCACCCTGCAGGTCAGCCAGAAGCGTTATGCGCTGCTGGGCTCGCAGGTTCCGGCGCAAAGCTGGACGATCCCGCTGTGCGTGCGCGTGGGCGATGCGCGCCAGTGCCAGCTGCTCGACAAGGCCAGCGGCACGATGACGATCAAGGGCAGCGGGGCGATCATGCCCAATGCGGGCGGCACCGGCTATTACCGCTTCTCGATGCCCGATGCCGAATGGGCAAAGCTGATCGCCACCGCGCCCGCGCTGGTGCCGGGTGAAGCACTGGCGCTGACCGACAGCCTGTGGGCCAGCTATCAGGCGGGCGAAGTCAGCCCGTCGCTGCTGGTCTCGGCGATGAAGGCCATGGCGGCCAACTCCTATTCGGGCGCGGCGGTCGATGGCGGCGAGCGGCTTTCCGGGCTGCAAGCCCGCGGGCTGATCGCGGAGGCCGATCTTCCGGCCTATCGCGCGCTGCTCGATACGACTTATGCGCCCCGGCTGAAGGCGCTGGGCTTCGATCCGAAAGCCGGGGCCTATGCCTCGGACGCCCCGGATCGCCAGAAGCTGCGCACGAACCTGATCGGTTTGCTGGCGGGCGAGGCCGAAGACAAGCCGGTGCAGGCAGCGCTGGTGAAGGCCGCGGGTGCATACCTTGGCGGCGATGCCTCGGCGCTCGACCAGTCGCTCTACGGTGCGGGCTTTGGAGCTTACGTGGCCGATGGCGGTGCGCAGGCGGCGCAGGCGCTCTACGAAAAGGGCGTGGCGAGCGAGGATTCGCTGGTGCGCAGGGCTGCGCTGCGTTCAGTGGGCGCGAGCGGCAAGGCGGACATCGGCCAATGGGTGCTGGACAAGTTCGGCTCCGACGATCGCCTGCGCGGTGCGGACAAGCTGACGATGCTGGCGGGCCTGATCTCCGATCCGGCAACCCGCGACATGGGCGTCAGCTGGCTGATCGCGCACTATGACATGGTGGTGAAGGACAACGGCATCTTCGTCGCCGCACGTCTGCCCTCCTATGCGGGCGGATACTGCTCGGTCGAGAAGGCGGACGAGATCGAGAAGGCGCTGCGCCCGAAGGTCGAGCAGTACCAGCGCGGTGGCCTCGATCTCGACCGCGTGGTGGAGCGCATCCACGACTGCGGCGTGCTCATGAGCAAGCGCGGGGCTGCGTGGCCTGCCGCACTGCGGGCCAAATAACCCTCGCGGGCATGCGTCAAGAAAAAGGGGGCGCCGGTTCCGACCGGCGCCCCTTTTTTGTGCGAGGTAGAGCATTTTCCAATCAGGTGGAATCGCCTGATGGCTCGGAAAATGCGATAAACCAAAAAGTTAGAGCGACTGCCCTTACTTCGGCGCGTCGGCGACCTTGACCGAGCCGGTGCGCTCCAGCTTGCCCCAGCCCACTACGCGCCCGCGAAGGGCCGCGCTGATCGAGCGGATCACCACCGAATACATCAGCTGGCGATAGGCGAAGCGCTGGGCGATCAGCATCAGGCCGGGGAAGCGCTGGCGCTGCGGCTCCATGCGATAGGCGATCCAGCCCGCGATCAGGTCCACCGCGACGAATACCACCCAGTAGACGCCCATGCGCAGCACGTCGGTCTGGGTCTGCGCCCAGCCGTGCTGCTGAACGCGCACGATGGTGCCGACGATCGAGATCAGCAGCGCAAGGTCGATCACCGGAGAGATCGCGGCGAACAGGATCTGGAACACCCAGGCCTGCGGCATGCCGAACCAGGCAAGGCCGCGCGGCTCACCCTTGCGCAGCACCGCGCGGTGCTTCCACAGGCACTGCAGCGTGCCGAACGACCAGCGATAGCGCTGCTTGGACAGCGCAGTGAAGCTTTCCGGCGCCTCGGTCAGCGCGATGGCCTCCACGTCGTAGGCGACGCGCCAGCCTTCGCGCTGGATGGCGATGGTCAGGTCCTGATCCTCGGCCAGCGTGTCCTCGGGATAGCCGCCCACGGCATCCAGCGCGCTGCGCCGCCAGGCGCCGACGGCGCCCGGAACCACGGTGATCGCCCCCAGCGCATCGAGCGCGCGACGCTCGACGTTCTGCGCGGTGACGTATTCGATCGCCTGCCAGCGGGTGATCAGGTTGATGCGGTTGCCCACGCGCGCATTGCCCGCCACCGCGCCGATGCGCGGGTTGACGAACCAGCGCACCAGACGCCCGATGGTCTCGGGAAGGAACTGCGTGTCGGCATCGAGCGCGACGACGATCTCGCCCGAAGCGGCCTTGAGCGCGCGGTTGAGCGCGCTGGCCTTGCCGCCGTTCTCCAGCGTCATCAGCCGCACGCGCGGATCGTCGCCATAGTGGCGGACGACCAGTTCGCTGGTGGCATCCTTCGATCCGTCGTCGGCGACGATCAGCTCGATCCGCGCATAGTCGCTGGCGAGGACGCGGGCGATGGAGGGGACGATTACCTTCGCCTCGTTATAGGCCGGGATGATCACCGAGACGAGCGGGCGTGCGTCGGGATCGGCGGGCAGTTCGGGTGCGCGATCCTTCGAGCGGCGGTCGATCAGCGCCAGCGCGGTCAGGAACACCGCGCGCGCGATGCCCAGCGAAATGGCAAAGAAGAACATCCACTTGAGGATATAGAAGATACCCGCCAGCGCCGCGAAGAAGCCGACGTCGGCGCGCACGGCGGCAAGGTCGGCGCCCGTCACCGGCGGCATCACCGCATCGCGCGATACGCCTGCTAGCTGCGAGACTGTGACGAAGCGATAGCCCTCGGCCTTCAGGCGGTCGATGATGATCGGCAGGGCGATGATCGTCTGCGACCGGTCGCCGCCGCCATCGTGCAGCAGGATCACGTTCTCGCTGCGGTCCGGCGTGACGTTCTTCACCTGCGCCATCACCTCGTTGATGATGTGCTCGACGCCGGGGCGCTTCCAGTCGTCCGGATCGACGTGCAGGCCGACGATGGTGTAGCCCAGCGTCTGCGCCAGCGCCGCCGGTTCCAGTTCGTCTGCGGTGGTCGGTTCGGCGTCTCCGAAATAGGGCGCGCGGAACAGGCGGGTCGAGCGGCCGGTATAGGCCTCGATCAGGCGCTGGGTGGTGTTCAGCTCCAGCTTAGTGCCAAGGTTCGATTCCTCGGCCATGTTCGGGTGGGTGTAGCTGTGGTTGCCGATCTCGAAGCCGTCGGCATTCTCGCGCTGGAGCAGGCCGGGGTGTTCCAGCGCGTTCTCGCCGATCACGAAGAACGTGCCGGGGACGTGCTTGGCCTCCAGGATCGAGAGGATCTTCGGCGTCCAGTCCGGGTCCGGGCCATCGTCGAAGGTCAGCGCCAGCACCTTGGGATCGGCGCCGCCGGTCCGGTTCACCACGTAAGGCGTTGGCAGCACCTGATAGCTCTCGCCGGTGACTGTGCCGTCCGGTGAGAAAGTCATCGTGCGCTGACCGCCGGTGGGGCTGGCGCCGATGCGAAGCACTTCGCCACTGCCTTCGACATCGGCACCGCGCGAGGGCGCGATGGTCGACAGGTCGGGGCGGGAATTGTGGCGCAAGGCATTCAGCGATTGCCAGTAGCCCGGATCTTCGCTGCCCAGACGCCACAGCGCGATGCCGCCGACATCGCCCAGCACCTGCATCTGGTTCCACGTCGCCGCAGCATCGAGCATCCAGATCGTGTGCTTGTGGCCGGAATCCTCGTAGGAAAAGCCGCTGTTGCCGCTGGCCGGATCGAACTGCGGGGTGGCGCCGCTGTCGTGCGCGGCGAGCCAGGCATCTTCGATCGCCAGCGCATCGGCGGTGCCGTCGTGCCAGTCATAGCCATAGGAGCCGAGCGCGACGACCAGCTTGTTCGCCGGGATCACGCCGCGCGCGGTTTCGAGGTTCTCCTCGAACCAGTCCTGTGCGGCGATCGGGCCGGGGGTGCCGCCCTGCCAGTGCTGGTCATAGTCCATCAGCATGACGTGATCGACCGACTTGCCCAGCTGTTTCAGATACCAGACGGGCGCATCGGCAGGCACCGTGACCGAGAGGCCGAGGTTCGCCGCCTGCAGCTTCGCATGCGCCTTTGCCAGGAAAGCGGCATAGCGCGGCAGGGCATTGTCGGGCAGGTTTTCGATATCGAGCGTCACGCCCTGCCAGTTGTTCTTCTGACCGGCGGAAACCAGATCGGCGATCAGCGCGTCGCTGGCCTTGGTATTGTTCAGCAGGCGGACCATCGGCGCCCCGGCCCAGGCCTTGCCGTCGAAGTTCTGGACCATCATGTGCAGCTGCGGGCGGTGCAGGCGAGAGCGCATGATCGCGGCCAGATGGGCATCGGGCTGGACCGTCAGGCGACCGGTCTTCGCATCGATCAGCGCGTCGGCGGCGACGATCCAGTCGAGGGAATCGTAATGCGCCTTCAGCGAACTGGCGCTGTCCTCGTCCCACGGCACGTAATAGGCGATCGAGAGCGGCTGGCCCTTGATGCCGTTGTGACCGCCCGGTAGCAGGTGGTGCCGCAGACGGGCGATGCGGGTGCGGAACGGCAGCGGCTGCTGGCGCTCGCCGCCGATCTTGAGGGCGGAGGCGTCGGGCACCTGCACGATGGTACTGGCGAAGATCACCGACCAGCCCAGCGCGACGATCAGCAGCAGGCCGACAACGAAGCCGACCACCTTGCGGCGTCGTCCGGTGCTGTCGAAGAAGACGGGGGAGGTCATGCGCGTGAACCTTTCACGACGAGACGCGAAGACAGATCGCGATCGGCCGGTGTCATGGTGGGCGCATGGTCAGAGGCGAGAGCCGCTGTCAAGGCAGGAGGCAGGGGCAATACAGGGAAGGGGGCAGGAGGCTGAGTCACGAAAGGCTGCTTTCCAACCGCCCCTTGCACGATGCCTGTAAGGCGGACGGCGCGCGCTTGCGCCCGGACGGCTTTCGGCTCCCTGAACGATCCGTCGCACTGCGTTGTGTGTGTTGATTATGAAAGGCCCGACCGCGCTCGCAGGGCGCGCGGTCGGGCGGGTTTGGGTGTGGTGTGCTATTCCGCTGCGCCGGCTAGCGGCATAGGCGAAGTTTCCGCTGCCGAAACCGCACCCTTGGCGAGCGCGTCGAGCGAGGAGCCGTCCAGCCCCAGCTCCTTCATCAGCCCGTCGATCAGCGGGGCCTGCGCGCGATAGGCGAGCGCGGCGTTCACCGCGTTGCCCGCCAGATTGCCTGCGCCGCCGCCGATATCGTTCGCGACCACGCCCGAGGCCGCCCCGCCGGTCTTGAGGCCATCGACCTGCACGATCTTGATCGAATCGATCGCTTCCATCGGACGGACCGATTCGCGCACGATCTCGGGCAGGACTTTCAGCAGTGCCATCTTCATCTGCAAAGAGACCTGATCGGACGAGAGCAGGTTCGCCGCCTCGTTGATCGCCCGCTGGCCTGCGGCTTCCACCTCGAAGCGGATCGCGGCGGCTTCGGCGCGCAGCTTTTCGGCCTCGGCCTCACCGTTCGCTTCCAGACGCGCAGCTTCGGCGCGGTTGGCGGCGGCGGTCTTCTCCGCCTCGGCCTGCACCGTCACCGCGATGGCCTGGCGCTCGGCCTCCTTGGCGGCCTCGATCAGCTCGATGCGCTTGGCGCGCTCTGCCACTTCGGTTTCGCGGCTGGTCGAGACCTGTTCCTCGGCGGCGACCGCCTTGGCGCGGGCCTCGTCGGCCTGGGCCTTGGCCTGGCTTTCCTCGCGGCTCTTGTTCTGCACCGCGATCTGCTGTTCCTGCCGGGCCAGCTCGATCGCCTGCGCCTGCGCGATGCGGGCTTCCTGCACGGCGCGGTCGGCCTCGATCTGCTTGGCATCGACGATCTGCTTGGCCATGATCCGCGCCTCTTCCGCCTCGCGGCTGCGCAAGGCCTGCTCGCGCGCCACTTCCGAGGCCTGCTCGGCCCGGCGCATCTCCACCTCGCGCTCCTGCTCCAGCTTGGCGAACTGGTTGTCGCGCTCGATCTGGAGCGTCTGTCGCTGGGCTTCGAGGTTCTTGGTCTCGATCTGGACGCGCGTTTCCTGCTCGATGTCGTTGCGGGCCTTGCGGCGCAGCTCGATCTGCTCGGTCAGCTTGGTCAGACCCTCGGCATCGAAGGCGTTGTTGGCGTTGAAGTGCTCGATCGAGGTCTGGTCGAGGCCGGTTAGCGACACCGATTCCAGCTCAAGACCGTTCATGGCCAGATCCGAGGACGACACCTGCTGCACTTTCTGCACGAAATCCGCGCGCTGTTCGTGCAGCTGGTTCATCGTCATCCCCGCCGCTACCGAGCGCAGCGCGTCGACGAACTTGCCCTCGACCAGTTCCTTGAGCGCTTCCGGATGCATGGTGCGCTGGCCGAGCGTCTGCGCCGCCATGGCAATGGCACCCGCATCGGGGCGGACGCGCACGTAGAACTCGGCCTTCACGTCGATGCGCAGGCGGTCGAGCGTGATCAGCGCATCGCCGTTCTTGCGCTCCACGGCCAGACGCACGGTGTTCATGTTCACCGGCATCGTCTCGTGGAACACCGGCAGCACCAGCGCGCCGCCGTTCATCACCACCTTCTCGCCGCCCACGCCCGTGCGCACGAAGGCGATCTCCTTGCTGGCACGGCGATAGAGCCGGGCGACCAGCAGGGCGATGCCCAGGAACAGGACAAGGGCGATGCCGGCGACGATCGCCGGACCGACAAGAGCGTTCATGGATCAATCTCCTTCAAGGGACGCCGGCGGGGCAGGGTGCCCCGCACGAAAGGTCATCCCGGCTCAGCCGTGCAAGGCCCGGTGAAGGGGCGCACGGCTAAGCGGGGGCGACAGGTTTCGCGTCGCGATGATGGTGGGGATCGACCGCAGGCCAGCGCATCCCATCACGACGACAGGCGAAAGCCGTCGCGGCGATGATGGCCGCAAATGCGGGTGGCGTGAAGATGTGCCGGAATTAAAAAACCGTCAGAAGAAGATCTTTCGGGAAATCCAGCACAAGTGTGACGTTCAGCGCCGCGTGCTTTTCAGCGACATGCGCACATCGTCGGGTTACTCCTGATCAAGACGCGGCGGTCGGCACGATGCCCCGCTCTCGACTTCATCTTGTCTGCCACTGTTCATAGACGAATCGAAAGCACCTTCCCAGCGAAACCGGATATCTGCGAGTCGATTGCATGTGATAGAGTGGATGCGAAGACAGAAGAGGGAGAACGCGCGATGCAGGTCATGGTCGTGGTCAAGGCCACCGAATTCAGCGAGGGCGACCCGCCGCTCGATCCCGCGATGATGGCGGCGATGGGCGCGTTCAACGACGAGCTGGAGAAGGCGGGCGTTCTGGTGATGGCGCGCGGTCTGCGCGCCAGTTCCTATGGCCGCCGCGTCGCCTTCGATGGTGAGGCGCGCGAGGTGATCGACGGGCCGTTCACGCCCGCAGAGGAACTCGTCGCTGGCTTCTGGATCTGGAACGTCGCCGATCTCGACGAGGCGACGGCGTGGGTGAAGCGCTGCCCCAACCCGATGCCGGTGCCCAGCGTGATCGAGATCCGCCCGTTCTACGAAATCGGCCGCCCGGTGGGTTGACCCGCTTTTACCCGTCCAGCCGCGGCAGATAGTGGTCGCCGCGGGCGATGGCCTTGAACAGTTCGCCCTCGCGGCGAACCAGCAGGACTTTCTCGCCGGTGACGAAGCGCTGGTCGGCGCTGTCGGGCTCCAGCATGACATGGTGCGCCTGCCCATATGTGTCGATCACGCGGGCGCGCGCCGGGTTGCCGGGGCTGGCGGTGCCGACGACGATCTCGCCCTCGCGCCCCACAAGGCTGCCGACATGGATCGCGCTGGTCTCGTCGCTCGGCAACAGGTGCGCGAGCGGGCGCGAGACAAGGCCGGTGGCGGGAAGCGCGGCGATCCCGGTCAGCGGGCCGACGATCCACGCGGTCAACGGCTGGCCGGTCAGCGAGAGCAGCAGCCCCTGCGCGCCAAGGCCGATCAGTCCGAACAGCGTGAGCAGCAGCATCAGCCAGACGAGGAACGGCACGCGGCCCAGCCCGATCAGCGAGAGCAGTCCGGCGTCCACAGGCATGGCGTGATCGCTCCCGGCATGCGCGTCGAGCTGGCCCCCGATCTGGGCATCGATATGGCTCCCCAGAAGGTCCGCCGCACCGGCGACCTGCAACAGCGCCAGCATCAGCATCAGCCCGATCGCGGCGGTGAAGGGCAGGCTCTGGGTGAGCCCGAGCAGCTCAAGCATCGGAGGCACCCGGCGTCGGGCCGGGTATCGCGGCCGGTGTCGAAGTCGGGGCGGTAAGCCGCGCTTCGACATACTTCGTCTCCAGGAACCGCCCGCGCGTGGCCAGCGCGTCGAGATCGCCCTGCGAGAGGTCCAGGCTCATCGCCTCGATCTCGTCGGCGATGGTGCCAAGGCCCTCGACCAGCTGCGCATCGGGGGTGCTGCCCGCGTGCGCCTTGCCGCGCAGTGAGGCGGGAATGCGGGTATAGCTGTCGACCAGCGCGGGCAGATGCTCGGACAGCAGCTTGCGTACCTCGCGCGCAGCGGGGCCGTTGGCATCGAGCGTCTGCAACTGCGGTTGAAGCTGCTCCAGCCGCACACCGATCATGTCCACCGCGTCGAGCGCAGGCGCGGGCAGGGCACGGCGACGGCTCTCCAGCCACAGCTCGGTGCTGGCGGCGAGTTCGGCGAGTTCGGCAGAGCCCAGCTGGTCGGCACGCGGGCGCGGGCTGGGCGGATAGAAGGCGAGCACGGCGAAGGCGACCATCGCCAGCAGGATCGCCAGCAGCGTGGTGGTGAACGGCAGCCCGCCCATCACCAGCGCGGCCACGAACGTTGCCAGCACGATGGCGGCGGCGGCGAGGAATGCGCGGCGCAGCCGCCGCATGCGGTGCGCCCAGCGCGCGCGGCGGGCCTGCTCCAGCCGCATCGCCCGCTGGCGACGGGCGGCGCGCACGATCTCCTTCTTCACGCTGATATCGCGTCCCGATGCCATCGCGCTCAGTCCAGCGCCTCCAGCATGGCGCGCGCGGCCTTGCTGTCACCGCTGGCAGCAGCGTCCGAAGCGCCCTGCGCGCGGGCGATATAGGCGCGCGACTTGCCGACTTCGCCTTCCAGCGCCGTCACCGTCTGCTTCATCGAATCGAGCGCCTGCAGCTTGAAGGTGTCGATCGAATCCATCGTGTCGTAGATGTTCTGGAACGCACGGCTCAGCGTTTCGAGCGGGATGGTCGCGGCGGCGGCCTGCTCGTGAATGCGCGCGGTGTTGTCCTTGAGCATCTGGCCGGTCGAATCGATGATCTTGGCGGTGGTGGTGTTGAGCGCGGTAATCTGGTCGAGCACGAGCCGCTGGTTGGTCAGCGCCTGCGCCACGGTAACGGCAGTGCGCAGCGCGCCGACCGTGGTGGTGGAGGCGCGGTCGACACCCTTGATCAGCTCGACGTTGTTCTTTTTTACCAGATCGAGCGCGAGGTAGCCCTGCACCGTCACCGCCATCTGGGTGAGCAAGTCCTGCGTGCGCTGGCGCACGTAGAACAGCGCGCTCTCGCGCACCGCCTTGGCCTTGGCCGGATCGGTGTGATCGAGGTCGTTGGCCTTGCTCTCCAGCGTCTCGTCCAGCGTCTTGGACATGTAGATCATCTGTTCGAGCTTGCCCATGGCGGCCCACAGGTTCTGCCGCTCGACGTCGATGGCGGCATTGTCCATCAGCAGCTCGTCCTTGCCGCCCTGAAGACGGGCGAGGATGGCGCTGATGTGGCTTTGCGAGCTTTTGTAGCTGTCGAAGTAGTTGCGCAACTTGTTGCCCATCGGGATCACCCCGAAGAGCTTGCGCGGCGCGGTCAGGTTGCCCTTGGTCGAGGGATCGAGATCCTCCACCGTGCGGCGCAGTTCGGCAAGGTCGGCACCCACGCCGTTGTCCTTGTCCATCGCGCGCACCGGACGGTCGAGGAAGCGGTTCGACTGACCCGCCGCCTCGGCGATTTCCTTGCGGCCCATGTTGGTGATCTGGTCCACCCGGCGGCCGAATTCGGGCGAGGTGGCGTCCTGCGCGATCAGGTCATCGACGAAATCGTCGACGCGGGTCTGCAGCTTGGACTTCTGATCGTCGGAGACGGGGACGAGGCCTGCGGCCTTTTCGGCGCGGATCACCGGCACCGGATCGGGCGGGGTCAGCGTCAGTTCGGCTTCCGGTGCCTGCGTAGCGGAAGTGTCGGCCATATCGTGTCGTCCCAAGTCCCAGAGCCCATACCCCGAGCGGCATGTGCAATTGCGAGAGCGAATCTAGGATCGCCCCGGCGGCTGCACAAGCAAAACAGGAAGGAACGGCGAGCCTATTTCGACGGAAGGCCGGTAAAGGCCGACGTGCGACGTGCGCGGCGTCGGCCTTTGGAGATCGGCGATTACTCGCCGAGATTGCCGTGCATGCGCCCGATCAGCGACAGGAAACGGTCGAAGTCGGTCTTGGTGAAGCCGCGGATCGCCTGGTTGTAGACCGGCGAGGACAGTTCGCGCGCCTTGACCAGACGGGCAGCGCCGTCTTCGGTGATGGTCACTTCGGTGACGCGTGCGTCATAACTGGCGGCGGCCAGCGAGACGAGCCCCGCCATTTCCATGCGCTGGACGATTCGCGTCATCGTCGAGAGCGGAATGACGGCCTTCTGCGCGATCTCACGCACGCCCCGAGGCGATTTTTCGCCCAGGATCATCAGCACGCGCCAGCTTGGGATGTCGAGGTCGATCGTGCGAAGTCGTTGCTCGATCAGGCTGTTGTACCGGCTGGCCAACCTGATGAGGCGATAGAACGGGTAATTCGCAAGCTCGAACTCCGGTGTGACCGGATCCCCCAGTACTCGATTATCCAAGTGTTTCCCTCCTGTTGGCCTTGGCTCCAGTGCCCCCACCGAACCAAGCGCCAAAGCCCTAAGATGGTTCCTTCTGCAACGAAATACCGGCCTTCGCCAAGGAAAAAATGTGTCAGAGTGTCGAGTCGTACTATCTGGTACGGTTATCGCGACGGAAACCAACCTGAACACGGCATGACCGGGAAACATTGCGGCAACAATTGCGAAGTCGAACCTTATTTTCGGCAATCAGGCCTATCGCGGGGCGATGGATGGCATAAGCGCGCAATCCTGTATAAGGGCGCGGCCATGCTGCGACTTTCCGACCTCATGCTGCCGCTCGATCATTCGGGCGAAGACCTCGACCGCGCCATCTGCGAGCGCCTCGGCATCGCGCCCGAGGAACTGCTGCGCGTGATCGTCGCCCGGCGCGGCAACGATGCGCGGCGCAAGAGCGCGATCAAGCTGGTTTATACGCTCGATCTGCATCTGGCGGACGAAGCCGCGGTGCTCGCGCGTCACGAGGGCGACCAACATGTGCGTCCGACGCCGGATACCTCCTACAGGTTCCCCGTCCGCGCGCCCGAGGGCTGGGACGGCCCGCGTCCGGTGGTGATCGGCGCGGGGCCGTGCGGGCTGCTCGCGGCGCTGATCCTGGCGCAGATGGGGCTGAGGCCGATCATCGTCGAGCGTGGCAAGGCGGTGCGCGAACGGACGAAGGATACCTGGGGGCTGTGGCGCCGCTCGGTGCTCGATCCCGAAAGCAACGTGCAGTACGGCGAGGGCGGCGCGGGCACGTTCTCGGACGGCAAGCTCTATTCGCGCATCAAGGATTCGCGCCATCTCGGCCGCAAGGTGCTGACCGAGTTCGTCAAGGCGGGCGCGCCGGACGATATCCTCTACGAAGCGCACCCGCATATCGGCACGTTCCGTCTCGTCACCATGGTAATGTCGATGCGTGAGACGATCGAGCAGCTGGGCGGCGAATATCGTTTCAGCACCCGCGTTGAGGATTTCGAGATCGAGACGGACGAGACGGGCGAGCGCCGTCTGGCCGCGCTGGACCTCTCGAACGGAGAGCGGCTGGAAGCGCGCCACGTCATCATGGCGATCGGCCATTCGGCGCGCGATACCTTTGAAATTCTCCACGAACGCGGCGTCTATGCCGAGGCCAAGCCGTTCGCCATCGGCGTGCGGATCGAGCATCCGCAAAGCTGGATCGACAAGGCGCGTTACGGCGAGTGCGCGGGCAACCCGATCCTCGGCGCGGCGGCCTATGCGATTTCGCATCAGGCGAAGAACGGTCGCACCGTCTATTCGTTCTGCATGTGTCCCGGCGGGCGCGTGGTTGCCGCAACCAGCGAGGAGGGCCGCGTCGTCACCAACGGCATGAGCCAGTATTCGCGCGCCGAATTTAACGCCAACTCCGGCCTCGTCGTCGACGTCACGCCCGAGCGCGATTTTCCGGGCGGCCCGCTCGAAGGGCTCAAGCTGCAACGCCGGCTGGAAGAGCTGGCCTATGTGGCGGGCGGATCGAACTACGATGCGCCGGGGCAGACGCTGGGCGATTTCCTCAAGGACCAGCCCTCGACCGCGTTCGGCGTGGTCGAGCCCAGCTACAAGCCCGGCGTGAAGCCCACCGATCTGAGGCAGGTGCTGCCACCCTTCGTGATCGAGGCGCTGCGCGAGGCGATCCCGGTGTTCGGCCGCAAGGTGCCCGGCTACGACCACCCCGACGTGGTGATGACCGGCGTCGAGACGCGTACCTCCTCGCCGGTGCGCTTCACGCGCGGCAAGGATCTGCAGAGCCTCAACACGCGCGGGCTCTATCCTGCGGGCGAGGGCGCGGGCTATGCGGGCGGCATTCTCTCCGCCGCCGTGGACGGCATCCGCGTCGCCGAAGCGCTGGCGCTCGATCTGTTGGGCGAGACGGCGGACATAGAGGCATGAGCCGGTCCTACGATGCGATAGTGCTGGGGGCAGGCGCAGCCGGGCTGTTCTGCGCGGCCACCGCCGGGCAGCGCGGCAAGCGCGTGCTGCTGCTCGACCATGCCGAGCGGGTGGGCAAGAAGATCCTGATCTCGGGCGGCGGGCGCTGCAACTTCACCAATATCCACACCGCGCCCGATCGCTATCTTTCTGCCAATCCGCACTTCGCCAAGTCGGCGCTGGGGCGCTTTTCTCCGCGCGATTTCCTGGCGCTGGTGGAGGCTTACGGCATCGCCTGGCATGAAAAGACGCTGGGCCAGCTGTTCTGCGACGGCTCGGCCCGCCAGATCGTCGACATGCTGCTGGAAGAATGCGCGAAAGGCCACGTCGACGTGCGCTGCGGCGAGGCGCTGGGCGGTGTCGAGCACGGGGACGGCCTTTATCGCGTGACCTTTGGCGCTGACGTGTTCGAGGCCCCCGCACTGGTGATCGCCACGGGCGGGCCTTCCATCCCGAAGATGGGCGCGAGCGGCGTGGCCTATGACCTCGCCCGCCAGTTCGGCCTGAAGGTAGTGCAGCCGCGCCCGGCGCTGGTGCCGCTGACGCTGCCCGGCGACGAGGCGCTGTTCCGCGACCTTTCGGGTGTCGCCACCGAGGTCGAGATCGTCTGCAACAAGGCGAAATTCCGCGAGGCGGCGCTGTTCACGCATCGCGGCCTGTCCGGCCCGGCGATCCTCCAGATCTCCAGCTACTGGCAGCGCGGCGACACGCTGCATACACGTTTCCTGCCCGATCGGGCGCCCGGCTGGCTGATCGAGGCCAAGCGCGAACGCCCGCGCACAGGTTTTCGCAAGGTGCTGGGCGAGGGGCTGCCCGACCGTCTGGCCGAAGCGCTGTGCGGGCGTCTGGGCATCGAGGGCGAGATGGCGGGCCTGACCGACAAGGCCCTGCGCGCCGCCGAGGAGAAGCTCGCGCGCTGGCCTTTCGTGCCCGATGGCTCGGAAGGCTATGCCAAGGCCGAAGTCACCGCAGGCGGGATCGACACCGCCGGCCTGTCCTCCAAGACGATGGAGGCGCGCAAGGTACAGGGGCTCTATGCCATTGGCGAGGCGGTGGACGTCACCGGCTGGCTGGGCGGCTACAACTTCCAGTGGGCCTGGGCCAGTGCGCGAGCCGCAGGCGAGGCAATCTAAGGCGCGCCCGAGCTGCGGGCGAGACGATCAGCTCTGATTTACCGCTGATGTGCAGAGCGGAGCATCGCACTGTCCTGCATCATCGCTTGACCAATTGGATCCAATGAGATCTATTGGATCCAATTCTCGCGAGGCCGATACGAGTCCGCGAGTGGGAGAGCGATAATGACCCATGACACCCTGATCCGCCCGCAAACCGTCCCGGCCGATACCGCTGCTGCTGCCAGAGCCGAAGCGCTCGCCCCTGCGCCGTGGCCGCGCGATGCCTGGTACGTTGCCTGCACGCCGGACGAGATCGGCGGCAAGCCGCTGGGCCGCACGATCTGCAGCGAGCAGATGGTGATCTTCCGCAATGGCGCGGGCGAGGTCGCGGCGCTGGAGGACTTCTGCCCGCATCGTGGTGCGCCGCTGTCGCTCGGCTTCGTGCGCGAAGGGCAACTGGTCTGCGGCTATCACGGGTTGGCGATGGGCTGTTCCGGTCATGCCGAGGCGATGCCGGGCCAGCGGGTGAAGGGCTTCCCGCCGATCCGCAAGTTCCCGGTCATCGAGCGCTATGGTTTCGTGTGGGTCTGGCCCGGCGATCCGGCGCAGGCGGACCCGGCCAAGCTGCACCATCTGGAATGGGCCGAAAGCGCGGAATGGGCCTATGGCGGGGGGTACTATCACATCGCCTGCGACTATCGCCTGATGGTCGACAACCTGATGGATCTGACGCACGAGACCTATGTGCATGCCTCCAGCATCGGCCAGAAGGAGATCGACGAGGCCCCGGTGAAGACCCGCACCGGCGAGGATGAGGTCATCACCGAACGTTACATGGAAGGGATCATCGCGCCACCGTTCTGGGCGATGGCGCTGCGCGGGGCGGGCCTGCCCGACGATGGCCCGGTCGACCGCTGGCAGGTCTGCCGCTTCTCGCTGCCCAGCCACGTTATGATCGAGGTGGGCGTCGCGCTGCCGGGCCATGGGGGCTATGACGCGCCCAACGAACACAAGGCCTCGAGCGTGGTGGTGGACTTCATCACGCCCGAAACCGAAACCTCGCACCACTATTTCTGGGGCATGGCGCGGCGTTTCGCCGTGGCCGACGAAGGCATGACCGATGCCATTCGCGCCGGGCAGGCGAAGATCTTTGGCGAGGATCTGGAGATGCTCGAGCGTCAGCAGGCGAACCTGTTGCGCTATCCGGAACGCCGCCTGCTCAAGCTGAATATCGATGCGGGTGGCGTGCGATCGCGGATGATGATCGACCGGGCGATCGCGGCGGAGACGGGTGGACAAGAGGCGCCGACCGAAGCCAGCGCCGCCTGAGACTTGCCCTGACACTTGCGCCGGGTTGGCGCTCGCCTATGACCGCGTCATGACTTCGCGCATGAAACCCGGCCAGCATGTCCTCGTCTCGCTGCGCCGGATGATCCTGTCCGGCGAACTGCCCGATGGCGAGCGGATTGCCGAGATCCCGACCGCCGAGGCGCTGGGCGTCTCGCGCATGCCGGTGCGCACGGCGCTGCGGGCGCTGGCGCAGGAAGGGCTGGTGGTGCCGCTGGGCGCGCGCGGTTATGCGGCGCGCCAGCCTTCGGAGGACGAGATCGAGGGCGGCGTCGAAGTGCGCGGCGTGCTGGAAGGCCTTGCCGCGCGGCGTCTGGCGGACCGGGGGCTGTCCGAGACCGAGGCCGAGGCCTTCGCTGCCTGCCTGTCCCGGGGGGAGGCGATCTTTGCCAAGGGGTGGCTGGACGATGCCGATCTCGACGCCTTCCACGGCTACAATCTGGCGTTTCACGAACTGCTGATCGGCGCTTCGGGCAATCGCGCCATCGAAGTGGCGCTCGCTCGCAACGATCATCTGCCGTTCGCCTCCGCCGCCGCGCTGGCGCTCGACTGGGCGGATCGCGAGGCCGAATACGTGCACCTGCTTGCCGCGCACCGGGGCCACCGCGAGGCGATCGCAGCGATCCTTGCGGGCGATGCCGAGGGTGCCGAGGCGGTGATGCGCCGCCATGCGCGCATGGCGATGGGCAGCGCACGCCTGTTCGCAGGCAGGCTCAAGCAGCGTTAGATAGACGCTAGATCAGCGATAGAGCTGCGGGAGCGTCTGGCGCAGGCGGGCGATCTTGGGCAGGTCGTAGCGGCGGATGTAGCTGTCGGTCGGGTGGCGCTGGAGATAGTCCTGATGCCATGTTTCCGCCGGATAGAACGCGGCGGTTTCGATCGTCGTGGCCAGCGGCTGCGGGAAGACGTGGGCGGCGTCGATCCGGGCGATATAGGCCTTGGCCAGCGCGGCCTGCTGTGGGCTCTGCGGGAACACGGCGGAGCGGTAGGATGGCCCCCGGTCGGGGAACTGGCCGCCGCGCTCCGTCGGATCGTGTGCGACCTGGAAGAACACGCGCAGCAAGGTGCCGTAGCTGACTTTGGCGGGATCGTAGACCACGCGCACCGCCTCTGCATGGCCGGTGCGTTCGGTGGAGACGGCGCCGTAGTTCGCGGACTGGCGTGTACCGCCTGCATAGCCCGCAGTCACGTCGCGCACGCCGCGAACGTGCTGGAACACGCCTTCGACACCCCAGAAGCAGCCGCCTGCGAACACCGCGACCTGCTTGCCCGAGGCAGCGGGTTCGGGCGGCGGGGCGGGGAAATTGCCGCCGGGCGTCGCAGCGCTGGCGACAGTGCCCAGGGCGGTGCCGATGGTCAGGGTAACGGCGGCAATCGCAGTCTTGGCAGGCATGGAGGGTACTCCGGTCAGCCCCCGGAACCTGTCATGTCGGAAGCGCGGGGCCGTTCGACAAGGCCCGCGCGCCTTTCATCTTGCCCGCGTGGTCGCGCGTTCAATCAGCACGGGCGTGGTGATCTCGCTTTGCGCACTGCCGCCGCCGATCAGCGCCGTCAGCTTGTCGACCATCAGCTTTGCGCCCAGCGCGATTTCCTGCCGGATCGTGGAGAGCGGGGGCGAGGTATGCGCGGCGAGCGGCAGGTCGTCGAAGCCGACGATCTGGATCTCGCGCGGGACTGCGCGGTTGAGCCCGTGCAGGCAGCGCAGCGCTGACATCGCGATGAGGTCGGACGCGGCGACGATGCCGTCGATCTCGTAGAGCGGTTCGGACAGCGCGGCCTGGATCAGCGGGTCCATTTCCTCACCGGCAAGGCGCGCGGGGATATGGACCAGCGGCACGCCTGCCGCCTCTGCCGCCGCCCGGGCGCCGCGATGGCGCATCTCGATCTCGATGCCTTGCGTCACGCCCATGAACGCCAGCTTCTTCGCGCCCGAGGCGATCAGGCGTTCGGCGGCGAGGCGCCCGCCCAGCTCGTTGTCGGTGCCGACGGTAACGTGGTGCTGCCCCGCGCGGTGATGGCCCCAGACCACCATCGGGCGATAGCTGCGCGAAACCTGCTCGATCACCTCCCACTGGTCCGACTGGCCGATCACCAGCACGCCGTCGACCATGCCCGAACCGGTGATCCGCTCCAGCCAGTCCGATGTGCCGTCGGGGATCGTGCGGCTGAGCATGAGGTCATAGCCGCTCTCGGTCATCGCGTCGGCCAGATGGCCCAGCAGGGTGAGGAAGAACGGGTCGGAAATCTGCTGGCGCTTCTCGTGGCCGAGCGGGATGACCACGCCGATCACCCCGGTACGGCGGGTGCGCAGCTTGCTGGCCATCTGGTTGGGGCGGAAGCCGTGTTCGCGCGCCATCGCCTGGATGCGCTCGCGGGTTTCGGTGTTGACGAGTTCCTTGCCGGCCAGCGCCCGTGAAACGGTGCCTGCCGATACGCCCGCCAGCCTGGCGAGATCCGCCAGGGTGCGCACATGTACGGGGTCTTCCTGTCCATCTTCGCCGGACGCACCCCTGCTATCTTTTTCGATCATGTGTTTTCAGCCTCTCCTGCAAAGACCCTTAGCACTGCCTTGGGCGCGGGGGGAAGGGTGTGTCGAACAGGATGTGTCACAGCGTTCCGACCGTACCTTGCGGGCCCTGCACGAAGCGCGTGGCCAGCGCGCCTGCCAGCATCAGCAGCCCTGCCAGCAGCAGGACATGGCGCGGGTCGTCGGTCAGCACCGGGTGGAACAGCAGCGGCAGCGTCAATGTCTCGATCAGCATCGGCACGACGATGAACAGGTTGAACAGGCCCATGTAGACGCCGTTGCGCTCCGGCGGGATGCAGCCAGCCAGCACGACGTAAGGATTGCCCATCATGCCCGCCCAGCACAGCCCGATGCCCAGCGCGGCCAACGCCAGCACCGGCAGCGAGCCGCTCTGCGACAGCGCGATCATCGCCCCGCCGCCCGCGCACAGGCACACGATGTGCATCGCGCGCGGGCCATGGCGGCGCACCAGAGGGATCATCAGGAGCGCTGCCAGAAACGCCACGAGGTTGTAGGCCGCACCCAGCTGTTGTGCGGTCAGCGTCGCGGCGCGGAAGGCGGGCGAATGCGCGGGCACCGCCCCGTAGAGACCGCGCGCCAGTGCATGGGCAATGTACTGCCAGTAGGCGAAGATCGCATACCACTGGCACAGCATCGGCAGCATCATCTGGCGCATAGTGCGCGGCATCTGCACGCAGGCGGCGAGCAGTTCGTGAAACGGCGCCGCGATGCTGCGCGGTAGTGCATCGAGCCGGGCGCGCTCGGCGTCGTCCGGCGGCAGTTCGGGCACCCGCAGCACCGACCACACGATCGTCGCCAGCGAGATCACCGCGCCCAGCACGAACGCCACCCGCACCACTGCCGGAATGTCGTTTGCATCGAGCAGGTTGCGGTCGATCACCGCAGTCAGCAGCGAGGGGGCGAGATAGGCGAGCGTCTGGGCAAGGCCGGTGAACGCGCTCTGGGTCAGGAACCCGGCAGGGCGCTGCTCGGGCGAGAGCCGGTCGGCGACATAGGCGCGATAGGGCTCCATCGTTACGTTGTTGGCGGCATCCAGCAGCCACAGCAGGCTCGCCGCGATCCACAGCGCGGGCGAGAGCGGCATCGCGAACAGCCCGGCCGAGCACAGCAGTGCGCCGATCAGGAAATAGGGCACGCGCCGCCCGAAATGGCTGCGGGTGCTGTCGCTCAGCGCGCCGATCAGCGGCTGGACGATCAGGCCTGTTACCGGCCCGGCGACCCACAGCAGCGGCATCGTCGCCTCGCGCGCGCCCAGCGCGGCATAGATCGGCGCCATGTTCGCCTGTTGCAGTCCGAAGCTGAACTGCAGCCCGAAAAAGCCGAGGTTCATCTCGACGATCCGGGCCAGCGGCAGCTTTGGGCGTGTGAGTTTTGCTTGCATGGTTTCGAGGCCCCCCGCCCGGTGGTCCAGCAGGGCGATGGTACACCGGTTCTCCTGCTTCCCGCCAGCATCCTCTGCGGACCATTTTGAGCGCGATTTGTCTGTAAAACGATTGCATCATCGGTTAGTCGTGCCCGCAAAACGGGAGAGTGAAGAATGGACGAGCCAGTGTCATGGCGCGCAGCCCTTGGTGGTATGGATGACCCCTTTGATATTGATGACCGGCCTATAGGTATTCGCGCGTGACGGCGCCGCTGCGGTGGACGGCGCACGACCTGTCGGGACTGGCGGCGGGCGGTTTCGACCGCGCGCCGGTGATCGCGGCCTCGGATGTTTCTCGAGTCGATCCGGCGCTGGACGTGTGGGACGCCTGGCCGCTGGCCGATGTTCGGGGCAGGCCGGTGCCGTGGCGCGGGGGTGAGCTGTGGTTCGCGCTGACCGCGCCTGCGCTGGACGATCCCGAAGCGCGCCACGGCGTCGCGCGCATTCACCACTATCATCGCATCGACGGGGCGTTCCTGCCGCTGGGGCCGACCTTCTCGGACGGCTTCACGCCGGGCAGCCGCGAATGGTCCGGTTCGGCCCGGTGCGACGAGGCGGGGCGCGTGACCTTGCTGTTCACGGTGGTGGGCCAGCAGGGGGAGCAGGGGCTCTCGTTCCGCCAGCGCCTGTTCGCTGCCGAAACCATGCTGCGCGAGGCCAGCGATGGCGCGGCGTTCGGGGCGTGGACGAACCTGCGCGAACTGGTCGCGCCACAGGACGAGTTCTATCTCAGCGGCCATCACGCCAGCGGACGCGCGGGCGAGATCAAGGCGTTTCGCGATCCGGCCCTGCATCGTACCGCGCAGGGCGAGGAGTACCTGCTGTTCACCGCATCCTCGGCGCGTAGCGACAGCGCGTTCAACGGCGTGATCGGTCTGGCGCGCCGGGACACGGATGGCCGTTTTCACCGCCTGCCGCCGCTGGTCGATGCCAGCGGGACGAACAACGAACTGGAACGTCCGCACATCGTCGCGCATGGCGGACAGCTCTACCTGTTCTGGTCGACCCAGCGCCACGTCTTTGCGCCGGGCATTGCTGCACCGACCGGCCTTTATGGGGCTGTAGCGAGCCGGATCGAGGGGCCGTGGACCTTGCTCAACGGTCACGGGCTGGTCTTCGTCAATCCGACCTGCGAGCCGTTCCAGGCCTATAGCTGGTGGGTCCTGCCCGACCTCTCGGTCGCCAGCTTCGTCGATTACCGGGGACTGGATGATAGCGCTGCCATCGAAAAACCCGCAGGGCGCGCCCACTTCGGCGGCGGGTTTGCTCCCTTCCTGCATTTGGCGCTTGATGGACCCCGTGCGGGTCTGGCACAGGCGCGCTCGTGATGCATGAACTGGCCGGTATCGAAATGGGCGGCACCAAGACCATCGTGGTCCTGGGACGGCCCGGACACATCCTCGAACGCGAGGAGTTCCCGACGACAACGCCTGACGAGACGCTGGGCCGCGCGGCCGGGCTGATCGCCGGATGGCAGAGCCGTGTGCCCATTGATGCCGTGGGTATCGGCGCGTTCGGACCGATCCGGGTCGCCACCACGGCGGCGGATTACGGCGTGATGCTCGATACGCCCAAGCCGGGCTGGCAGGGCGCGCCGGTCGTCACGATGATCGCCGATGCGCTGGGCGTGCCGGTGGGGCTCGATACCGACGTCAACGCGGCGGCGCTGGCCGAGCACCGTATCGGCGCCGGGCAGGGCTGTGGCTCGCTGGTCTACCTGACGATCGGCACCGGCGTCGGCGGCGGCATCCTGATTGAGGGCGAGCCGATCCACGGCATGCTGCATCCTGAAGTCGGCCACATGCGCTTGCGCCGCGCGCCGGGCGACGCCTTCGCCGGGGCCTGCCGCTTTCATGGCGATTGCGTCGAAGGCCTTGTCAGCGGCCCCGCGCTCGCCGCGCGCTTTGGCTGCCACCCTGCCGAGATACCGGTCGATCATCCCGGCTGGGACGCGGTGGCGCAGGATCTGGCCGAGCTGTTCGCCGGGCTCATCATGTCGCTTTCGCCGCAGCGCATCGTCGTGGGCGGCGGCGTCAGCCAGCGCCAGCCGCACCTGCTGCCCGCCGCGATAGCGCGCGTGCCCGCGCTGCTGGGCGACTATCTGCGCGATTGCGACCCGGCCACACTGGAGGCACTCGTCGTCCCGCCGCTGCTGGGTAACGATGCCGGGCCGACCGGTGCGCTGGTAGTTGCCGAGCGCGCGCTGGGCTAAGCTTTAGGCTGAGGCTTTGGGCTGAGGCCTTCGTTCCTCTCCCGATTGCATTTCACGCAGTTGTAATTTTGTTGCTTTTCGAGCGCGGATCGCTGGGTTAGGACTTGGCGGTCCGGACACGCCCTGCGACCCGCCAGCTTCCAGCATGCGGTCCGCGCTGCCGTGTCCGCCCGCTTCCTTTGCGGGAGCGGCCGAAGCTGCGGAGAGAAGCATGAGTGCCGGCGAGAAGACTGCAAATGCCCCCAAGACGTCCTCGAAAGCCAAGGCGGCCGAAGGGCCTGAGCCCGCGCTGACGGCTGCGCTTGCCGCCGCGATCCGCGATTCGCTGATGCCCGGCGATGCGCCGGTGTCGCCCGGCTGGGCGGACGAGGCCGCGCGCTTCCTGCTGACCGCCGCGACCACGCGCAAAGCCGCGACCCCCGCCATCGAACTGGCCAGCGCCGGTGCCGAGGACGAGCGACGCATCCTGCGCCTCGCCATCGTCAACGACGATATGCCGTTCCTGGTCGACTCGGTCGCCGCCGCGCTGGCCGAAGCGGGGCTGGTGATCGATCACCTCGCGCACCCGGTCGTCACCGTGAAGCGGGACAAGAAGGGCGCGCTCGAAACTCTGTGCGCTGCCGCCGATCAGGGCGCGCGCGAATCGATGATCTACATCGAGTGCGATCGCGTCGATGCCCGTCACCGGCAGGACCTTTTGAAAACGCTTGAAGAGACGCTCGCCGATGTGCGCGCGGCGGTGAGCGACTGGCCGCAGATGGTCGCGGCGATGAAGGCCGATGCCGAAACGGTTGCCGATCCCGAAGGCGCGGACCTGCTGCGCTGGTTTGCAGGCGGTATGCTCACGCAAGTCGGCCATGTCACCCGGCAGCGGGACGGCGCCCATGCCGAGACGCTGGGCATCTGCCGGCGTGAGGATCGCTCGCTGCTCTCCGATGCCAGCTATGCCCGCGCCTTCGAGGTGTTCGACGCGCGACTGGCGGAGGGCGAGGTCGCCGCGCCGCTGGTGGTCAAGGCCAACCGCATCTCGCGCGTGCATCGCCGCGTACCGTTGGACCTGTTCCTTGTTCCCGTCGTCGAGAAGGGCAAGCTGGTTGCGCTGTCGGTCCATGCCGGGATCTGGACGAGCGCTGCGCTCAGTGCCACGCCCGACCGGGTGCCGCGCCTGCGCGCGCAACTGGCCGCAATCGGCGCCCGGCTGGGGCTCGATCCGCACGGCCACAGCGGCAAGGCGCTGGCGCATGCGCTCACCAGCCTGCCGCACGATCTGGTGCTGGGCCTGCCGGGCGACGATGTGGAGCGTCTGGCAACGACGATGAGCGCGCTGGTCGACCGTCCGCGCCCGCGCTTGCTGGTGACGCAAAGCCCGCTTTCGCGCCACCTTTTCGCCTTCGTGTGGCTGCCGCGAGACCTGCTCTCCACGCAGATGCGCCAGCGCATTCAGGCGATGGTCGAACAGGCCGCCGATGCGCCGACGCTGGACTGGAGCCTGCAGGTTGATGGCGGCACGCTGGCGATGCTGCGCTATACGCTCGACATTCGCGAAGGTTCGCGCGATCTGGACGAGGACGCGCTCGACCATCAGTTGCAGGTCTTGCTGCGCGGCTGGCCCGAGGCGGTCGAGGCCGCACTCGTGCAGCAGGGCGAGACCTTGCGTGCAGCCGCTATCGCCGCGCGCTATGCCGATGCCTTCCCGATCGGCTATCGCAGCGATTACGGCGCCGCAGAAGCCGCGACCGACATGATTCAGCTGCGTCGCTTGCTGACGGCGGAAGGCGCAGGTGAGCTGGATGTCGATCCCGATGCCCCGGCGCTCCAGCGCGGCGTGCGGCTCTATCGCCATGCCGACGATGCCGCAGGGCGCCTGCGCCTGAAGGTCTACCAGATCGGCGGCGGGTTGCCGCTGTCCGATGCCGTGCCCGCGCTGGAGAACTTCGGTTTCCGCGTGCTGGCCGAAGTGCCGACCCGGCTTGAGGCGGGCCGCACCGCGACGATCCATGACTTCGTGCTGGAAGGCATGAGCAGCCAGTCCCTCGACGGCGCGCTGGACCGCGCGGCCCTGATCGAGACCGCGCTGGCGGGTGTGCTGAATGGTGAGGGCGAGAACGACGCGTTCAACCGCCTCGTCCCCGGCCTTGGCCTGACGGGGCGCGAGATTCACTGGCTGCGCGCCTGGTATCGCTACTTGCGGCAGGCGGGCACGCATTACGGCATTCCCACCGTGGTCGACGCGCTGCTCGGCGCGCCTGCGGTCACGCAAGGGGTGCTCCAGCTGTTCGTCGCCGCGCACGACCCGGACTTTGCAGGCGACCGCGAGGCTGCCCATGCCGAGGCCGACGAGGCGATCCGCACCGGCCTTGCCGCCGTCAGCTCGATCAATGCCGACCGTCTGCTGCGCGCCTACCGCGCGGTGGTGGAGGCGATGCTGCGCACCAATGCCTTTGCGCCTGCGGGCCAGATCGCGCTCGCGTTCAAGTTCGACAGCGCCAAGGTGCCGGGCCTGCCCAAGCCGCTGCCCTGGCGCGAGATCTTCGTCTATTCGCAGCGCGTCGAAGGCATCCACCTGCGCGCCGGGCCGGTCGCACGCGGGGGTCTGCGCTGGTCCGACCGTCGCGACGATTTCCGCACCGAGATCCTTGGCCTGATGAAGGCGCAGCGCGTGAAAAACGCGGTGATCGTGCCGACCGGCGCCAAGGGCGGCTTCTATCCCAAGCAGTTGCCCGATCCTTCGGTGGACCGCGCGGGCTGGGCCGCCGAAGGGCAGGGCAGCTACGAGGTGTTCATCGACACGCTGCTCTCGATCACCGACAACATCGTGGGCGACAAGGTGGTCCACCCGGCAGGCGTGACCGTGATCGACGGCGAGGACCCGTATTTCGTGGTCGCGGCGGACAAGGGCACGGCCAAGTTCTCCGACGTCGCCAACGCCATCGCGGCAGAGCGTTCGTTCTGGCTCGACGATGCTTTCGCCAGCGGCGGCTCGAACGGTTATGACCACAAGGCGATGGGCATCACCGCCAAGGGCGCGTGGCTTTCGGTGCAGCGCCACTTCCTCGAAATGGGCGTGGACGTGCAGTCCGAGCCGGTGCGCGTCGCGGGTTGCGGCGACATGTCGGGCGACGTGTTCGGCAACGGCATGCTGCTTTCGAAGTCGATCAAGCTGGTCGCCGCCTTCGATCACCGCCACATCTTCCTCGATCCCGATCCCGATGCGGCGAAGAGCTGGGCCGAGCGCGCGCGCATGTTCGCGCTGCCGCATTCGAGCTGGGACGATTACGACAAGGCGCTGATCTCGCCCGGCGGCGGGGTGTTCCCGCGTTCGATGAAGTCGATCCCGCTCAGCCCGGAAATGCGCAAGGTGCTGGGCTTCGATGTGGCCGAAGTGGACCCGGAATCGCTGATCTCGGCCATCCTGTGGGCGCCGGTGGACCTGCTGTGGTTCGGCGGTATCGGCACCTATGTGAAGGCCTCCACCGAGAACAACGCGACCGTGGGCGATCCCGCTAACGACGGCCTTCGTGTCAGCGCCAACGAAGTGCGCGCGAAAGTGATCGGCGAGGGCGCGAACCTTGGCATCACGCAGGCCGCGCGCATCGAATTTGCGCTGAAGGGTGGCCGCATCAACGCCGACTTCATCGACAATTCGGCGGGCGTCGACTGCTCGGACAACGAGGTCAACATCAAGATCGCGCTCGCCGCAGCGGGCCGCGCGGGCAAACTGCCGCTCGCCAAGCGCAACGTGCTGTTGGCCGAGATGACCGACGAGGTCGCGCGGATCGTGCTGGAGGACAACCGCCTTCAGGCCATGGCGCTGTCTATCGCGGAGCGTGGCGGGGCGGCGGCCACCGCCTCGCTGCTCCGCCTGATCGAGACGCTGGAGGAAGGCGGCCATCTCGATCGTCGCACCGAAGGGCTTGCCGAGAACGAGGTGCTCACGCGCCGCGCGCTCGACGGGCAGGGGCTGACCCGGCCCGAGCTGGCGGTGCTGCTCTCCAGCGGCAAGCTGGTGCTGCAGGACGCCATCGAGCACAGCGCGCTCGCCACCGATCCGGCGCTGTCGGACCTGCTGTTCGGCGCCTTCCCGCAGCCGATGCAGGACAAGTTCGCCCGCTTCATCAAGGGGCATCGCCTTGCCGGGGAGATCGTCGCGACCAAGCTGGCGAACCGCATCGTCAACCGCCTCGGCATCGTCCACCCCTTCGAACTGGCCGAGGAAGAAGGCGCCAGCCTTGCGCAAGTCGCTGCCGCTTTCGCCGTGGCGGACCGGCTCTATGGCCTTTCGGCTATCTGGCGCATGCTGGAGACGGCGGAGATGCGCGAGCCGACGCGCATCGCCCTGTTCGACAAGCTGGCGGTCGCTGTGCGCGGGCAGATGGCCGACCTGCTGCGCGCAGGCGCCGGACGCACCGCACCGGGCGATCTGATCGAGCGCCTGACCAAGGGCGTCTCTGCACTGGCGAAGAACACGCACGACCTGCTGGGCGAGGCCGCCGCCGCGCACTCGCGCCGCCTCCACGCCGATCTCGTCGCGCTGGGCGCGCCCGAGGACGTGGCGGGCATGGTGACGCATGTCTACGACCTCGACGGCGCAGTGGGCATTGCCGATCTCTCCGCCCAGACCGGGCACGAGCCGCGCAGTCTGGCCGATGGCTTCACCCGCATCGGCGCCGCGCTCGGCCTCGACTGGGCGCAATCGACCGCCGCGATCATGGCCCCGTCCGATCCGTGGGAGCGCCTGCTCGTCGCCGGGCTCGCGCGCGATTTCCAGCAGATGCGCTTCGACTTCCTGCGCGGGCTGGCCGCGGCGGTACCCTCCGGCAAGCTGCTCAAGCGCCACCACTTCGAGCCGGTCGCGGCAGTGGACGCTTGGTGTACAGATCATACGATCGCGCTGCGGGCGTTCCGCGCGATGGTCGCCCGCGCCGAAACCGCGCTGCCGATCACGCCCGCAATGCTCGCCCAGATCGCCAGCCAGGCGCGCAACGTGCTGGCGCGGTGAGGGTCGGGTTCGGGGGTTAAGGGGGAAGGGGTATCGGCAGGGGGCCATTGCCCCCTGCACCCCCGGAACGTCTTCCGGCGCTGGCCGGGAGTGTGGGGCAGGCTTTGTGTCCTGCCTCCACCGCTCCTTCATTTCGTCATCCCCGCGCAGGCGGGGATCCAGCTTCCTTACGCAGCGTCGGACTGGATTCCCGCCTGCGCGGGAATGACGAAGCAAAGGGGAGGCAGAGCGAAAGGCCTGCCTCCGCCGCAACGATCACGTCGGAACACGTAACGGGGGTGCAGGGGGGCTCTGCTCCCCTGCGTTATCTTTTCCTTTCGCCCGCCTACGCGAACCGCTTCGCCACCGCGCGTGCGATCGCCGGGCCGAACAGCAGGATCGCGGCCATCCGCACGGTCTGGAGCGTCAGCACGAAGGCAACGTTCACCGGCGAGCTGGCGGCGATCACGGCGATGGCGGCCATCCCGCCAGGGCTGGTGGCGAGGTAGGCGGTGGGAATGTCCACCCCGGTCGCCCAATGGAGCGCGAGGCCGAGGCCAAAGCAGCCCGAGATCATCGCCAGCACCGAGATCGTGACGGGCAGCAGCGCCGCGCGGGCCTGCTGGATGGTCTGCGGGGTGAAGCGCGCGCCGATGCCCCAGCCGACGATCATGTAGGCCGCCGCCAGCACGATCTGCGGCAGCGCGAGGTGCGGGATCAGCCCGGCTATGTTGAGCGCGGTGCCCAGGATCAGCGGGCCTAGCAGGTCTCCCGCAGGCAGGCGGACCAGCCGCCCGAAGAAAGCGCCGATAACGCAGACCCCGATCGAGGCGAGTGCGCCGTGGAGGTCGATCGGCCAGAACCACGGGTCGTGCACCGGAGCGGGCGCGGGCGCGGCGCCGCCGCTATGCGCGTCCAGCACCAGAGAGAGAACGGTCGCGCCGATGGCGACCATCAGCATGCGAAGGTACGTCATGAAGGCGACGAGGCGATAGTCCGCGCCGCTGTCGCGCGCCATCAGCACCATCGCGGTGGCAAGTCCCGGTGCCGAGCCCCAGACGGCGACCGCTCCCGGCAGCACACGCATCCGGGCGAGCACCACGCCGGTCCCGAAGGCGACCACCAGCGTCGCTAGTGCCGCGCCGACGAACAGCGCGCCGTTCCGCGCCATCTGCGGTACGATCTCGGCCCCCAGCGAAGAGGCGATCAGGCAGCCGATCACCGCTTGTGAGGCGACGAACGGGGCCTTGGGTACCTTGATCTCGATGCCGTTTACCGCGAACAGGATCGAGGCGACCATCGGCCCCATCATCAGCCCGGCGGGAATGCCGATGAGGTCCATGCCGCCTGCAAACAGCGCGGAGAGCGCGATCAGCACGCACCAGCGCAGCGGGGCGGACCGGGTAAGCAGGGCGATCATCGGGTCTGGCAGCAGCCTTGTTGAGGCGGGAGGGAGGGGCAGGACGACGCTCCTGCCTGCAAGGGGATGCAGGTGCAAGCATCGCGGCAAAGCTTTGTTCCGCCTGTTCGTAGTTCGGATGGCCTGCAGGCTCCGGGCGCCTCGCTTATGACGTAGGGCAACAAGGTTCTGCGGAATCGATATGCCGTTACCGACAAACCCATCCGTGAGTACCAATGTCTGTTATGGGGGGGAAGCGGACGTTCTCATAATACCGTCATCCCAGCGAAAGCTGGGATCGCTCTCGGTCAAACGAGACGGTCGAACAGATCGCACCATCCGGGATTGTGCTTTTCGATGAGTTCGATTTTCCACTCACGCTTCCATGCCTTCATTGCCTTCTCTCGGGCAATGGCGGCAATTATCTCGGCGTGTTCCTCCACCAACACCAAGTGTGTAACGCCGTACTTCCGGCAAAATGCCGATCCGCTTCCGGCACGGTGCTGCATCATCCGCAACGCTAGATTGCTGGTCACTCCGATGTACAGAACGCCGTGCGGCTTGTTTGCAAGAATGTAGGTCCAGCCTCCCATCCTGCTATCGTTACATAATGCCGAAAGCGATCCCAGCTTTCGCTGGGATGACGACAGGATTTTAACGGCAGCTACGGGGGCGTTTGCGGAAAGTCCGTTTATGCGTGAAGGTCGTGAAGAGCGATCGTGCCGCTGCCCGTCGCGCCGGCTCACTCCAGCGGCAAGGCCCGCGTGCGTTTTACCGTTTCCAGCACGATCAGCGACTGCACGTCGCGTACGCCGGGGATGCGCACCAGAGTCTTGAGGGTGATCTGCGAGAGATGTTCGACATCGCGGGCGACGACGTGGACGAGGTAGTCCATCTCGCCCGTCACCGCGTGACAGGCGACGACGTACGGGTGTTCATCGATCGCGCTCTCGAAACGGCGGATGCTTTCGTCCGAATGGGCTTCCAGATTGATCAGCACATAGGCGTCGAGTTCCAGGCCGATCCGGCGCGGGTCGAGCACCGGGACGTAGCCCTGGATCGTGCCGTCCTCTTCGAGATGGCGGATGCGGCGGCTGACCGGGGTGGCCGATAGCGACACCCGTTCGGCGACTTGCGCCACGGGCATGCGCGCATCTTCCTGAAGCGCGCCGATGATTGCGCGGTCGAACGCGTCGAGCAGCATGGTTCCTCTCCCTTTGCGGGTGTTTTTGGTGAAATCCACTCTAGCGGATCGGTGTGGGGCCAGCAATCCGCACGGATTCGCTGCGGGCGTAGTGCTATCATCGCGCTTATGAAGATGCCGCAGCCGTCAACGAGCGCCAGCGGCCTTCGGGGAGAGTACGAAGGCGCGCGCGAGGATTACACCCTCGCGCAGGACTGGCACACTTACACTCCGGCGATGCACGATCGCTGGCGCCGCCTTTATGCGCGCCAGTCCGCGCTCGCCGTCACCCACGCCGCCCGGTCTTTCCGCGAGGGGCTGGCGCGGCTCGATTGTGCGGGGGGCATTCCCCGTTTCGACGAGGCCAACCGCGTGATCGCGGCGGCGACCGGCTGGCATCTGGTGGCAGTTCCCGGCTTCATTCCCGATGCGGTGTTCTTCGAGCACCTCGCGCACCGTCGCTTTCCGGTGACTCGCTGGCTGCGCGAGGAGCGCGAGCTGGACTATCTGGTCGAGCCCGATGTGTTTCACGATTTCTTCGGCCATGTGCCGATGCTGCTCGACCCCGCCGTCGCCGATTTCCTTGAACTCTATGGCCGCGCGGGCGCAAGGGCTATCGCGATGGGGGCGCTCGACATGCTGGCGCGGCTCTACTGGTACACCATTGAGTTCGGGCTGATCCGCGAAGAGGGTGCGCTCAAGGCGTTCGGTGCGGGTATCCTGTCCTCGGCCGGGGAGACGCGGTTCTCGGTGGAAGACCGCGCGGTGCTGCGCCTGCCGTTCGACCCGGCCCGCGTGCTGCGCACCGGCTATCGCATCGATGCGTTCCAGCAGACATACTTCGTGCTCGATAGTCTTGAGCAATTGATCGCCCAGCTGTCCGGGCTCGATCTCACGCCGCTTTATGCAGAGGGGCGACACAGGCCCCCGATCGCGCCGGGGGCTATGCTGCCCGGCGAGACACCCTTCACCCTTGCCGGAGAGCCCCGCCCATGACCGATCGTTTCGCCAATTCCATTGGACTCGCCAATCCCATCGGACTGGACGGCTTCGAGTTCGTCGAGTTTTCCGCACCCGAAAAAGGCGTGCTCGAACCGGTGTTCGCGGCGATGGGCTTCACGCTCGTCGCGCGCCATCGCTCCAAGCAGGTCGAGCTGTGGCGGCAGGGCGGGATCAATTTCGTTACCAATTACGAGCCGCGTTCGCCTGCCTGGTTCTTCGCGCGCGAGCACGGCCCTTCGGCCTGTGGCATGGGGTTCCGGGTAAAGGATGCGGCGGCCGCCTATGCCGAGCTGCTCGCCCGCGATGCCGAACCGGTGGATGTCGCCACCGGGCCGATGGAGCTGCGGTTGCCCGGCATTCGCGGCATCGGCAATGCGATCCTCTACCTGATCGACCGCTACGAAAGGGATGGGGACGGGGCACTGTCGATCTACGACATCGACTTCGAGTACCTCCCCGGCGTCGACCGCCATCCCGTCGGTGCGGGGCTCAAGCTGATCGACCATCTGACCCACAACGTCCATCGCGGGCGCATGGCTTATTGGGCGGATTACTACGAGCGGCTCTTCAACTTCCGCGAGATCCGCTATTTCGACATCAAGGGCGAATATACCGGCCTCACCAGCAAGGCGCTGACCGCGCCCGACGGCAAGATCCGCATCCCGCTCAACGAAGAGGGTGAAGGTGGAAAGGGCCAGATCGACGAGTTCCTGCGCGCGTTCAATGGCGAGGGCATCCAGCATATCGCGTTGATCTCGGACGATCTGGTTGCCACATGGGATGCGCTCAAGACGCTGGGTGTGCCCTTCATGACCGCGCCGCCCGAAACCTACTACGAGATGCTGGCGGAGCGCCTGCCGGGGCATGGCCAGCCGGTAGACCAGTTGCGCGCGCGCGGTATCCTGCTCGACGGGACCACGAGCGGAGAGGCGCCGCGCCTGCTGCTCCAGATATTCGCCGAGGCGCAGGTCGGCCCGGTGTTCTTCGAGTTCATCGAGCGGCAGGGCGACGACGGCTTCGGCGAAGGCAACTTCAAGGCGCTGTTCGAAAGCATGGAGCGCGATCAGGTGCGACGCGGCGTACTGAAGCTGGATGAGGGCGCAGACCACCTGATCGAGGCACGCTGACGGGTATTCAGTCCGTCTCTACCCCCTCTCTGTCTTTCTCTGTCCGATCCGGTGGGCACAGATGGTAGGGCGACAGGCATGGACTTGCCCGAAATCGGGGCTTATGTTTCCCGGCAACGTAATAAAGATACAAGAGGATTGTCCCATGGCCGCCCTGATCGCAGCGCTGCTTGAGCCGGTAATCGGCGAAAAGCCGACGCAATTTGTGCTCGAAACGCTGGAACTCGATCCCGCGCTGGCGGGGAATGCGGAGGGCAAACCGTCGCGGGCGCAGCTGGCATGGGCGCTGAATGCCGCGCTGTTCATGGACCTGCTGGAGCGCGTGCCCAGCGCTGCCCGTTATGTCGAAGGCGTGCGCAGCAAGGGCGAGCGGATCGTGTCCGACCACGGGGCGTTGCGCACCATCGACGGGCCTAGCGGGGCGCTGCCTTCCGGGTGCGAGGGCATGGCGCGGCTACTGGCGCCGCTGGGCTATCAGGTCGCCGGGCTCTATCCGCTGCCCGCGCTGAAGATGACCGGGCGCGCTTATGCGCAGGTCGATTTTCCAGAGGCGATCCCGCAGTTCTTCGTGTCTGAACTGCATGTCGATCAGCTTGCCCCCGAGGCGCAGGTCGCCGCCGAAGCCATCTTCGGCACCTCGCGCGATCCGATTGACGCCGCTGGCTGGGCCGCGCTCGACCGGCTGGCGGCGGACGGCGCCTGCTCGCTGGAAGACGGCGTGACGGTCCTGCGCGCCGTGCTCTCGGCCTTCGATCGCCAGCACCCCGCGCCTGCGCTTGCTGATTACGAGACGCTGCTGGCGCACAGTCGCGAGGGCGGCTGGATCGCCACCGAGGGCAATGCCTTCAACCATGCGACCACCCGCGTTCCCCATGTCGAGGCACTGGCGGAATCCCTGCGCGAACAGGGCTTTGCGATGAAGCCCTCGGTCGAGGTCTCGGCCTCGGGCCGGGTCCGCCAGACGGCGTTCCTCGCCGACCGCGTGACCCGTCCGTTCCGCGATGCGACGGGCGCGGAGATTACCCGCGAGGTGCCGGGCTCGTTCTACGAATTCATCAGCCGCGATCTGGACCCCGAGACCGGCGGGCTGGACTTGCGGTTCGACAGCGGCAACGCCACCGGCATTTTCGCGATGACGCGGGATGCCCATCAGGAGAAGAGTGCATGATCCGTTCGTTCGACCCGGCCAGCGGCGATCTCGTCTGGGAAGGGCCGGAAGCCTCGGCGGATGAGGTCAATGCGGCGCTGGCCCGCGCGCGCGAAGGCTTCCCCCGCTGGGCGGCCATGCCGCTCGGCGAACGCGTGGCGCTGGTGCAGCGCTATGCGCAAGTGCTGGAGGCCCACCGCGAAAGGCTGGCCGAGACGATCTCGAAAGAGACCGGCAAGCCCTTGTGGGAAGGCCGCGCCGAAGTCGGCTCGATGATCGGCAAGGTGGCGATCTCGATCGCCGCGCAGGCCGAGCGGGCCGGAGAGAAGCGCGTGGCGCAACCCTTCGGCGAGGCGGTGCTGCGCCATCGCCCGCACGGTGTGATGGCGGTGCTGGGGCCGTTCAACTTCCCCGGACACCTGCCCAACGGCCACATCGTGCCCGCGCTGCTGGCAGGCAACACAGTGGTCTTTAAGCCTTCGGAAATGACCCCCGCCACCGGTGCGCTGATGGCCGAATGCTGGGCCGAGGCGGGGGTGCCCGAGGGCGTCTTCACGATCCTGCAGGGCGGGCGGACGACCGGCGAGGCGCTGGTCGGCGGCGCGATCGACGGGCTGCTGTTCACCGGATCGGCAGGCGCGGGCGCGTTCTTCCGCCACCTCTTCGCGGATCGCCCGCATGTTGTCCTTGCGCTGGAACTGGGCGGCAACAACCCGCTGGTGGTCTGGGATGCCGAGGATTTGGAAGAGGCCGCCTCGGTCGTCGTCCAGTCGGCCTTCGTCACCACCGGCCAGCGCTGTTCGTGCGCGCGGCGCCTGATCGTGCCCGATACCGCCTTTGCCGATGACCTGATCGCCGCCGTCGATGCCATGGCAGGACGCCTGCGCATCGGCGCGTGGAACGAAACGCCCGAGCCCTATATCGGCCCGCTGATTTCCGAGGCCGCCGCCGATAGCGCCCGCGCGCAAGTGGCGACGCTGGTCGATCTCGGCGCGAAAGTCCTGCGCCCGTTCGAGCGGATCGCCGGACGCAGCGGCGCTTTCGTGACGCCTGCCATCTTCGACGTGACCGGGATCGAGGTGCCTGACGAGGAAATCTTCGCGCCGGTGTTGCAGGTGCGCCGCGTCGCCGATTTCGATGCCGCTATCGCCGCCGCCAACGATACCCGCTTCGGCCTGTCCGCCGGGCTGGTCAGCGCCGCCGACGCGCTGTGGCAGCGCTTCACGATCGAGTGCCGGGCAGGCGTCGTCAACCGCAACCGCCCGACCACCGGCGCGGCCGGATCGATGCCGTTCGGCGGCCTTGGCGACAGCGGCAACCACCGCCCCAGCGCCTTCTACGCCGCCGACTACTGCGCCTGGCCGATGGCGAGCTTCGAGGCGGCGGGCGTTTCCGGCAACGCGGCTGCACTGGCGGGCAAGCTGACCGACGTCGTTCCGGCATGAGCGGACTGTCGGGCGCCGAACAGGCGCTGATTGCCTCGATCGCGCGCGCGCCGATCCTGCGGCACACGCTTGACTGGGCGGCGGTGAACTCGGGCACGGCAAACCTTGCCGGCCTCGCGCGGATGGCGGACCTGCTGAGCGAGGCCTTCGCGCAGCTTCCCGGCGAGGTTCGGCTGGTCGAACCCGCGCCGGTTGAGAAGGTCGATGCACAAGGGAATCCGCGCAGGGTCACCCATGGCCAGCATCTGGTGCTCTCGGTGCGGCCCGAAGCGGCACGGCGCGTGATCCTGACCGGGCACATGGACACCGTCTATCCCGAGGCGCACCCGTTCCAGACCTGCGACTGGCTGGACGAGGATACCCTCCACGGCCCCGGCACCGCCGACATGAAAGGCGGCCTTGCCGTGATGCTGGCGGGGCTGCTGGCCTACGAGCAGGCCGGGGAGCCGACGCTCGGTTACGATGTGCTGATCAACAGCGACGAGGAGGCCGGATCGCTGTCCTCCGCCGCGCTGATCGCGCAGCTGGCGCAAGGCAAGCTGGCGGCGCTGACCTATGAACCGGCGCTGCCCGACGGTTCGATGGCGCGGGCCAGGCCGGGTTCGGGCAACTATGCACTGGTCATCCACGGGCGCTCTGCCCATGCCGGGCGCAACCCGCAGGCGGGGCGCAACGCGGTGCTCGCCGCGTCCGACCTCGCGCTGCGGCTGGCCGCGCTGGTGCGCGAGGGGCTGACGGTGAACCCGGCGCGGATCGAGGGCGGCGGGCCGAACAACACCGTGCCCGACCTTGCGATCCTGCACTTCAACATGCGCCCGCGCACGCCCGAGCTTGCCGAGACGGCGCAGGCCGAAGTCGCGGCGCTGATCGCGGCGGTCTCGGCGCAGCACGATGTGCATATCCATGTCCACGGGGGCGTCTCGCGCCCGCCCAAGCCCGTCGGCGCGAAGACCGAGGCGCTCTATGGCCTCGTCAGTCAGGCGGCGGCGGACCTTGGCCAGCCGATGCGCTGGCAGGATACCGGCGGCGTGTGCGACGGCAACAACATCGCCGCCTGCGGGGTGCCGGTGCTCGATACGATGGGCGCGCTGGGTGGCGCGATCCATTCGCCCGACGAATTCCTGATCGCCTCCTCGCTGGAAGCACGCGCGGCGCTGACGGCGCTTGTGATGTACCGGCTCGACCGGCAAGGTGTGGCCCCATGACGTTCCTTCTGCGCACCGCCCGCGAGACCGATCTCGATGCCCTCTACCGCATGGCCAAGGGCACCGGCGGCGGTTTCACCAACCTGCCGCCCGACCGTCCGACGCTGGAAGCCAAGCTGAAGCGCACCGCGAAGTGCTTCGCGCGCGACAGCGAGGAGATCGCCAACGACCTGTTCGTGTTCATTCTGGAGGACACCGCGACCGGTAAGGTGCGCGGCACCTGTCAGGCGTTCTCGCAGGTCGGCACCGAGTTCCCGTTCTACTCCTATCGCATCGGCCGGATCACCCAGCACTCGCGCGAACTGGACCGCACCTTCCGCGCCGAGATGCTGACGCTGTGCACCGATCTGGATGGCGCGAGCGAGGTGGGCGGACTCTACCTCGACGCGACCGAGCGTTCGGCGGGCGTGGGCAAGCTGCTGGCGCGCAGTCGCTACCTGTTCATCCGCGAGCATCGTTCGCGCTTTGGCGAGACGACGCTGGCCGAACTGCGCGGGGCGATCGACGATGCGGGCAACTCGCCGTTCTGGGATGGCCTCGCCGGGCGCTTCTTCGACATGTCGTTCCGCGATGCCGACGAGTTCAACGCCAAGCACGGCAACCAGTTCATCGCCGACCTGATGCCCAAGCACCCGATCTACACCGCGCTGCTCTCCGAAGGGGCGCGGCAGGTGATGGGCCAGCCGCACTACTCCGGCCGCCCGGCGATGCGCATGCTGGAGGCGGAGAACTTCGCCTTCCAGAACTACGTCGATATCTTCGACGGCGGGCCGACGATGATCGCGAAGACCGACCAGATCCGCACGCTGGCGGGCGCGCGCAGCGATACCGTGGTGTCGATCGCGGGCCTGCCGGAGGAAAGCCCCTCGCATATCGTCGCCACCGGGCGGCTGATCGATTTCCGGGCCTCGCTCGGCGAAGTGGGGCTTACCGGCGAGGGCGTGACGCTCGACGAGCAATCCGCCGCGCTGCTGGGCATATCCATCGGCGATACCGTGACGTACTCTGCTGCCTGAATTTTCAGCCTGAAAGGGCGGATATGCTTACCGAGATCAATTTCGACGGGCTGGTCGGCCCCAGCCACAACTATGCCGGGCTCAGCCTGGGCAACCTCGCCTCGGCGCGCAATTTCGGCAGGGCCTCGGCCCCGCGCGCGGCGGCCTTGCAGGGCCTCGCCAAGATGCGCGCCAATTGGGAGCGCGGGCTGATGCAGGGCCTGTTCCTGCCGCACCGCCGCCCGGACGAGGCATGGCTGCGCCAGCTTGGCACCACGATGCACGAGGCCAGCCCGGCCTTGCGCGCCAATGCCATGTCGGCTTCCGCGATGTGGGCCGCGAATGCCGCCACCGTCTCGCCGGGGCCGGACACGGTGGACGGACGCTGCCACCTGACCGTCGCCAATCTGGTGACGATGCCGCACCGCAGCCACGAATGGCGTGAGACGCTGGCGCAGGTGCAGCTGGCCTTCGCCGATTCTGCGCATTTCGCCGTCCATGCCCCGATCCCGGCCCCGTTCGGAGACGAGGGCGCGGCCAACCACATGCGCCTTGCCGCCGCGCACTGGGCGCCGGGGATCGAGGTGTTCGTCTATGGTGAGGCAGGCGGCCCGTTCCCCGCGCGCCAGCACCGCGAGGCGAGCGAGGCGGTGGCGCGCCTTCACGGCCTCGACCCGGCGCGCACGGTCTTCGCCCAGCAGTCGCCCGAGGCGATTGCCGCAGGCGCGTTCCACAACGATGTGGTCGCCGTCGCCAACGAGCGGGTGCTGTTCACCCATGAACTGGCCTTCGCCGACCGCGAGGGGCTCTATGCCGAACTGCGCGCCAAGCTGCCCGAGATCGAGATCGTCGAGGTTCCCGCCAGCGCGGTAAGCCTTGCCGATGCGGTCTCGTCGTACCTGTTCAACGCCCAGCTCGTCACCCTGCCTTCGGGCGAGGCGGCGCTGGTGCTGCCGGGCGAGGCGAAAGGCACGCCGTCAGTCTGGAACTGGCTGGAGGCGCATGTCGCCGGGAATGGGTCGATCCGGCACCTGTTCGTCCACGATCTGCGCGAATCGATGGCCAATGGCGGGGGGCCTGCCTGCCTGCGCCTGAGGGTCGTCGCCGATCCCGAGCACGTCGATACGCGCTTCCTGCTCGACGGCGCGAAGATCGACGCCATCGAGGCACTGGTGCGCGAATGCTGGCCCGAGACGATCGCCGTGGAGGACCTCTCCAGCCCCACGCTTTGGCGCGACTGCGTGATCGCCCGCGCGCGCCTGTGCGAACTGCTGGACCTGCGCGAACTGGACCAGCAGGGGTTCTGAAGCGGTGCGATGGTTCCGAACCCTCTCCCCTTCAGGGGAGAGGGTTGGGAGAGGGGCCTAGCTTCCTGCTTGCGTGGTGCAGGCCCACCCCGCTGCGACTAGTATCGCCTGCGGCTCTGCAAGTCTCGCTCCTCTCCCGCGAGCGGGAGGGCCGGTAGGCTTGGGAACGCAGTGACCTAGCCGGACGGGGTGGGGCCGGACGGGGTGGGCCGAACCGGGGTGCGCTCAGCCTTCCATCGGGCGAATGCGGTTGCGGGAAGGCGTCAACCGGCGTCTGAGCAGAATGATCGCGAGGCTCAGCGCAAAAACCGCAGGCAGGAACCAGATCAGCGCGAACAGGCCGATCTCGTAGCCGGTGTGGTGCACCAGCAGGCGGGGGCTGTAATACATGTCCTCGATCAAGCATCGACCATGGCAAGAAAAACCATAAGCCTCGGGCCAGCCGGTCTTGTCGGATAGCCATTCGTCAAGCGCTGCCAGGACGACACAGGGCGTCAGGATCGCCAGAAAGAACAAGGCCGTGCGCCATGGCCCGATATGCCGGGCCATGGCGACAACTGTCCTGAACCTATTCACCCATGCGCGCCGAATTCGTTCGCGATCGCGGTGGTGATCCGCAGCGAGAGGTCGTGACAGCGGGCGATGGGGTGGATGAAGTCGCGGTGGATCTGGACGTATCCGCCCGCGCTCGAATCCGGGTAGTCGCTCGGCTCGTCCACGTTGAAGTCGCGGATCGAGGGAAAGTGCACCGGGAAGGCGCGGCGCATCTGGGCGAGGGCATCGTCGATGCGCAGCGTGAACACCATCTCCAGCACGTCGTCGCGGCTGATGTCGTTGGCGCGGCTGAACTGCGGCACGCTGACGGTGCGCAGGAACATGTGCTGGAACAGCGCGAGGCGGATCGCCTGCAAGGCGCCGATATTGCGCCGGGTACGCTCGCGGTCGGGCAGCGGGGCCTCGTCGGGGATCAGCTCGAACAGCTTGTGAAGCTTCATCGCATCGACACGCAGGCGCGAGCCGAGGCGACGGAACACGCCCATCCGGTCATCCTTGATGAGGTATTCCGCCAGCCGCATGCAGCCGTCGGAAATCTGCTGCTCGTCGCCGCGATAGGGGCGGCTGGCCCAGTAGGCGGAGTTGTACAGCTCGCCGAAGGCCGCCACCGTCTTGATCGAGGCCAGCGCGTTCGCCGCGCGGACCAGCCGCATCACCGTGCGCCCGCGCTCGCTGGAGCGCAGCAGGTCGGCGATGTCCTCCAGATTGCCCTCGGTCGCGGTGCCGATGCCGGCGATCACGTTCACCGGGAAGCCCAGCTGCTGGAGGATCGCGTTGTGCGGGATCGCGCGGATCTGGCGCAGGTTCATCGACCGGTCGGCGGAAAGGTCCGACTGGCGGCGCGACTTGCGGCTGCCGGTATCGTTCAGCAGTCCGAGGCCGAAGGCGGTGATCGCGCGGCTGTAGGTGCTGCTGGCAAGGTGCGCATGCTGGACCGAGCGGATCGCGCGATAGAAGTCGAGGCTGATGTCGGTGCGGCGATAGAAAGGATCGGTCGGCGCATCGACATCGGCGGACCATAGCGGCATCTCTACCATGCGCGTCAGCGTGGCGAGCGCGAGTTCGGGCGAACCGAACCACAGGTAGCCGTCACCGCCCTGGAACGAGACTTCGGGCTCCAGCCTGATCGCGGCGCGGGCGAAACGGCGGCGCGCCCAAGGCGACATCGGCCATTCGAAACGGTCGGAGAGGCTTGCGGGATGCGCGCCGCGCCCCATCGATTCGCCATGGGTGTTGAAGATCAGCGCGGCGACGTCGGTCAGGCCATTGGCGGCCATGGCTTCGGCAAGGCGCCCCTGCAGACGCTCGATGGCGAGCGAGGCGGGCACTTGCCCCACGAAGCGCCCGGCGTCTGAGAATCCGGTCTGGATTGCCACGCGGCCGCGCTTGCGGGCGTAATCGCGATAGGCGGGCTCGGCCAGCACCGCATCGAGGAAGCGACCGCCGTGCTCCAGCGCGGTCTCGGTCTCGAACAGCGGCGAGACGTCCACCTTGTCGTCGATGCCGAACATTCGCGCGAAATAGAGCGCGGCGAGCACCGTGGTCGGTTGCTCGCATTCGGCCACCAGCATGCGGATCGGCGCGTCGGCGTCGATATGCGCCAGGATCTGCGCCATCGCCAGGAACTGGCGCACGGCGGTGCTGTTCTCGATCGCCAGCGCGGCGAAGTTGGAGCGCAGCGGCTTCACTTCGGCCAGCAGTTCTCGCATGCGGACCAGCGCGGCCTGACTGGCGAGGTCGAGCGTGCCGTCCGGGTCGATGCGGGCACGGATCGCGTTCTGCAACTGCGAGGCGTTCACGCGAAAGTGAATCCAGCCCATGCCAAGGCCATCGGCGCGCATGGCGGCGGCGGCGACCAGCAGCGCGCGGGCGCTCTCGCCATCGGCGGCGCGGGCTTCGGCTTCCAGATCGGCGATCACGTCGTTCAGGCTGATCAGCTTGTCCGGATGCTCGGCGGTGAGCGTGTTGGCGGCGCTGGAGAGGGCATCGGGTGAGCCGAGATCGGCGGCGAAGCGCTTGGCCATCTCATCGGCACGGGCGGCGGCGCGGGTCAGGCGCGCGCCGATCTCGGCGGCGTGCGGCGTGACCATCGCGGCATAGCGGGCGAGGCGCTGGGCCTTTTCCTCCAGACGATAGCGGATCGAGGTGGACCAGCGGATATCGGTGCGCCCGTCCATGTCGTAGCCGACCCAGCTGGCGAAGCGCACCGGCATCGGCTGGAGCGCCTTCCAGCGCTTGGGCCAGCGCGCGGCGGCAATGTCGAACAGGCGGGCGGTGATCGCGTCACGCGCGTCCTGACCACGCGCCATCGCGTCCATCGCGCGGGCGTGCTCGTAATCCAGCGTGATTTGGTCGCGTGCGGGAGAGGCGGCGCAGACAGACGCCTCGGACAGATCGCCGGTGGAGGCGGCGTGGGTGACGGCATCGCCCTGCGCTTGCGTCAGCAGGAAGGTCGGGTGGCCGGTGAACACGACATGCGCGGCGGGGCGCTGCCAGTGGGCGGCGAAGGCGGTGAAGTCATCGCCGGTGGCGGCAGCGTCGATCCGCGCGAGGTTTTCGTCCGGGGCGACGGGGGCGAGCAGGCGGTCGAGCCGCGCGGCGCGGGCGCGCAGGCCCTCGCAATCCATCTCGGCGACAAGGCGCTCGAAATCGTCGAGCGTCATGGTGCCCGCTTCCAGCTCACGCGAGAGTTCGAGGCCGAGCTGGAAGACCGGGTTGTAGGTGGGCGTCTGCGCCGTCAGCCGGTGCAGTTCGCGAAGGCGGGCGTCGAGCGCTTCGACGCTCCTCAAAGTGGCGCCGGAAGCGGCTTCGACGCCACCGCTCATCGGGCGAGGCCTGCTGCCAGGCGGGCGTCTGCCTCGATCTTCGCGACGTCCGGCTTGCCCTTGGGGACCATCCAGCTGCCGCCGACGCAGAGCACGGCGTCGAGCGCCAGCCATTCGGGCGCGTTCTGCGGGGTGACGCCGCCGGTCGGGCAGAACTTGGCGGCCATCAGCGGCGCCGAGATCGCCTTGAGCGCGGGCGGGCCGCCTGCGGCCATGGCGGGGAAGAACTTCAGGCGGTCGAACCCGCATTCCAGCGCGAACATCACGTCGCTGGCGTTGGCGGTGCCGGGCAGGAACGGGATCTTTGTCTTGTAGGCGGCCTCTGCCAGCATCGGGGTGAGGCCGGGCGAGACGATGAACTCGGCGCCCGCATCGATCGAGCGCTTGAGATCATCGGGGCTCAGCACGGTGCCCGCACCGACGACGGCGCCGGGCACCTGCTTCATGATCTTGATCGCCTCGATCGCGCATTCGGTGCGTAGGGTGACTTCGAGTGCGGGCAGGCCGCCTGCGACCAGCGCCTCGGCGATGGGTAGGGCGTGCTCGATATCCTCGATCACCAGCACCGGGATCACCGGGGCAAGCCGCATCACCTTCTCGACGGCGGCGGACGGGCTCAGAGTGTCGGTGGTGGCGGTCATGACGAAAGATGCTCCCTGGCGAAGGCGGCAGCCGCGCCGAACAGGCCGGGCTGCGGATGAGTGATGAGTTTGACGGGCAGCCTGGCCATCATGCTGCCAAATCGGCCCTTGGCCGTAAAGCGTTCGCGGAAACCGGAACGGACCAGCGTTTCGCGCATGCGATAGCCGAGCCCGCCGGCGATCACCACGCCGCTGGCGCCCTGCGACAGCGCGCAGTCCCCGGCGACGGCGCCCAGCGCAAGGCAGAAGCGGTCGACGGCGGCGGCGGCAAGTGGGTCGGTCCCGGCAAGGCCATTGGTCCAGATCTGGACATCGGTCTGCTCGCGGATCGGCTTGTTCTCCATCGCGGCGAGCGTCGCGTAGATATCGACGATGGCCGGGCCGGAAACCACGCGCTCGGCAGAGACGCGGGTGTGGCGGCTGCGCAGGCGGGCGAGGATCGAATCCTCGATCAGGTCGAGCGGGGCATAGTCGACATGGCCGCCCTCGGTCGCGTGGACGCGGTAGCCGCCGTTGTCGCGCCACAGGTGCGCGACGCCAAGGCCGGTGCCGGGGCCGATCACGGTTATCGTGCCGGTGGCGGGCAGCGGCTTGTCCGCAGGGCCGGTCAGGTGGATGAACTGGTCCTCACCCGCGCAGGCGACCGCATAGGCGACTGCGGCGAAGTCGTTGACGATGGTCTGGCGCGTCGGCCCCAGCATCTCTTGAATGCGCGCGGGGCGCAGGATCCAGGGGTTGTTGGTGAAGCGGATCACCTCGTCGTCGACCGGACCCGCCACCGACATGGCGACGGCATCGGGCAGGGTGCCGCCCTGCATCTTGCGGAACGCCTGCCAGGCGAGCTGGAAGCTGCCGTGGTCCTTGGTGTGCAGCGTGGCCGGTTCGCCCAGCGCGATGCTGCCGTCCGCGCCGATAGTGGCGATGGCGAAGCGCGCGTGCGTGCCGCCGATATCGACGGCAACGATCTCGGTCGCGCCTTTTTCGGCAGGGGTGCTTTCAGCTTTCGCCATGGAGGTCAGAGCCCGGCCAGCGCGAGCATCGAGGAACCGCCCTGTTCGGCGCCGCTGGCATGGCTGCGGAACATCGCGAACAGCTCGCGGCCCATGCCTTCGCCCGAAGCGGGAGCGGGGGCAGGCTCGCGGCCCGAGATGTCTGCCGTGGTCGACAGCGTGCCATCCTCGGCGCAGAGGCGCACCACGTCGCCGTCGCGCAGGAAGGCGAGCGGGCCCCACACGCCATCGGCGCTGGGCAGGGCTTCGGGGGTGACGTGGATCGCGGCGGGCACCTTGCCCGAAGCGCCGGACATGCGCCCGTCGGTGACGAGCGCGACCTTGTGGCCGCGATCCTGCAACACGCCGAGCGGCGGCGTCAGCTTGTGCAGTTCGGGCATGCCGTTGGCGCGCGGGCCCTGGAAGCGGACGACGACGACTACGTCCTTGTCGAGTTCACCTGCCTTGAACGCGGCGGAGACGGCTTCCTGCGTGTCGAACACGCGGCAGGGCGCCTCGATCGTCCAGCGCTCCTTGTCGACCGCGCTGGTCTTGAAGGTGGCGCGGCCCAGATTGCCGCCGACCAGCTGCATGCCGCCTTCGGGCAGGAACGGGTCGGATGCGGGGCGCAGCATGGAATCGTCGCCGCTGGTGGTGGGGGCATCGATCCACGCGAGCTTCTCGTCCGCGTAGGTCGGCTCCTTGGCGTAGGCGTCCATGCCGCCCTCGGCGATGGTCAGCGTGTCGCGGTGGGCCAGCCCTGCATCGAGCAGTTCGCGCACCACCCAGCCCATGCCGCCGGCGGCGTGGAAGTGGTTCACATCGCCCGAGCCGTTGGGATAGACGCGCGCCAGCAGCGGCACGGCGGCGGACAGCTCGGCGAAGTCGTCCCAGTCGATGATGATGCCCGCCGCGCGCGCCATGGCGGGCAGGTGGATCGCGTGGTTGGTCGAACCGCCGGTGGCGAGCAGCCCGGCGATGGCGTTGACGATCGCCTTTTCATCGACCACCTGCGCCATCGGGCGGTAATCGTTGCTCTTCTTGGTGATGGCGTTCAGGCGATGCACCGCCTCGCGCGTCAGCGCCTGACGCAGCGGCGTGTTGGGCGGAATGAAGGCCGAGCCGGGAACGTGCAGGCCCATCATCTCCATCATCATCTGGTTGGAGTTGGCGGTGCCGTAGAAGGTGCAGGTGCCTGCCGCGTGATAGCTGGCGCTCTCGCTGGCGAGCAGCGCGTCGCGGCCGACCTTGCCTTCGGCGTAGAGCTGGCGGGTCTTCTGCTTTTCCTTGTTGGAAATGCCGGTGGGCATCGGGCCGGAGGGCACGAAGACGGCGGGCAGGTGGCCGAAGCGCAGCGCGCCGATGACGAGGCCGGGGACGATCTTGTCGCAGATCCCCAGCAGCGCCATGCCGTCGAACATCGCGTGGCTCATGGCGACGGCGGTGGAAAGCGCGATGGTGTCACGGCTGAACAGCGACAGCTCCATGCCGTCGAACCCTTGCGTCACGCCGTCGCACATCGCCGGAACGCCGCCTGCGACCTGCGCCGTGGCGCCCACTTCGCGGGCGAACAGCTTCATCTGCTCGGGGTAGCGGCCATAGGGCTGATGGGCGCTGAGCATGTCGTTGTAGGCCGTGACGATGCCGAGGTTGGGCGCGCGACCGGCGGCGAGCGAAGGCTTGTCCTCGCCAGAGGCCGCAAAACCGTGCGCCAGGTTCGAGCATGAGAGGAAGTTGCGGTCCGCATGGCGATCGCTTTCCCGTGCCATCAGTTCGAGATAGCGGGTGCGGCTGGGCTTGGAACGCTCGATGATGCGATCGGTCACGCGCGAAAGGGCAGGGGCGAGATTGGTCATGCCTGGGTACTCCAGTATCCTGTGTCATCCCCCTGTCCCCGGGGGCTGTCGTTCCGGCGGGGCCGGTCTGCAATCGAGCCGATGCGCCTTGCGCCGCATCGGTGGTGCCGTGCCGCCCGTGAGGCGGCGCGGCAGGAAGGCGGGATCACGCCTGCCCGGTTATGGCCGTCCGGTCACTCCTGCCACGTCACGCCGTCGCGCTCGGCAAGGGCGATGGCGGCGGACGGGCCCCAGCTTCCGGCGGTATAAGGCTTGGGCTCCTGTGCCTGTTCCTCCCAGACGGCGCGGATCGCGTCGATCCAGTCCCACTGGGCTTCCACTTCGTCGCGGCGCACGAACAGCGTCTGGTTGCCTTCGATGAGGTCCAGCAGCAGGCGTTCGTAGGCGATACGGCGCTGCGGACCGGCGAAGGCATCGGGCATGGTGATCGCCAGCGGCACCGAGCGCAGGCCCACGCCGTCGCGGTCCAGCCCCGGCACCTTGGCCATCAGCGAGAGCGTCACGTTCTCTTCGGGCTGGATGCCGATGACGAGGCGGTTGGGCACCGTGCGGGCGCCGCGTCCGGTGAAGATCGAGTGCGGCACGTCGCGGAACTGGATGGTGATCTCGGTCGTGCGGCGCGGCAGGCGCTTGCCGGTGCGCAAGTAGAACGGCACCCCGTGCCAGCGCCAGTTGTCGACATGGGCCTTGATCGCGACGAAGGTCTCGGTGTTGGAATCCCTGCCCAGTTCGTCGTCGTAGCCGGGCACAGCCTTGCCGCCGATCGCGCCCGAGCGGTACTGCCCGGTCACGGTCTCTGACGCATCGACCTTGCGCAGCGAGTGCAGGACCTTCACCTTCTCGTTGCGCACGGCAGTGGCATCGTAGGAGACCGGTGGTTCCATCGCCACCAGCGCCAGCAACTGGAGCATGTGGTTCTGCACCATGTCGCGCAGGGCGCCGCTGTCGTCATAGTAGGCGACGCGCGATTCGAGGCCCACCGTCTCGGCGATGGTGATCTGTACGTGCTCGATATGCGCGGCATTCCACAGCGGCTCGAACATGATGTTGGCAAAGCGCAGCGCCAGCAGGTTCTGGACGGTTTCCTTGCCCAGATAGTGGTCGATGCGGAAAATGCGATCTTCCGGAAAAGCGGCGGCAACGGCGTCGTTGATGACCTTCGAGGAGGCCAGATCGGTGCCGAGCGGCTTTTCCAGGCCGATGCGGGTGTTGGGGCCGGCAAGACCGCTGCTCTGCAACCCGTGGATGGTCGCCTCGAACAGACTGGGCGCTGTCGACAGGAAGATCGAGAGGCCTTCCTTGGGCGTGCCGACCTTTTCGGCCAGCGCCTTGAAGCCATCGAGGTCGGTGGCATCGAGCGGCTGGTAGGTCAGGCGGTTCAGGAACGTCGCCATGCCGCCGCGACGGTCTGCGGGCAGGAACTTCTCCAGCGACTGGCGGGCGAAGTTGCGGAACTCCGCATCGCTCATTTCCGAACGCGCGGTGCCGATGATCTGGATCTCGGGGTTCAGCAGCCCTTCTGCGTCGAGCGCGCAGAGCGAAGGGAGCAGCATGCGGCTCGACAGGTCGCCGGTGGCACCGAAAAGAAGCAGGCGATCCGAAGTGAATTTCGACACAGGGCTACACTACCACCAATCTCGTCGGAACGGCAGCGCCTGCTGCTTCCTCTCCCGACCCGGAACAATTCACGGGCATGCTGCGGCTCCCGACGCATTGAGTGCGCCGTGTGAGTCCATGCCCGGCAGGCCTGCGCTGCTTACCCACATTGGGTCGCGATCCAAAGCAAGAAATTGAGCATATGAATTCGTATACGAACAATTTCATGTCTGAATTGGTATTATTGGTTATATCTGGTATGATACCAAGCGTCAATCGCCTGTCATCATAGTGCCACGATGGACCTCTTTCCTTGCCCCTTCATATGGTGCGCGGCCTACGCTGTGCTAGGGCGCGTGTGAGACAGTGGATGAAGCAGGGGAGCGGTGCCGCGCTCCGGTGCAGCGATTGAGGTACGATTGTGATGGCCGTTGAAGGCGTGAACCTGCTTGATCACCTCCAGACCCCGGCGCTGGTGACGTCGCGCGGGATGGTGCGCTTTGCGAATGCGGCGGCGCGCGGCGTGCTGGGCGGGCACATCATGGGGCAGGACGTGCGCATCGCCATCCGCGACCCGCGCGCGGTGGCGGTGATCCTCTCGGACGAGGGCGGACAGGCGCGCGTGCCGGGGCTTTCGACCGGCTCCAGCGTGTGGGAAGTCGATTGCCGGGTGATCGGCCCGGCGGAGCGGCTGGTCAGCCTCTACGACCTGTCCGAGCGGGTCAGCGTGGCAAAGTCGCATGCCGATTTCGTCGCCAATGCCAGCCACGAACTGCGCACGCCGCTGGCCAATGTGATCGGCTATTGCGAGACCCTGATGAACCCCAAGGCCGGGGGCGACGAAGGCTTGCGCGCGCGCTTCCTCGACACCATCCGCCACGAGGCGCAGCGCATGCAGGCGCTGATCTCCGATCTCATGTCGCTGTCGCGGATCGAGGCGGTGAAGCACGAGGCGCCGTCCGACCGGGTCGAGGTCATGGCGCTGGCACAGGAAGTGGTCGGCGAGTTTCGCGGCAGCGCGCAGGTCGATTTCGTCGCCCACAGCGCCGAGGCGCCGGTGACGGGCGATCGCGGCCAGCTGGGGCAGGTGCTGCGCAACCTGATCGACAACGCGCTGAAGTACGGCAAGGAGGGCGGCCCGGTCGAAGTGACGGTGGAGGCCGCGCGCACCGGCTGGGTGCTCGTCACCGTGCGTGACGAGGGCGAGGGGATCGCCCCCGAACATCTCCCGCGCATCACCGAAAGGTTCTATCGCGCTGATACCAGTCGCAGCCGTGCGGTGGGCGGGACCGGGCTTGGCCTGTCGATCGTCAAGCATATCGTCGAGCGCCATCGCGGCCGATTCGATGTCGACAGTCGGCCCGGACGCGGCACCACCGCCTCGCTGATGCTGCCGCTGCGCGAAGGGTGATATTCTTCTAACTCATTGGCATTGCAGGATGGCGTCTGGTCTCGGCGAAGCCACGACCGCCTTGCGTCATGCGCCGTGCCGGAGGTGTCACGTAACTGTCACGAGCTGGTCATATGAGCGTCTCCGAAGTGAAACGAAGTGTTCACGGAGAGCTTCGAAGCCATGTCGCGTTTCCTTTCGCCGTCCTGTCTTGCCCTGATCCTGGCCGCAGGTTGGCTGTCTCCGCAGCCCGCCCTTGCGCAAAGCGTCGGGCCAGCCGGGGCGCCAACCTCCGATGCGCCGAATGTGGAGCAGGACCTTGCCGCGATGCGCGCGCAGCTTCGGGCGATGAGCGACAGGATCGATGATCTGGAAGCGCAGTTGAAGGACGCGCGGGCACAGGCTGCTGCGGTTCCGCCTGCCGCCGTCCCGACTTCCGCCTCTGCCCCAGGGCCAGCCTCTGCCCCAGCCCCTGTTCCCGCCGCTGAAACGGCCACCGCTGTCGTCTGGAAAGGGGCGCCGCAGCTCTCAACCGCCGATGGCTGGAGCTTCAAGCCGCGCGGGCGCGTGCAGGTGGACATGGCCTCGATCAATGCGCCGAACGGTCTTTCGGGCGACGCCAATCGCCAGATGGGAACGGGCGTCGAACTGCGTCGGCTTTATTTCGGGGTGGACGGCACGATGCCCGGCGGCTTCGGCTATCGCGTCGAGGCCGATTTCGCCGCCTCCACCGTGCTGCTGACCGACGTCTACGTCACCTATGACGTCACGAAGGACGTGCGGGTGACGGTGGGCCAGCACAAGCCGTTCTGGGGGCTGGAGGAACTGGCCTCCGATCTCAACCTGACACTGATGGAGCGCTCGACCTTCGGGCAGGCCTTCAATTTCGAGCGCCGTGTGGGGGCCAGCGTGCAGTATCGCCACGGCATCGTGCTGGCACAGGGCGGTGTGTTCGGTGACGATGCGCAGGCCCTGAACAGCGATTACGACAAGAACTGGAGCCTCGACGGGCGGCTGGTGCTGATGCCGCAAGTGGCAGGCGGCACGCTGCATCTGGGCGGCTCTGTGCATTTCAACCATGCCTCCGCGTTCAATGCCACGATCACCGACCGGGTGCGCCCCTTCGCGCACACCACCGATATCCGCCTGATCACTACCGGCGCCATTCCCGCCAGCGGGGAGCTGGGCGTCGCACTGGAAGGCGCCTATATCGCCGGGCGCTTCCACGCGACGATGGAAAGCTATTGGCAGACGGTACATCGCGTCGATGGCGCCGATCCCACCTTCACCGGTGGCTATGCCGAGGTCGGCTATCTGCTGACGAAGGACGAGACCGCGTACAAGGACGGCATCTACGAGCGCATCCGCCCCCGCAAGGGGCTCGACAAGGGTGGGCTTGGCGCGATCCAGATCAACACCCGCTATGACTGGCTCGATCTCGACAGTGCAGGCATCCATGGCGGACGGCAGAAAACGGCCAGTCTTTCGGCAGTCTGGATCCTGACCGACTATGTGCGGATGCTGGCCGACTACGGCCATGTCTGGGTCAACGGCAGCGCCTATACGACGCCGACCGGCAGCGCGGATTACGAACTCGATGTGGTCGGCATGCGGGCGCAATATGACTTCTGACGGCAGCAGGCCGAAGATCGCCCGGCGCCTGTCGCGTTTCAGTCATGGAAGTGACATGATCCGGGGCTAGGGCACGGATGCAGGCTTTGGCTGGACGCGGCGACGCGAGCGGTATCTACATCGCTTTCGGGGCCTGCCGGATTATGCAAATGCCGGGGCGGGCAGAACCCGCCTCTTGGGGAACGGAAATATGGTTGAGCACACCGTCAAGGCCTTCGACACCGAGATCGGGCAGCTTCGCGGCCTCGTCGCCGAGATGGGCGGGCTGGCCGAAGTGGCGATCCGCGATGCGATCATCGCGCTGACCCGCCATGACGACGAACTGGCCGCGCAAGTGGTGGCGCAGGATGCGCGCATCGATGCGCTGGAGGCCGAGGTCGATCGGCTGGCCGTGCGCACCATCGCCCTGCGCGCGCCGATGGCGGACGATCTGCGCGATGTGATCGCCGCGCTCAAGATCTCCGGCGTGATCGAGCGCATCGGCGACTATGCCAAGAACATTGCCAAGCGCGTCGACGGGCTGGAACGCCGGGCGATGATCGAGCCGATCCAGCTGGTGCCGATGATGGCCGAGATCGCCGAATCGATGGTCCGCGATGTGCTCAACGCCTACGGTTCGCGCGATGCCATGCTCAGCGTCGAGGTGATCCGCCGCGACCAGAAGCTCGATCAGTTCTACAACACGCTGTTCCGCTCGCTGCTGACCCACATGATGGAAAACCCGGCGACGATCACCAGCGCCGCGCAACTGCTGTTCATCGCCCGCAACCTGGAACGCATCGGCGATCACGCCACCAACGTTGCCGAGATGGTCTATTTCGCCGCGACCGGGGAATACTGCACCGAGCGCGACAGTCTTACCGACGATACCGGAGCCGCTCTGCCATGAACCCTTCGATTCTCGTCGTCGAGGACGACCGCGCGCTGTGCGAACTGCTCAGCTGGAACCTCAGCGCAGAGGGCTATCAGGTGCGCACCACCGGCGATGGCGAAGAGGCGCTGTTGATGGTCGCCGAGCAGGCCCCCGATGCCATCGTGCTCGACTGGATGATCGATCACGTCCCCGGCATCGAGGTCTGCCGCCAGCTGCGCAAGGACCGCGAGACTGCGCAGATCCCGATCATGATGCTGACCGCGCGCGGCGAGGAAGAGGACATGATCCGCGGCCTTAAGACCGGTGCCGACGATTACATGACCAAGCCGTTCTCCCCACGCGAACTGCTTGCCCGTGTCGAGGCGCTGCTGCGCCGCGCGCGGCCTTCGCTCGCCGGATCGGTGCTGCAATGGGGCGATATCGAGCTGGATGCGACCAGCCACCGCGTGCGGCGCGGCGGTGAGCCGTTGCACCTCGGTCCCACCGAGTTCCGCCTGCTGCGCTATTTCATGGAGCGCCCCAACCGCGTGGTCTCGCGCCAGCAGATCCTCGACGGCGTATGGGGCATGGACAGCGACATCGACGAGCGCACCGTCGACGTCCACATCCGCCGCCTGCGCAAGGCCATCAACCGCGACGGCGATACCGACCCCATCCGCACCGTCCGCGCCGCCGGTTACGCGATGGACGTGAACTGAGGGGGCTATTGTGGATCCTGCCGGGTAGGCCGACGATTACCTCCCCAATCCAAGTCTGATCTGACAAACCAGCTAGAATTGGCATGGTCAAAGTGTTTCAGATCAATCGGCTTGAGGCCCAAATCTTCTCCAAGCATTTTTGGAGACATTACCCGAGTTCTTAGATTTTTTATAACAGGACGATTTTTCTGACTTACGATGATATTGAGTAACTTCCTCTCCATCGTAACAAAGGAATACAAGCCATGTACTTCTGCTGTGCGGATATGCCAGGCGTCTTGGGAATTTTTTGGCCCCATCACTTTTAATAACGCCAAATAAAGATCATCCTGAGAATGTTTCAGGACATCCCTTAGTGCAGGAGCTTTCCAAGCTTGGGGAGAAAACGGAACTGAAAGAATTTGATCGTGCGGATATCCATCAATGCTGGGTAGTTCACTGCGGCCGAAAAGATTGAAATCGAACCAACCGGTATCTGCGTAACGCGCGCGAGGGTGTGCGTCCCGCTCAAGTATTAAGTGGTTTGACGTCCATAGCTTTGCTCTTCCAGTTTTGGCTAACTGAGCAATGGCAGCGAGATAGCAAACGTTCTCGTATGTCTCGGATTTTGAGTCCTTTGGATAGACGGGGATCCTCGCCGCATATCCGGTACCTCTGATATCTGAGCCAAATCTCGTCTCACCTGTCGCGATCCAGCCTGTCTCGTGAGTGATCGTGTGAGAGTGGACATTGCTATCAATCAATAGACCTATGGCCTTGTGAGGCGTTCCAATCTTAACATTCTCTACACTGCGCCGAATTGCACGCTCGGCCATCCGTTCCCGATACACCGAGGCCAGTCGAGCTTTATTTTTGATAAAGATCATCGGCTGTATTTAACGGATGACGCAGCAACCTACACCAATAAATTCGCGGCCGGATTATCGTGCCCATCATAGTCCCGCCCAATGTCGGCAAGGCAGGTTGTTCCAAGCGCCCCCCTCAAGCCGCGTCGCGCAGGGCTTCTTTCGCGCTGTCGACGGCTTCGCGGATGGCGGCGAGGAACTGGTCGGTGGCGCGTTCCCACGAATAGAGGGCGCCCAGTGCGGCGGCATCGTGGCGGCGGGCGGTGAGGGCGGTGCGGATCGCGGTGGCGAGATCTTCGTGGACCGCGCCTGCGGGTGCAAGTCCAGCGCAGGATTGGGCAGCGTCGATGCCGCAGCCGTCCGGCCCCAGAATGTCGATCGGACCGGTCACGGGATAGGCGGCGACGGGCGTGCCGCAGGCAAGGGCTTCGATCACCACGAGGCCGAAGGTATCGGTGCGGCTGGGGAACACGAAGCAGTCGGCGGCGCGATAGGCGCCGGCGAGCGCCTCGCCGGTCAGCGGGCCGGTGAACAGGACATGCGGATAGCGGCGGCGCAAGGTGTCGAGCGCGGGGCCGTCGCCCACCACCACCTTGCTGCCGGGCACGTCGGCGTCGAGGAATGCCTCAAGGTTCTTTTCGGGCGCGACGCGGCCCACGTTGAGCAGCACCGGCCCCGGCAGCGCGGCCATCGCCGGGTGGCGCTGGCCTTCGGGGGTGAACAGCGTCTGGTCGATGCCCCGGCTCCAGCGGCGGGTATGGGTGATCCCCCGCCCTGCCAACTCGTCCGACAGGCTGGGGGTGGAGACCAGCACCGCGCGGCTGGCGGCGTGGAAGCGCTCCAGAATCGGCCAGAAGTATTCGGCGCTCAGCCCCGTGCGCACGGCGGCGTATTCGGGAAAGCGGGTGTGGAACGCCGAGGTGAACGGCACCCCGCGCGACAGGCACCAGCCGCGCGCCGCCCATCCGATCGGGCCTTCGGTGGCGATATGGACGATCTGCGGCGCCGCGCGATCAAGCATGCGGCGCACCCCGAAGCGCGGGGCCAGCGCCATGCGGATCGAGGCATAGCCCGGCATCGGCACGGTCCAGAACCGGTCCGGCGCGATCAGTTCGACCTCGTGCCCGCGCGCGGTCACTTCATCGAGCGTGGCGCCGAGCGAGCGGACGACGCCGTTGACCTGCGGCAGCCACGCATCGGTCGCAAGGGCGAGCTTCACGCGTCGGCCTTCTCGCGCGTGGTCGAAGCGGTTTCGGCGCTGTCATGGAGCGGCACCGTGCGTCCGCCGGTCTCGGCGATCCAGTCGATGATCGAAAGGTGGCCGGTGAAGTCCTCGGCCAGCGCGGTGCAGCTCTCCACCCAGTCGCCATCGTTGTAATAGGTGATCCCGGCGAATTCGCGGATCTCGGCGCAGTGGATATGGCCGCAGACAACGCCATCGAAACCGCGCTGCGTGGCTTCCTGCGCCACGGCTTCCTCGAAGCTGGAGATGAACGACACCGCGTTCTTCACCCGCTTCTTGAGATAGGCCGAAAGCGACCAGTAGGGCATGTGGAAGCGGCGGCGCACCGCGTTGAACACGATGTTGGCGCGCAGCAGCATGGTGTAGGCCTGATCGCCCAGGAACGCGAGCCACTTGTGGTAGAGCACCACGCCGTCGAAGGCATCGCCGTGCGTCACCAGCAGACGGCGGCCGTCGGCGGTCAGGTGCTCGGCCTCCAGCGCCAGTTCGACGCCGCCGAAGGTCATGCCCGCATAGTCGCGCAGCATCTCGTCATGGTTGCCCGCGACGAGCACGACGCGGGTGCCGCGATGCGCCATCTTGAGGATGCGGCGGATCACCTCGTTGTGGGCATCGGGCCAGTACCAGCCCTTGCGCAGGCGCCAGCCGTCGATGATGTCGCCCACCAGATAGAGCGTCTCGCATTCGATGGAGCGCAGGAAATCGACGAGCATCTCTGCATTGCAGCCGCGCGTGCCGAGGTGGACGTCGGAGATCCATACGGTGCGGTACTTGCGCTTGGGCCGGAAACCGCGCGGCTCGGGAAGGTCGAGCCATTCGGGGATGCGCCCGATGGGAATGCCGGTGCCGAATCCAGTCTTGGTCGTCAGGCTGGTGGTGGTGGGCAGGCCGGTCCTTGCGACCTGCTCTGCGCGTGCGATGTGCTTCGTCGCCATGCCTCGGACTCCATCTACGTCCAGTTCGGCTTCTTTTACGTTCCGGCAATGGCGCGGCGGTGACGTTTGCGTGGCATTTCCAAGACAGCGGCGGGCGTGCGGGCGGGCGTCGGGGAGGCGTTTTCCTCGCAGACGCGGCATCGTCGGAAAAGAGACGCCGTTTTGTCACCCGTTCGTCATGAACAGGCGGCAAGACACGCGCAGAACCGCAGACGCCAGCCGTTCAGGAGCGCGTTTCAGGGGTAAGGGCATATGCGACGGATCGACATCCTTCTGGCCAGCGAATTGCAGGGCGGCCTTGCCTCGTTCCGGCATGACGACATCGAAGTGGTGTTCCACCGCTGGACTAGCCAGAGTGAACTGCCGCTGCTGGATGGCGCGCTGTGGGTGTTCATCGACTGGGTGCTGCCCGACATGTCGGGGCTGGAGCTGTGTCGCCGCCTGCGCGCCGATGCGCTGACCGCGCATGCCCATGTGACGATGGTGCTCGAAGAGGACAATGTCGAGGATCGCAAGCGCGCGCTGCGCATGGGGTCGGACGACTACGTCACCGGCCCCTTGACGCGCAACGTCCTGCTGGACCGCGTGCTGGGCGTCAGTCCGATGGAACAGGACGTTGCGGGCACGCGCGTTGTCGGGCAGGGTGAACTGACGGTGGACGTCTCGGCGTTTCAGGCGCGCTGGCAGGGGCGCCCGATCGCGCTGATGCCCAACGAACTGCGGCTGCTGCGGTATTTCATCGAACATCCGGGACGGGTGTTCAGCCGCGCCCAGCTGATCGCCGCGCTCGGCAAGCAGGAACCGGCGCTGGACGAGCGGACCGTCGATGTCTGGGTCGGCCGCCTGCGCCGGGCCTTGCGCGGGGCAGGGGCGGGCAATCCGTTGCGCACCGTGCGCTCGCTGGGATACGTTTTCGATATCGCCTGACGACAGCGGATGCGGGAGAGGCTCCTCTCCCGCACCGGCCTATACCTCAGAGCCAGCCTGCCGCGACGGCCAGCGCCCAGATGCCGTTGGCGATCAGCAGCAGCGCCGCGAGCACGCGCATCACGTTCAGCGGCACGATCTTCAGCACCGCCTGCCCCAGGAACACGGCGGGGACGTTGGCGATCATCATGCCCAGCGTGCTGCCTGCCATGACCGGCAGCACGGTATGGAACTGCGCGCCCAGCGCGATCGTGGCGATCTGGGTCTTGTCGCCCATCTCGACGAGGAAGAAGGCGATGGCGGTAGCCATCAGCGGCCCGAAGCGTCCGGCCTTCGGTTGGCCCTCGTCGTCGTCCAGCTTGTCCGGCACCAGCGTCCAGACGCCCATCACCAGGAAACCGATGGCGATGGCATAGCGGAACCACCCGGCGTCGAGAATGCCGGCAACCTGCTCGCCCACCAGCGCGGCAAGGAAATGGTTGGCCAGCGTGGCGAGCAGAATGCCGCCAACGACGGCCCAAGGCTTTTTGAAACGGGTGGCCAGGACGATGGCCAGCAGCTGCGTCTTGTCGCCGATTTCGGCCAGTGCGACCACGGCGGTCGAGGTCAGGAACGGTTCGAGGATCATGGTTTATCCAGGGGCCGGGCAGGAGGCGGACAGACGAACGGCATCGCGCCTCCCGCCCGGCCGGACGTGGGTACGCAACGCCATTCGGTCTCGCCTGAAAGGACAGAAATCCCTTCTCCCGCCGCCACGGCCTCTCGACCGAGTATGTTGACGCACGGGCCTTCGCACGAATGCGGGGCGGCTACTCCCCAAATGACATCGCGCGCTTAGCCGCCCCGTCGCACATGCGCAAACGAAAAAGGGGCCCCGTCGTACATGCGGCGGAGCCCCTTTCGCGGCGGTGATGGCAGCGATCAGAGCGTAAGCGAGATCGAGGCGTTGAACACGCGGCCCAGATCGTAAGTGTTGAAGTTCACCCGGCCATCGTCGAACTGCTGGTATTCCAGATGCTTGCGGCCGGTGAGGTTGCGCCCCTCCAGCTTCAGCTCGATCTGCTTGCCGGCAATCGCGATCCCCTGACGGATCACGAGGTCCAGCGTGAAGCCGGGATCTTCCACCACATCGGGCTGTGCGGTGCCGTAGAGACCGCGCGTCACCACGCGTTTGCTGGCGTAGTTCAGCAGCAGCGTCTGCTGCGAGAGGTGGTCGGTATCTTCCAGCCCCAATTGCAGGTTGGCGAGGTGCTTGGACTGCCCCGCCATCGGCGCGCCGTTGCGGAAGTAGGTGCTCGCAAGGTCGGTGCCCACGTTGTAGATCTGCGTGGTATCGGTGGCGCTGACCTTCAGCTCGGACTTCGAGTAGGTGTAGTTGCCGATCACCACCGCGCGGCGGGTGGCGAAGAAGCCGCCCCATGTATCGAGCGGCAGATACTTCTGCACTTCGAACTCGGCGCCGTAGAGGTTGGCCTTGGGCGCGTTCGCATAGGACGTGATGAACTGTTCGTTGTCCGTCACGAAGCTCTCGATCGGGTTGTCGATGCGCTTGAAGAAGGCGCCGACCGAAACGCGCTGCTGCGGGGCGAAGTACCACTCGAACCGCGCCTCGGCGTTGTAGAGCTGGCTGTCCTTGAGCAGCGGGTTGCCGCGATAGGTCTGGTTGGTCTCGGGGTCGTAGAACGGTTGGAAGATCAGCTCGCGAAACTGCGGGCGGCCGATCGTCTTGGAGGCGGCAAGGCGCACCTGCATGCCGGGCTCGACTTCCCAGGTCAGCGTGGCGGCGGGCAGGAAGTATTCGTTCTTCAGCGCGTTGGCGACATTGGCCGTGCCCGCGATCGGCATGACCGTGGTGGTCTCCTTCGCGTATTCCCAGCGCACACCGGCATCGAAGCTGAGCGCATCGCTGACCGCGCCGTCCAGCTTGGTGTAGAACGCGTGGTTGACCAGCGAGGCCTGGAACCGGGCGGTGCCGGTCTCGGTCTCGCTGAACGACATCAGGTAGTTCTCGCCCGCATCGTTCAGGTACAGCGTGCCCGGCTGGAACAGCACGTCGGGCCGCAGCGTGCCCAGCGCATAGATCAGGTCCTGATCGCCGGTGACGCGGTAGTTGAAGTTGCGGCGGGTGTTGTCGCGCTGGTTGTACTGGAAGGCGTAGCCCACGCTGCCGGTCCAGCCCGGCGAGAAGGTGTGCGTCACATCGCCGCCCGCCGACCACACGTTCTCGTTGAGGCGCGAGAAGGTGACGGACGTGGGATTGGCAACGCCATAGCCCGGCGTACTGATGAAGGTGTCACCATAGGGATCGACCGAGGTGTCCAGATTGGTCCGATAGTATTCGGTCTGGATCTCGTAAGGGGCGAGCCGCTTGGAGTTCGCGTAGCCGCCGCGCAGGTCGATCTCGGTATCGGGATCGGGCTTGAGTTCGGCGGTGATCTGGGTGTCGATCAACTGGCGCTCGTACCACGCGGTGTTCTGTTCCAGAAGGTCGGTGGTGTCCGAATAGGACGGCTCGCGACCCAGGCTGAGGCGCGCGTTCTTGTCGGTGTCGTGGATGTAGAGGTTGGTCCAGCGGATGCTGTTGTCGCCCCACTCCAGCCCGAGGCCGAGCATCGCGTTGCCGACGATGCGGTTGTCGGTCTGCACGGTGCGGAAGTTCGAGAACATCGCGCTCTCGTTCGCGGTCGTCACCGAGGTGCGCTGTTGCAGGGTGTCGCGGGTCTGCGTCTTGTTGGAATAGCCCGCCGCCGCGATCACGCCCAGCGTCGCGCCGCCAAGGTCGAGCGAGGTGCCTGCGGTGATATTGGCGGAGAAATTGGGCTGCTGGTGATCGACGCGCTGCACCACGGCATTGCGGCTGGTGATCAGGCTGCCGCCGATCTGCTTGGCAAGATCGCTGCTGGGGTCGATCACGGTGTTGCTGTTGAAGTAATCGCGCAGCGTTGCCGGGATCGAGCGGTTGCCGTTGTCGAAGCCCGTCCAGTCGGTCTTCGACCCGTAATAGGTGTAGCCCATCTTGTTGGTGCTCTCGGTATCCCAGCCGATGCCGCCGCCGATGGTCAGGAAGCTTTCCGTCGGGATCGCCTTGGTCGTCAGGTTGATGACGCCGCCGCCGAATTCACCGGGGAAGTTCACCGAATAGCTCTTCTGCACCATCGACGAGGCGATCAGCGAGGTCGGGAACAGGTCCATCGGGACCACGCGCTTGAGCGGTTCGGGGCTGGGGAGCGGCGAGCCGTTGAGCAGGGCCAGCGAATAGCGATCGCCAAGCCCGCGCACATAGACATAGCCGTTGCCGACCACCGACAGGCCGGTGACGCGGCCCAGCGCGCCGGCGATGTCGCCTTCGCCGGTGCGGGCGATCTGCTCGGACGAGAGCACCGAGATCACTTCGGTCGAGGAGCGCATGACATCGCGTGAGCGGGTGCCGGTGACGATGATCGCGCCGCCGGGGATGGAGACGTCGGGCGCCTCTTCCTCGCCCGCGGGAACGGCATCGGCGGGCTGTGTGGCCTGAGGTGCCGCGGTGGGCGCAGGCGTTTTGGTGAGAGCGCCGTCCTGCGCCCAGGCGACGGCGGGCGTCAGCGTGGTCGTGGACAGCAGCAGAAGCGATACAAGCCGTGGCTTGATCATGGGTGATCCCCCTGGAAATCGTTTTGGATGTGCAAAGGGGCGGCCACGCAGGACCGCCCCTTCCCATGTCGAGATGGGCGGCCGATCAGGTGGTCGGCAGCGCGGTGCAGTTGGTGCTCGACCCGAACTGGCCGGTGGCATTGTTGCAGGTCCAGCCGGTGTACCAGGTGTCGCTGTTGCCCGAGACGGCGCCGATGTAGCTGACTTGCGTGAAGTAGCTGGAGAGGCTGGTGATGCCGGTGTACCCGGCAACGCCGCTCTCGTTGGAACCGTTGATGAAGACGGTGCCGTTGCTGTTCAGGTTGGTCAGCGTCGAGGTGAGCGAGGCGTTGTTGTTGGTATCGCCAGAGGCGGTGAACATCGCTGCGGCCTGCGCGGTGGTGTAGGTGCCCGAGCCCAGGAACTGGTCGTTGCTGAGGCAGGTCAGCGCCATCGAGTAGGCGTTGTAGGTGGCCGGGCTCGAACCGTTGGTGGTCGAACCGTTGACGCGGATGCACTGGTTGTTCGGCGTGTCGATCACGGTATTGATGAAGGTCACGTCCGAGTTGCCGCGCACCAGGATCGACGCCTTGTCGTTCGATTCGTTGTTGGTGCTCACGCTCTTCTGGACGCCGGTGAAGTTGGCGATCTGGATCTTCGAGCGGGGGCTGTTGTCCTCGGCGCCGTCCGAGTCGATCTCGAACAGCGCGTCGCCGCCCGCATCGCGCTGGAGCAGCAGGCCGTACTGGAAGTTGGCCTGGACGCCGGTGTCGAGGTCGAGGCTGTCATCGTCGGCGTTGACCGCGATGTAGTGCTTGAAGTTCACCGCGCCGCCGAAGAATTCCGCGCCGTCGTCCGAACTGTTGACCGACTGGAAGTATTCCAGCGTGGTGCCGGTGCCGATACCTTCGCCGGTCAGCGACTGCAGTTCCTTGCCGTTGCTCAGGATATAGCCCGAGTAGCGGATCTGCACGTACTTCAGCGAGCCTGCGTTGTAGGTGTTGTCGGCGCCGCCGAAGATCGCCGGGTTGACCGAGCCTTCGGTGTCGCGCTGGCAGTTGCCCACGGTGGTCGAACCGTAGTTGCAGTCCGTCACCTTGCCGCGGCCGAGCAGCACCACGCCGCCCCACTGGCCCTGCGAGGTATCGTCGTTCTGGCCGATCACGTTGGCGCGGCTGGTGAAGATGATCGGCGCGGCGGCGGTGCCCACGGCGCTGATCTTGTTGCCGCGGTTGACCGCCAGCCAGGCCGGTTCGGAGCTGTTCTCGCCATAGACGATCACGCCCGGATCAATGGTCAGCGTGACGTTGGTATCGGCACTGAGCGAGGTCTTGCCCGCAGCGATGCAGCTCTGGGTGGTGGTGGCGAAGGGCGCAGCCGACGTCGGGGCCGAGAAGCCGCCGTCGCAGCCGACATCGACGCGGCCGTTCATGCGGTACAGGACGCCTGCCACCTTGGGGAGGCTGGAGCTGACATCGACCAGCGCGGGCAGCGTGCAGACGCGCCACGAGCCTTCGGGGCCGGAAATGGTGCCGCTGTCGGTCAGACCGCCGGTGGCGTTGAACGTCGGGCAGCTGGCAGCCGCAACGACGGTACCCGCCGTGGGGGTGGGGGTCGGCGTTGGCGTGGGTGTCGGGTTGTTGATGACGATGCTGCCCGAACCGGGCGAGGAGATGTCGTCGGCGCCGCAACCGGCAAGGGCAAGAGCGCTGCAACCCAGCAGCAGCAGTCCGTTGATCTTCTTCACGTGGTGTCCCCCTGTAGGCAGATGTCTGAAGGCAGGTGTGGCAGGGGACGTTGTCGCCAGCCCCCCGTTGGACGCCGATGTAGGTTCGGGGGGTGACATTATGTTGGCGTTATGATGACGAAAAACGGAATAAATACGACTGGAGAATGACCATTATGACCAAATGACCAGGTGCGTAGTCTGACGAGGGCGGTTTCGGGATGGGTCGAGTGCTCCAGACTCGCAAATTGCGCTCGATACACATCATGATTGCATTTTCATGACACTTTTGTCTTTTCCTTGATTGTTGCACTGGAGCCGGGAATTCTCGGGCTCGTGAAAACAGAGTCGAAGGGAGATTGCCGTCATGTCCGTCACCGCCTTGCTTCTGGCCGCCTCGCTCGCCGCGCCCGCCGTTCCCAGCGGCCTGGTGGATGATGGTGTGAGTCGGGTCGATGTGGCCTATACCGCGCTGTCGCGTGGCGATGCGCAGGCGGCGCTGCGCCGGTTGCAGGCCGCAGGCGCCGATGACTCGCGCGATCCGGTGGTGCTCATCAACCTTGCGGCGGCCTATGCCGGGACCGGGCAGGGTGCGCGCGCCATGCAGGCCTACAAGGCCGCCATCGCCTCGCGCGAGCGCTATGATATCGAGCTTGCGGACGGCACCTGGGCAGACTCGCGGGATGTCGCCCGTGCGGGGCTTGGCCGCCTGTCCAGAACGGTGGCCGCGCGCTGATTTCCGGCTGGTTGACGGCGGTGGCAGGTTGCGGCGGGAGGTGATTGCCCCGCCATGGGCCCCGCCCGATCGCGGCATCTGCTGTCACAGTCTGTCGCATTGGCCGTCATCTCGTCACACTCGTGTCATGTGAATCGCGCACTTCGCCCACAGACGGAGGGCACACGTGATTCGACACAACTCAGCAGGGCGACGCAATTGGCGCGCACCGATGGCGGCGCTTGGCGGCATGATCGCCGCACTGGCGCCTCAGCTTGCAGCGGCGCAGGCGGTTCAGGGGAGCGACCCCGCCGGTAGCGGCCCGATCGTGGCGGCGCTGGGCTGGCTTCAGGGCACGCTGCTGGGCCATGTCGCGACGGCGGTCGCGGTGATGGCGGTGGCGGCTGTCGGCTTCATGATGCTCACGGGCCGGATGAACTGGCGCTTCGGCGCGACAGTCATCATCGGCTGCTTCGTGCTGTTCGGGGCCGGGGCGATCGTCACCGGCATCCAGACGGCAGCGGGCTGAGCCATGGCGGCCGGTTCTTGTCCGCTGGCCCGCCATCCGGTGCACCGCGCGCTGACGCGGCCGCAGATGTTCGCGGGCGTGACCTACAGCTTCTTCATCATCAACGGCGCGCTGACGACCGAGGTGTTCCTGATCACCAAGAGCTTCTGGACGCTGTCCGCCGCTCTGGCGATCCACATCGGCGGCTATCTCGCGTGCCTTCGCGAACCGCGCGTGTTCGACTTGTGGATCGCCAGGGTCAGCAAGTGCCCGCGCGTGCGCAACTGGCAGCGCTGGGGCTGTAACAGCTACGCGCCCTGATCGCGGTAAAAGCAGGGGCGGGGGATTTGACACCATGACACGGCAGAGCGGGAAAAAGGGTCTGGCGAGCCTCGCCGGATGGGCGGGCAAGGAAGCCATGGCGGGCGACCGGCTGCCCTATCGTGCGCTGGTGGACGAGAATGTCGTGCTGCTGCGCGATGGCTCGGTCATGCTCTCGCTGGCGGTGCCAGGGCTCTCGTTCGAGACGGCGGACAGCGACGAGCTGAACGCGCACCTCGCCGCGCGCGAAATCCTGCTGCGTTCGGCGCTCGATGCGCGCTTCGTGCTGTACCATCATGTCATCCGCCGCCGGGTCGAGATCGAGCTGGACGGCGCTTTCGACGATCCGCTGGCCGCGCATATCGACGCGCGCTGGCGGGCGCGCACCGCCTCGGGCGCGCTGTTCGTCAACGACCAGTTCGTCACGCTGGTGCGCCGCCCGGCGCGCGGCAAGGCGGGCTGGGCGGACAGGCTTTCGCGCGCGTGGAGCCGCAAGGGACACGCGGAGGCAGAGGCCGATCCCGCCGATATCCGCGCCCTGCGCGCAGCGGGGAGCGCGATGGTCGCCTCGCTCGGCGCCTATGGCGCGCGGCTTCTGGGCGATTACGAGGGCGCTTCGGGCACCTGCTCGGAACTGCTCGAACTGCTGAGCGCGCTCTACAACGGCGAGATGCGCCCGGTGCGTCGCCCTGCCGAAGAGACTGACGTGGGCCAGATGCTGCCCTATCGCCGCGTGAACTTCGGCCTCGATGCGATCGAGCTGAAAGGCGTAGGCGGCGCGGGCTTCGCCTCGATCGTCTCGCTGAAGGAATACCCGGATTCGACCGGGCCGGGCCTCACCGATCCGCTGCTGCGCCTGCCCTGCGAACTGGTGCTGACCGAGACCTATGCGCTGTCCGACCGCCAGATCGCCCGCGAGCGCATCGATCTTTCGTTGCGCCGCCTGCGCTCGGCGGACGAGGACGCCGTGGCCGAGCGGCGCGAGATGGGCGCGGCGCGCGATGCGCTGGGCACCGGCGCGGTGGGCTTCGGCGATCATCACTTGTCCGTGCTGGTCCGCTCGCCCTCGCTGGCCACGCTGGACGATCTGACCGCGATGTGCGCCGCCGCGCTGGCCGATGCCGGGGCCGTCGCCGTGCGCGAGGAAGGCAATCTGGAGCCGTGCTTCTGGGGCCAGCTGCCGGGCAACGAGAGCTTTCTGGTGCGTCGGGCGATGATCTCCAGCACCAATATGGCCTGCTTCGGCTCGCTCCACGGCTTTGCCATGGGACAGGCGCACGACAACCACTGGGGCGATGCGGTGACGCTGCTGGCCACCACCAGCGCGACGCCGTTCTTCTTCAACTTCCATCAGGGTGATCTCGGCAACTTCACCGTCATCGGCCCGTCGGGTTCCGGCAAGACGGTGGTCATGAACTTCCTCGCCGCGCAGGCGCAGAAGTTCCGCCCGCGCACCATCCTGTTCGACAAGGATCGCGGCGCCGAAGTGTTCCTGCGCGGCATCGGCGGCACCTACAGCCGCATCGCCGCCGGGCATCCCACCGGCTTCAACCCGCTCTCGCTGCCCGATACGCCCGCCAACCGCGCCTTCCTGCGCGACTGGCTGGGGGTCCTGCTGAACGCCGAGGGGCCGGAGGAACTGGCAACGATCGCGCAGGCCGTCGATGCCGCCTATCACAACGATCCCGCGCTGCGCCGCCTGTCGTACTTTCGCGAACTGCTGGCCGGATCGCGCCGCCCGCAGCCGGGCGATCTCGCCTCGCGTCTCGATGCGTGGATCGGGCAGGGGCCGGATGGGGGGGGCGAGCATGCCTGGCTGTTCGATAACCAGCATGACCGGCTGGACCTTTCGACCCGCGTGCTCGGCTTCGACATGACCGCGCTGCTCGAAAGCCCGCGCCTGCGCACGCCGGTGATGATGTATCTGTTCCACCGCATCGACGAGCGGCTGGACGGCGAGCCGACGATGATCCTGATCGACGAGGGCTGGAAGGCGCTTGACGACGAGGTGTTCGCCGCGCGCATCCGCGACTGGCTCAAGACCCTGCGCAAGCGCAACGCGCTGGTCGGGTTCGCCACGCAATCGGCGCGCGATGCGCTGGATTCGAAGATCGCGACGGCGCTGGTCGAACAGACCGCGACGATGGTGTTCATGCCCAATTCGCGGGCGCGGGCAGAGGATTACTGCGAGGGCTTCGGCCTGACCTTGCACGAGCTGGACGTGATCCGCACGCTGCCCGCGCACTCGCGTTGCTTCCTGATTCGCCAGTCCGATTCCTCGGTGGTGGTGCGCCTCGACCTGTCGGGCATGCCCGAGGTGCTGACGGTGCTGTCGGGCCGTGAAAGCACGGTGCGCAGGCTCGATGTCCTGCGCGAACGCTGCGGCGATGCCCCGGCGAACTGGTATCCGCTGCTGACGGGTCAGGAATGGCCCGGCGAGAGCACGCGGGATGACGACATCTGGATCGAAGAGGCGGCGGAGTAACCGCGATGGCGGACTGCAAGCCCCTGATCGAGGTCGCGTCCACCGGGGTCGGCCCGGCCCTGCGCGCGGTCGATTGCGTGTCGGGCGAGACCACTGCCGCAGCCTTTGGCCGCTTGTTCGGGGCGCACGGCTCGATGGCGCCGGTGCTGACGATCCTGCTGACGCTCTACATCGCCTTCTTCGCCTTTTCGCTGATTACCGGGCGCTCGCGCATCAGCATTTCCGCGCTCACCCCGCGCATGCTGACGCTGGGGCTGGTGCTGACCTTCGCGACGAGCTGGTTGGCCTACCAGAACCTGTTCTGGAACCTTGCCGTGGGCGGCCCGGACTGGATCGCCTCGCTGCTGACCGACACGCGCGGCTCGGCAATCCAGATGTTCGGAGACCGGATCGACATCGTGTTCGATGCGGTGGCGCAGATCGCGCAGGGGCAGCAGCCGCAGGGCGCGGACGCGGCGGCTGGAGGCGCGCCCGCCGCTGCTTCCGCTGCGGCAAGCGGCGGTACGGGCGGGCTTATCACACCGGAGACGATCCTGTGGGCGGGCGCCATCGAGCTGCTGCTCGGCACGGTGGGCGTGCTGTTGACCGCGCGGATCGCGCTGGCAATCCTGATGGCGCTGGGGCCGATCTTCGTGGTGATGGCGCTGTTCGGCGGCACGCGCGGGCTGACCGCCGGGTGGCTGCGCGGCGTGGTGCTGACCGCGATTACGCCGCTGTTCGTGGTGCTGGGCGGGATGGTCTCGCTCGAACTGCTGGTGCCGATCATCTCGGCACTGGCGACGAATGCGCAGATGGGCGGGATCGACGCGCGCTCGGCGATGGCCTTCTTCCTCGTCGCCTCGGTCCACGTCGCGCTGATGGTGATGGTGTTCAAGGTTGCCGGAACCATGGTGATCGGCTGGAACGTCTTCGGTCTGGCCCGCAGCGACAGCGAGCGTTCCGGCGGTGGCATCGACCTTGCCCGTCTGGCGGCGGTGGCGCCCGGCGCGGCCATCGTCCCGGCCTCGGGTACTGGCGCCGCGATGACGGCTCCCTCGCGCACCTCGGCGATGGCGACAGCGGCGGTGGCCCCGCCGGTCACTGTCGAGCCGGGGCAGGGCGCGGGGGCCACGACCGGCGATCGCCGCACGCATATCACACAGGTTTCCGGGGGCGGCATCGAGCCGATGGCCCCGCGCGGCGGCGAGCAGCGGGCCAAGGGCATCGGCTCGCGCTTTCGCAGCCCCTCGAACGACATGGGGGCCAAGCCCTCCAGGGAGATTTCACGATGAACCGCGCTTTCGTTCTGGCTGTACCGGCGCTGGTGAGCGCGTGGACCGCAGCGCCCGCGCTGGCGTCGGACCCGCGCCTCGTCCAGCACCTCTACAACGATAACGAGGTCGTACGGATCGCGGGCCATGCGGGCGTGCAGGCAACGATCCAGTTCGGCCCGAACGAGGCGATCGAGAACGTGGCCGTGGGCGATTCCGCCAGCTGGCAGATCACGCCCAACAAGCGCGCCGACCTGCTGTTCGTGAAGCCGATGGAAGCGGCGGCCCATACCAACATGACGGTGGTGACGAACCGCCACACCTATTTCTTCGATCTCGTCGCCTCGCCCAAGGGCCAGCCGCTCTACCTGCTGCGCTTCGCCTATCGCGATGCGGACAAGACACCGGTTCCGGGTGAGCAGGCGCCCAAGGTTGCGGCGCTGTCCTCGCAGGAGCAGGCGATCACCGGCGGCGATCTGGCCGCCATGCCTACCGATCCGGCGGCGCTGAACTATGCCTGGAAGCGCGTCGGCACGGCGAAGCTGTGGCCCTCGCGCGTGTGGGACGATGGCAGCTCCACCTACCTGCTCTGGCCCGACAAGAGCGCGGTGCCCGCAATCCTGATGCGCAACGAAAAGGGTGACGAAGGCCCGGTGAACTACGCCGTGCGCGATGCCACCATCGTCATTCCCGAAGTGCCGCGCGCGCTCGTGCTGCGTTCGGGCAAGGACATGGCGGAGTTGCAGAACACCGCACCTGAACCGGCGGCTGCCTCGCCTGCTGCGGCTCCCGTTCCCGCGCTTGCCAAGGACTGATCGCGATGGCTTCCAACCGTTCCTTCCGTGAGCGCGACAGTATGGCGCGAGACATCGACCCGCGTGAGAGCGACGGGGCGCAGGTCATCGACCTCGCCACCCGCTCGGTGCTGCCTGCCGTTTCGCAGCGGCGCAAGGGCGACGGCGCGGGGCTTGGCCTGGGGGCACTGATCGTCGCCGGGCTGGGCGGACTGACGTTCTGGAGCCTGAGCGCCTCGAACGAGACCGCGCAGAAGGTGGCGCCGCCTGTCGTGCAGCCGGGTGCGTCGCCCGCCGCCGCGCCGCTGGCTGCTGCCCCGGTCAGCGCGCCGACACCGCAGCCTGCCCCCATCGCTGCGCCGCTTCCCGCGCCCGCCCCGGCGCCGGTGCTGGCCAATGCGCCCGGCACTGCAACTGCGCCTGCGCCGAACCCCGCCACCGCGCCGACGGTGGTGTTCGATGCCACGGCAGGCCGGGCCAGCGGTCCTGCGCCTGCCGTTGATGGCAAGGGAAAGCCGGTGGGTGCCGGGAACGACGATTTCGCCGCGCGTCTGGGCGCTGGCGGCTCCGGCACGGCGAGCGCGGCGCGCAGCTTCGATCCGGCGACCACGGTGACGCAGGGCACGCTGATCCCCGCCGTGCTCGAAACCGCGATCGATACGGACGTGCCCGGCTATGTGCGCGCCATCGTCTCGACCGAAGTGCGCAGCTTCGATGGGCGTCATGTCCTGATCCCGCGCTCCTCGCGCCTGATCGGCCAGTACAAGAGCGGGCTGACCTCGGGCCAGAAGCGCGCCTATGTGATCTGGACCCGGTTGATCCGCCCGGACGGCGTCTCGGTCGATATCGGCTCGCCCGCGATCGCGTTCGGCGGCGAGACCGGACTTCCGGGCAAGGTCAATAGCCACTTCTTCCAGCGCTTCGGCTCGGCCATGCTGCTCTCGGTGGTCGGCGGGCTTTCGACGCTGGCGAGCAGCGGATCGAATGTCATCATCAGCGGCGGCGGCAGTTCGGCGGCGTCCACCGCGCTCCAGCAGAACGGCACGATCTCGCCCACCATCCGCGTGCGTCAGGGCGAGCCGATCCGCGTGTTCACCGCGCGCGATCTCGACTTCGCGCCAGTTCAGTGACGCCCGTGTCCGGCGATCTCCATCTCGTGCAGCAGGATACCGCGCCGATGAGCGATGTCCCGGCCGCCGAAGTCGCCCGCAGCGTCTACCTCGATGCCTATCTCGCCCCACTGCGTCCATGGCTGGAGCGCGAGACGGTGACGGAAATTCTCGTCAATCGCCCCGGCGAGATCTGGGTCGAGGATGCGGCCCTGCCGGGCATGCAGTGCGTGTCGGTTCCGGCGATGGATAATCGCCTGCTCCAGCGTCTGGCCGAGCAGGTGGCGCGGATCAGCCATCAGGGCATCAATCGCGAGCATCCGCTGCTCGCCGCGACGCTTCCGGCGTATCAGGGGCAGAGCGGCCAGTCTCAGGCAGGGGCGCGTATCCAGCTGGTCGGCCCGCCTGCGACGCGCGCCAATTGGGCGATGGCCATCCGCCGCCATCGCCTGCTGGAACTGCCGCTCGACGCCTACGATCGCGGTCCGATCGCGACGGTGGCAGAGTCGCCGATGCCCGATGCCATGGCCCAGCCGATCGATTTCCTGCGCGAGGCGATCCGCCGCCGCCGCACGATCCTGATCTCGGGCGGTACCTCCACCGGCAAGACGACCTTCCTCAACGCCATGCTTGCCGAAATTCCGGCTGAAGAACGCGTGGTGGTGGTCGAGGACACCGCCGAGTTGAGGTTGCCGGGGGCCAACGGCGTCGGCCTGATCGCGGTGAAGGGGGAACTGGGCGAGGCGAAAGTCTCGGCCAACGACCTGTTGCAGGCCGCCTTGCGCCTGCGTCCGGATCGCATCGTGCTGGGCGAGTTGCGCGGCACCGAGACGGTCAGCTTCCTGCGCGCGATCAACACCGGACATCCCGGCTCGTTCTCCACCGTCCACGCCAATACCCCGCGCGGCGCGCTGGAGCAGATCGCGCTGATGGCGATGCAGTCGAACATCGGTCTGACCCGCGCTGAGACGCTGGAATACGCCGCCAGCGTGATCGACGTGGTGGTCCAGCTCGACCGGCAGGGCGGCAAGCGCGGCATCGGCATGATCGCGGAAAGCCACACGCTGGTCTGACGGCGTTTTCAGCGGCGTCTGGGAACAATCCGGCTTCCCGCCGGATCAATACCCATGATTTCCCATGCCGATATCCTCATCCGTCTGGCCGCTGCCGCTGCCATCGGCAGCCTCGTCGGGTTCGAGCGCGAGCGCCTGCTGTGGTCGGCGGGCATCCGCACCCACATGCTGGTGAGCGTGGGTGCGTGCCTGATCATGATCGTCTCGGCCTATGGCTTCCAGAGTGCGACGCAGATGCCGCATGTCGTGCTCGATCCCTCGCGCGCGGCGGCGCAGGTGGTCTCGGGCGTCGGCTTTCTGGGCGCGGGCTCGATCCTGCTGAAAGGCAACGTGGTGCGCGGGATGACCACGGCGGCGAGCATTTGGGCGGTCGCCGCGCTGGGGCTGGCGGCAGGCGGGGGGCTCTATTTCGCGGCCGGGGCGGCGACGATCATCATCCTGGTGATCCTGGCAGGGCTCAAGCCGATCGAGGAAGCCTACCGCGCCCGCGTCCAGAGCTGCACCGTGCGCCTGCACATCGAGCGCGGGAGCCTGCGCGAGGATGACCTCAAGCGCCTGCTGCGTGTGCGTGGAGGCCAGATCCGCCGGATCACGCAGAGCCTTGAGGAAGACGGGATGGAGTTTCAGACCGTCCACCTCGTGCGCGTCTCGCGCTCGGACATCAAGCAGGGCACCGACCGGCTGAAGGCGCAGCCCGGCGTCCAGTCGGTGGAGGTTCATCGAAAGGGCGGGGAATAAGCTCCCGCTTGCAGGTCAGTGGTTTCAGCTCAGCGGTTTTCCGGTGCCGTCCTGGGCCTTTGCAGCAAGACCGAGCCGTTCGGCCAAAGCCTTCAGGTCCTTGGCGACGCTGGCGTTGTAGAGCGGGCGCATGCCCTCCGCCACGGTGAGCGTGAGCGTCTGCGCGCCGCGCTCCAGCAGCGCCTCGGTCATCGCGGCGGGATTGCCGGTGGTAAGGCGGCGGCACAGGCGCACGGCAAGGCCCCAGACGATCGCGCGGTCGAGGTCGGCCTCAGCGGCGAGGCGCAGGAACGGCTCGGGCACGGCGGTCTTGCCGGAATTGGCGAAGACGGTCATCGCCAGCATCCCGCGCCCGTGCATGTCGAGGCCGATCCAGCGCTTGCGCAAGGCCCAGGTCATCGCCTCCTCGGCACGCAGGTTGGGCTCGGTGCGCATCGCGGTCATCGCCAGCAGCGTGGCGGCGACGCGCATTTCGCCGTCCTCGGGGCGATCCTCGCAGGCAGGCGCACACCAGTTCGCGATTGCGCGGGCGCCGTCGATGGTCAGCACGTCCGATCCGGCGAAGGCGGCGACACCGGCGAGCAGCGGGTCTTCCGCCTGCACCGCTTCGGGGAGCGCTGCGTGCAGCAGCCCTTCGCGCAGGCCCCACGAGGAGAACACGAGGCGCGAGGGTTTCAGCTCGACGATCATCTGCGCCAGCAGCGCGGCGGCATCGGACATCGAGGCGACGCGGGAGGCGGAAATCGTCGGATCGGGATGGACCGGCGCGCCCTTGGCGTACTTGCGCGCGAAGGTCAGCGCGGTCTCGGGATCGAGTTCGAAGCCGTGCGGATCGTCGACCGGCCAGTCCATGTCGGTCATCGTCTGAAGCGCGAGCGCACGCCACGAGCCGCCGACGATATAGAGCTTCTGACCCTGCGGGCGGTTCCAGCCGGTCTTCTTCAGGCCCTGGCGGATCGCGGCGGCGAAATGCGCAGTACTGCCGCCCCGGTTGTCGCCCTTGCGCAGGTCCGGCAGGCGCAGCGTTCCGAACGGCATGGTGACGCCGCCGGGGCGCACCTTGCCTTCGGCCAGTTCGACCAGTTCCAGACTGCCGCCGCCAAGGTCCGCCGCGATCCCGCGCGCGCCGGGAAACGCGGCGATGACGCCGGTGGCGCTGGCGCGGGCCTCTTCCTCGCCCGAGAGCAGGCGCGGTTCGAGGCCGAGTGCGCGCACCGCGCCGACGAATTGCGGGCCGTTAGAGGCATCGCGCGCGGCGGCGGTGGCCACGCACTGTACATCGTCCACGTTCATCAGCCGCAGCAGCGCGGCATAGCGGGCGAGCGCGCCGGTCGCGCTGGTGAAGGCCTTTTCGGGAATGGCGCCGGTCTTGTCGAGATCGCGACCGAGGCGGGCGTTGATCTTCTCGTTGTGCAGCGTCACCGGCGCGCGCGGCGGGCCATCGTAGACGACGAGGCGCACGGTGTTAGAGCCGATGTCGATGATGGCGCGCCGCGTACTCATGTGCGCGTCGCCTTATGCGCCCGCGCCGCCTCGTTACGGGTAGGCGCCCCGCGACAGGCGAGGGAGAAAGGCGCCCCGCGACAGGCGAGGGAGAAAGGCGCCATGAAGCTGCCTGCTGCCGTTGGGTCTGCTGCCGTTTGATCGACTGTCATTGCAGCGCCTCGCTACCGTCTTCACGCCGGGGGCGCCATACCCCCGGTGTGCACTTGTCCACGAAACCTGGCGAAATACGCCAGCGGCCCGCGCTGAAACGCGCCGGCGGCGGGCCGGGATGCGCGCCGTTTTCAGATATTTCCGCGCCGCAGCGACAGCTTGGGCACCTTGCGCCCGCTCGCCAGCGCCGCCCCGCGCCCGGAAAGCGAAGGGTTGGTCATGAAATAGCGGTGCAGGTTGAACGGGTTCTCCACCGCGCCGACGCGGGCATAGCTGCCGTCGGGATGCAGTACCCAGCTCTGTTCGGTATCGAGCAGGTTGGCCAGCATCACCTGATCGAGCACCTGATCGTGGACGGTCTTGTTGGTGATCGGCAGCAGCACTTCCACCCGGCGGTCGAGGTTGCGGCTCATGCCGTCGGCCGAGGTGATGAACACGCGCGCGCGGCGGTTCGGCAGTTCCTCGCCATTGGCGAAGGCCCAGATGCGGCTGTGTTCCAGAAAGCGCCCGATCACCGATTTTACGGTGATGTTCTCCGACAGCCCCTCGATGCCGGGGCGCAGGCAGCAGATGCCGCGCACCACGCAGTCGATATCGACGCCCGCCCGGCTGGCGGCATAGAGCTTGTCGATCAGCCCCGGATCGGTCAGCGAGTTGAGCTTGACCCAGATCGCGGCGGGTTTGCCCTCCTGCGCATTGGCGATCTCGTCGTCGATGCATTCGTAGAGCGTGGAGCGCAGCGAGATCGGCGAGATCGAGAGCAGTTCGGTGCGCGTCGGCTCGACATAACCGGTGATGAAGTTGAACAGCCGCCCGACGTCGCGCCCCGCTGCCGGATCGGCGGTGAAGTACGACAGGTCGGTATAGATGCGCGCGGTCAGCGGGTGATAGTTGCCGGTGCCGAAGTGGCAGTAGGTGCGATAGCCGTCGCCTTCGCGGCGCACCACCATCGAGGTCTTGGCGTGGGTCTTCCAGTCGACGAAGCCGTAGATCACCTGAACGCCCGCGCGCTCCAGCTGGCTGGCCCAGAGCAAGTTCTGCTCCTCGTCGAAGCGGGCCTTCAGCTCGACCACCGCCGTCACCGACTTGCCTTCCTCGGCTGCTGCGATCAGCGCCGAGATGATCGCAGACTGTTTCCCTGCGCGATAGAGCGTCTGCTTGATCGCCACCACGTCCGGGTCGCGCGCGGCCTGCCGCAGGAAGTCGATCACCACCTCGAAACTTTCGTAGGGGTGCTGGACGACGATGTCCTTCTCGCGGATGGCGGCGAAGATCTCGCCGTCATGCTCGACGATGCGTTCGGGATAGCGCGGGGTGTAGGGCGCGAACTTCAGCTCCGGCCGGTCCTCGTCGCAGATCGCCGAAAGGCCGTTGAAGCCGACCAGACCCTTGCTCTGCATGATCAGCGCGCGTTCGAGGCCCAGCTGCGCGCGCAGCAGTTCCTCTGCCGAGGCGTCGAAATTGCCCTGAAGCTGCAACGAGATCACCATGCCGCGGCGGCGGCGCTGGATCGCAGTGCGATAGTAGCGCACCAGATCCTCGGCATCCTCCTCGATCTCGATATCGGAATCGCGCAGGATGCGGAACACGCCGTGGCCGTGGATGCGGAAGCCGGGGAACAGCTCGGCGGCGTTGCGCACGATAAGGTCCTCGATCGAGATCCATGCGGCCTGCTCGCCCGCCAGCCGGATATAGCGCGGCAGCGCGGCAGGGATCAGCACCATCTCCATCACCGGTGCCTCGTCGGCGATGCGGACCAGCGGGAACAGCACGCCGATGCCCTGGTTGGGCACGAAAGGGAAGGGGTGCGCGGGGTCGATCGCCTGCGGGGTAATTACCGCCATGACGTGTTCGAGGAAATATTCGCGCAGCCAGTGCGCGCGGTCGGTATCGAGTTCCTCATCGTCGCCGATGACGTGGATGCCCGCCTCTTCGAGTTCCTGCTTGAGCCCGGCCCAGCTGGCCTGCTGGACCTGCTCCAGCTCCAGCGCCTTTTCATGCGTGAGCGCGATCGCCTGCGAGGGCGTGCGCCCGTCGAGCGAGATTTCCTCGATAGAGCGACGCACCTGTCCGGCGAGGCCGGCGACGCGGACCATCAGGAACTCGTCGATATTGCTGCCCGAGATCGACAGGAAGCGCAGGCGTTCGAGCAGCGGATAGTTCGGGTTGCTCGCTTCGGCCAGCACGCGCTCGTTGAAGGTCAGCCAGCTCAGCTCGCGGTTGAAGAACCGCTCGGGCCGGGAGGCGAGATCGTCGGGTGCGGGTGCGCTGTCCGGCACGGGGCGGGAGGCATCGGGCGTCTGCAGGGCAGCGCCGGCGGCAAGCAGTTCGTTCGTATCCACCATCGGCCCTCTTTCATGCCATCATGACGGCTTCGCGACAATCGTTCATCTACGCTGCCTTGCGTCACAAAATGTGCCGGATCGGCAGTGTTCGGGAAACGAACGGCGTTGCAGTGCAGCACGGAATGGCGCAAGGTTGCGCGCGATGATCAAGGCCGCGCTGCACCATCTCACCCGGTATCGCTACTCCAAGCGGATACGCCTCGGCCCTCAGGTGATCCGGCTGCGCCCGGCGCCGCACAGTCGGACGGCGGTGCCCAACTATTCGCTCAAGATCAGCCCGCCCGAGCATTTCCTGAACTGGCAGCAGGACCCGCATGGCAACTGGCTGGCGCGCGTGGTCTTTCCCGACCCGATCGATCATTTCGCGATCGAGGTGGACCTGCTGGCGGACCTCACCGTCATCAACCCGTTCGACTTCTTCGTGGAGCCGGATGCGGAAGAGTATCCCTTCGCCTATTCGGAGACGATGGCGGCCGATCTGGCGGCCTATTTCGAACCGGAAACCGGCGGCCCGCTGTTCGAGGCGCTGGTCGAAAGCTATGCGGGCCACGAAGGGCGCACGGTCGATTTCCTCGTCGAGATCAACAGCCAGCTGCAACAGCGGATCGACTATGTGATCCGCATGGAGCCCGGCGTGATGACGCCCGAAGAGACGCTGGAGGCAGGGCTCGGTTCGTGCCGCGATTCGGCGTGGCTGCTGGTCAACCTGCTGCGGCGGCTGGGTTTCGCCGCGCGCTTCGTCTCGGGCTACTCGATCCAGCTGGTGGCCGATGTCACGCCCAAGGAAGGGCCGGTCGGCGTGCTGGAGGACGTGACCGACCTCCATGCCTGGGCCGAGGCCTATGTGCCGGGGGCAGGCTGGATCGCGCTCGACGCGACATCGGGCATGTTCGCGGGGGAGGGGCACATCCCGCTGTGCGCCGCGCCGCACTATCGCTCGGCCACGCCGATCGAGGGGCTGGCCGAACCTGCCGAGGTCGATTTCGACTTCCAGATGAACGTCAGCCGCATTGCCGAGGCGGTGCGGATCACCAAGCCGTTTACCGATGCGCGCTGGACCGCGCTGCTCGATCTGGGCGACCGGGTCGATGCCGATCTGGCGGCGGGCGGCGTCAATCTGACGATGGGCGGCGAGCCGACCTTCATCGCCGCCACTGATTTCGAGGCGCCTGAATGGAACAGCGCCGCCGTCGGCCCCACCAAGGCGGCCTATGCCGACCGGTTGATCCGCCGCCTGCGCCAGAAGTTCGCCCCCGGCTCGCTGCTCCACCACGGGCAGGGCAAGTGGTATCCGGGCGAAACGCTGCCGCGCTGGGGCTATTCGATCTACTGGCGCAAGGACGGCTTGCCGATCTGGCGTGATGACAGCCTGATCGCGGGCGAGAAGCCGCTGGGCAAGGGCGGCGATCCCGATCCGGTGCCCTCCATCGATGCCGCCTCCGCTGAGGCGCTGTTGCGCGCGGCGGCTGAGGGGCTTGGCGTCGAGGCGGAATACGTCCAGCCGGTCTACGAGGACGCGGGCGTGTGGATGCTGCGCGAGGACGAGCTGCCGGTGAACACCACGCCGCTGGACCCGGCAATCGAGGACGAGGAACTGGCGCGCCGCTTCCGCCGCACGTATCGTCGCGGGATGGACACGCCGATCGGCTTTGTGCTGCCGGTGCAGCGCTGGAACGACAAGGTGGCGGGCGTGCCGCGCTGGCGCAGCGAGTTCTGGCGCGTGCGCAAGGGGTTGTTGACGGCGGTTCCGGGCGATTCCGCGCTCGGCTATCGCCTGCCGCTGGGCTCGCTGCCGCATGTCGGGCCATCGGACTATCCCTATATCCATGTGCGCGATACCGCCGAGGTGCGCGGTGACCTGCCTGACTTTCACGGGCCTGACTTCCGTCAGCAGGCGGCGCAGCGCGGGCATCAGGTGCGCGAAGCTGGCACCGGCCCGGCGCAGCGGCGCGAGGCGGTGGCCGAACCGCATGTCTTCGCACAGCCCATCGTCGAGCAGGACATCATCGACGGCGCGGTGCGCACCGCGCTCACCATCGAGCCGCGCGGCGATTACCTCGCCGTGTTCATCCCGCCCACCGAGGCGCTGGAGGATTATCTTGACCTGATCGCCGCGATCGAGGCCGAGGCCGAGCGCATGGGCCTGCCGGTGCGGATCGAGGGCTATCCCCCGCCGCCCGATCCGCGCCTGACGGTGCTGAAAGTCACCCCCGATCCCGGCGTGATCGAAGTGAACATCCACCCTTCCGCCAGCTGGCGCGAGACGGTGGAGATCACCGAGACGCTCTATGACTGCGCGCGCGAGGTGGGGCTCACCGCCGACAAGTTCATGGTCGATGGCCGCTCGATCGGCACCGGCGGCGGCAACCATATCGTGCTGGGCGGGCCAAGCCTGCTCGACAGCCCGTTCATCCGCCGCCCGGACCTGCTGAAAAGCCTCGTGCTCTACTGGCAGCGCCATCCCTCGCTCAGCTACCTGTTCTCCGGCCTGTTCATCGGCCCGACCAGCCAGAGCCCGCGCATCGACGAGGCGCGCCACGATGCGCTCTACGAGCTGGAGATCGCGCTCGCGAAGGTGCCGGGGCCTGACCAGCTCCAACCCGCACCGTGGGTGGTCGACCGGCTGTTCCGCAACCTGCTGGTGGACGTGACCGGCAACACCCATCGCACCGAGATCTGCATCGACAAGATGTTCAGCCCGGACGGCCCCACCGGGCGGCTCGGCCTGCTGGAGTTCCGCGGTTTCGAGATGCCGCCCGAGGCGAAGATGTCGGCAGCGGCGCAATTGCTGATCCGCGCGCTCGTCGCGTGGTTCTGGCGCGAGCCGCAGGACGGCCCGCTGGTGCGCTGGGGCACGCAGTTGCACGACCGCTTCATGCTGGGCGCCTTCGTGTGGGACGATTTCCTCGACGTGCTGGGCGATCTGCGCCGCGCGGGCTACGATTTCGACCCGGCCTGGTTCGAGGCGCAGCGCATGTTCCGCTTCCCGGTGCACGGCAGCGTCGAGGGCGGCGGGGTGTCGCTGGAGATCAGCCACGCGCTGGAGCCGTGGAACGTGCTGGGCGAAACCGGCGCGATCGGCGGCACCGTGCGCTATGTCGACAGCTCGACCGAGCGCCTTCAGGTCAGGGCGACCGGGCTGGTCGAGGGGCGCCATGTCATCACCTGCAACGGACGCCGGGTGCCGCTGAGCAAGGTCGGGGCCAATCTCGGGGGAGGAGGCAAGGCGGGCGAAGGCGTGGGTGGCGTGCGCTACAAGGCGTGGTGGCCGGCCGAGTGCCTGCACCCGATGCTGCCGCCCAGCGCGCCGCTGACTTTCGATATCTACGATCTGTGGAGCCGTCGCTCGCTGGGCGGCTGCGTCTATCACGTCGCGCATCCGGGCGGACGCAATTACGACGATGTGCCGGTGAATGGCTACGAGGCCGAGGCGCGGCGCAAGGCGCGGTTCCAGGATCACGGCCACTCACCGGGGCCGCTGCCGGTGCCGGGTGAGGAACTGCCGGGCGAATTTCCCTACACGCTCGACCTGCGGCGCCCGCAGCGCGGCACGCAGGGCTTCTGAGGCAGGCCACGATGGCGAAACGACCGCCTGTTGCCGTGACCAAGGATACCCCCGCAAAAGCCGAGCCGGACGTGCCTGCGGCTCTGCCTGCATCGGTGCCTCCGACTTCGGCTGTTCCCGCATCCGTCTCCTCTGAGCCGCAGCCCACAGGCTGGCTCGACGATTACCCGGTCGACGTGGCGGGCGGCGATCTGTTCGGCGATGCCGCGCCCGGTGTCGCGCGGATCTGGCAGCGCACGGCGGCGCGCCTGTCCCGGCTGGGCGAGGGCGATCCGGCGGCGCTTCAGGATATCGCCGCGCGCAATGCCGCCGAACTGGGCCTGTCGTTCCGCGTGCCGGGCGACGAGGACGAACGCGACTGGCCGCTCACCGCGATGCCGCTGATCGTCGGCGCGGGCGAGTGGGCGCAGCTGGAGCGCGGCCTGATTCAGCGCGCCGAACTGTTCGAGCACCTTGCCGCCGACGTCTATGGTCCGCGCAGGCTGGTGGAGGAGGGGCATCTGCCCGCCCCGGTGATCGCCGGAAGCCCGTTCTTCGCGCGCTCGATGCTGGGGCGGATGCCGCGTGAGGGGCATTTCTTGCAGGTCTATGCCGCCGATCTGGCGCGGGGGCCGCGCGGGCAATGGCGGGTGTTGCAGGACCGCGTGCGGCTGGCGACCGGCATCGGCTATGCGCTGGAGAACCGGCTGGCGATGACCCGGACGAGCGAGGGCCTGCTGGCAGACGGCACCGTGCGCCGCCATGCCGATTTCTTCGCCCGCATGCGCGATGGCATGGCCGCCGCCTGCCGCCGCGAGGCGCCGCGCATCGCGCTGCTCACCCCCGGACGCTTCAACCAGACTTATGCCGAGCAGGCGCATCTGGCCCGCTATCTGGGCTTTCCGCTGGTCGAAGGGCGCGATCTTTCGGTGCTGGAGGACCGGCTCTATGTCGGCACCATCGCAGGCCCCAAGCGCGTCGATGCGCTGTGGCGCTGGATCGATACGCAGGCGCTCGACCCGCTGACCTTCGATGCCCGTTCGCGCCTTGGCGTGGCTGGGCTGTTCGATGCCTGGGACGCAGGCGGCGTGGAGATGATCAACTGGCCCGGCGCCGAAGTGTTCGAGACGCCCGCCTTCGCCGCCTTCCTGCCGCGCCTGTGCCGTCTGCTGACCGGGGAGGAGCCGCTGCTGCCCACCGTCGCCACATGGTGGTGCGGGCAGGGCGCAGAGGCGGCGACCGTGGCCGAGCGGTTCGACGAGCTGGCGCTGATCCCCGCCTTCGGGCGTACCGTGACCGGGTTCGAAAGCGATGCGCCGATTGCCGGGGCGCAGCTTTCGGGCGCGCGGCGCAAGGCCGTGCTCGATGCGCTGGCGCGCCGTCCGATGGACTATTGCGGGCAGGAGATCGTGCGCCTTTCGACCACGCCTGCCATTGTGGAAGGCCGGATCGAGCCGCGCCCGTTCACCGTGCGCGCGTTTCTGGCGCGCGGGAGCGACGGCAGCTGGAGCGTGATGCCCGGCGGCTTCGCGCGGCTGTCTTCCTCCTCGGGCCTGCCGACCTCGATGATCGGCGCGGGCGATGTGTCGGCGGACGTCTGGGTGGTCGATGAACAGCCGACCGCGTTGCAGGCGCCCAGCCTTATCGCTGCCGAACCGCCGATCTCGCGCGGGGGCGGGCTGCTCGCCAGTCAGGCGGCGGACAACCTGTTCTGGTTCGGGCGCTACAACGAACGCGCCGAGAGCGTCGTGCGCGTCGTCAAGACGCTGCTGGGCAGCACCATGGAGGGCGACAGCCTGTTCGAGAACGGGCAACTGGAGAACGGAACCGGTAACGTCGTCGCTCGGCTTGCACAGCTGCTTGGCTGGTGGGGCGCGGCCTCGCCCGGCGGTGCGGTGCGCGAAGCGTCGGATGTTGCGGTGCTCTGCGCGCAGGCGCTGTCGAGCAGGACCGCCGGTGGTAATGTGCCTGCGCTGTTGCGCCAGCGGCAGGGCGTGGGCCGGGGCCTGCGTGACCGTTTCTCCAGCGATGTCTGGCGACTGGTCACGGCGCCGATGCCGCGCGTCGACAGCGCGCGCCCGCAGGCGATGCTGGGCGCGGCGCGGCACCTGACCGAGCAGTTCAGCGCGCTCGCGGGGCTGATTGCCGAGAACATGGTGCGCGGGCCTGCCTGGCGCTTCCTCGAACTGGGGCAGCGGATGGAGCGGGCGCAGGCGATCTGCCGCATCTTCGCGCACCTGACGCGCATCGAGGCCGATGTGGCCTTGTCCGGCGCGCCGGGGATACTGCTGGACCTGTTCGACAGCCAGATCGTCTATCGCAGCCGCTACCTTGCCGCGCCGCTGCTCAACCCGGTGCGCGATCTGGTGCTGCTCGATCCCGACAATCCGCGCGCGCTGGTGTTTCAGGTGGCCGAGATCGTGCGCCATCTCGAAGCGCTGCCGGTGGTGCGCGACGACAATCTGCCCGAAGTACCGCTGCGCCTCGCCCGCCAGTTGCACGGCGAACTGCAGGCTGCCGAGGCCGCCGCGATGGACCCGGTGCGCCTGCTGGCCATCGAAACACGGCTGGCCGAGCTTTCCGATGCGATCTCCACGCGCTATTTCCTCGCGCTAGACAGGGACGAGGCGGATCGGCGCGCGCGGGTGATGTAATGCGGTTTTCAGTGAGCCATGTGACCGAGGTGGGCTATGCGGCGCCGGTGCGTTTCGCGCGGTTCAACCTGCGGCTGCGCCCCGCGGCGTGGCCGGGGCAGCGGGTGGAGGACCATGCGCTGCGGCTCGATCCCGGCCCTGCCCAGATCGTCGAGGGGGAGGGCGGCTATCACGTCTTCGAGACCCGCTTCGCGCTGGAGCAGCCGATCACCCGCCTGCGGATCGAGAGCCGCTTCACCGTCGAGCGCGAGAGCCTGCCGATGCATCTGGCGGTCAGCACCGGCCCATCGCTGACGGACTTGCGCGAACGGGCGATGGCTTCGCCCGACTTGTCCGCGCTGGGATCGGCCTCGTACATCTTCGCCTCGCCGCAGGCCCCGGCAGAGGCCGCGATTGCGCTCTGGGCCGAAGGGCTGATTGACGTGGACCTGCCGGTGATCGATGCGGGCAAGGCGCTGATGGGCGCGATCCACCGCGAATTCACCTATCTGCCGGGCGCGACTTTCGCCGATACGCCGGTGGCCGATGCCTTCGCCGCCCGCGCCGGTGTCTGTCAGGATTTCAGCCAGGTGATGATCGTGGCCGCACGGGCCTTCGGCATTCCGGCGGCTTACGTCAGTGGCTATCTGCGCACCCTGCCGCCGCCCGGCCAGCCGCGACTGGTCGGCGCCGATGCGATGCATGCCTGGGTCGCGCTGTGGTGCGGGGAGGATCTGGGCTGGATCGGCTTCGATCCCACCAACGACGTGCTGGCGGGCGGCGATCACATCTTCGTCGGCATGGGCCGCGACTATGCCGATGTCGCGCCGATCGACGGCACGTTCAAGGGCGCGGCGCAGCAGACGATGACGGTTGCCGTCGATGTGGTGCCGCTGGACTGATGTAATAAGGGCCCGCTTTTGCAGGCCCTTATCACTCTATTCCTCAGTCTTCCGGGGCGATGGTGACGCGGCAGCCGTCGAGTGCGTCGGTCACGGGGATCTGGCACGACAGGCGCGAGGTTTCATTGCGCGTGTCTGAGCTGTCGAGCAGGTCGTCCTCGTCCTCGCTCATGGCGGGCAGCTTGTCGAGAAAGGCGGGGTCGACGAAGACGTGGCAGGTCGCGCACGAGCAGCAGCCGCCGCACAGCGCCAGCAGTTCGTCGAACCCGGCGTCGCGGATGGTTTCCATCAGGGTGTGGCCGACCGTGGCTTCGATCTGCGATTCTGCGCCCGACTGGTCGACAACGGTGATCTGCGGCATTCTGACTTTCCCTCTGCTCTGTGTGCTTTCCATCGCCCGGCAGGCAGGCTTCACGGTCATGGCGCGAAGGCTTCCGGCCTGATTCAGGGATGGCTAGGCGTATTCTCCCATGGCTGCTATCCGGCGCTCCGGCCTTTGGCAAGGCGACACGCGTCCTGCTTTTTGATTGCAGGTGTGGTGCGGAAAAAGGGACACTCATGGGACTGACCAGTGAACAGCTGCGCGAGGGGCTCGATGCCATCGCCGCACGCGAAGCGGGCATGGCGCGGGCGCTGGAGCTGGCGGGCTATCCCGAGCCGCGCATTCGCGAGCGGGGCTATGCGACGCTGCTGCGCACGATCGTCGGCCAGCAGGTGAGCGTGGCGGCGGCAGCCTCGGTCTGGGCGCGGCTGGAGACGCTTCTCGGTGCGGACATTCCGCCTGCGGTGCTGCTGGCGGCGGAGGCGGAGGCCTTGCGCGCCTGTGGCCTCTCGCGCCAGAAGCAGGGCTATGCCCGCTCGCTGTGCGAACTGGTGCAGGCGGGTGAACTCGATTTGGAGGCCCTGCCGAAGGATGACGAGGAGGCCATCGCGCTGCTCACTCGGATCAAGGGGATCGGGCGCTGGTCCGCCGAAGTCTATCTGCTGTTCGCCGAAGGGCGCGCGGATATCTGGCCTGCGGGAGACCTTGCCGTGCAGGCGGGCCTCCACCGCATTCTCGGCCTCGAAGCGCGGCCCAGCGAAAAGGAAGCGCGCGTGCTGGCCGAAGCGTGGCGCCCGCATCGCGGCGCGGCGGCGATTTTCACCTGGCACTGCTACAACAACGCGGCGCTCTAAACCGCCAGCGGGACGTTGCGGGTTTCGCGTTGCCGGACACGCGCCTGTATCCAGCGGCGCAGGCGCGGGGACTGATGCTCGGTCGTCAGCGAGATCGCCCAGCACAGCAGGCAGATCGTCGCCAGTGCGGCCATGAAGGCGAGCGGGCTGCGCAGCTCGCCGATGCCCCATGAGCGTGCCAGTTCCAGCAGCGGCCAGTGGAACAGGTAGAGCGTGAACGAGAAACCGGAGAGCACGCGGGCCGGTCGTTCCAGACGCGCCAGCGGAGTCTCAAGAAGGGCCGCGAGCGGTCGCAGCGCGACGAAGGCGAACACGACGGCGATGGCGACGGCGGCATCGGCGAGCGCCCACTCCGACCACAACAGGTGCGGGCCGAGGACTTGCGCCAGCAGGGCTTTCGAAGCGTTGCTGGCGGTCACGACCCATCCTATCAGACTTGCGGACAGGACGAGAAACACAGGGGCGGACCAGCCGGGAATGCGGCGCAGCGCCGGGATATGGCACAGCGCCACCCCGGCCAGCCATGCGGGCGCCAGCAGGATCACCATCGGCCCCGCCAGCGCGACGCCGATGATCAGCGCGATCCAGCGCCGCGCGCCCCGAAGGTAAAGCGCCATCGCGAACAGGGCATAGTACCAGACCTCGTAGGCAAGCGACCAGTAGGGCATGTTCCAGACCGGCTCGGCAAAGCCGGCGCGCGCATTGAGGAACAGCAGCGGCCAGACGATCTGTCGCGCCAGAGTGGGCAGGTCGCCGGGCCGGTTGTCGAGCGGCACGGGATGGCCGCCTGCCAGCACCAGCGCCGCCAGCAGCGCGAAGGCCAGCGCGGGCACGCTCACCGGCAGGATACGCGCGGTGCGGGATATGGCGAAATCGGCAAGGCGCTTGTTCGGATCGAGCGCCGATGTGGCGATCACCAGCCCCGAAAGCACGAAGAACACCACCACGCAATTGTGCTGCATCGCCTCGCCGAGCGGGAACGCACCGCCCCACAGGCGTAGCTGCACGGCGTGGCCAAGCAGGACGAGGAAGGCCGCACCGAAGCGGATCAGATCGAGCACGACCGAAAGCGGGCGCGTCAGGAAGCGTTCCTCGCCAGCCACTTGCATCGTCCGGTTCAGGCTGCGGGGGGTACTGGCGGGACCACAGGCGGGGCCACTGGTGGAACCATGGCCGAAATCGTCGCGGCCAGCGCCGTGTCGCGCGTGCTCAGGCCGCCCTTTACCTGCCCGTCCTTAGCATTGCCGCTGCCGGTATCGATATCGTGCGTGGTCAGCACGATCGAGACGCGGTTGTAGACGTTCGACCATTCCGGGTGGTGATCCGCCTTTTCCGCTTCCAGCGCCACGCGGGTCATGAAGGCGAAAGCCTCGACGAAGGTGCCGAAGCGGAAATCGCGGGCGATCGCCCTGCCGTCTTCGCGCAGCGACCAGCCGGGGAGCCGGGCCAGCGCGGCCTCGATCTGTTCGGACGTAAGCGGTGGGACGGCCATGACGGGCGCTCTCCTTGGCAAGCGGTCCTCCTTCGCCTATCGCCTGGCCCCATGCAAGTTTCCCCTTCGGCCGCCGCGAGCGCCGCGCCTTGCCCGGCTTCGGGAATAGCGGCCCATGCGCTAGCCTGCCGCCGGGGCGACCGGTTGCTGTTGCGCGGGATCGCGCTGGGGCTCGAACCGGGCGCGGCACTCCATCTGGCGGGCGTCAATGGCATCGGCAAGTCGAGCCTGCTGCGCGTGCTGGCAGGGCTGGCGACGCCCGCCGCCGGGACGCTGCACGTGACCGGCAGCGTCGGGCTGCTCGATGGCCGTGCGGCGCTCGATCCCGAACTGCCGCTGGCGCGCGCGCTGGCGTTCTGGGCGAAGGTCGACCGCGCCGATCCCGAGACGGGCGAGGCGGCACTGGTGAGACTGGGGCTGGACGCGTTGCGCGAGGTGCCGGTGGGCTATCTCTCCACCGGCCAGACGCGCCGTGCCGCCTTCGTGCGGTTGCTGGCGCAGCGCGCGGCGATCTGGCTGCTGGACGAGCCGCTGAACGGGCTGGATACGGCCTCCGCCGATCTCGCGCAGGCGCTGGTGAAGGAACATTGTGGGGGCGGCGGCATCGCGGTGATCGCCTCGCACCAGCCGTTCGACGTGCCGGGGCTCGCGCGCCTCGACCTTGCACTTCATGTGCCGGGGCATGCTCCAGAGAGCGCGGCATGAGCGCGGCCCCTGCCATTCTTGCGCGCGATCTGCGCCGGTTCCTGCGCGGCGGGGCGCTGCTGCCGGTGCTGTTCTTCCTGGCCGTGGCGGTGCTCTATCCCTTTGCCGTCGGCCCGGCGCCGGAACTGCTGGCGAGGACCGGTGGCGGGGTGCTGTGGATCGCGGCGCTGCTGGCGGCGATCCTGCCGCTCGACCGGCTGGTCGCAGCGGACCTCGAGTCGGGGCTGTTCGACCAGTGGGCCATTCGCGGGATCGGTGAGGACATGGTGATGGCCTTGCGAGTCGCCGCCCACTGGCTGAGCTTCGGCCCGCTGCTGATGCTGGCGGTGCTGCCTGCCGCCGCGCTGCTTGGCCTGAGTGCGCCGATGCTGGGCCGACTCGAACTCGGCCTGCTGCTCGGTACGCCGGGCCTCGCGGCGCTGGGGGTGATCGTGGCGGCGGTGACGGCGGGCTTGCGCGGCGGCGCGGCGCTGGGCGGGTTGCTGATGATCCCGATGGGCGTGCCGCTGCTGGTGTTCGGCGCTGGGAGTCTTGCCTCGCCGGGCATCATGGGATTCGCGCTGACGGCAGCGGCCAGCCTCATGCTGCTGGCGATGGCGCCGTTCGCCGCCGGCGCCGCGATTCGCGCTGCCAATCGCTGATATTTCGGAGGGTTGAACGTCGGCGGTGCCTCAGCGCCGACGGGGGCGCCTGCCTGTGTGCAAGGCTGTGCATAAACCCGGTACAACGCAGGCATAACCGGTATAGAAACGGCGGAAAAGCGGGGGATAGTCCTGTTTTCGAAAACGAGCCGGCGACCATTCTGATGGGGACAGGTCGGTCGCCGGCCTAGGTACAGGACTGGGGGATCGGAGCCCCATGACAAGCGCCGATCCTGAGGGACTTGACGGAGCCGTCAAGCCGCGTAGACATAGCTAATGATAATCATTCGCACATGCAAGCCCCAAATGATAAGGCTTGTTCGAGAGCGGACGATTCACCCGATTCTCGCCCCCCGAAGGCCGCCTGCGAAACGCGGTCCGACCCGATACCTGCTCCTGAGGAGAAGCTCGCCATGTACCAGTTCGTCGACCGCCCGCTTAGCTCACTCGATGCCGGCTGCCGCTTCCTTGTCTGGTCGATGCGGGCCTGGGTCACGACGATCGGGCGCCGCCAGTGCCCGGCACAGGCGCTGGCCCCGGTCTTCGCGCGCTGGCGGATGATCGGCGCGCTCCAGCCGTTCCACCGCATGATGCTGCTGTTCAACCGCGATGCGCTGGAGACCTTCGGCTTCTGCCAGATGGCCTGCGATCACGTTTCCGAGCACGAGGCGCTGGTCGTCGCGCTGATCGAGCAGCTGGGGCAGGGGCGCAACACGCAGGTCCGCGAGACGCTGGGCTATCTCGTTTCGGAAGACAGCGTGGGTGAGATGCTGGAGGCGCTTTCGGGCCTCGGCGCGGCGATGGCGCTGGCCGGTATCCTGCCCGAGCACAACGATGCCCGCTGAGTGGAGCGCGCCGATCAGGTGAGGGGGCTGGGGCCGGTGGTCCGGCGCCGGCCCTCACCATTTCCCCTTTACCGGCCTAAAGCGCAATTCGGTTGCACCTGCGCCATGCGCTGCCTACCTCGGACACCATGACCGAAACCCTCGACCTTGCACAGCCCCAGACCCCCATCGTCCAGCGTTCGGCGCTCGACCTGATCGGCAATACGCCGCTGGTGCTGCTGCGCGGGCCGAGCGATGCGGCGGGCTGCGAGATCTGGGGCAAGTGCGAGTTCGCCAACCCCGGCGCCTCGGTGAAGGACCGCGCGGCGCTGTGGATCGTGCGCGATGCCGAGGCGCGCGGCGCGCTGGAGCCGGGCGGCACCATCGTCGAGGGTACGGCGGGCAATACCGGCATCGGTCTGGCGCTGGTCGCCAATGCGCTGGGCTACAAGACGGTGATCGTCATGCCCGAGACGCAATCGCGCGAGAAGATGGACACGCTGCGTGCGCTGGGTGCCGAACTGGTGACGGTTCCGGCCGCGCCGTTCTCCAATCCGGGACACTTCGTCCACACTTCGCGCCGGATGGCCGAGGAAATGCCCGGCGCGATCTGGGCCGACCAGTTCGACAATATCGCCAACCGCCGCGCCCACATCGAATCGACCGCGCCGGAGATCTGGCGCCAGCTCGAAGGCCGGATCGATGGCTTCACATGCGCGGCAGGAACCGGCGGCACGCTGGCGGGCACCGGCATGGGCCTCAAGGCCTTCGACGAGACTATCACGGTGGCGCTCACCGATCCACACGGCGCGGCGCTCTACAACTACTTTGCCTGCGGGGAGCTGCGCGCCGAGGGCTCCTCGGTGGCCGAGGGCATCGGGCAGGGGCGCATCACCGCGAACCTCGACGGGGCGCCGGTCGATACCCAGTTCCGCATCGCGGATGAGGAAGGCCTCGAATGGGTGCGTCGCCTGATGGCCGAGGAAGGACTGTGTCTGGGGCTGTCCTCGGGCATCAACGTGGCGGGCGCGGTGGCGCTGGGCCGCGAGCTGGTGGCGCGCGGCAAGCGCGATGCCCGCGTGGCGACGATCCTGTGCGATACCGGCTTCCGCTATCTCTCCACGCTCTACAATCCCGAATGGCTCAAGGCGAAGGGGTTGCCCGTCTTCCCTTGGCTGCAAAGGTGATGTAGACGCACGCCGATGGCGGCAGACGGCCCAACTCCCCCCAATGCGTTCGGCGCCCGGCTGAGCACGGTCAAGAAGGCGCAGCACTTCGTGCCGCCGACCTCTCGCGAGCTGCGCTCGCAGGCGGTCCATCGCCTGCAGATCGGCTTTCTGGGCCTGTGCGCAATGCTGATGATCGTCGGCCTTGCCAACATCATCATGGACCGCGCGCGTCTGACCAAGACCGATGACGATCCGATCCAGCAGGTCGTCGCCGCCGATGCCCAGCCGAAGAAATCGCCGAGCGACCCGCTTGCCGATATCGGCGTGGTGCCCGCCGCCGATCCCAACCCCACGCCGACGCCCACCATCACGCCCACGCCGGGGCAGCAGATGAACGGGCAGCAGGGCCAGTCCATGGGCAATCAACAGATGGGTGGCCAGTCGTTGGGCGGGCAGCAGATGAATCAGGGTTCCGGGCAGGCCGCGCCGATGAGCCGCAGCGCGCAGCCCTACGACAACTTCCCGCACGGGAACTGACCCTTCCGGCGCGCAGTGGCGCCGTGACCCGTGCCGGCTTCCCAAAGTCGCCCCCAAGATCATTCCTGTGTGACGCTGCCTTGCCGGGACTGCCCCCCGCGCATTTCGGATCGATTTGGGGAAATCCGGGGAGGATATGCCCAAAATCCCCTTTGATCCCTATATGTTCTATAGTGGCATCGTGATTCGGCAGCCTGTCCGGGAAATTTCCGGTGAAGGGTGGGGATGGCGCGGGATTTCGCGCCTCGATCCTTACAAGTCGTGGAATCTCAAGCGATTCAGCGGTAAATAAAATGTTATGCGATGGGGCTCCGTGGCAGCCCGAAGGCGCGCGAACCCGTGAAAGTGGCGAAAAACCGGCGAATTGAGCCCTTCGATCCCCAGATTTCCCTTTAATCCCCGAATTTCCCGTTATACAAACAGGGCCAATCGGAATGGCTGATTCTCGTCGCGCCGTCTGTCGTGGTGCGAACGCCCGTTCGCGTCTCTGCGCGGATGGCGGGGAAGATGCTGTTTCTCAGGCGTTTATTCATCTCGGGGCGAAACAGGGCATATGGCTGACCGGCCATACATCTACAGCGGGCAGGGCTTTTCGCTTTTACGCGACAAGAACCGCTTCGTGCTGCCCGCCGCGTTCCGCTCGACGGTGAAGGAATCGAGCGGCGGCCGCCCCGCGCTCTACCTCGCCAAGCACGACCGCTGGGAATGCCTCGTCGGTTACGGCGAATCGCGCATCGGCGATTTCGACCAGCAGATCCGCGACGAGGAAGAGCGCGCCGTACGCGCCGGTCGCGAATACGACGCCGAAAAGCGCGCGATGGACCTCTACAACTATTCCGAAGTGCCGTTCGACGGTTCGGGCCGCTTCGTGCTGCCCGAAGTGCTGGCGACGCTGGGCGAGGTCGGCGACCAGCTCTATTTCCACGGCGCGGGCCGCTTCTTCACGCTGTGGAACCCCGAGGCGCTCTACGCCATGGATGACAGCTGGCGCGCGGCGCAGGTCGCCTGCCGCAACCTGGCGGCCAAGGAAGCCGCGAAGGTGAAGAAGTGAGCGCGCCCGGTCATCCGCCCCATGGCCCGAACGCTGCCGAAGCGCCGCACATCCCCGTCCTGCTGGACGAGGTGGAGCGCGAACTGGCGATCCAGCTGGGCGACGTCATCGTCGATGCGACGTTCGGCGCGGGCGGCTATACCCGTCGCCTGCTCGATGCAGGCGCCACCGTGCATGCCTTCGATCGCGATCCCGATGCGATCGCCGCCGTCGAGGCGAACCCGGATGCGTGGCCCGAGCGCACGATGACGCCGCCGCGTCTGGTGCTGCACGCACGCCGCTTCTCGGAAATGGCCGAGGCCATGGCAGAGGCAGGCGTGCCGCAGGTCGATGGCGTGGTGATGGACATCGGCGTGTCCTCGATGCAGCTCGATCAGGCCGAGCGCGGCTTCTCGTTCGCAGGCGACGGCCCGCTCGACATGCGCATGAGCCAGGACGGCTACTCCGCCGCCGACTTCGTGAACACGGCGGAAGACAGCGAGATCGCCGACGTGCTCTATCTCTACGGGGAAGAGCGCCAGTCGCGCCGAGTCGCCCGCGCCATCGTGGCCGCGCGCCCGCTGACCACCACGGGCGAGCTGGCCCGCGTGATCCGCCGGGCGCTGGGCCACAAGCCCGGCGCGCCCAAGGACCCGGCGACGCGCAGCTTCCAGGCGATCCGCATCCATGTGAACCGCGAGCTTGAGGAACTGGAGCAGGGCCTTGCCGGTGCCGAGGCGCTGCTGCGCGAAGGCGGGCGGCTGGCCGTGGTGACGTTCCACAGCCTTGAGGACCGTATCGTCAAGCGCTACCTGCGCGATGCCAGCGGCGCGGGCGCGTCCACCTCGCGCCATCTGCCGCAGCTGGGCGAGGCCGCGCCGGTGCGCTTTGCCCGCCTGTCAAAGGCGATCCGCCCCGGCGAGGTGGAACTGACGCTCAACCCCCGATCCCGGTCGGCCACGCTGCGCTCTGCCGTGCGCACCGCAGCGGCTCCTTCCGGTCCTTCCGACCTTCCCCCCCAATCCCCCCGTGCTGCCAGCAGGAGTGCCGCATGAACCTCACCCGCGATCGCGTCCACTCCATCGGCTGGGGCGCCGTGCTGCTCGTCTGTCTCGTGCTGACGATCGCGCTGACGCTGCGCGTCAATGCGGTGAAGAGCCAGGTTCATGCCACCGACGTGCGCATCGTCGCCACGCAGCGCAGCATCGACTTCCTGCAGACCGAGTTCCAGACCCGCGCCAACCAGCAGCAGCTCAAGCTGATCAACGACCTGGAGTTCGGCTACAAGGCGCCCGGCGCCGCGCAGTACGTCGAGGGGGAGCGCCAGCTGGCGATGCTGGGCGCCGCACCGGGACCGGACGCGCCGAACCCGATCCGCTACGCCAGCGCCGAAGGCCCGGACGGCACGCCGCTCGACGGCAAGCCGAAGTCGGGTGACGGCAGCTCGCTGCTCGCCATGGCCTCGCCGGTGAGCGAGGCGCATGCCGCAGCCATGAACGCCGATGCCGAGAAGAGCGTCGATGCCGACGCACGCAGCCGCGAGCGTGCCCGCACCGCGATGGCCGCCGATGCCTCGCAGCTGGGCAATCGTCTTGCCCGTATCGAGGTGGCGCAAGCCGGCGACCAGTGACAGCCCAACCGGTGCCAGGACTATCCATACCGACGACCGTCGCGACTGGACGGCACCGGCTGGCGAGCGTGCGCCAGAAGGCGCTGCTGACGGCGAAATGGCGGACGCTCTGGGTGCTGGTCGGCTTCACGCTGATCAGCATCGTCGCGTTGATCCGCCTGTGCATTCTGGGGATCACCGGGGCGAGTTCGGGCAGCGACGATCTGGCCGAGGCGCTGCTACCCGCGCGTGGCGAGATCGTCGATCGCAACGGCGTGCCGCTGGCCGAGGATTTCCGTACCTATTCGCTGTGGTTCAACCCCAAGGCGATGACCGACGGGCCGCCGCTGATCCACACGCCGATGCAGGTGGCTCTGGGGCTCCAGAAGATCTTCCCCGATCTGGACGTGAACAAGGTCGCCGCCGAACTCGCTTCGGGCAAGCCGGGCTATCTGCGCCGCTCGATCCTGCCCGAGGATGCCAACAAGGTCCACGCGCTGGGTGAGCCTTCGCTGGAGTTCCCGCTGGAGGAAAGCCGCTATTACCCGCAAGGGTCGATGGCGGCGCATGTGCTGGGCTATGTAGACAGCTACGGCAAGGGCAAGGTCGGCATGGAGGAGGCCTTCGACAAGCAGCTCACCTCCATCGACGGGCGAGAGCATCCCTCGGTGCTGTCGATCGACTACCGCGTGCAGGGCGCCCTGGAGGACGAGCTGGCACGCGGTATGGCGGATTCGCACGCCAAGGGTGCGGCGGGCGTGGTGCTCGATGTCGATACCGGCGAAGTGATGGCGCTGGCCTCGCTGCCCTCGTTCGATCCCAACCACGTGCTGCCCGGCGACATGATGATCTCCAAGGAGCAGGCCGAGGAGGGCGATACCCCCCATGGCTTCAACCGCGTGACCAACCAGGTCTACGAGCTGGGTTCGTGCTTCAAGCCGTTCAACGTCGCTGCTGCCATCGATGCCGGCACGGTGACGAACCTTGCGCGCCTGTACCCGTCCAAGCCGTTCCCGATGGGCGGGTTCATGATCAAGGACGCGCACAAGATGCCGCCGATGATGAACGTGCCCGAGATGCTGATGCACTCGTCCAACGTCGTCAGCGCCGAAGTGGCGGACGAGCTGGGCGGCGAGCGGCTGAAGGCGACGATGGAGAAGCTGGGCATGAACGCTCGCCCGCCCATCGAACTGCCCGCGCGCGGTTTCCCGATCTGGCCTTCGGGCAAGTGGTCGCGCGTGCGCACGATGACGGTTTCCTACGGCCACGGCATCGCCGTCACCCCGCTGCACCTTGCCATGGGCTATGCCGCGCTGGTCAACGGCGGGATCTGGCGCCCGGCGACGCTGTACAAGCTGGCGCCGGACCATGTTCCGGCGGGCCGCCGCGTGTTCAAGGCTTCGACCAGCGCCAAGATCCGCCAGATGCTGCGCCTGATCGTGGCGTTCGGCACCGGCCGTTCGGCCAATGCCGAAGGCTTCCGCGTGGGCGGCAAGACCGGTTCGGCCGAAAAGCCCGGCGTCCACGGCTATCGCCACCACTCGCTGATCTCCACTTTCGCGGCGGCCTTCCCGATGGACAAGCCGCGCTACGTGGTGATCGCCATGCTTGACGAGCCGCAGGGTACTGAGATGACCTCGTTCCAGCGGACTGCCGCCTGGAACGCCGCACCGGTCGTGGGGCGGGTCATTCCGCGCATAGGCCCCTTGCTCGGCGTGATGCCCGATGACACACGCGACATCGACATTTCCGACCTTCGCCCGCTGATCAAGGGAGACACTTCCGAATGAACCTCGCGCAGCTTGCTGCCGCCGCAGGCGTGACTTTGCCTGAAGGCGCGTCGCAGGACCGTCTCGACACGACCGTCACCGGCTTTGCGATCGACCATCGCAAGGTTGCGCCGGGCACCGTGTTCGGCGCCTTCAGGGGCGCGCGCGTCAATGGCGAGGATTTCATTGCCGCCGCGATCGAGGCGGGCGCCGTGGCGGTCGTCACCGCGCTGGGCGTTGCCGTTGAAGGCGCCGTCGCGATCCACGATGCCGAGCCGCGCCGCGCCTTTGCGAAGTTGGCCGCGCCGTTCTTCCAGCCGGTGCCCGAGACCATCGTCGCCGTCACCGGCACCAACGGCAAGACCTCGAACGTCGAACTGACCCGCCAGCTTTGGCGCATGGCAGGCCTGCGCGCCGCGTCCATCGGCACGCTGGGCGTCACCACCAGCGACGAAACCGTTTCGACCGGCCTGACCACCCCCGATGTCGTGACGTTCCTTGCCAATCTGACCGGCCTTGCGCGCGAGGGCGTGACGCATCTGGCCTACGAGGCCTCCAGCCACGGCCTCTCGCAATTCCGCAACGAGGGGCCGCGCGTCACCGCCGGGGCCTTCACCAACCTGTCGCGCGACCATCTCGATTACCATGCCGACATGGACGATTACTTCGCGGCCAAGATGCGCCTGTTCGACGAAGTGGTCGCGCCTGACGGCACCGCCGTGATCTGGGCCGACGATGCCTGGTCGGACAAAGCCATCGCCCATGCCGAGGCGCGCGGGCTCAAGGTGTTCACTGTCGGCACGAAGGGCACCGGCATCCGCCTGCTCTCGCGCACGCCGGGGACCTTGGGGCAGGTGCTGGAGATCGAGCACGAGGGCAAGTCACGCCGCATCGACCTACCGCTGATCGGTGCCTATCAGGCTGCCAATGCGCTGGTCTCGGCAGGACTGGTGCTCGCCTGCGGGGGTGAGCCTTACGCGACCTTCGATGCGATGAAGCGCCTCGTCACCGTGCGTGGCCGTCTGGAGCGGGCAGGACTGACCATGGTGGGCGCGCCGGTCTATGTCGATTACGCCCATACGCCCGATGCGCTGGAAGCCGCCATCGCCGCGCTGCGTCCGCATGTAACTGGTCGCCTGATCGTGGTGTTCGGTGCCGGTGGCGATCGCGATCGCGGCAAGCGTCCGCAGATGGGCCGCGTCGCCTGCGAGGGCGCCGAGGTGGTGATCGTCACCGACGACAATCCGCGCGGCGAGGACCCGAACGCGATCCGCGCCGAGGTTCTGGCCGGGTGCGACGACAAGGCCCGCGACATCGGCGACCGGCGCGAGGCGATCCTCGCCGCCGTCGTCGAGGCGAAGGCGGGCGATATCGTCCTCGTCGCGGGTAAGGGACACGAACAGGGGCAGATCATCGGCAGCGGCGCAGATGCGCGCGTGCTGCCGTTCGACGATGTGACAGTGGCCAGGGAAATGGCCGGCACCCACGGGAGATAAGCCGATGAGCGCAGCAGTCCGTATCCTCGAATGGCCGGCGGAAGCCGAAGCATCTCAGGAAGCGCTGGGCGTGCTGTGGGATTCCGCGACGCTGGCCAGCGTGATGCAGGGGACCGCCAGCGGGGATTTCACCGTATCCGGCATCGAGATCGACAGCCGCGACGTGCAGCTCGGCGATCTGTTCTTCGCCATGAAGGGCGAGGCGATGGACGGCCATCGCTTTGTGCCCATGGCCTTCGAGAAGGGCGCAGGCGCCGTGGTGGTCGACCGGCCCGTCGAGGGGCCGCATATCCTTGTCGCCGATACCACGGCGGCGCTGGAAGCGCTGGGCGCCGCCGCGCGCGCGCGGGCGCGCGGACCGATCATCGGCGTGACCGGATCGGTAGGCAAGACCGGCGTGAAGGAGGCGATCTTCGCCGCGCTCGACCGGGCCAGCCACGGGGACGCGCACCGCTCGATCAAGAGCTACAACAACCACGTCGGCGTGCCGCTCAGCCTTTCGCGCATGCCCTCGCGCGCGCGGTTCGGCATTTTCGAGATGGGGATGAACCACGCGGGCGAGATCGCCGCGCTGACCCGTCAGGTGCGCCCGAACGTCGCCGTCATCACCACCATCGCGCCCGCGCATATCGAGATGCTCGGCTCGATGGAGGCCATCGCCGATGCCAAGGCGGAAATTTTCGAGAGCCTTGAGCCGGGTGGCGTCGCGGTGATCCCCGCCGACAGCCCGTGGTTCGAACGGCTGCGCGATGCGGCGACGAGGCTGGGCGTCACGGTCGTCTCGTTCGGCAAGGCGGCGGGCGCGGATGTGCGCCTGCTCGATGCCGTGCCCGCGATCGGCGGCGGCTCGCTTGTCACCGTCGACATGGGCGACAGGCGGGTGTGCTATACCGTGGCGGCGCCGGGCGAGCATCAGGTGCTCAATTCGTTGGCGGTGATGGCCGCCGTGCGCGCGGTCGATGGCGATCTGGGTGCGGCGGGCGTGGCGCTGGCCGAGATGGAAGGGCTCGCCGGGCGCGGCGCGCATGTGCAGATCGAGGTTCCCGGCGGCACGCCGGACGCGCAGGGCAAGCGCACCGCGCTGCTGATCGACGAAAGCTACAACGCCAATCCGGCCTCGATGCGCGCCACGCTTGCGCAGCTGGGGCGCACCCCGGCCAAGCGCCGGATCGCGGTGCTCGGCGCGATGAAGGAACTGGGCGATCACGGCCCCGCGTTCCACGCAGAACTCGCCGGGCCGCTCGCCGAGGCGCATGTCGATTACGCGATCCTCGTCGGCCCGGAAATGGCCGCACTTGAGGATGTGCTTGAAGCTGCCCGAAAATCGGACGGACCGGGGAAAACCGGGCCTTCTGTGCTTCACAAACCGGTGCCATTCACGCATTGCGCGAATGTGGGAGAAGCTGTGGACGCCCTGCGCGCGTTCGGCCTTGAACGGGACGATGCCGTCCTGGTGAAGGGATCGAATTCGGTGGGCCTGGCTTCTCTCGTGCGCGCATTCAGCAACCAGGAAGGGTGAGGGGGAAACCCCGGAGACAATGCTGTATCTTCTTGCCGATCTGTTCCACTTCGAGGGACTGGCCAATCTCTTCCGCTATCAGTCGTTCCGCTCCGGCGGCGCGCTGATCACCGCGCTGCTGATCGGCCTGCTCATCGGGCCGCGCTTCATCTCGATGCTGCGCGTGCGGCAGGGCAAGGGGCAGCCGATCCGTGAGGACGGCCCGCAGACCCACCTCGCCAAGCGCGGCACGCCGACGATGGGCGGGCTGATGATCCTGACCTCGCTGATCGTCTCGATGCTGCTGTGGATGGACGTGTTCAACCCGTTCGTCTGGGCCTGCATGGCGGTGACGGCGGGCTTCGGCCTGATCGGCTTCCTTGACGATTACGACAAGGTGACGAAGCGCAGCCACGCCGGGCTTTCGGGCAAGGTGCGCCTGCTGGCCGAATTCGTGGTGGCGGGCATCGCCTCGTGGATCATCGTCCACCAGCTGAACACCAACCTCTACGTGCCGTTCCTGTCGAACCACTACATTCCGCTCGGGCCGTTCTACTACGTCTTTGCCGCCGTGGTGATCGTCGGCGCGGGCAATGCGGTAAACCTGACCGACGGGCTCGACGGGTTGGCGACGATGCCGGTGATCATCGCGGCGGGCACCTTCGCGATCATCTGCTATCTCGCAGGCCGCGTCGACTATGCCCACTACCTTGGCATTCCGCATGTGCCGGGCGCGGGCGAACTGGCGATCTTTTGCACCGGGATCATGGGCGCAGGCCTTGCCTTCCTGTGGTTCAACGCGCCGCCTGCCGCCGTGTTCATGGGCGATACCGGTAGTCTGGCCCTTGGCGGTGCGCTGGGTGCCATTGCCGTTTCGGCCCATCACGAGATCGTGCTGGCCGTGGTCGGCGGGCTGTTCGTGCTGGAGGCGGCCTCGGTCATCATCCAGGTCTTCTGGTTCAAGCGCACCGGACGCCGTGTGTTCCGCATGGCGCCGATCCACCACCATTTCGAGCAGAAGGGCTGGGCTGAATCGACCGTGGTGATCCGCTTCTGGATCATCTCGCTGGTGCTCGCCGTGATCGGTCTTTCCACGCTGAAGCTGCGATAAGGGGTAGCCTTGCGATGATCGTCTCTCCCGTCTTCGCCGGAAAACGCTACGCGGTGCTGGGCCTTGCCCGCTCCGGCATGGCGACGGTCCAGACGCTGCTGGAGAGCGGCGCGCATGTCATGGCCTGGGATGCGCGCGAAGAGCCGCGCACCGCGCTGTGCCCCTACAAGGAAACCGGACGGCTGACGCTGGCCGATCCGGTGCTGGCGGACATCTCGGGCTATGATGGCCTCGTCGTCTCGCCCGGCGTGCCGATCAACACCCACCCGGTGGGCGAGGCCGCACGGCGCGCGGGCGTGCCGCTGATCGGCGATATCGAGCTGTTCGCGCTGGCCCGCGCCAGCCTGCCCGCGCACCGCGTGATCGGCATCACCGGCACCAACGGCAAGTCGACCACCACCTCGCTGGTCCGCCATATCCTCGACGAGGCAGGCATCCCCGCGCGCTTCGGCGGCAATATCGGCGTGCCGATCCTCTCCACCGAGCCGCTGCCCGAAGGCGGCGTCTATGTGCTGGAGCTGTCGAGCTACCAGATCGACCTGACCCGCAGCCTCGATTGCGACGCGGCGGCGCTGCTCAACCTGACGCCCGACCATCTCGACCGTTACGATGGCTTTGCCGCCTACGCCAATTCGAAGGCGCGGCTGTTCACGATGCAGTCGAAGGGCCACGCCGCCGTCTTCGGCGATGGCGATGCCGAGACGCGCACGATCGCCGAGGCGGAGCGCCTGCGCCGCCATGATGCCGATGTGCAGGTCGTCACCGGCGCGGACCTTCTGGCGTTTCAGGGCGCCTGGCCTTCGTTGCAGGGGCCGCACAACCTCCAGAACGTGGCCGTCGCCGTCGCGCTGGTCGAGGCGCTGGGCGTGACGCGTGAGCAGTGGCTGCCCGCGCTCCCCACCTTCCACGGGTTGCCGCACCGCATGGAGCGCGTGGCCGAGGCGGGCGGGATCACTTTCGTCAACGACAGCAAGGCGACCAACCCGGCCTCGACCGCGCCTGCGCTGGCGGCCTTCCCGCCGGCCGGAAGCGGCCCGCGCATCCACTGGATTCTGGGCGGCCTTCCCAAGGGCGACGATCTCGACGAGTGCGCGCCGTGGTTCGGTCAGGTCGCGGCGGCCTATACCATCGGCGATGCCGGGGCGCGGTTTGCCGAGATCCTCGGCCCGGTTCTGCCGGTGACGCGCTCGGAAATGATGGCCGAGGCAATCCGCCAGGCGATGGACGCGGCGCGCCCCGGCGACGTGGTGCTGCTCTCGCCTGCCTGCGCCAGCTTCGACCAGTTTCGCGATTACGAGGCGCGCGGCGACGTGTTCCGCCAGATCGTCGATGCGCTGATCGCCGAGCGCGGTCTCGAAAACACGATGAAATCCACCCATAGTAGCGATACCAGCGATGGAGCGGAGGCCGGCTGATGGCAACGATCTCGCCCGCGCCCGGAGCGCAGATCGCCCGCTACAACCGCAATCGCCGTAGCAGTCTGGCGGTGTGGTGGCAGGAGATCGACCAGGGCCTTCTCATCCTCGTGCTGATCCTGATGGCGATCGGTGCCGTCGCCGTTGCCGCCGGATCTCCGGCCAGCGCCAAGCGCCTGTCGACCGCGCACGAGAAGCTGCCCGATCTCTACTTCTTCTGGCTGGGCGTGCGCTGGCAGCTGGTCGGCCTTGTCGCGATGTTCGGCGTCTCGACGATGAGCCGCGAGAACGCGCGCCGCTTCGGCATCCTGCTGGGCGGGGCGATGCTGTTCGCGCTGGTGCTGGTGCCGCTGGTGGGCTCGGAAGTGAACGGCGCCAAGCGCTGGCTGCGTTTCGGCATCTCGCTCCAGCCGTCGGAGTTCCTGAAGGCCGGATTCCCGATTTTGCTTGCGTGGATTCTCTCGTGGAAGGCGCGCGATCCCAAGATGCCGGTGATCGCGATCTGCTTTGCGATCATGGCGATGCTGGCCGCGCTGCTGATGATGCAGCCCGATTTCGGATCGACGATGCTGTTCGGCTGCACCTTCTTCGTGATGATCCTGCTGGCGGGCATGCCCCTGAAGCGTATCGGGCAGTTCGGCGGGCTTGGCGCCGTGCTGATCGTCCTGATGTATTTCACCTATTCCAACGGCCGCAACCGCATCAACAACTTCCTGTTCGGTGGGCAGGCGTTCGATCAGGTCGACCTTGCCCAGCGCACGCTGCTGAACGGCGGGTGGACGGGCCGGGGCTTCTGGATGGGCGCGCGCAAGTTCGCGCTGCCCGAGGCGCATACCGACTATATCTTCTCTGTCATCGGCGAGGAGTTCGGGCTCTTGGCCTGCATGGTCATCATCTTCCTCTATCTGGGGCTGCTGACCCGTGTGATGCTGCGCCTGACGCGTGAGGAAGACCTGTTCACCGTGCTCGCCGCCTCGGGCTTTGCCGCGCAGTTCGGCGGGCAGGCGTTCATCAACGTGCTGGTGAACCTGCAGTTGTTCCCGTCCAAGGGCATGACCCTGCCGCTGATCAGCTATGGCGGATCATCCACCGTCGCCATGTGTTTATGTGTAGGGCTGCTGCTGGCGATCACCCGCCGCAACCCCTTCATCGAGCGCGAGCGGTTTTCGCTCGGCGCCATCGGAGAGCGTTCATGACTACCGTCAGCCGTCACTATGTGCTCGCCGCGGGCGGGACCGGCGGACACCTGATCCCGGCCTTCGCGCTGGCGGTCGAGCTGGAAAAGCGCGGCCATCACGTCGCGCTCATTACCGACGAGCGCGGCGCGAGGATTCCCGGCAAGCCCGATTTCATGCCCGCGCATATCCTGCCGCCGGGCCGGATCGCGGGCAAGAACCCGCTGAACTGGATCAAGGGCGCGCTGGGCGTGCTCGAAGGGCGCCGCATGGCGCTGCGCCTGTTCGAGGGTTTCCAGCCGAGCGCAGTGATCGGCTTCGGCGGCTATCCTTCGGTACCCACGCTGATGGCGGCGACCTCCGCGAAGATCCCGACCGTGCTGCACGAGCAGAACGCGGTGCTGGGCCGCGTCAACCGCCGCTTCGCCGCCAAGGCCGATGCGCTGGCGACCTCTTCGGCGCAGGTGGACCGCCTCGATCCGAAGCTGGCCTCCAAGGTCACGCTGGTCGGCAATCCGGTGCGCGAAGAGGTGATGGCGCTGCGTGAGCGGCCGTTCCCCGAATTCACCGAGGACAGCCTTTTCCGCATCCTCGTCACCGGCGGCAGCCAGGGCGCGCGGGTGCTCTCCGAAGTGGTGCCCGATGGGCTCGCCATGCTGCCCACTGCGCTGCGCTCGCGCCTGCAGGTGATCCAGCAGTGCCGCCCTGAGGATATCGACGCGGTGCGCCAGCGCTATGCCAGCCACGGCATCCCCGCCGAACTCGCCACCTATTTCGAGGACATGGCCGAGCGTCTGGCCGATGCGCACCTGTTCATCGGGCGCTCGGGCGCCTCGACCATTGCCGAGCTGACCGCCGTGGGCCGTCCCGCGATCCTCGTGCCGCTGCCGATCGCCACCGACGATCATCAGGCCGCCAACGCGCGCGAGATCGTCGCGGCGGGCGGGGCGCGCTCGATCCGGCAGGACAGGTTCACCGCCAGCGAACTCGCCAAGCAGATCCTCGCCATGGCGCAGCATCCCGAAACGCTGGGCAATGCCGCCCATGCCGCGTGGAACTGCGGCTATCCCAATGCCGCCGCCGACCTTGCCGATATCGTCGAGAGCTTCGGCGCCACTCCCATTCAGGACGTAATCCGCATGACCCCGAAGCCTGCCACATCCCTTTCCGGCGAAGCGCTGGCAAAGGAGCAGGGCCAGTGAAGGGCGTCGGCACCGATATCGGGACGATCCACTTCGTCGGCATCGGCGGCATCGGCATGTCGGGCATTGCCGAAGTGATGCACAACCTGGGCTATGCCGTGCAGGGTTCGGACATTGCCGAGGGCTATGTGGTCGAAGGGCTGCGCGCGCGCGGGATCAAGGTGATGATCGGCCACGCGGCGGAAAACGTCGAGGGTGCGGCGGTGGTCGTCACCTCCACGGCGGTCAAGCGCGAGAACCCGGAAGTCGTCTATGCGCTGGAGCACCGCATTCCGGTGGTGCGCCGCGCCGAGATGCTGGCCGAGCTGATGCGCCTGAAAAACACCGTCGCGGTGGCGGGTACGCACGGCAAGACCACGACGACCTCGCTGGTCGCCGCGCTGCTCGATGCTGGCGGGGTCGATCCCACAGTGATCAACGGCGGCATCATCAACGCCTACGGCTCGAACGCGCGTCTGGGCGAGAGCGACTGGATGGTGGTCGAGGCCGACGAGAGCGACGGCTCGTTCCTGCGGCTCGACGGTACCATCGCCATCGTCACCAACATCGATCCCGAGCATCTCGATCACTACGGCTCGTTCGACAAGATCAAGCAGAGCTTCGTCGAGTTCATCGAGAACGTGCCGTTCTACGGCGCGGCGATGCTGTGTATCGACCACCCCGAAGTGCAGGCGATCATCCCCAAGGTGCGCGACCGCCGCGTGGTGACCTACGGCTTCTCCGCACAGGCCGACATTCGCGGCGAGAACGTGACGCCGGTTCCGGGCGGCAACCGCTTCGACGTGGCCCTGCGCCAGCGCGATGGCTCGTTCCGCCGGATCGAGGGCATCGAACTGCCGATGCCAGGGCGCCACAACGTGCAGAACGCCCTCGCGGCGATTGGCGTCGCGGTGGAGATGGGCTGCTCGGACGCGTGCATCCAGACCGGCTTTTCCAAGTTCGGCGGGGTCAAGCGCCGCTTCACCAAGGTCGGCGAGATCGCGCTTGAGGGCGGAGACGTCACAGTCATCGACGATTACGGCCATCATCCGGTCGAGATCCGTGCCGTGCTCGCCGCCGCGCGCGAGGGCGTGAAGAACCGCGTGATCGCCGTGGTCCAGCCGCACCGCTTCACGCGCCTGCGCGATCACATGGAAGACTTCCAGGGCGCCTTCAACGACGCCGACGTGGTCTATGCAGCGCCGGTCTACGCGGCGGGCGAAGCGCCGCTCGATGGCATCGACAGCGCCGCGATGGTCGCCGGCATGAAGGCGCGCGGGCACCGCTCGGCACAGGTCATCGCGGGCGCCGACGCGCTCGCCGATGCACTGGCAGGCTCGATCCAGCCCGGCGACATGATCGTGTGCCTTGGCGCGGGCGATATCACCAAGTGGGCCGCCGGTCTTGCCGACGCCATCCGCAGCCGGAGGGCGGGGTGAGCGCTGATATTGCCTCCTTTCCCCCGGTTCGCGGCAAGCTGACGGCCAACGCGCCGCTGGCGCCGCTCGTCTGGTTCAAGTCGGGTGGCGTGGCCGACTGGCTGTTCGAGCCGAAGGATCTCGACGATCTGCGCAGCTTCCTGCGCGGCCTCGATCCGGCGGTTCCGGTGATGGCGCTGGGGCTGGGCTCGAACATGATCGTGCGCGATGGCGGCGTGCCCGGCGTGGTGATCCGCCTCGGCAAGCCGTTCGCCAAGGTTGTCGCAGGTGAGGGGCACACGCTGTCGTGCGGCGGTGGGGCCAGCGGCATTCTGGTTTCTTCCACCGCGCGCGATGCCGGGATTGCAGGGGTTGAGTTCCTGCGCTCGATCCCCGGCACCGTCGGCGGCTTCGTGCGGATGAACGGCGGGGCTTATGGCGGCGAGGTGAAGGACATTCTCGTCGATTGCGACGTGGTGCTGCGCTCGGGCGAGCTGGTGACATTGAGCAACGCCGATCTCGGCTATACCTACCGCCATTCCGCGCTTCCCGAAGGCGCGGTGGTGGTCGCCGCGCGCTTCAAGGGCCGCGCGGGCGAGCCTGCCGCGATCCAGGCGGAGATGGACCGCATCTCGGCCAGCCGCGAGGCCAGCCAGCCGCTGCGCTCGAAGACCGGCGGATCGACCTTCAAGAACCCTGAGGGCCATGCCGCGTGGAAGCTGGTGGACGAGGCGGGCTGTCGCGGCCTGACGCTCGGCGGCGCGCAGGTCAGCGAGAAGCACACCAACTTCCTGCTCAACGTCGCCGATGCCACCAGCAGCGATATCGAGGCGCTGGGCGAGGATGTGCGCGCGCGGGTCAAGGCGCAGTCGGGCGTGATGCTCGAATGGGAAATCCAGCGCGTCGGGCGTGCGCCCAAGGGCAGCGCGTCGTCATGATCGACATGCGCCCCACCACCCGGCTGGAGCAGCAGATCCTCGACAACGTGGAGGAATTCGGCTGCCATATCACCAGCGTGTTCCCGCCAGAAGAAGACGAGGGCGAGGAAGACGAGGGCGAGCCGGGCATCGTGCGCTTCGCCTATTCGATCGGCTTTACCGAGACGGTGGGGCAGGGCGAGGTGATCGTCTTCGGCTTCTCCACGAAGCTGGCGGCCTCGCTGATCAACGGCATGCTGGAGCTGTGCCGCAACGGGCTGGAGATGGACGACTGGTGCGAAGTGGCGGGGCTGCTCGAAGGGCACCCGGTGATGCTGCGCGAGGTCGAGCCTGTGAACCTTGTCGAAGACTTCTTCAATTCCGCCCTCTGGTTCTCCCGCCGCCGCACCGGAAAGCCGCTGTCGCGCGCGTTCCAGATCGTCTGGCCCGGTGCCGACGATGGCCTCTATCCCTGGCAACCGGGCTGTGCGCGCAGCACCATCGACGAACAACCGCCCCTCTATCGAACGAGCCTGAATTCATGACACTTCCTAAGCTTCACGTCGCGGTCCTGATGGGTGGCTGGTCGGCCGAACGTCCCGTCTCGCTGATGAGCGGCGAGGGCGTGGCCAAGGCGCTCGAAAGCAAGGGCCATCGCGTCACCCGCATCGACATGGATCGCGATGTCGCGCTGAAACTGGCCGAGGCGAAGCCCGACGTCGTGTTCAACGCGCTGCACGGCACGCCGGGCGAAGACGGCACTGTGCAGGGCATGATGGACCTGATGGGCCTGACCTACACGCATTCGGGTCTCGCCACCTCGGTGATCGCCATCGACAAGGAACTGACCAAGCAGGCGCTGGTCCCCCACGGTGTGCCGATGCCCGGTGGCCGCGTGGTGAAGTGCGCGGAAATCCACGAGCGCGATCCGCTGCCGCGTCCCTATGTGCTCAAGCCGGTGAACGAGGGTTCATCGGTCGGCGTCGCCATCGTCACGGCGGAAGGCAACTACGGCAACCCGATCGCGCGCGAGGCCAAGGGGCCGTGGCAGGAGTTCGAGGAACTGCTGGCCGAGCCCTATATCCGCGGGCGCGAGCTGACGACCGCGGTGATCGCCGACAAGGCGCTGCTCGTCACCGAACTCAAGCCCAAGTCGGGCTTCTACGATTTCGATTCCAAGTATACCGACGGCATGACCGAGCACGTCTGCCCGGCGGAAATCCCCGACGATATCGCGCAGGCCTGCAAGGAGATCGCGCTGCGGGCGCATCGCCTGCTTGGCTGCAAGGGCACCAGCCGTTCGGACTTCCGCTGGGACGATACGCAAGGCGTCGAGGGACTGTTCCTGCTGGAAGTGAACACCCAGCCCGGCATGACCCCGCTCAGCCTCGTGCCCGAACAGGCGCGGGCCTGCGGCATGGACTATCCCGAACTCGTCGAGGCGATCATCGCCGAGGCGCTTTCCGATCGCGCGGTGGCTGATGCTGCGCGCATAAGCAGGGCTTCATGAGCCAGACCATCCGCCGCAAGGGCAAGACTGCCCGCAAGAGTGCGGCCGCGCAGGGCAATCGCGCCCGCGTCCAGAAAGCGAAGAAGACCACGGGCTCCGCGCTCGATTCGGTGATGGCCTGGCTGCCCTTCAGCGAGGCGCAGCTGCACCGCATCTTCCTGTTTGCGATCCTGGCGGGCGGCGCGCTGGCGCTGTGGATCGTCGCGCAGGTGGTGGGTGTGCCCGCGCTCGCGGGAGACCAGATCTCGCGCGTGGCCGCCGATACCGGCTTCGAGGTGAAGCGCGTGGAAGTGCGCGGCGTCCAGCATATCGACAAGAAACAGGTCTATGCGATCGCGCTGGCGCAGGAGCAGAACCGGGCGATGCCGCAGGTCGATATCGACCACTTGCGCGAACAGCTGCTGGCGCTTTCGTGGGTCAAGGACGCGCGCGTTTCGCGCCAGCTGCCCGAGACGCTGGTGATCGATATCGTCGAACGCACGCCCCATGCGGTGCTGCGCGATGCGCAGGGGTACTGGCTGATCGACGAGACCGGCCACCTGCTCCAGCAGGTTGACCGTCGACAGGCGCAGGGCAAGCTGATCGTCTCGGGCGATGGCGCCGGGCCGCAGGTCGTCGCGCTCTCGCAACTGCTCGATGCGGCGCCCGCGTTGAAGCCCCGCGTCACCGAGGCCGAATGGGTGGGCGATCGCCGCTGGAACTTGACCTTCGCGACCGGGCAGGTGCTCGCGCTGCCCGAAGGCGATCAGGAATCCGCTGCCGCGCTGGTCGAATTCGCGCGGCTCGACGGCACCAATCGCCTGCTCGGTGGCAAGGTCGCTGCGTTCGACATGCGCGCGGGCGACCGCATGTACATGCGCGTTCCGGGGCTGGAAGAGCAGGAAGCTGCCGACAAGGCCGCCGCTGCGAAAGCCGCGAAGGACGCGAAGGCCTCGGCCAAACCTGCTGCAACTCTCGAAGGGGACGACTGATGCCCAGCCCCCGCATCACCCGCGTATTCGGCGCGGTCAATATCGGCTCCTTCCGCGTTTCCGCCATCGTCGCCGGGCTCACCGAGATGGGCGACATGGTGGTGCTCGGCTCGGGCCACCGCGCCAGCCAGGGCATCAAGCGCGGCTTCGTCACCGACATGACCGCCGCGACGTTCGCGATCCGCGACGCCATCGACCGTGCCGAGCGCATGGCCGATACCTCGGTCCAGAAGGTCTACATCGGCTGTTCGGGCGCAGGCCTCGCCAGCCAGATCGCCCAGGTCGATGCCGAGATCGGCGGGCGCCGGATCGAGCAGGAGGATATCGACGCGCTGCTGTGGTCGGCGCGCGAGGTGATCCAGCCCGACGGGCGGCTGGTGCTCCATGCCCAGCCCGCGCAATACCGGCTCGACGGCGCGCATGGCGTGATCGATCCGCGCGGCCTCCATGCCGAGCGGCTGGGTGTCGATATCCATGTCATGCTGGCGGACGGCGCGCCGATCCGCAACCTGACCGAAGCGGTGCAGAGCGCGCACCTCGATGTCGAGGCCGTGGTCGCCTCGCCGGTGGCTGCGGGGCAGGCCTGCCTTTCGCCCGAGGAGCGCGATCTGGGCGTCGCGCTGGTCGAATTCGGCGCGGAAGTGACGAACGTGGCGCTCTATGCGCAGGGCATGCTGATCGACATGGTGGCGATCCCGATGGGCTCTGCTGACATCACCGACGCCATCGCCTCGGCCTTCGGCATCCGCCGCTATCAGGCCGAGCGCCTGAAATGCGTCAATGGCTCGGCCATCGCCAGTCCGACCGACCATCGCGAGATGATCCCGGTCAACGCGCCGGGCGAGGAAGACACCGGGCCGATCGCGCGCCATGCCGACGAGAAAAACCGCATCCCGCGCGCCGAACTGATCGGCGTCATCACCGGGCAGCTCGGCGTGCTGATGGAAGAGATCAATAAGGTGCTGCGCACGATGCAGTTCGCAGGGCAGCGCGGCAAACAGGTGGTGTTCACCGGCGGCGGCGCGGAACTGGTGGGCCTTGCCGACTATGCCCAAGCCGCGCTGGGCCGTCCGGTTCGTATCGGCCGGGTGCCGCAGATCGCAGGGCTTGCCGAAACGCATGTGAAGCCGGGGTTTTCCACGCTGGCCGGACTTGTGCTATACGCCTCGTCGAGCCCGACAGATATCCGTTCGCTGGGGCGCCGACAGGCCGATGCGACCAGCTACAAGGGCCTCGGCATTGTGAATCGCGTGTACCGCGCGCTTCGGGAGTATTTCTGAGGATGGAGCGCCTTACATGGCTTTCTAGCCCTGTAAGGGGGCCGGCCTGCCGCGCGACGACTCCCATTCGTCGCAGCGGGCTCGAAAAATGGCGGAATTGGCCGATTTCGCTGTGGACAACGGACTTGCGGTCTTTGCATCGCCGAATCGAAGCGTGCAATCAAATCGGTCAAGGTAAATTCTTCGCGCACGTGCCTGCCAGGAGAGCGAAATGAGCATTAACATCGGACCGCCAGCGATCGACGAGCTTCGTCCGCGCATCGTCGTGATCGGCGTGGGCGGTGCGGGCGGCAACGCCATCGCCAACATGATCGAAGCCCAGATCGAGGGCGTCGATTTCGTCGTCGCCAATACGGACGCGCAGGCGCTCAACAACTCGATCGCGGAAACGCGCATCCAGCTGGGGCCGGACATCACGCAGGGCCTCGGCGCAGGGGCGCGCCCCGAAGTGGGGCGTGCCGCTGCGGAAGAGACCATCGCCGAGATCGAGCGCGTTCTCGATGGCGTCCACATGTGCTTCATCGCAGCCGGCATGGGCGGCGGCACCGGCACCGGTGCCGCGCCGATCATCGCGCAGGCCGCGCGTGAAAAGGGCGTGCTGACCGTCGGCGTCGTGTCCAAGCCGTTCCTGTTCGAAGGCACGCGCCGCATGCGCGCCGCCGAAGCGGGCATCGAGGAACTGCAGAAGCAGGTCGACACGCTGATCGTCATTCCGAACCAGAACCTGTTCCTCGTTGCCAAGGCGGAGACCACGTTCAAGGAAGCGTTCCAGCTGGCCGACGAAGTGCTTCAGCAGGGCGTGCGCTCGATCACCGACCTGATGATCATGCCGGGCCTCATCAATCTCGACTTCGCCGACGTCCGCTCGGTCATGGCCGAGATGGGCAAGGCGATGATGGGCACGGGCGAGGGCGAAGGCCAGAACCGTGCGCTGGAAGCCGCCGAGCGCGCCATCGCCAACCCGCTGCTCGACGGCGTGTCGATGCAGGGTGCGAAGGGCGTCATCATCTCGATCATCGGCGGCGAGGACATGAAGCTCCTCGAAGTCGACGAGGCGGCGAACCACATCCGCGATCTGGTCGATCCCGATGCGAACATCATCTGGGGCTCGGCGTTCAATCCTGATCTCGACGGCAAGATCCGCGTCTCGGTCGTCGCCACCGGCATCGAGCAGACCACGGAGCAGGCCGAAGTCGCCCAGCGCCCAGTCAGCATGTCGGCGTCGCGCGGGCCGGTGCGTCCGTCGATCGCCACTCCGGCTGCCCCCCCGACTCCGGCGCCGGTGAGCTACGAGGCCGCACCGGCCCCGGCGCCCGCTCCGGCCCCGACGGCCTATGCTGCTCCGGCTCCGGCTCCGGCTCCGGCTCCACAGGCGACTGCTGCGCCCGCCGCGCCCGCAGTCGGTAATGCCTATCGCGCGCCGGTCGAGCCCGAGCAGGCGCTCGAACTCGGCGTCGGTCATGAAGTGCCCGTGCAGGATGCTTCGGCCTATCCGGCGCCCGGTCGCAGCGATCCGCTGGAGCTTGGTCCCGATACGCAGGCCGCGCCCGGCGTCGGTGCCCGCAAGCAGGACGAACTGTTCGGCGGCGGCGCGGGCTCGGAAGCGTACCGCGCGCCCGGCGCTGCTGCCCCCGCTCCGGCGGCACCGCGTCCGGCAACCGGCTCCTCGCTGTTCGACCGCATGAGTTCGATGTCGCGTTCGCGGCCCGCCGAAGAGCCGCAGGCCGGTGAGGGCGACCAGTCCTCGTTCAGCATCCCGCGGTTTCTCGGGCGCCAGAATAATCAGTGACCGCCCGTGACCGGACTCCGTTCCGGTTCTGATCGGGGTGGCCCAGGATGACGAAAAAGCGGCGGGTGCCTTCGGGGCGCCCGCCGTTTTTCGTTTTCGGGCCGCCTGTCGATCCGCCACCATCCTGGCCGTCATTCTGGCGCTGTTCACGCGCCTGCGCCTACGTGCGCGCATATTCGCCGTGGACAGGCCACGGCGGAGCCCGCCGCCCGATTGCCGTGTGCTGCCCCCGGCGCTATGCCATGGCCAGGATGAAGGGGAGGGTGACGCGCGGTGCCTTGCAGGGCATCCCGCAGATGCCTGACCGCTCCATTTTCGCAACGCAGGACTTTGCTGAAATCCGTCGCATGCCCATCATTTCCGCCTCTGCCCGCCCTTCTGGCCGCCCGTCTGCCAAATCCCCCCGCCGTGCGCGTTTCCGGGCGCTTGCCGCAGGATTGCTGGCCTGTGCCGCGCCGGTCTTCGCCCTGCTGGGGGCAAACGCGCCCGCCCATGCGCAGGCCGCCTCGCGCGAGGTGGTCCAGCCGCTGCCGGATCCCAACAAGGGCAAGCTCGATGCCGCGATGAAGCGGCTGGCGCGCAATCCGAAGGACGTCTCGGCGCTGGTCGATGCAGGCGATGCCGCCACCGGCCTCGGCGATTTTCAGGCCGCGAAGGGCTTCTACAAGCGGGCGGACGAGATTTCGCCGAACAACCCGCAGACGCAGGCGGGACTGGCCCGCGCGATGGCGCTGGGCGGCGATCCGGTGGGCGCGCTGCCGCTGTTCGTCGCTGCCGACCGGGGCGGTATCGGCACCGCGCAGATCGCCGCCGACTGGGGTCTCGCCTACGATCTGGCCGGCGACAACGCCTCGGCCCAGCGGATGTATGCGCAGGCGACGAACCCTGCCGATGCGGACGAGGTGCGCCTGCGTCTCGCGGTCAGCCAGGCGATCTCGGGCGACGGCAAGGCTGCCGACGACACGCTGATGCCGCTGCTGCGCAAGCAGGACAAACCCGCGTGGCGCACCCGCGCTTTCGTCTATGCCATCGGCGGCGATACCAAGAAGGCCGAAACCACCGTGGCGGCGATCCTGCCTGCCAAGCTGGCCGAGGCGGTGACGCCCTACATGCGCTACATGCCGCGTTTGACGCGTGCGCAGCAGGCCGCTGCCGCGAACCTTGGCGATTTCCCCAAGGCGGCGGAGATCGGCACCGATTCGCCCGCCGTCGCGGCCTATTCGGCGCAGCATGGCGGCAGCGCGGGCGCCAATACGGGCATGCGCACTGCCGATGCCGGGCTGATCCCGCAGGGCGAGACGCTGGGCTCGGGCCGCGCGAAGAAGAAGCATGCCGATCGGGGCGAGCGGCCCACGCCGACGCAGCTTGCCGCCAATACCCCGCGCGTGGCGCCGGGCGAGGTGCAGGCAACGATCGAGCGCGACAGCTCGGGCGAATTGCCGCCGGTCGATGCGGGTCGCTCCACGGCCATGGCGGGCAATACGCCGATGCCTTCTCCGACGGCAATGCCGTCGCCCACTGTGGTCCCGCCCGCGAATACGGCGGCGATGCCCAACCCGGCTCGCGCGTCCAGCCCGTCGCCGGTGCAGAGCGCGCCGATCACGCGGCCCGCGCCTGAAAGATCTGCCTCCTCGGTGGCGATGCCCGCGCCGATCACCATGCCGTCTGCGGCGGCGATGGGTGATGCGCCTGCGGCAACCTCGCGGCCCGTGGTCCAGCCGACGCCCCAGCCCCAACCTCAGACCCGGCCTCAGCCGGGCTTCGATCTGGCGCAGTCCACCGGCTCGCGCACGCTGCCTGCCGCTGCTGCGGACACGCCGCCGCCGCCGTCCTCGTCTGCCGATTCGCACGCGGTGGTCGAGCGTCCAACGCTGGCGCAGGCCTTTGCCGATCTCGGTCGCCCGACCCTGCCTACGCCGCAGCCGACGCCCGTACCGGCGCCCGCACCTGCTCCCGAGCCAGTCGATGCGCCCAGGCCCGTGGTCGAGGCGCCTGTCGCCACTGTCACAGCGGCCAAGCCGGTGGCCAAGCCCGTCGCCAAACCGGCGCCGCGCAAGAAGATCGAGCCCAAGAAGCCCGCACCGCCGCCGGTGCCCGCGCGCAAATGGGTGCAGATCGGCGTCGGCTCGAATATTAACGCGATCCGCTGGACCTGGCGCCAGCTGGTGACGAAGGCGCCCGACGCCTTCCGGGGGCAGTCGGTGTTCACGGCGGACATGGGCGGCACCAGCCGCATCGTCGTCGGCCCGTTCGACAGCGACAAGGACGCCGCCGCCTTCATGTCGGACCTGCGCGACGGGGGCATCCGCGATACCGTGCCATGGTCGAGTGACGCGGGCGAGGCGGTCGACGCCGTACCCGGCGCGCCTTCGGTCGATGCCATTTCGCCGCCCACCGAAAAGTCTTCGAGCGCGAAGAAGAAGGGCGCCAAAGCGTCCGACAAGGCCGATGACGAGAAGGATTCGGGCAAGGCGTCCGGCCGCAAGGGTGCGAAGAAGGCCGAGGCCAAGACCCCGCCTGCGCCCGCGCGCCAGTGGGTGCAGATCGGCGTGGGTCGCGACAAGGACGCGCTGGCCTTCACCTGGAATCGCCTGACGAAGAAGTCGCCGGGTGCGCTCAAGGGGCAGTCGCCCTCCGTGGCGAAGATGGGTCGCACCAACCGCATGGTCATTGGCCCGTTCGCCAGCGACAAGGCGGCGCAGCGCGCGATGGATGCGCTGAAGAAGGGCGGCATCACCGATTTCGTGCCATGGAGCAGCGACGAGGGCGAAGCCGTCGACGCGCTGCCGGTCGATTGATCCGATGCCGCGCGGCGCGCCTCTTCGCAGGTTGCGCGGCTTAACCTTTCGCACACCTTATCCACACCCTGTGAACAGGCTTGTGCAGTCATGCACAGGCGTTCGCAGGGCTGGGCTGGGCGGCAGGCCCGCAGCACGTCATCCATGCACACACAGGACGACTTGGATGCGACTTGCGGAGGGTCAGTGACGGGGATCATGAGAACAGTGCAGGACGACATCGATCGCAACGACGATGCCGCGCCGGTCGAGATGCTGGCCTCGCTGTTCGAGGCACGCGGCTGGCCGTTCGAATTCGTTGGCGAAGACGAGATCTCGGTCGAGATCAAGGGCAGCTGGGCGACCTATCAGCTCCAGGCGATCTGGCGCGGCGAGGATCGCGTGCTGCAGATCATCTGCCTGCCCGACGTGCGCGTGCCCGAAGGCAAGCGCGGCCCGATCTTCGAGGCGCTGGCGCTGATCAACGAACAGCTCTGGGTCGGCCATTTCGACATCTGGTCGAACGGCGGCGTGGTGCTCTATCGCCACGGGCTGGTGCTGGGCGACGATGGCCTGCTGGGGCCGGGGCAGGCGCAGCTGGCGATCGAGGGCGCGCTCGAAGAGTGCGACCGCTTCTATCCGGTGTTCCAGTTCATCCTGTGGGGTGACAAGACCCCCGCCGAGGCGCTCGCCGCCGCACTGGTGGACGCCGCCGGGGAAGCCTGAGGGAATTTTTCCTTCAAATCGCGGCGTACTCTCTCTAGTCGGCGGGGGAAGGGCAGGGCGGACCTCCTGCCGAACCCATCCGAGGAGACCGCCGCGATGACCCGTTTCAATTCCATCCTGCTCGTGGGCTGCGGCAACATGGCGGGGGCCATGCTGGCAGGCTGGCTGGCAGGCGGCATCGCGCCTGCGGTCTTCACCGTGGTCGATCCGCACCGCACCAGCGTGCCCGAAGGCGTCACCCTGTTGCGCGAACTGCCCGCCGAAGGGACGTTTGACGCGGTGATGCTCGGCATTAAGCCGCAGGGCCTCGATCAGGCGGCACCCGCGATCCGTCCGCTGGTCGGCAGCGGCACGGTGCTGTTCTCGATCCTGGCGGGTGTCGAGTTCGACAGCCTCGCTGCGCGCTTCCCCGAGGCGGGCGGCATCCTGCGCATCATGCCCAACCTCGCCGTCGCCATCGGCAAGGCGCCCGTCGCTCTGGATGCCCGAGGCATCGACGAGGCGGGCCGCGCCGATGTCACCGCGCTGATGGCGCCGCTTGGCACCCCCGAATGGCTGGCGGACGAGAGCCTGTTCGATTCGGTGACGGCGCTGGCTGGCTGCGGCCCGGCCTTCGTCTATCGCTTCATCGATTCGCTGGCCGCAGGCGCGGTGGCGCTGGGGATCGAGGCCGGACAGGCGCAGCGCCTCGCGATCGCGATGGTCGAGGGCGCGGCGCAGTTGGCGGCGATTTCCCCCGACAGCCCCGGCGCGCTGGCCGACAAGGTGGCGAGCCCCGGCGGCTCGACGCGGGCGGGCATGAACGTGCTCGATGCCGATGCCGCGCTCGCCCGCCTGATCGAGGCGACGATGACCGCGTCGCGCGATCGCAATGCGGAAATGGCGGCAGCGGCGCGCTAAGGCCGTTATGGTCTGAAAATTCGGGGCACCCGGTTTTGCGGCACCGGCCCTCTCCCCCACCCTGCCACCCAACGGTAGTATCCTGCGGGTGGCAGGGTGGGGGAGAGGGCCGGTGCGGCGCCGAAAAATGTGCTCCTGCATATTTTTCGAACACATGAAGTGCATTCAACCGCGCTTCAGACACACTTTGTCATACGGAATGCGACCCGGTTTTCCTTGAAAAGGGGAAAAGAGGGGCCGATATTCGTGTTCATCCCGGTCAGGCGCATTGGGCGCTGCACACCGGCAATTGTGGAGTTTGAAATGGCGAACTGGAACGACCCCCGGCCCCGTGAGGGTTTCGGTGCGTCTCCGAGCCTCGACGGACGGACCGGTGGCCGCGTAAGCTACGATCAGGGCCTGCGTCGACACATGCTGTCGATCTACAACTACATGGCCTCGGGCGTGCTGCTCTCGGGCGTCGTAGCGCTGCTGTTCGCCAGCTCGGGTCTTGCCCAGCAGATGATGTTCTCGCCGCTCAAGTGGCTGGTGATGCTGGCGCCGCTGGGCTTCGTCTTCGCGATGAACTTCGGCTTCCAGCGCATGAAGACCTCGACGCTGCAGATGCTCTACTGGGGCTTTTGCGCGGTGATGGGTCTGTCGATGTCGACGCTGTTTATCGTGTTTACCTCGACCTCGATCGCGACGACCTTCTTTGCGACCGCGGCAGCTTTCGCGGGGCTGAGCCTGTTCGGCTACACCACGAAGAAGGACCTGTCGGGCTTCGGCACGTTCCTGATCATGGGCCTGTTCGGCATCATGATCGCGATGCTGATCAACATCTTCGTGGGCTCCAGCGCCCTGCAGATGGCGATCTCGGTGCTGGGCGTTCTGATCTTCGCAGGCCTTACCGCCTACGATACGCAGATGCTCAAGAACCAGTACTACCAGCTTCAGGGTACGCCGTGGGCGGCCAAGATGGTGGTGATGGGGGCGCTGAGCCTGTACCTGGACTTCATCAACATGTTCCAGTTCCTGCTCAGCTTCATGGGCCAGCAGCGTAACTGATCCGGTTCGGATCGAGCGGCCTCGGGCAGCCCCGGCGCCGGTCATCCACCAAAAATCGTCATACAGGCATCATGCCCGGTGCGTTTCGTCGCACCGGGCATTTGCTTTGCGGGGAGGGCGCGTTAGAGAACTGCGCCTGCCAAGGGAGTTATGTCAGGGTGAACGAGGTGTCCAAGTCGGCTCAGGGGAAGTTGAGCCGCATCTGTGCCGTCGCGCGTGCGGCCGTACAGCGCAAGTGGCCGTTGCTGGCAGGGGGCGCGGTATCCGGTGCCTTCGCGCTTCTGGCAGGTTGTGCCTCGCCGCCGCCTCCGCCGCCTCCGCCGCCGCCTCCGCCGCCGGTCGTGGTGGTGCCGCCCAAGCCGACGCCGCCCAATCAGGCGCCCGAGAGCCTCAATATCCCGCCGGTCAGCGACGATGGCACGCGCCATACCGTGAACTACGATATTTCGAGCACGCAGGCCGAATGGAACCTGCGCTCGGCATTGAACGTGGCCGCGCTCAACTGCATGGACCCGGTGAACGCACCGCAGATCCTAGCGGGCTACAAGCGCTTCCTCGTGACCTATGACAAGCAGCTCGACGCGGCGAACGCCACGGTCGCGCGCAGCTTCTCGCTCAAGGCCTCGGGCCGCGCAGCGACGGTCGCGCGGGAGACCTACCAGACCTCGGTCTACAACTTCTTCGCGCTGCCGCCGGTGAACAAGAACTTCTGCGCCGCTGCGGCGGATGTGATCAACGACCTGTCGACGATCGATGCCGATCACTTCCAGGGCTATGCCCGCACAGGCCTCGCCAAGATGGAGGCGCCGTTCAAGGCGTTCTTCGATGCCTATGCGCAGTACATGGCTGACCTGGCCGCCTGGCAGGCGCGTTATGGCAATGCTCTGGTCATTGTGAAGCCGTCTGCCGAGCAACAGGCGATGATGAAGGCAATGACCCCGCCCAGCCAGATGACGTTACCTTCGGGTGGCATGGGGCCTTCCGCAGGCCCGGCCGGAACGTCTTCGACCACGACGCCGCAACCCGCGCCTGCGGCAGGGAATTGAGCGGGATCGCGCATTTTTTGCTTTCGCGCTTCTGCAGCATTCGCTAAGGGAGCGCCTCCGCAGACCGGCGGAAGGGGCCTTCGGGCGCCGGATGAGGGTCTGCTGATTGCTGGAACGGGGCCGTAGCTCAGATGGGAGAGCGCGTCGTTCGCAATGACGAGGTCAGGGGTTCGATCCCCCTCGGCTCCACCAGTGATTGAAATCGAAGTATGGAATGGCCGCGCCCGTCGCGGCTTTTTCGCGTTTGGGCGGTTGTTCGCGGGATTATCTCTGCACGGGCCGGCCGCCAGCCCGTCAGATGAACCGGAACTATTGTCATGCATTTTCTCGACCAGGCCAAGATTTACATCCGTTCGGGCGGCGGTGGCCCCGGTGCGGTCAGCTTTCGGCGTGAGAAGTACGTCGAATACGGCGGCCCTGACGGCGGCAACGGCGGTAAGGGCGGCGATATCGTGTTCGAGGCGGTGCCCGGCCTCAATACCCTGATCGACTTCCGCTATACCCAGCACTTCAAGGCGAAGCGCGGCGGCCACGGCATGGGCAAGAACCGCAATGGCGCCGCAGCCGACGATCTGGTCGTCAAGGTGCCGGTGGGCACCCAGCTGATCTCGGACGAGGACGGCGAGACGATCCTGGCCGACCTTACCGAAGCCGGCGAGCGCGTGACGCTGCTCGAAGGCGGCATGGGCGGTCGCGGCAATGCCAGCTACAAGACCAGCACCAACCGCGCGCCGCGCCAGCACCAGCCGGGCATTCCGGCAGAGGAGCTGTGGGTGTGGCTGCGGCTGAAGCTGCTGGCCGATGTCGGCCTTGTCGGCATGCCCAATGCGGGCAAGTCCACCTTCATCAACCAGCTGTCGAACACCAAGGCAAAGGTCGGCAATTACGCCTTCACCACGCTGCGCCCGCAGCTGGGCGTGGTCAGCCACAAGTATCGCGAGTTCGTGCTGGCCGACATTCCGGGCCTGATCGCGGGCGCGGCGGACGGTGCGGGCATCGGTGACCGGTTCTTGGGCCATATCGAGCGCTGCCGCGTGCTCGTCCACCTGATCGACGTATCGGATGCCGATCCGGTCGAGGCGATGCGCGTGGTCGAGGAAGAGCTGGAGGCCTACGGCAACGGGCTGGAGGACAAGCCGCGTCTGGTCGCGCTGAACAAGGTCGACCTGATCGACGATGCGCTGGCGGCGGACTATGCGCGCGAGCTGCTCAAGGCCGGGGCCGACGAGGTGTTCCCGATCTCGGGCCTCAGCGGCAAGGGCATCTCGAAGCTGCTCGACGCAGTGATCGACTATCTGCCCGCCGCGACCGTGACCGAGCGCCCCGAAGGCGAGCGCGAGGAACTCGACGAGAAGCCCTGGTCGCCGATCTGAGGTTTTCAGATCTGGCCGGACCGGTCCCGCGATGGGACCGGTCCGGCCACAATCGTCGAACAAGCGATTGCGGCGGCGTCCTGACAGGCATATCCTCCTCGCGTAACTCGCGAAAAGAGGAGTGAGGACTGTCATGGCTAGCTCTGCCGACAACAAGCGTCACCACTACGATCTCAAGAACGTGGGGCTGCGTGCGCAGGCGACCGCATCCGGGCTGGTGCAGCTGTGCAAGGAGTTGCAGCGTGTCGGTGTGCTCGACGATGCCGCCGTTTCGCGCATCAAGGGCGCCATCGCCGACGAGATCGCGTTGACCGCGCCGCGCTCGATGCTGCAGGCCGATTTCCGCCGCGATGTCTGCGCCCGCCTTGACGGTATCTTCCGGGGCGAGGAAAAGCTGGGCGCGGGTGACGGGCTGGCCTTTGTTCACGAGGAATAAGGCCCGTTGATCGTCGCAGGGTCGGGCCGGGTCTGACCAGCTGACCTTCGAAATGCAGGCTGTTGTGCAGAGGGTATGCCTTTGCATGACGGCCTTTTTTGTTGCTGTTACTGTATTCATGGAAATATAGCATACGGAAGAAGGCAGGGACGAGAGGATGCCATGCGCAACGAGACGAGCGGTGAGGGAACAGGAACGCGGCGCACCGGGCTGGATACCGAGCCGCTGACGTTTCTCTCGCGGGAGCGTGCGTTCCTTGATGCCGCGCGGCAGTTCGCTGCGGGGGCAAGGCGGCCGCGCCGCTCCGCGCTGGAGAAGGCGGCGCGGCAGGCACCGTTCTCGCACGAAACCGCCTGCACCGGGATTCAGGTGCTGGAAGCGCTGGTTGGCGTTCAGGTCGGTGGAAAGGTGGGGGCGAAGATCGGGGCGGGGGCAGCTGATTCAACCGGTCCCATGGCTGCCGATCTCGAACTGGTGTCACACCGCGCCGGGCTCTCTGCCGAAGAGGTGCAGGATGGCCTTGCCTGCCTGCGGCGCACGCGGATCGTCGCGCGCGATTCGCATGCGATCGAGTGGCAGCGCTTTGGTGCGGCGCACTTCGATGCTGCGCTTTCGCGGCGGGTGCTGGCGGTCTGGGAGGCGCTGCCCGAGGATCTCGACTTTTTCGACGATACGCACGGGTGGGTGCGCGGTTCGATGGTGCTGCTGCGGATCGCCAGCTTCGGGCGCTGTGCGGGCGGGGATGCTGATGGACGCGCGGATCGCGGTGCCGGGCTGACGCTGGACAATCTCGCGCTGCTCTCGCGCCATGGCGTGGAGGCGGCGCGGCTGGCGCTGGCGCGGCTGCGCGATCATGGGCTGGTGCGTCGCCGCTCGCTGGAAATCCGGCTGGAAGGACTGGCGCGGCTGGAGGCCGGCGTGCGCGTATAAGGCGCGGAGCGGTTCTCAAAACAAGAGGGTAGAGGGGGAGGAGGAAGTCACTCCCGCCTGTCTGGTCGCTTCCTTCTGGGAAGCGCCGATGACAGGCGGGAAGATGGCGGAGACGGAGGGATTCGAACCCTCGGTGCCCCCTTAAGAGCACGACGGTTTAGCAAACCGCTGGTTTCAGCCACTCACCCACGTCTCCGCACTAGTGGCTAGGAGGCGGCCTATAACGAGGGGTTTGCGGGGCGGCAAGGGGCGTTGTTGCGAGAATTGTGCTTTTTGTTGGGGATGGCCCGGTGCGCAGGGTGGTGTGCGGATTCGTTCCGCCGCAAAACCGACTCGGACTGCCGACCGTTCATTGCCCGGTCAGCCGCGTTGCTTTGTGATGGAATGTGGACTTTCCTGCGCCGCCGCTCCCGGATTTCCTGTCCGGGGCCTGCGGGGGCAAGCAGCAGGGCGGACCTGCGGTGGTCCGGGACATAAGGGTGGATTTCAATGCGTTTCAATCAGCACACTCCGGTAGCCGCGCAACGCAACGCAAGCTTGCGCCGCTGGGCGAAGATCGGCGGCGGCGCGCTTCTCGCGCTCGCCTGCGTCGCAGCACCGGTGAGCGGCGCGATGGCGCAGGTCCGCACCGTCGATCCCGATCAGGCGATCGATGCCGATATCGGCCATCCGGCAACCGCGTCTTCCGGCCAGTCCACTACCTCTTCGAGCGAGCTGCCCGCGTCGAACGGCACGCAGATGCCTTCGCCGCAGGCCAGCGGTTCGACCTATCCCTCGCAGCCGCTGGATCAGAGCACCGACAACGGCTGGAACCCGAACAGCCCGGCCCAGCCGCCAGTGCAGTCGCCGAATCAAGTGCCGAGCCAGAATCCTGCCTATCCCCAGCAGGGAGGCCCGGTCGCGCCGACGCCCGGCCAGCCCGGTTCGGACCAGACCTATCATGAGGATGACCTGATCGGCGCCGCCGAAGGCGTCTTCGGCAAGGGCGCCTCGGGCCTCGCCGATCTGATCAAGGATCTGCTCAAGAAACAAGGCGAACCCGATGCCTATATCGTTGGGCGCGAGGCGGGTGCCGCGCTGGCGGTGGGTCTGCGCTATGGCTCGGGCACGCTGCACCACAAGATCGAGGGTACGCAGCCGGTCTACTGGACCGGCCCGTCGATCGGATTCGACGCGGGCGCCAATGCCAGCTCGGCCTTCGTGCTGGTCTACAACCTCTACGATACGGACGACCTCTATCACCGGTTCGCGGCGGGCGAGGGGCAGGCCTATCTGATCGGCGGCTTCACCGTCAGCTATCTGCGGCGCGGCAATGTGGTGCTGATCCCGGTGCGTGCCGGTGCGGGCCTGCGTCTTGGCGCGAACATGGGTTACATGAAATTCTCGCACAAGCAGAACTGGTTGCCGTTCTGATCTGAGCGCTCTAGCTGGCTCTTTCGAGGGCTTTCGAACGGCACCGTCTCCGCCCTTTCGGGGTGTCGGAGGCGGTGCCGTCGTGCATTTGCCCCAGCCGGGAAAGCCTGCGCGCATTGCGCAACAATATTTCCTGAAATCGCCGGTTGCATGGCGGGTTTTGCGGGAGTAAGCCCCCGCCGCCATGCTTACGAACCTTCAGCAACAGCCCGCCGACGCGCTTCTTGCGCTGATCAAGCTCCACAATGACGACCCGCGCGCCGACAAGATCGATCTCGGCGTGGGCGTCTACCGTACGGGACAGGGCGATACGCCCGTGTTCGGCGCGATCAAGGCGGCGGAGGCGAAACTCGTCGCCGAGCAGGATTCGAAAGCCTACCTCGGCCCCGAGGGCGACATGGGCTTCGTGCGCGCGCTGATGCCGTACGTGTTCGGCGCCGAGAACCCCGACATGGACGGCCGCATCGAGGGCATGCAGACCCCCGGCGGCACCGGCTCGCTGCGCCTTGCCCTGGCGATGGCGCACAAGGCGGGCGTCAAACGCCTGATCGTCGGCACCCCCAGCTGGCCCAACCACGCGCAGATCTGCAAGGACATCGGCCTTGAGGTTGTGGAGTTCAACCACGCCACCGCAGAGGGCGTCACCGATATCGACGCGCTGCGCAAGGCGCTGGCAGAGGCTCAGCCCACCGACGCGATCCTGCTGCACGGCTGCTGCCACAACCCGACCGGCATCGACTACACCGACGCGCAATGGGACGAGATCGCCGCGCTGCTCGCCGAGACGAAGATCCTGCCGATCCTCGATCTGGCCTATCAGGGCCTCGGCAAGGGCATGGAGGCGGACGCCTACGGCCTGCGCACCGTGCTCGCCGCCGTGCCCGAGGCGCTGGTGTGCTATTCGTGCGACAAGAACTTCGGCCTCTATCGCGACCGCGTCGGCGCGCTCTATGCGATGGTCGCCGATGTCGCCACGCTGGGCGCCGTCATGTCGAACGGCCATTCGCTGGCCCGCGCCAACTGGTCGCAGCCGCCAGACCATGGCGCTGCCGCCGTGCGCCTGATCCTTGAGGACGAGGCGCTGACCGCGCAGTGGCTAGACGAGCTGGACCAGATGCGCGACCGCATGCGTCAGGTGCGCGACAGGCTGGCCGCTGCCGGTACGGCGGGCAAGGCCGACCTCACCCCGATGGGCGGGCAGAACGGCCTGTTCTCGATGGTTCCGGTCAGCAAGGAGCAGGTGCTCGAACTGCGTACCAAGCACGGCATCTACATGGCCGCATCGGGCCGCATCAACGTGGCCGGTCTGACCATGGCCAATATCGACCAGTTCATCGCTGCCGTGGCCGACGTCACCGGCGCGGCTGTCGACGCCTGAGGATCGGTTGATGGATCGCCAGCCGGTTCTCGAAGGGGACCGGCTGGTCCTCCGTCCGCTGACGCAGGATGATTACGCGGCGCTGTTCGCCGTCGCGTCGGACCGTCAGATCTGGGCGGTCCACCCCTCACACGACCGCTGGCAGGAGCCGGTGTTCCGCGATTTCTTCGCCGATGCCATGGCGGGCGGCGGGGCGCTTGCCATCGTCGACAAGGCCAGCGGCGCGGTGATCGGCTCCAGCCGCTTTGGTGCGCCCGAGCATACAGGTTCCGGCGAGATCGAGATCGGCTGGTCGTTCCTCTCCCGCGCGTTCTGGGGCACCGGCTACAATGCCGAGTTCAAGCGCCTGATGCTTGCCCACGCGCTGGCGCATTACCCGACTTGCGTGTTTCTGGTCGGCGCCGACAATGTCGTTTCGCGCAAGGCCATGGCGAAGATCGGCGGCGAGGTTCTGTCGGGCCGTGATTTCACGGTCGAGCGCTGCGGCGTTCCCAGCCCGCATGTGATCTATGCCATCACCCGCGAAAGCTTTGCCGCAGGGCCGCTGGCCTGAGCGTTGCCCCGTCGATAGGCCTGCGTCGATGGGCCAGACGGGTTAAATCCTTTCAAGCGGTTGCGCGTGATCGCCACGCATGACAGCTTTCCGTCGAACAAGGACGGGAGCCTGAAATGCGCCGATCGGGATTGTTTCTGCTGGGATTGTCGCTGTCGGGGCTGATGGTGAGCCAGACGGCGACCGGCCAACCTGTCGTGGCGATACCTGCCTCTTCGGCGCCAGCTTCGCCGGATCTCGCGCAGCGGCTGGTCGGGACGTGGCGTCTCGATGCCGATGGCGTCACCTTGTGGGAGGTCACTCTGTCGCAAGACGCGGGCAGATGGACGGCGAGCGTTGTCCAGCCCAGGCACTTTGCAATCCTGCGTGACGCTATGGTCGATGTTACCGGGCCAGCAAAAACATCGACAGTTGCCCCGACCGTCGTAGACGGCAATGCGATCACCTTCAGCCTTGGCGACGGCGAGGACGCTTACACCATACGCCTGCGGCCTGTCATGGACGATTGGGCCGAAATGGCCATCGAGCAGATGAACTACGGCCCTTACGCGCTGATCCGGGCGAAAGGGCCGGTCCCGATCGGGCCATGGGACGCGAAGCAAGTCTATCATCCCGGCACTGTCTGGCCGAACAACTCTGAAATGACCGCGATCTTCGATGCCGATCAGGCGGCGCGCCAGCCCAAGATGGGGCAGATCGACTGGAAGGTGGTCGGCCCGCAGGATACCGCGCGCCGTCAGCGCACGCAGGAACTACTCGATCAGGGCAAGCTGCAAAGCGCCGACGATTACTACCACGCCGCATTCGTGTTTCAGCACGGGGACGAGGCGGACGATTACCTCAAGGCCCATGCGCTGGCGATGATTGCCTCGGCGCGTGGTAACAGTGCGGCGGTGTGGATATCGGCCGCGACGCTGGACCGCTATCTGAAGAAGATCGGCCAGCCGCAGGTTTTCGGCACCCAGTACAGTAGCCTGGACCACGGCGACTTCACGCAGGAGCCGTACAACCGCACGCTGTTTTCCGACGCCATGCGACAGGCCGCGCACGTTCCCGATCAGGCGCAGCAGGCCGAGCGGTTGAAGCAGCTGGATGTGGAAATGGCAGCCGCGAAAGCTGGGGCTGCCACGCCGCCTGCCGGGAAGTAGGCGTTCAGCTCCGCAGCGACTGCATGCGCTGGAGATAGCGGGCGAGCACGTCGATCTCGATGTTCACGCCATCGCCTACCTTCAGCGCGCCCAGCGTGGTAACGTCGGCGGTGTGGGGGATGATGTTCAGCCCGAACAGGCAGGTGCCGTCGGCCTCGTCCGTCACCGAATTGACCGTCAGCGAGACGCCTTCCAGCGTCACCGAGCCCTTGGCGGCGATATAGGGTGCAAGGTCGGAAGGCGCGGCGATCACCACGCGGTGCGAATCGCCCTCGGGCGTGACCGAGGACACGGCGCCCACGCCATCGACATGGCCGGTCACGATGTGGCCGCCCAGTTCGTCGCCCAGCTTCAGCGCCTGCTCCAGATTGAGCGCGCCGCCTTCCACCCAGCGCCCCGGCACCGTGCGCGCGACGGTTTCGGCGGAGATCTGCACCGCGAACCAGGCATCGCCCTTCTGGCCTCCTTTCTCCACCACCGTGAGGCATACGCCCGAACAGGCGATCGAGGCGCCGATGGCGATCGCGGCGGGGTCGTAGGGACAGGCGATCACCGCGCGCAGGTCTCCGGCCTGATGGGCCTCGCGGATGGTGCCTGTGGCGGTGACGATTCCGGTGAACATGGGGCAGCTTATCCTTGGCTTTCGCGCGTTTCGTAGATTTCGAGCGTATCGGCGCCGAACTCGCGGCGGTCGGTGCGGTGCCAGCGGCCATGGGCCATGGGCAGCGCGGCAAGGCCGTAGTCGGCAAGGCCGGGGCGACCGCCGATCAGGATCGGCGCGCGGTAGATCAGCAGGCGGTCGACGAGGGCATCGCGCAGGAACGCGGCGGCGGTGCGCGCGCCGCCCTCGACGAAGAGGTCCTGCACATGGGGCATGGCGGTGGCGATGTCGGCAGGCTTGCGCAAGGGGTGCCAGCCTTCGGGCACCGCGCCCCAGGTCAGCACCCAGCGCTCGGGCGAGCGGTCCTCCAGCCCCGGCAGGCGCACGTCGAGGCGGGGGTTGTCCGCGCGCACGGTGGCGCCGCCGACGAGGATCGCATCGCTGCGCGCCCGCATGGCATGGGTATGGGCGCGCGCTTCGGCCCCGGTGATCCACTGGCTTTCCCCGCCCGCCGTGGCGCTGCAGCCATCGAGCGAGAGCGCAAGCTTGAGGGTGACGCGCGGACGCCCCAACCGGGTGCGCACGAGATAGCCCGCAAGGCTGGCCTCGCATGCCAGGGAGGGGACATGCTCCACCGCGATCCCGGCGGCGCGGATGCGGGCAAGGCCTGCGCCCGCCGTGCGAGGGTCCGGGTCCATGAAGCCGATCACCACGCGAGCAAGGGGACTGGCGCTGACGAGATCGGCGCAGGCAGGCCCGCGCGGCGAGACATGCGCGCAGGGTTCTAGCGTGACATAGAGCGTGGCGCCGCGCGCGGCTTCCCCCGCAGCCTCCAGCGCGATGGCTTCGGCATGGGGGCGCCCGCCGACTTGCGTCCAGCCACGGGCGATGACCTTGCCCTGCTTCACCACCAGCGCGGCGACGCCGGGGTTGGGGCGGCTCAGCGGTCGGGCACGCGCGGCAAGGGCGGCGGTGGCGGCAAGCCAGCGCGCATCCTCGACAGGGGCGGCGTTCACGGGTTGGTCTTGGAGGCGGAGGCTCCGTTCTCTTCGGCCTTCGCGTCCTTCGCCAGCTTCTCGTCCTCGGCAAATTCCTGAGTGTCGGCCTGCGCATCGGGCTGTCTGGCGGCGTACTTCGCGCGCTCGGCCTGACGGGCCTCGAAGGCCTTCTGGTCGGCCTTGGCCTTGCCGGCATTATCGGCATCGGCCTGAGCGACAATCTTGTCGACGTCCATGCCCGAATAGCGCCCGACGGTCTTATAGAGGTCGCGCACTTCGGCGTCGTTCTTCGCCTGCGCGGCCTCGACGAATTCCTTGCGCTTCTGGTTCTCGACGTTCGAGGCCTCGATCTCGGCATCCGTGCGGCCGGGTTTGAACGTGGAGATCCAGGTGATCTTGGGCGAGGGGTAGGGCGCCTCGCCCTGTTGCCCGGCCATCAGGTAGAACACCCCGAAGGTGGTCGCGGCGGACAGCGCGGCGATCCGCCAGCGGTGCTGCCCCGCCTCCTTCCACACCATGCGGAATTCGGCGACCATGCCGGACGGGTTCACGACGTCTTTCCAGATACCGGAGCGCTTGAAGGGTGTCATCTGCGCCTATGTAGGGCAGGCAGGCGCGAAACGCCAGCGGCGGGTAGGACCAATGGGCCTATCCGATGGCCCTAGCCGAAGGGGCCGTAGAGCGAGCGGCCGTGTTCGCTCAGCCAGCGGTTGGCGTGATGGACATTGCCCTCGAACAGGTCGGCAAGGCATTTGTGGAAGGCGGGCGAGTGGTCGAAATGGACCAGATGCGCTACTTCATGCGCCACCACCGAGCGGCGCACGAGGTCGGGCGCCATGATCAACCGCCAGTTGATGCGGATCGTCCCGCCCGACGAGCACGAGCCCCAGCGCCGCTGCGCGCCCGAGAGCGAGAGCGCGGGCACCGGCTGCCCGGCCAGCGCGCAGTAGTGGGCAAGGTCCGGTTCCACCAGCGCGCGCGCTTCGGCCTGGAGCCAGCGCTTCAACCGGCTTTCGAGCTGCTCGGACGGCCCGCCGACATGCAGGATGCCATCTGCGATCTGCACCCGGCGCGTGGCGGCAGGATCGTGGCGCAGCACCAGCGCCTCGCCCCGGACATGCAGGGTGGCGCCGTCCACCAGCATGGTCGGCAGCGGGATCTTGGCCAGCTGCCCTGCCAGCCAGTCTCGCCGGGAGCGGGCGAAGGCATGAGCCTCACGCGCGGGCACCCAGCGCGGCACCGAGATGCGCACGGCGCTGCCATCGGGGGCAAGGCGCATGGTCATGCGGCGGGCCTGCGCCAGCTGGCGCACCTCGATGGCGAGCACGCGCCCGTCGATCTCGATGGTGTCCTTCTGCCGTTCCTGCGGCGAACGCGGATCGCGCCGCAGCCAGTCGAGCACCGGGATCAGCCCTGCCTGTCGGGAACGAAGCCGGTCACGAACGGGGCGCCGTTCCCATCTTCATCGTCGTCATCGTCCTCGACGATTTCCCAGTCCTCGCCGTGCGGCCAGACGATATGCTGTTCGAGCGGCCCGGCATCGACCTCGGAAATCACCTTGCCCGCGATCGAGATGCCCGCACGATGCACCGCCTCGCGATCGCCGCAGATCAGGTAGTGCCATTCGGGCAGCGGCTCGCCATCGGCGCGCAGGCGATAGGCGCAGCTTTCGGGCAGCCAGGCAAGGTTGCCCGCGTTCTTCGGCGTCAGGCTCATGCAGTCGGGCACGAAGCGGCGGCGATGGGCATAGTCCGAACACTGCGCGGTCTTGAGGTTCAGCAGCTTGCAGGCGACGTTGGTGTGATAGATCTCGCCGGTATCGGCATCCTCCACCTTGTGCAGGCAGCACTGGCCGCAGCCGTCGCACAGCGCTTCCCACTCGGCGGTGGAAAGGGTGGAGAGCGGACGCTCCCAGAAACGGTCGGTCGAAGGGTGGTTCGCGGTCATCCCAGGCGCCTTACTGCATCTCGCCTACTTCACCCACTGCGAAAGCGTCTGGGCGACTGCCTCGGGGCTCTGGTCGATCGGCAGTAGCGCGATCGGCTTGCCGTCGGGACCCATCAGATAGGCGGCGCGGGTGTGGTCCATCAGATAGCCGCCGCCCGGCGTCGATTCCCCGCGCTTGTAATAGGCGGCAAAGGCGTCGGCGGCCTGCTTTACCTCCGCAGGTGTGCCGGTGAGGCCGAGCAGCTTCGGGCTGAACGCGGCGGTCCATTCGCCCACCACCTGCGGGGTGTCGCGCGCAGGGTCGATGGTGATGAAGATCGGCTGGACCTTGGCGGCGAGCGCCGGGTGTGCCCTGGCGAACGTGTTGAAGCCCTTCATCAGCGCCTGCATGTCCAGCGGGCAGGCATCGGGGCAGAAGGTGTAGCCGAAGTAGACGGTGGTGTAGCGGCCCCGGAAATCGGACCACTTCACGGTCTTGCCGGTCTTGTCCATCAGCGTGAACGGCCCACCCACATCGGCGCCTGCCAGCGGCGGTGCCTCGGTGGAAGGCGTCTGGTTGCAGGCGGCGAGCGGCAGCGCGCCTGCCAGCAGAAGCGCGGCGGGTGCAAGCACCGATGCACGCATAGACAGGGGGAAACGGTGGCGGGATAGGCGCTTGATCATGGCGCCGTCGATAATGCTCTGCTAGACGCCGCGATGCAAGGCAGGTGCGATGCTGCCGGTGCCGGTTTCGCGCGGAAGGAGACTTCGTCGAAGCTGCGGGCCGGGACGAACAGAGAAGGTAAGGCAAGCGTGTCGACAATCGGGAAGCGGAAGTTCGCCGTGATGGCTGGGGTTTTCGCCAAAGTGCTGCCAAGCGCGCTGGCGCTCGCACCTCTGGCGGCAGGCGCCGCGCTGATGGCGGCCAGCCCCGCGCAGGCCTATACCGATCCATACAAGTTCCTCGATTCGGTGAAGAAGAAGGACGGTGACGCGGTCGAAAAGGCGCTGATGGACACCAACAACCGGATCGTGAACACCAAGGACACGTCAAGCGGCGACACTGCGCTGCATATCGTCGTCGCCCGCCGCGATCTGACCTGGCTGAGCTATCTGGTCGGCAAGGGCGCGGACGTGAACGTTCAGAATGACAGCAACATCACCCCGCTGCAGGTCGCGGTCGATCAAGGCTGGGCCGATGGCGTCTCGTTCCTGATCGCGCAGCGTGCCAATATCGACCCGGTGAACGATGCGGGCGAGACCCCGCTGATGAGTGCGACGCACCGCAAGAACCTGCAGATCATGCGCCTGCTGCTCGAAGCAGGGGCCAACCCTGCGCGCACCGACAATTCGGGGCGCTCCTCGCTCGACTATGCCAAGCTCGATGGCGATCGCGGCGTGCTCGACGTGCTGGGCAGCTATGCCAAGAATGCGAAGGCAACGTCGAACAAGGGCATGTACGGCCCTTCCATTCCCTGATCCGAGGACGATCCGATGACTGACACCGCCCTTTCCGAAGCCCTCACGCTCGACGATCTGCGCGTGGCGCTGGCGCCTGCGGTCGCCTCGGCGGCGAGCTTCGATGGCTGGACGGCCAAGGCGGTAGAGGCGGCGGCGGTGGAGCAGGGCGTCGATCCCGCGCTCGCCGCCTTCGCCTTCCGCGACGGGGCCATGACCATGATCGAGGCATGGATCGGCTCGACCGATCTTGCCATGGCCGCCGCGTGCCCGCGCAGCGATATGGCGCTGCTGCCGATCCGCGAGCGTATCCGCACGCTGGTCTGGACCCGACTGGAAGCCGCGCGCGGCAAGGAAGAGGCACTCTCGCGCGCGCTGGCGATCCTGTCGATGCCGCAGAACCTGCGCCGTGCCGCGAAGCTGGGCTGGCGCAGCGCCGATGCGATGTGGCGCCTCGCAGGCGATACGGCGGTGGATTACAACCACTACACCAAGCGCGCGACGCTGGCCGCGCTCTACGGCTCGACGCTGCAGGTCTTCGCGGGCGATGAAAGCGCCGACAAGGCCGAGGCCCGCGCCTTCCTCGACCGCCGCATCGCTGGGGTGATGCGCTTCGAGAAGGTGAAGAGCCAGCTCCTGCGCCCCAAGGAAGAGCGCTTCAGCATGACGCGCCTGCTGGGAAGGCTGCGCTACCCTGCTCGCTGATTGCGTTTAAAAGACCGCTAAAAGAAAAGCGCCGGTGGAGTGATCCACCGGCGCTTTCGGTACGAGCCGGACTGTGTGGGTTAGGCCGTCAGGTCCGGCCGGCGACCCCCGGGGCCTGGTAGATGTGCTTTAGCTCGGTGAAATCGGCCAAGGCATCGTAGCCGTGGAGGCGACCGATACCGCTTTGGCGATATCCGCCGGTCTCTACTTCGGGAAGCAGGGGGTTATGGGCATTGATCCAGACCGTGCCGTTGCGCAGGGCGCGGGCAAGGCGTAGCGCCGCGCTGCCATCATGGGTCCAGACGCTGGCCGACAGACCGTACGTTGTATCGTTGGCGCGCTGGACGGCCTCGGCCTCGGTCTCGAAGCTCTCGATGGTCAGGAACGGGCCGAAGATTTCTTCCTGCATGAAGAACGCCTTGGTGTCCTGATGATGGACCAGCGTGGGCGTGAGGAACGCGCCGTTGCCTTCGGGTACGGTGCCTGCGAGCACGACTTCGTCTGCCAGTGCGCAGGCCTCGTCGATGCGGGCCTTCACCTTGTCGCGCGAGGGCACGTCGATCAGGGGGCCCATCGCGATCCCGGTATCCAGCCCGTTGCCGATGGGAATGGCGGCGAGGGCTTCGGCCAGCACGCGCTTCATCTCCTCGAAGCGCGAGGCGTCGACGAGCACGCGGCGCGCAGCCGTGCACTGCTGGCCCGAAATGATCGTCGCGGCTGCCGCGATCTGTGGGGCGATGGCGGCAAGGTCTGCATCAGCGAGCACAATCGCGCAGGACTTGCCCCCCAGTTCCAGCGAGAGCTTCTTCATCGAATCCGCCGAGGCGCGCATGATGTCCTTGCCGACGTCGGTCGAGCCGGTGAAGCACATCACATCGACATCGTGGGAGGAGGCGAGCAGCTTCGATCCTGCCGCGCCGGTCTCGGCGAAGATGTTGACGACGCCCGCCGGGATTTGCGGGTGGCGGACCAGCGGGGCGAGGAAGGCCGCGTTGAACAGGACCGTTTGCGGTGCCGGCTTGACCACGGTGGTGCAGCCCGCCGCCAGCGCGGGGCCAAGTCCGCGCGCCAGCAACACTGCTGGCGCGTTCCACGGCACGATCACGGCGGCGACGCCCGCCGGCTCGCGCAGCACGGTGGAGAGCACGCCGGGGGCGGGCTCCAGCACATGCCCTGGAATGTAGCGGGTGATCCCGGCGTAATATTCCACTTCGGAGATCGCGCCGAGCACTTCGCCTTTCGAGGCGGCCAGCGACTTGCCGTTCTCGCGCGTGAGCAGTTCGGCGAGCGTATCGACCTGCGTGTGCAGCGCGGCGGCCCAGTCGAGCATCACGCGCTGGCGCAGACGCGGGGCCATGGGCCAGTCGCTCGTCTCGAAGGCGTGGCGGGCAGCGGCGATGGCGGCGCGTGCCTCGGGCTCGCCGCCATCGGCAAAGTGGCCGACGACTTCGCCTGTCGCCGGGTCGATGCTCTGCGCGGAGGGGGTCTCAACGGGCTTGCCGCCGATCCAGTGGGAGGCGATAGCCTGCATAGCGGGCGTTTCCATGTCCTGTCTCCTCAATGCGTGACCGAGCCGCCGTCGACGACGACGGTCTGGCCGGTCATGAAGTCGCTGTCGGCGCTGGCGAGGAAGGCGAGGGCGCCGGTCAGGTCCTCGGGCACCGCCTCGCGCTTGATGCAGCGGCTGGCGACGTTGGCTTCCACGATCCGGCCTGCCCAGTCGGCATTATGCTGGACGTTGGTGCTCATGGTGAGGCCCGGCGCAAGGCAGTTGCAGGTGATCCCGGCATCGCCGAGTTCACGCGCGACCGAGCGGGTCATGCCCACGATCGCACCCTTGGACGAGACATAGTGCAGCATCATCGGGGCGCCCTTGAACACGGTGCCCGATGCGACGTTGATGATCTTGCCGTGGCCCTGCTTTTTCATCTGCGGGGTGACGGCCTTGATGCATTCGAACGTGCCGCGCACGTTGACGGTCATCACCTTGTCCCATTCATCGGAGGAAATCTCTTCCAGCGGCTTGAGCGCCAGCGTCGCGAACAGGGCGGCGTTGTTCACCAGCACGTCGACCGCGCCGTAAGTCTCGACCGTCTTGGCGACGAAGGCCGCAAGCGCGGCGGCATCCGTGATGTCGGCGGCCATGGCCAAAGCCTCGGCACCCTCAGCGCGGATCGCGGCGGCGGTGCCCTCGGGCGAGGCAATGTCGCATAGCGCGAGACGGGCGCCATGTGCGGCGAGCGCCTTTGCATAGGCGGCGCCAATACCCTGCGCCGCGCCGGTCACGATGATGGCGCGACCTTGCAGTCGCGTCGTTCGGTTCTGGGCCAATCCGGCCATATTGTTCTCCTTCAAGGCTTCCCCGCCCAAATCTTTGTTTTAAAATTCGAAAGTCGCATTTTGATCCAGCGCGGCATCAAGATCGACCTCAGCCTGTCCCGGCACGCGGATGCGCTTGAACTTCATCTCGGGCGCATCGACCGGGATCGTCGCATCGAAGCCGAGCTTGGCACCCACGCCATCGCGGGTGGAGGGGTCGAGCTTGGAGCCCTGGCTTTCCGTCACCAGCAGCAGGTCGCGATCGGCCTGGAAGCGCGTGGCGACGGCCCATTCGACCTCGCGGGCATCGTGGATGTTTACGTCCAGATCGACGACGACCGCGTGCTTGATGTCGTAGTGCGCGGCGAAGGCGGCCATCAGCACGTTCTTGCCCTCGCCGTCCTGCGTCTTGTCGAGCTGGATGTAGAGGTGATAGCGCCCGACGCCGCCCAGCCCGAGCGCCACGTCGACCACGCCCGGAAAGCTGCGGCGCATGGTGGCGAGGATCGAGGCCTCGCGCGGGATCGCGCCCAGCAGCAGGTGCTCCAGCCCGCCGCCGACGATCGTGTGGAACAGCGGATCGCGGCGATGGGTGATCGCGTCGACTTCGATGACATGGCGATTGTCCCGCTCGCCATAATACTGCGGGAATTCGCCGAAGGGGCCTTCGGGTTCCATCGCATCGGGCAGAATGCGCCCTTCGACGACGATCTCGGCCTCTGCGGGCACGCGCACGTCGTTGGTCTTGCACTTTACCACCGGCAGCGCGGCGCCGCGCAGGGTTCCGGCGATCTCCAGTTCGTCATGCCCCAGCGGTACGATGGCCTGGCTGGCCATCATCAGCGAGGGTTCGCAACCGATGACGATGGCGATTTCCAGCGCCTTGCCCATCGCCTTGGCCTTACGGAAGAAGTTGTCGGTGTGGCGCGGCAGCAGCAGCACGCCGATGCGGTTGCGGCTGCTGATCTGGCAGCGGTGGATGGTGACGTTCTGCACGCCGGTTTCGGGATCGCGGCTGATCAGCAGCCCGGCTGTAATGTAAGGGCCGGAATCATGTTCGTTATGCGTGGGTACCGGCAACTGGGCAAGGATATCGACATCGGTGTGGACGACCTCCTGCACCGGCGCGTCCGCCACCTCGATGCTGGCAACCGGTTCGTCGCAGGCCCGCTTGTAAAGCGCGATCAGCTCGGACGGGGAGACGTCGAGCGCTTCGGCCATCCAGTTGCGATCAGACAGCAGGCCGCAGATCACCGTGCCGTCCATCGCGCCCACCTTGGGAAAGACGCTGGCCTTGCTGCCGTCCAGCCGATTGGCGATGGCGGCGACTTCGTGGACGAGATCGCGATCAGGATTGGCGATGGCGAGGCGTCCGGTGGCCTGGAGGCGCTCCATCCAGTCGCGCAGCGAGAGCGCGGTGCGTGTGCGGTCGGCTTTCATCGTATCCTTTCCCCACGGCCATCGGATGCGTGGCCGTCTTTGCTGTTTGCGCCGCCAGTCTAAGGCCGTATGCTATAAACCAAAGTAAGGATTGGTGATCCACAGGATCATCGGTGATGATAAAAAGGTGAGAGCGATTGGACCTGCGGCAGATCAGCTATTTCGTGGCGCTCTACGAAGAGGGCAGCGTGACCCGTGCGGCGGCACGGCTTTACGTGGTGCAGCCGGCGGTCTCGATGCAGCTCGCCAAGCTGGAGAAGGAGTTCGGGCTGCAACTGTTCGAACGCCGCTCCAAGGCGATGGTGCCGACCAGCGCGGGGCGCACGCTCTATCGCCTGGTCGTGCCGGTGCTGCGCGATCTTTCCGTGGCGCGCGAGCATATGGCCAAGCTTTCGGGCGTGATCTCGGGCCGTATTACCGTGGGTATCCTTGCCAGCCTGACCGCCAGTTTCGTGCCCGCCATGCTGATCGACTTTGCGGCGACCTATCCCGAAGTGGAAGTGGATGTGGTGGATGGGTTCTCCTCCACTTTCATCGAGCAGGTGCAGCAGGGCGTGCTGGATTTTGCGATCATCAACAAGCCGCCGCGTCGCCTCGGTCTCGTGTCCGAAACGCTGATCGACGAACAGATGATGTTCGTCACGGCGGCAGGGCAGGCGGCGGACGGCAAGCCGATCGGAGCTGCCGACCTTGCGCAGGCCAAGCTGGTACTGCCCTCGCGCCGCCATGGCCTGCGGCTGGAGCTGGACCGCTATTTTCAGGCGCGCGATCTCGATCTGAGCATGCGGCTGGAGATGGATTCGATCGACGGTATTTGCGAGACGGTGGCGCGGTCCGACTGGGCGACGGTGCTGCCAAGCCTTGCCATCCGCCGGGAGGCGCTGGCGGGACGACTCAGTACCCGCCCCCTGTCACCGCCGCTCACGCGCAAGCTGGCGATCATCCATCACCCGCGCCACCCGCTCTCCCCCGCCGCCGATGCCTTTATCACGATGATGCGCGAGGCGGCGGTAAAGGCGCTTGGCGGTGACAGGCATGCCGTGGCGGTGCAGGACGACGAGAGTGGTGACGATCAGGAAGCGTGATGATGTCTCTCAATTCTGCTTATTCGACGTGATGATGTGTCCGGCTTAGACTGAGCGGCCACGATACCGAGGCGACCGGGCCTGAAGTCCGGCGCTTCTGCCTTGAGGAGAGGATAGAGATGACCGCAGACAGCCGCCCGCTGATCGTGGGGATGTCCGGTGCATCGGGCGCGATCTACGGGATACGCCTGCTCCAGATCCTGCGCGATCTTGGTATTGAGACGCATCTCGTCATGTCGCGCGGGGCAGAGATCACCGTCGCGCACGAAACCGACTGGAAGCTTGCCGCCGTGCGCGAACTGGCGACACAGGTCCACGCGCAGGCCGATATCGGCGCGTCGATTGCTTCGGGCTCGTTCCGCACGCGTGGCATGATCGTGGCGCCGTGCTCGATCAAGTCGATGTCGGAGATCGCCTGGGGCACCACGACCGGACTGCTGACCCGCGCCGCAGACGTGGTGCTGAAGGATCGCCGCCGTCTGGTGATGATGGTGCGCGAGACGCCGCTCCACACCGGGCACTTGCGCACGATGACGCAGGTTTCGGAAATGGGCGCGATCGTCGCTCCGCCGGTCCCCGCCTTCTACGCCAGGCCGCAGAGCATCGAGGACATGGTCGACCATACCCTTGGCCGCGTGCTCGACCTGTTCGATATCGACACCCAACTGGTGCGCCGCTGGAAGGCGTGAGAATTCGCGAAGCCAATTTGCAGCAATATGACTTCGCTCCGCTGAGCCTCAGCCCGGCTTGCGGAACATCTGGATCGCGTTGACGTAGCGCATCACGGTGCGGCTGTGCTGGTTGGTGACGGTGACGGCGATGCGCACCACGCCGCGATCCGGCTTGCTGCGTGAGGGGCGGGCCTCGACGATTTCGCGGCGGGCGACAAGCGTGTCGCCGGGGCGGACGGCTTCGCTCCAGGCGAGATCGTCAAGGCCGAGGCCGAGCAGTTCGAGATCGCCGAACGGGCTGGTCTCGACATAATCGCGCATCACCAGTGCGGCGACCTGCCAGCCGCTGGCAATCACGGTGCCGAAGCGGCCCTTCGCGGCGGCCTTGGGGTCAGTGTGCATGGGCTGGGGGTCGTAGAGTTTCGCGAAGGCGATGATCGCCGCCTCGTCCATCGCGATCGGGCGACCTTCCCATGCGAAGCCGACCTCGACGTCATCCAGCCAGCGCATCGGGGGGCGGGCGGTTTTGGTCGGCTCGGTCATCGCGTGGGGCATCCTTGTGGAAGGGTTAGCTTCCCTTGAATACAGGCTTGCGCTTTTCGTGGAAGGCCTTGACGCCCTCGGCGAAGTCATCCGAGGTGCGCAGGCGCGAATAGCAGTGCCCTTCCAGTTCGATCGCGGTTGAAAGGAACGCGTCGTCGCTGTCGTTGAGCAGCTTCTTGGCGGTGCGCTGGGCGATGGGCGAGAAGCCGATCAGTTCCTTGACGAGAGCGTCGGTTGCGGCTTCCAGTTCGGCGTCGGGCACGATCTCGCTGGCAAGGCCCCAGTCGTAGGCTTCCTGCCCGGTCACGCGGCGCGAGCGCATCACGATGTTCTTGGTGCGCGCGACGCCGACGATCTTCTGTAGGCGTGCCGAACCGCCCGAGCCGGGAATCTGGCCCAGCTTCTGTTCGGGCAGGGCATAGCGTGTCGTCTCGGTGACGATGCGGAAATCGCAGGCGAGCGACAGCTCGAAGCCGACGCCGAAGGCGAAGCCGCGGTTGGCGGCGATCACCGGCTTTTCGCAGCGCACCGGTGCGGCGATGTTCCAGGCGAGCTTCGAGACATGTTCGGGCGAGGCTTCGAGGAAGCCCATGATGTAGCCGCCCGAGGAGAAGTGCTGGCCGATCGCGCGCACCACGATCACGCGCACGCGGTCATCGGCGTCGAGCGCCTCGAACGCGGCTTTCAGCTGGTCGCGCTGGGCCATCGAGATGGTGTTGAACTCACCGTTGTCGAGGATGATATCGCCGCGCTGCTGCTCGGCGTCGATCTCGACGGTGAAGCCTTCGAGGTTGGCATAAGGGTCGGTCATGCGGCGGTATCCTTGATGTCGGAAGTGGGAAGATCGGAAGGGGTGAGTTCTTCGTATTCGCCGGAAACCAGCTTGCGGCGCAGCAGCTTGCCGACCGGCGACTTGGGAATTTCGCGCACGAACACGAAAGCACGCGGGCGCTTGAAGTTGGCAAGCGTGGACGCGGCGCAGAACGCGTCCAGCTCCTCGGCGGTGACAGGTTTCGACGGCGCGACGAAAGCGGTGACGACCTTGCCCCAGCGCTCGTGCGGCAGGCCGACGACAGCGACTTCGCCCACTGCCGGGTGCAGCGAGAGCTGGCTTTCGACTTCGACAGGAGAAACGTTCTCGCCGCCCGAGATAATCATGTCGTCGAGGCGACCGGTGATGAACAGGTCGCCGTCCTCGTCGAAATAGCCGGTGTCGGACGAGAAGAACCAGCCGTTCTTCAGCGATTTCTCGTTGGCTTCGGGGCGACGCCAGTAACCTTCGAAGGCCTCGTCGCCGTCCAGCAGCGCGATGATCTGGCCTTCGGTGCCGTGGGGGACCACGGCTTCGGGATCGTCATGATCGAAGGCGACCACGCGGATCAGCTGGTTGATGCCCGACTTGCCCGCGCTGCCGGGTTTGGCCTGCGCGTTCTGGTCGATCGTGCAGGTATAGATTTCCGACGAGCCGTAGTGGTTGACGAACAGTTCGGGGCCGAACGCGGCATCGACCTGCTTGAGCAGCCCATCGGTCATCGGTGCGCCGGCAAAGCCGATCTTGCGCACCGAGGCGACCCGCTCGGGCGCGAAATCGGGATGGCGCACGATGTCATGGTACAGCGTGGGCACGAGATAGAGGTTCTGGATGCCCTCCTTCTCGATCAGTGTCACCGCCTCGGCGGGATCGAACTTGGGCATACATACGAAGGTGCCGTTGATGATCGCGGTGGCCAGCAGCGAGCGTACCCCCATCGTGTGATAGAGCGGCATGACACCCAGCGTCTTTTCGCCATAGCCGTAAAGGTTCTGCGCGACATGGGCGATGGCGGCGGCGCGCTCGGCCCGCTGGCGGCGCGGTACGCCCTTGGGACGCGAAGTGGTGCCCGAGGTGTAAAGCATCAGCGACCAGTCGTCAGCCCTGGCGCGCGGCCTTGCAGGCGGCGCGGCGGTATCGGCGATCAGATCGTCGAAAGCGAGTTCGCCCACGCGGGGCGTGTCGAGCGTGATGTGGATTACCGAACCGTCCAGCCCTGCAGAGGCGACGGTCTTTTCCGGCAGGTCCTCGTAGACGATGGCGCGGGCTTCGGCATCGTGCACGGCATAGCTGACCTCGTCGGCCTTGGAGCGCCAGTTGATCGGGGTGAGGATCACGCCCGAGAACTGGCACGCCCAATGCAGGGTCGCGGCCTGCCAGCGGTTCTTGAGCACGCTGACGAGGTGATCGCCGGGCTTGAGGCCGATCTTCTCCAGCGAGGCGACCAGCGCGGAAATCCTGGCGTACCATTGTGCGTATGTCAGCCGCACGTCGCCGTCGATGATCGCGATCCGGTCGGGATCGCGCTCCAGCGCGGCGATGAACGTCGTTCCCAGGTCAAGCATGGGTGATGGTCTCCTTGTCGCCCGCATCGGGGGCATTGTTCTCTCCCGAGGCGTCTCTCTCGGCCAGCAGGCGATCACGCGCAGCAAGGGCCGCCGTCAGGATCGGTGCGTAGCCGGTGCAGCGGCACAGGTGGCCCGAGAGCACCTCGCGAATATCGTCCTCGCTCGCATCGGGGCGAGTGCGCAGCAGCGCATCGAGGCTCATCAGGAACCCCGGCGTGCAGAAGCCACACTGCAGTCCGTGATGTTCACGGAACGCCTCCTGCAGCACCGAGAGGGTGCGCCCGCCGTCTTCGGACAGGCCTTCGACCGTGCGCACGTCGGCGCCATGGGTCTGCACGGCCAGCGCGAGGCACGAGCGGGCGAGGCGGCCGTCGATCTGCACGGTGCAGGCGCCGCAGACGCCGTGTTCGCAGCCGACATGCGTGCCGGTGGCGCCGATCTCGTGGCGCAGGAAGTCGCTCAACAGCAGGCGCGGTTCGGCCAGGCCGGACACTTCGCGACCGTTGAGCGTGAAGGTGACGGGGTGGCGCGTATCGGCGTTCAAGCGCGGCATCTTGCGGCCTCCTCGATGGTGCGGGCACCCATCTGGCGAACGAGGTCGCGGCGATAGCGGGCGCTGGCGTGAAGATCGTCGCGCGCATCCAGTTCCCAGGCGAACTGGTTGAGCGCGTCGGCAAAGTCGGGTGCATCGGGCAGCGGCAGTTCGCGCCGGGCGGGCATGTCCGCCACGCCGCCGATGCCGAGCACGGTTCGGGTCTCGTCCACCACCGCCGCGCAGGCGACGATCGCGAAGTCGCCGTGGCGACGCCCGATCTCGTTGAAGGCATAGCCGGTGCCGGGTCTGGCGAGCGGGATGGAGACCGCCTCGATCATCTCGTCGTCGGCCTTGGCGGTGGCCATCATGCCGGTCATGAAATCGGCGGCGGCCAGCGTGCGGCGCTTCCTGGCGGTGCGCAGGTGGACTTCGCCGCCCAGCGTCAGCAGGGTCAGCGGCAGTTCGGCGGAAGGGTCGGCATGCGCGATCGAGCCGCAGACGGTGCCGCGCGCTCGGGTCTGCGCATGACCCACCCACGAAAGCCCGGCGGCGAGCAGGGGCTGGCGTCGGGCAAGGTTTTCGATGCCGAGCACTTGTGCCTGTCGCACGCCCGCGCCGATGCGCAGGCTGCCGCGCTCTTCGCGTACTTCGGCCAGTTCGGGGACGTGCATCACGTCGAGTAGGACCTTGGGCCGTGCGAGGCGCATGTTGAGCATCGGCAGCAGCGACTGACCACCCGCGATCACGCGGGCATCGCCGCCCTCGCGGCGCAGCAGGTCGAGCGCTTCATCGATGTGGTCGGCGCGCAGATAGTCGAAGGGGGCAGGCTTCATTTGCCGACTCCCGCCATCGCGAAGATCCGCTTGAGCCATAGCGGCACGCGCAGTTTCGCACCGCTGGAGCCACCGGCCTTGCGCGCCAGAGCCTCGAAGAACTGGCCGATGACGACGCGTGCGGCGCCGTCCAGCAGGCGTCCGCCGATGGCTGCCACCTTGCCGCCGACAGCGGCTTCGTAGTTGTAGGCGATGGTGGTGCGGCCATTCTCTTCAGTGAGCGTGATGCGTCCCGTGCCTTGCCCGGAGCCAAGCGCACCCTCGGTGCCCCCCGCCAGCGTGACGGCATTGGGTTCGTCGAGGTCGGAAAGCGCGATGCGGGCGGTGTAGCGTCCCTTGACCGGGCCGATGCCGAGGGTGACGTCGGCGGTGAATTCGGTGTCGGACACCTTTTCCACGCCATGCGCGCCGGGGATGATCGTCATCAGCTGGTCGGGATCGAGCAGCATGTTCCAGATCTGCTGGCGCGGGGCTTCGACGGTGGCCTGACCGGCGCCGGTCAGCGCGCGCTCGCCGGGGCCGGTCTTTGTCGGCTTGGGCTTTTGCATGACCGGCTTGGAAGGCTGCGGTTCTTCGCCATGGATGAACTCGGCGAGCTTGGCGGGGGTGATCGGCAGGGTGATCTCTGCGATGCCCAAAGCGTCGGCCACGGCGTTGGCGATGCACACCGGGGTCGACATGCAGTTGCCTTCGCCCACGCCCTTGGCGCCCAGCGGGGTGAAAGGGGAGGGCGTCTCGTGGTGCAGGATGGTGAGCGGCGGCGTCTCGGTGATCGTCGGGATCAGGTAGTCGGCCAGCGTGCCGGTCAGCAGACTGCCGTCGGGCGCATAGGCGCTTTCCTCGTACATCGCGGCACCAAGAGCATGGGCGAAGCCGCCCGTGACCTGCCCTTCGACCATGCCGGGGTGCAGGATGCGCCCGCAGTCGTGCATGGTGACGTAGCGATCGAAGCGGATCTCGCAGGTCTCGCGGTCGATCTCGATTGCGCAGATGTCGAAGATGAAGCCGTGGCACAGCGAGGAGTTGACGCGGTCCTGCTCGTCCGGCGCGGTCAGTTGCGGGGGGGACCAGAACGCGGTTTCGCGAATGGTATGGTCGATCCCCTGGGGCAGTTCGCCGGGGGACCAGTGGCTGGATGACGCGACGCGCGCGAAGGGCAGCGACTTTTCCGGATTGCCGCCATGTACGCGTCCGTTGGCGAAAACGATGTCTTCGACCTCGACCTTCAGCTGCGCGGCGGCAACCGTTGCCAGCTTGGCGCGGATACGGTCGCAGGCGATACGCGCGGCTCCCGCAACGGCGGCGGCGAAACGGCTGGAATAGTTGCCCGAGGCGATCGACCAGGCATCCTTGCCGGTATCGAGGTCGGTGACGACGCTGATATCTTTGGGCGCCAGCCCCAGACCGTCGGCGACGACCTGTGCCAGCACGGTGCGGTGTCCTTGACCCTGCGGCACCGACGAGACGTGGACGCTGACCGATCCCACCGCGTCGATGGAGATGGTTGCGGTCGCCTGCGCGCCGTTCTTGGGGCCTGCCTTGGCGCGCTGCTCGGGTGTCAGGACGGCGGTGATATAGCCCATGTTGGAGACGCTGGGCTCGATCGCGGCGGCAAAGCCGATGCCATAGAGCCGCCCTTCGGCACGCGCCTGCTTCTGGCGTTCGCGCAGGTCCGCAAGGCCGCCTTCATCCAGCGCGCGGGCGGTGGCGGTCTGGTAGTCGCCGCTGTCGTAGAGCGCGCCGGTGGCGGTGCGATAGGGGAAGGCATCGGCGGGAATGTAGTTGCGGCGGATCACCTCCACCGGATCGAGGTTCAGTTCCACCGCGATGCGCTGCACCAGCCGCTCCAGGGCGTAGTACATCTGTGGGCCGCCGAAGCCCCGATTGAGCCCGGTCGGCATCTTGTTGGTCATGACCAGCCGGTTGCGGATCTTGACGTTCTGGATCGCGTAGGCGCCGGTCATGTTGCCATGCATGCGATAGAGCGTGGCGGGCTCCGGCGCGCGCAGATGGGCGCCGGTGTCTTCCAGCTGGTCCCATTCGAGCGCGGTGATCCGGCCGTCATCCTCCACTGCTGCGCTCAGCGTGGTGACGCGGTTGGTGGCGACGCATGAGGCCATCAGGTGTTCGAGCCGGTCCTCGATCCATTTGACCGGACGGCCCGCAACGCGTGCGGCGACCGAGATCAGCACGACATAGGGAAAGATCGCCTGCTTGATCCCGAAGCTGCCGCCGCTGTCGCCCGGCGTGCGCAGGCGCAGGCGGTTACCCGGCACGTTGAGTGCGCGCGCCATCACCGCGTGGATCGAGAAGGGGCCTTGGAAATTGGCGGTGACGTCATAGCTGTCGGTCCCGGCATCGTATTCGGCGACGACACCATAAGTCTCGATCGGCGTGCAGGCACTGCGGGGATAGCGCACGGTCGTCGCGATACGGTGCGGTGCAGCGGTGAAGGCAGCTTCGGGATCGCCGTAGGTGAACTCGCGCGTGTTGGCGAGATTGCTGCCGAGGCCATCGTGCAGCACCGGCGCATCCGGTGCGAGCGCGGCCTCCGGATCGATCACCGAGGGCAGAGTCTCGTAATCGACCTTGATGAGATCGAGCGCGTCTTCGGCGACATAGCGGTCGCGGGCGACGACGACGGCCACCGGCTCGCCGAAATAGCGCACCTTGTCGACGGCCAGCGGCCAGCACTCGATGGGGATTTTCAGGCCGACGACCAAGCTGTTGGTCAGAGCCTGAATGTGCTCGGCCGTGACGACGGCGTAGACGCCGGGGAGCGCTTGCGCCGCTGTCGTGTCGATGCCGCGAATGCGGGCGTGACCACTGGCAGAGCGCAGGATCGCGGCGTGGGCCGTGCCCGGCCGCACACCCAGGTCATCGACATAGCGCCCGCGTCCGGTGAGCAGGGCGGCATCCTCCACACGGGGAAGATCCTGCCCGACCCAGGCCTTTGCATCCGGGGCGGGAGAATCCGGGGAACGGCCTTCGGTCGTGGGTACGGTACGGGAAGCGGGTGCCGACACTGTCATCCTCTGCCGCCCGTCGCATCGGCCATGCAGGCCGATGGCGGGCTCTCATCGTTGGTGATGACAATGCGATTGGATTATCATCACTGCAAATAATTACGGGTGATGATCTGGATCATTACTCGTGATCGTTATGCGGTGATCAGAACCGGAATTGCAGCCAGGTTCCCGCAAACATGCTGTCCCCGTAGCCTGCCTGCGTCAGTCCGCCTTTCGCATCGACGTACTCGAGGCGTGTAGTCCAGGTGAGGTGTGGATTGATCGCATAGGAAATGTTGGCGCGCAGCAGGTTGGCGGTATGCGCATCGGTCGAGTTCTGGGTGCGCGCATAGGGCAGGCCGGAGGATTGATAGATCGCGTCGTGCACGTCGTCGCGCCAGAGCATCTCGTACTCCATCTGCACTTTGAGCTTCTTGGAGGGTTGCAGGTTCACCATCGGGGCCAGAGCCTTGAAGTTCGACATGCCGAACGAGACGGACCAGCTCCAGAGCGGCACCGAGCCGACCAGGAAGTTCGCGGTTCCCAGCGTGCCGTCACCGAACGCGCCGCCACCCGATGCCAGGTCCGCATGGAAGCCGATCTGCGGTTTCCAGCCTTTGCTGCTCAACTGGACGAGCTGCTTGGTGAAGACCATCGTCGCGTCGATGTCGCGCCCGTCGAAGCGGCCGCTTTGCTTCAGGGCCGTCCAGTCGAAGCTGATCGGGCCACCGTTGCCCCACAGCCGCGTGCCATATGTCTCGCGCCGCTCATGACCGATCACACCGCCGTAACTCGCTGCGCGATCAGTATATTGCCACAGGAAAGGGTCGAAGAAGATCTGCGGATCGCCCTTGCCGCCCGGCGGCGTGAGCATGACGCTGGCGGTCACGCCGCGCAGGTGGCGGGAATGGTCGGTGGGATCGTCGAAGGCACCGGTGCCGACCGTCACGTAATCGAAATCGAACAGACTGGCGCGCACCCGTTTGCCGGTGATCCAGCCGCGCACGCCGTCGAAAGTGACGTGAATATCGGCATTCTCCTGATTGGAGATGATCACCGGTGGGCCGTCGAGGAAGTCCTGCCGCCCGACGCGAACGCCAACGTCGGCACTGCCGATCTGCGTATGGGCATCGACGAAGAGTTGCTGGACGAACAGGTCGTTCTTCACATAGCCGCTGGTCTTCGACTTCTGCACGTTGTTGCCGCCGACAAGGCTGCTGGCCAGTTCGCCATAGGCGCGGAAATGGTCGCCGACATGCAGGTCAGCGCCTGCGAAGATGCGCATCAGCAACTGGTCCTGCCGGGGCGAGCCGGGGACAAGGCCGGGGTTCGACATCACGTTGATGCGCGGCCGCATCTCGTTGCTGAAGGTGATGTAGGTGTTGCCTTCGGGGTCCAGCGGCACGAACTTGAGCGGATCGAACGGATCCTTGCGTTTCGACTTGTCGCGCAGATATGACCAGTCCTCGGTCCAGCGCGCGAGGTGATAGACCGGGCCGACCGCATCGCCGAGCCCTTGCGCTGCGAAGGGGAGATCGGTCTTGGCGCTGGGCTTGGGGGTCGGTTCTTGCGCAGAGGGAGGCGTCTTTGCGGAAGCCTGCACTGTTGCCGGGGCGATGGCAGTGACGGCATCGGAATTGACCAGAATGGCGTCCGGGCTGGCTGCGCTTAACGCCAGAGGAGCGGTTGTGGCAGCAAGGCCAAGGGCGGTAAGAATCATGGTTTATCACGTCTTTCGGACATGCGCCGCCCCCCGCGCGCGCTTCGCAGCGGCGCCCGGTCAGACGGTGGGTAGACAATGAGGTCAGGTGATGTGTGCGAGCGGCGCGTCAGATCGGCGGGGATAGCCCCGCGAAAGCTCGTCTTGGCATGGTGTCCGACGGCGGCAGTCCCTGCGAAGGGGCTGTCGAATGTGTCGGGTCTGCTGCGGCGCTAAGCGCGGCCATAGACCTCTCCCGTTGTATCGGTCTTTGTGACCGGTTATGTTGCCAAGTCTGTCGCCGCCTTGCGCAAACTTCCAATAATGATGGATTATCCCGCCGATCAGCCGAATTGATCGCTTTTCGGCGCTTTCCCGAGGCTTTGGGGCGTTGGTCCGGGCCTTGCGCAAGGCAGGGTGTTGCAATCGTCGAAACAACCCCGCAATAGTTGCGACCGGTTCCATTCAGGGTCGTGAGGGCGGCCCGCCACCTGCCAAGGATCGCATCCTCATGAAATCAGTCGCAATGGGCGGGGCACTCGTCTCGCTCGCGTTCGTCCTGTCGGCCGCAGCCCCCGCGCCGAAGAACGCCGAAGGCGTGACGCCCGACATGATCCAGACCGGATCGGACATCACCGGGACGTGGAAGCAGCCGCAGGACAACTTCGATTACGTCCGCCGCGAGATCATGATCCCGATGCGGGACGGCGTGAAGCTGCATACCGTGGTGATGATCCCCAAGGGCGCGCACGACCTGCCCATCCTGCTGGAGCGTACCCCCTATAATGCCAGCGGTTTTTCGAACACGGACAGCCCGCACATGGCCGACGCGGTGTGGTCGGGCAACAAGGACTGGGCGGACGGCAGCTATATCCTTGTCTGGCAGGACATTCGCGGCAAGTACGGTTCGGAAGGCAAGTACGTGATGACGCGCCCCACCATAGGTGTGCTCAATCCCAGCAAGACCGACGATACCACCGATGCCTATGATACTATCGACTGGCTGGTGAAGAACCTCAAGGAAACCAACGGCAACGTCGGCATGATCGGCTCGTCGTACGATGGCTGGACGGTGGCCATGGCGCTGCTGCACCCGCACCCTGCGCTGAAGGCCGCTGCGCCCGAAAGCCCGATGATCGATGGCTGGATGGGCGATGACTGGTATCACTATGGCGCCTTCCGTCAGGTGAACCTCGATTACTTCACTGGCCAGATGACCAAGGCGGGTGAAGGGCAGGGCATCCCGCGCGCGAACTATGATGATTACCAGAACTTCCTCGAAGGCGGTTCGGCCGGTGACTATGCCGAAAAGAACGGGTTCAAGCAGTTGCCCTGGTGGAACCGCTTTGCTGCGCACCCGGCCTACGATGCTTTCTGGCAGCTTCAGGCGCTGGACAAGCAGGTCGCCGCGCACCCTTCGACTGTCCCGACGATGTGGCTTCAGGGCTTGTGGGATCAGGAAGATATCTACGGCGCCGTCCATGCTTTTGAAGCGCTGAAGGAAGCCGGTTACGGAGCCAATAACCACCTTGTCATGGGGCCGTGGTATCACAGCCAGATCAACCGCGATGGCAATGAACTGGGGCCGCTCAAGTGGCCGGGCAACACCACGCAGGACTTCCGCCGCAATGTGATGATCCCGTGGTTCAACCACTACCTGCGCGGCACGCCGGAGCCCAAGCCGCTGCCGCAGGCGATGATCTATGACCCGGTGAACAAGCACTGGGACAGCTTTGCCGACTGGAAGCCCGCCAACCAGCAGGCGCTTACTCCGCTGTATCTGCAGGCAAATAACGGCCTTGGTTTCACTGCGCCGACCGGTGGTGGGGACAGCTATGTCTCCGATCCGGCCAAGCCGGTGCCGTTCCTGCCGCTGCCGATCCCGGCTAAGAACGATCGCTGGCGCACCTGGCTTGTCACCGACCAGCGCTTCGCCACCGCGCGGCCGGACGTGGTGTCCTACACGACGCCGGTGCTCGACAAGTCGGTGACGCTGGAAGGCGCGCCGATCGCGGACATCTTCGCGCGCACCACCGGGACGGACGGCGATTTCGTGGTCAAGGTGATCGACGTCTATCCGGGCACTGATGCCAGCAACCCGGAAATGGGCGGATATCAACTACCTGTCTCGCTCGACATCTTCCGCGGGCGGTATCGCAAGAGCTTTGCGAACCCGTCGGCGATCCCGGCAAATGAAGTGCAGGAGTACAAGTTCCGGTTGCCGACGGTGAACTACGAGTTCAAGCCGGGGCACAAGATCATGGTGCAGATCCAGTCGAGCCTGTTCCCGGTTTATGACCGCAATCCACAGACTTACGTGCCCAACATCCTGTTCGCCAAGCCGGCCGATTACAAGGCGGCGACAGTGACGATCGAGCATGGGCCACAGGGGCAGAGCGCAGTGCTGCTGCCGGTGGTCCCGGCCTCTACCGCGACAAACTAAGTCGCTAAAAAGACGTATGAAAAGGGCCGGAAGAGCATACCGCTTTCCGGTCCTTTTGCGTGTCGGGTAGAAACCGGTCTAAACGCGTCCAGAGAGGGTCTGGACGGGTCTAGAGCCCCTCTAGCGGGTTCCAGCGCTGCCCTCGGCACCGGCTGCGGGCAGCACGCGCGCGCGACATTCGCCCAGGCCGATCGGCACCGCACCGGGTGCCGTCGCACGCGCGCTCAGCACCACCTCGTCACCGTCTTCGAGAAACGCGCGCGTCTCGCCGGAGGGCAGGGCGAGCGGCTCGGCCCCGCCGCGCGTCATCTCCAGCAGGCTCCCGCACCCGCCTTCATCGGGCCCCGAGATCGTGCCGGTGCCGAGCAGGTCGCCGGGCCGCAGGTCGCACCCGTTCGAGGTGTGATGCGCGACCATCTGTGCCATCGTCCAGTACATCGCACCGGCACTCGCGCGGCTGAGCCGCAGCGGCACATCGCCGTGGCGCCGCATCCGCTCGCTGGTGAGGTGGGCTTCCAGCGTGAGGGCAAGGGCGCCGCGCCGGGCGTCCTCTTCGTCGTGGAGATGCGGCGGCGGGGCTGGATCGCCTTCGGAGCGGGGCGCCTGCGCGATGAGGAACGGGGCGAGAGCCTCCAGCGTCACCACCCAGGGCGAAACCGAGGTGTGAAAGCTCTTGCCCAGAAACGGGCCGAGCGGCTGGTACTCGAAGGCCTGCACATCGCGCGCCGACCAGTCATTGAGCAGGCCCAGGCCGACGATATGTTCTCCCGCCCCGGCGATCGGGATCGGCTGGCCGGGCGCATTGCCGGGGCCGATCCACAAGGCCAGTTCCACCTCGTGGTCGAGCCTTGCCGTTGGTGCGTAAGTAGGCACTTCGGCGCCTGCGGGAAGCACCAGTCCGCGTGGGCGGCGCACCGGCTCGCCCGAGACGCGGACCGAGGAGGCCCGCCCGTGATAGCCGATGGGCAGATGCTTGTAGTTGGGCAGCAGGGGCGCGTGCGGGCGGAACAGACGACCGACCGCTTCGGCATGGTGGATGCCGACGTAGAAATCGGTGTAGTCGCCGATTCGCGCAGGCAGATGCATCGTGCAATCCGCAGCCGGGGTCAGCAGCGGTCCCACCATTTCGCGGTAGGACAGATCGCTGAGCAGGGCGCTGATGCTGTGGCGCAGGGCCTGTCGTTCGCGGGCGGGCAGGGCAAAGATCGCATTCAGCGTGCCCTGGCAGGCAGCATCCTGTGCCGCAGCGGGCAGGAGATCGGCCACGGCGCAGGCGGCCAGGTCAAGCACCGCCTCGCCGATGGCAACGCCGATGCGCGGTGGCCCTGCGGGCGGGGCGTAAACGCCCAGCGGCAGGTTCTGCACCGGGAACTGCGCATGGCCGTTCGCGCTCTCGACCCAACTCGTGCGCTTCGGGTCATGCGTGGCATCGCGCAGGGGCAGCGTCATGCCTTGCCGCCTTCGGCAGCAGGCGGCACCTGCGCTTTGGAAAAGTCCTGCCAGCAGCCGTCATAGTCGTGCTGCAAGGTCGGCCCGGTCATCGCCCGGCGGCTGGGGCGGAACACGAAGCGGCTTTCGAACATGAAGGCCATCGTATCCCTGTAGCGCACCGGTTCGAGCCCGGCCTTGCCCCCGCCCTGGATTACTGCGGCATGCGTGGCGGCATCCGGCCCGTGCGCGGACATGCGGTTGTGCAGACTGGCCCCGCCGGGCACGAAGCCGCCACCTTCTGCCTTGGCCGCCTTGGCATCGTAGGCGCCTTCGATCAGCCCCATGAACTCGCTCATCACGTTGCGGTGGAAATAGGGCGGACGGAAAGTGTCCTCGGCCACCGACCAGCGCGGCGGGAAGATTACGAAATCCACGCCCGCCACGCCCGGTGTGTCGCTGGGCGAGGTCAGCACGGTGAAGATCGAGGGGTCGGGATGGTCGAACGTCACCGTGTTCATCGCGTTGAAGCGGGTGAGGTCGTAGCGATAGGGTGCAAGGTTGCCGTGCCAGGCGACGACATCGAACGGACTGTGGCCGAGCGTTGTGGTCCAAAGTCGTCCCTGAAACGCCTGCACCAGTTCGCAAGGGGTGTCGTCGTCCTCGAAGGCGGCGGCAGGCGTTTCGAAATCGCGCGAATTGGCAAGGCCATTGGCGCCGATCGGCCCCAGTTCGGGCAGGTGCAGCGGCGCGCCGTGGTTCTCGCAGACATAGCCGCGCGCGGGACCATCGGGCAGTTCGACGCGGAAGCGCATGCCGCGCGGGATCACGGCGATCTGCAAGGGGGCGAGGGTCATCGTGCCCATCTCGGTCACGATGTGGAGCGCGCCGTGTTGCGGCACGATCAGCCATTCGCCATCGGCGCTGAAGAAGGCGCGGTTCTCCATCGAGCGGCCCGCCGCATAAAGATGGATGCTGCAGCCGGTGCCTTCGTGGGGATCGCCCGCGCGGGCCCAACTGACGAGGCCATCGACGAAATCGGTCTCGCCCGCAGGTGGCAGCGGCAGGGCTTCCCAGCGCAGCCGGTTGGGGCTGGCGGGGATGGTGTCGAACGCAGCATCGCCGAACTGGTCACGGCTGAGATCCGGCGCCCCGCACAGCAGCTTCCACGCCGCGTGCTGCGCGCTGGGGCGCAGGCGATAGAGCCATGAACGGCGATTGGCATGGCGCGGGGCCGTGAAAGCGGTGCCCGAAAGCTGTTCGGCATAAAGCCCGAACGGCGGCACTTGCGGGGAATTGCGTCCGATCGGCAGCGCACCGGGCACGGCCTCGCTGGCGTGGTGGTTGGCAAATCCGGTGAGCATGACGGCCGCCGGGCGCGTGCCGGCGCCTGCAGGGTCGCCCACGGGCTCGGCCTTTTCGGGCCGGGTTTCGCGGATCATGGTCCTCTCCTTGTTTTATAAGGGAGAAGATAGCGTGCTTGCAGGGAAGGTCGAGGGGCGTTTTGCGATCGTGCCCGACATGAAAAGGCGCCGGCACCTTACGGGTGCCGACGCCTTTGTCGGGTTTCGAAAGATCGTCCTTAGAAGCGGTAGTTGCCCTGAAGGCCGAAGTAGTTGCCGTTCTTGCCGCCGTTGTCCTGGAACGAGTTGCTGGCAGCGAAGTAGGTCTCGAACAGACGGAACGAGAGGCGGCGGGTGGCCTGCCACGAGGCTTCGAGGTTGAGATCGGTGCCGATCGCGCGGCTCGATGCATACGGTGCGAAGCTGGCGCCGGTGGGGCCGACGTAGATGCCGTCCGCCTTGGTGTTGCGCCACAGGAAGTCAGGTCCTGCCATCACGGTGATGGCAGGCGTCGGCTTCACCGTGACCGAGGGGTAGAGGTCCATGATGTTCGAGAAGTTGAAGAACGCGGCTTCGCTGAACAGCGGCAGGCGCGGCGAGGCGGCGACGAAGGTGTTCGACTTGCCATCGTTCGCGTGCTTGTCGCCCGAGAACAGGTTGGCGCGAAGGCCAAGGCGGGGCTTCAGCGCGCTGTCGTTGAAGGTGTAGCCGCCTTCGAACAGGATACCGTAGGCCTCGATGTCCTGCCCGGCGAACGTACCGCTCTGATAGGTGCCCTCAAGGTCGATATCGACAGTGGCGTTCCGCTTCCACAGGCGCGCGCCCCAGTTGTTGCGATCGTCGCGGCCGGTGCCGGTGCGCAGGGTCGCGGTGTCGCGGTCCATCTCGTACCAGTAGACGTCGGTGCCGAAGCCCGCCAGACGATTGGGCGCGCTCACGTAGACGCCGTGGAAGTCCTGCGTGTGGTTCGGGCCGTCGTCGAAAGTGCCGGGCTTGATGTTGACCGGCTTTACCGCGAAGGCCTGCACCGAGACCTTGCCCGGCAGGATCCAGGTGCCCTCGATACCCTGATAGGTAAAGCGCATGTCGAGCCCTTCGCGCACACCGGCAAGCTTGCCGTTGCCCAGCGGCATCTCGAAGCGGCCGGGGCGCAGGGTGATCTTGCCCGCATCGCCCAGCGGGATCGAGACGTCGACGAAGGCCTGATAGATGTCCACGCGGTCGCGGTTGGGCTTGGTGGCGAACTCCTCGCCGAACTCGCGGTTGTCGCCCAGTTCGATATAGGCGCGCACGTTCTGGCCGAGGTGGAGGTCTGCCAGCAGGCGCAGGCGCTGCTGGAGCAGGGTGTTGTCATCCCCTGCGGTGCGGCCCAGTGCCGAGTGCGACCACGCGGTGTAGTATTCGCGCACTTCGCCGCCCAGCGTCAGGTAGATGTCGTCATGATCGGGCACGATGGAGATGTGCTTGATCTTGTCCATGATCGGGGCGTCTGCGGCGGGAACCGCGGACCAGTTCTCGGTCCAGCGATGGGCCTGCGGCAGGCCTTCGGGGCCGGTCTGGCCGCCGGGCATGACCTGTGCAGGCTTCGTCTGCGACTTGGCGGGGCGCACGCCGGGAACCGACTGTCCGCCCAGCGGACCGCCCGAGAGCGAATAGTCCTTGCTGTCGGGCGGGGTCGACTGTGCGTGCGCCGTACCGGCGGCGAGAGTGGTCAGGGTGAGGGCACCGGTGGCGAGCAGCAGGGTGCGAGATGCGTGACGACGCATGGGGTGGTCTCTCCGAAAAACTTGGCCAAAAGGCTCAATTGTAAGCAATTGGATTTTTAGGTTATTGCCGGGGCAGGGCGGCCCTTGGCGGTCCTGCCCCGGAAGGTATGTCAGACGATCGGGCGCCTGTTCTTAGGCAATCGCCTCTTCGCGGTAGCGCAGCAGCGACAGCGCGATGCCGCCGACCAGCGTGCCGCAGGCGAGGATCACCGCCACCAGCGACAGCGAGACGCCATTGGCGAACAGCAGGCCGCCCAGGATCGGGCCGAGGGCCGCGCCCGCACGGCCCACGCCGATGACGACGCCGGTGCCGCCCGCGCGCAGCTGCGCCGGGAAGCTCTGCGCGATCACCGCGTACAGGCCTGCGGTCGCACCGTTGGTGAAGAAGCCGCCGATGCAGGCGATCAGCGAGAGGCCGCCCAGCGTCGTGAAGCCCTGGCCGAACGCGGCGACGGCAACGAAGCCCAGGAACATCGAGGCGATGACGACCGGGCGGATGCCCATCTTCTGCGAGAGGATCGAAGCCGTGATCGAGCCGATCGCGCCGCCGACGTTGGCCCACACCAGCACGCCGCCCGCCATCGGGGGCGCGAAGCCCAGATCGACGACGATCTTGGGAATCCACTTCATCAGGAAGTAGAAGCTCAGCATGTGCGCGAAGTAGGTGAGCGTCAGCAGCAGCGTCACGCTGCGCATGCCGGGGGCGAAGAAGTCCCCGAACGAGGCGCGCTTCTTGCTTTCATCGACCGGCGGCAGCTCGCCCAGCGGCGCGCGGCCTTGCGCAACCATCGTGCGGTTGATCTTCTCCAGCGCACCCTTGGGGCGCTTGGTGACGAGGAAGGCCATCGTCTCTGGCACCAGCCACAGCGTCAGCGGGATGAACAGCGCGGTGAGCGCCGAGCCGAACTCGAACACCGACTGCCAGTGCCCGGTCGCGCCCAGCACGAACGAGGCGAGCGAGCCGCCGACGATGGCGCCCATCGGGAAGCCGCCGGCCATGATAGCGACCGTCAGGTTGCGGCGCTTGGCGTTCGAGCATTCGGCGGCGACGGCGTTGGTCGCGGCCAGCATGCCGCCGATGCCAAGGCCGGTGAACAGGCGATAGGCCGAGAGAATCTCGACGTTCGTGGCGGTCGAGGCGGCCAGCATGCCCAGCGACATGATGACAAGGCAGCCCAGGATCGTCGGGCGACGGCCCACGCGGTCGGCCAGGTTGCCCAGGATGAAGGCGCCGATGCCCATGCCGAACAGTTCCATCGACAGCACGAGGCCCAGTGCGGCGCGGTCGATGCCCCAGTCCTTGGCGATGCCGGGCGAGGCGAAACTGATTGAAAGTACGTCGAAACCATCGAGTGCATTGAGTGCAGTTGCAATGGTTACGGCGAGAACCTGCTTATAGTGCATCGGTTCGCGCGCAACTATGGCGCGGGGATCTTCCATGCCCTTCTCCTGTAAATACTTTCTCGCGCCCTTCTCGGGATATTGGGAGCGCGGGCCTTGCGGCGACACATGTTGTTGTTTGTTCGATGGTGTCGCGGCCCCCCGCTTCACCACGTCTTGCAATCAAAAACGATTACAGTGGCAATAGCCACCGATCGTTGCGCAAAACGAGGATATCATAACGATATGTGATGATCATAATCACCCTCCTCACCGGCTAAGGCTTTTTGCCTTGCGCATTCGGCAGTGTCGTGAGGCTTGAAGCCTTATCCTGCCTGTTGCCCGGTGCATGGGGCAGGGGGTACAGAACGTCCATGTCGGATTCTCAAAATAGTTTGGACTTTTCGCCAAATTTGACAGGTTCTCCGGTTGGCAGTGTCAGTGCGGCCACAGTGCCGCGCTATGTGCTGTATGGCGAGGCCGGTGCGCGTGGCGACTGGTTCCTCAACGTCGAGCGGCTGGAGCGGCGCGGGCGCGAGCGTGGCTGGGTGATCGCGCCGCACACGCATCCGCGCTTCACCCAGATCGCGCTGTGCGTCGAAGGCGGCGGCGAGTTCACGCTGGAAGGCGAGATGATCCCGTTCGAGGCACCGTCGGCCATCGTCATCCCGCCCTATCGCATCCACGGCTACCGCTATTTCGAGGGTTCGCGCGGGTGGGTGATGACCATCGAGAACAGCTATCTCGAAAGCCTGCTGGTGCGCGCGCCCACCTTGCGGCGGATTGCCGGAACTCCGGCCGTGTTCGGGCTGGGCGAGGGCAGCGCGGCGCGGATCGAGGCGGAACTGGCGCGGCTGGGTGGCGAGCTCGACCAGCGCCGCGAGGGCTCGCAGATCGCCGCCGAACTGCATCTGCAATCGGTGCTGCTGATGCTCATGCGCGACCGCGGCGAGGCGCAGGGGGGCGAGGATACCGCGCCCGCGCTGGGATCGCGCCACGCGCTGGTCGATCGGTTCCGCGAAGTGGTGGAAGCGCGCTATCGCGAGCAACCCTCGCTGGTGGACGTCGCCGCGATGCTGGGAGTGAGCGCTTCGCAGCTGCGCCTTGCCTGCAAGGAAGTGACCGGCGCCTCGCCGATCTCGCACGTCCACGACCGCATTCTGGCCGAGGCCCGGCGCTGCCTGGCCTATACCGGCATGAGCGTAAGCGAGATCGCCGAGTGGCTGGGCTTCACCGACCTGCCCTATTTCTCGCGCTTCTTCGTGCGCGGCACCGGCCAGACCCCCAGCGCCTTCCGCCGCCGCCAGCAGTTCGGCAGCGATGCCCCCGGCGCCAAGGCGGAAATCGACGCGGTGCCATGAGGGGGCTTCTTGGGATGGCGGGTTTCGCCCCCTTTGTGGCTGTTCCGCTTTGGGCTTATCCTTGGATCATGACTGATGCCATAGCGAACGCAGAAACGATCATTGAGGAGATTGACGGAGGCGTGCTGCGGCCGACAACTCATCAGGTAATCCGCGCCCTTCACCTCCACATGAGATTGGACACGGAGGTCCAGCAGCGAACCTTGAGCACTTTCGACCGGGGCGAGCAAAGCCTCCAAGGAGCGGAGCTTCAGCGCGAAATTTGGGCTATGATAGATGCTCTGCCCGTCAATCAGCAAAGCGGCCTACGACTTTCCATTTGCCTCGCAAGGCCCGATGAAACCATAGATGGGCATCTAGCCGAGTACCTTATGCTCTGGGCGAGGGAACAGGGGCTGACCGAGCAACACATCATTGATGCATTCTACACGAAGTGAACGTCCGCTCTCCCCCCATAGCAGACGACAAACTGAACATGTTTCAAGGCCAATTGGGCCTGCTGTCCGGCTGCGGATCTGCTGATTTCGCATTTGCCCGTGCGGCGGTGCCCGTGACATCGCCGCTTTGCGCCCTTCAACCCGACATTTCGCCCGCGTGAAAATTTGTCGAGCACGGGACTTGAGTATAATTAGTTAGCGTTCTAAGTAACCGCCCCGTGACCGACCGCCGCAGACTCGAACGCGCCCTGACGATGCGCATTGCCCCCATCGGGCGGGCCTGGCAGCTCCTGGCCAATGTCGAGCTGGAATCGCTGGGCGTGTCCGAATCGGAAGGGCGCGCGCTTGTCTATCTCGAAAGCGGGGAGCCGGGGATGCGGCAGGGCGATCTGGCGCGGATCACCGGCGTCACCGAGGCTTCGATCGCCCGCACCGTCAAGCATCTGGAAGCCGCAGGGCTGGTCGAGCGCGTGGCCGACGAGCACGATGGCCGCGCGCGCCAGCTCAGCCTGACGGCTCAAGGGCTCGAACTCGCGCAGCGTCTCGATGCCCGTCTTGCCCGGTTGCGCGCGGAGCTGCTGGAGGGATTGCCGAGCGAGGCGCTCAAGGGCATGATCGCGGTGTTCGACCAGTTCAGCGCGCGCATTTCCGAACGTCGCGAGCAGGTCTGAGGGGGCGGCGGGCGTGACCAGCAGGTACGGCATCGATGCCGCGATCTTTTCGCTGAAGTCTTTCGCGGCGGCGATGCTGGCCGTCTATATCGCCCTGACGATCGGGCTCGACCGGCCGTTCTGGTCGTTCCTGACCGCCTATATCGTCGCCCAGCCGCTGGCGGGAACGGTGGTTTCCAAGGCGCTGTTCCGCTGTATCGGCACGTTTACCGGCGGTTGCATGGCGGTGCTGCTGGTCCCCAACCTCGTCAACACTCCGGTCCTGCTGACGCTGGCGATGGCAGGCTGGCTGGCCCTTTGCGTGTTCGTCTCGATGATGGACCGCACGCCGCGCTCGTACATGTTCGTGCTGGCGGGCTATACCACTGCGATCGTCGCCTTCCCGGTGCTCGACGCGCCGCAGGACATCTTTACCTATGCCGTGCTGCGCGTGCAGGAGATTACCCTTGGCATCGTGTGCGGCAGTTTCGTCCATGCGCTGGTGATGCCGCGCTCGGTCGCCGGGTTTTTGCTCGGGCGGGTGGACGGCATCCTTGCCGATGCCGAGCGCTGGTCGCTCGACCTGCTGCAGATGGAGCCGGATCCCTCCTATATCGCCGAGCGCCGTCGCCTTGCGCAGGACGTGACCGAACTGCATCAGCTGTCGGTCCATCTGCCGTTCGAGACCAACCGCATCGCGCCGCGCGTCCGGACGGTGCGGGCCTTGCAGGACCAGCTCTCGCTGCTGATGCCGCTGGGCGCCGCCGTCGCGGATCGGATCGCGGGCCTGCGCGAGGCAGGCGGTCTGCCGGACGACGTGTGCGCCCTGCTGGCCGATACGCGCGACTGGATCTCGCGCATTGCGATGCCGCGGGAGGAGCGCGAGGCCGAGGCGCTCCAGCTGATCGAGCGCTGTCATGCGCTGGAGCCTGCGCTGACGGCGGATAGCGACTGGCGGGCGATGATGCTGCTGTCGCTGACCTCGCGCCTTGCCGATCTGATCGCCGCGCACCGCGATGCGCGGGCGCTGGCCGAGCAGATGGCGACGCCCGGCCGCCGCCCGGTCTCGCTGCGCGTCGCCGAACTGCTCGAAGGACGGCGCGGGCGCGAGGTGCATCGTGACTATTCCGGCGCGCTGCGCGGCGCCATCGGCGCGTTTCTGACGATGGCGGTCGGCATGGCGCTGTGGATCGGCAGCGGCTGGCAGGACGGATCGACCGGCGTGATGCTGGCGGCGGTGTTCCTGGCGCTGTTCGCCGCAGCGCCCAATCCGATCGCGCCGCTCAAGGCGTTCTTCTTCGGCACACTGATCGCGACGGTCGTGGGGGGCATCATGGGCTATGCGATCCTGCCGCGCGTCACCAACTGGCCCGAGTTCATCGCCGTGTTCGCGCCGCCGATGCTGGTGCTGGGCTCGCTGATGCATTCGCCGCGCTGGATGGGTATCGCACTGCCGACGATGCTGGGCGTGGCCAGCCCGCTGCTGATCTCGCAGAAGTACGTCAGCAATTTCCCGGCCTTCGTGAACGGCAACCTGTCCGAACTGGTGGGCATTGCCTTTGCCATCGTCATGGTGCGCCTGCTCCAGTCCGCAGGGGCGGAGGATGCCGTGCGCAAGACCATCCGCATCGGCTGGCGCGAGATCGGCGATCGCGCGAACCTGATGGGGCCGCCCAACGTGCGCGGCTGGATCAACACGATGCTCGATCGCATTGCGCTGCTTTCGCCGCGGCTGGTCGCCAGCGGCCTTGGCGGCAATGCGCTCTACGATGCCTTGCGCGATCTGCGGACCGGTGTGGCGATCGGTGAGCTGCGCCAGCTGCGCCTTGCCATCGGGTCCGAGGAAGCGGCGCCGCTGACGCGGGTGCTGGGCGATGTCGGCACGTACTATCGCCGTCTCGATCCCGCCGATCCCACGCCGCCGCGCGACGAGCTGCTGCACGATATCGACGCCGCCACCGATGCCGTGCTGGCACATCCCCGCCCGATGGTGCGCCGCGCCGGGGTGCTGGGCCTGCTCAGCCTGCGCCGCAACCTGTTTCCCGAGGCTGCGCCCCTGCGCGGTCCCGCGCTACCGCCGTCTGGCGGTCCCGTAACCCCGTTCACCCCGATCCCCCCGTCGCTGACCGGCGAGGGCAACCGGAGCCCCGCATGATCGGCGAGATTTCCCTGTTTGGCGTCTTCATCCCGACGCTGCTGCTGCTGGGCGTGCTGGCGGCAGCCGTGACGCTGTTGCTGACGCCGCTCGTCAACATGCTCGGGCTCTACCGGTTCTTCGCCTATCGCGCGCTGGTGGACCTTTGCCTGTTCATCCTGCTCCTTGGCCTGTTCGCCTGGCTTTCCTCCATTATGGGCACCTTTGTATGAAACCCGTGCTTGCCGCCATCGGCCGCAGTGCCGCCACCATTGTCATCGTCGTTATCGCGGTCATCGTCGCCATCTGGCTGTGGCGCCATTACGAGCAGGATCCCTGGACGCGCGACGGCCGGGTGCGCGTGGACGTGGTGCGGGTGACGCCCGACGTCGGCGGTCTCGTCACCGAGGTCGAGGTGCGCGACAACCAGCAGGTCCACAAGGGCGACCTGCTGTTCGTGATCGACAAGCCCCGCTACACGCTGGCGCTGGACGAGGCCCAGGCGGGCCTTGCCAGTGCCCGCGCCACGCTGGCGCTGGCCCGCCGCACCTCGCAGCGCGACATTGCGCTGGGCGATCTGGTCGCGGCGGAAACGCACGAGGAGAACGTGGCTGCCGTGCAGACCGCCGAGGCGGCAGTGGCAAAGGCGCAGAGCGCGGTGGACGAGGCGAAGCTGAACCTGTCGCGCACGCATGTCGTCGCCTCGGTCAACGGCATCGTCACCAACCTCGACCTGCATCCGGGTGACTATCTGGCGCCGGGCAAGCAGGCGATGGCGCTGACCGACGAGGATTCAGTGCGAATCGAAGGCTACTTCGAGGAAACCAAGCTGCCGCTGATCCATGTCGGCGCGCCGGTGCGCATCCACCTGATGGGCGAGCAGCGCGAGCTGGAAGGTCGGGTGGACAGCATCGCGGCAGGCATCAACGACACCACGCGTTCGGATTCGGGCAACCTGTTGCCCAGTGTCGAGGCGACTTTCACCTGGGTCCGTCTGGCCCAGCGCATCCCGGTGCGTATCCACCTGACCAAAGTACCGCAGGGCGTGGCGCTGATCGCAGGGCGTACCGCGACCGTGACGATCGTCCAGCACCCGGTGCAGGCCAGGCCGGTGGCGGCGAAGCCCGCATCCCCGCAGCCCGCACCGATGCAGACGCCCGCACCGGCGCCCGCTCCGGCCCCGGCACCTGCCGCCACGGGGGCGCAGTAAGCCATGTCCCGTGCGCGCACTCGCGGCCTGCTGGCCGCATCGGGTCTGGCGGTAGCCCTTGCAGGCTGCGTCGCCGGGCCGGACTATCACCCGCCCGAACACTCGGTGGCCAACATGGATGCCGCCAAGGCGCCGTTCCTGTCTGCCGAGGGGCCGGGCTTCAGCGAGGAGTCGCTGCCCGACCACTGGTGGGAGCTGTACAACAATCCCCGCATCGACGAGCTGGTGCAGCAGGCGCTTGCCGCCAATGCCGATCTGCGTGCGGCCGATGCGAATCTGCGCAAGGCCGATGCGATGGTGCGCGGCACGATGGGCACGCGCGACATCAAGACCGATGCGGTCGCGGCGACTTCGCGCGAACGCAACTACTCGCTGCTCTCGCTGGGCGCGGAAGAGCAGGGCATTACCACGTATACGCTGGGTATGCAGTTCTCCTATCCGCTCGATCTCAACGGCAAGATCAAGCGCGCGATCGAGGGCAGTCTTGCCGATCGCGATGCGGTGGAGGCCGCGCGCGATGCCGTGCGGATCGCCGTCGCGGCGGCGACGACCAAGGCCTATGCCGATGCCTGCTCCGCCAATTACCAGTACAAGGTGATGCAGCGCGTCATCGCCAACCAGCAGTCGACGCTGAATGCGACGATCCGCCTGCAGAAGGGCGGACGGGCCACCGCGTTCGACGTTACCCGTGCGCGCACGGCTGTCGAGACCACCGAGGCCAACCTGCCGGGCTTCGTCTCGCAGCGACAGGGCGCGCTGTTCCTGCTGGCAACGCTGCTGGGCAAGCCGCCTGCGGAGTACCCCAAGGACGTCGAGACCTGCGATACGCTGCCTACGCTCTCGCAGCCGTTGCCCGTTGGCGACGGCGCGGCGATGATCCGTCGCCGCGCCGATATCCGGCAGGCCGAGCGCATGATCGCCGGTGACACCGCGCGGATCGGCGTGGCCATGGCGGACCTCTATCCCACCGTTTCCATCGGTGGCGGGCTGCTGGCGGGTGGCCAGTATCCCGAGATGTTTTCCAGCACCAATTATGCCTTCGGGCTGGGGCCGCTGCTCAGCTGGAACTTCCCGAACCGTCCGATCGTGAAGGCCAAGATCGACGCGGCGAATGCGCAGGTCGATGCCGATATCGCCAAGTTCGATTCCACCGTGCTTTCGGCTCTTCGCGGGGTCGAGGATTCGCTCGACAGCTATGTGCAGGCGGAAAAGACCGCCGATGCCTTGCGGCGTGCGGCGGCCAGCGCGGCGTTGTCTTCGCAGCAGTCGGCCAAGCTGATGCGCTTTGGCCGGTCTGACTTCCTCTCGGTCCTGTCCGCGCAGGGCAACCACGTCAACGTGCAGCTGAGCTATGCGGCAGCGCAGGCCAAGCTGGTCGACCGCCAGATCGCGGTGTTCATGGAACTGGGTGGCGGCTGGCAGAACGTGCCGAGCACCGACGAGGACATCGCCAAACGCGCTGCCGCCGCGAAAGCGGCTGCGGACAAGGCCGCCGGGAAGGCTGCGGGCAAGAAGAGCGGTGCTGCGGACGAGGCCGATGCGCCTTCCCAGCCATAGTGCTTAAAGCCCTGTCCATCATACGGGCGGTCCATCGCGGATAAGGCCCTGTCCGTCCCGTTGCTGCCCTTGCGCCATGGCCAAGTCGCCGTGCGATCCCGAAGAGGGCGCCAACGATAGCCTAGCGCAGGGGCCGATCCGGGCCTTGCGACAAAGGGCTACAAAGCGACAGGGAACGGCTTGGGCGCGAGGCCGTTCCTATGCGAAAGTTTTGCGGAAAGGATGTCGGTAGGGCTCGTAAGGACTGACAACAAGCCAGCGAGGACGCCTGCCTGTGCCCATCCGTCGAATGCCCAATGCCGAGCCGAATGTTACGATGACCGACGCTGCAAGCGGCGCTTCGCCTGATGCTGTGGCTGATATTAGCCTGTCGCGTCGCGACGATGTTAGCCTGTCGCGTCGCGACATGACCGGCCTGATCGGCGCGCTGATCGGTGCGGGGCTGCTGCCCGCGACCGCGCGCGCCGCCACCACGTCCTCTGCGGCGGCGCCTGCCGTGCCTGCCTACCTCGGCAAACCGGTGGCGTTCAGCTGGGAGGGCCTCGTCAAGATGGCCCGGTCCATGGCGGCAAAGCCTTATGTGCAGCCGCCGGTCTCGCCCACGGCGGCCAAGGACTTCGATACGCTGGCACGGCTGACCTACGGCACCGCCGGATCGATCGCCCGCGTGATCCGCCTGTTCCCCACCAGCACCGCGGTCGCGCCCTATGCGGTGGAGCTGAACGTCGTGCAGAACGGGCAGGCGCGCCCGGTAGTGGATACCTCGGACCTGTTCGTGGGCGGGACCAAGGCCGATGTCGCCGGTTTCCGCGTCATGGCCTCGGACGGTCATGCCGACTGGCTCTCGTTCATGGGCGCCTCGTACTTCCGCACTTCCGGCTCGCGCGACCAGTTCGGGATTTCCGCGCGCGGTCTCGCCATCGACACCGGCCTGCCGACGGGCGAGGACTTTCCCAACTTCACCAAGTTCTGGATCGAGGAGATCACCCCCGATCGCTTCATGATCCATGCGCTGCTCGACAGTCCGTATGTCTGCGGTGCCTTTGCCTTCGACACGCGCAACGTCGATCCGAACGGCGCGGTGCAGGACGTGCAGGCGCAGCTGTTCTTCCGGCAGGACGTGAAGCAGTTGGGCCTTGCGCCTGCCTCCAGCATGTTCTGGTACGACCAGTCGACCCTCAACCGCACCGACTGGCGCCCGGAAGTCCACGATTCGGACGGGATCGCCATCTGGCCGGGCGATGGCGAGCATATCTGGCGCCCGCTGGAAAACCCGCCTTCGGCGCGCATCTTCACGTTTCAGGCGAACAGCCCCAAGGCGTTCGGCCTGCTCCAGCGTGACCAGAACTTCGATCACTATCAGGATGATGGCGGCTTCTTCGACCGCCGTCCGAACCTGTGGGTGGAGCCGAAGGGAGACTGGGGCGCGGGCACGGTGCGGCTCTACGAGATGCCGACGAACAACGAGAACCAGGACAATATGGCCGCGTTCTGGACGCCCGACAAACCGGTGCGCAAGGGCGATCATATCGCTGTCGCCTATCGCCTGACCTGGACCTCGAAAGACCCCAGTGCGGACGATGCCGCGCGTTGCGTCGATATCCGGGTGGGCAAGGCCGGTGTCGCAGACAGCCCGGCGATTCCCGGCGCCCAGAAGTTCGTGTTCGACTTCGCGGGGCCTTCGCTGACCGGGCTGACGGGCTCCTCGGGCGTCGAGGTGGTGACGAATCTCGACAAGGGGCAACTGCTGTCGAGCAACGTCTATCCGGTCTATCGCGGCAACGGCCTGTGGCGCGCGGCGCTGGACATCAAGCTCGATGCCGCCGGTCCGACGGACCTGCGCCTGTTCCTGAAGCGCGGGCAGGGCGCGCTCACCGAAACGGTGATCAAGGCGCTGAAAGTCTGATCTTCTTCCGGGGCGGCGCTGGAATCGCGCCGCGCCGCACACTCGGCTCGCCGCAGTGCAGCGATGAGTGACGCGGCGCGGATTGCGTCATACGCACCGCTCGTTATACGAAGGGTTCGGAATCAGCCCCCGCATCAAGTCCAGGAGAAGTTGCGATCCGTAGCGTCCCGCGCCCGCTGCCCCCGAGCGGACCCGTTCTCGCGTGCGTTGTCGCGCTGTTCCCGGCCATCGCGTTGCCGCAGGCGGCACACGCGGCGACGAAGTCTGCGGTGGCGCCTTCGCTCGTGAGCCAGCCGGTGGTGCAGCCGGTGCCCGAGCCTGTGCAATCGCCGGTCGGGGCTCCCGACGCGCTGGTGCCGCTTCCGCCTCCCCCGCCGCCGCCTCCGATCCGCATGTTGCTGCCCGATCCGGTGCCGCAGCTGGTCATCCTGACACCGCCCGCGCCCGAGCTTCCGGCGAACATCCGCGCGATGCTGGCGGCTGCAGTCGATGCCAATGACGCGAATACCGTGGATGCCATGGTCAAGTTCGCCAAGAAGATCTCGCCCGATTACAAGGACGATATCGATGCCATCGGCAAGCGCTATCACGCCGCGCTCGATGCCAGCACGGCGGAGAAGGAAGCCGCGCGCAAGGCCAAGATCCGCGCCGCAGGTCTCTTCGAATTGTGGACGGGCTCGGTGGAACTGGGCGGCAACGTCACGTCGGGCAATACCAGCCAGGTGGGCATCTACACCAATGTCTCGCTCAAGCGGACCGGCATCAACTGGGAGCACGTCATCACGATGTCGGGCACCTACAGCCGGACCAGCGGCGTGACCGATACCGAGCGCGCGTTGGCGGCCTATCAGCCGCGCTACAATATCGATGCCAACAACTACATCTATGGCCTGAGCCAGTTCGAGCACGACCTAAGCCTGGGCTATCGCCAGCGTTATACGGTCTCGGCCGGTGCCGGTATCAAGGCCGTGAACCGCAAGGATCTGACCATCGATCTCAGCATCGGTCCGGCTATCCGTCATACTGTCTATTACGAGGACGACATGACCACGCGCCTTGCCGCACGCGGCAGCGCGAATATCGCGTGGATGCCGGCCAAGACGCTGACCCTGAAGGAAGCGCTGGCGATCTACCTCGAAGCCGGGGCGACCACGGTGGCGTCGGAAACCTCTGTGGAATCGACGCTGTTCGGCCCGCTCAAGAGCAAGCTTTCGTACAACATCAACTACGAAAGCAATCCGTCGGACGGCGCCAAGACGACCGACCGCATCGCCAGGGCCTCGTTGATCTACAGCTTCTGATCTGTCCGCGCGGATCGCGGCCGAGCCATCTTCGGTGCTTGCCCTTCTCGGGATTTGCCCGCAAGGAGGCAGGCCGGTGCATAGAGATGCACGAAGCCGTATAAGATCGAGAAGGGGATGGTGATGGCAGCGATGATGGGGTCGGGCGGCGCTGCGCCTGACAGCGGTGAGGAAGTGCCCGGCGGACACGTCGATGCGCCCAGCCTGCGCTGGTTCGTGATGGCGCTGTTCTTCATCTTCGGCGGTATCACCTCGCTCAACGATGTGTTGATCCCGAAGCTGAAGGAACTGTTCACGCTCAACTACGCCGAGGCGCTGAGCGTGCAGACGGCGTTCTTCGTGGCCTATGCCATCGTCGGCATCCCCGGCGCGATGATCGTCAAGAAGGTCGGCTACATGCGCGGTGCGGCCATCGGCCTGCTGACGATGATGGCAGGCTGCCTGATGTTCATTCCCGCCTCGTCGAGCGCGACGTTCCCGGTGTTCCTGGCCGCCATGCTGGTGCTGGGCGCGGGCGTGACGATCGTCCAGGTGGTCGCCAATCCGCTGATCTCGCTGCTGGGACATCCGCAGACCGCCAGTTCGCGCCTGACCTTCGCGCAGGCGTTCAATTCGATCGGCACGACGATCTTCCCGTACGTCGGCACCATCGTGATGCTGGGCAGCCTTGCCAGGGTGGACGCGGGCAAGCTGACGGGCGAGGCGCTGACCGCCTATCGCGTCGCTGAAACCGCTGCGATCGAGCACTCCTACCTTGGCCTTGCCGCCGCGCTGCTGGTGATCGCGCTGGTCGTGTGGTTCAACCGCAACCGCCTGAAAGGCGAGCGGCACGAGGGCGGGTCGGTGCTGGCCAGCTTCGGCCTGCTGGCGCGCCCGCGCTTCGGGTTCGGCGCGGCCTGCATCTTCCTCTATGTCGGTGCCGAAGTCGCCATCGGCTCGCTGATCGTCAACTACATGATGGAAGGGCGCGTGCTGGGGCTGGGCGAGAGCGCGGCAGGCAAGCTGATCCCGTTCTACTGGGGCGGGGCGCTGATCGGGCGCCTGATCGGTTCGGCGCTGCTGCGTGTGGTCAATCCGGGCAAGATACTGGCCTTCAACGCAGTGGTTGCCATCGTCCTGCTGCTGGTCTCGACCCACACCGGCGGCCACGTTGCCGCGTGGAGCTATCTGTCGATCGGCCTGTTCAACTCGATCATGTTCCCGACGATTTTCAGCCTTGCCAGCGAAGGCCTGGGCAAGCGCGCGGCCGACGGTTCGGGCGTTATCTGCGTGATGATCGTGGGCGGTGCGGTGATCCCGCCGCTGACCGGGCATCTTGCTGATATCACCCATAGTCTGGCGCTGGCGATGGCTCTGCCTGCCCTGTGCTATGCCCTGATCGGCGCGTATGGGTGGTTCGCCCGCCGACCGCTGGTAGCTTCGGCCTGACCTTCTACGGGCCGGGCCGTGAGCCGGCTTAGGTAAATATCAAACACTTTGCGCGAGGATCTGCCCATGACCCAACAGGTTCCCAGATCCTCGCACCGCCACCCGGTGCGCCTTGCTGCCCACTGTCGGACGCTCGACGGGCAGGTCGAGGAGGGCGAGCTTTTCGATATCTCGCTCGAAGGCTGCTGCGTGCGCACGCCTTCGGGGTTCTTCCGTGTCGGTGGCCGCGTGGTGGTCCTGCCCGAAGGGCTCGATGGCCAGAGCGGTATCGTGCGCTGGTCGCGCGGCGAGATGGCCGGAGTGGAGTTCGACCAGCCGGTGCGCCCGATGCTGGTCGAGGAACTGGCCGCCCGTCATGGCGTGGATGTCCTCACCGACCGGCGCTGATCCTTACCGTCACTGATTTTACCGGCGCCGTGTTTCGCTGAGCCGTTGCGAAGTGAAACGATAACCGAGCCCTTCCGAAATCGCGATCACCTCGTCCCCCTCGCGCATCTCGACGCGGGTGTGGATGCGCCGGACCGGGTGGGCGGCCACGTCATCCCGGATGGCTTCCAGCGTGCCCAGCCGCGCCAGCCGTTCCAGATTGCAGCGGGTGGGGAAGATCACGTCCACTTCTCGCTGCCCGACCATCGCCAGCGTCTGCGCGGCGCTGGCCCAGAACAGGCGGGTGTTCTCGGTTTCGTCGGCGCTGACCTCGCAGGCGCCGCTGCCGATATCGATCGCGAAGAACCGGGTGTCGAAGAAGCGGTCCTCCAGCTGGGTCCAGTGGGCAAACAGGTCGAGACGCTCGGGCACTGGTGTCCAGTGCATGGCGGCGAGTACCTCCGCAAAGGGCATACCCTCTGCCAGCAGCGCGCGGGCGCGCGCGGCCTGCACTGCACTGACCGGCTCGCGTACCGCAAGCATGAGGCCGGTCTCTTCCAGCGTTTCGCGGATCGCGGCGATGCGCGCAGCGGCCAGTTCGGGTTCCTCGCCGGGGGAGAGCATGGCGGCCAGCGCATGATCGCCCGGATCGACCCGCCCGCCGGGGAACACTGCGGCACCGCCGGCAAAGTCCAGCGCGCGCGAGCGTTGCACCATCAGAAGCTCGGGGGCCGGGTCGTGTCTCCCGCGCCGCATGACCACGACCGTGGCTGTGGGCACGAAGGCGGCGCCGTCCATCTGCATCGGGCCGGGGCGCATTGGACCGTGGCTGGGGGAACTCTCCATGGTGGTCCTCCTCGCGCTCTTGGCGGCCAGGCGCAAGTGGGGATGATCGTGCGTTCCGACCGTCACGTCTTCCGACGCAAGTGTCGGGCGTTTTTACAAATCGCTAAGAGAGATGAATTGCCTTTAACGCGGGATCGGCGGAATTCAGCGCTATATCCGAATCTGGCACGCATCGTGCTATAGAAGCGGTGTACCCAAAGTGGTTGAGGCGGGGCCGGATTGGTCTCCGGGTCCCGCCTCCCCGCGACACTCCCCAAATCGTTGAGCCTGGATGCGAAAACGCCCGCGACGGTATTTCCGTGCGGGCGCTTCAGGATCGCAAGACTGTTCGCGGGCCGGGGTTTTTGTCCCAGCCAGCCTTGTCAGGCCTTGGTGGCGAGCCCTGCGTCGATGAACAGCTGATGCAGTTCGCCCGCCTCGTACATCTCCATCATGATGTCGCTGCCGCCGACGAATTCGCCCTTCACGTAGAGCTGCGGGATGGTCGGCCAGTCGGAGTAGGCCTTGATGCCCTGGCGGATTTCCATGTCCTGCAGCACGTCCACGCTCTCGTACGTCGCGCCGAGGTGATCGAGGATGGCGATCGCGCGGCTGGAGAAGCCGCACTGCGGGAACAGGGGCGTGCCCTTCATGAACAGGACGATGTCGTTGCTGTTGACGATGTCGCCGATGCGGGTGTTGACGTCGGACATTGCGGAAAAATCCTTGGGAGAAGCGTTCTGGGAGATCAGTTGGGAACTGCGGTGGTCAGTTGCAAGGCATGGAGCACGCCGCCCATACGGCCGCCCAGCGCCTCATAGACCAGCTTGTGCTGCGCGACGCGCGGCTTGCCCGCGAACGATGCCGAGACGACATGCGCGGAATAGTGGTCGCCGTCTCCGGCAAGGTCGGTGATCGTGACCTGCGCATCGGGCAGCGCGGTCAGGATCAGGGCTTCGATTTCGTGGGCTGGCATGGCCATGGGATTGTCTCCTGAAATTCTCTGGAAAGGGGAGTGCGCAAGTCCGCGCAGCTTACCCTAGAAAGGCGCGGCGGGCGTCGACCTGCTTGGCCTCCAGCGCCTCGCGCACTTCGGCTTCGCTGGCGTCTACGCCTGCGGCGATCAGATCGCCCAGCAGCTTGCGCACGACGTCCTCGTCGCCCGATTCCTCGAAGTCGGTCTGGACCACGGCCTTGGCATAGGCGTCGGTCTCGGCCTGCGAGAGCTGCATACGCTCTGCGGCCCATTCGGCCAGCAGGCGGTTGCGCCGCGCCTGAATGCGGATCGCCATTTCGGATTCGCGGCCGATGCGCGGTTCGAAGCCGCCGTGTGCCGACGAAGAGTCGTTCGCAGTGTCCATGGTGTCCTGTGTGCCGCCGTTTTGCGCGAGCTGGGGCGTGCGCGGGTTTTCTCGCGCCGACATAGGGCCGGGAGGGCGTTTCCGGCAAGAGGCTTTCGAGGTGCCGGGCCGTAAGCGGGCCGGGTCAGGGGAGGTGGGGGGAGGGTTGGGCCGCTCCCCCGCGATCCGGATCAGGCCGCGCTGACAGGTGCCTTCGCGAGGAAGGGCAGGTCGATGCTGGCCTTGGCCTCATGCCCGGCGATGGCGGCGTCCTGCGCCAGCGTCAGGCCCACTTCGTCGAGGCCGTTCAGCAGGCAGTGCTTGCGGAAGGGATCGATCTCGAAGGTGAAGCGGTCCTGAAAGGGCGTGGTGACGGTCTGGCTTTCCAGATCGACATCCACCGGCTGCTCCACGGCGACTTCCATCAGGCGGTCGATGGCTTCCTGCGGCAGGGCCACGGTGAGGATGCCGTTCTTGAAGGCATTGCCCGAGAAGATGTCCGAGAAGCTGGGCGCGATCACGCAGGTCACGCCCATGTCGAGCAGCGCCCATGCCGCATGTTCGCGGCTCGAACCGCAGCCGAAGTTGTCGCCCGCGATCAGGATCGGTGCGCCTTCGTAGGCCGGGTCGGTGAAGACGTTGCCCGGTTCCTTCTTCACCGCCTCGAACGCGCCCTTGCCGAGGCCTTCGCGGGTGATCGTCTTGAGCCAGTGCGCGGGAATGACGACATCGGTGTCGACGTTCTTGCGCCCGAACGGGATCGCCTTGCCGGCGACGTGGTTGATGGCTTTCATCGCTGCGTGCCTCAGTCCGTCTCGGCCGGGAAGTGCGGCGCGGTACTCGTCGGCGAGGGCAGCGAGCGGGCATCGCGCGCCTTTTCGCGGCGACGCTTCACGAACAGCAGCGCGGCAGAAATCGCGGCCGAGCCGATGGCGGCACCGGCAGCCACAGCGGCGCGACCGGCGAGGTTGTTTTCGGTATCTTCGGACATCTTGGTCATCCCATCAGCTCGCGAACGTCGGTCAGGTGGCCGGTGACGGCAGCGGCGGCGGCCATCGCCGGGCTCATCAGGTGGGTGCGCGCACCCGGCCCCTGACGTCCGGTGAAATTGCGGTTGCTGGTCGAGGCGCAGCGCTCGCCTGCCGGAACCTTGTCCGGGTTCATCGCAAGGCATGCCGAGCATCCCGGCTCGCGCCATTCGAGGCCCGCCTCGACGATGATCCTGTCGAGGCCCTCGGCTTCGGCCTGCGCCTTCACCAGACCCGATCCGGGGACGACGATCGCCCACTTCACGTTATCCGCCTTGTGACGGCCCTTGAGCACTTCGCAGGCCGCGCGGATATCCTCGATGCGGCTGTTGGTGCACGAGCCGATGAAGACGTTCTGGATCTCGATGTCGGTCAGCTTCGTGCCCGGCGTCAGGCCCATGTAGTCGAGGCTGTGGCCGACCGCGTCGCGCTTCGAGGCATCGCCGAAGGCTTCCGGCCCCGGAACGAGAGCGCCGATGGGGGCGGTGTCCTCGGGGCTGGTGCCCCAGGTGACGGTGGGCTGGATGTCCTCGGCGCGGATATGGACGGACTTGTCGAAGCTCGCGCCTGCGTCGGTCGCGAGGCTCTTCCACCACGCGACGGCCTTGTCCCAGTCCTCGCCCACAGGGGCATAGGGGCGACCCTTGACGTAGGCGAAGGTCGTCTCGTCCGGCGCGATCAGACCGGCGCGGGCGCCGCCCTCGATGGCCATGTTGCACACGGTCAGACGGCCTTCGACGGTCATCTCCTCGAAGACGTTGCCGCAGAACTCGATGACATGGCCGGTGCCGCCGGCCGTGCCGATCTCGCCGATGATGTGCAGGATCACGTCCTTGGAGGTGATCCCGGCGCCGAGCTTGCCCTCGACGCGCACTTCCATGGTCTTGCTCTGCTTGAGCAGCAGCGTCTGCGTCGCGAGCACATGCTCGACCTCGCTGGTGCCGATGCCGAAGGCCAGCGCGCCGAGGCCGCCGTGGCAGGCGGTGTGGCTGTCACCGCACACGATCGTTGCGCCGGGCAGCGAGAAGCCCTGCTCGGGGCCGACGACATGGACGATGCCCTGTTCGGCGTCGGCATCGCCGATGTAGCGAATGCCGAATTCGGGCGCGTTCTTTTCCAGCGCGGCCAGCTGCTGGGCGCTCTGCGAGTCGGCGATGGGCACGCGGTTGCCATTGGCATCGCGGCGCGCGGTGGTGGGAAGGTTGTGATCGGGCACCGCGAGCGTAAGGTCGGGACGGCGTACCTTGCGACCGGAGCTGCGAAGGCTTTCAAAGGCCTGCGGGCTCGTGACCTCGTGAACGAGGTGACGGTCGATGTAGATGAGGCAGGTGCCGTCGTCGCGTCTGTCGACGACGTGGGCGTCCCAGATCTTCTGGTACAGCGTGCGGGGTGCGGTGTCAGTCATGGTGAAAGGGCGATTAGGCGCGCCGGTCCCGCAATTCAAGAGGGACGGGCGCGCCTTGTCGCGCAATTATCGTGCTTGTCATTGCGCTATCCGCCCAGCGGAGGGGGAGGGAGATGCCGGGGGGGATAGCGCAGGTGGCGTGACGATCAGTGGCGATAGGTGACGGTCTTCTTGACGACCGTGTGATGCGCTGCGTGGGCGGGGGCCTTGTGGACGACAACGGTGCGGTGGACGACCTTGCGGGCAGGCGCACGGCGCACGACCTTCTTCGTCATCACCTTCTTGGTCACGACGCGGTGGGCGGGCGTTACCTTGTGGGTCACGACGGTCTTGTGGACGACCGGCGCGGCCGTGGCGGGAAGTGCGGCGCCGAGACCGATGGCGGCGACCAGAGCGGGGGCGAGAATGCGGGTGAACTTGGTCATCGTGGTGTCCCTTCTTGATGGCGGAAGCGCGGTCGTGAGTGACTGTCTTTCCGTTGCATTCAGATTTAGAGCTATTTTGATGAACGTCCGAAAAACAAGGCGTCGCAGGATCTTGGGAAAGTGTCGCCAAATGTCGCGGGAAGATCGGCCTGTTCGGTGGGCTGACGCAGGGCGGGCTGACAGCGAGGCGGCGCGGGCGTAGAAGCAGCGGCATGGATTTCGTTCTTGCCCTCTCGATCGTGCTGGCCAGCGCCGCCGCGATGGAACTGGTCGCCTGGGCCAGCCACAAGTACGTGATGCACGGCTTCGGCTGGGCGTGGCACCGTGACCACCATGAGCCGCACGATAATCTGCTGGAGAAGAACGACCTTTATGCGCTGGTCGGTGCGGCGATCAGCATCGCCATGTTCGCGCTCGGCTCGCCGCTGGTGATGGGTGGTCTGCTGGGGGCGGCAGCATGGTGGCCGGGGACGTGGATTGGCCTTGGCGTGCTGGTCTATGGCGTGATCTATACGCTGATCCATGACGGCCTGGTGCATCAGCGCTATTTCCGATGGGTGCCCAAGCGCGGCTATGCCAAGCGGCTGGTGCAGGCGCATCGCCTCCACCATGCGACCATCGGCAAGGAGGGCGGGGTGAGCTTCGGCTTCGTGATCGCCCGCGATCCTGCCGTCCTGAAGCGCGAACTGGCTGCGCAGCGCCGCGCGGGAATCGCCGTGCTGCGTGAGGTGGCGGACGATTGATCGGGTAAGGGCTGGACGCGGGCGGTATCAGCCGCCATCTTGGCACAGCGATGCTTGAACCAGTCGAAGTCGAAAACCTCATCATCGAAATCCGCGACCACTACGTCGCCCAGTTCCGCGACTTTGCCGCACGCATGCGCGCCGAAGGCGAGGAAGGCAGCACCGAGGTCAAGTTCGAGGTACCCGATCCCGGCAGTGCCTTTCGCGGGCTGATCGTGGTCGATCACATCACCTCGGGCGAGGATATCGTCGCCAGCGATTTCGATCCCGAACAGATGCTCTCGTTCAACCGGATCGAGGGGCTGGTGAACGACATGGCGCTCGAACTCGAAGGGCTGCGCTGGGACGGCGCGGTGCTGCGCCACGATCTGCCCGATGCTGCGCCCGCTTTGGAGGACTGGTTCGAACGCTGGTTCGATCCCGACGAACTGCGGCTCGATCCCGAGGCCGAACTTTCGGAGAACATCCACGCGCTCTATGTCGAGCCGGGCGAATTGCAGGTCGATTTCGGCACGGCCCCTGCCGAGGCGTTCTGGGAGCTGCTGGGCACTCTGTCCGCCGCCGGGGCCGCGCGCGTGGTGGTCAGCGGGTAAAGTCGAAGAAAAGCGTTTACCCCGCCGCCAGCCGCGCCGCCGTCTCGCGGATCAGCGCGATCATGTTGGGCACACCCTGCGTGCGGTTCGACGAAAGCTGGCTCTTGAGATCGAACGGTTCGAGCACGGCGGTCACGTCGGTTGCGGCGACGTCCTTCGCCGGACGGTCCTGCACGGCGGCGATCACCAGCGCGACGATGCCCTTGGTGATGGCCGCGTTGCTGTCCGCCAGGAAGTGCAGCGTGCCGTTGTCGGCTTCGGTCGGATAGACCCAGACGCTGGCCGAGCAGCCGCGTACCTTGGTGGCATCGGTCTTCAGCGCATCGGGCATCGGGTCCAGCTCGCGGCCCAGTTCGATCAGCAGGCGATAGCGTTCGTCGCCATCGAGGAATTCGTACTCTTCGCGGATATCGTCGAGGCTGCGCATGGCAGGGCATTTAGAGGCCGGTGCGCGAAGGGCAAGGGGGAGAATGGTGCCGACGTGCCGCAGCAGGGCTGCCTGCACGATTGCGCCGGGCGCGCGTTCCTGTCAGGGGAAGGGCAAGGTTTACGTGGTTCAAGGCGTCTGAACACAAGGAACTCGTCATCCCCGCGCAGGCGGGGATCCAGAGCTCAAGGCGCCCCGGCCACTGGATCCCCGCCTGCGCGGGGATGACGACTAAGAGAGAGACGTTCCAGCCGATGCCATCAGCCTCCAGCCATCCGTTCTTCTCGATGCACCGCCACGGCTTCGTGCGCGTCGCCACCTCCACGCCGCGCGTGCGGACCGCCGATGTTGCCTTCAACACCGAGGCGGTGCTGGCCGAGGCGGCGCGTGCGCATGCCGCGCATGTCGATCTGGTGGTGTTCCCCGAGCTGTGCCTGTCCTCCTACGCGATCGACGACCTGCATCTGCAGCGCGCGATGATCGAGAGCGTCGAGGCGGCCATCGCCCGCGTGGTCGCGGCGAGCGCGGCGCTCTCGCCGGTGCTGCTGGTGGGTGCGGCGCTGGCGCGCGAGGGACGGCTGTACAATTGCGCAGCTGTGATCGCCAACGGGCGGCTGCTGGGTGTCGTGCCCAAGAGCTTCCTGCCCAACTATCGCGAGTTCTACGAAAAGCGCTGGTTCTCCAGCGGCAAGGGCGTGCGCGGCGAAACTATCCGGGTGAACGGCGAGGACGTGCCCTTCGGCACCGATCTGGTGTTTGCCTCCAACCAGTTGCCCGATTTCCGCCTCTTCGCCGAAATCTGCGAGGACGTGTGGGCCGCGATCCCGCCCAGTTCGCTGGGCGCGCTGGCAGGCGCGACGGTGCTGTGCAACCTCTCGGCCTCGAACATCGTCATCGGCAAGAGCGACGAGCGCCACACCCTGTGCCGCGCGCAGTCGGCCAGTGCGCAGGCGGCGTACATCTATTCCGCCGCCGGGCATGGCGAGAGCACGACCGACCTTGCCTGGGACGGGCAGGGGATGATCTATGAGCTGGGCGGATTATTGGCGCAGTCCGAACGCTTCGCGCTGGAGCCGGAGCTGTGTATCGCCGATGTGGACGTGACCCGCATTGCGCTCGACAGGCTGCGCTCGCCCACCTTCGCCGATAGCGCCGACCTCGCCTTCGCGAGCCTGCCGAAGTTCCGTACCGTGGCGTTCGATCATGTGCCCGCAAGTGGCGATATCGGCCTCGCCCGCCCGCTCGCCCGTTTCCCCTTCGTGCCCGATCGCGCCGACAAGCTGGACGCGGACTGCTTCGAGGCGTTCAATATCCAGGTCGATGGTCTGATGCGCCGGATTGCCTCGACCCACGCGAAGTCGCTGGTGATCGGCATTTCGGGCGGCCTCGATTCGACGCAGGCGCTGATCGTCGCCGCGCGCGCCTGTGACCGCCTCGGCCTGCCGCGCACTTTCATTCGCGGCTACACGATGCCCGGCTTCGCGACGAGCGACGGCACCAAGTCCAACGCCTGGGCGCTGATGCGCGCTGTGGGCATCACGGCGGAAGAGATCGACATTCGCCCCGCCGCAACGACGATGCTGAAGGACATCGGCCATGCCTTCGCAGATGGCGAGCCGGTTTACGACGTGACCTTCGAGAACGTGCAGGCGGGCCTTCGCACCGATTACCTGTTCCGCCTCGCCAGCCAGCACGCGGGCTTCGTGCTCGGCACCGGTGACCTGTCGGAACTGGCGCTGGGCTGGTGTACCTATGGCGTGGGCGACCAGATGAGCCACTACGCGGTCAACGCAGGGGTGCCCAAGACGCTGATCCAGTACCTGATCCGCTGGTGCGCGAACGGCCAGTTCGACGAGGCGACGGCGCAGATCCTGCTGGCGATCCTCGATACCGAGATATCGCCCGAACTGGTGCCCGCAGGCGCGGACGGCGCGATCCAGAGCACCGAGGCGAAGATCGGGCCTTATGCGCTCAACGACTTCTTCCTCCACCACATCGCCCGCTTCGGCCAGAGCCCGTCGAAAGTCGCGTTCCTGTGCTGGCACGCCTGGCGCGATGCGGCGGCGGGCAACTGGCCCGAGGGTTTCCCCGAGGACGCGCGCGAGGCGTACGATCTTGCCACGATCCGTTCGTGGCTGGAGAAGTTCCTGAACCGCTTCTTCGCGTTCAGCCAGTTCAAGCGCTCGGCGATCCCCAACGGCCCGAAAGTCTCCTCCGGCGGCGCGCTGTCCCCGCGCGGAGACTGGCGCGCGCCCTCCGATGCGAGCGCGGCCGTGTGGCTGGCGGAACTGGAAGCGGGCGTGCCGAAGGACTGATCGGTCCGGATTGGGGGAGAAGCGACCCCAACATTCTTCGTCATTCCCGCGCAGGCGGGAATCCAGCTTCCGACCTCACGGTGGAGCGTTACCGTGGACTGGATCCCCGCCTGCGCGGGGATGACGAAAGGGGAAATTCGGATGGATGGCAGCTAATGTGTTGGGAGAGGCCATGATATCGGGATTTATGGCTGGAGCGGCCATGTTGTCGGGATTGTTCGGCCTGACAGCTTCGCCCCCGCCCCCGCCTTCCACTTACGACCCGCATCCCGGTCCCTTCATCGTCTTTACGGATGGGCAGGGCGGTGTCGGTGCCGAAGGGCGGAGCGCGGTCAAGGCCGCCTACGAGGCCTGGCATGGCGATCGCTGGTCAGCCTTTTTGTTGTGCTTCCAGCCTTCGCAGGCACAGGCAGCACAAGGCAGCGCCGCCGCCGGCCTTTCCGTGCAGCGCGCTTCTTTGGCCCATGTGTCGCAGGCGTTGCGCGAAGCGGGGGATGTCCGGATCGTGATCGGAACCCCGGATATGTGCCGCAAGCTGCGTATATCCGGGCAGGAGCGGCAGTACGTGCAGATTGACGGCGTACTGCCGCAGTAGCCAGACGGCCCAGCCTGTCTTCAATCGCGCAGTTTCTCGATCTCGCGGGCAAGATCCTTGCCGTGACGGTCATCGGTTGCGATGCGTTCGAGGACGGCGATGCGCTCGCGCAGCTTCTCGACCTCGCGCTCCAGTTCGCGCTCGTGGTCGGTCGGGCCGGAGGGGGTGAAATCGCGGTCGCGGTCGCGGTCGCGGCCCGGGGTTCGGCCCAGCCGACTGCGGCGGCGACCGAAGTTGAACAGCTCGCGCGGGTCTGTGCTGCCGCCATGACGAAGCTGCTGCGAACGCAGCCAGGTCACGCAGCCGATGGCGAAGAGGACGACGATGGCGGTGCCGAAACTCATTGCGTGGTCACTTTCCTGATCTCTTGGCCGCTGATCTCATGTCCAATGTCGGCAGAGGGAAGGCGGGCGTCAAGCGCCGTCGTGTCGTGGGATGAGGTGTCCCGAAGCGCCTCGATCTGGTGGGCAAGGCCCAGCGCGCTGCCGCCGTCGGTCAGGATACGTTCCAGCACGCGGACGCGGTTCTCCAGCTGTGCATTGTGCGCGGCATACTGCGCGGCCTTTTCCGCCGCCAGCTTTGTCGAGGCACCGGCGGTGATCTCCAGCTTGCGCTCCATGAAGGCGAGGCGGCGCTTGTAGGCGCCCGCCAGGATCGCGAAGATGATGATCGTCGCGATCAGGAAGGCGCAGAAGCCCATGAAATCGCCGGGGCTCACTGGCGGGTATCCTCGGGCACGGGCGGGGCGGTCCGCTCGGCCTCCACCTCGCGACGGTCGCGCAGCGCCTCGATCTGGAGCGCGGTGTCATAGCTGCCATCGGTGATGATGCGCTCCAGCACGCGCATGCGCTCTTCCAGTTCGGCGACGGTGGTGGCGTGGCGCGCGGCCCGATCTGCTGCCTTGTCGGCGGCGAGATCGGCGGCGGACTGGATGTGCAGTTCGGCGAGATGGGTCTGCTGCCGGGTCCAGATGAAGAAGCCGCCCAGAAGGAAGGGGGCCAGCGGTATCAGTATCCAGAGGTTGTCCACGAGAGGTGTCCCTGTTGCGTGCCCGGAAGTATGGCCTCAGTTGATTTTCTGACCGGCTGCAGGATCGCGCGCGGTCTCCACCTCGCGCTTGTCGCGCAGCGCCTCGATCTGGAGTGCGGTGTCATAGCCGTTGTCGGTGATGATGCGCTCCAGAATGCGCACGCGCTCTTCGAGCTGGGCATTGCTGGTGGCGTAGAGCGCGGCCTTCTCGGCCGTGGTGTTCGCCTGGATTTCGGCCATGCGGCGCTGGTGGCGCGTCCAGATCGCGACGATCGGGATGGAGAGCGCGAAGATCGGGACGAGCAGGTCGGGATCGAACATGATGGGTGTTCCTTCAGAAGGTCTCAGCGCAGGCTGTCGATCTCGGCGGCGAGGCGCGAACTGCTGCTGGTCGAATAATGCGCTTCCAGATCGCGCACGCGGCGGTCGAAATCGTCGAGATCGCCTGCGATCTTCTCGCCGCGCGCGGTGGTGCCGGAGCGAGAGGCGCGGTCCAGCGCGATGTCGTGGAAGGCACTGCGCGGGGCGTGGGGCGAGCGGATACCGCGGGCGCGGCGGCGCTCCATCCGGCGCAGCAGGCGCGCTTCGTCGGCCTCGTCATAGAGCCCCATCGGGCGCGAATCGGCCAGCCAGGCGACCGCGATGTAGACGAGGACCGGCACGCCCGAGCCCATCAGCGTCACCAGCACGGCGGCGAGGCGAATCCACAGCGCGTCGATGCCGGTGTAATCGGCGACCCCGGCGCATACGCCCCAGATCTTGGCGTTCGATTTGTCGAGATAGAACTGTCCGCGTGACATCGTTCCGTTGTCCTTCCCCAGAGGCCGCCGGGCACTGCCCTGCCGCGGCCGAAATGCGTCTTGTGTACGTGCGGCGCTCGACCGTGTTTTCGGTTTTACGCCGGCTTGTCGGTCATCGCGCGCTTCATCGCCGCGAGTTCGTCCTCGATCGCATCGCCGTCGGCCAGCGCGGCGATCTCGTCGGCGAGCGTGGGCTGGCGGCGGTCATCGCCGAGCGAGAGCGCTTCGGCACGGCCTTCGGCATAGTCCACGCGGCGTTCGAGCTGGTCGAAGCGCGCCAAAGCCTCGTCCACCCGCTCGCTGGCCAGCAGCGTGCGCAGTTTGACGCGATTCTCGGCGCTCTGCAACCGCGCGGCGATGGCGCTCTGGCGGCTGCGGGCTTCGCGCAGGCGGTTCTGCAGCTTTTCGATGTCCTGCTCGTAGGCGAGCAGCGCATCGTCGAGCACCGCGACTTCGCCGGTCAGCTGCTCGGCCATGTCGGCGGCCTTCTTCTTTTCCATCAGCGCGGCGCGGGCCAGATCCTCGCGATCCTTGGAAAGCGCCAGTTGCGCCTTCTCGGACCAGTCCGCCTGGAGCTTGTCCAGCTTGATCAGGTGGCGGCGCAGTTCCTTCTGGTCGGCGATGGTGCGCGCAGACGAGGTGCGTACTTCGACCAGCGTCTCTTCCATCTCCAGAATGATCAGGCGGATCATCTTCGCCGGGTCTTCGGCCTTGTCGAGCAGGTCGTTGAAATTGGCGGCGATGATGTCGCGGGTGCGGCTGAAGATGCCCATGGCGGTGGTTCCTGTGATGCGGGTTTTGCCGAAGGAGGTGTGGCGGAATGTCGTCTCGTCCGCCGAGTCCGCTTCAAGCGGGTAGAGCGTGACGGTGCGGGGGTTAGAGGGGCCAGAGTTAGAGGGGCCAGAGTTAGAGGAACGCGCGTTCGAGGCGCGTTCGATCTCGGCGTCGAGGCGGCTCATGCAAGCGGTGCTCCGCAGGCATGGACGCTGGAAAGCGTGGTGGCCGATGCGGGGGCGGCAATCGCATCGGCGGCGCCGATCTGTCCGGCCATGGCCAGCACGTTGAACACGGCGAGCACCAGCAGGCCGACGAACAGGGCGATCTGGGCACGCGAGCGGACATCGGCATTGGCACCGGCATCGGCGTCCCGCACCGGAAGCGGTGCGCGGTCTGTCCACCGGTCCACGGGGTGACTGGTCTCGAACGGATGCATGACGGTTGGTCCCTGTTGCGGCCCGGCGGGTCTGCCGAGCGATTGTTCATTGTACAGCAAGCCCCGTGCCAAATGGACAAAAGCGCACATTCGCGTGGCTATCGCACTGGAAACATGCGGATCAAAAATCACAGATTGCCAATTATCGGTGAAATATGCCAATTTATGGGTATGGAGCGCGACGTTCAGTTCATCGGCCAGTCCTCGGCCTTTCTCGATGCGGTGGAGCGGGCCAGTCGCGCTGCGCCGGTCGGGCGGCCGGTGCTGGTCATCGGGGAGCGCGGCACCGGCAAGGAGCTGATTGCCCAGCGCCTCCATCGCCTGTCCTCGCGCTGGGACGAGCCGCTGGTGACGCTCAACTGCGCGGCGTTGCCCGAAACGCTGATCGAGGCGGAGCTGTTCGGGCACGAGGCGGGCGCCTTTACCGGCGCGGTCAAGGCGCGGGCCGGGCGCTTCGAGGAGGCCGATCGCGGCACGCTGTTCCTCGATGAACTGGGCAATCTCTCGATGGCGGCGCAGGAGCGGCTGTTGCGCGCGATCGAATATGGCGAAGTGGTGCGCATCGGTGCCTCGCGTCCGGTGCAGGTCGATGTCCGCATCGTCGCGGCGACCAATGCCGACCTGCCGCGCATGGCGGAGGAGGGTGCGTTCCGCGCCGACCTGCTCGACCGCCTGAGTTTCGAGGTCATTACTCTGCCGCCGCTGCGTGCCCGCGAAGGCGATGTCGGGCAGCTTGCCGACTATTACGGTCGCCGGATGGCGAGCGAACTGGGCTGGGAGCGCTGGCCGGGCTTTGCGGACGGGGCGATGGCGGCGCTGGAGGCCTATCCATGGCCGGGCAACGTGCGCGAATTGCGCAATGTGGTGGAGCGCGCGGTCTATCGCTGGGGTGACGAGGAATTGCCCATCGGCGAGGTTGTGTTCGACCCGTTCGCCAGTCCCTGGGCGGCGAAGTATGCAGAGGCTCCGGTCGAAGTGCCCGGAGGTGTCGTTGCTATCGCTGCCCCGGTCGCGTCGGCTTCTTCGCCGCCGGCATCATCGCCTGCAAACTTGCGCGAGGCGGTCGAGGCGCACGAGCGCAGCCTTGTCCTTGCCGCGCTGGAGCGCCTGCGCTGGAACCAGCGCAAGGCCGCCGAAACGCTGGGCCTCACTTACGATCAGCTGCGTCATTGCCTGAAGAAGCATGGGCTGCAGCGGGGCGGGTGATCGCGCTTCTGTTTGGCGTGTTGCAACGCCCTTGCAATTTTTCGGAATCGGGCCTATCCGCCTTGTCATCCCGTAATTGGTGACACAACGAACGGGCTGGCGCCGGTAGGGGCCGGCGCGAAACCGCGTTGCCGAGCACGGTCCGACATATCCGGCGCGATGCGCCGACAAGACATACGAACGGAATACCGATTGACCGATATTGCCCGCCTTGTTGAAGTGATCGAACCCGAAGTTACCGCTCTGGGCCTCGATCTCGTGCGCGTGCGCATCTTCGGCAAGAGCGAAGTCGGCGACGACGAGATCGCGCTGCAGATCATGGCCGAGCGTCCCGAGACCGGGCAGCTCGTGCTGGAAGACTGCGTGACGCTCTCGCACCGCATTTCCGATCGCATGGACGCGCTGGAAGAAGCGGGCGAGGATCTGATCGAAGAGGCCTATCGCCTCGAAGTCAGCTCGCCGGGCATCGACCGTCCGCTCACCCGCGTGAAGGATTACGCGAACTGGGCCGGGCACGAGGCCAAGATCAACCTGTCCGAACCCGTGGAAGGCAACCGCAAGGGGCTCCACGGCGATCTGGTCGGCATCGAGGGCGATGCCGGTGCCGAAGTGGTGACGCTGGAGGATCGCAAGTCCGGCCGCGTCAGCTTCCCGCTCGCCCACGTCAATTCCGCAAGGCTGGTCCTGACCGACCGGCTGATCGCTGCAACCCGCCCGCTCGACGCCTCTGGCGCGGACGAGGAAGTCGTCATCGATGACGACACTTTCGAGGAACAGGAAGACTAAGCCATGGCCAGTGCGATTTCCGCCAACCGCGCCGAGCTGCTCGCGATCGCCAACTCCGTTGCCTCGGAGAAGATGATCGACAAGTCCATCGTCATCGAGGCGATGGAAGAAGCGATCCAGAAGTCGGCCCGCAACCGCTACGGTGCCGAGAACGACATCCGCGCCAAGCTCGACCCGCGCACCGGCGACCTGCGCCTGTGGCGCGTCGTCGAAGTGGTCGAGCATGTCGACGACTACTTCAAGCAGGTCGATCTGGCGCAGGCCCAGAAGCTCCAGAAGGACGCGGCGCTGGGCGACTTCATCGTCGACCCGCTGCCCCCGGTGGATCTGGGTCGTATCGATGCGCAGTCGGCCAAGCAGGTGATCTTCCAGAAGGTCCGCGATGCCGAGCGTGACCGTCAGTACGAAGAGTTCAAGGACCGCGCGGGCGAGATCATCACCGGCGTGATCAAGTCGGTCGAGTTCGGCCACGTGATCGTCAACCTCGGTCGCGCCGAGGGCGTGATCCGCCGCGATCAGCAGATCCCGCGCGAAGCTGCCCGTGTGGGTGAGCGCGTGCGTGCGCTGGTGCTGCGCGTCGAGCGCCAGAACCGCGGCCCGCAGATCTTCCTCTCGCGCTCGCACCCGGACTTCATGAAGAAGCTCTTCGCGCAGGAAGTTCCCGAAATCTACGATGGCGTGATCGAGATCAAGGCCGCTGCCCGCGATCCGGGCTCGCGCGCCAAGATCGGCGTCATCAGCCACGATCACTCGATCGATCCGGTCGGCGCCTGCGTCGGCATGAAGGGCAGCCGCGTGCAGGCCGTCGTGCAGGAAATGCAGGGCGAGAAGATCGACATCATCCCCTGGAGCGAGGACACCGCGACGTTCGTGGTCAACGCGCTCCAGCCCGCCACGGTCAGCCGCGTCGTCATCGACGAGGAAGAGAGCCGCATCGAGGTGGTGGTTCCCGACGATCAGCTGTCGCTGGCGATCGGCCGTCGCGGCCAGAACGTGCGCCTCGCCTCGCAGCTCACCGGCTCGCAGATCGACATCATGACCGATGCCGAATCGTCGGAGAAGCGCCAGAAGGAATTCGTCGAGCGTTCGAAGATGTTCGAGGAAGAGCTGGACGTTGACGAGACGCTTTCGCAGCTGCTGGTGGCCGAAGGCTTCACCGAACTGGAGGAAGTCGGCTACATCGACATCGCCGAACTGGCGCAGATCGAGGGCTTCGACGAGGAACTGGCCGAAGAGCTGCAGAACCGCGCACTCGAAGCGCTGGAGCGCCGCGAGGAAGCCTCGCGCGAGGCTCGCCGCGCGCTGGGCGTCGAGGATGGTCTGGCTGAGCTGCCGCACCTCACCGAAGCGATGCTGGTGGTGCTCGGCAAGGCCGGTATCAAGACGCTCGACGACCTCGCCGATCTCGCCACCGACGAACTCATCGCCAAGAAGCGCACCGAGCAGCGTCGTCGCGACGGCACTGTCAATCGCCGCTCGCGCGACGAGGACAAGGGCGGTGTGCTCGGCGAATACGGCCTGACCGAAGAGCAGGGCAACGAGATCATCATGGCCGCCCGCGCGCACTGGTTCGACGACGAGCCGGAAGCTGCGGAAGCGCTGGAAGCCGTCGAAACGGCTGAATCCGAGGAGGCCGCCGATGCGGGATCCTCACAATGAGCGCGTAAGCTCCGACATCGATGGCCCCGGCGCGGAGCGGACCTGCATCCTCTCCGGCCGCAAGGGTGCGCGCGATGACCTCGTGCGCCTCGCCATTTCGCCGGAAGGCCTGGTCCTTCCCGACGTCCATGCGCGTGCCCCCGGGCGCGGCGCATGGATCGGCGTTTCGCGTGAGGCCCTTGAAATTGCCGTTGCCAAGGGCAAGTTAAAGGGAGCGCTGGCGCGTGCCTACAAGGGTGCGCCGCTGACGATCCCCGAAGACCTGCCCGAACGCATCACGGCGGCGCTGTCCCGAGCCCTGACCGACCGCCTCGGGCTGGAGATGAAGTCCGGCCGGCTGCTGCTCGGCTCCGACCGTATCGCCCAGAACGCCCGCGAGGGCCGGGTCGAATGGCTCGCCCACGCTGCCGATGCGCGCGAGGACGGATCGAGGAAGCTCGATCAGGCCTGGCGCGTGGGGCGCGAGGAAGAGGGTTCGGGTCTGAAAGGTGTGCGCTTGCCACTGGACCGCACGACGCTCTCTGTGGCATTGGGCCGCGAGAATGTCGTTCACCTGGCGCTTGGTGAGTCTGGCGCGGCCCAACGGGTCGCCTCCTTGCTGGAGCGTCTCCTGAATTACCAGGGGCAGATCGCGGAGCCACCGGCTGCGCACGAGCCCGCCTCATAGCGCGGGCACGGTACTGAACTGAACGAACACGAGGGCAGGTCTTCGCTGAAGGCGCGCCCGCGACGTTACCCGGTCGTTTTCGGGTACATGAATTGAGATTGAAGGGCACGACGACAGATATGAGCGAGACCGACAACAAACCGACCCTGGGCCGCAAGCCGCTTGGGCTGAAGCGCTCGGTGGAAGCGGGTGAGGTCAAGCAGACTTTCAGCCATGGCCGCACCAACAAGGTGGTGGTCGAGGTGAAGCGCCGCAAGGTGCTGGGCAAGCCCGGCGAGGGCGGCGTGGAAGCCACTGCACCGGCCCCGCAGGCCCCGGCAGCCCCCGCTGCACCGGCTCCGGCCCCGGCGGCTGCTCCGGCAGCGGCCAAGCCTGCTGCCCCGGCACCGCGTCCGGCGGCCCCTGCCGCGCCCGCACGTCCGATGATCCGCCCCGGCGAGACGCGTCAGGAAATGCAGACCCGTCTGCTGCGCGAGGCCGAGGAAGCCCGCCTTGCCATGCTCGAGGAGGCAACCCGCCGCGAGCAGGAAGCGCGCACCCGTGCGCTCGAGGACGAGAAGCGCCGCGCCGAGGATAACCGCCGCGAGCAGGAAGAGGCTGCGGCCGCTGCTGCCAAGGCGCAGGCCGAGGCCGCGCGTCAGGCTGAGGCTCCCGCCGCAGCTGAGCCTGCGCCCGCTGCGCCGGTTGCTGTCGAGGCGCCTGCCGCAGCGCCGGTGGATACGCCTGCGCCTGTGGCCGCACCTGTCGCCAAGGCAGCCGAAGCGGCGCCTGCCGTCGAGGAGAACGCACCTGCGCCCGCGCCGCGTCGCTTCACGCCTGTCCAGCGTCCTGAGCCGGTCGTGCGCAAGCCTGCCGCGCCTGCCGCTGGTGGCAACGCGTCGAACACCGGCAACACCGGTGGTGCCCCCAAGACCGCCTCTTCGGCACCCGCTGCCAAGAAGGGTGCGCCTGCACCGCGCGGCGCTTCGGCGGAGCGCAAGGGCGGCGATCGTCGCCAGTCGGGCAAGCTGACCGTCACGCGTGCGCTGAACGACGACGAGGGCGCCCGCGCCCGTTCGCTCGCCGCTCTGAAGCGTGCGCGCGAGAAGGAGCGGCGCTCGCACTTCGGCGGCCGTAATCAGCCGCGCGAGAAGCAGGTCCGCGACGTGATCGTCCCCGAGGCGATTACCGTGCAGGAACTCGCCAACCGCATGGCCGAGAAGGGCGCCGACCTCGTGAAGGCGATGTTCAAGATGGGCATGATGGTCACGGTCAACCAGACCATCGACCAGGATACCGCAGAACTGCTCGTGACCGAATTCGGCCACAACATCCAGCGCGTGTCCGAGAGCGACATCGATCTCGATCACACCGTGGACGTCGATGCCGAAGAGACGCTGAAGCCGCGTCCTCCGGTCGTCGCGATCATGGGCCACGTCGATCACGGCAAGACCTCGCTTCTCGATGCCCTGCGCGGCACCGACGTGGTGAAGGGCGAGGCCGGCGGCATCACCCAGCACATGGGCGCCTACCAGATCAAGACGAAGAGCGGCGATCTCGTCACCTTCCTCGATACGCCGGGTCACGCTGCCTTCACGCAGATGCGCATGCGCGGTGCGAACGTCACCGATATCGTGATCCTGGTGGTCGCGGCGGACGACGGCATCATGCCGCAGACGATCGAGGCCATCAATCACACCAAGGCCGCAGGCGTGCCGATGATCGTGGCGATCAACAAGATCGACAAGCACGAGGCCAACCCGCAGAAGGTGCGCGAGCGCCTGCTGGAGCACGAGATCGTCGTCGAGGCGATGTCGGGCGACGTGCAGGACGTCGAGCTTTCGGCCAAGACCGGCCAGGGCCTCGACGAGCTGATCGAGAAGATCCTGCTCCAGGCAGAGCTGATGGAACTGCGCGCCAACCCCGATCGCATGGCGGAAGCCACCGTGATCGAGGCCAAGCTCGACAAGGGCAAGGGCCCGCTGGCGACCGTGCTGGTCAACCGCGGCACCCTGAAGGTCGGCGACGTGCTGGTGGTGGGGTCCGAGAGCGGCCGCGTTCGCGCGATGCTCGACGACAAGGGCCGCCAGGTGAAGACCGCGCCGCCTTCGATGCCGGTAGAGGTTCTGGGTATCGGCGGCGTGCCGATGGCCGGCGACCTGATGAGCGTGGTCGAGAACGAGCAGCGTGCGCGTGAGGTTTCGGCCTACCGTCAGGAGCAGGCGACTGCCAAGCGCACCGCCATGGCGCCCGCCAGCCTCGACACGATGTTCTCGGCGCTGGCCGCCAAGCAGAGCGTCATCGAGTACCCGGTGGTCATCAAGGCGGACGTGCAGGGTTCGGTCGAAGCGATCAACTCGGCGCTCCATGCCCTGTCGAACGACGAGATCAAGGTGCGTATCCTGCACTCGGGCGTCGGGGCTATCACCGAAACCGACGTGGCTCTGGCTTCTGCCTCGGGCGCGCCGATCGTGGGCTTCAACGTTCGTCCGAACGCCAAGGCGCGCGAGCAGATTGCCAAGACCAAGACCGAAATGCTGTACTACGACGTCATCTACGAGCTGACCGAAGTGGTCGCCAAGCAGATGGCCGGTATCTGGGGCCCCGAGCGCGTCGAGAACGTGGTCGGTCGCGCCGAGGTCAAGCAGGTCTTCCCGGCGGGCAAGAAGGACAAGGCTGCCGGTCTGCTGGTCGTCGAAGGCGTCATCCGCAAGGGTCTCTACGCCCGTCTTACCCGCAACGACGTCATCGTTTCGGCCACGAAGATCGCCTCGCTGCGCCGCTTCAAGGACGACGTGGACGAAGTGCGCGCGGGTCTGGAGTGCGGTGTGGTTCTGGCCGACACCAACGACATCCGTGCAGGCGATCACCTCGAAGTCTTCGAGGTCAACCATCGCGAACGCACGATCGGCTGACGATAACGGCCCGCCCGGTCTTAAGGCCGGGCGACGGAATAGAGCGGGGGCGGCGACCATGGGTTGCCGCCCCCGTTGCTTTGTTGGATACCCGGTGCGCCATCCCTTTTTGGGCCCGATCCTTTTGGCCCTGACGCGAGAGACCTTTCCCGATGCCCCGATACCTTGCCCTGTTCGGTTCGCTCAATGTCGGCTCCGGCAACCGCATCACCATGTCCGATCTGCGCCATGCGCTGGCGCGCGAGGATATCGAGAACGTCGAGACGGTGATCGCCAGCGGCAACGTGCTGTTCGACTACGACGAGCGGCCGACCGAGGGGCTGGAGGAGATGTTCGCCTATGTGATGCGTGAACGCTTCGATATCGACAGCTTCGTCGCCATCCGCACGCGCGAGGAACTGCGCCGGGCGATCGAGGACAATCCCTTCACCGGGATCGGCGAGGATGCCAACGTCCACACGCATTTTCTGGGCGGGCAGCCGACGCCCGAGGCGTTCGATGCGCTGTTCGCGGCCTATCAGGGGCGCGGGCCGGAGAAGTTCGCGGCGGGTGAGCGCAGCCTCTATATCGATTATGTCGAGGGGGCGGGGCGCAGCCGGTTGACGGCGGGCTTCATCGAGCGGCGGCTCGCGTTTCCGGGTACTGCGCGCAATGTGCGCTCGCTGGCGCGTATTCTGGCGAAGATGGGATAAGGTTCGATGCGGGCGGGGCGTTCTGCCCCCTTACATAAGGACGGGGCGGCCCCCCAAACCATGAAAAGGGGCCGCCCCGGTCGCACTCAGATCAGGTCAGGCGTTCAACGGAACTGCCCGGCCAGGACCGAGGCGACGATCCCGCTGGTGATGCCCACGAGCAGAATGTCGTTGCCCGAACGGACGTAGTGATAGCCGCGCGGCGGGGCCTTCATGCCGCGATGCTGGCGATAGTCGACGACCTGGTAGTGCGAGGCGTGACCGCGGTCGAACTTCTCGCCCTTCTTCCAGTGGTCCATCTGCGAATGACCATGGCCGGGCGCGGCCATGGCAGGCACGGCGGCGGTCAGGGCGGGCAGGGTCATCGCAGCAGCGACGAGGGCGGTGGTGATTGTCTTCATATGTCGCACTCTCCTTTTTGAATCTGGCCTTTTCAAATCTGGCCGTGATAGCGAGGCCTCGTCTTGCGACGGCGGCTTTGCTATGGCGGGGCCAGCATATGGAACTCTAACGAAGCGCTACCTGAACGGTGCCGTATTCAATTGTTGCAAATTGTCGCAAAATTACGTGATGGATTAAGAGAAATGGCACGCCAGCAAGTCACCCCCGAACAGCAGTCGGTCCGCCTCCTGAAGGTGGGCGAGCAGGTGCGCCACGTGCTGTCCGAGATCCTTACGCGCCAGCAGGTCCACGATGCGACGCTTTCGGGCCATACCGTCTCGGTCACGGAAGTGCGCATGACGCCGGACCTGCGGCAGGCCAACGTCTACGTAAAGCCGCTGCTGGGCGAGGACGAGGAGGCGGTGCTCAAGGCGTTGCGCACCAACACCGCGTTCTTCCAGCGCGAGGTCGCCCAGCGTCTCAAGCTGCGCTTCGCCGCCAAGATCCGCTTCCACGCCGACGAGACCTTCGACGAGGCCAGCCGCATCGATGCGCTGCTCTCCGACCCCCGCGTAAAGCGCGACCTCGACGAGGATTGAGGCGCGAGGGTTGAGGGATGTTCCCAAAGCCCGCTCAGCCTGAGCCTGTCGAAGGCCGCGCGGCACCATGCTTGAGGACGTTTCCTTAGTGTTATCGCGGGGGCTGAATGCGCGGCCTGCACCGCCGCCTGCCCTCACGCCGTCTCGAACACCAGCGTTGCCTTGTCCCAGCGCTCCGCGCGCAGGGCGTCGGTGGAGATGCGGAAGCGCCAGGCGCCCATTTCGCTCCAGCGCCATTCCATCAGATCGTCGTAGCCCAGCTGGAGGAGCAGCACGTCGCGTCTGCCGTCCTCGTCGAGTGCGAAGATGCGGTGCTGGTGCAGGTTCGCCAGCGCGTGCTCGGTGTTGATCCGGGCGAGGGTGTCGTCGGGCAGCGCTTCGAGCGCGGTGTCGTCGCCGCTGACCATGGCGCGCTGGCTGAGCGTGGAAAGCTGGGCGATGCCCGCCGGGATCTGCGTCGAGACGGTATCGCCGTAGTGGCCGTGCAGTTCGGCGAGGATTTCCTCGATCAGCGCGACTTCATCGGGCGTCAGTTGCTCCCAGTCGTCGCGCCCCGATACGAGATCGGCGAGGGCGGCAGCCATGTGCGGCAGGCTGTCGACCTGCTCGGTGAAGCGGTCGAGATCGGCGCGGGCGGCGGCGGCGACGTCTTCGGCCTGATCGATCTCCAGCGTTCCGCGATGTTCGCGGTGCATGGCATCGAGCGTGTCGAGCGCGGCGGTGAGCCGGACCTCGCGCTGGCCAAGCTGGCGCGGGGCCAGCGCGGCGGCGATCTCGATCCGGCGCGCCAGATTGCGCACGGCGTGCCACCACAGCGGCGGTGGCGCCTCGGGTTCGGAGGGCGGCGGAGTTTCGCCGTCCCCGTTTCCCTCCCCATCTTCGGGCACGGGCGCATCCTCGACCGCGCGGAAGGTGGCGCGCGGATAATGGCCGAAACGTTCGGTGAGGAAAGCGGCGAGCGCGCCTTCGCGGTCACCGCCGGTGAGGTCCAGCGCGATATGCTCGACCGGCCAGAACGGGAATACCGGGCGGCTGAGCACAGAGGCGCGCGCGGGAAGCGGAAAGCCGCCCTCGTCGAAGGCAGGCGGCAGGCCGGGCGGCGGCGCGGTGAAGTCGTGCTCGCCCGGCGGCACGGCCACGACGGCGCCGCTGCCAAGGAAGAACGCCAGCCAGCCGCGCGAAGGAAGCCCGGTTCCCTCGGGCACCTCGGGGCGGATCTGTGCCAGTTCGGCAAGGTCGATCTGCGCGACGAAGGGCAGCGGGCGCCCGTCGCTGCCGCGCGGCCATGAGGCGGGGCCGAGGCGGGGCAGTCCGCCGAGCCAGCTGGTCTCGGCCAGCCAATCATGGCCCCGGTCGCGCGGGCGGCGGACCAGCAGGACCGGCGCGGGCGGCGGCGGGAGATCGGGCTCCGGGGCGGGGGGCTCTTCCTCTGCCGCCATGTCGTGAAATGCGTCGGCAAAGGCCTCGGGCGGGGGCAGGGCTTCGTGGCGCAGGCGGCGCGAGCCGGTGAGCGCGACCAGTGCGGTCAGCACGATCGTCAGCGTCAGCGCGGCGAGCACGGCATTGCCCTGGCCCAGCCTGTCGGTGATGTGCGCCGCCAGATCGTCGAGCCAGCGAACCGGCGCGGGCGAGCCGGGATGGGCGAACGGGGCCAGCACGACCCAGACGGTGGCCCCGCCGGTCAGCGCGAAAGTGGCTATCGTCGCCCAGATCCGTCTCAACGCCTGCTCCCCGATAGCGGACGCATCCGGCCTGTCCGGCGTGGTCGGTATCGTGAATGCAGGCTAAGCTGCATTTCGTCGGGGAGAAAGTCGCAAACCCCCGATGCAGCGCGATAAGAGGGGTGTTATCCACCGCGCGCAATGGCCAAGCTCTATTTCTACTATGCCAGCATGAACGCGGGCAAATCCTCGACCCTGCTGCAGGCGGACTTCAACTACCGCGAGCGGGGGATGGAGACCATGTTGTGGACCGCCGGGCTCGACAATCGGGCAGGGCACGGGCGCATTGCCAGCCGGATCGGGCTTGAGAGCGCGGCCAATGCCTTCCAGTCCGAGACGGACCTGTGGGCCGAAGTCGCCGCCGCCGTGCGCCAGCGTCCGATCGCCTGCCTGATGGTGGACGAAGCGCAGTTCCTGACCGAAGCGCAAGTCTGGCAATGCGCCCGGATCGCCGATGCCGCCGACATTCCGGTGCTGTGCTATGGCCTGCGCACCGATTTTCGGGGGCAGCTGTTTCCCGGCGCTGCGGTCCTGCTGGGGATCGCAGATGCGCTCGTCGAGCTGAAGGCGGTCTGCCACTGCGGGCGCAAGGCGACGATGAACATGCGCGTCGATGCGGCGGGCCATGCCGTGCGCGAGGGCGCGCAGACCGAGATCGGCGGCAACGAGCGCTACGTCGCGCTGTGTCGCCGCCATTTCGTGGAGGAAATGGCGAACTAGAAGCGCCATTTCGTGGAGGAAATGGCGAGCTGAGCATAGAGGGGCGCCGGTCTTGCCGGAGCGCCCGCTCGCGCCTAGATGAGCGCCATGACCGACACCTGGCTGCAGGCCGCAGCGCTCATCCTTCCGCTTATCCTTGCCATCGTTTTTCACGAGGTGGCCCACGGCTGGACCGCGCTGGCGCTTGGCGATCCGACCGCGAAGGAGATGCGCCGCCTCAGCCTCAACCCGTTTCGCCATGTCGATCCCTTCGGCACGGTGATCCTGCCGGGGATGCTCGCGCTGACCGGCGCGCCGGTGTTCGGCTGGGCCAAGCCGGTGCCGGTGGACAAGTGGCGGCTGCGCAATCCGCGTCTTGGCATGATGGTGGTGGCCGCTGCCGGGCCGCTGACCAACGTGGTGCTGGCGTTGGTCGGCACGATCCTGCTGGGGCTGACGGTGCGATTTGCCGCTGGCGCGCAGGGAGGTCTGCTGCTGACGTTCTGGGTGATGAACCTGTTCAACTTCGTCCGCCTGAACATCTTCCTTGCGCTGTTCAACCTGTTGCCGATCCCGCCGTTCGATGGCTCGCACATCGTCGAGGGCGTGCTGCCCGCCTCGCTGGCGAAGCCTTATCGCCGGTTGCGGCGCTACAGCCTGCCGCTCTTGCTGATCCTGCTGGTGGCGCTGCCGATGGCCTTCCCGCATCTGGGAATCGTCGACCGGGTGGTGGCCCCGCCGGTGCTGTGGTCGCAAGGCGTGCTCTTTGGCCTTGCCCACGATATCGCGGGCGCCTGATTAATTTAATCCGGGTGAATTGACTTCAATAACCCGGATCAATATAGGGCCTCCCCGGAGGTTCACCATGTCTGTCACCGTATTCTACAAGGACGAGGTCATCGCGCGGGGCGATCCGCGTTCGTTCGTCGACTCCGTGCGCAAGCTCAAACTGGCGCGCAGCAGCGATCTGTTGGCGTTCGATGACGAGAGCGGGCGGCAGGTCGATCTCGATTTCGATCCGGCGCCGGTCACGCGGCCGCGCGGTCGTCCGGCGCTGGGCGTCGAGGCGCGCGAGGTCACACTGCTGCCGCGCCACTGGGAATGGCTGGCGGCGCAGCCGGGCGGGGCCTCGGTGACGCTGCGTAAGCTGGTCGAGGCGGCGCGGCGCGAAGGCCGCTCGCCCGCCGAGTGCCGCGATGCCGCCTGTCGCTTCCTGACGGTGATGGCGGGCGACCGCCCCGGCTACGAGGAAGCGATGCGCGCGCTCTATGCAGGTGATCGCGAGAATTTCGACGCGCTCTCGATGCTGTGGCCGCGCGCGGTGGCGGATCACGCCCGCGCGCTGGCGTGGCCAGCCGAAGGGGGCGCTGCGTGATGCCGCACGGCTGGATCATTCTCGACAAGCCGCTCGAACTCGGCTCGACGCAGGGCGTGGCGGCGGTGAAGCGCAACTTGCGCAGCGGCGGCTTCGGTAAGGTCAAGGTCGGCCACGGCGGCACACTCGATCCGCTGGCGACCGGGGTGCTGCCGATTGCGCTGGGCGAGGCGACCAAGCTGACCGGGCGGATGCTCGATTCGGACAAGGCCTATCACTTCACCGTGCGCTTCGGCACCGAAACCGCGACGCTCGATCTTGAGGGCGAGGTGGTGGCGACCAGCGAGGTGCGGCCCACCCGCGCCGAGATCAAGGGGGTGCTGGCGCAGTTCACCGGCCCGATTTCGCAGGTGCCGCCGGTCTATTCCGCGCTCAAGATCGATGGCGAGCGGGCCTACGATCTTGCCCGCGCGGGTGTCGAGGTGGAGATGAAGTCGCGCGACGTGACCATCCACGCGCTGGAATTGCTCGATTTCGATGACGAAAACGGCGCGACCCTGCTGGCGGAAGTGTCCAAGGGCACCTATATCCGCAGTCTGGCGCGCGACATCGCGCGGGCGGTCGGCAGCGTCGGTCATGTCACCATGCTGCGCCGCGTGAAGGCGGGGCCGTTCGACCTGTCACAGGCGATTTCGCTGGACAAACTCAACGAAATCGGCCAAGGCGCGCCCCTTGAACAGGTACTCTTGCCGCTGGAGGCGGGGCTGGACGACATCCCGGCCATCGACCTCGATCCGGAGCAGGCAAGGGCGGTCCGACAGGGCCGCGTTCTGACCGGAATGGCTTGCGAAGATGGGTTGCACTGGGCGCGTATGGGGCATGTCCCCCTTGCTCTGGTGGAACTTACGGGCGGAGACGCCCGCGTCGTTCGCGGCTTCAATCTCACGGATGTCGCGGAGTAGTATTATGTCGGTTACCGCCGAGAAGAAGTCGGAAATCATCACGGACAACGCACGCGTCGCTGGCGACACGGGCAGCCCGGAAGTTCAGGTCGCGATCCTCACCGAGCGTATCGTCAACCTGACCGAGCACTTCAAGTCGCACCACAAGGATAACCACTCGCGTCGCGGTCTGCTGGCTATGGTCAACAAGCGCCGCTCGCTGCTTGACTACCTCAAGAAGAAGGACGTGGCGCGCTACAACGCCCTCATCCAGAAGCTGGGTCTGCGCAAGTAAACCTGAGCGGAGGCGGCCCCTAGCGGGCCGCTTCTTGCATGTGGGCCCCGCGTAATCCGCCAGAGGATCGCGCCGGGCCTGAAAAGTTTATCAAGGGTATCCCCGCAATCCGGCGGGGGACCGGGAGGCCACAAGGCTTCCGACCGGACCGGGACGGTATCCCCGGCAAGCGATCCCCGCGGGCAATAGGGCCTGTGGGAAAAGGAAATTCTCATGTTCGACGTCAAGACCGTATCGATGGAGTGGGGCGGCAAGACGCTCACTCTCGAAACCGGCCGCATCGCCCGCCAGGCGGACGGTGCCGTCCTCGCCACTTACGGCGAAACCGTTGTGCTGTGCGCCGTTACGGCCGCCAAGTCGGTGAAGGAAGGCCAGGACTTCTTCCCGCTGACCGTGCACTACCAGGAAAAGTTCTCCTCGGCAGGCCGCATCCCCGGCGGCTTCTTCAAGCGCGAGCGCGGTGCGACCGAAAAAGAAACGCTGACCAGCCGCCTGATCGACCGTCCGGTCCGCCCGCTGTTCCCCGAAGGTTTCTACAACGAGATCAACGTCATCGCTCAGGTGCTGAGCTTTGATGGCGAGACCGAGGCCGACATCGTCGCGATGATCGCCGCTTCGGCTGCGCTGACCATCTCGGGTGTGCCTTTCATGGGCCCGATCGGCGCTGCGCGCGTCGGCTTCGTCGACGGCGAGTACACGCTGAACCCGAAGCAGTCGGCAGCTCTGGAAAACGGCCGTCTCGACCTCGTCGTCGCCGCTACCGGCGATGCCGTGATGATGGTCGAATCGGAAGCCAAGGAGCTGACCGAGGAAGAGATGCTGGGCGCCGTCGTGTTCGCGCATGACGAGTGCAAGAAGGTCGTGAACCTCATCATCGACCTCGCCGAGCAGGCCGCCAAGGATCCCTGGGAAATCGACCTGTCGGACAACACCGCCGACATCAAGGCGAAGCTCAAGAAGGCCGTCGGCAAGGACGTTGCCGCTGCCTACAAGCTGACCGACAAGTCGGCCCGCTCGGCCGCGCTGAACGTCGCGCGCGCCAAGGCCAAGGAAGCCTTCGGCGACGAGACCCCGCAGACGCAGATGGTCGCCATCAAGACCATGAAGAAGCTGGAAGCGGAAATCGTTCGCACCGCCATCCTCAAGGACGGCAAGCGTATCGACGGCCGCACGCTGGAGCAGGTCCGCCCGATCGAGGCGATGGTCGGCTTCCTGCCGCGCACCCACGGTTCGGCGCTGTTCACCCGCGGTGAAACGCAGGCGATCTGCACCACCACGTTGGGCACCAAGGACGCCGAGCAGATGATCGACGGCCTCGAAGGCCTGTCGTACTCGTCGTTCATGCTGCACTACAACTTCCCGCCCTACTCGGTCGGCGAAGTGGGCCGCTTCGGCGCGCCGGGCCGCCGCGAAGTCGGCCACGGCAAGCTGGCATGGCGTGCGCTGCACCCGGTGCTGCCGTCGAAGGAAGACTTCCCCTACACGATCCGCGTTCTCTCGGACATCACCGAGTCGAACGGTTCCTCGTCGATGGCCACCGTCTGCGGCGGTTCGCTCTCGATGATGGACGCCGGTGTGCCGCTGGCCCGTCCGGTTTCGGGCATCGCCATGGGCCTGATCCTGGAAGGCAAGGACTTCGCGGTCCTGTCGGATATCCTGGGCGACGAGGATCACCTCGGCGACATGGACTTCAAGGTCGCAGGCACCGAGGCCGGCATCACCACGATGCAGATGGACATTAAGATCGCGGGCATTACGCGCGAGATCATGGGCAAGGCGCTGGAGCAGGCCAAGGCCGGTCGCGCGCACATCCTGGGTGAGATGACCAAGGCTCTGGGCGCCTCGCGCACCGAACTGTCGGCCCACGCCCCGCGCATCGAGACGATCCAGATCGACAAGTCGAAGATCCGCGAAGTCATCGGCACCGGCGGCAAGGTGATCCGCGAGATCGTCGCCGAGACGGGCGCCAAGGTCGACATCGACGACGAAGGCGTGATCAAGATCTCGTCCTCGGACACCGCGCAGATCGAGGCCGCCAAGAAGTGGATCCTCGGCATCGTCGAGGAAGCGGAAGTCGGCAAGATCTACAACGGCAAGGTCGTCAACATCGTCGACTTCGGTGCCTTCGTGAACTTCATGGGTGGCAAGGACGGCCTCGTCCACGTCTCCGAAATGAAGAACGAGCGCGTCGAGAAGCCGACCGACGTCGTGTCGGAAGGCCAGGAAGTGAAGGTCAAGGTCCTCGAGATCGACCCGCGCGGCAAGGTTCGCCTGTCGATGCGCGTCGTCGATCAGGAGACCGGTGCCGAGCTGGAGGACACCCGTCCGCCCAAGGCGCCTCGCGAAGGTCGTAGCGATCGGGGCGGCGAAGGCCGTGGCGACCGTGGCGGCGATCGCGGCGGTGACCGTCGTCGTCCCCGTAGCGGTGGCGACCGCGATCGTGGCCCGCGCCGCGACCGCGAAGGCGGCGATCCGAGCCACATGCCGGCGTTCCTCAAGGAAGACTGATCGTGTGAGGGACCGGTCTCTTCGTGAGGCCGGTCCTGCCACCTCGGTTTGCCGATGCGAAAAAAAGCCCGCGAGGATCGTCCTCGCGGGCCTTTTTCTGTTCCGCTTCCGGGCCTTCCGTTGCGGAAAGGCCCGGAAAACCGGTATCAGCCGATCAACGGCACTTCACGTTCCCGCGATCGATCGAGCGACCGATCAGCGCGCCGCCGACGCCGCCTGCCAGCGTGCCGAGGGTGTCGCCGCCGACGAGGTTGCCGAGCGCCGCACCGCCCAGTGCGCCGACCACGAGGCCGGTCGTGCCGTCCGAACGGCGGCAATAGGCGCGACCGTCACGGCCGCGATAGATGCGGTCGTTGCGGCCCAGACGGCGCTCCTTGTAATTACCCTTGCGGTAGCTGTCCGAGGGATTCCAGTTTTTGTCGTCGCCGCGCCACTGGCGATCGTTGTGGCTGCCGTGGTCGCGGTCGTGACCGCCCTGGTTCCAGGCCTGCGCATAAACCGGCGATGCGACCAGCGCCGTACCTGCCAGAATGCTGCCGATAAGTCCGAGAGTCTTCATGAACTTCCCCTTCCATTGATGTCGCGCATAATTGCGACTTACGTTCACCAATGAACAAAGCGCTAAGAGGTTCCCGCGAGCGAGACAAGACGAGCCTCAGCCGCGAGATCGCGTGGTCGTCAGGGCGTGCCGGTGGCGGGATGATCTGCGAGGGCAGGCCGGTGAACAGCCGGAACCGTTAACCTTGTTTCAGGGCGTAGGCGCAGGTGCAGGTGCAGGTGCAGGTGCAGGTGCAGGCGCAGGCGTGCGGCGGGCCGAGATGATCTTCACCTCGTTCTCCAGCATCTGGCCCTTCATCACGCCTTCGCCCTTGGTGGCCGAGCGCTGGCCGTTCCAGATCGTGCGCGCCACGTCCATGCCGGAGACGACATGGCCGAAGGCGGCGAATCCGGCGCCCGGCTCCTTGCCGTCGTTGCCCGGCGCGGCATCGAGCGAGGGCATGTCCGACATCAGGATCAGGAAGTCAGAGGTCGCCGTGCCCGGTGCGAACCGCGCCATCGACACGGTGCCTTCCTTGTTGAGGATACCGGTCTTGCTGGTCGGCTCGTGCGCGATGGGCGGCAGCAGCTTGACGGCATCGCGGATGCCGCCCTGGAGCAGGCCTTCGTTCGGCGCCGTGTCGAAGTGCATCGCGCGGTAGAACAGGGCCCCGTCCATCCGCTTGCTGTCGACATACCTGAGGAAGTTCGCGGTGGTCAGCGGTGCATGCGTCCGGTCGAGCGCCAGCACGATCTTGCCGACGCTGGTGGTCAGCGTGACGTAGGCATAGCTGATCGGGTCGGCAGCGGGAGCAGGTGCGGGCGCCGCCGCCGTCGTTGTCGCCGGGACGGGCGCGGCATCCTGCGCGACGGCGGGGGCAGTGAGCGCCAGGGCGCTCGCGACAAGGGTGATTGCGGGAAGGCGGCTGAACAGGCGATGCGACATGGCGGCCATCCTAGGCAGGCGGCATCGATTGTCGAGCCCCGGAGGCCTGTGAACTTGGGCACGCCCACGAAAACGGCGCCCGCACCGAAGTGCGAGCGCCGCTCGATGTCTGTCCTGCTGATCAGCCGATCAGCGCACGCGCGGACCGCCGAACGGCAGCGGCGGCGGGGGACGGCGCGAACCGCGGGGCAGCTGTGCCTGATAGGCGCGTCCGCAGTGCTCGACGCAATAGGGGAAGCCGGGGTTCACCTTGTCGCCGCAGAAGTGGAAGTCCGGTTCGCCCGGATGGCCCATCGGCCAGCGACAGATACGGTCGCTGAGGTCGAGCAGGCTGGTCTTGTCGGCGATCTCGGCGCTCGGCTTGGCGGGCACCAGACGACGCGGCGGCGCGGGGGGGATCGGCTGCTGCTGGTCGCCGGGGCCCTGACGCAGGAAGCCGCCGGGGCCGACCGAGACGATGCGCGGCTGCGGCGCAGGGGCCGGAGCGCCATCCGCCGAAGCGGCGGGCGCGGGCTCTGCTGCACGCGGAGCGGGCTGCGGTGCCGGGCGCGGCGCGGCGGGGGCTGCGGGCGCCGGCTGCGGCGCGGCCGCCACGGGGCGCGGAGCAGGCTCCGGCGCCTCTGCGGGCTTGGCCTTCTTCGGCGCGGCGGGCGCGCTGGAGGTAGCCTTGGCCGGCTTCTCGTTCGCCTTGACCGGCGAAGGGCGCGCCTTGAGGCCGAGGCGATGCGCCTTGCCGATCACCGCGTTGCGGCTCACGCCGCCCAGTTCGTCGGCAATCTGGCTGGCGGTCGAGCCGCCTTCCCACATCTTCGTCAGCTTCTCGATTCGCTCGTCGGTCCAGCTCATCTGAATGTCGTTTCCGTTCCTGCACAGGGATGGCCGCGTGGTGCCGTCCCTTCGAATTCCTGTTATCCCCGGTAGCCGCAGGCGCGGCCCGGAGCCAATTTTTAGCGCGCCCGCTCGCCTATGGGCGCTTGCCTAAGGGACCGGTAGCCGATAGTCGCCCCATCATGGCCGAGCAAACAAATTCGACCGAGCTGCCGACCCCTTCCGGGATCGTCCAGCCCCGTCACTTTCCCGCGAAGGGCGAACCCCAGCTTCACCAGGTGAACTGGGAAGGGCTCAAGACCCTCTATATGAAGGAGGTGCGCCGGTTCTTCAAGGTGCAGACCCAGACGATCTGGGCTCCTGCGATCACCACGCTGCTGTTTCTGGTGATATTCACCGTCGCGCTGGGGCGTGGCGGGCGTGAAGTGCTGGGCGTGAACTTCGCAACCTTCATCGCGCCGGGCCTCATCGTGATGGGCATGATGAACAATGCCTTCGCCAATGCCAGCTTCTCGTTCCTGGCGGGCAAGATCCAGGGCACCATCATCGACTACCTGATGCCGCCGCTTACCGAAGGCGAACTGATGCTGGCGATGGTCGGCGCGGCGATGACCCGTGCGATCCTCGTCGGCCTCGCGCTGGCGCTGGCGATGGCGCTGTGGCCGGGTGTCGATCTTTCGGTCCATCACCCCTGGGCGGTGTTGTGGTTCGGGCTGAACGGCGCGGCGCTGCTGGCACTGCTGGGGCTGTTGTCGTCGATCTGGGCGGACAAGTTCGACCATAACGCGGCCGTCACCAACTTCATCATCCAGCCGCTCTCGTTGCTGTCGGGCACGTTCTACGTCATCGACAATCTGGCGCCCACGTTCCAGTCGATCAGCCGGGCGAACCCGTTCTTCTACGTGATTTCGGGCTTCCGCTTCGGCTTCCTGGGCGTCAGCGACATCGGCGATACCAATATGGCGGTGCTGCACGGGGCGATCGGCATCGGCGTGGCCAATGCCGTGCTGGCCTTCGTGACGTACCGCGTGCTGCGTTCGGGCTGGAAGCTCAAGGGCTGAGGCCGTCGTGAGGACCGCATAACAAAAAAGCCGCTCGGTAATCCGGGCGGCTTTTTCGTATCTGGCCTGAGTGTTGGCGTTTAATGCGCCATGCCGGGGCGCAATGGGTAGCGTCCGTCGATGAACGTCCCAAAGATCTCCGGCAGCGAAGGATGCTCCACCGGGCCGCCCTCGGCATCGGCGATGAGGTTCTGCTGGCTGACATAAGCGACATACGACGCCTCATCGCTTTCGGCGAGGAGGTGGTAGTACGGCTGCTCGCGCTGCGGACGCAGTTCGAGCGGGATGGATTCGTACCACTCGTCGGTATTGGCGAAGACCGGGTCGATGTCGAAGACGACGCCGCGGAATGCCTGGTTGCGGTGGCGAACCACATCACCGATCGCAAAGCGCGCACGGTTGGTGAGCGGCGCATCGATGATGCGTCCGGCCTGGGGGGAGAAGAAGGACGCCCTGTTCATGCCTGTGAATATAGGGATAGGGGGCAGTGCCGACAAGCAAACGCAAATTTTCTCCCCATTTTTTGAAACTTGGGGCTTGGCAAGGTCGAACAGGTGGGCTAACGGCGCGCTTCCAGTCGACCGGGCGAACATATTTCGCCAGTTTCACTTCTGCGGAGAGGTGGCAGAGTGGTCGAATGCGCTGCACTCGAAATGCAGTGTACGGGCAACCGTACCGTGGGTTCGAATCCCACCCTCTCCGCCACTTACCCATTCACCAGTGTTCATAGAAGACCGCCAAAAGGCGCGGTTTTCTGCGGTTATTCGGGTTGTCGTCAATCGCTCCTGTTCGTTGATATTCGCCTACAGCCCCGTTAAAACGTGGGGAACGGTGTGGGGAAAGTCCCGAGTGTGGGGAAGCTCCCTCTCATTGTGTGGGGAACTGGCATGGGCAAGCTGACTGCCAATGAAGTGAAAGCCGCGCTGACGAAGCCCGGAACCTATGGTGACGGCGACGGTCTTTTTCTGAAAGTTAGCAAGAGTGGAGGCGCAAGCTGGCTCCTGCGTGTCCAGCATGACGGCAAGCGGCGCGACATCGGCCTTGGCAGCGCCAAGCTGGTCACGCTGGCTGCGGCCCGAGCCAAGGCAGCCGAAGCCCGCAAGGCAACTCGCGAAGATGGCCGTGACCTAGTGGCCGAGAAACGCAAGGCTAAGGCCGAGTCTTGAGTAGCCCCTAGTTTTCTAGACGCCTTCTGCTTTCAAAATCTGCTGCCGTTCGAACTGGGCGGGTGACAGCATCCCGTTCCTGACCTGCTTGCGCACCGGATTGTAGAACATCTCGATGTAATCGAACACGTCCTGCCGGGCTTCCTCGCGTGTTTTGTAGGTGCGGCGCCGAATGCGCTCACGCTTGAGCGAGGAGAAAAAGCTCTCGGCGACGGCGTTGTCATGGCAGTTGCCGCGCCGGCTCATCGAATGCTCAAGATTGTGAGCCCGGATGAAGGCCGCCCAGTCCATGCTGGTGAACTGCGAGCCTTGATCCGAATGGATCAGCACCCGCTGCTTTGGCTTGCGCCGCCATACCGCCATATGCAGCGCCTGCAGCACCGCATCGGTGGTTTGCCTGCTCTGCATCGACCAGCCCACCACGCGGCGGGAATAGAGATCGATCACGACAGCCAGATAGGCAAAGCCCTCCAAGGTGCGGATGTAGGTGATGTCCGTCACCCAAGCCCGATCAGGAGCAGCGACGTCGAACTGGCGATCCAGAGTGTTGTCGACCGCCAGGGATGGCTTGCCGCCATAGCTCCCCGGTTGGCGTTTGTAGCCGATCTGCGCCTTGATACCCGCCAGCCTGGTCAGCCGGGCAACGCGGTTCGGGCAGCAGGTCTCGCCCTGATCCAGCAGGTCGTCGTGCAGCTTGCGGTAGCCATAGACCTTACCGCTGTCGTTCCAGGCTTGCCGGATCAACTCTGTCTGCCGAGCGTCTTCCTGGGCCCGCGTGCTCAGTGGGCTCTTCTGCCAAGCATAGAAACCGCTGGGCTGGATGCGCAGGCACCGACAAACTCCGAACTGGTCACGATGCTCGGCAACAAATGCGTATCTCACTTTGCATCCCTGGCGGAATGAAATCACCAAAGGTGAAATACGCGGTGGCTTTTTTTAGGATGTCGCGCTCCTCGGTCACCCGGGCCAGATCGCGCTTCAGCTGGCGGATCTCGGCATCCTTGCTGGCATCGCCAGACACAACCTTCGCCAGTTGTCGCTTCCAGGCATACAGCGAATGCTGACTGACGCCGAGCCGCTCGGATACCTCCGCTACCGGATACCCACGTTCCGTAATCTGGGCCACCGCATCACGCTTGAACTCATCGCTGAAATTGGACTTCCCCATCGTCGTCTCCTGTCCTCAAAATTAGGATAGAAGGCGTCCAGAAATCTAGGGGCTACTCAGTCGGCCTCGACTGCGGAGCACAACGCATTTGCGCTGACCTCCGAACAACCCCGCAGTCATCTCCTTCAGCCCGGCGCACAGACCTTGTCGATTGTGTCCAGCAGCGGTGCTGCCCAGGCCAGCGTAGCAGTTGTATCCTGACGGCTCAGCTTGCCATGCGCGAGGGAAGAGCAAGGCACGTAACGCTCAGTCGCGGAACTGGTCGGGGAACTGCTGGGCGATGCGTTGATTGGTGTCGGCGTCGACGCCGCTCGGCGCAATGGACTGCACGACGCGCAGATCAGCATCAGCGCGGGCAGCAACAGCTTCAGATATGACGACATTGGCCTGCTCCTGATGGGTAAGTTCGGTCTCGGCTGCGGCCTTACCGCTCGCCAGATCGGCAGTGGTTGGTTCGGCTTTTGCGCCGAACCAACCCTTTACCGCTCCGACGACCAGCGCAAGGATAGCGGAGAGCCAGGTCATGCGGTCTCGCCGGTGACCGAACCGAAGATCTGTTCGTAGATCTTCTGCACCACGTAGACGAAGGCACTCTTCAGGCTGGCCAGCAGGCCAGAGATGCCGCCGTTGGCGACGAAGGCATTCCATGCTTCCTGCGCTGCCAGCAGCACGGCCGCGAACTTTTCATAGCCGGTGCCGGTAGTGTGGCTGGCGGCCGAGATCAGGTTGGCGATTGCGGTGCCGAGGGTAGTCTCCTTGATGCGCGCGACCAGCAGGTCGAGAGCCTCCTCGCCGACCACCTTCACGTAGGCAAAGGCGGAGCTCGCGAACTGCTTGGCTTCGGTGACAATGGTCTGAATCACTTCTTCGGCAACGTTCTCGACGGTTTCGATGATGCTCATGGTGTTACTCCGGAGGGGCAGGGGGGACGTTGACGCCGGCCGCCGTGCCCTCATTGGCAGCGGGGCGTTGAGAGGTGGCAGGCACGCGCAGGATGCCGATCAGGCCCCCGGTGATGGTGCCGAGGCCAAAGGCCTCGAGCCTGCCGATGAGTTGCGGCACGAAGCATGAGGCGAGCAGCGCGGCGACGAACACGACGACCAGCGTGATCAGGGTCGCGAGGTAAGCCCAGAACTGGTAGCGATCGCTGAAATGGTCGTTCATGCCCAGGCGCTCCACCAGGGCGTTCCAGCGAGAAAGCTGGCGCTCCGATTTTCCCAGCCGTGAAGGTATTTGCGATCGGGGTCATTCGGCCCCTCGTCGTTGGCGATGCGCTCATAATAAGCATCGCGCACGTCGGCCCATTCCTGCGCCGCGCGGGCTTCCGAACGCTGCGCCAGCCATACTGTATATAGGACAGCGCCCGCTCGTCGTTGCTCAGAACCTGCGTCTGGGCACCTTGGCGGAACGGATCTTCGCTGCCTATGCGGACGGCAAGATCTCGCTCGACGAGGCCTCTGCCTATGCTGCAACCGAAGACCGTGATCTGCAAATGGCGGCATGGCTGCATTTCGCAGGAAAGCAGTCCTGGGAGCGCACGGCGGCAAAGGTCCGCGCCTACCTGAAGGTTGGCGATGCCGAGCTCGATCGGCTGCTGCGATTCGTCGGCGTGGAAGAATACCGAGCCGCTGAAGGACGTTTCGAGCTCGATCTGTTCGCCGATGGTCCGGAGCGCGGTCGCGTGGTCGACGAGGGCATTTTGCGCCAGATGGCCGAGAACAAGCTGGCCCATGTCCGCGAGGATACGCTTCGTCAACAAAACGGTGATGATCGGTTGGACGCCAAGGTTGAGGTTCCATTTGCGCTGCTCGGTGACCACGGCGATGAGAGCGATGGCGGCGAGGATCTGTGCTGTCTGCCATTCCCTAGGGCGTCGGCTTGCGGCATAGCGCCGAAACCATGTCCGATACGCCCGACCATACCCCCAGCCTGTTTTCTGCCAGCAATCTGGCCGAGGCCGACGCCGCCAACGAGCTGATGCGTCTTGCCCGCCAGATCGCGCGGGCCAATCGCAAGTACCATGCCGAGGATGCGCCCGAGATTTCGGACGCCGAGTATGACGCGCTGGTGCGCCGCAATGCCGAACTGGAAGCGACCTATCCGCATCTGGTGCGGCCCGACAGTCCGGCAAACACGGTGGGCCACGAGGTTGCGTCCTCGCCGCTCGGCAAGGTGCGCCACGAGGTTCGGATGATGAGCCTCGATAATGCCTTTGCCGATGAGGAAGTGGCCGAGTTCCTCGCGCGCGTGCGCCGGTTCCTGTCGCTGCCCGCCGATGCGCCGCTGGCCGTGACGGCGGAGGACAAGATCGACGGCCTCTCCTGCTCGCTGCGTTACGAGCACGGCAAACTGGTGCGCGCCGCGACGCGCGGCGACGGGCAGGTGGGTGAGGATGTGACGGCCAACGTCGCGCATATCGCGGACATCGTGCAGGAACTGGTCGGTGACGATATTCCGGACGTCTTCGAGGTGCGCGGCGAAGTCTATATGGAGAAGGCCGCGTTTCTCGCGCTCAACGCCTCCTTGATGGACGAGGCGCGCGCCGAGGCTGAGCGCAAGGGCGAGGCGTTCGACGAGGATGCGGCGGCGAAAGTCCGCCAGTTCGCCAACCCGCGCAACGCCGCCGCCGGATCGCTGCGCCAGAAGGATGCCTCGGTCACGGCCAGGCGCCCCTTGCGCTTCTGGGCGCACGGCTGGGGCGCGGCGAGTGCCGTTCCGGGCGAGAGCCAGCACGCGGTGATCCGCCGGATCGAGAGCTGGGGCCTGCCGGTCTCGCCGCAGTTCCAGCTGTGTCACTCGCTGGACGAGATGCTGGCCGCCTATCGTGCGATCCGTGATGGGCGCGCCGCCCTGCCGTTCGAGATCGACGGCGTGGTCTACAAGGTGGACAGCCTTGCGTATCAGGGGCGTCTCGGTTTCGTGGCCAAGGCGCCGCGCTGGGGGCTGGCGCACAAGTTTCCCGCCGAACGCGCCGAGACAACGCTGGAATCGATCGACATTCAGGTCGGCCGCACCGGCAAGCTGACGCCGGTCGGGCGGCTGAAGCCGGTGCTGGTCGGCGGTGTCACCGTTACGAACGTGACGCTGCACAATCGCGACGAGATCGTGCGCCTCGGCGTGCGTCCGGGCGACCGGGTGGTGCTCCAGCGCGCGGGCGATGTGATCCCGCAGGTGGTGGAGAACGTGACCCGTGACGAGGTGCGCGAGGCTTACATGTTCCCCGATCACTGCCCGGAATGCGGCAGCGAAGCGGTGGCCGAAGAGGGCGAGGTCGACGTGCGCTGCACCGGCGGGCTGATCTGCCCGGCCCAGCGCACCGAGCGCCTCAAGCACTTCGTCAGCCGCGCCGCGCTCGATATCGAGGGGCTGGGCGAGAAGACCATCGACGAGTTCTTCAAGGCCGGCTGGCTGGAAAGCCCCGCCGATATCTTCCGCCTGAGGAAGCGCCGGGACGACATCCTTGCGCTCGATGGCTGGAAGGACAAGTCTGTGGACAACCTGTTGGCGGCGGTGGAAAACAAGCGCAGTCCCGATGCCGCGCGGCTGCTGTTCGGCCTCGGCATCCGCCATGTCGGCGCAGTGACCGCGCGCGATCTTCTCAAGCGTTTCGAGACACTTCCCGCACTACGCCATCTGGTCGAAGCTGCGCATGTGAAAGAGGGCGAGGAGGCTGGAGACGCGGCAAGCGGCGCTTATGCCGAACTGATCTCGATCGACGGCGTGGGGCCTGTGGTGGTCAAGGCGCTGGGCGACTTCTTCCACGAGGCACACAATCTGGAAGTGTGGAACGACCTGCTTTCCGAAGTCACGCCGCCGCCCTATGTGGTGGAGACGAAGGAAAGCCCTGTCTCGGGCAAGACCGTGGTGTTCACCGGCAAGCTGGAGACGATGAGCCGCGACGAGGCCAAGGCGCAGGCCGAGCGCCTTGGTGCCAAGGCGGCAGGCTCAGTCTCGCCCAAGACCGATCTGGTCGTGGCCGGGCCGGGGGCAGGCTCGAAGCTGAAGAAGGCGGCGGACCTCGGCATCGAAGTGATCGACGAGGCGGTCTGGGCGGAGATCGTCAGGGCAGCGGGATAGCGACGACGGAGGCGCGGCGTGGGTTGGAAGTTGGTTATGCTCGTGCTCGTCATGACCATCGTAGGTCCGGCCATTGCGCAATCTGATCAATGTCTTGGCGACTTGACCTCACAACTGATCGCAGGCCGTTTTACCGGCTCCATCGACTGCGATCATAACCACCTGACGTGGCACCGACTGGGTCAGGTCCGGGCGGGCGCCTATTCGCGCTGTTCGATTATACCTTTCGGCTGAAACCGGCGTGCGCCGGGTGTGCCGTGCATGGTGGCTGTCGCATCGTCGTGGTGGAGCGCCGTGGAGGCGCCGGGGAGCGTTATCTGGGACAGTATGGCCCTTTGCAGATGGGCGCGGTTGCCGCGATCCGGGCTAACCGTCTCTGGTTTCACGCTGCCTCGGGTGCGCAGGCCACGGAGATCGCCTTTACACGCGCAGGGCCACCGCAGAGTATTCTCTACGACGGCGAGGTTCTGTCGTTCCACCGTTGAAGGCGAGGGGCGTTATTCCTTGCGGCCCTGGCGTTCGTGCAACTGGCGATAGTGCTGGACGCGGGTGGCGCGCAGGCCTGCCATGCCCTCGCGCTCGATGGCGCGCTGCCAGGAGGCGAGTTCCTCCAGCGTCAACTGATAGCGTTCGCAGGCCTGCGAGACGGTCAGCAGGCCGCCGTTCACCGCCGCGACCACTTCCGCCTTGCGACGCACCACCCAGCGCGATGTGTTAACCGGTGGCAGGGTCTCCAGCGAGAGTTCCTCGCCGTCCGGGCCGATGATCGCGGCTGGCCCGGGCGCTGTTGCTGAAAAATTTCCGGCCTCGGCACCCTCGGCCCGGACCGTCTCCGTGTCTGGCATTTTCGACCTTTCGAGCTGTGGACAACAGCCCCCCTTGGCCAAAAGTCTTGCTTGCGGGAGTTAAGATGGGCTTGCCTTAATTGGTTAACATTTGCCTGGGCGGATTTGCGGAGCCCGTTGCGTTAAATGGCCGGAATCCAGGGCTGCGGCGAAGGGAATCGTTTACGGCTCGTTAACCTGTCTTAACTAGCGTCGCGATCATGGAAATATTCAACGCCCTCAATGATCCTTGCGTGATACCTGCCAAAGCGTCTCCCATGACAGGGCAGGGCGTGCAGGCAGGGGCTGGCGCCCGTGTAAATGCCGTAAACCCGACAATTCGAGCAATTGCCCGCCATGTCTCCGGAGAAGGCTGTCTGTTTCTGGTCTCGCGTGGTGACTTGCAGCCCGGCGAGGCGCTGTTGGTGAGCGTGGCAACGTTCCCGGCGGTGCGTGGCGTGGTACGCTGGGTGCTGGAGGACCGTCTCGGCTTCGCGTTCCGTCAGGTTCTGCCCGAGGGCATGGAGCATGCGCTGGCCGATCAGGCCCGCGCAGGGTTGCCGGTCACGCTGGAGCGATGTTGAGGACAGGGTCTGTTCGGGCAGGCATTCAGGGCAGCGGAAGGCTCAGACCTTCGATCGTTTGCGCAGCCACAGGATCGACCAGTCGCCGTTGACGGTACGCGCTGCAAGGCGGAGGCCCGCGCGGCGGCAGGCGGCGCGCACGGAGGCTTCCTGCGTTTCGAGCAGGCCGGCCAGCACCAGATGGCCGCCCGGAACCAGCGCCTTGCCGAAATCGGGGGCGAGGCTGACTAGCGGCCCTGCAAGGATATTGGCGATCACCAGATCGTAAGGCCCGCGCCCCTCGATCAGCGGGTGCTCCATGCCGTCGGCGACGGTCATCACCAGTTGCCCGGCGCCCGCACCCATCGGCACATGGTTGGCCTCGGCATTGTCCTCGACCACGGTCACGCAGACCTGATCGATGTCGCTGGCGAGCGCGAGGGCGCGCGGCCACAGCTTCATCGCCGCGAAGGCGAGCAGCCCGGTGCCGGTGCCGATATCGGCCATGTTGCGCACGATTACGCCCTGCCGCTTCATGTGCGTGAGCATGGCAAGGCAGCCAGCCGTGGTGGCGTGCTGGCCGGTGCCGAAAGCCTGGCTGGCGGGAATCTCGAAATCGACGACGCCCGGCTCGTCAGCCGCGGGATGCTCGGGCGTGTGGACATGGAAGATCCCGGCGCGGATCGGCTCGAGGCCTTCCTGGCTGGTGACGAGCCAGTCGGTCTCGGGTAGTTCCTCCACTTCCAGCTTGGGAGCCTTGGTGATGCCGGGAGCGTCCTTGAACAGCGCGCTGATCGCCTTCTTCTCGGCGGCTGTCGGCTTGCCTTCCAGCCAGGCTTCGAGGCGCCAGTCCTCGGGCTTGTCCTCGGCGATCTCGCAGCCGGACAGGACGATGCCGGGATCCCAGTCGAACGCTTCCTCATGCGCGACGAGGGCGGCTTCGATGACGAGGCGCGGGGCGTAGGCGGTGATCTTCCAGCTCATGTGCGGTTCCCTGCCGTCAGCCTCTCTCGCTGGCAAGCCGTTTCGTCAGCCGCTCGCCTGCTTCGCGCGCATAAGTGCGGCAGGCCGTGGGGTCATAGAGCGGCTTTTCGCCCGAAAGGCGCTCGAATTCGTCGCTCTGGCCGGGGTGCGGGGTGAGCAGGATGCCGCAGGGAAGGGCTGCCATCGTCGCGAGGCCACGGCGGGCAGCTGCCACGCGCTGGGGATGGTCGGTAAAGCGGTAGCCGTCTGCCGATATGGTCGAGGCGCTGTCGAGATAGGAGATCGTGCGGCACTGGTCCTTTTCGCACGATTGCCAGATCCAGCTCGTTGAGCCCGGCGCATGGACGGGCGTGGCATGCGGCGTGAAACTGAGGCTGCCCATGGTCACAGGCACACCATCGGTCAGCGTGCGGGTGACGTTGACCGGATCGAAGGGGGACAGATCGCCGGCCTGCGGATCGTCCTCTTCCGGCCTGCCGGTGGCGAGCACGCGGGCCTGAACGGGAAGCGCCGCGACAGTCGCCCCGGTCGCCCGCTGAAGCGCGGCGAGGCCGCCGACGTGATCGAAGTGATCGTGCGTCGCCAGGATCATCCGCACGCGGCGCGGCTCCCGGCCCAGCTTGCGGATATTGGCGAGCACCAGCGGCGCGGCGGCAGCAACGCCCGCGTCGATCAGCACGTCGCCCTGCGGCGAGGTGACGAGCAGGGCGGTAATGCCGCAAGTGCCTACATACCAGGTGTTGCCGTAGACCTTCACCGGCGGGGCGGGGTAGTCCCAGGCATCGTGCCCTTCGCAGGCCTTGAGCAGCGAGGGGGCCGTATCGTTTGGCGCGTTGTCTGCCGCCTCCTTTGGCGACTCGGGCGATTTGTCCTGTTGCGCTGCGGCGGATGCAATACCTGCGCCTGCCGTTGCGGCCAGAGCAAGGGCAGGGGCGAGCAAAAGCGCGGCAGGGCGCAGGCGAAGCGGGCGAGGGAGCGGAAACACCATGGTTTTGCGCCATACACCGGAAACCGGGGCATGAGCCAGCCGCAACCGAAAGCGCCGGAAATGCGCGCGAAACTTGCGTTCGGAACTTGCGCCATGGCGTGATTTGGCTAAGGGGACTTGAAAACAAAGGCGGTGCACAAGTGCCGCCGCTCTAGGTACAGGCTAAGGGGAATCGTACGCGCATGGCAAACGCCGGGACAAAGAACCGACCGCTTTCGCCCCATCTTCAGATCTGGAAGTGGGGTCCGCACATGTTCGTGTCGATCCTCCACCGCGTGAGCGGAGGCGCGACTTCGGTCGGCGGCCTCGCGTTGCTGCTGTGGTGGCTGGGCGCGCTGGCCGCAGGGCCGGACGCCTACGCGACGTTCAGCTGGGCGATGACCACCCCGATCGGCTATCTGGTGATGGTCGGCGTGAGCTGGGCCTTCTTCACCCACATGATGAGCGGCCTGCGCCACTTCGTGCTGGATATCGGTGCGGGCTTCGAACTGAAGAGCAACCGCTTCTGGTCGATCGTCTCGCCGGTGATGGGCGTGGTTCTCACGATCGCCTTCTGGGCGATCATCCTGCTTCGCTGACGGGGACAAGACAACATGGGTAACGGAACTTCCATCGGCCGCGTGCGCGGCCTGGGTTCGGCGAAGACGGGCGTCAGCCACTGGCTGGTCCAGCGCTTCACCGCCATCGGCAACCTGCTGCTCGGCCTCTGGCTGGTGATCTCGATCCTGCTGCTGCCGAACATGAGCTATGCGACGGTGATCGAGTGGATCGTCAAGCCGGTCCCGGCGATGGCCATCGCGCTGTTCGTCATCTCCACCTTCTGGCACGCACGCCTCGGCCTGCAGGTCGCCATGGAGGACTATGTCCATGAACACGGCAACAAGTTCGCGCTGGTTACGCTGCTGAACTTCCTTGCCTTCGCAGGCGCCGGTTTCGGCGTGTTCTGCATCATTCGCCTCGCGCTGGGAGCCCACGCCTGATGTCCGAGAATACCACGGGCTCTGCCTACAAGATCATCGACCACGTCTACGACACTGTTGTCGTCGGCGCCGGCGGTTCGGGCCTTCGCGCCACCATGGGGTCGGCCGAGGCCGGTCTGAAGACCGCCTGCATCACCAAGGTGTTCCCCACCCGCTCGCACACCGTTGCGGCGCAGGGGGGCATCGCGGCCAGCCTCAAGAACAACACGCCCGATCACTGGACCTGGCACATGTACGACACCGTCAAGGGGTCGGACTGGCTGGGCGACCAGGACGCGATCGAGTACATGGTGCGCGAAGCACCCGCAGCGGTCTACGAACTGGAGCACGCCGGCGTGCCCTTCAGCCGCAACGCGGACGGCACCATCTACCAGCGTCCGTTCGGCGGCCACATGCAGAACATGGGCGAAGGCCCGCCGGTGCAGCGCACCTGCGCCGCGGCCGACCGTACCGGCCACGCCATGCTGCACGCGCTCTACCAGCAGTCGCTGAAGTACGACGCGGACTTCTTCATCGAATACTTCGCGATCGACCTGATCATGGAGAACGGTGAGTGCCGCGGCGTGATCGCGCTGTGCCTCGACGACGGCTCGATCCATCGCTTCCGCTCGCAGGCCGTGGTGCTGGCGACCGGCGGCTATGGCCGCAGCTACTACACCGCGACCTCGGCCCACACCTGCACGGGTGACGGCGGCGGCATGGTGCTGCGTGCTGGCCTGCCGCTGCAGGACATGGAATTCGTCCAGTTCCACCCGACCGGCATCTACGGCGCGGGCGTGCTCATCACCGAGGGCGCACGCGGCGAGGGCGGCTACCTGACGAACTCCGAAGGCGAGCGCTTCATGGAGCGCTATGCTCCCTCGGCGAAGGATCTCGCCTCGCGCGATGTCGTCTCGCGTTCGATGGCGCTGGAAATCCGTGAAGGTCGCGGCGTCGGTCCGCACAAGGACCACATCTACCTGCACCTCGATCACATCGACGCCAAGGTGCTGGGCGAGCGTCTTCCGGGCATCACCGAGAGCGGCAAGATCTTTGCCGGTGTCGACCTGACCCGCCAGCCGCTGCCGGTGGTTCCCACCGTACACTACAACATGGGCGGCATTCCCTGTAACTATCACGGCGAAGTGGTCACCATCGGTGCCGACGGCAATCCGGACACCGTGGTGCCGGGCCTGTTCGCGGTGGGTGAGGCTGCCTGCGTTTCGGTCCATGGCGCCAACCGTCTGGGCTCGAACTCGCTGATCGATCTCGTGGTGTTCGGTCGTGCGACCGGTCACCGCCTCAAGGAACTGCTGACGCCGGGCAAGGCGCAGCCGGAACTGCCCAAGGATTCGGCGGATCTCGCGCTCACCCGTCTCGATCACTTCCGCTATGCGGACGGTGGCACCCCGACGGCGGAACTGCGCACCGAGATGCAGCGCAACATGTCGGCCCACGCCGCCGTGTTCCGCACCGACGAGCTGATGGCCGAGGGCAAGGCGGCGATCGCCGAGACCTACAAGAAGATGAGCGACATCAAGGTTACCGACCGTGGCCTGATCTGGAACTCCGACCTCGTCGAGACGATGGAGCTGGACAACCTGATCTCGCAGGCGACTGTCACGCTGCACGGCGCGCACGCCCGCAAGGAAAGCCGCGGCGCCCACGCGCACGAGGACTTCCCGAACCGCGACGATGCGAACTGGATGAAGCACACCGTGGGCTGGTTCGACGGCTGGGGCGGCAAGGGCGGCGACGTCCGTCTCGACTACCGCCGGGTCCACGAATACACGCTGACCGACGATGTCGAGTACATCAAGCCCAAGGCCCGCGTGTACTGAGGCTTTGTCCTGATTGACCTCGCGTTTCGCGAAAATGAAAAGGGCCGTCTCGCAAGAGGCGGCCTTTTTCGTTGCCCGGCGGTCAGGGCCGCAAGGGCAGGCTGATCCGCACGCTAAGACCCTGTTCGTTCCACTCGCGCGTTATCGTGCCGGAAGCGGTGGCGAGGAGGCGGTCGATGAGATCGCTGCCGAAGCCGCGATGCTCGGGTGCTGTGACAAGGGGCGGGCCGCCACGTTCTTCCCAGACGAGATCGAGCATACCTTCGTGCGCGGTCCAGTGCAGGTTCACCTCGCCATCGGAGCGGGAGATCGCGCCATACTTCACCGCGTTGGTCATCAGTTCGTGCGTGACCAGTGAGAGCGTGGAGAGATAGGTCTCCGGCAGGCTCACCCGGTCGCCGTGGACGCTGCACTGGCTGTAGTAGGGCTGAAGCACTGAAATCAGCAGCGTTTGCAGATCGAGCTGGGCGAAATCGCTGCCCCGCGCGGCATTGTCCGAGAATACCGCGTCGAACGATCGCCAGATCGCTTCCACCTTGGCGCGGAACAGCGCCATCGGCGATTTGCTACCGCCGCTCCCCCGCGCCTCGCGCTCAGCGAAGTGAGACAGGCTGGAGACGACCGAGAACAGGTTCTTGATCCGGTGCGCGATCTCGCGCGCCATCAGCTTTTCGCGGGCGACCGCTTCTTCGAGCTGGCGTTCGAGCAGCGTCGTCTCTGTGACGTCGCGCGAGACGCACAGGATGGTGGACGTGGCGCCATTCGTATCGAGGACGGGGGTCAGCAGATTGTCCCAGTAAAACACCAGCCCGTTGAACTCGCTGCGGCCGGAGAAGCGGGCCACATGGCCTGCGCGCGCCCTTTCCAGCGCCGCCTCGGCTGCCGCCTGGATTTCGGGCGGGAGCAGCGGCGCCCACGGCATGCCGAAGCCCGATGCGGGATCGACGCCCAGAGCAAGGCAGCCTGCGCGGTTCATCGTGACGAGATTGCCGTCCGGCGCGATGACCTTGATGCAGTCCGGCGTGGTATCCAGCATCGCGCGCTGGAGATCGGCTAACGAGGTTGTGCTGGTGGAAGGCGCCGAATGCGGCGCCGCCAGAGGCGTTGTGCCCGAATTTTCCATATGCGGCAGGCCTCCCAAGGCTTCCGAGGATGGCCGTTCAAGCTAACACGGCACTAATCGGCTGCAAGTCTTTCTGCGCATTTCGGATGGCGGGTGGTATGTTTTGTGACGGATGGCGCGGAAACCCCGTGCCGTGATGGACGTTGCACTGGGGAACCGACCTCATATTCCATCGGAGATTGCGCATGGTGCAGATGCACATGGACCCCACTCTCGATCCCTCGCTCGATGCCGATCCGCTGGTATCAGCCGCCGCGCGCGAGCCTTCCGGCTGGGCCTGGGTGCTCGCCTACGGGATCGTTCTGTTGCTGATCGCGCTGGCGGTACTGGTCGAACCGGCCATTGCGGGTGTTGCCGCCGGGCTCGTGATCGGGCTGGTGCTGACGCTTTACGGTATCGCCGCCATTGCCTCGGGCTTCACCGCGATGTCCAGCCGCGCGCGCTGGATCGAGATCGGCCTTGGCGTCGTCGCGCTGATCGCGGGGCTGGTCTCGCTGTTCAATCCGCTGGCTGGCGCGGTCTCGCTGGTCTGGGCGATCGGCGTGTGGCTGCTGGTGACGGGCGTTCTGCAACTGGCCGCAGGGTTCAGGGCGCGTCACGATCGCGGCTGGCGCATCGGCATGGGCGTGCTCGATGTTCTTCTCGGGCTGATCCTGATGTTCGCAGGGCCGCTGGTGAGCCTCGCCTTTCTGGCCGGGATCGTCGCGATCACGCTGGGCGTGCGCGGGGTGTTCCTGCTGGTGGTCGCGCGCGACATGCGCAAGGGCCTGCCGCTCTGAGATAACCGCTTTAGAGATAACGACGGATGGCGAGCGACCCGAAGGAGAGTACGGACCGCCGCACGCAACTGGCGGCGGACCGTACACTGCTCGCCTCGGAACGGACTTATGCGGCGTGGATGCGAACGGGGCTGGCCGCGCTGGCCTCGGGCGTGGGGGCGAAAGCGCTGCTCGATGGCGAGATCGCACATTGGCTGGCCACGGCGACGGCTGTTCTCCTGCTGGCCTTCGCGGGGTTCTGTTTCGTGGCAGGCGTGTGGCGCGAGATCGGCGGCGCCGTGCCACGGCCGCGCACGGACATGGCGCGCCTGCCGACATGGTTGCTGCTCGGCTTCAACGGCTTTCTGGTGCTGGTCTGCGCCGCTGTGCTGGTGGGCGTGCTCGTGCGTTGAGCGGGCGGAATTGGCCTGACGTCAGCTTGGTGAGCGAGCCCGGCGCTCCTCATTCTTGGCGGCGTCCGCCCGTTCGGCCTTGGCCTTCTTCGCGGCCTTCTCGCGGTCTTCCTTCTCGAACTTCGCCTTGTATGCCGCGATCACCCTGGGCGTGGCGGGAGAGGCGGGGTAGGCGCAGTGGCGCGCTTCGCCAAGGCCCTTGAGGAACCCGCGCCGGGCAAGTCCCGCCTGGATCGCAGCGGTCACTTCGTCATCGTGCTTGCGCGCGCCGGAGACTTCCCGAACGAGGCCGCGGAACGGGATGAACGAGGCGACGACATATTTCGCGACGCGGGTGGCGCTGATGCGGTCGCGCTCCTCCTGCGGCAGATCGAGATCGGGGCCGAGAATATCGTCGAGGGCATCCACGGCGGCGGTGATACTGGTGCAGTTGTTCAGACCATCCCGGTCATAAGGTTTGGTCTCCGCCTCGATCAGCAACTGGGGAATCTTGCGCTGGTCGAGGTTGAGATCGTTGACCGGGGTCTTGGCGACATCCATTGCATCGGGTGAGCGATCGGTGATCGGGCGCTGATCGGCAGCGTTGGCCGCAGGCGCGATAAGCAGCCCCAGAGCGGCAGCCGCTCCCCCTGCGGCACCGACGAACTTGCGCATGGTAGTCACATTGTCTCCTGTAGGCGGCCAACCGGTTCCGCACCCTGTCTCATGAGGCGGCCTGTCTCATGACGCGAACGTGTCGCAGGCGTCCTCGTTCCCGGTGTCGAGCCCGCGCTTCAGCCACTCCATGCGCTGGGCGCTGGTGCCGTGGGTGAAGCGCTCGGCGTTCACGGTCTGCCCGGCATTGCGCATCAGCGTATCGTCGCCGATGGCGCTGGCGGCGCGCATACCTTCCTCCATGTCGCCCGGCTCGATCAGATCGCGGTTGCGCGCGGCCCAGACGCCCGCATAGCAATCCGCCTGAAGTTCCATGCGCACCTGTAGCGAATTGGCGGCCTGCGGGTTTGCCTGCTGCTCGCGGCGGACCTTGGTGTCGAGCCCGGTCAGGTGCTGGACGTGGTGGCCGTATTCATGGGCCATCACATAATAGCGCGCGAAATCGCCCTTGGCGCCGAGCTGCTGCTGAAGTTCGTCGTAGAAGCTGGTGTCGATCCAGATGCCCTGATCCGCCGGGCAGTAGAACGGCCCCATCGCCGCCTGCGCCACGCCGCAGCCGGACCGATCGGTGCCGTTGTAGAAGTGCAGGGTGGGTTGGTCGAAGGCGATGCCGGCCTGCCTGAAGCGCGGCTGCCAGGTCTGGTTGAGCGAATCGAGCGCGTTGCAGGCTTCGGTCGCATAGGCGTTCTGGGTGCAGATCTTTGTAACGTCGGTGGTTCCGGCAGCCGGAGCGGAGGAAGGCGACTGGCCGCCGCTGCCGCCTTGTGTGGCCGTCTGGACGCTCTCGATCGTGCCGAGCATCTGCTGCGGGTCGACGCCGAACACGACCGCGCCGATCAGCACCAGTACCAGTGTGCCGCAGCCCAGCTTGCCCCCGCCGCCACCGGGAAAGCCGCCTCCGCCGCCTTCACCCTGGCTGACGCGAATGTTCGCCGGATTGAACTGATTGAGCCGCATATTCGTGTCCCCGCCTGATCCGCCTGACCCTGTGATCGGGACTCTAGCCGAGCTCGGTCGCGCTGTAATCCCCGCGCGCCGTTTTTGCTCCCGTCCCGCTGGTGGGACGCAAAATGCGATGGATCGAGTGCGAAGCGCACTCCATGCAACGCAAAACGGCAGTTGCATGCCTGACAAGTGCGATGGAATGCGCTTATAGAACGACCATGCGAGGGCATACGGGCAACGAGGGGCAGTATTTCGGCAGCACCGCAAGGCGTGGGCTGCGGGGACTTGCTGTCGCGGTTCTTGCCGCTGCCCTGACGGCGAGCGGATCGCTTTCCGCCGGTCCACGCATCGACAGGGGCGGCCGGGATATCGAAGCGCGCCTGCTCGCCGATATTCGCGTGCTTGCCAGCGATGACTTCGACGGCCGCAAGCCGGGCACGAAGGGCGAGACAAAGACGCTCCATTATCTCGGCAAGGAATGGTTCGACATCGGCCTCGTCTCGGGGACCAATGATCCGGGGAACGAGTGGTTCGCGCCGGTAACGCTGCTGGTGCGCGAGCCTGCCGTTTCCACCGCACGCTTCTGGCGCAAGGGGCGGGCGATGCCGTTCGATCGCAAGTCCGTTCTGGCGCTGACCTGGGGTAAACGCGCGATGGTGAGCCGTGCGCCGTTGCTGTTCGTCGGGCACGGGCAGGGGAGTGAACTGACCCGCGCCGAACTGGCGGGACGGGTCGCGCTGCTGCTCGATGGCGACGGTACGGATGGCAGCCGCCAGAACATGCTGCTGCAAAAGGGCGCGGCGGCGGTGCTGACCGTGCTCGACGGGCACCGCACGCTGGCCGATGTGGCGGCGCGCCGTGAGCGCTCGGGCTATGCCTTGGCCGACGAGGGGCTCGACAGCGATATCGAGGCTTACGCCACGCGCGAGGGCGTGACCGAGTTGCTCGCTCACGCGGGTCTTTCGCTCCAGAAGCTGGAAGCGAAAGCAGCGACCCCGGGCTTCGTGCCGCGCGTGCTCGACATTGCGGTCTCGCTGGAGGCGACGACGACCGAGACGACGATCCACACCCATAACCTGATCGGCAAGCTGCCGGGGCGCGATCCCACGCAAGGGGCGGTGCTGTTTCTGGCGCACTGGGATCACTTCGGCGAGTGTGCCGCTGCAGGGGCGCCGGATCGGATCTGCAACGGTGCGGTTGACAATGCCAGCGGCGTGGCGGCGCTCACCGAAGTCGCCCGCCAGCTTGCCAAGGGGCCGCAGCTCGATCGCGATATCTATTTCATGGCGACCACGGGCGAGGAATCCGGGCTGCTGGGCGCCCATGCCTTTGCCGACAATCCGCCGATCCCGCTCGATCGCTTCGTGGCGGCCTTCAACATCGATTCGCCCGCCATCGCACCGCACGGCACACCGTTTGCAATCGTCGGGCGCGGGATGACTGCGCTCGATCCCGAGATCGAAAAGGTGGCGAAGGCGCAGAAGGTGAAGATCGTCCAGAACGACGATGCCAACGAATATGTGCGCCGTCAGGATGGCTGGGCGCTGCTCCAGCACGATGTGCCTGCGGTGATGGTGACGACGGCCTATGGCGAACTGTCGCGCCTGCGTGCCTTCTTCGAGGGGCCGTATCACCGCCCGATCGACGATGTGGCGCATCTGGGGCCGCTGGGTGGGGCGGCGGACGATACCGTGATGCTGGCGGCGCTGGGGCGCTGGTTCGGCGATGCGCAGCCCTATTCGCCCACGACGTCCGACAGTGTGCCCGCGTCTCCGGCAACTGCCGCTGCAATCGGAGCATCCACGTCTTCCGCAAACGCGAAATGAGGGTCTAGCCTCTGGCGGTATCTTTGATTACATGGCTCGCCACGATTCTCCCCCGCAAGATTTAGGTGGCGCACATGGATATCCCTCTCGGACTCACTTTCGACGACGTTCTGCTGCGTCCTGCCAAGTCCGAGATCGTGCCCACCCAGGCCGATACCCGCACCCGCCTGACCCGTTCGATCAGCCTGAACATTCCGGTCGTCTCCTCGGCGATGGATACTGTGACCGAGGCCGACATGGCCATCGTCATGGCGCAGCTGGGCGGCATCGGCGTGCTTCACCGCAACCTCACCATCGAAGAGCAGTGCGCTGCCGTCCGCGCGGTCAAGCGCTTCGAGAGCGGCATGGTCGTCAACCCGATCACCATCTCGCCCGACGCCACGCTGGGTGAAGCGCGCGCCCTGATGATGACGCACAAGATCAACGGCATCCCGGTGGTCGAAGGCTCGGGCAAGCTCGTGGGCATCCTTACCAACCGCGACGTGCGTTTCGCCGCCAATCCCGGTCAGCCGGTGCGCGAACTGATGACGCATGAGAACCTCGCCACCGTGAAGGTTGGCGTCGGTTCGGAAGAGGCGCGCCGTCTGCTGCATGCCCGCCGCATCGAGAAGCTGCTGGTGGTGGACGATGCCTTCAAGTGCGTAGGCCTCATCACCGTCAAGGACATCGAAAAGGCCGTCACCTACCCCGACGCGACCAAGGACGAGGCTGGGCGCCTGCGCGTTGCCGCTGCAACCACCGTGGGCGACAAGGGCTTCGAGCGCACCGAGGCGCTGCTCGCCGCCGAGTGCGACGTTGTCGTGATCGATACCGCGCACGGCCATAACGCCGATGTCGCCCGCGCGGTCGAGCGCGTGAAGAAGCTGTCGAACAACGCCCAGGTCATCGCCGGTAACATCGCGACGGCAGAAGCCGCCAAGGCGCTGATCGACGCAGGTGCGGACGGCGTGAAGGTGGGCATCGGGCCGGGCTCGATCTGCACCACGCGCATCGTTGCCGGTGTCGGCGTGCCGCAGCTCACCGCGATCATGGACGCGGCAGAGGAAGCCGCCAAGGCAGGCATCCCGGTGATCGGCGATGGCGGTCTGCGCACCTCGGGCGATGCCGCCAAGGCGCTCGCCGCCGGTGCCTCGACCGTGATGATCGGCTCGATGCTGGCAGGCACCGAGGAAGCGCCGGGCGAGACCTTCATCTATCAGGGCCGCGCCTACAAGTCGTATCGCGGCATGGGTTCGGTCGGCGCGATGGGCCGTGGCTCGGCGGACCGCTACTTCCAGGGCGACATCAAGGACCAGATGAAGCTGGTGCCCGAGGGTATCGAGGGGCAGGTCGCCTACAAGGGACCGGCCAAGGACGTGATCCACCAGCTGGTCGGCGGCATCAAGGCGGCGATGGGCTATACCGGCTCTGCCACCATCGAAGACCTCAAGGGCGCGCAGTTCGTGCGTATCACCAACGCCGGTCTTCGCGAGAGCCACGTCCACGACGTGACGATCACTCGCGAAGCGCCGAACTACCCCTCGCGCTGAAAGTAGTCCGGGCATGACCCCCGCCGCGCGTGTTCAGGCGGCGATCGAGGTGCTTGACCTCGTGATCGCCGCTGCCCGCTCGAACGGGGCACCTGCCGACAGGCTGATTACCGAGTGGTTCCGCGCCCGTCGCTGGGCGGGCAGCGGAGACCGCCGTGCCGTGCGCGAGCTGGCCTATCGTGCGATCCGCGCCTGCGGTGAAGTGCCGGTTTCGGGCCGCGCGGCGATGCTGCGGGTGGCCGAGAGCGATGCCGCACTGGCAGCGCTGTTCGATGGCTCCCGCCATGCCCCGGCGACGCGTGCTGTGGGGGACATGATCGCCAGCGAGGGTATTGCGCCAGGCTGGCTGGTCGAGGCGCTGGCGGAGAGCGGGATTTCCGGCGCCGATGCCGCAGCCTTGCTTGACCGTGCCCCGCTGGACGTTCGCGTGAACCCGCTGCGCGAAGGCGCGGTGCCCGAGGGCGGTGAGCCGGTCGCGGCGGCGCATGGCCTGCGCTACCCCCCCGACACCCGCATCGAACAGAGCGAGGCCTATACTTCGGGTCGGATCGAGGTGCAGGATGCCGGATCGCAACTGACCTGCGAGGTCGTGGCGGCACGCCCCGGCGAGATCGTGATCGACCTGTGCGCAGGGGCGGGCGGCAAGACGCTGGCGCTGGCAGCGGCGATGGACAATCGCGGCACGCTGATCGCAGCGGATACCGACCGCGCCCGCCTGCAACGCCTGCCGCCGCGTGCCGAGCGGGCGGGCGTGGCCAATGTCGAGACCGTGCTGCTCAACCCCAATCGCGAGGGCGAGGCACTGGCGCGCTTCACCGGTGCCGCCGATGCGGTGCTGGTCGATGCGCCGTGTTCGGGCACCGGCACCTGGCGCCGCAACCCCGAGGCGCGCTGGCGGCTGACACCGGCGCAGATCGAGCGCTATGCCACGATCCAGCAGCGGTTGCTGGGCATTGCGGCGCGGCTGGTGAAGCCGGGCGGACGGCTGATTTTCGTGACCTGCTCGTTACTCGATGCCGAAGGGCAGACCCGCGCTGCGCAGTTCCTCGCCGAGCATCCGGGCTGGCGTGCGGAGATGCCGCATCTGCCCGCCGGAACGCCGTGCGGAGACGGTGTGCGATTGTCTCCGGCCCATGACGGAACCGACGGCTTTTTCGTCGCACGCTTCGTCAGGCTATGATAGCGTTTCGGTCATGAAGAGGATCTCGCCCTCGGCCAAGGACCTGTTGATGCGCTATACTCCCGTTGCCGTCGCACTTTCTCTCGCGATCGCGATGACGTCTTCCGTTTCGCTTTCGGCGCCGCCCGAAACGCTCGACCCGCGTGTTGTCAGCCTGCTCGATCAGGGGCGTGCGGATGAGGCTGCGGGAGATCATGATGGTGCGGTGAGCGCTTACGAGGCAGCGCTGACGGTGCAGCCGGGCAGTGCCACCGTGCTGGTCGCGCTGGCAGGTGCCACGCGCGAGACCGGCATGACCGGCAAGGCGCTGCATTACTATCGCGATGCGCTGGCCCGCGATCCGCGTAATCTCGCGGCGATTTCGGGCGAAGGCGTGACGTTGGCCGAGAAGGGCGCGACCGACAAGGCCCGGGCTTCGCTGGCCCGGCTGGAAAACCTGTGCGGCAAGGACTGTGCAGGCACGCGCGAGGTAACGGCAGCGATTGCGCGCGGCGCCACGGCGCCCAAGATGGCGGTCGATGCCGGTGCGGTGTCGCGCCCTGCGGTCACGGACAACTGACCGAGGCGCAGCGGCGCCGATTTACCTGACATTGTGCCGATGTAACTGACATTGGAGGGGCGCTGATCCTCTCCGTTCGTGTCGAGCGTCGTCGAGACACGGTAGCGCTGCTGTGTCTCGACTACGCTCGACACGAACGGGGTGGGCAATCGGGGCAGGAGTTGCCCCGATTGCTGCTGAACTTGTTCAGATCAGCGCGCGGAACTCATCGAGCACGGCGCGGTAGACGCGCTTCTTGAAGGGTACGATCAGCTCGGGCAGCAGATCGGGCTCGATCCACTTGAATTCGCAGAATTCGGCAGGCTTGTGGGCTTCGAGGTCGATGGCGTCATCGGTGCCGTCGAAGCGGGCAAGGAACCAGGTCTGGCGCTGGCCGCGATAGCGCCCCTTCCACAGCTTGCCGATCAGCACGTCCGGCAGATCGTAGAGCAGTTCCTCGCGCGTGCGGGACAGGATGGTGACATTCTCTTCGCGAACGCCGGTCTCTTCCCACAGTTCGCGCAGCGCTGCGTCCTTGAGGTCTTCGCCCTCGTCGACACCGCCCTGCGGCATCTGCCAGAAATCGCCCTCGCGGTTGTCGATCCGCTTGCCGACGAAGACCTTGCCGGAAGCATCGACAAGCATCACGCCCACGCAGGGGCGGTAAGGCAGAGTCGCGAAGTCAGTCATGGTAGAGAGTATGTCCTTGAAATAGGGGGATGCTGCGCGGAAGGGGCGACGATACGGGCTCGGCGCTTGGATCGTCGGGGCGAAGCATGCCGTGAAAATGGCGCATGTGTATCCGGTTGACCAGATCGTTTTGCGAGCGCGGCGATGAATTATCGCTCAGCCGTGGCCTTGCTGCCACCGGGGGAGGCGGCTGCATCGATCTTCTGGAACAGCGCGGCGGCGCCGAAGGCCCAAGCGGTTCCTGCCAGCAATCCTGCCGCCACGTCGCTGGGCCAATGGACGCCCAACCACACCCGGCTCCAGGCGATGGCGAAGCTCAGCAGCACGGCGCCTGCTACAAGTCCCCAGCGCAGCGCGCGGCCTTGCGAGAACGCGCCGAAGACCAGCGCCATGGTGATATAGAGCAGCGCCGAATTCAGGCTGTGCCCGCTGGGAAAGCTCGATCCGCTGGCATGGACCAGATGCGGCACGATCTGCGGGCGCGGCCGTTCGACGGCGAATTTCACCAGCAGGCCGAACAGCGAGCCGCTGACGATCGTCAGCAGGAAGCGGATCGCGGCGTGGCCGCGTTTCAGTCGCCACAGCACCAGCGCTGCCGCTACCGTGATGATCGAGCGCAGCAGCACACCGCCCAGCGCGGTGAGGCTGACGGCCAGACCGTATAGCGCGTAAGGCCCGGTGGGCAGCAGGTGGGCGTCACGCCAGACCAGCATGCCCGTCACGTCGAAGCCGATCAGGGCGTTGCTGGCGATCCCGGCGGCGATCACCGCAAAGGCGATCCAGCAGACGATGGCGATGAGCTTGGCCTGCTTGCGCGAGAGCAGCGGGTCGGCGAGGTGTGGGGCGGGCATGAAAAGGGTAAGGTCCGGTACTGTGGAAGACGATCTTGCGGAACGGCTTGCCCTTTTGCACGTTGCCCCGCGATGACCAAGCCTTCCGCGTCCGCTTCTCCCAAACCGATCCTCGTCTGGCTGCGCCGAGACCTGCGCCTGTCCGATCAGGCCGCGCTGGCCGAGGCGGCTGGGCGTGGCCCCGTGATCCCCGTCTACGTGCTCGATGACGAGACCGCGAAGCACCGGGCGATGGGTGGGGCCTCGCGCTGGTGGCTGCACCATTCGCTGGCCGCGCTCGATGCGGATCTGCGCGAGAAGGGCTCGCGCCTGATCCTGCGGCGCGGTCCTTGCGACAAGGTGCTGGCCGATGTGGCAGAGGAAGTGGGGGCGAGCGAGGTCCACGCGCTGCACCACTACGAGCCGTGGTGGCGCAATGCCGAGCGGGCGGTGGGCAAAGTGCTCGACCTGCACCTCCACCATGGCAACTACCTCGCCCCGCCGGGATCGGTGACGACCGGGGCGGGGACGCCCTATCGTATCTTCACGCCGTTCTGGCGGGCCTTGCGGGACTTCATGCCGCCGCCGGAGCCGCAGTCGCGTCCACACACACTTCACGCGCCCGGCACATGGCCGAAATCCGACAGGCTCGCCGACTGGAGGCTCCTGCCTGAAAAGCCGGACTGGGCCGGCGGCATGCGCGAGACGTGGCAGCCGGGCGAAGCCGGGGCGATGAAGCACCTGCGGGCCTTCTTGGACGAGGTGAGCGCCTACGAAAGCCAGCGCAACCTGCCCTCGGTCGAAGGCACCTCGATGCTTTCGCCGCATCTGCATTTCGGCGAAATCTCGCCTGCGCGAATCTGGCATGCGGTGGCCGATGCCGGTGGTTCGGTGGACGTGTTCCTCTCCGAGATCGCCTGGCGCGATTATGCGCAGAATGTGATCTGCCAGTTCCCCGATTACGGCGGCACTTCCGCGCGTGAGCCCTTCGACCGGTTCCCGTGGCGTAGCGGCAAGGAGGCCGATGCCGCGCTCAGGGCATGGCAGCGCGGGCGCACGGGCTATCCCATCGTCGATGCCGGAATGCGGCAGTTATGGCACACCGGCTGGATGCACAACCGGGTGCGGATGATCGCCGCCAGCTTCCTGATCAAGCACCTGCTGATCGACTGGCGCGAGGGCGAGCGCTGGTTCTGGGACACGCTGGTCGATGCCGATTATGCCAGCAACGCGGTCAACTGGCAGTGGACGGCGGGCTCGGGCGTCGATGCCAACATGTTCGTGCGGATCATGGCGCCGCTCAGCCAGTCGGAGAAGTTCGATGCGGCAGCCTACATCCGTGAGTGGGTTCCTGAACTGGCAGACCTGTCCGATGCCGAGATCCACGATCCGTCCGACCGGGCCCGGCCGAAGACTTACCCGAAGCGTCTCGTCGAGCACCGCGACGCGCGGGAACGTGCGCTCGATGCATGGAACACTGCAAAATCCGCGAGATGACCTGTAGAACCGCAGCAAGGTTCGGGGGTTAAGATACGGAAAGGTCAGCACTCGCGCATTGCCGCAGCGGTGCGAAAGAGTCATAGGTCACTTATGAACGCACAGACTCCCGATCGCGGTGGGCAACTCGTTGCCGGAGGACGCGGTGTCGGCGTCGGCCCGCAGTGGCTGGCGCGGCTGTGGTCGGGCAGCGTGGCGCGCATGCTGGACCGGATCGACGCCAAACTGCAGCGCGGCGCGGTCATGGCGACGCTTCCCAACGGAGAGGCGCGCCTGCTGGGCGGACGCGAACCAGGCTTTACCTGTGAGGTGCATCTGCACAGCTGGAAGGCGCTGCTGCGCCTCGCCACCGCTGGGTCCGTGGGCTGGTATCAGGCCTGGGATGCGGGCGAATGGAGCAGTCCGGACCCGGTGCCGCTGTTCGCGCTGTTCATGGACAATGCCGCCGCGCTGGGTGACACCGCGCGGGCGCACGGTCCGTGGCGCCTTGTCGCACGGCTGCTGCACTGGCTGAACCGCAACACCCGCAAGGGCTCGGCCCGCAACATCCACGCGCACTACGATCTCGGCAACGATTTCTATGAGCAGTGGCTGGGCGAGACGATGATCTACTCCAGCGCGCTCTATTCTGCGAGGGAAGAAGGCCCCAACGCCATGGGCCAGTTCTTCAGCGAGCTGGACATGGCGCAGTCGGCCAAGGTCTCCGCCATCGAGGAGCGGCTGCATCTTGAGCCCGGCGCGAAAGTGCTGGAGATCGGCTGCGGCTGGGGCACGCTGGCGGCGTTCCTTGCCAGCCGCAATCAGGTTTCGGTCGACGCGATCAGCCTTTCGGACGAGCAACTGACCTATGCTCGCCGTCGCTGGATCGCCGAGCGCGTGCCCGATTCGGCAGGCATGGAGCCCGGTGAGCTGGATTTCCGCAAGCAGGATTACCGCGACGTTTCGGGCCAGTACGATGCCATCGTCTCGGTCGAGATGGTGGAGGCGGTGGGGCGCTCATACTGGCCCAGCTTCCTCGATTGCGTGGCGAAGAACCTGAAGCCGGGCGGACGCGCGGCGATCCAGTTCATCTCGATCAGGCACGAGCTGTTCGAATCGTATGCCCACAGTGCCGACTTCATCCAGGCCTATATCTTCCCCGGCGGCATGCTGATCGACGAGCCGGAATTCCGCGCACTTGCCGAAGAGCGCGGCCTTTCATGGGAGAACCGCCACGGCTTCGGTCTCGATTATGCACGCACGCTCTACGAATGGCGCGAAAACTTCGATCGCGCGGTCGAGGACGGGCGGCTGCCTGCCGGTTTCGACAGCCGCTTCGTGGACCTCTGGCGCTATTACCTGATGTACTGCGAAGGCGGCTTCATGGGCGGCGGCATCGACGTGGCACAAGTGACGCTGGTGAAGGGGTAGGGGATAGTCAGTGCGCTTCGTCGCTGCTCTGGCGTTGATCGTGTTGTCATGTGCGGGGTGCCACCCGAGGCCTTCTGAAAGAAGCTCGCAAACACTCGCCGCTTACGAGATAGCCGTTCCGACTGCGGAGGCGCGAGCGAAACTGCTGTCAATCTTGCGGCGAACGGCGAAAGAGGCTGGCGGCCATCTCGATGCGAGCAGCGACGAGGAATTGGCTGAACTAGGCCGCGATATGCCGCAGGCCAAAATGACTGTTCATGCGGCGGTATGGCGGGGTTCAACTGATGAGGAAACGTGGGCGGTGATCATGGACCAAAGCGATCATCTTGGTCGCGTTTGGCTGATGTTCCTGAGAGGAAAGGATGAAGCCGCAGTTATTCGGTTTCGGAATTCTACGATGGCCAACGTTCGTGCGAACTGGAAGCCGCTCTCTTTGCCTATCATCGATAATCGGTCCATTCCGCTGAGCCGAGATATGATCAGGACACCTGATGGATATCGCCTCAATCCTTCCGCAGCACCACGATATGCTTCCAAGCAGTAGCGATCCCGCAGCGTTCAAGAAGCTGCGAGTAAACTAACGCCCGTCCCATCGCGTATTGAGCGCCGCCAGTTCGTCCTCGCTCAGCAGGCGGTCGAAGGCGCAGCCGACGTGGCCGTTGTTCCACCACACCACCTTGCCGCGCATCGCTTCCATGCCGGGGAAGGTCAGCCAGCAGATCGTGCCGGGCACGATGCGGGTGATGGCGGTGGCGGAGTACCCTGAAAGCGAGAGGTCGCGTACGGCGGTCTGCAATGTCTTGCCGCCCGAGGCGCGCAAGGTGGCCGGGATCGAGATGCGGCTGCGGTGCGCGCTGCGGTCCTCCTGCGCGGCGTGCGCATAGGCTTCGGTTTGCGTGCGTTCGATCATGAAAGCTGCCCGTGTTGCGGTTCGGTTCGGCCACATCCGGCGTACCCGGCAGTGTCCAGAATCGAGACTCGCAAGAAAGGGTTACTATCGCGTTACCGGGGCGGAGGCTTCGCGCGGTAACTTACTTAGGCTGGCTCAGCGCCAGATGATGCCCGGTGGGGAAGTTCTGCCCCAGCAGGTCCAGCACCGCGTCGGCGACCGCTTCGGGTGGCTTGACCGAGGAGGGCGCCTCGCCCGGATAGGCGCGGGCGCGCATCGCGGTGCGGGTGGCGCCGGGATCGAGCACCGCGACGCGGATCTGCGAGGTCTTCTCGACCTCCTGCGCATAGCACTGGAGCAGCACCTCGAACGCGGCCTTGGTGGCGCCATAGGCCCCCCAGTAGGCGCGCGGGCGCTGGGCTACGCTGGAGGTGAGGCCGATCACCCGCGCATTCGGGCTTTGCCGCAGCAGCGGATCGAAGTTGGCGATCAGCGCCTGCGTGGCCAGCACATTGGTGGTCAGTGCCTTGTTGAAGGCGCGCTGGTCGATATCGACCACCGAGGTCAGCTCGGTGAGGATGGCGGCATTCACCACCATGATGTCGAGCCGGTCCCAGCGTGTTGCAAGCGCACTGGCGAGCCGGGCGACGCCGTCCGGCTCGGCCAGATCGACCGGCGCGATGGTGGCATTGCCACCGGCCTGGAAGATGGTCTCCTCGACCATTTCCAGCGCCTTGGTGTCACGCCCGGTCAGGACGACATGCGCACCGGCGGCAGCCAGCGCGATGGCGGTGGCCGCGCCGATCCCCCGGCTGGCGCCGGTGACGAGCGCGATCTGGCCGCGCAGGTCGACGGACGCTGCCTCGGTCAAGGTCTCAGGCGACCTTGCCGACTTTGACCGGTGCGGGGAAATCGCGCTCGGCGAAATCGGTCAGCTTGGTGGGATAGTCGCCGGTGAAGCAGGCATCGCAGAACTGCGGGCACTTCGTCTTGCGCTTTTCCTCGCCCACCGCACGGTAGAGACCGTCGATCGAGACGAAGGCCAGACTGTCGGCCTGGATGAATTCGGCCATCGCCTGAACGTCCATGGTCGCGGCGAGCAGCTTCGAACGCTCGGGCGTGTCGACGCCGTAGAAGCACGAATGCTCCGTCGGCGGGCTGGCGATGCGCATGTGGACTTCGGCAGCACCGGCATCGCGCATCATCTCGACGATCTTCTTCGAGGTGGTGCCGCGCACGATCGAATCGTCGATCAGGATGATGCGCTTGCCTTCCACGATGGCGCGGTTGGCGTTGTGCTTGCGCTTCACGTCGGCGTGGCGCGCCGCGTCACCCGGCTGGATGAAGGTACGGCCTACGTAGTGCGACCGGATGATGCCAAGCTCGAACGGAATGCCCGACTGCTGGGCATAGCCGATGGCGGCCGGAACGCCGCTGTCGGGCACGGGGATCACCACGTCGGCATCGGCGAAGGCTTCCTTGGCCAGCTCGACGCCGATCTGCTTGCGCACCTGATAGACCGAGAGGCCATCCATCACCGAATCGGGACGGCTGAAATAGACGTGCTCGAAGATGCAGGGGCGCGGCGAGGGATCGCCGAACGGGCGGTGGCTGGAGATCACGCCCTTGTGATCGACCTGCACCAGTTCGCCCGGCTCGATCGAGCGGATGAACTCGGCACCGACGATATCGAGCGCAACCGTTTCCGAGGCGAAGACGATGGCATCGCCGATGCGGCCCATCACCAGCGGACGGATGCCCAGAGGATCGCGGCAGGCCATCATGCCCTCTGCGGTGGTGCAGATCAGCGAATAGGCGCCCTCGACCATGCGCAGGGCATCGACGAAGCGATCGAGCAGGGTGGGGTAGCGGCTGGTTGCGACGAGGTGGATGATCACCTCGGTGTCGGAGGTCGACTGGAAGATCGATCCCTTCGACACGAGATCGCGCTTCAGCGTCATCGCGTTGGAGATGTTGCCGTTATGCGCGATCGAGAAGCCGCCGGCGGCCAGATCCGCGAACAGCGGCTGGACGTTGCGAAGCCCGGAGCCACCGGTGGTGGCGTAGCGCACGTGGCCCGAGGCCATGCGGCCGGGCAGCGTTTCCAGTTCCTTGTGGCGGAACACCTGCGCCACGTGGCCAAGGCCGCGGTGCGAGTGGAATTCGGAGCCCGAGAAGCTGGTGATGCCCACCGCTTCCTGTCCGCGATGTTGCAGGGAGTGAAGACCCGCCGCCGTGATGGCCGCAGCTTCGTTGGCACCGATAACGCCGAAGATGCCGCATTCTTCGCGCAGCTTGTCCCCGTCGGCATCGAGAAAGGGGTGTGTCATGTTCATGGAATCGTAGGGCCCGCTTGCCGCTCACAATGTGCCGCGCATTTGGCTGGGATCGCCCGGAAAAGCAAGGGGGCAGGGCAGACAGTTTGCCCCACTGTGTCCTGACCTGTGCTTTTGACAGGGCGATGACGGCGAAAAAGGCGGGAACTTTCGCGGATCGGGCGGGTTTGGGAGGGCCGCTCTGTCCCCTTACTGTGCGGTATTCGCCTTGGCGTATCCGCCGTATTCCCGCTCTTCCCTGCGTGTTCATCCTCTCGCAAGGCCGTCTCGCGCAGTTCATCGCCGTCCGGCATCGCTCCATCGGGGCATTGCCAGTGTCCTGCCTGCGCCGTAAGGCGCGTTCCTATCAATCCCGATCACAGGCGGACCTGTCGCTTGATCCTGTCTTCCTTCGAATGGACCATCGCTAAACGCTACATGATGCCCGGCAAGGGCGAGCGCTTCATCGCGCTCGTGGCGGGTATCAGTTTCGTGGCGGTCATGCTGGGCGTAGCCGCGCTCGTTATCGTGATGAGCGTGATGAACGGTTTTCGCGGCGAACTGTTCGACAAGATCGTCGGGCTGAACGGCCATGCGATCATCCAGGGCTATGGCAACCGGCTGGACAACTGGCAGCAGATCGTGACGCAGGTGCGAAAGACGCCGGGCGTGACGCATGCCTCGCCGCTGATCGAGCAGCCGCTGATGGTGACGTTCAACGGCCGCACCGAGGCGATCCTGCTGCGCGGCAACACGCAGGCGGATATCCACAATCTGGATGCCAAGGTGACGGCAGGCGATATTGGCGGGCTGCAGCCGGGCGCGGAGAATGTCGCGATAGGTTCGGAACTGGCGCGCGATCTGGGCGCGCAGGTGGGCGATGTCATCACCATCATCAACCCGGCTGGCCGCGCCACGCCTTTCGGTACGGTGCCGCGACAGGTCGCCTATCATGTCTCGGCGATATTCGAGATCGGCATCTATGATTTCGACCAGTCCTATGTCGTGATGCCGATCGCCAACGCGCAGCAACTGCTGCTGATGGGCGACACCATCGGCAATATCGAGGTTTCGGTGAAGAACCCCGACGATGTGGGCACGATCCTTGCGCCGCTGAAACGCGAACTGGCGGGGCTGGCGCAAGTGTCGGACTGGCGGCAGATAAACTCCTCGCTGTTCGAGGCGCTGGCGGTGGAGCGCGTGGCGATGTTCACGATCCTGTCGATCATCGTCCTGGTGGCGGTGTTCAATATCCTCTCCTCGCTGATCATGCTGGTGCGGGCCAAGACGCGCGATATCGCGATCCTGCGCACGATGGGGGCGACGCGCCGTTCGCTGCTGAAGGTCTTTGTGACGACCGGCTTCTGCATCGGTGCGATGGGCACGGTGGCGGGCGTGTGCATCGGCTTCGTGTTCCTCTATTTCCGCCAGCCGATCGTCCACGCGGTGGAGATCGTGACCGGGCAGAACCTGTGGGATCCCTCGATCCGTTTCCTGACCGAACTGCCCTCGCGGCCCGATCCGGTGGAGATCACGGTGATCTGCGTGATGTCGCTGGTGTTCAGTTTCCTTGCCACGCTCTACCCGGCCTTCAAGGCGGCGAGCACTGACCCCGTGCAGGTGCTGCGCTATGAATGATGTGACCGTTTCCGCCGCTGACGTGCCCTCGGCTGCCATGGAGGCCGGCCCTGCCGTGCGGCTCGAAGGGCTAACCCGTAGCTTCTCGCAGGGCGGCGTCACTATCGACGTGCTGCGCGGCGTGGACCTGACCATCCGCCCCGGCGAGATCGTCGCGCTGCTGGGCCCCTCGGGGTCGGGCAAGTCGACGATGCTGCAGGCGATCGGCCTTCTCGAAGGCGGCTTCGGCGGGCGGATCGAGATTGCGGGAATCGATGCCTCGAAGCTGGGCAAGGATGCGCGTGCCGCGGTGCGGCGCGACTACATCGGCTTCGTCTACCAGTTCCATCACCTGCTGCCCGATTTCAACGCGATCGAGAACGTGGTGCTGCCCCAGCTTATCACCGGACGTTCGCGGCCCGAGTGCGAAGCGCGCGCGACCGAACTGCTCACCGCGCTGGGCCTTGGCCAGCGGCTCGACCACCGGCCCAGCAAGCTGTCGGGCGGCGAGCAGCAGCGCGTGGCGGTCGCCCGTGCGCTGGCGAACAAGCCCCGTCTGGTGCTGGCGGACGAGCCGACCGGCAATCTCGACGAAAGCACCGCCGACAAGGTCTTTGCGCAGTTTCTCGAACTGGTGCGCGGCCAGGGCAGTGCCGCGCTTGTCGCGACGCACAACGAGCGGCTGGCCGCGCATATGGATCGCGTGGTGCGCCTGCACGAAGGTGTGCTTGCCTGACAAGTGCGTTCCTGTTTGATTCAGGTGCGCGCGTGCAGAGGGAGCATGCAACATGTGTGCGCCTTTGCACGTTCACGTTTCTATAAACATGCCATTGCCAATTGAGAGGACGTTTAGATGAGCGACAACCCGACCACGATTCAGGGTGGTCCTTTTGATGAAGTACCCGGCTGGGATGACAGCGCCGAACTGCACCGCACCAACGACGGGGGCGGTGTGCTCAACTTCTTCAAGGCCATTCGCCGCGACACCACGGCCAACCTGATCCGCTACGTCATGCATCTGAATGACGACGAGCAGGCGCATTACGCTATCCAGAAGGACGGCGACCGGATGCTCCAGATCGGTGACATTCGTCGCCTCTACCGCCGCAGCGATTTTCCGCGCGGTCTGCAGGGCTGATCAAGGCTTCGACGGCGCCGTGCCTGCCGACCGGCAGAGGTGCGGCGCCCGTCCTTTTTGCCCCCTGTACTTACCCCTCACGGCATGAAGCGCTCGTCCGCCCTATAGCTGGGCGAGGCGCCGTTTCCGTGCAAGATCGATCGATACAGGCGCATTCTTTTCCGAAGGTGCCGGAGCCGAAGCTGATGGCGGAAGATCGTCGATGCAGGGCAGAAGCCCGGCGGTCATGGTTCGGTTTCGTCCGGCGCGCTTGGCTTCGTAGAGAGCTTCATCGGCGCGGGTGAGAACGGCATCCCAGCGATCCTCGTCTCCGGGGTGCTCGAAAAGCGCGATGCCCAGGCTCATCGTCGCGCTGTCATGCGTGTCGTCGAGGTGATGGCGCATGGCGGCGAAGGCATGGCGCATTCGTTCCGCCTGCGTGAAGACGGCGACGTGATCGTCTGCATCCAGCACCGCCAGAAATTCCTCGCCACCGATACGGAAAACGCAGTCGCTGCCGAATATCGACCGCGCGGCCTCTGCGGCTCCGATGATCACGCGATCTCCGAAGGCATGGCCGTACCGGTCGTTGATGGTCTTGAAATGGTCGATATCGAGCGCGACCATCGCACGGACCTTGCCCGTTGGGCACGATGGAAGCCCTGCCATATGTGCATCGAGAGCACGGCGGTTGCCGATCCCGGTGAGGGGGTCGACCTGCGCCAGTCGCAGATGGTGCGCTGCAAGCTGTTCCCGTCCCAGCGCGGTCATGAACAGGCCGAGCAACATGCCTTCGATCACGATCTCCAGATTGAAGAAGATGATGGTCGGCGCAGTCGGGGGCAGGGGGCCGAGGGGGGCGGGTAACGAAAGCGAGAACGGCAGGCGCAGCACGTCGATCATCGCAAATGTCGCGAAGATGCCGTAAAGAATGTTGGCGGAGGGCAAGTCCGGCGCCCGCATTCGCTTGAATTCCCGCGCGATCAAGACGTTGAAGGCGGCCATCAGGGCGATGCGGGGCATCATCGAGAACATCTGCGCAGGATCGCTCAGGTGCGAGAACGTCAGCGAAAACAGAAAGCATCCCAAACAGGCTATCAGCGGCAGGACCAGCACCGGGGATTTTCCGGCCGAAACCCGCGCGGCCTGCCAGGCCGATACATAGACCAGCAGGATCAGGAGCCAGCCGATGCGGATCGCCCAGAGCGGTTGCATCACGTCGGGATAGCCCAGCAGCACGCCTGCCGGGATTGCAATCGTGAAAGGCACCGAAAGCCATGTGCGCTGCGCCGGGCGGCCGTCCTTTATCCAGGCGAGCACGATCGCCAGCCCCATGATGAAGGACAGCGCTGTGCTGCAGGCGACGATGGTGGTGATGTCGGGCATTGTTCTCACCCGCCCTGCAAGGGGTGTGGCAAAGCATCGTGGCAATCGGCCATGAACCCCTCCTTCGAGTTTGCGGGTAAAGTGCGCGCTGTTAACGATTTGTAATCGGGAGAATCAGGGATATTTGCTGGTGAACGCCCCTAACACTCCACTCTTAATGCTTTCTATTCTTAATTGATCGAGTTTGGCGAGCGCCTTGTATCAAATTGTCGCGAAAGGTTTTCCGCCGGGTAAACGGAAATGAAAATACGTAATTTGAGGATTCTGGCGGCCCGATTCTCGCCCAGGGACCTATCCCCCGGAGAATCGCCGTGCCTCTTGATAGGGGCAGGGGCGCGCTCCTAGATTGTCGCCATGGCCTTCGCACCCTTCGTTCCGCTTCGTATCTTTTCCAGTTTCACGATGCTCGACGGTGCGATTGACCCCAAGGCGGCAGCGAAGCTGGCCAAGGAGCGTAAGTTTCCCGCTGCTGCCACGTGCGATCGCAACGGTCTGTATTGTGCGCCCACGTTCGCACAGGCCTGCAAGGGGGCCGGCGTGCAGCCGATCATCGGCACGTTCCTGGCCGTCGCACGCCCCGGAAGCGCCGGTCATGACCGGCCAATCGACTGGCTGGCGCTCTTTGCGCAAGACGAGACCGGCTGGAACAACCTGTGCCACCACGTCAGCCGCGCGCATCTGGAACGTCCGGTCGAAATGGACCCGCATGTCGAACTGGCCTCGCTTGAGGGCTATACAGAGGGCGTGATCTGTCTGACCGGCGGCGATGAGGGTGCGCTGGCACGGCTGTTCGCGGCGGGGCGGTACGATGAGGCCGAGGCCTATTGCGACACCTTGCAGGGCCTGTTCGGCGACCGGCTCTACATCGAGATCGCCCGCACCGGGGAAGCGGTGGAGGACGAGAGCGAGGAAGACCTGATCGCGCTGGCCTATGCCCGCGATATCCCGCTGGTCGCGACCAATCCGGCGCAATTTGCCGAAAGGAACTTCCACGCGGCGCATGATGCCATGCTGTGCATCGCCAATTCCACCCACGTCGATGCTGCCGAACGTCCGCGCTCTTCCTCCGAGCGCTGGGTGAAGCCGGTCGATATCATGCAGGAGCAGTTCGTGGATCTGCCGGAGGCGCTGGCGAACACGCTGGTCGTCGCGCAGCGCTGTGCCTTCATGCCGCCGCGTCGCAAGCCGCTGCTGCCCAGTCTGGCGGGCGATCGCGAGGGCGAGCAGCGCATGCTGGCCGATGATTCGCGGCGAGGGCTCGCGCGCCGCCTCGCGCCCTACTGGCCGGGCGTCACTGAAGCCGAACTCGATGCCGTGATGGCCCTGCCCGAGGAGGAGCGTCGCGCCGCCTGGCAGGCGCAGCTGACCGAAAAGGGCGTGACTGAGGATTTCCTCGAATACGCCACGCGTCTCGATTTCGAGACCAGGATCATCATCGGGATGGGCTTTCCCGGCTACTTTCTGATCGTGGCCGACTTCATCAAGTGGGCGAAGGACAACGATATTCCGGTGGGGCCGGGGCGTGGTTCGGGCGCGGGCTCGGTGGTGGCGTGGGCCTTGACCATCACCGATCTCGATCCGCTGAAGCTTGGCCTGCTGTTCGAGCGCTTCCTGAACCCGGAACGCGTCTCGATGCCGGACTTCGATATCGACTTCTGCGAAACCCGTCGCGGCGAGGTGATCCGTTACGTCCAGCGCAAGTACGGCATGGATCAGGTCGCGCAGATCATCACCTTCGGCAAGATGAAGGCCCGCGCGGTGCTGCGCGATTGCGGGCGTATCCTGCAGATGGGCTATGGCCGCGTCGATTCGCTGTGCAAGATGGTGCCCAACCATCCGACCGATCCCTGGACGCTGACCGAGACCATTCAGGGTCGCAAGAAGCACGGCGTCACTGCCGATCCGCCGGTGCCCGAGTTCAAGCGCGAATACGATACCGACCCCGAAGTGCGCCGTCTGGTCGATCTGGCGGTGCAGCTGGAGGGGCTGCCGCGCAACTCGTCCACCCACGCGGCAGGCGTGGTGATCGGCGACCGTCCGCTGGCGCAGCTGGTGCCGCTTTACCGCGATCCGCGCTCGGACATGCCGGTGACCCAGTTCGACATGAAGTATGTCGAGGACACCGGCCTCATCAAGTTCGACTTCCTTGGCCTGAAAACGCTGTCGGTGCTGAAGAAGGCAGGCGATCTGCTCGAACGGCGCGGAATCTCGATTGATCTGTCGACCCTCGCGTGGGACGATCCGGCTGTCTACGAACTGCTCAAGCGGGGTGACACCGTGGGCGTGTTCCAGCTGGAATCGGAAGGCATGCGGCGCACGCTGGCGGCGGTGAAGCCGACCAATTTTGGCGACATCATCGCGCTCGTCTCGCTCTATCGTCCCGGCCCGATGGACAATATCCCGCTGTTCGGCCAGCGCAAGAATGGCCTCGCGCCCATCGAATTTCCGCACGACAAGCTGGCGGGCATTCTTGGCGAGACTTACGGCATCTTCGTCTACCAGGAGCAGGTCATGCAGGCCGCGCAGATCCTGGCGGGCTACTCGCTGGGCGATGCAGACCTTCTGCGCCGCGCGATGGGCAAGAAGGTGCAGGCCGAGATGGACAAGCAGCGCCAGCGCTTCGTCGAGGGCTGCAAGGAGTTCTCGGACATCGAACCGGCCAAGGCGAACGAGCTGTTCGACTTGATCGACAAGTTCGCAGGCTACGGTTTCAACAAGTCGCACGCCGCCGCCTATGCGCTGCTCGCCTACCACACGGCGTGGTTCAAGGCGCACTATCCGCACGAGTTCTATGCCGCGGCGATGTGCTTCGACATGCACCAGTCGGAAAAGCTGGCGGTATTCGTGGACGATGCGCGCCGCAACGGCATCGTCATCGCCGCACCCGATATCAACGCTTCCGAGGCCGAGTTCATGGTCGAGGAAACGCCTGACAGCCATCAGGTGCGCTATGCCCTCGCGGGCATTCGCAATGTCGGCGAGAAGGCGATGGACATGATCGTCGAGGAGCGCGAGGCGAACGGCAGGTTCGCCAGCCTCGACGATCTGTTCCGCCGCGCGCCTGCTGGCTCGATGAACCGCCGTCAGTTGGAAGCGCTGGGGGCTGCAGGGGCGTTCGACAGTCTGGAGCCCAATCGCGCCAAGGTGCTGGCCAACGCCGATACGCTGCTGGCCGAGGCGGACCGTTCCTCGCGGGAACGCGCCAGTTCGCAGGTAGGTCTGTTCGGCGGCGAGGATCACGTCGAGCAGGGCCTGCGCTATGTCGAGGCCGATGCCTGGTCGCGGCTGGATCAGATGGCCAAGGAGCGCGAGATTTTCGGCTTCTACTTCGCCGCGCACCCGGTGGAGCAGTACCGCGCGGTGGCCTCGGCCAACGGCGCGCGCACCTACTCCAGCCTGATGGCGGGCGGATCGGGCGGCGGGCGCAGCGGCGCAGTGATGGCGGCGATGGTGGAGAACGTCCAGCGTCGCAAGACCAAGCGCGGCAAGGACTTCGTGATGGCGGAGTTCTCCGATTCCTCGGGCAACTTCACCGCCTCGTGCTTCGAGGAGAGCCTGGTCGAGAACTTCGTCAAGTGGGCCAAGGACAGCGCCTGCGTGCTGCTCACTGTCGAGCTCGACAGTCCGAACCCGGATGAGCCGCCGCGCGTCACGGTGCGGGGCGGTCGCCCGCTGAACGAGGTGAAGGCGGATGCCCGCATGATGCTCAAGCTCGATATCGATCGGGTGGATGCAGTGAAGGAACTGGCGCTGCTGATGCGCGAGGGGGCCAAGGGCTGCGGCGAGGTTCTGGTAACGCTGGTGCTGGAAGACGGCCGTCGTCAGCAGATCCGGCTGGGTCGCGATTTCGCGCTCGACGGCGAATTCGCCGAACAGCTTGCGCATGTCGAGGGGCTGTCCAACGTCTCGCTAACCGCCCGCAAGGGCGCAGGCGATCACTTGCGGCTGGTGGCCTGAGACCGGGGCGCGGCGCGCGGGAGGGCATGTTTGGCGAGGATCGCCGAAGTGCCTGCCTCGATCCCGCCGAACCAGTCGCCTGAGCGAAAGCGGGGGATCATGCGGGTCTGCATGACCTTGCTGCACCAGTCGTCGGGAAACTGCCGTTCGAGGCCGTAGCCGATAGAGATGCGTGCGCGCCGTTCGTTCGGGGCGACGAGGATCGCCACGCCGTCGTTATAATCGCGCCGACCGATGCCCCAGGAATTGAACAGGTCGATGGCATAGTCGCTGATCGGTCTGCCGCCGAGTGAAGGCGTGGTGACGACGACCATCTGGTGATGGGTTTGCCGTTCCCATGCCGCGAGTTGCGCGGTGATCCGCGCTTCCTGTTCGGGCGTGAGGACATGCGCAGCGTCCATCACCCGCCCGGTGAGTGGCAAGGCCGGGCGCGCTGTTGAGCCGGTTGCGGTGGTAAGCCCGAGGCACACCAACGGGGCACCGGTGAACAGGACCGCAAGCAGCAGGAGGGCAGGGCGGGCGAAGCGCATCGCGAAGCGGTCGCCGAACTGCCGCTGCCCGTCAAGTTAAGTGCGTTTCACGGCGGGGCTCACTGGTCGCCGCTGCCTTTGTCGGTGATCGTATCGGCAGCCTGTTTGGCGGCTTCCCCGACATCGGAGGCGGCATTGCCGACCTTGTTCGCGGCCTCGGTGACGGCTTCGTTCTTTGCGACCTCGCTGGTCGATTGCTGGTTGAACACATAGATTGCGGCAATCGCGGCCACGAACAGTATCACGGCGAACACCACCCCCATGCCGCTACCGCTGCGTTCCCGTACGATAGTCGTGTGATGCACAACCTGCGGTGCGGCAGGCTGGTTCGTCTCAGATGACGATGCACCGGGTTTTCGGGCTGATTCCGGCGTGGTCTCGATCTCGTCGGTCATGGTTCGGTTCTGTCCCCCCTGTTATGCTGATCGCAACGCGGAAGCAGGGCAGGAGTTGCAGGGACGCAATCTTGCAAATGCGCGATTCGTCGCTTCAGATTGGCACGCTTGCGTGCACCAACACGGAACCCGTGACGCTCAGCCGTCAGCGAGCCGGATCAGGTTCGGGTTCGCGACATCGACATGGATCTGGTAATAATATTTGCCGGTCGGTTTGCCGTCTTCGGTGAAATCGATACGGACCTGTCGCGCGATGCCGCGCACCAGCAGGTGCCTGCCCTCCAGCCTGCGGCGGGCCGTGTCTAGATCGTCTGTCCCGGCCAGCTGCTGGAGCACGCCGGGTGTGACTGCCACAGTCAGGCAGTTGCGGTCGCGATAGTCGCTTTCGGAGTTGAGGAAATACCGCCCGTTCTGGAAGCCGATGGCAACGATCGGGACGGTATATGTGCCTGCGATGCCCGCACCGTTGCCGATGTAGGAGGCGTATGTCACCGCCTGGATCGGATTGAGGCAGCCCCGTCTGCAATCGACGGGCACGAAACGGTGGATGGGAAGCGCAGTCGCGGCGGGAGCGGCGTCCACGATCGGGGCGGGTGGAACGCCTTCGGCGGCGGTCGCGGCGAGCATCAGGGGAAGGGCAAGCATCAGAGGCATGGTGGGGGAACCTCGAAACCGTTGCATTCCCCCTAGAATAACGAAAGCTGACCACCGATGGAAGGCGCCTTGAAGTGGCTGGAGTCGAGCGGCGGGAAGCGCTGGTCCATGCCGTGGCGCTTCATCGCCAGCCGGATGCGCCGGGCGATCAGATCGGGCCAGACGCCTTGGGGGCGCATCCGGGTGCCGAAGTTCGGATCGTTGTCGCGGCCTCCGCGAATATCCTGAATGATCGCCATGACCTTGCCCGCGCGCTCGGGAAAATGCGCCTCCAGCCATTCGCGGAACAGCGGTGCGACCTCGTGTGGCAGCCGCACCAGAATCCACATCGCGCTGCGCACGCCTTTGCCCGCCGCTGCTTCGACGATGCCTTCGATGAAGCTGTCGGTAATTGCCGGAATGATCGGCGCAATCCCGACATGGCAGGGCACGCCTGCCTCGACCAGCGAGCCCAGAGCCGCCAGCCGCCGCGCCGGAGAGGCGGTGCGCGGCTCCAGCTTTTGCGAGAGCACCGGGTCGAGGCTCGTGACCGAAATGCCGACATGGACGAGATTTAGCGCGGCCAGTTCCCGCAGCAGGTCGAGATCGGCCAGTACCCGGTCGGACTTGGTGGTGATCGTAACCGGATGGCGCGTTTCGAGGCACAGTTCGAGAACCTGCCGGGTGATGCGATAGCGCGCCTCGATCGGTTGGTAGGGATCGGTATTGGTGCCCATGGCGATGGGGGCAGGGCGGTATCCGCGCTTCGCCAGTGTCTTGCGCAGCAGTTCGGCTGTCTGCGGCTTGGCAAACAGTTTCGTTTCGAAATCGAGGCCGGGGGACAAGTCGTGCCAGGCGTGGCTGGGCCGGGCGAAGCAGTAGATGCATCCGTGCTCGCAGCCGTTGTAGGCGTTTATCGAACGGTCGAAGGGTATGTCGGGAGAGGTGTTGAACGACAGGATCGTCTTCGGATGCAGTTCCACGACGCTGGTGCGAAGCTTTGGCGCCTCGCCATCGATACCGTCACGCGCATCGAGCCAGTCGCCATCCGCCTCGCGCTGGGCAAGGTTGAAGCGCGCGCTGACCTGATTCGTAACGGAGCCTCGACCTTTGACGGGTTGCATGGCAAGAACATAATATGAACATCGTGATCCCGCCAGCTCTTTTGAGCCAGCTTTTTCATGTGCGCGGCAGTGCTTCGTTTACGCGACGATGGTGGGCGTTCCGCAGCGCAGCTTGTTGACTTGTACATCTGCGGCCCCGATCCTCACGCCGAGTGCGTCGGTCAGCGTGAACAGGACATTGTCGACCAGCGGAGCGGCAATACCCAGAACGCCGCCGACCAACGAGGTCACACCCGAAAGATTGATCGGCAGCAGTCCGCCCAGCAGGCTGGCCTGCAGATTGATGCCCGAAACCAGTGAGGTGGTGATGCCCTGCGTCAGGTCGCGGGTGGAGACGGTCTTGATCGTCTGGGCGGCGATTTCGGTTGACGAGAAGTTTACGGTCTGCGTGGTGACGCCGCCCAGACTAACCTGGGCCAGAGCCGTGACCTTGGCGATCAGCGGCACGTTGAGCAGCGTCGCGCTGGCCAGCGGGGCGCTTGCGGCGAAATTCGCCATGTCGGTGGCCGAGACCGAGGCGATGGCGACTTTGCCGACCGAGGGCACGACGTTGAGCGAGACTCCTTGGGTCGCACTGGCTCCACTGCACGAAATGCTGCCGAGCGATGCCGTGGCCGAAGCCAGTTCCACGTAGACGGGTAGCGTGACCGAAGGCAGCAGCACGTTGCCGGTCAGCAGTCCTGCGGTGATGAGAATGCGCGTCTGTGCGGTACTGAGCGTGTAGCCCTTGGCACTGGTCACGGTCAGCCATGGCGATGTCACCATGCCCTGTCCCCCCATGATGCGCACGCTGGTACTGGCAAGGCCGGCAACCGAGAGGTTCAGCGAGATATCGTAGTGATCGCCTGCCGATAGCTCAAGCGCCGTGCGCAGGATCGAATAGGCATCAATGCTGAGGCCGAGAGTACCCGGATTGTAATCCAGTTGGCCGTAGGGGCCCAGATCGATGAGGTTGCTCATCGCGATGGACTTCGACGGCGCCTGCGCGGCGATAGAGGAGAGCAGTGAGGCGGCCGCGCTGTTGTTGACCGAACTGGCGAGTGCGCGGATGACGTTGCCAACCGATATGCTCTGTCCGAACAACTGCGCATAGGTGATGTCGCCGGCGTTCACTTGCGCTTTCAGGGCATCGGCAAAACCGAGCAGATCGACATCCGCGTTCGCGAGATTTTGCGAGTCGAGCACGGAAAGGTTCAGATTGGTGCCGATCAGCGCGGAAAGCAGCTGGTTGGGGATGCCGCCCGATACTGTTGCAAGCGTGGTGCCGAGCGAGAAGGCGACGAGATCCTGACGCTGGGCGGTGGCTGTTGCGGTCACGGTCCCGTTCTGGAAGCCGAGGGCACGGGCGAAGAACAGCGGTACCCGCTGGGAAAGCGTGACCCGTGCTGCGGATCCGTCTCCCCCGGTCTGGAAGCGCTGCGCGATGGGGACGCTGGTGCTGGCCGTGTAGGTCCCGCTCTGGAGGCTGGCGATGGTGACATTCGTCGCCTGTGCCTCGCTTACCACGCCGTTGATCGCGGTTCGCTGTGCAGCGTCGGTGCCCTGATTTGCTGCGGCCATGGCAGCAGCGTCGACCACCCCTTGCAGGTTGCGCTTGGCCAGGTACATCGAGGCGAGGTCGACAGAGACGGTAGCGGCGCCCATCAGGGCGATCAGCGAAATTGCCATCATCATTGTGGCGATGCCGCTGCGATCGAGACAAAGCCTGCGAACGCCATCGTGGAAGTGGCGGGCCTTGATTGCGCGCAAGAAGCGGGGGAAGCGGCTTCCCAGCGGCGGCAGGGCATGAAATGACATGGCGTGTCTCATGGGGCTGCCAACTGCACGACGGCATTACGCACGATGTTGCCGCTGGGCAGCGGGATGAGCGCGTTCTGATACATGGAGGACTTGGCGGCATTGTAGGTCAACGTCACGCGGTAGTAGGCGTTGTCCTGCGCAGTCGCGATTGTCACCAGGGAAGGGTTCAGCGTCCCCTGATACAGGACACTGTTGGCGACTGTGGTATTGACCAGCGTCTGGCGTTCGGTTGCGGTCAGTCCCGCCATCGAGGCGCGGGCTGCATCGTTTGCGACTTCCTGCAGGGAATGCGCGGCCATGAACCAACTGCCATAGGTAACGATACCCAGAAGCAGCACGATCAGTACAGGCATGACCAGTGCCGCTTCGACAAGCACGCTGCCTGTCGTTTCCTGTCGCAGTCTCTTCGCCAGGATGGCGACGGCCGCCCGTCGCGCTCCTGCTGCATTTCTTCCGGCAGAACGTACCATCGGCATGAAGTCTCCTTCTCGCTTCGATGATCGCCTGCGACCCGAAAGAACCGCCTTCACTTGAAAACAGATTTATTCTGCATTTTGCAAAGGCGGTTCGGCGATAATATCGTTTTAGAACAATATTTTATGCAGATAGTTAATCTGAGATTTAGATGATCTACGTAAGCAGATAGCGATGTTCGGCCGCTTGGGCATCTCGACTCGTCGTGGTCGTTGTCATCCCGTTTAGGCTTCGCCGCTGCCCGGCTGTTCGGGCGATGCGCGGGTCATGAGCGCGACGGCTCCTTCGGTCCCATAGAGCCCCTGAAGGCGGACCATGGAAAGTATCACGTCTACCGGTATTCCCGAATTGGTCAGCAGTCGCAGCCGGATCTTCTCGGGTTCATTGCCGCGCAGCACCGTTTCAAGCACTTCGCGGTAACGCGGCTTGTCTGCCGAAACGACGAGGTCGCCCAGTGCGACGCCATCGAGCCGGGTCGCGGGCAGATCCAGCAACTTGCTGAAGGCCTCGTCCACGCGATCGATCGTACCACGCAGGCTGAGGCGCGCGTAACAGATGTCGCCATGGACATCCATCGCCTTGACGATGGCTTCCTTGACGTTCGCCTTGAAGTGCCGCTCGGCCTCGGCAGTGATATCGCGCAGGCGCAGGACGAGGTGGTCGTCGAGCATGAAGCTCTGGAACCTGATCCAGGCGCTGACGAGGAAGGGGGAGGGCAGGTCTGCCATGTTGGGCTCGCCTTGACGTAGTGTCTCGCGAGCCTGGACTTCCATTACGGTGCCGCCAATGCGGGGCAGAGCTGCCGTAAGAGGGCGGCCGACGAGCGTCCCCGGTGTCGCGCGCACCAGCGAATGGGCGATGCGATTGGCAAAGGTGATCACCAGATTTTCGTCGCAGGCGATAATGCCTTCGTCGATCCAGTCAGCGAGGCCGAAGCGCACGGTAGGCGAATCCGGGTTTACCTCGTCAGCGGAGGTATGCTGCAAGGTGCGAAACGTGTCGACGTCGCACAGCACGTGCGTTTCGCGACCGTGATGGGTGACATAGACGGGGCCGGTTCGCGCATCGTCCCGATAGCGGGCGAACTTTCGGACGAAATCGGCAGCGGTGACATGATTCATGAATGGTCTCCCACAGATACGGTTCAGTCCTCAGGCCCGGCGTCGGTGTGACGCTGGCCCGCGATTTTTCGTTTTGTGGCGACCCTGATGCCTCCAACGTCACAGGATCCAAAAAGGATCCGAAGCAAGTGAAAGCACTTCGGAATTTTGCGTGGGTATCACGCTTGTTTTTGTAATTTACCCTGTTTCACTGCGGAAATCATATGTTTTGTGAACAGGTTTGCTTAACTGCGATGCAACCATCTGCATATTTCCCAAAGATTTCAGATGGTGCGGTGCAACGAAAAAAGCCCTCCCGCTATGACGGGAGGGCTTTTTCCTTAAGCATCAGCGCCGGGTGCGGCGCCGAAAAAGGGTCAGGCCCAGTTGGCCATTTCCGTTTCGAGGTTCTCGACAATCGCTTCGAAGAACTGCTCGGTGGTCATCCACGACTGCTCGGGGCCGATCAGCAGTGCTAGATCCTTGGTCATCTTGCCGCTTTCGACGGTCTTGATGCAGACCTGCTCCAGCGTCTGGGCGAAGCGCACGACGTCCGGGGTGGCGTCGAACTTGCCGCGATAGGCAAGGCCGCGGGTCCAGGCGAAGATCGAGGCGATCGGGTTGGTCGAGGTCGCCTTGCCCTGCTGGTGCTGGCGGTAGTGGCGGGTCACGGTGCCGTGAGCCGCTTCGGCCTCGACGGTCTTGCCGTCGGGTGCCAGCAGAACCGAGGTCATCAGGCCCAGCGAGCCGTAGCCCTGTGCCACGGTGTCCGACTGCACGTCGCCGTCGTAGTTCTTGCACGCCCACACGAACTTGCCCGACCACTTGAGCGCCGAGGCGACCATGTCGTCGATCAGGCGGTGCTCGTAATGGATGCCGGCGTCCTTGAACTTCTCAGCGAAGCCCTCGGTGTCGTAGACTTCCTGGAACAGGTCCTTGAAGCGGCCGTCATAGGCCTTGAGGATGGTGTTCTTGGTCGAGAGGAACACCGGCCAGCCGAGGTTGAGGCCATAGTTGAACGAGGCGCGAGCGAAATCGCGGATCGAATCGTCGAGGTTGTACATCGACATGGCAACGCCGGCGGTCGGGAACTTGAAGACCTCGCGGTCGATCACCTGGCCGTCGTCACCCTCGAACACGAGGCGCAGCTTGCCGGGGCCGGGGACGAGGAAGTCGGTGGCGCGGTACTGGTCGCCATAGGCGTGGCGGCCGACGACGATCGGGTCGGTCCAGCCCGGAACCAGGCGCGGAACGTTCGAGATCACGATCGGCTCGCGGAAGATCGTGCCGCCCAGGATGTTGCGGATCGTGCCGTTGGGCGACTTCCACATCTGCTTGAGGCTGAATTCGGTGACGCGCGCTTCGTCAGGGGTGATCGTCGCGCACTTCACGGCGACACCATACTGGTTGGTCGCGTTCGCAGCGTCGATGGTGATCTGGTCGTTGGTCTCGTCGCGCTTCTCGACCGAGAGGTCGAAGTACTTGAGGTCGATGTCGAGGTAGGGGAGGATGAGGCGTTCACGGATCCACTTCCAGATGATCCGCGTCATTTCATCGCCGTCCATCTCGACGATGGGGTTCGCAACCTTGATCTTGGCCATTCGCACTGTCTCCCTGGGGATGAGATTTGCGCGTCTCTTAGGCAGGCATCGGGCCGCTGGCAAGGCGTAGGCGGCACGTAGACGGCGCAAGGCGCGTGCGACCAGAGGCAGGAAATCGCAGCAAGGCCGGGTGCTTGGCGGCCTTATGCGTGCAGGGGAAGCGCCATGCACCAAAATGCAAGTGTCGCGTGGCGCCGGTTATGCCGGAATTGCCGATCCGTCAGGCAAAGAAAAACCCGGCCAAGCCAGAGGCCTGCCGGGTATTCTTCGGAATGGTGGGCGTAGCAAGGATTGAACTTGCGACCCCTACGATGTCAACATAGTGCTCTACCACTGAGCTATACGCCCATTCCGTGTGGCCTCTTTCGCGAGGTGTCCCGCTCGGAGGACTGGCCCTCTAGCGGCGCCTTTCGGGGAGCGCAAGAGGCTTCGCGAAGTTTTTTCGAATTAAGTCCTGACCCTAAATGCTGGCCTGCTCGCTGAGGCCGAACATGCGCTGCACTTCCAGCACGATATCGCGCAGATGGAAAGGCTTGGAGAGCACTTTGGCGCGCGGTGCCTCGCGGTTGGCACGCAGGCTGACGGCGGCGAACCCGGTGATGAACATCACTTTGGTGAGGGGCGAAAGCTCGGCGCAGCGCTGGGCGAGTTCGATACCGTCGAGTTCGGGCATGACGATATCGGAAAGCAGGAGATCAAAGCCGCCATGTTCGAGATGGGGCAGGGCTTCGAGGCCGTTGGCAACCGGTACGACTTGGTATCCAGCCTTTTCCAGCGCGCGGCTGAGGTAGAGGCGCATGGCCTCGTCGTCTTCGGCAAGCAGGATTCGGATCATGGCCTCTCGCGCCTTTCGGGCAGTCTGTCTTGGGTCAATTGGCGATTCGCACTGCATCCTTGCGGCGCGGTCAGGTGCTTATACGCCTGATCCGTTTATCTTTGGTGTCCAAACTGGTGATCCGATGCGGATGGTTCATCTGCAATTTGTGGAAGCACCGCTTTGACTTCGTCTTCCGCAGGTTCCAGCCTGTGCTCATGTTCGAGGCTGATGACGAGCGCTGCGATTCGGGAGGTGCGGTTGACGCGCCGATGTTCGGCGGGTTGGTTCCGGGTAGTGGAGCGGAGGCTGCCTTCGAACTGCGCGAGAAGGCGCAAAGCGACAGTCCGGTGGTCATCGCCGTGCCGCATGCCGGGCGCGCCTATCCGCCTGCGCTGCTGGGTGCGATGCGCGGTGGCGAGGCGACTGCGCTAAGGTTGGAAGATCGGCTGGCGGATCACCTTGGTCGTGTGGTCGCGGCACGGACGGGCGCCAGCCTGCTGGTCGCGAGGGCACCTCGCGCGATAATCGATCTCAACCGCGCGCCAGAGGATTTCGACTGGGAGATGGTCGATCGGGCAGAGCGGCCGTCGCCGGCCAGTCTGCTGCCCAGTCAGCGGGTTCGCGGCGGTCTTGGCCTCGTGCCTCGCCGTCTCTCCGGCCTGGGCGAAATCTGGTCGGAGCGGATGGCCCGGCGGGATCTGGATGCGCGGCTTCAGGGTGTACATGTGCCCTACCACGCTGCGTTGTCCGGCATGCTGGAGCGCCAACGCAGGCGTTGGGGAACTGCCTTGCTGATCGATCTGCATTCGATGCCGCCGCTGCCGCGCGTGGCTGGAGCGGCGGGGGCGACGTTCGTGATCGGGGACCGCTTCGGAAAGTCCTGTGCGGGGCGTTTGTCCGCAGCCGCCTTGCGGGAGCTGGCGCGGGGCGGGGCGATGGCCGCCCACAACCGTCCTTACGCGGGGGGGTATGTGCTCGACCGTCATGGCATGCCGGGGGCGGGTATCCACGCTCTTCAGGTGGAGGTCGATCGCGCGGCCTATCTCGATTCGGCGCTGCGGGAGCCCGGTGAGGGCATGGCGCCGGTGGTCGAGCAACTGGTGGCGCTGGTGCGCCATCTCGCGGAGCTATTGGTCGATCAGCCGGTGTCTCGCCGCGATCATGGGCCGTGGCTGGACGCGGCGGAGTAGCGCGGAGGCGCTGGAGCGGTTTCCGATCTGGCTGCGCCGGCTCGGCCGCTCTGGCATTTTGGTTTGGCGCATTTTCCGAGTCATCAGGTGATTCCACCTGATTGGAAAATGCTCTCGCGAAGTGCGGGCGAGCCAATGCGGCAGCCTCAGTCACTTGCGATGATTTTGCAGGGAAGTCGCGAAGGGCCCATGAAAAAACCACCTCGCGCGGTGCGCGAGGTGGCCAAGGTTCAGGGAGGAGGTGCACGTAAGTGCACCGGCCTGACCGGGCCATGAGGGGAGCACCGATCAGGTGCTTCCTATTTAGACAATTGGATTTTCGGATTCAACCCCTTGTTTGCATCAAGGTGTATGAGCACTGCAATCGCTTTGTCATAATTGCCGCGCGATTAAGCAAGGGGTGTGGCATTTCGCACACATGCCCTTGCTTAAGTCGGCGTATACCGGGGATTCGTGCGGCTTTTCGCCAAATCCCCGGTGACGGGATCATCAGGCCGGGATCGGCTCGGGCAGCTTGCCCTGGGCGACCTGACGGCCAAACACGTCACGCACCAGTTCCAGCGAGAACAGGTGGGCATAGATCATGCCCAGCAGGCCGCTCTGGTTCCAGCCGCGCAGCACGTCGCCGCGCACTTCGCGAAGCTTCGTCTCGTCGACCATCTGGAAGCCGCGATAGGTGAAGGGCTTGCCTTCGGCCTCGATGTTCAGTTCGCCGTCCATCAGCAGCTTGTGCTTCTGAAGTTCGGCGATGAAGCTGGCGGTCTTGGTGCCGGCGATCTCGAAGTTCTCGCAGAACTGGAGCATGCCCTTGGTGACGTCGGTCGGCTGGCCTTCGTCGAACAGGGGGGCGCCTTCCTCCTGCTCGCCCACGAGATCGCACGTCGGATCGACGCAGAGCGAAAGCTCTTCGGCTTCAGGGCGCAGGCGGGCCAGCATGAAAGGATAGCGGCGCACATAGGCGGGCATGTAGATCGGCGTGTTCACCGAACCGTCCTCGTCGACGAAGACGTTCACGCCCTCGTTCATGCCCATCAGCACCAGCGGCACCGGGTTTTCGCCGACGCTGAACACGATCGGGAAGTGGCGCTGGGCCTGCGGGAATTCCTCGACCGTCAGCGGCACGGTGTTCACGCCCTTGAGCCAGGTCGCCTTGTCGGTCGAACGGCTCTTCCACGTCGCATGCTGCTGCGAGTTGAGCGGGATCAGATCCTTGTAGAACAGCGGAAGGGCGGAATTGGTCGGCGCGGTGGCCATGGCAGTACTCTCCGGCAATAAAAACGGGTTGGAACCATTCACGGTCGGAACCGACGAAATGGTGGTGGCTTTACGGTTTCGGTGAAATCTGCGCAAGCGCTCTCCCGGCAAACGCACAAGGTTGTGCGGCAGGGATGCGCGCCTTTCAGGATGGTCAGAGCAGCTTGCCGGGATTCATCAGTCCCTGCGGGTCGAGCGCCTGCTTGACGGCGCGCATCAGCGAGAGTTGCGCAGGGTCGCCGAGGCGTTCCAGTTCGTCGCGCTTCATCTGGCCGATGCCGTGCTCGGCCGAGATCGAGCCGCCCCATTCCGTCACCAGATCGTGGACGTAACGGCTGATGTCCTTGGCGGTGGTCGCCTGCCAGGCGGGGCCATCGGTCACGGCAGGGGCGATGACGTGATAATGCACGTTGCCGTCGCCGAGGTGCCCGAAGGCGACGGCCTCGGTGCCCGGCCACTTCGCCTCGATCATCGGTGCGGTGGCCTCGACGAAATCGGGCATCTTCTCGACCGGCACCGAGATGTCGTGCTGCACGGCGGGGCCGCGCTCGCGCTCGGCGGGGGAGATCGATTCGCGGATCAGCCAGAACGCTTCGGCCTGCGCCTCGTTGGCCGCGAAGACCGCGTCTTCCAGCAGTTCGGCTTCGAAGGCCTCGGCCATCATTTCCTCGCAGCGCTCGCGCAGGGCATCGGCGTGCGCGCGGTCGGCGACGACCTCGATCAGCACATGCCAGGCGTGGGCCTCCGCCAGCGGGCGGCGGGTATCGGGCATATGGTCGCACACCGCATCGAGGCAGTGCTGCGGCAGCACCTCGAAGCCTTCCAGCGCCTCACCCACCGCGCGCTCGCAATGGAGCAGCAGGCGGCGCGCATCGCCGAGGTTCTGCGTCGCCGCCCAGATCACCACGCGGTCCGAGAACATCGGCACCAGTCGCAGCGTTGCCGCCGTGACGATGCCCAGCGTGCCTTCCGAGCCGATGAAGAGCTGCTTGAGATCGAAGCCGCGGTTGTCTTTCTTCAGCGGGGTGAGGGCGTTGAACACCTCTCCTGTGGGCGTGACGGCCTCCAGCCCTGCCACCAGCGCGCGCATCGAGCCGTGGCGCAGCACTTGCGTGCCGCCCGCGTTGGTCGAGATCAGCCCGCCCACCGTGGCCGAGCCCTTGCCGCCAAGCGACAGAGGAAAGCGCAGGCCTTGTGCTTCTGCCGCTTCGTGGAGCGTCTGGAGAATGACGCCTGCGCCACAGGTGACCTGCCGCGCATCGGTGTCGATGGCCCCAAGCGTGTTCAGCCGTCGCAACGAGAGCAGGATAGCATGGCCGCTGCTGTCGGGTGTCGCGCCGCCCGACATGCCGCTGTTGCCGCCTTGCGGAACGATCGGCACTTCGGCTTCGGCGCAGAGCTGCACCAGCGCGGCGACTTCGGCGGTGTCGGCGGGCGAGGCGAGGGCCAGCGCCTTGCCGGTGTAGCGTCCGCGCCAGTCGGTGAGCCAGGGGGACAGCAGATCAGGATCGCGGGTAAAGCCACGCGGGCCGAGCAGGGCTTCGGCGCGGGCAAGGAAAGTCCGTGTGTCGATCGTGTCGCTCGGTATCGTCATGATGCATCTATGGCACAGCAGTTCTGCGCGTACAGCCCCGCGCTGTCATGGCGGCCTTTTCGGGATTGCCACGGGCATTAAGCGATGGTTCAACCTGCAACCGTATGCCGGAAGAAAGTGTGGCGCCGCACAGGCGGGATGCCGCCATGATTTTCAGGGATGTGATTTTCAGGGACTGCATCTGACGCGATGAATTCGGCCATTGCCCTGCTTTTTCCATTTGCGCTGCTGTTCCCGTCTGCAGGCGGGCCGGTCGGTGAAGAAGTCTCGCGTCTGGTCGATTCATCTCCGGCGGCTGGCGGTGCTGTGGTCGCGGGAGGCTTTGCCGATGGCGATGCCTTGCCCATGGGCGCACCGCAATTGACCGCGTTCGACAGTGTGGCGCCGCAGCCTTCGTTCCAGTTGCGTATCGAGCAGCGCATGACGATTCGCATCACGCCGCAGTCGCCCGCGCCGATCCCGCCGGATCGCTTCCTTTCGCTGCCCAATGGGCGTATCGGTCCGGGGTATACCGAGCGCAAGATCGGTGACTGTCTGCCGATTTCAGGAATTGAGGCAGTGCGTCCCGATCGCGACAGTCGCCTGCTGCTGTTTATGCGGGACGACAATATCGTCAGCGCCGAACTGGAGCGCAGCTGTCGTGCACGGGATTTCTACCTCGGTTTCTACATGTCGCGCACGCCGGACGGGCGCTTGTGTGTGGGGCGGGATCATCTCCTTTCGCGCAGCGGCATGAGCTGTGCGCTGACGAGGATTCGCCTGCTCGTCCCCAAAGATCCGTAAGCGTCGGGGAAAAGGGAGTGCCGAATCGCTGCTGTCGCGTGCATTTTTGGGAAATTCCTTGACTTTTCGGGTGCTCTGGCCATAGGGGCCGGGTGACGTGCATGTTGCTCGTCGCGGGTCGCATCCGCTGCCAACGGGCCTTCGGGGCGGTTTGGCAATGGCACGGCGGCTCTGCTTTTTCAGTTTTTCCGGAAAATTTCCCGCTTATGAGCTTTGCCGATCTCGGCCTGTCTGACGAATTGCTGCAAGTGGTCGAAGCCGCTGGGTATACCGAGCCGACTCCGATCCAGGCGCAGGCCGTCCCCTCCGTGCTGATGATGCGCGATCTTATCGGCATCGCGCAGACCGGCACCGGCAAGACCGCGGCCTTCGTGCTGCCGATGATCGATATTCTGGGGCATGGCCGCCGTCGTGCGCTGATGCCGCGCTCGCTCATTCTGGAGCCGACGCGCGAACTCGCCGCGCAGGTCGCCGAGAATTTCGAGAAGTACGGCAAGAACCACGACCTCAAGATGGCGCTGCTGATCGGCGGCGTGCAGATGGGCGATCAGGTGAAGGCGCTGTCTGAAGGTGTCGACGTTCTGATCGCGACGCCGGGCCGTCTGATGGACCTGTTCGAGCGCGGCAAGATCCTGCTCACCGGCTGTGAACTGCTCGTCATCGATGAGGCAGACCGCATGCTCGACATGGGCTTCATTCCCGATATCGAGAGCATCTGCTCCAAGCTGCCCACACAGCGCCAGACGCTGCTGTTCTCGGCAACGATGCCGCCGCCGATCGAGAAGCTGGCCGCGAAGTTCCTCTCGAATCCCAAGAAGATCGAGGTGGCCCGCGCTGCGACCACCAACGTCAACATCGCCCAGCACAAGATCGCCGTACCCTCGCGCAAGAAGCGCGAAGTGCTGCGCCATTTGCTGAAGACGGATAACGTCAGCACCGCGATCATCTTCTGCAATCGCAAGACCACCGTGCGCGATCTCAACAAGAGCCTGCAGCGCTACGGCTTCGCCAGCAGCGAGATCCATGGCGACATGGATCAGCCCGCGCGTCTGGCCGAACTGCAGCGTTTCAAGGATGGTGTGGTGAACATCCTCGTCGCCTCGGACGTCGCTGCGCGCGGTCTGGACGTGAAGGGTGTGAGCCACGTCTTCAACTTCGACACGCCCTGGCACCCGGACGATTATGTGCATCGCATTGGTCGAACGGGCCGTGGCGGTGCTTCTGGCCGCGCGTTTACGCTCTATTCGCCCGAAGATGCTGAGGCGATCGAGAACGTCGAGAAGCTGACCAAGTCGAAGATTCCGGTGTTCACTATCGACGGTTCGGACGAGCCGGAGATGGGTGAGGAGGCGCCAGCACGTCGTGGTCGTCCGGTGTCGCCGAAGGCGGAAGAGCGCAAGCCCGTCGCGAAGCGTGGCGCTGCTCGCAAGGACGAGGCACCGCGTGGCGATGATGTGCCGCGCAAGGCGGAAAAGCCACGACATCTGGAAGAGGCCCCGCGCCGTCCTGCACGCCATGATGAACCGCGTCAGGCTGAAAGGCGAGGCGATCGCCGCCGTGATCGTCATGTCGATCCGGAGCCTGCGGATGGTGGCTGGAATGGCCCTGTGCCCCAGTTCCTGCACGTCTCTGCGCTAAACTGACGTGATTGCGGGAGGAATTGTTTCCTCTCGTATTTCATCGATGTTGCGGATTAGGAACGCGTTTACGATCGTGTTGCTACAATCGATGCGCATCTGGAAAGAACGCTCGTAGGTCGGGCGCTGCAGGTGCGGAGGGCGCACCTATGCCGGAATTGTTGCAGCGTTCATCGGGCCATCGCATTCTGTTCTGGAGCGAATGCGGGTTCATCAGCATCATGGCGATCCGCGCACTCGTGGTCTTCGGACCGGTTCTCCCGCATCATCCGGAAGTCGGGCTGTTTCTTGCGGCCGAAATTATCAGCATGGTGCTGGTGCTGACGCAGCGCAAAGGCGTGGTCTCCCCCCGAGCCTGGCCGCAGTTCCTGGGCTTCGTCGGCAGCAGTTTGGCGCTATTGATCCGCGAAACCAGCGAACAGATGGCGCCTGAAGCTGTTACCAGCCTGATGATCTTTGCCGGTGCAATGATTTCGATCGGCGCCAAATTGAGTCTCGGACGCAGCTTTGGGATCGTCCCTGCCAATCGCGGTGTTCGTACCATCGGCCTTTATCGGGCGGTGCGCCACCCGATGTATCTGGGCTACATGGTGACGCATGCAGGTATGCTGCTCCTGTTTCCGTCCATCTGGAACATCGCCCTCATCGGCACCTGCTGGCTGCTGCTGGTGCTGCGCATTCGCGAAGAGGAAAAAGTGCTCATGCTCGACCCGGACTACCGGGCTTATGCCGAGCAGGTCCGATCACGTCTGCTGCCCGGCATCTATTGATCCGTCCGTGCCCTGAGCGGCACCCTTCGTTCAGGGCTTATGATCTGCTTTTGCAAAATCGGTGAGCAACGGATCGGGGCCAAGCCTGGCGGTGCCATCGGGCTCGAAGGTCATGATATCCGATTTCCCGGGAGCCATTGTGGTCCAGCGCGCAAGGTGTGAGGTCGCTGCGCCTGGCGGGTTGGGATTGCCGGTCTTGATGAAGCTCACGAGATAGCGGCTGATTGTGGCCCCCACCGCGTTGTCGCGCGCTGTCGTCCTGTCGCCGTAGCGCAAGTCCTGCGTGTCGAAGAAGAACGGAATATCGGTGGCGTGGCCTGCGCCCGGCGCATCGAGGCTCTGGGCGACATACGAGAAGCGATAGGCATAGACCGGCACACCCGCGCTGGCGAGTTCACCGGCGATGTCATGGGCCCCCTTGATCATGAAGCCGGTGTCGCCGCCCATGTCGGCCCCGGTCGCGCCGATCATTACCGGAACATGGGCATAATTCCCCGATGCGTAGGCGGCCTTCACGTCGATACTCAGTTTGCCGTCGATAATCGGCGAACTGAAGGTCTTGGGGCCGGGTTTGGGCTGGAACAACTGCATCATGCTGAGCCCGTCGGTGACTTGTTCAGCACTCAGGGTGCGCAGCTTGGCCAGTGCCTGCGGGTCGTCGGGGGCGATACCGTTGGCGCTCGCGAAGTTCACGCCGACCTGTTCGGCACCGGGCAGCGTCGCATCGCCGAGTGTCGAGCCGTCGCCGCCTGACATGACGACGGCGCGCTGGAACAGGCCCCTGGTCATCGGCGAGGTGACGAGCGTGTTCACCGAGAACCCGCCCGCGCTTTCGCCCATGATCGTCACGTTCGCCGGATCACCGCCGAACGCCGCGATATTGTGCTGGACCCAGCGCAGCGCGGCCAACTGGTCCATCGTACCATAGTTGGCGAGCAGGCCGTGGTCGGGATCGGCCCTGGTCAGTTGCGGGTGCGCGAAAGTGCCGAAGCGGCCGAGGCGGTAGTTGAAGCTGAAGAACAGCACGCCCTGCTTTGCGAGGCGCGCGCCGGTGTAGGTCGGCGGCGAGGCGCCGCCGTTCACGAAGCCGCCGCCATAGATCCACACCACGACGGGCAGCTTGCCCTTGGCCGCGACCGGTCGCCAGACGTTCGCATAGAGGCAGTCCTCTGCGGGCGGTGTGCCGAGCGGCGCGGCATCGCCGGGGAAGGGCTCCTGCATGCAATCATGCGCATAGGCGCCGGCATCGCGCACGCCCTGCCATGTCGCGGCGGGCTGCGGTGCCCGCCAGCGCAAGGGGCCGACCGGCGGCGCGGCGAAGGGAATGCCTTTCCAGCTTTCCACGCCGTCCGCCACCGTGCCTTTCAGGCTGCCCTCGGCAATCTTGACGATGGGGGCGGCAGGCACTTTCGCGCAGGCCGCGCCGGGCAGCACCGTGAAGGCGGCCAGAGCGGTCAAAAGCGGGCGGGCGAGGAACGATGAGCGCATAAGGGCAATCTCTCCAGTCGTTTGGCCGCACCATAGCGCGGTTCCGCGATGAAGCGAGTGTATGCGCGCAACCTTATTTGCCTTGCCGCGAATCGGCGCGTTTTACGCCGGTCAGGCCGGTTTGACGAAGCTGTCGATCACGCGCTTGCGCCCGGCCTGCTCGAAATCGATCTCCAGCTTGTTGCCTTCCTGTTCGGCGACAGTGCCGTACCCGAACTTCTCGTGAAACACGCGTGCGCCCACCGCGATGTCGGTGCGCGGCTTGGCGGCAAAGCTGGCAGCGCTGCGGGTGCTTTCGGCCACGCGCTTGGGTGCCGTCTCGAAGCTGGCCGCGGCGGCGCGCTGCCAGCCGGGGCCGCGCGTGATGATGCGCGAGGGCTGGTTGCGGGCAACGTCGGCGAAGGGATCGGCATGCTCGCTCCACTGCGCGCGCCATAGCGAGGCGCCGCCCGACAGCGTGGTCTCGCTCTCGACGTGATCCTCGGGCAGTTCGGCGATGAAGCGCGAGGGGATCGAACTGGTCCACTGGCCATAGATGCGCCGGTTCGCGGCGTGCAGGATCGTGCACTTGCGCCGCGCCCGCGTGATCGCGACGTAGGCGAGGCGGCGTTCCTCCTCCAGACTGGCGAGCCCGCCTTCGTCGAGCGCGCGCTGCGAGGGGAACACGCCCTCCTCCCAGCCGGGCAGGAACACGTTGTCGAATTCCAGCCCCTTGGCGCCGTGCATGGTCATGATCGTGACCTTTTCCTCGTCCGCCGCGCTCTCGTTGTCCATGACGAGGCTGACATGCTCAAGGAAATCGCCGAGGCTCTCGTATTCCTCCATGGCGCGCGCGAGTTCGACGAGGTTTTCGAGGCGCCCGTTGGCCTCGGGCGTCTTTTCGGCCTGAAGCGCGTCGGTATAGCCGCTTTCGTCGAGGACGAGGCGCATCAGATCTGCCGGGCTGGTGCTCGCCTCCAGATCCCGCCAGCGGGCGAAGTCGCGCATCAGCGACAGGAAGGTGTTGCGCGCGCGGGCCGGAAGCTCATCGCTATCGGCGATCTCGATGGCGGCGCGGGCGAGGGGGATGCCGCCCCGACGGGCAAGGCTGTGCAGCTTCTCCAGCGCCTTGGCGCCAAGGCCGCGCTTGGGGGTGTTGTAGATTCGCTCGAACGCGAGGTCGTCCGCCCCTTGCGCAATCACGCGCAGGTACGCCAGCGCGTCGCGGATTTCGGCGCGTTCATAGAACCGGAAGCCGCCAACGATGCGATAGCGCATGCCGATGGAAATGAAGCGGTCCTCGAACTCGCGCGTCTGGTACTGCGCGCGCACGAGAATGGCGATCTGGTCGAGCGGGGCTCCTTCGCGTTCCAGCCGCTCGATCTCGTCGCCCACCCGGCGCGCTTCCTCGGGCGCGTCCCAGACGCCGATCACACGTACCTTCTCGCCCGCATGGCGCTCGGTCCACAGCGTCTTGCCGAGGCGCTGGGTGTTCTCGTCGATGAGGCCCGAAGCGGCGGCGAGGATCTGCGGCGTGGAGCGATAGTTCTGCTCCAGCTTGATCACCTTGGCGCCCGGAAAGTCCTTTTCGAACTTGAGGATATTGGCCACTTCGGCGCCACGCCAGGAGTAGATCGACTGGTCGTCGTCGCCCACCACGCAGATGTTGCGGCGGGCCTGTGCCAGCAGGCGCAGCCACAGGTACTGGACCTGATTGGTGTCCTGATATTCGTCCACCATCACGTACTTGAAGCGCTGCTGGTACTGCTCCAGCACGTCGCGATGCTTGCGCAGGATGTTGAGCATGTGCAGCAGCAGATCGCCGAAATCGCACGCGTTCACCGCGCGCAGGCGATCCTGATAGAGCTGGTAGAACTTCTGCCCCTTGCCGTTGGCATAGGCCTCGTTCTCGCCCGCATCGAGATCGGCGGGGTTGAGGCCGCGGTTCTTCCAGCGGTCGATGCAGCCTGCCAGCTGCTTGGCGGGCCAGCGCTTCTCGTCGATGCCTTCGGCCTGAATCAACTGCTTGAGCAGGCGTAGCTGATCGTCGGTGTCGATGATCGTATAGTTCGATTCGAGGCCCACCAGTTCGGCATGGCGGCGCAGCATCTTGGCGGCGATGGCGTGGAAGGTGCCCAGCCACGGCATGCCTTCCACCGCCGGGCCGATCAACTGGCCGACGCGCTCGCGCATCTCGCGCGCGGCCTTGTTGGTGAAAGTGACGCACAGGATCTCGCTCGGCCACGCCAGTCGCGCATGGACCAGATGAGCGAGGCGGCGGGTGAGCGCCGCGGTCTTGCCGGTGCCCGCGCCCGCCAGCATCAGCACCGGGCCTTCGGTGGTCAGCACCGCCTCGCGTTGCGGCGCGTTGAGGCCGTCGATCAGCGGGTCGCCCGAAGCGGCGTCAACGGGCGAAATGGAAAAGGCATGAGGGTCGGTCACAGGTGAACAACTAGGGAACGGATGAACGCTGTGCAAGGCTGCTTCGTCGCGATGCGAGCAAGTTCCGGCGGAGCGAGGGAGGGGCATCCCGGCGCATATGCGGGAACTTCCGGAGGGGCTCCCGCATTGCAACAGGCAGACAGGGGTTGTTGAAGAGAACTCGGAGACAACGATGAAGTTCAATCGAATCACAGCCTTCGCGCTGGCCGCCGCAACGATCTCGTTCACAGGCGTTGCCTATGCGGAAGGGATGAACTCGCAGCACGCCACCGTAACGCAGCGCCCTACCGTAACACAGCGTGATGCCCATGGCCGCGCGACGCAGGTTCAGGTCAATGGCCAGAACTACGCGGTGTGTACGAAGAACGTGCAGGACGGCTGCATCAACCCGCGTTCGGCGGGGCTGCACTTTGGTAACGTGCCGCTCGATCACTGGCCGGGCCAGCCTGCCAGTGACATGACGTCTGGTGATGGTCAGGGCGGATAAGGCGCTCGCTTTTCCGACAAAGAAAAAGGGCGCTCCTCGTGGGGCGCCCTTTTCGTATGACCTTCAGGCTTCTGCCGGGCTGTCATCCGCAGCGACCCGCCGCAGCAGGTGCAGCCGCGCCTTGCCGACATCGCGCTGGGCGTCGAGTTCGAAGCCCCGGATCGAGACGGCTTCCTTGGCCGAGGTTTCCAGGCTCACCCAGGTCTGTTCGCCGATCCAGCCGAGCCGCGCCAGCTTGTCGATCGCGACCTGCCCCGCGCCGGTGTCATAGGGCGGGTCGAGCAGCACGAGGTCGAGCGGCGCTTTCGCAGGCCCCAGCGCCAGCACCGAGGACGCGCGCACATCGCTGATGCCTTGCGCTTTCAGGTTGGCGATATTGCTGCGGATTGCGCGGATCGCGGCGGCGTCCTGATCGACGAACAGGCAATGTGCCGCCCCGCGCGACAGCGCTTCGAGGCCCAGCGCGCCCGAGCCTGCGAACAGGTCTGCGACTTTCAGGTCCTCGAACGAGCCGAGGCGGCTGGCGAGCATCGAGAACAGCGTCTCGCGCGTGCGGTCCGCCGTCGGGCGAGTCGCCTCGCCCTCGGGCGCGGCCAGCTTGCGCCCGCGCCACTGCCCGGAAACGATACGCAGGCCGGTGCTCTTTGCGCCTGCTTTCGAATTGGCCGCCTTCGGAGCTAACGGCTTCACTTGCCGCTCTCCAGCGAGTTGCGGAAGCGTTCCAGCGCGGCGGGCGGCACTTCGTAGGCCAGACCCTTGGGCAGATCGGCCAGTACGAAGGGACCGTAGGCGGTGCGCAGCAGGCGGCTGACTTCCAGCCCCAGATGCTCCAGCACGCGGCGCACTTCGCGGTTCTTGCCTTCGGTCAGCGTCAGTTCGATCCACTGGTTGCGACCAGTGCGGCGCTCCATGTTGGCGTCGATCTTGCCGTAGTGAACGCCGTCGATCTCGATACCCTCGATCAGCGCTTCGAGCTGGGGCTGGGTGATGTCGCCGAAGGCGCGGGCGCGATAGGTGCGCGGCACCGCGCTGGAGGGAAGCTCCAGCTGGCGCTTGAACTCGCCGTCGTTGGTCAGCAGCAGCAGACCTTCGGTGTTGTAATCGAGGCGACCCACCGGGATCACGCGCCCGGTGCCTTCGGGCAGGGCGTTGCGCAGCGCGGTGTAGATCGTCGGACGGCCCATCGGATCGCGCTCGGCGGTCAGCAGACCCGCAGGCTTGTGGAACACGAACAGGCGCGTCGCTTCGGGCGCGCCGACCGGCTGATCGTCGACGGTCACGCCGGTCAGGTCGGTGAGGACGGTCGAGGGCGCATCGATCACCTCGTCCCCGCGCTTGACGCGGCCCTCGGCGATCAGACGCTCGGCATCGCGACGGCTGGCGACGCCTGCGCGGGCGAGCAGCTTGGCGATGCGCTCGCCCTCGCGCTCGGGCAGGTTCGGATTCTTGGGCGTCGGGCCGGTCGGGCGCGAGGTCTTGTGGGGCGCGGTGCGCAGATCCGGACGGACCGAGGGGCGCTTGTCATTGTCGCGATAGGGCTTGGCATAGGCAGAACCCGCTCCGCGCAAGGGTGCGCTCGGACGCGAAAGGTTGCCGTCCCGGCGGGGGGCGTCACCGTCGCGGCGCGGAGGGCGCGCGCCTTCGCGGCGTTCAGCGCCGTGAGTCCGCGAGCCGCCGCGCTCTCCGGCAGCATGCGCCGCCCAGGGACGTTCGGATGACCCCTGTTCGTTCGGGATGCGCTCCTGCGAGCGTCCTTCGCCGGAAGGACGGGCACGCGCTGGCCGGTCCGAATGCGAGCGCTCGGAGTAGGGGCGTTCCGGGCGACCACGATCGTCGCGATAGGGACGCTCGCCGTAAGGGGCGCGTTCGTTGCGCGTGTGAACGCCGCCCATCGAGGCGCTGCGGATGGGAGCACCGCGCGACGCGCCGCTGCCGGCCTCGTTCTCGGCGCGATTGCCCCGGCGTTCATCGCCGCGGCGGTGTGCCCCGCGCTGTTGCTCTTCGCGGGCGCGGCGCCGGTCGCCGAAGCGGGCAGGGGCTTTGTCTGCGGGAGCGGAGCGCTCGCTGCGGCGTGGGCCGCGATTTCCGGCCCGTCCCTCATCGCGTGAAGGGCGTTCGGTGCTGCGCGCATCGTCGCGCGCGTTGCGATCCCGCGCCGCGCGCTCGTCGCGGCCCAGGCGGCGCTCGTCCCGGCGCTCGTCCCGGTGGGCGTCGCGGCGATCCTCGGAGCGCCCGCGTGAGGAGGCCTGACGATCCCGGCTATCCCGGTCACGGCCTTCGGAGGCGCGCTCGTCACGGCCTCTGCCGCTGCGCGAACCGGCTCCGCGTGCGCCTGCACTTGTACCGGCATGGGCGCCATTGCCATTACGCGGCGCACCGGGGCGCTTCGGGCCGTTCGATTTATAGGGTGGTTTGGACATGGCTTGCGCCATACCTGTTGATCGCCTTCGCTTCCAGCCTTCCCATGACGTCAATTGGCTTTACCGTGATCGTTCGCACCGACGCAGCCATGGAGAATCGCGCAGATGTCCGAAGCCCCCGCCGCACGCAAACGCGGCTGGCATTCGCTGGGGATGGCTCTGGCCAACCGCAAGACGGCCTTCATGCTTATCTTCGGCTTCGGCTCGGGCCTGCCTTTCGCGCTGTTTCTGGGTACGCTCTATGCCTGGCTGAGCGAAGCGGGCGTCGATCTGGAAACGATGGGGGTCTTTTCGCTTATCGGTCTGGCCTATGCCTTCCAGTTCCTGTGGTCGCCGCTGCTCGACCGGATGGACATTCCCGCCTTGCGCAAGCTGGGCAAGCGCAAGCAGTGGATCGTGCTGGCGCAAGTGCTGCTGGGTGCGATCCTTGTGACGCTGAGCGTGCTCAATCCGAAGACCGATCTCGGCTGGTTCTCGCTGCTGGCCGCGATCGGTGCCTTCGCCTCGGCGACGCAGGATATCGTCATCAACGCCTGGCGCATCGACATCGCCGACGAGGAAGCGACGATCGACGTGCTCTCGACGATCTATCAGATGGGCTACCGCATGGCCTCGCTCGTCGGGGGCGCGCTGGGCCTCATTCTGGCGGCACGGATCGGCTGGCCGGAAACGTATCTGCTGATGGGAGCCGTACTGCTGGTGATCGGCATAGCAGGCCTGTTCGCCCCCGATGCCGAGGCCAGCGGGCCGACCGCCGAGGAGCAGGACGCCATGCTCGACCTGAGGCGCGCAGGCGAGCTTGATCCCGTGGTTCGCCTGCGTGCGCTGCTGGTGGTGGGCGCGCTGTGGGCCGCAGCGCTGGTCGCGGTGATCGTGTTCATGGTCAAGTCGATGACGGCTCCGGTCGGCGAGCGCCCCGATCCCACCGCTTTCATCACCACCGGCGGCCCGCTGATCGTGATCGCCACGATTGTGCTGCCCGCGCTTGTTGCAGGATGGCTGGTCGCCCAGCGCAAGCGTGGACGCCATGTGCTGGAAGCGGACCTTCCCGGTGGGCCGGGGCATGTCTCGATTGCCGACCATCTCTACCGGGCGCTGTTGTTGCCGCTGGTGGAATTCGTCGGGCGTCTGGGCTGGTCGCTGGTGCTGATTCTGGCGCTGGTGCTGACCTACCGCATCTGCGATGCGATCTGGGGCACGTTCGCCTATCCCTTCTATCTGGGCTATCTGAAGTACAGCAACGATGAGGTGGCGATCGCCTCGAAGTTCTTCGGCGTGGGCGCCACAGTGCTGGGGCTGGCGCTGGGAGGCGGTCTGCTGACGGTGCTGGGGCGTATGCCCACGCTGCTGCTGGGCGCCGTGCTCGCTGCGCTGACCAACCTGCTCTATGCCGATCTGGCCTCGGGCGGCGCGCATATGGCGATTCTGGCGCAGTGGACCGGCATGACCCGCATGGTCGAGGCGTTCGGCGGAGAGCCGCGTCTTGCCAATCTGATGATCACTATCGGGATCGAGAATCTGGCGACCGGTATCGCGTCTGCCGCCTATGTGGCGTGGTTGTCCTCGATCGTTGCCAAGGGATACAGCGCCGTACAGTACGCCCTGCTGTCGTCGCTGACGATGCTGGTGGGCACGCTCGGGCGCGGCGCGCTGGGGCAGATGATCGCCGATCAGGGTTATCATGCGATGTTCGTCTTCGTGACGTGGATCGGCGGGTTTGCCATCGTGCTGTGCGCGCTGGAGTGGTGGCGTTTGGCACGGGCGGCGCGACGGCTGGCGAGGCTTTAAGGCGCGCAACCCGCTGCCGGTTCGGCGGTTGTGTCCCTGATCTCAGCCTGTAGGCTGGCTTCGAGGGGACATGATCGATGCGGGTGAATTACGGATACGAAAATGCCCGAGCCTGCATGGCGCTTGCAGCTTGCGCCGTTTTGGCGGCAGAGCCTGCGCCGGTCGCTGCGCAGGCCTCGCGCGATCTGCTGACGACGGCGGCGTTTGGTACGAACGACAAGGCCAGGGCACTCCAGCTGATCGCGCAGGCGACGGCCAATGCCGACCGGGCGCTTGCTGTGCATCCCACAGATCGCGAGTCCGCTCTCTAGCGCGCCGTGGCCATCGGCTATCGCGGCAAGCTGCTGCGCAGCCGCTCCGAAGTGATGGCCTCGCTCGTCGCGTTCAAGGCTCTGCTGGCGCAAGACCCGCGCAATCCCGACGTGCTGATGGCGATCGCGGCGTGGCATCTGGGCGCGGTGGACCAGCTTGGCGGCCTTCTGGCCCGCGCCGCGCTCGGCGCGCGCCGGGACGAGGGGCTGGCGGCGATGACGCGCGCGGTCGAGCTTGGCGGCAACGAGGCGTTCTATCCGGGCATCGCTGCGCTGCTGCAGATCCGCAGCGATCCCAAGACCGTGGCGAAAGCCCGCCGTCTGGCGGAGATCGCCGCAGCGGCACAGGTCTCCGATCCCCTCGATTCGGTGATGAAGCGCGCCGCGCAGACGATACTGCCCAGCTTGCGGGCAGGCGATGGCAAGGCCGCTGCGGCGCTGGCGCTCAAGCTGTTGCCGTTCGGCAGGCTGGAGACCTGACGGCGCGTCGCGTTAGTCCGGTATCTCGTCGTTGGCGCGCAGGACTTCGCCCGAAAGGTAGAGCGAGCCTGCGATCAGCACCGGCAGGCCGTCATCGGGAAGGGCCGCAAGCGCGGCTTCCACGCTGGGCGCGGCTATCGCTTCGGGACCGAAAGCGCGCGCCTCGTGCATGTCATGACCGGGGACCGGCACGGCGCTGAGGCTCGCCAGGCTCGCCTCCAGCGGTTCGGTGAGCGCACGCGGATCCTTGTTCGCCAGCATGCCGATCACAAGGTGCAGGCGTTGGCCTGCAAAGTGGCGGGCGATGGCAAGTCCCGCATCGGGGTTGTGCCCGCCGTCCAGCCAGACCTCGCGAGCGCCCGCGTGGGCCACGAGCGGTCCTGCGGAAAGGTGCTGCAACCGGGCAGGCCAGCGTGCGGCGCGGATGCCTTGCGCCATGGCCTCGGGCGAGACGGTCACGCGGTCCTGATGGCGCAGCATGGCGACGGCAAGCGCGGCGTTCTCGGCCTGATGAAGTCCCGGCAGGCCGGGCAGCGGCAGGGTGAGCGCGCCGAAGCGATCCGAATAGTCGATGACCTCGGTGACGCTGGCGTCCCAGTCGGTGCCGCGCATGTGCAGCGGCGCGCCCGCGTTCAGGGCAGCGCGTTCGATTTCCAGCCGTGCGGCCTCGGGGTAGGACAGGGTGCAGAGCGGTGAGGGGCCGCGCACGATGCCCGCCTTCTCGAACGCGATGCGCGCCAAGGGCTCTTGCGGCACGCCGGGCTCGGGGCGCAGCAGGAAGGCCTCATGATCGATGCCGAGCGTGACGATGCCGAGCGCGGCGGCATTGTCGATCACGTTGGTCGCATCGAGGCGTCCGCCGAGGCCGACTTCGATCACGCAGGCATCGGCAGGCACGCGCGCGAAAGCAAGGAAGATCGCCGCCGTCGTCACTTCGAAGAAGCTGGGCGACAGGTCTTCGCCTGCGTCCAGCACTTCGGCCAGCAGATCGGCCAGCATCGCGTCGGACACCAGCTCTCCGGCCAGCCGGATACGCTCGTTGTAGCGCACCAGATGCGGCTTGGTGGCCGAATGGACCTTCAGCCCTTGGGCCTCCAGCATGTACCGCAGGTAGGTGCAGGTCGATCCCTTGCCGTTGGTGCCCGCGACATGGAATACCGGGGGCAGGCGCTTGTGCGGATCGCCGAGGCGTTCCAGCAGTTCGTGGATTGTCTCCAGCCCGAAGCGTCCCTGCGGCAGGCTGAGCGCGCCCAGCCGGTCAAGCTGGGCCTGAACCTCGGGGCTGTCCGAGACCGCGAAATCGCGCAAAGGGCGATCCTCAGGCGGTTTCGCGCGCGGTGTGAACCGCGTCGGAAAGCGCGGCGGTCAGCTCGCGAAGCGCGGTGGGGGCGTTGTCGCCATGCTGCTTCACCAGATCGATGAAGGCCGAACCGACGACCACGCCGTCCGCTACCTTTGCAATGGCGGCCGCCTGCTCCGGCGTGCGCACGCCAAAGCCCACCGCGACCGGTAGCGAGGTGCTCGCCTTGATGCGCGTCACCGCGTCCTCGATCGAGCTTTGCGCGGCCTGCTGCATGCCGGTGATGCCTGCGACCGAAACGTAGTAGAGGAACCCGGCCGAGCCTTCGAGCACGCTGGGCAGGCGGGCGGCATCGGTGGTGGGTGTCGCCAGCCGGATCGGGGCAATGTCCGCGCCGCGCAGTGCCGGGCCGATCTCGGCGTCTTCCTCGGCGGGAATGTCGACGCAGATCACGCCGTCTACCCCGGCCTTGGCACATTCGGCGGCGAACCAGTCAGGCCCGCGCGCGATCATCGTGTTGGCATAGCCCATCAGCACCAGCGGCACCTGCGGGTGACGCGTGCGGAACTCGCTCGCCATGCGGAAGACGTCGGCGGTCTTCGTGCCCTTGTCGAGGCTGCGGATGTTCGCTTCCTGGATCGCGGGGCCATCGGCCATCGGATCGGTGAAGGGCATGCCCAGCTCGATCACGTCGGCCCCGCCTGTGACCAGCGCGTCGAGGTTGGCGGCGGTATCGCCGTCACCTGCGGTGATGAAGCAGACGAGCGCGGGGCCCTTGGCGAATGCGGTTTCGAAGCGGGTCATTTCAAATCGTTCCTGTGCGGTCATTTAAGACCATCCGGCTTTGGATTTTGGCCAGCGGCGGTCGAAGAAGCGTCCGCCATAGTTGGAAAGGAGCGCGCCTATTCCGCCGCAGATCGCACCGCTCCATTCGTGTGCGAAATGTGGGAGAAAGAGTTTCATGGGCCAGATGAAGGCCCAGTAGATGGCGAGAAAGGCGGCGACCCCTGCTAACAGCTTGGCCAGCGCCCGCTTCATCTTAAAGCTCCACGCCCAGCGCTTGCGCGACGGTGAAGATGTCCTTGTCGCCGCGGCCCGAGAGGTTGACGACGAGTAGCTTGTCCTCGTCCATCTGCGCCGTCAGCTGGGGCAGCGCGGCGAGGGCGTGGGCGCTTTCGAGCGCGGGGATGATCCCCTCCAGCTCGCAGCACAGCTGGAACGCTTCCAGCGCCTGATCGTCGTTGATCGGCACGTAGTTCACCCTGCCCGATTCGTGCAGCCACGAGTGCTCGGGGCCAAGGCCCGGATAGTCGAGGCCTGCCGAGATCGAGTGCGCCTCGGTGATCTGGCCGTCCTCGTCCTGCAACAGGTAGGTCTTGTTGCCGTGAAGGATACCGGGCTTGCCGCCGGTCAGCGAGGCGGCGTGCTTGTCGGTATCGACGCCGTGGCCGCCCGCCTCGATGCCGGTCATCTGCACGTCGGGATCGTCGAGGAAGGGATGGAACAGCCCGATCGCGTTCGAGCCGCCGCCGACCGGGGCCACCAGCATGTCGGGCAGACGGCCTTCCTTTGCCATCATCTGCTCACGCGTTTCCTTGCCGATGATCGACTGGAAATCGCGGACCAGTTCCGGATAGGGGTGCGGGCCTGCGGCCGTGCCGATGATGTAGAACGTGTCATGCACGTTCGCGACCCAGTAGCGCAGAGCGTCGTTCATCGAGTCCTTGAGCGATTGCGAGCCGCTTTCGCAGCTGATCACTTCGGCGCCCAGCAGCTTCATGCGGAAGACGTTGGGCTTCTGGCGCTCGATATCCTTGGCGCCCATGAAGATCTTGCAGGGCAGGCCGAAGCGCGCCGCGACCGTGGCGGTGGCGACGCCGTGCTGACCCGCGCCGGTCTCGGCGATGATCTTCTTCTTGCCCATGCGGATGGCGAGCAGGATCTGGCCGATGCAGTTGTTGATCTTGTGCGCGCCGGTATGATTCAGCTCTTCGCGCTTGAAGTAGATCTTCGGACCTTTCCCGGCAGGCGCGAGCGCGCGGAAGTGCTCGGTCATGCGCGGCGCGAAATAGAGCGGGCTGGGGCGGCCGACGAAGTCCTTCATCAGCGCGTCGAACTCGGCCCAGAACGCCGGGTCCGCCTGTGCCTTGCGGTATTCCTTCTCCAGATCGAGGATCAGCGGCATCAGCGTTTCGGCGACGTAACGCCCGCCGAACTGGCCGAAGTGGCCATGCTCGTCAGGCTGGTTGCGGAAACTGTTCACAGGCGTTTGCGCGGTCATGAAGGGCGATTGGCAGAGCATCGCGGGCAAGTCCAGCGCCTTCACGCGGTGGGGGCGGTCCAGTCTCTTTCAAGTGCGCAAAGCGCAACTGCGGTGAAGGACATGACAACATAGTGTCCGTAAGCGGCAGTTTTGTGACGGTTCGAGGCATTATCCGAAAAGTCTGTTCATTTTCGCGAAAGGTGAGGGGGAGCAACGGGCCCTTCCCCGGTGAGGGCCGGGGGGAAAAACAATAATTCTCAGGAGTTACACCATGCGTATTGCACTCGTTTCGCTCGCTGCCGTTGCAGCGGTTGCCGCCGCCACCCCCGCTTTCGCTGACGAAGCCCGCATCGGCGCCACCACCGGCGTGATCTGGGACGCGCACAACAGCGACGCGACCGCAGGTGTCGAAGCCGGCTACGACTACGACCTCGGCAACACCGGCGCGTTCATCGGCGTCGAAGGCACCGCGACCAAGGTTCTTGCCAGCAACAACCGCGTTTCGTGGGGCGCCGGCGGCCGCATCGGTTTCAAGGTTCTGCCGCAGAGCAAGCTCTACGCAATGAGCGAGTGGCAGTCGAAGAACTGCAAGTACTGCAACAGCGCGGTTGCCGTGGGCGCCGGCTGGCAGCAGAACTTCACCAACCGCTACTACGGCAAGGTTGAGTACCAGCACCTGCTGATCGGCGACAACACCCCCGACGCAGACGTCGGCCTGGTTGGCGTTGGCGTCAAGTTCTGATCTTCGGAACCGAGTACCTGAGAGCCTTTCGAGGTTCTCAGGCTGAAGGGGCGGCCTGCAAGGGCTGCCCCTTTTGCGTTGGGGGCTCTGGCAAGACCGAAGACAAGCTCACACCCGCCCCGGACCAACCTCACCCCGCGCTGCGTACCGCATGGCAGAAGGCCGCGATCCTGCTTTCGTCCTTCACGCCCGGTGCGCTTTCGACGCCGGAGGAGGTATCCACCAGCGGCGTACCGGTCAGGCGGATCGCTTCGGCGACGTTTTCCGGTGCAAGGCCACCGGCAAGGCCCCAGGCGACCGGGCCCTTCCAGTGGGCGACGAGGCTCCAGTCGAAGCTGAGACCCATGCCACCCGGCAGCGTGCCCTTGGGCGTCTTGGCATCGAACAGCACCAGATCGACCGCGCTGGCATAGGCGGCGGCGCGCGCGACGTCTTCGGGGCCTGCAACGCTCAGCGCCTTCCATACCGGCACGCCGAAGCGGGCACGCAACTGACCCGCGCGCTCGGGCGTTTCGCTGCCATGGAGTTGCAGGGCATCCAGCCGCGCGGCGGTGAGCGCTTCGGCAATCGCCTCGTCGCTGGCATCGACGAACAGGCCGACGCGGTTGATCCGGCCTTCTGCACGGGCAGAGAGGGCGGCCGCCTCGGCGGGGGTCACATGGCGCGGGCTCTTGGGGAAGAACACGAAGCCTGCATGGTCTGCCCTTGCGCGAATCGCGGCATCGAGCGCGGCGCCCTCGCGAATTCCACAGATCTTGATCGCGGCAGTAGGCATCACACGGGCGTCCCGGCTATGACCGGTACGAGGCGGGCGCGAGCCTGCCGACCGGTCGAGGAAAAGGGATACGGCTCATGAACCGTCTGGCGCGCTATGTACTGCCGATTACGGCGCTCGCAATGGCTGGCGCAACACTGAGCGGTTGCAACGTCAAACAGTCGATCGCCAGCGCCGACGCCGAAGTGGCGCAGTTCCATCGCCAGCTCGATGCCGGGCAGTGGCAGGCGATCTGGGCGGGAGGTGGCCCTAAACTGCACTCCGGCACCAGCGAGGCGGCCTTCGGCAAGCTGCTGACGGCGGTTCATACCAAGCTCGGCGCGGTGAAGAGCACGAAGCAGGTCGGCTGGAACGTGAATGCGGGCACCGGCGGTTCGACCGTGACGGTAACGATGCAGACGACGTTCGCGAAGGGCACCGGCACCGAGCAGTTCGTGTTCGCGAAGGTTGATGGGGCAAAGAGCGATTCGCCCGAACAGGGTGGAAAGGGCGGTCAGGACAAGTTGGTGCTGGCCAGTTACGGCATCGAATCGCAGGATATGATGCTGAACTGAGGGGCGTCGTAAGACATGAAAAAGGGCGCGCCTCGGGTTATCCGAAGCGCGCCCTTTTTCGGTCATGTCAGGCCCGGATCACGGGGCGAGTTCGTACTGCACGGTCACGTTGACGCGGGTTTCCAGCTCGCCCGCCACTACCGGTGTCGAGGGTGCGGCGTCCATCGCCGCCTTGCGCACGAACATCATCGGCGCCACCGGGCTGCCACCACCGCTTTCGGCAATCGAGATCACCCGCACGACATGCAGCCCCGCCGCGCCGGCATAGAGCTTGGCGCGCGCCGCCGCCGCCTTCATCGCGTCCAGACGAGCCTCGTCCTGCGCCGCGTCGGGCTCGGACAGCTGGAAGTTGGGGCCGTCGATCTGGTTCGCGCCCGCCGTGACCAGCGCGTCGATCACCTTGCCCATCGCGGCAAGGTCACGCTGGCGCACCGAGACGGTATTGGTCGCCTCGTAGCCCACGATGGTCCGCTCGTTCGCCTGATAGCTGCCATCGGCATTACGGGCGGGCTGCGAGTAGACCGGGCTGAGGTTGAGGTTACTGGTCTGCACGTCGCGGTCGGCAACACCGGCCCGCTTGAGCGCCGCGATCACCTGCGACATCTTGCGGGCATTGGCGCTGAGCGCTTCCGAAGCGGTCTTGCCTTGCGTGGTCACGCCGGACGAGAAGCTCGCCATGTCGGGCGTGCGCGTGCTCGATCCTTCGGCATTGATGGTGAGCATGGTGTGCCCGGCGGCGATGGCGGTGCCATCGGTCGCGCTTTGCGCATGCGCGGCGAAGGGCAGGGCCGCCGCCAGCAGCCCGGCGCTCGCCAGCGCAAGTGTCTTGAAACGGGCTGTGGTCGATAGATTCATGGGTCGCACTCCATCCTCTCTCTTGGATATCTCTTCCATACCGGAGCCAACGATCTGGCCGAGAGGAGGTTGCGACGGGCTGAACCGTGATCGTGGCTCAGGTTCAGTTTAGGAAGGGGATGTGGAAAGGGCGCCCCATCGAGCCGCCCTTTCGGTAAATCTCTAAAGCGTCGCCTCGATCGCGCGGGCGGCGGCGAGGGGGTCTTCGGCGCGGCTGATCGGGCGACCGATGACCAGCACGCTGGCTCCGGCATCGCGCGCCTCGCGCGGGGTCATCGTGCGCTTCTGATCGCCCAGGCTGGCGTTGGTGCCGGGAAGGGCGGGGCGCAGGCCGGGGACGACGTGATAGCCGTCCTTCCACTGGCGATGCACCGCACCGACCTCATGGCCCGAACAGACGATGCCGTCGAGCCCCGCCGATTGCGCCAGTTCGGCAAGGCGCAGCGCCTGATCGGTGGCCGCGCACGAGATGCCGGTGGCGGTCAGGTCGTTGGCGTCGAGGCTGGTCAGCACGGTGACGGCCACGACCTTGCAGTTGTCTCCCGCCGCTGCCTTGGCATCTTCCATCATCGCGCGTCCGCCAGCGGCATGGACGGTGACGATCGCAGGCTCCAGCACGTGGATCGACTGCATCGCCGAGGCGACGGTGTTGGGAATGTCGTGCAGCTTGAGGTCAAGGAAGATCGGCAGGCCCAGCTTGTGGATCTCATGCACGCCGTGATGGCCGTGGGCGTAGAAGAACTCCATGCCCAGCTTGATCCCGCCGACATGGCCGGCAACCTTGCGCGCCAGCGCCTCGGCCGCATCGAGGCGCGGCAGGTCGAGGGCGAGATAGACGGGGTTGTTGCTCATGGCTGGGTGTCCGGTCGGGTTTCGAAGCCGGGCGCAATCGGCTCGGCAGGGGTGGTGAGGGGCGCGGGCTCGGCTGCAAGTGAGGACGCGGGGACCGGCGCAGCGGCGACCGCCTCGGAGGGGGTCAGCGCGCGCACGGTGTTTTCGAGGCTGGCGATGCGGCGGGTCAGCTTCCACTTCATCCCGCGATAGTACAGCCACATGGGCACGAACCCCACGGCGACGAACAGGATGATGAAATAGCCCATCCGCGAGACGACGTTGACGTAGCCGTTCCCCAGCGGCCAGAGATTGATGACCACCTTGGTCCAGTTCATGGCGACGAAAGCCACCAGAATGATGGTCAGCACGATCCAGGCGATGGTGCGGATGATCTGCATGGTTTCTCCTGCCCTTGGTGCCGTTTGGCATTAGCCTGTGCGGCGTAAGCCTGCGACCCGTTACGCTACGGGCCTTATGCTAGGCGCGATTGAGCGGTGTGAAAAGCCCGGCGCCGGGGGCGGTTCCCTCCAGTGCAGAGAGAAGCCCTCCGGCGACAGGACAGAAGCGATCAGTCGGCGAAGACGCGCGCGAAGATCGTGTCGACGTGCTTGAAGTGATAATCGAGGTTGAACTTGTCCTCGATCTCCTGCGTGCTGAGAGCCGCAGTCACTTCCTCGTCGGCCTTGAGCAGTTCGAGCAGCGAGAGCTGGCCGTCCGATTCCCACACCTTCATCGCGTTGCGCTGGACCAGACGGTACGACTGGTCGCGCGAAAGGCCTGCCTGCGTCAGCGCCAGCAGCACGCGCTGCGAGTGGACGAGGCCGCCCATGCGGTCGAGGTTCTTCTGCATGCGCTCGGGGTAGATCAGCAGCTTGTCGATCACGCCGGTCAGGCGCGCCAGCGCGAAGTCGAGGGTGATCGTCGCATCGGGACCGATGAAGCGCTCGACCGAGGAGTGCGAGATATCGCGCTCGTGCCACAGCGCCACGTTCTCCATCGCCGGGGTGACGGAGGAGCGGACCACGCGGGCAAGGCCGGTGAGGTTCTCGGTCAGCACCGGGTTGCGCTTGTGCGGCATCGCCGACGAGCCCTTCTGGCCGGGCGAGAAGTATTCCTCGGCTTCCAGAACCTCGGTGCGCTGGAGGTGGCGGACCTCGATGGCGAGGCGCTCGATCGAGCTGGCGATGACGCCCAGCACGGCGAAGAACATCGCGTGGCGGTCACGCGGGATGACCTGCGTGGAAACCGGCTCGATTTCGAGGCCGAGCTTCTCGGCGACATACAGCTCGACTACCGGGTCGGTGTTGGCGAAGGTGCCCACGGCGCCCGAGATCGCACAGGTGGCGACTTCTTCGCGCGCGGCGATCAGGCGCTTCTTGCAGCGGCTGAACTCGGCGTAGGCTTCGGCAAGCTTGAGGCCGAACGTTACCGGCTCGGCGTGGATACCGTGGCTGCGGCCGATGGTGGGGGTGTACTTGTGTTCCTCGGCGCGGCGCTTGATCGCGGCGAGTAGCGCGTCGAGATCGGCCAGCAGGATGTCGGCGGCCTTGACCAGCTGCACGTTCAGCGTGGTGTCGAGCACGTCCGAGCTGGTCATGCCCTGATGCATGAAGCGCGCCTCGGGGCCGACCTGCTGCGCTACCCAATCAAGGAAGGCGATGACGTCATGCTTGGTGACAGCCTCGATCGCGTCGATCGCGGCGACGTCGATGGTGGGGTTGGTCGCCCACCAGTCCCACAGGGCCTTGCCGGCAGAGGCAGGCACGGTGCCCATCTCGCCCATCTTGACGGCGGCGTGAGCCTCGATCTCGAACCAGATGCGGTAGCGGGCTTCGGGCTCCCAGATCGCGGTCATCGCGGAGCGGGAATAGCGTGGGACCATGAACGTATCTCCTGTGGCGAACGCGAGGAGCCGCTACGGGCAGGGAGGCCGAAAGGCAAGGGGCAAGGGTCGGCAGCCCTTGAGAATCGCGCGGCGACGACACGCGAACGGGCCTGACGCAGCGAGGCGCTATGGGCCAGGGTCGAGGAGGATCCTGCCGCGTTTACAGGTGACTGGGAGATTTTGCGGTGCAGGCGCCGTGATGGCCGTGCTCGAAAATGGTGAAAGATTAAAGTCGGAGCAGTCGATCTGCTGCACCAGATCGACTGCTCAAGCTCTTTGGTTTGTCGCATTTTCCGAGTCATCGGGCGATTCCACCTGATTGGAAAATGCTCTAGCGCACCAGATCCTTCACCGTCTCCATCGCCACCAGTGTCGAGGTGCTGGCGACGTGGGGGAGGGTTGAGATCTTTTCGCCCAGCACTTCGCGGTAGCGGTGGATGCTGGCGGTGCGGACTTTCAGCAGGTAGTCGAAGGCGCTGGCGAGCATGTGGCATTCCTCCACTTCGGGAATGCGGCGCACGGCCTTGTTGAACTCGCCCAGCGCGGCCTCGCGGGTGTCGGACAGCTTGACCTCGACGAAGGCGATCTGCGCGATGCCGAGGCGAGCCGGGTCCACCACTGCGCGAAAGCCCTGGATCACGCCGGAATCGAGCAGGCGTTTCAACCGCACCTGACAGGGCGTTTTCGACATGCCGACCTGCCGCGCAAGTTCGGTCACGCTCATGCGGCCATCTTCGCGCAGCGCAGCGACGATCTTGCGATCGAGGATATCCAGTTCGACCGGAGTGACGGGTTTTGCCATGCATTATGGCTAAAACAGGACGGTAAATAAGTCAATTTGGCCTGTCAGTCCGCGATAATCGGTGCAGATTGCCGAAAGGCCTCTCGCTATTATCGCGGCCATGACCAAGCCCGCACCCTTCGCCGCTTTCGCGCCCGCCATTGCACCCGCCACGCCGCTGCGGGCAGCGATCACCGCTGCCTATCGCCGCGACGAGGCCGAGTGCCTTGCACCGCTGCTCGATGCGGCGACGCTGGATGCGGACACGAAGGCGCGCGTCGCGGAAACCGCCGCCTCGCTCGTCACGCGGCTGCGGGCCAAGCGCGGCAAGAAGGGGGGCACCGGCGTCGAAGGGCTGGTGCAGGAGTATTCGCTCTCCAGCCAGGAAGGCGTGGCGCTGATGTGCCTCGCCGAAGCGCTGCTGCGTATCCCCGACAACGCCACGCGCGATGCGCTGATCCGCGACAAGATCTCGGACGGTGACTGGAGCGGGCATCTGGGCGGCGGCAAGTCGCTGTTCGTCAATGCCGCGACATGGGGCCTTGTCGTCACCGGCAAGCTGGTCGGCTCGGTGGATGACAAGGGGCTGTCCGCCGCGCTGACCCGTCTGGTCGCACGCGCCGGTGAGCCGGTGATCCGCAAGGGCGTGGACCTTGCCATGCGCATGATGGGCGAACAGTTCGTCACCGGCGAGACCATCGACGAGGCGGTGAAGCGCGCCCGCGAACTGGAGGCCAAGGGTTTCCGTTACAGCTACGATATGCTGGGCGAGGCGGCGACCACGGCGGCGGACGCGGTGCGCTATTATCGTGACTACGAAGTGGCGATCCATGCCATCGGCAAGGCTTCCAATGGCAAGGGTGTCTATGAAGGCCCCGGCATCTCGATCAAGCTCTCGGCGCTGCACCCGCGTTATGTCCGCGCGCAGAGCGCCCGCGTCATGGACGAACTGCTGGACAGCGTGCGCCGTCTGGCGCTGATCGCCAAAAGCTATGACATCGGCCTGAACATCGACGCCGAGGAAGCGGACCGGCTGGAGCTGTCGCTCGACCTGCTGGAAGCGCTGGCGCTCGATCCGCAGCTGGCGGGCTGGGACGGTCTTGGCTTCGTGGTGCAGGGCTACGGCAAGCGCTGCCCCTTCGTGATCGACTGGATCGTCGATCTGGCGCGCCGCTCGGGCCGCCGGATGATGGTGCGTCTGGTGAAGGGCGCCTACTGGGATGCCGAGATCAAGCGTGCGCAGGTGGACGGGCTGGCCGATTTCCCGGTCTATACCCGCAAGGTCCATACCGATGTCGCTTACGTGGCCTGTGCGAAGAAGCTGCTGGCCGCGCCCGATGCGGTGTTCCCGCAGTTCGCGACGCACAACGCGCAGACGCTGGCGACGATCTATGAGCTTGCAGGCCCCGATTTCGCGACGGGGCGTTACGAATTCCAGTGCCTGCACGGCATGGGTGAGGCGCTCTATTCCGAAGTCGTGGGCAAGGACAACCTCGACCGTCCGTGCCGCATCTATGCGCCGGTCGGCACGCATGAGACGCTGCTGGCCTATCTGGTCCGCCGCCTGCTGGAGAACGGCGCGAACTCCTCGTTCGTGAATCGCATTGCCGATCCGGCAGTGGCGATTGCCGATCTCGTCGCCGATCCGGTGGACGTGGTGCGCGCGATGCCGCAGCCGGGCGCCCGCCATGACGGCATCGCGCTGGCGTCTGGGCTCTACGAAGGCCGCCTGAACTCGGCGGGGATCGACCTGTCGGACGAGACGGCGCTGGCGGCGCTTTCGCAGGCGCTGGTGGCGTCGGCGCAACGCGAATGGCGTGCGGCGGCAGAGGGCGGCGAAGGTTCGGCGCGTCCGGTGCTCAATCCCGCCGATCACAGCGATGTAGTGGGCCAAGTGATCGAGGCCAGCGTCGAATACGCCGCCGCGGCGGTTACTCGCGCTGCTGCCAGCGATTGGGGGCAGGTGCCGATCGAACGCCGCGCGGCGATGCTCGATGCCGCCGCAGATGCCATGCAGGCGCAGATCGGCGAACTGATGGGCCTCGTCATGCGCGAGGCGGGCAAGTCCGCACCCAACGCGATTGCCGAAGTGCGCGAGGCGATCGACTTCCTGCGCTATTACGCCAAGCAGTCGCGCATCCGTCTGGGCGCGGCGCAGCTGCCGCTGGGGCCGGTGGTGTGCATCAGCCCGTGGAACTTCCCGCTGGCGATCTTCGCAGGGCAGGTGGCGGCAGCGCTCGTCGCCGGGAACCCGGTGCTCGCCAAGCCCGCCGAGGAAACGCCGCTGATCGCCGCTGAGGCGGTGCGTCTGCTCCATGGGGCGGGCGTTCCGGCCGATGCGCTGCAACTGGTGCCGGGTGACGGCTCGGTGGGCGCCGCGCTGGTCGCCGCGCCCGAGGTGGCGGCGGTGATGTTCACTGGTTCCACCGAAGTCGCGCGCCTGATCCAGCGCCAGCTGGCGGATCGCCTGTCGAGCGCGGGCAAGCCGATCCCGCTGATCGCCGAGACCGGCGGCCAGAACGCCATGATCGTCGACAGTTCCGCGCTGGCCGAGCAGGTGGTGGCCGACGTCATCGCCTCGGCTTTCGACAGCGCGGGGCAGCGCTGTTCGGCACTGCGCGTGCTGTGCCTTCAGGAGGACGTGGCCGATCGCACGCTGACGATGCTGAAGGGCGCGCTGGCGGAGCTGGCCATCGGCAATACCGAATGCCTGTCGAACGACATCGGCCCGGTCATCACGGCGGAAGCCAGGGCGAATATCGAGGCGCATGTCGCCGCGATGCGGACGAAGGGCTGCGCGGTCGAGCAGGTCGCGCTGCCCGAGGCTTGCGAGGCGGGTACGTTCGTGGCGCCGACGATCATCGAGATCGGCTCGATCGACCAGCTGGGCCGCGAGGTCTTCGGCCCGGTGCTGCATGTCGTGCGCTGGAAGCGCAAGGAGCTGGATGCCCTGATCGGCGCCATCAATGCGACCGGTTATGGCCTGACCTTTGGCCTGCACACCCGCCTCGACGGCACCGTGGCAGACGTGAGCGCGCGGGTGAAGGCGGGCAACCTCTATATCAACCGCAACGTCATCGGCGCTATCGTCGGCGTGCAGCCGTTCGGCGGGCGCGGGCTTTCGGGCACTGGCCCCAAGGCGGGCGGGCCGCTCTATCTTGGCCGTCTGGTGAGCGAGGCGCCTACGGTGCTCCCCGCGACGGGCCGGCAGGACGAGGCGTTCGCGGCTTACCTCGGCTGGCTGGAAGCACAGGGTGAGACGTCCGCACTGGCCGCCGCCCGCGCGATTGCCGCGCAGTCGCCGCTGGGCTTCGAGGTCGAACTGGCGGGGCCGGTGGGCGAGCGTAACCTTTATGCGATCCATCCGCGCGGGCGGATTCTGGCGCGTGCTTCCACGCGCGAGGGTCTGCTGGCGCTGATCGCGGCCGTGCTGGCGACGGGCAATACCGCGCGGACTGAGGGCGTTACGCTGCCCGAAGGTCTGCCAGTCGTGGTGCTCGATCGCCTGCGTCCCGATACCGGTGACGCTATTGCTGCCGCGCTCGTGGAAAGTGGCCGCGAGGATGCCCGTGCCGTCGCTCTGACGGTGGCGGAGTGGGCAGGGGCTATCGTCCCTGTGCATTGTGCGCCGCGCGATCTGTGCGGTGTCTGGCCGATGGCGGGGCTTGTCGAGGAAGTATCGACCTCGATCAACACGACGGCAGCAGGTGGAAACGCCAGTCTAATGATGCTCGGCTGAATATAGCTAAAATAACGATAGGGTCCGGGATGGAGCGAAATCGCCCTCCCGGACGGGAAATGCTTGCGCTCTCAAGGTCGTTCGCTTCATAAATGGCGGAACGATCGGGACGTGGCCTGCGTTGTCGCCGGGTACACTGCTCCCACAAAAGGCCGGACCACCGGTTCCAACCATGACGAGAGCAACCATGACCCACGACTGGCAACCGCCGGCCCTATCGAGGCGCACCATGCTCAAGACCACTGCCGCCGGCGCTGCCGTTGCCGGCGCGATCGGCCCTGTCGCGGCGACAAGCCCGGCGCCTGCCGCCGAAACGCTCCGTATGGACGTGTCGCTGACGGTGAACGAGCACAAGCAGACGCTCTCGCTCGATCCGCGCACCACGTTGCTCGATGCCTTGCGCGAGCATCTTCACCTGACCGGCACCAAGAAGGGGTGCGATCATGGCCAGTGCGGTGCCTGCACGGTGATCGTCAACGGGCGGCGGATCAATTCCTGCCTGACGCTGGCGGTGATGCACGAAGGCGATCACGTCACGACCATCGAAGGCCTCGGCTCGCCGGACAACCTGCACCCGATGCAGGCCGCTTTCGTGAAGCATGACGGCTTCCAGTGTGGCTATTGCACGCCGGGCCAGATCTGCTCGGCCGTGTCGGTGCTCAGGGAAATCGAGGCAGGCGTGCCCAGCCATGTCACGGTGGATGTGGCAAAGGCATCGCCGCTGACCGCGCTGGAGATGCGCGAGCGGATGAGCGGCAACATCTGTCGTTGCGGGGCCTATTCCAACATTTCAGAAGCCATGCTGGAAGTCGCCGGGCTCGAAGTCGCTGTGGAGGCGCAGGCATGAAGCCGTTCACCTACGAGCGCGCGCATTCGGCGAAAGACGCCGCTGCGAAGGCGGCAGCCACGCCCGGTGCGAAGTTCATCGCCGGGGGAACCAACCTTCTCGATCTGATGAAGCTGGAGATCGAAGCGCCCTCGCATCTCATCGACGTGAACGGGCTGGGTTTCGACAGTATCGAGCCGACGAAGGATGGCGGCCTGCGGATCGGCGCGCTGGTGCGCAACACCGATCTTGCCGCGCACGAGACGGTGCGGCGCGATTATGGGGTGCTGACCCGCGCACTGGTGGCAGGCGCCTCGGGACAGCTGCGCAATAAGGCTACGACGGCGGGCAATCTGCTCCAGCGCACGCGCTGCCCTTATTTCTACGATCCCAACATGCCCTGCAACAAGCGCAAGCCGGGCTCCGGCTGTGGCGCTATCGGCGGCTATTCCCGGCAGCTTGGCGTGATCGGCACTTCCGATGCCTGCATCGCCACGCACCCCAGCGACATGGCAGTGGCCATGCGCGCGCTCGATGCGGTGGTGGAAACGGTCAAGGCCGATGGCTCGGCACGGACGATCCCCATCGCCGATTTTCACCGCCTGCCGGGGGATACGCCGCACATCGAAACGGCGCTGGAGAAGGGCGAGCTGATCACCGCCGTCACGCTGCCCAAGGCACCGGGAGGGGCGCATTTCTACCGCAAGGTGCGTGATCGTTCGTCCTATGCTTTCGCGCTGGTCTCGGTCGCGGCGGTGCTGCACGAGGACGGCACCGGGCATATCGCTCTTGGCGGTGTCGCGCCCAAACCGTGGCGCAGAAGCGAGGCGGACGCACAACTTCGAAACGGCGCGAAGGCCGTTTCCGATGTGCTGATGGCAGGCGCGAAAGCGAGAGCCGACAATGCCTTCAAGGTGACGCTGGCCGAACGGACCATCGGCTCGGTTCTGGCCGAAGCCAGGCTGGCGGAGAAGAGCGCATGAAGTTCGAGACACCGGCAGGTGCCAACCCGATCGACCGTCTGGAAGTGGTCGGCAAGGCGCACGATCGTATCGACGGCCCGCTCAAGACCACGGGCCACGCGCCTTATGCTTACGAGCATCGCGAGATTCCGGCCAATCCCGCCTATGGCGTGATTCTGGGCGCAGGGATTGCCAGGGGACGGCTCAAGTTCCTCGATACCAGCGCTGCCGAGCGCGCGCCCGGCGTGCTGGCCGTCGTGACGGCGGCCAATGCCGGGCCGCTTGGCCTGTCCGGGATGAACACCGCGCCCTTGCTGGGCGGGCCGGAGATCGTCCACTACCATCAGGCGATCGCGCTGGTGGTCGCCCGCACGTTCGAGGAAGCGACTGCGGCGGCGGCTCTGCTGCGCCCGGACTATGCGCCCGAGGCAGGCCGGTTCGATCTGGCGGTTGCCAGCCGCGATCCGGCGCTGCCGCCGGGGCAGGGCGCAGAACAGGCGGGCTCCAGTTTCGGAGACTTCGATGCCGCCTTCGCCGCTGCGCCGGTCAAGGTCGATCAGACGTACGCAACGCCGCCCGAGGCCCATGCGATGATGGAGCCTCACGCCTCCATCGCCTGGTGGGAGGGAGAGACGCTGACCGCGTGGACGTCCAACCAGATGATCGCCTGGGGGCGGAAATCTGTGGCCGAAACGCTGAAGATCGCGCCCGAGAACGTGCGGATCATGTCGCCCTATATCGGCGGCGGGTTCGGTGGAAAGCTGTTCCTGCGGACCGACATGGTCATGGCCGCGCTGGGCGCGAGGGCGGCGAAGTGCCCGGTCAAGGTCGTGCTCCAGCGCCCGCTGATGTTCAACAATACCACGCATCGTCCGGCGACGATCCAGCGCTTGCGCCTGGGTGCAGAGCATGACGGTATGATCACTGCCATCGCGCACGAGAACGTCTACGCCAATATGGCCGACGGCAGCGACGACAGTTCCACCAACCAGACGCAGTTCCTCTATGCGGGGGCCAACCGTCTGACGAAGACGCGGCAGGCGGTGGTCGACTGGCCCGAGGGCAATGCGATGCGCGCGCCCGGTGAGGCGACCGGGCTGATGGCGCTCGAAGTGGCGATGGACGAACTGGCGGAAGGGCTTGGCATGTGCCCGGTCAAACTGCGCATCCGCAACGATACGCAGGTCTCGCCCGAAAATCCGTCGAAAGCGTTCAGCCAGCGCCATCTGGTGGCGTGCCTCCAGCAGGGGGCGGAGCGCTTCGGCTGGGACAAGCGCGGCAAGGCAGGGGCCCGGCGCGAGGGCGATCTGCTGATCGGCATGGGTGTCGCGGCGGCCTATCGCGGCAATATCAACATGACCTCTGCGGCGCGGGTGAAGCTGGATGGCAAGGGCCATGCCACGGTCGAAACCGACATGACCGACATCGGCACCGGCAGTTACACGATCCTCGCGCAGACGGCCGCCGAGATGCTGGGGCTGCCGATGAGCGCTGTCACCGTCAGCCTTGGCGATTCCAGTTTCCCCGCATCGGCAGGCTCGGGTGGGCAGTGGGGTGCGAACAGCTCCACCTCCGGTCTCTACGCGGCCTGTGTGAAGCTGCGCGAGCAGGTCTGTGCGAAGCTGGGCCTCGATCCCGCCGAGGCGACTTTCGCCAAGGGGCAGGTCACGGCGGGCAACCGCAGTTTCGCGCTGTCCGATGCCGGCGCGATGGTGGCCGAGGACACCATGCAGTGGGGCCAGATCGCCAAGGACTATGTGCAGGCGACGTTCGGCGCGCACTTTGTCGAGGTTTCGGTCGATGCCTGGACGGGCGAGATCCGCGTGCGGCGCATGCTGGCGGTCTGCGATGCAGGGCGTATCCTCAACCCCAAGACCGCGCGCAGCCAGATGATCGGGGCGATGACGATGGGGGTGGGCGGCGCGCTGATGGAGGAACTCGCCGTCGATACCCGCTTCGGCCACTTCGTGAACCACGATCTGGCCGGATACGAAGTGCCGGTACACCTCGATATTCCGCATCAGGAGGTGGTCTTCCTCGACACCCCGGATGACAAGGTATCGCCGATGAAGGCCAAGGGCGTGGGTGAACTGGGGCTGTGCGGGGTGGCGGCGGCGATTGCCAACGCGGTCTACAACGCAACCGGCGTGCGGGTGCGCGAATACCCGGTGACGCTCGACAAGCTGTTGGACAGGTTGCCGCAGCCGGTGTGAGCCGTTTCGGATGACGGACAGCAAAAAGGGCGGGGCATCGGATGGCGCCCCGCCCTTTTCATGTCTGGATACGCCCGCTTATTCCGCAGGGGCGGGGGTGTAGCGGGCCTGTTCGCGCCCCCGTTCGCGCCCCTGTTCGCGATTGTGCAGGCTGAGCGTCAGCAGGAACAGGGCAAGGCCTGCGAGCGAGAGCACGACGCCGATCCAGCCTGCCGAAGTCAGGCCGTAGCCCGCCGTGATCGCCAGGCCGCCGAGCCACGGACCGAGTGCGTTGGCGGTATTGAAGGCGCTGTGGTGCGCGGCGGCAGCAAGCGCCTGCGCGTCACCGGCGACGTCCATCAGGCGCGTCTGCATCACGGTGCCAAGGCCGCCGCCGAAGCCGATCAGCAGGATCGCGCCGCTCAGCGCCCAGATGTTGTGCGCAGCCAGCGGGAACAGCGCCAGCGATCCGGCCAGCCACAGGAACGAGAGGATCGCCGCCTTGTTGAGCGCGCGGTCGGCCAGCCAGGCCCAGGCGAAATTGCCCGCCGTCATGCCCACGCCGAACACGGCAAGGACCAGCGGCACGGCGGCATCGCCTGCCTTGGTCACGTCGATGATGGTCGAAGCGACGTAGGTGTAGACCGCGAAGAGACCGCCGAAGCCGACCGCCTCGGTCAGCAGCGTCAGCACCACCTGCGGGCGGCGCAGCGCGCCAAGCTCGCGCAAGGGGCTGGCTTCCGGATCGGCGGGCGCACGCGGGGCGAACATCGCGACGAGCGTCATCGAGATCACCGCCAGCACGGCCACCACACCGAAGCCCCAGCGCCAGCCGAGCGCCTGCCCCAGCCAGTTCGCCATCGGCACGCCGATGATCGTCGCCACGGTGAGCCCCGTCATCACGTTGGCGACCGACTGCGCGCGCTTGTTGGGCGGCACCAGCGAGGCGGCGACCAGCGCGGCAAGGCCGAAGTAGGCACCGTGCGGCAGACCGCTGATGAAGCGGCAGAGCAGCAGCACGTGATAATTGCCCGCCAGTGCCGACAGGCCGTTGCCGACCGCGAACAGCGCCATCAGGCCGACCAGCAACTGGCGGCGCGGCAGCTTGGCGGCGAGCACGGCGATGGTCGGGGCTCCGACGACCACACCCAGCGCATACATGCTGATGGCATGGCCGGCTTCAGCTTCCGACAGATGCAGGTCGGAGGCGAAGAAGGGGACGAGGCTCATCGCCGCGAATTCGGTGGTGCCGATCGCAAAGGCGCCCATGGCCAGCGCCAGGGTGACAAGCAGGGGATGAACCGCATGGTCCTGCGGCGCGCGGGAAACGCTCATGACAAACTCGATTGTTGGGGTGTACCCGGCATTGTAACGGACGATGGCGTGCGTTCTAAGACGCTCTTGCGTGCGTTTAATGCATGTTGCGATGCGGCATCTGCAATGCGATGCAAGCCGCAAAGGTCACGAGGCGCAGCAAGATCCCGTCACGCCGCGCCTTGTGAGAGTCCGTTTGAAAAATGCCTGCAATGGCATTTTTGAGGCGGCGCCAGCCCTCTCCCCCACCCTGCCACCCAACGGTAGTATCCTGCGGGTGGCAGGGTGGGGGAGAGGGCCGGTGCCGCAAAATTCGCATTTCGCGAATTTTCAAACGGACTCTGAAAGCCTGATAAAGCCGCCGCCCGGTATCAGAAGACCGGATCGTAGCCCGGCGGCAGATCGCTGCTCTTGCCGTCACCGGCACCCGGAACGGGGCTGGTGGCGTCGCTGGTCTCTCCGGCGACGTGAATGCCGCATTCGGTCTTGTCCCAGCCCTTCCAGCGGCCCGAGCGCGGGTCTTCGCCCGGCGCGACCTTGCTGGTGCAGGGCATGCAGCCGATCGAGGGATAGCCCTGCGCCACCAGCGGATGCGGGGGCAGGTCGTGCTCGGCGATATAGGCGGCGAGGCGCTCGGCGCTCCAGTCGATCAGCGGATTGATCTTGAGGCGCCCGGCGGCATCGGTCGTATCGATCTCGAAACGCGGCAGGTTGGCGCGGGTCTTGGCCTGGAACGACTTGCGGCCCGAGAACGAGGCATCGTAGTTCGCCAGCGCCTTGGCCAGCGGCTTCACCTTGCGGATTTCGCAGCAGCCGTCCGGATCCCACGACCAGCGCAGGCCGTTTTCGTCCTTCGCCGCCAGTTCCGCCTCGTCGGGCGTCAGGTTGACGAGGTTGGTGAGGCCAAGCTGGGCCGCCAGCGTATCGCGATAGGCGAGCGTTTCGGGGAAGTGCTTGCCCGTTTCGAGGAACAGCACTGGCACCGAAGGATCGACGCTGGCGACCAGATGCAGCAGCACCGCACTGTCCGCGCCGAAGCTGGAGACCGCCGTTACCCGCCCGACAAGACCTTCCGCCAGCACCGTGCGCAGCATTTCCAGCGTATCGACCCCGGCAAAGCGCGCGTTCAGCGCCTCGGCATCCGCCGCCGTGAAACGGGGCGAGGTGTCGAGCCGGTCGATGGCGCGCAGACGGTCGCGACCGGGGGTTTCCTGACCCCTGTTTCGGTCGTCGGGCGCGAACGTATCTTCTGCGAGCTTGGGCTGTGCCATGGGCGGAAAGTCCTTTGTGCGGCCTCACCGATGTTCGGTGTCGGCCTTCATACGGTGCGTGTCAGGCGTGGCGTTTCGCCCAGATGGCCTGACGTCCGTCGACGTTGGTCGCCTGATAGACGTTCTCCCAGCGGGTGAACGCGTTGTCGGCGTCGGTGGGGTTGAGCGGCCTGTCGGGCGCGAAGGCATCGACGCCGCAGCGGCGCAGATGGCTGAGCATGTCGATTACCAGATCGCCGACCGCGCGCAGCTCGCCCCGATAGCCCGCTTCGCGCAGGATCCGGGCCGAGGAATAGCCGCGCCCGTCGGTCCAGCTCGGGAAGCTGACTTCGACCAGCGCCAGCCGGTCCAGATGCGGCAGCAGGTCGCGGGCATCGTCGCCCGGTTCCACGCGTACGGCGGTGGCGTTGGTCTGCTCGGTGAAGGCATCGACCGTGACGGCGGGGTCGTTGACGGCCTCGTCGTCACGGAAGCGGAACTGCACGTCAACCATAGATCACTTCCTTGAACGGGCCCATGCCCAGACGGCGGTAGGTGTCGAGGAAGCGCTCGCCGTCCTCGCGCTGGGCCAGATAGAGGTCGGTCACGCGCTCGATCGCATCGACTACGCCGTCCTCGTCGAAGCCGGGGCCGGTGATCTTGCCGAGCGAGGTGTCCGCGCCCTCGCTGCCGCCGAGCAGCAGCTGGTAGTTTTCGGTTCCCTTGCGGTCGACACCCAGAATGCCGATGTGCCCGGCGTGGTGGTGGCCGCAGGCGTTGATGCAGCCCGAGATCTTGAGCTTCAGCTCACCGATCTCCGCCTGCTTCTCGGCCGAGCCGAAGCGCTCCGAAATCTTCTGCGCCACCGGGATCGAGCGGGCGTTCGCGAGCGCGCAATAGTCGAGGCCGGGGCAGGCGATGATATCGCCGATGGTGTCGAGGTTCGCGGTCGAAAGACCGTTTGCGTCGAGCGCCTGCCACACGGTGTAGAGATCGGCCTTGCGCACATGCGGCAGCACGATGTTCTGCGCATGCGTGGCGCGCAGTTCGTCAAGGCTGTAGTCCTTGGCGAGCTTTGCCATCAGGCGGATCTGGTCGGCGCTGGCATCGCCTGGAATCCCGCCGATCGGCTTGAGGCTGATCGTCGCGATCGTGTAGCCCTTCTGCTTGTGGGGATGGCAGTTACGCTCGACCCACAGGCGGAAGTCGGGATCGGACAGGTCCAGATCGTCGCTGGCATCCGCGTCGTAGGCCGGGTCGGCGAAGTGCGCCTTGATCCGCTCCAGTTCGGCCAAGGGCGGCTCGATGCCCTGCGTCAGCAGGTGCGCGAACTCTTCCTCGACCTGACGCAGATACTCGTCCTTGCCGATCTCGTGGACCAGGATCTTGATGCGCGCCTTGTACTTGTTGTCGCGGCGGCCGTAGCGGTTGTAGACGCGCAGGCACGCCTCGGCATAGGTGATCAGCTGATCGAGCGGCACGAATTCGCGGATCATCGAGGCGATCATCGGGGTGCGGCCCATGCCGCCGCCCACGTGGAACTCGGCGCCGACTTCGCCCACATCGTTCTTCACCATGCGGATGCCGATATCGTGCAGGCGCATCGCCGCCCGGTCGACCTCGCTGGCGATCACCGCGATCTTGAACTTGCGCGGTAGGACGAGGAATTCCGGGTGGAAGCTCGACCACTGGCGCAGCAGCTCGGCGTAAGGACGCGGATCGACCACTTCGTCGGCATCGGCCCCTGCGTACTGGTCGGCGCTGATGTTGCGGATGCAGTTGCCGCTGGTCTGGATGGCATGCATCTCCACCTTCGCCAGATCGGCGAGGATGTCGGGCGTGTCTTCCAGCTTGATCCAGTTGTACTGGATGTTCTGGCGGGTAGTGAAGTGGCCATAGCCGCGGTCGTACTTGTCGGCGATGTCACCCAGCAGATGCATCTGCTGCGAGTTCAGCGTGCCATAGGGCACCGCGACGCGCAGCATGTAGGCGTGCAGCTGGAGGTACAGGCCGTTCTGCAGGCGCAGCGGCTTGAACTGGTCCTCGGTCAGATCGCCGGCAAGGCGGCGGCGCACCTGATCGCGGAATTCCTCGACGCGGGTATCGACCATCTGCTGGTCATAAGAATCGTACTTGTACATCAGATCACCCAGTTCACGGCTTGGGGGTCGGCAGGCTTGAGCGTCAGGTCGGTGCGGACCGTGGGGCCAAGCGCGCGGATGCGGTCCTTGATATGCGCGGGGCGCACGGAGACTTCACCATCTTCGGCAGAAGTCTTCTCGCCATCGATCTCGTAGGCGCCGACGACATTGCGGGCGGCTTCCTCGCGCGCGACGATCGCGGCGCCATGTTCGCCCGCATCGGCGCTGTCGTTCACGTCGAGCGACCAGCCAACGCCGGTCCACCAGATGACGGCGCCGCTCTTCAGGTCGTTGCCGGTCACGATCTTCACTTGCCTGCCTCCAGCGCCAGAGCGCGAATGGTATGATCGGCAAGGCCGCCGCGCGCGCGGGCAACATCGCCGATGACGATGAGCGCCGGGCTCTTCACCCGGTGCGAGGAAACGAGGGCCTCAAGGCCCGCAAGAGAACTGCGCAGCACGCGCATGTCGGCGCGGGTGGCGTTCTCGATCACGGCGACGGGCACATCGGGGGCAAGGCCGTCGGCCATCAGCTTCTCGCTGATCTGCGCGGCGGTGGCGAGGCCCATGAAGATGACGAGCGTGCGGCCCTTGCCCGCAAGGCCGGACCAGTCCTGCTCGGTCAGACCCTTGCACTGCCCGGCCACGAACGAGACGATCGAGGCGTGATCGCGGTGGGTCAGCGGAATTTGCGCGGCGGCCGAAGCGCCCAGCGCGGAGGAGATGCCGGGCACCACCTCGACCTCGATACCGGCGGCCCGGCAGGCCTCCGCCTCTTCGCCGCCGCGTCCGAACACGAAAGGATCGCCGCCCTTGAGGCGCACGACGTCGCGGCCCGCAAGGGCTTCGCGCACGAGCAGGGCGTTGATGTCTTCCTGCTGCATCGTGTGGCGCGAGCGCGCCTTGGCGACCGAGATCCGCTCTGCCGCCGGGTTCACCATGGCGAGGATCGCAGCGTCGACGAGGCCATCGTGCACCACCAGCGAGGCGCCTTCCAGCAGCCGCGCGGCGCGCAGCGTCAGCAGGTCGGGATCGCCGGGACCGGCGCCGACGAGATGGACTCGGCCTTTGGAGGTTGCAGGTGTCTGGGTCATGACAGGCGAGATGCGCCCGAACGTCTGGCCTTTCCAGCCACAAAGGCTAATGGGGCGGGTAGCACAGCTTTAGACCGTCGCTTTCGATGCGGACTGCGCCTTTTTTGCACCGCGTCATGGCGAGGGTTCCATACCGGAGCCTCCCAATGATCGTCCGCCCGCAGCCCGGCCTTGTCGATATTCTCTTCCATCTGCGCGGATCGGTTGTCCCGCGCATCTGGAAGCGGCTGGCGTTCATGATGGTGGTCTCGGCGATCGCGGTCGCGCTGATGGACCACGGCATGGCATCGGGCGCACATCTGGCGGCGGCGCCGTTCGCAGTGATCGGTCTGGCGCTGTCGATCTTCATGAGCTTCCGCAACAACGCCTGCTACGACCGCTGGTGGGAAGGGCGCAAGCAGTGGGGGCAGCTGATCATTTCCTCGCGCGCGTTCGCGCGCCAGATCGCGACGATCGATCCGGCGCAGCGCGAAGTGCTGGCGCTGGGCGTGATCGGCTTCACCAAGGGCCTTGCCGCCAAGCTGCGCGGGCTGGACGAGGAGCAGGCCATCGCCCCGTTCGTGCCGGATCTTGCACCGGGTACGCCCAATCCCACGGACGCAGCGCTGCGCGGCGTGGGTATCGCTGCGGCCCGGCTGATGCGCGAAGGCGCGATAGAGCCGATGCACTATTCGGTGCTGGAAACGCAGCTTGCGGCGCTTTCAGGCGTGCAGGGCGCCTGCGAGCGGATCAAGGCGACGCCGCTGCCCTATGCCTTCACGCTGCTGCTGCACCGCACGGCCTACGGCTTCTGCCTGTTGCTGCCGTTCGCGCTGGTATCCGCGCTGGGCTGGTGGACGCCGCTGCCGGTGCTGCTGGTGAGCTATGCCTTCTTCGGCCTCGATTCGCTGGGCGACGAGATGGAAGACCCGTTCGGCACCGAGACCAACGATCTCCCGCTCGATGCCATGGCCCGCACGGTGGAGCGAGAGATGCTCTCGATGCTCGGCCATACGGACCTGCCGCCTGCGCTCCTGCCGCAGGACGACCTGCTGCTCTGAAGCAAGTCGTCCGTGCGCGGGATCAGTCGTTCACGGCGCTGCGTGAATCTGCCTGCGCCTTGCGGAAGGTGTCGTTCGCCGCAACGAGGCTAGGCGGCGCGGCGGGACGGCCGAGGTAATAGCCCTGCGCTTCCTCGCAGCCTTCGGCGATCAGCAGTTCGTACTGCAAGCCGGTTTCGACACCTTCGGCCAGAACCGGGATGTTCAGCGACTGGCCCAGCGCCAGCACCGCGCGGATGATCGCCAGCGCCTGATTGTTCGTATCGGATTCGATCAGGAACGACTTGTCGATCTTGATCTTGTCGAACGGGAAGGCGTGCAGCGTGTCGAGCGAGGAATAGCCGGTGCCGAAATCGTCCATCGCGATGGCGACACCCAGTTCCTTGATCTGGCGCAGGTTCGCCAGCGCGCGCGCCTTGTCCGAGATGATTGCGGTCTCGGTGATCTCCAGTTCCAGCCGATGGGCGGGGAGGCCGGTTTCCTTGAGGATGCGCGTCACCACGTCGACAAGGCCGGGCTGCACCAGCTGGACGGGCGAGAGGTTCACCGCCACACGTTCCTCGGTGGGCCACAGGCACGCCTCGCGGCAGGCCTGTCGCATGACCCATTCACCGATGGGGATGATCAGCCCGGTTTCCTCGGCGATGGGGATGAAGTCCATCGGCGATACGATCCCGCGCGCGGGATGATGCCAGCGCAGCAGGGCTTCGTAGCCTGACAGCGCGCCCGTGCGCAGGTTGTGCTGTGGCTGGTAGAGCAGGGCGAGTTCGCGCCGGTCGACCGCATGGCGCAGGTCGTTGGCGATCTGGCGACGCTCGCGCGCGCTTTCGTCCATGCTCGGCTCGTAATAGCACAGCTGCTCTATCAGCTGCGACTTGGCGCGGTACATGGCCAGATCGGCATTGTTCAGCAGCGCCTCGCGGTCGCTGCCGTCCTGCGGGAACACCGCCACGCCGACGCTGCCGCCGATCGGCAGTTCCTGTTCGTCATGGACGATCGGCTGCGACAGGGCACCGGTCACCCGGCGCAGGAATTCGGCGAGGTCGGCCTGATTGGAATATTCCTTGGCCAGCGCGAACTCGTCCCCGCCCAGACGCGCGACGATCTCGTCTTCCTGAAGGTCCAGCCCGAGGCGACGCGCGAATTCGACCAGCACGACATCGCCCCACGAGTGCCCCCAGGTGTCGTTGATTTCCTTGAACCGGTCGAGATCGAGCATGACGAGGGCCAGCTTGCGGCCCGCGCGTTCGGCCTCGGGAAGATGCTCGTCGAGCCAGAGTTCGAACCGGGTGCGGTTGGGCAGCCCGGTCAGCCCGTCATGCAGTGCCATATGCTCGATGCGGGCTTCGGACTGGCGCTGGGCAGTCACGTCGTCGAACGTCGTCACCCACCCGCCATCGTCCATCCGGCGGCTGACGATGGAGACGGACAGGGCGCCGTACTCGAACACTTCTGCCGGAGAATCGGGCGTGTTGACGGCGCGGTGGATGGCATCGTTGGCAAGCGCCAGCCGTTCCATGCTCGGGCGGCCGCCGAGGCGTGCGGTCAGGGCCTGCAGGATTACATCGTCGAGCAGGGTGCCGGGTTGGCAGGCATCCGCAGGCAGATTGTACATCTCCAGGAAGCGACGGTTACGCAGCACGATACGTTCATCGGCATCGAACAGGCATAGCCCCTGATGCATATGGGCCAGAGCCGTATCGAGTTGGCGCGAGGTATCTTCAAGCCGGTCGTTGTGTTCCTTGAAACGGGTCATGTCGCGGGTGATCTTGGCAAAGCCGATATGCACACCGTCATGGTTGCGGAACGGTTCGATAGTGACGTGAGCCCAGAACCGGGTGCCGTCGCGGCGCACGCGCCAGCCCTCTGTAGTGAACTTGCCTTCGGCCAGAGCCGTGGCAATCGCGCGCTCCGGCAATCCGCTTTCGCGATCCTCCGGCGTGTAGAAGGCGGCCAGCGGCATGCCGATAGCCTCGATGGCGCTATAGCCTTTCAGCCGCTGCGCACCGGCGTTCCAGTTGGCGACATGGGCCTCGGTATCGAGCATGTAGATCGCGCAATCGGAAATACCGCGTACCAGAAACGAGAACTGACGCTCGCTGGCATGGATGGCCTCGCGAGTGCGGCGATGGATGATCAGGGCCGTGATCAGCAGGGCCAGCAGGCTCAGCGAGATAGCGGTGATGACCGAAGCCATGATGTGGGGCGCGATGATCAGGCCATAGGGATCGAGGCGGTTCGGCGTCAGGTGCAGGCCGGCCATGCTTGTGAAGTGCAGCAGCACGACGGCAAGCGTCAGGCTGAGGGTCGCCGAAAGGATCGAGGTCAGGCGGCAGCCGTGCAGCGCCCAGTACATCGCAAAAGGTATGGGCACGATCGCCAGCACCACCGAGGCGACGACGTGGCCAGGTTCCCAGTGCAGCGTTGCGGGCAGCGTCATCGCTTCCATGCCGGTGTAATGCATCGCAGCAAAGCCCGCGCCCGTGGCAAGGCTGCCGATCAGCAGCCCGGCGCGCGAACGATGGTCGAGCGCGATCGAGAAGCCGAAGCAGGTGGTGACGATCGGCAGGGCCAGCGAGATGACGGTCAGCAGGGTATCGTAGCCGATCACCACACCCGGCGTGTATCCGAGCATGGCCACGAAGTGCGTTGCCCAGACGCCGAAACCGCCGCCAAGGCCGGCCAGATAACGCCAGCGCATGCGCTCGTCCTTGGCGCCAAGGCGGGCCTGGCGCAGCAGCAGCACGGCTGCCAGCGAGGAGAGAAAGCAGATCGCAGCAGCGAGGGCGACGAGTCGCACATCGTGCTCGTCACGAATGCAGGTCAGAATGTCGAACACGGTGCGTCCCGTTATGCTTGTACGGAATTCCTAGGGGTATGTTCGTAAACACCGGGTAAATGATACGGAAAATCACGTAATTTCCGTAGTTTGTGAGGCGTGGAAAATTGCGAAATCCGATTCGCGATTCGTTAGTCGGCACCTAACCGAATCTTAAGGTCGGTCTGCCAGGGTCTCTTTTCAGCGAACCTGGAGCGCAGACGTGGCCATCGATGCCCATTTTGAGGAGACACCCGGAGCGGCCCGCGCGCCACGCCGTCGGTTGCTGCTCGAAACCACGGGGGCAGCGGGGAATACGGGCGCGCTGGTGCGTGTGCTCAACATCTCCGAAACCGGGGCTTTGTTGCAGACCGACACGGTGCTGGCGCCCGGCGAGACGATCGACGTGGATCTGCCGGAAGCGGGCTCTGTCGCTGCGCATGTCGTCTGGTCGGTGGATGATCTGTTCGGCTGCGCGTTCGCCCAAAGCTTGTCGCCCCACGTGCTGAGTGCGGTTCGCCTGCGCGCGCGGGCGGAGAATGTTGGCTTGCCGGCAGGTTCGCAGACGGAAGCCGGTTTTGCCGAGCGCCTCCATCGCTTGCGTAAGGCGCGCGGACTGACGCAGGCACAACTGGCTGCTGCGCTGGGCGTCAGCAAACCGACCGTCTGGGCCTGGGAGCAGGGGCGGGCGAAACCGGTGGCGGAAAGACTCGAAGGACTGGCCGCTGCACTCGGTGTGACAACGGCAGACCTTCGTCCCCGGCGCTCGATCTCGGGGATCGGGTCGGGCGTGGCCGAGGCGGTGGCGAAGGCTCGTGAAGATATTGCGCTCGCACTGGGCATTTCGCCCGAACGGGTGCGCGTGATGATCGACCTGTAAAGTGCCTGACTTTCGCCAAGTGCCGCGAAGTGGTATTATAAGCTATTGTTTCCAGTGCGTTAAATAACCGAACTAACACGTATTTTACGCCGTTATCTAACGTTTTGAGACTTTGACGGAAAAACCGCCCATGCCGATAACCATTACGGATCAGGAGACTTCGGCGCTCTATGGCATGTTGGCCGAGGGCGGGCCGGACATCATCCTCAAGGTGGATGCGGGCGGCCATATCGTCGAGAGTTCGCCGGCGCTGGCGCGGCTGGTGGGCCAGTCAGGCGCCGCGAACGGGATCGAGACGCTGACCGATCTGGTCGAACCCTCGCACCTCGCCCGCGTCGCGACCGCACTGGCCGAGGCGGTTGCCGGGCGCGAGAGCGGCTGGGTCGAATTTCCCGCCGTCACCACGGACGCGCGCGAAAGCTGGTTCGAGATCCGCTGCCGTGCGCTCCACCGTAACGACGGCAAGGCCTGGGGGGCGCTGGCGATCCTGCGCTCGGTGGACGAGCGCCGTGCGCTGCGCGATCAGCTGTTCGCCGCCACCTACAGCGATGCGCTGACCGGGCTCAGCAACCGCCGGGCCTTCGTCTCTATGCTGGAGCACATGCTCACGCGCGGGATCGAGGGCTGTGTCGCGCTGTTCGGGATCGATTTCTTCAAGGCGATCAACATGCGCTACGGGCAGGCGCGGGGGGACGATGTGCTCTGCACGTTTGCCGATCTGCTGCGCGAGACCCTGCGCGAGGAAGACGTGATCTCGCGCATCGGCTCGGAGCGCTTCGCCGTGCTGCTTCCGCGCACCACGCCCGAGGCCGCGCGTGCGATCTGCGCCCGCGTGGTCTCGACCCTTTCCGAGCGGCACGAGGTGCTGGGCACCGATGGCCTGCGCCTGACCGCCAGCGGCGGCGTCGTGCGTATCGCCCAGAGCCTCGACAGCACGCTGGAGCGCGCCGAGATGGCGCTGTTCAGCGCCCGCGCCAAGGGCCGCAACCGGCTGGAGCCGGAGCGCGAACTGCACCGCCAGACCAACTGAGCGGATTTATTCCGGCGGCTGCCACAGCTCCAGCGCGTGGCCTTCGGGGTCATGGATACGCGCGAAGCGGCCCATCTCGGGCGAATCCCATTCCGGGTTGGTCGCCACGGCAATCCCGTCCGCCTGCAGTTTCGCGACCAGCGCGTCGAGGTCCGCCACCCGCAGGTTGAGCATCCATTGCCGCTCGGCAGGCCAGTAATCGGTATCGGCGGGAAAGGGCATGAATACCGTCGGCCCGGCCTGCTGAGCCCAGGGTTCGTAGCCTTCACCCTCGGTATTGGGGCCGATACCCAGATACTGGTGATACCACGCCGCCAGCGCTTCGGGATCGCGGGCGCGGAAGAACAGTCCGCCGATACCAGTCACACTCATGATGCTTCCTCTCCTTTGTCGCCCGCGCCCGCGCCTGTACCGAGCCGCGCCAGCGCCTCGCGCAGGATCGCGGTATCGCGCAAGTTGATGTCGCGCTGGGGCAGGGGCAGTTCGATGCCGTTCTCGCGAAACAGCCGCCACAGCGTCTTGAGCGCGTCCGAGCGGACGTTGCCCACGCCTTCCTCGGGATCGGTGATCCAGCAATTGATCACGAAGCTGACGCCGTTGTCCACGAAACTGTCGAGCCACACCGTGGGCGGCGGGGTGACGAGCACGCGCTTCACCGAACGAGCCGCCTCCAGCATCAGGTCTTCGGCCTGCTGGATATCGGTGGTGTAGGAGACGACGACGGGAATCTGGATGCGCACGTTGCGGCTGGAATAGGACCAGTTCTCCACCTGATTGATCATCAGGTTCTCGTTGGGGATCAGGTATTCCTTCTGATCGCGCGTGGTGAGCGAGACGGCACGGATGCCGATGCGGCGGATCTGGCCGAAGGTCAGTTTGCCGCCCTGATCGGTGATGCCGATGACGTCGCCCGGCTTGATGGACTTGTCCATCAGCAGGATGATCCCGGCGATCAGGTTGCCGAAGGTCTTTTGCAGGCCGAAACCGATGGCAAGGCCGAACGCGCCAGAGAACACCGCGAACGCGGTCAGATCAATCCCCGCCGCATCGACGCCGACAAGGATGGCGATGCTCCAGATGAGCAGGCTGACCAGCTTGTGCGCGAGCAGGCGCTGGCTGGCATCGAAGCGGGTCGCGCGTTCGATCAGGCGCTGCGAAACGCGGCTGGCGCTCCACGCCACCACAACGACCATCACCAGCACGAAGATGACGACCGCCAGATCCCATACCGAAATGCGGCTGTGGCCCACCTGCACGGCGAGGGAATCGAGCGTATCGACCACGCCGCCGATGGCGTGGCTCTTGGCCGAGACCGCATCGCGCAGGCCCTCGGCACCGCTGACCGGGGGGGCTGCGGCTTGGGCGATGGCCTCGCCGCTTGCAGCCGGAATGGGCGTTGCGGAGGCCGTCACGGAAGAGGCACTCATGGAAGAGGCGGGGACCATCGGAAGGAACGCGGCCCCCGCCACGATCAGGCCTGCTGCCAGGCGGTAAGCGCCTGTTCGATATCGGCGATCAGGTCCGCAGGGTCTTCAAGGCCGATGGTGAGGCGCACGCCGTGGCGCGCCTCGGCCAGATCGCTGCCGTCGACCGGCGGCCAGGCCATCACGCTGCGATAGCCCGCCGGATCGATGGGAATGGCCAGGCTCTCGAACCCGCCCCATGAATAGCCGATGCCGAAGAGGCTCAGCGCGTCGATGAAGCGGTTGCGGTCTGCCATCGAGCCGCCCTTGAAGACGAAGCTGAACAACCCGCAGCCGCCGGTGAAATCGCGCTTCCACACATCGTGTCCGGGGGCACCGGGCAACATCGGGCAGAGCACTTGCGCGACTTCGGGGCGCTGCGAAAGCCACTCGGCAATCTTCAGGGCGCTGGCGGTTTCCTGCCGCAGCCGCACGTCGAGCGTGCGCAGGCCGCGCAGGGCGAGGGCGGCATCGTCGGGCGAGACCACGTTGCCCAGCTGCTGGGCGCGGGCGCGCAGCTTTGCGTAAAGGTCCGCTCCGGCGCTGGCGCTGCCCATCATCAGGTCCGAATGGCCGCCGACATGCTTGGTCAGCGCCATCAGCGTGATGTCGATCCCGCGTTCGAGCGCGGGGAAACCGAGCGAACTGGCCCAGGTGTTGTCGAGCACCGAGATCGCGCCCTTGTCGCGCGCGATCTTCGCCAGCAGCGGCAGGTCGCACATCTCCATCGAGAGGCTGCCGGGCGCTTCGAGCAGCACCGCGCGGGTACGCTCGCAGAACAGCGCCTCGTAACCCTCGATATCGAGCGGATCGAAATAGCGCGGCTCGATGCCGAAGTCGGTCAGCAGGCCCTTGCCCATCGCGCGGCTGGGATCATAGGCGTTGTCGGTGATGAGCACGACGTCGCCGGGCTTCAGGATCGTCAGCATCACGCCCGCGATGGCGGCGACGCCCGAGGGGTAGAGTACGGTGCCGGCGGCACCCGGCTCCAGCGCGGTCAGCGCTTCGGCCAGCGCCCACTGCGTCGGCGCGCCGCGGCGGCCATAGAAAAAGCGGCCATCCTCGTTATGGCGCGGCCCTTCGGCCAGCGCTGCGGTGTTCTCGTAAAGGTGCGTGCTGGCGCGCCAGACCGGGGGATTGACCACCGGGCCGGTCCATTCCTTGCGCCGCCCGGCGTTGACGACTTTCGTCGCCGGGGCGGCGCCTTCCAAACTCTTCGTATCGCTCAAGATCATCTCCGCTGTGTCGCGCGGAAATGAGCCTACCCGGTGGCGCGCACCGGGTCGAGGGGCATATGGCGGCTCGATTCCACCACTCTGGCGCCAAGCTGGCTGAAAGTCTGCGATCCGGTGTCGAGGCGCAGCGGGGCAACGCCGCTTTCGCTCTCGGTACCGACGGTCAGCACCAGTCGCTGCCAGGTGCCGTCTGCCGCCACGTGGGCGAGGCGCAGCAGGGGCACGAGGAAGCGCGCCTGTCCGCGCTCGAGCGGGATCACGCGGTCCAGCGGCAACTGCACGTCGCAGCGCAGTTCGGTGGTTTCTCCCGGTGCGATGGCGGGCACGTCCCTGATCGCGAAAAGCTGCGCGGGGACGGGGGCCAGTTGCTGCTCGCGCCCCAGCGAGGCGTGGGCGGAGATCAGATCGCCCACCAGTTGCGAGGGCGCCATGTCTGCGTCGGTCGGGTTGCTGACCACCAGCCGGAACGAAAGCGTGGCATAGACGAGCGAGAGGCGCAGCGAGAGCGGCTCGAACTCGAAGCGGGCACCGCCCTCCTGCGGGATGGGCGTGATGGCAGGCGGCGGGGGCGCGACAGGTGCGGGGGCTGCGACCGGGCGAGGGGGCGAGGCGGGCTCGGGTGCCGGGCGCGAAGGTGCGATGGGGGCGAGAGGGGAGAGCGCCGGAGCGGGGAGCGGCGCAGCTTCCACGAAGGTCTCGGCGGGCTCGTCGTAGGCCTCTTCGACGCGCCTGCGCCGACGCCAGATCAGTGCGCCGGCGATCGCCAGCACCGCGCCCGCGCCGACGAGCGGCCAGAGCCAGGGTGTGACGCTACTTGAGGTCGGTGTGGAGGCGATAGAAGGCGTTTGTGCCGGTTTAGACTCCGTTAGGGTCGGGTTAGACCCCGGTTGGGTCGGTTTAGCCCCGTCTGGAGAAATCGTGTTCGGAACGGGCTCCGGCGTCGGTGTGAATGAGGTCGAAGGCGTTGATGTTGGGGCACTTTCCGTCGCTGCCGTAGCCGTGGGACGCGGCGTGGGCGTCGCTTTTGGCGTCCGGGACGCCGTTTCGGTCGGACGCGGTGTAGCAACCGGCTTGGGCGGCGAAATGACCGTCGGTTTTGGGGCGGCAGCCGCGCTCGGAACGACCACTGGCGTTGCCGTCGATGTGGGGACAACCTTCGGGCGGACAACGGGATTTTGCGCGTCCACCGGGCCTGACGCCTGCGGCGTCGCGCTGGTCTGCGGCGAGGGTTGCAGCGACCAGACCTGCGGATCGGAAGACTGCGCCAGCGCCGCCTGTCCGTTCACCACGCAAAGCGCTGTTCCGCAAAGAAAAACAGCAGAAATCCGCGCAAAAAACCTGTCGCGACCCGAAACCATCACACCCCTCATTGCTTTCTTTTCAACCCCACCCATACCAGCCTGAACCGCCCGTGAATCCCGCATTACCGCCATTTTTGAACGCGACGGAATGGCAAGGATACGCGATTGACCGCTTGCCGCCGCGCGCCATTGCAGGCATGGCCTTAGGCATGGACGAGACAACCGACAAGACCGCACAGAACCCCGCCTCCGGCATGCCGCTGCATCTCGGGCAGCAGAGCGCGCTTCCCGCCTCTCCCGAAGCGGCTGTGCTCGATTATGTGCCCAATCCGCGCGTCGGATCGCTCTACATGGTGCGCTTTGCTGCGCCCGAGTTCACGTCGCTGTGTCCCGTGACGGGCCAGCCCGATTTTGCGCATCTCGTGCTCGATTACGCGCCCGGCGAGACCATCGTAGAATCCAAGTCTCTCAAGCTCTTCCTCGGATCTTTCCGCAATCACTGCGGTTTTCACGAGGATGTGACGGTGGGTATCGGGCAGCGCCTGTTCGACGAAATGAAGCCCAGGTGGCTGCGCATCGGCGGATACTGGTATCCGCGCGGAGGTATTCCCATCGACGTGTTCTGGCAGTCCGGTCCGGTGCCGGAAGGCTTGTGGGCACCCGATCAGGGTGTCGCCGGCTATCGCGGTCGCGGTTAAGCGGGATCAATCGGCCGACGCGAAGCGGACGCCATTTACCTTGTTGAGATCGATGGTATTTTTGCCGATGGCGGCAAGCTGTTGGGAACTGAGGCACTGAGCATAGACGGTCGGATAGTCGGCCTTCAGCGCGGCCTCGGTCTCCAGCGCCGCGTCGGTATTTGCCGCGCAGGCTTCCCGGCTCTGGTAGGTCTGTGCCACCATATTCAATCTCTGGCACGCCGTGCCGTTGTCCGAGCATCCGAACAGAGCCAGGGCGAAAAGGGTTGCACTCACTGTGTCTCTCCTTTCAGGAAGGACAACGGAGGCGAAGGCCGGAAATATCCCGCTTTCCGCAGAAATTTTCAGCGGGCTTCCTATATCGGCCGGATATGACGTGAACCCGTAGCGCCGGGAACCTGCGCGCTGCCCGTGAGTATCAGGAACCCATGGACCAGACCAAAGCCAAGCTCATCATCCGCCCCGCCACTGTCTCTGACGTCGCCGCCGTCGCGCGCCTGTCGGTAAAGGTTTATGGCAAGGCGGACGCTTTCACCCGCGCTGAATTGCGGGGCCAGATCATCAACTTTCCCGAAGGCCAGTTCGTGGCCGAATACGAAGGCAAGGTCGTTGGCCATTGCGCGACGATGATCGTCACGGCCGATCTCGCTTTCAAACCGCACACCTGGGAAGAAATCTCCAACGGCGGTTACGGCCGTATTCCCGATCCTGAAGGCGATGTGCTCTATGGTTTCGAGGTCTGCGTGGACCCGGATTATCGCCGCTTGCGGATTGGCCAGCGGCTCTACCGCAAGCGCCGCGAGGTCTGTCAGTATTTCGAGCTCAAGGGCATCGCCTTTGCGGGACGCATGCCGGGCTATGCTCGCCGCCGTCGCCAGTATCCCACGGCGGCCGAATATCTTCAGGCCGTGAAGGACAAGAAGGTTCGCGACCAGGTCATCAACTTCCAGATGAACGAGGGATACGAGCCGCGGGGTATTCTGCCCGACTATATCCCGGCCGACCGCGAAAGCGGCGGCAATGCCGTGCTGATGTACTGGGCCAATCCGCTGGCCCCGCGCGATACTGGCAAGGCGGTTCCCGGCCTCAAGGAGCGGGTGCCTTCCAGTGTTCGCGTGGCAACGGTGCAGTTTCAGATGCGCAAGATCGAGACGATCGACCAGTTCGAAGCGCAGGTCGAGTACTGGATCGATGTGGCGGCAGACTATGAAAGTGATTTCGTTGTCTTCCCCGAACTGTTCACGCTCGAACTGCTCTCGATCGAGGAGAGCAAGCTGGAGCCTGCGGCGGCCATCGAGAAGATCGCCGATTACACCGAGCGCTTCACCGAATTCATGCAGCGCATGGCGGTGAGCTATAACATTAACATCATCGGTGGCTCGCACCCGACCCGCATCAAGACCGGGAAGGGGAAGTCCGAGATTCGCAACATTGCCTATACCTTCCTGCGCGACGGATCGGTCCACGAAACGCAGAAGCTTCATCCCACGCCATCCGAACGCAAGTGGTGGAACGTGCGCGGCGGTTATGGGGCAAACGTGATCCCGACCGATTGCGGGCCGATCGGCGTGATGATCTGTTATGACAGTGAATTCCCCGAACTGGCCCGTCACCTTGTCAATCAGGGCGCGTTGATGCTGTTCGTGCCGTTCTGCACGGACGAGCGTCGGGGATATCTGCGGGTACGCTACTGCTGCCAGGCGCGTGCCGTGGAAAACCAGTGCTACGTCGTGACGTCCGGCGTTGTCGGCAACCTGCCAAACGTCGAGAACATGGATGTCCACTATGCCGAAAGCGCGATCCTGACGCCTTCGGATTTCCCCTTCGCGCGCGATGGCGTAGCGGCGGATACGGCGCCCAACACCGAGACGATCGCGATCGCCGATCTCAGCCTCGACGCGCTGTTGACCGCGCGCCAGTCGGGCGCTGTGCAGAACCTCAAGGATCGCCGTTTCGATCTCTATCGTATCGAATGGACGCAGCAGCAGGGGGATGCCGGATTGATCCCTTTGCTGCCGCAATAATCGTTCGCTCGCCAATGCATCCTTTGCGTCCGTCGGCAATCTTGTTAGATTGCCGGTAACGGAGAGGATGAAAGACATGACTGCTACGCCCGAGTTCGACTTCGCGCTTGGCGAGGCGGCGACGATGATCCGTGAGACTGTCGCCCGTTTCGCTGCCGACCGTATTGCGCCGATTGCTGCCGCCATTGACGCGGAAGATCATTTTCCGCGCCAACTCTGGCCCGCGATGGGCGATCTCGGCCTGCACGGTATTACCGTGGAAGAGGAATGGGGTGGCGTCGGGCTAGGCTACCTTGAGCATGTCGTGGCCGTGGAAGAAGTCTCTCGCGCGTCCGCTTCGGTGGGCCTGTCCTACGGGGCGCATTCGAATCTGTGCGTCAACCAGATCCGCCGCTGGGCGAATGCCGAACAGAAAGCCAGGTATCTGCCCAAACTGATTTCCGGCGAGCATCTGGGCAGCCTTGCCATGTCGGAGGTCGGAGCCGGCTCGGACGTCGTGGGCATGAAACTGCGAGCGCAGGCAGTGGCCGGAGGCTTCCGGCTCAACGGCACCAAGTTCTGGATCACCAACGGGACTTATGCCGACGTGCTGGTGGTCTATGCCGTGACCGATCCGGAAGCGGGCTCAAGAGGGATTACGGCGTTTCTGATCGAGAAAGGGATGGCCGGATTTTCGGTTGGCCAGACGATCGACAAGCTGGGGATGCGCGGCTCCCCCACCTGCGAACTTGTGTTTCAGGATTGTTTTGTGCCGGAAGAGCAGATCATGGGCTCGCTCCATGGCGGGGTGAAAGTGCTGATGAGCGGGCTCGACTATGAGCGTGTCGTGCTGGCAGGCCTGCAGATCGGCATCATGCAAGCCTGCCTTGACACGGTGATCCCCTATGTGCGCGAGCGGCGGCAGTTCGGGCAGGCGATCGGCGCGTTTCAACTCATGCAAGCGAAAGTCGCGGACATGTACGTCGCGCTGCAATCGGCACGAGCCTATGTCTATGCGGTTGCCCGAGCCTGCGATGCCGGACGGACCACCCGCTTCGATGCGGCAGGGGCTATCCTGCTGGCCAGTGAGAATGCCTTCCGTGTTGCCGGAGAGGCCGTGCAGGCCCTTGGCGGCGCGGGGTACACGAAGGACTGGCCGGTCGAACGTTACCTGCGCGATGCCAAGCTGCTCGACATCGGGGCGGGAACAAACGAAATCCGCCGCATGCTGATCGGTCGCGAGCTGATCGGGGCTTGAGCAGGGGCTACTTCACCTCAAGGTAGATGGCACCGTAGGGAGGGAGGGCGCGGCGATGTGCGCCATTCACGGCAAACAGAACTTCGCCCTCGGGCAGTTCCGGCGAATGTTCGACGGACCCAAAGTTGAACACGCAAAGTACGCGGCGTGCGGCACCCTCTTCGTGCCAGGCACGTTCGAAATGGAGGATATCTCCTTCCGCCCTGCAATGCTCGATTCGCCCAAGCCGCAAGGCCGGGGTGGCTTTTCTCAAGGCCAGCAGTGCGCGGGTGAAGTGCAGCATTGAGCCCGGATCGTGCTCCTGCACTTCAACCGCCCGCCCGAGGTTTCCTGCAGAAAGGGGAAGCCATGGCGTGCCAGTGGTGAAGCCGCCACGTGATTCTTCCCGCCAGGGCATCGGGGTGCGTGCCCCGTCGCGCGAAAGCGTCAGCGGCCAGTTGGCGATGGCCTCGGGATCGCGAAGCTGCTCGAAAGGAATTTCGTCTTGTTGCAGCGCGAGTTCCTCGCCCTGATAGAGGATGGCGTTGCCCCGAAGGGCAAGCAGAAGCGCCATTTTCAGCCGGGCGAAGGCGTGGCGGTCTGCGGCGGCAGCCCAGCGCGAAATGGCGCGGGGGGCGTCGTGGTTTTCGAAGGCAAAGCTCGGCCAGCCTCCGACGGCACCGGTTGCCGGGTCGCTCACGTCCTGCCAGCGTGCAATGGCATCGGCTACGTAAGCGGCCGTCAGTTCGGGTAAGTACAGGAAATCGAAACCGTAAGCGCTGTTCAGGCGATGCGATCCGGCGGTGTAGAGGCGACGGTCTCGTTGCGGATCGTCGCCGCCGATCTCTGCGACCGTATGAATGGCGCCGAACTCGTCGCAGACGCGGCGCAGGCGCTCCACGAAATGGACCATATCAGGGTGTGACTGGCTGAAAGTCTTGAGCTGAAAGTCGGCTGAGCGCGTTCGGGGGCGGCCATCGTCAGGTGCCGGCGGGTTGTCGCGCAACTGGGGGTCGTGCATCGCGTGGTTCAGCGCATCGAGCCGGAACCCGTCGACCCCACGCGCGAGCCAGAAGCGGGCTACCTCCAGTATCGCGTCCTGCACCGCCGGGTTGTGCATGTTGAGCTGCGGCTGCTCCTTCAGGAACGTATGCATGTAATACTGGCCACGCCGCGCATCCCAGGTCCAGGCGGGTCCGCCAAATACCGACTGCCAGTTGCAGGGTGGTGTGCCATCCGGCTTAGGATCTTCCCAGACGTACCATTCGGCGCGGGGATTGGCGCGCGAGCTGCGACTCTCCGCGAACCAGGGGTGCAGATCCGATGTATGGGCATAGACCTGATCGATGATCACCTTGAGCCCGATTTCATGGGCACGAGCGATCAGCGCGTCGAAATCCGTAAGCGTTCCGAAAATCGGATCGACGTCGCAGTAGTCCGATACATCATAGCCGAAATCCCGCATCGGCGAGGTGAAGAACGGAGAAATCCAGATGGCATCTGCCCCCAGATTCGCAACATGCTCCAGCGCTCGCGTGATACCCGCAAGATCGCCCACGCCATCGCCATTGGTGTCGAGGAAACTGCGAGGATAGATCTGATAGATTACCGCACCGCGCCACCACGGCGCTTGCGTATCGATCGTGAACAAGGTGTCGAGCGGGGCAGGATGGTTATCGGCCATATTCGCCTTTCGCATACGGATGCGGTCACGGTGTCAGCCGTTGGTATCACACGGTTGCTGTGCGTGAATGAATTTCTTGCGGCGATGCACAATCCCGCTTGCCGCGACGCAGCGCTGTGATAGCCATGAAGGCAGGACCGGAGCGTCGCTTTCCGCAGGGCTTTTCAAGGTGCTCGGCAAGACGCTCGCGGCTTCGCGACAGATCAGGAGTGGACCTTGGCAAGCAAGCCTGAAACCGAGCCTGCACCCGCGGCAAAGGCCGTGTCCCCCGAGGAATTCGACGCCCATATCGTGGATGTCTTGCGGCATCGTGTAGGCAAGGACGAACGTGCTGCACGCCAGCACGATTGGTATACCGCCTCGATCCTGACCGTGCGTGACGCGATCATCGATCGCTGGTTCGAATCGACGCGGCGCACCTACGATTCGCGTGGTAAGAGGGTCTACTATCTCTCGATGGAGTTCCTGATCGGCCGTCTTCTGCGCGATGCGCTGGCCAATATGGGAATGACGCGCGACATGGAGACCGCGCTGCGCAGCCATGGCCTGGACCTTGCCGCGCTGGAAGAGATCGAACCCGATGCCGCGTTGGGCAACGGTGGGCTCGGCCGTCTGGCAGCCTGTTTCATGGAGAGCCTCGCCAGTCTCGACATTCCTGCTTACGGTTACGGCATCCGTTATGTGAATGGCATGTTTCGCCAGCGCATCGACGATGGCTGGCAGGTGGAATTGCCCGAAACCTGGCTGGCGCACGGCAACCCGTGGGAGTTCGATCGCCTCGAAAGCGCCTATCATATCGGTTTCGGCGGCGAGGTGGTTTCCGAAGGTGATGGCGTGGTGTGGCATCCGGCGGAGGAAGTGGAGGCCAGCGCGGTCGATACGCCGGTTGTCGGCTGGCGCGGCAAGCGCGTCAACACGCTGCGGCTGTGGACGGCCGCTCCGCTTGATCCGTTGCGCCTCGATGCCTTCAATGCGGGCGATCACTTTGGCGCACTGGCCGAGCAGGTGCGTGCCGACAGTCTCGTTCGCGTACTCTACCCGGCGGACTCCAGCGCGGCAGGGCAGGAACTTCGCCTGCGACAGGAGTATTTCTTCACGGCTGCGTCGGTTCAGGACATCGTGCGTCGTCACGTCCAGTACGAAGGCGATATTCGCACGCTGCCGGAAAAGGCGGCGATCCAGCTCAACGATACGCATCCATCCGTGGCGGTTGCCGAACTGATGCGCCTACTGGTCGATGCCCATGGACTGGAGTTCAACGAGGCATGGGATATCTGCCGCGCCACCGTGTCCTACACCAATCATACGCTACTACCCGAAGCGCTCGAATCCTGGCCGTTGCCGTTGTTCGAGCGGTTGTTGCCGCGTCACATGCAGATCATTTACGCGATCAACAGCCGTGTCCTTCGTGAGGCACGCAAGGCGGGGTGTGATGACGCCCGGATCGCTGCGATCTCGCTGATCGACGAGGTGGGTGAACGGCGTGTGCGCATGGCCAATCTGGCTTTCGTGGGGGCGCATTCGGTGAACGGCGTTGCGGCGCTGCACACCGAACTGATGAAGGAGACGGTCTTCGCGGATCTCCATGCCCTGTATCCGGATCGTATCAACAACAAGACAAACGGCGTCACCCCGCGCCGCTGGCTGCAGCAATGCAATCCGGGTCTGACAAAGGTGATCCGCGAGGCGATCGGTGATGGCTTTCTCGACGATGCGGCCAAGCTCTCGGACCTGAATGCCTTTGCCGGGGACGTTCAGTTCGGTGAGCGGGTTGCCGAGGTGAAGCGAGCCAACAAGGTGGCGCTGGCTGATCATATCAAGCGGACGATGGGCATCCGCCTCGATCCCGATGCGCTGTTCGACGTGCAGATCAAGCGCATCCACGAATACAAGCGGCAACTGCTGAACCTGATCGAGACCGTAGCGCTCTACGATCAAATTCGCAGCCATCCGGAGCGCAATTGGGTGCCGCGGGTTAAGATTTTCGCCGGCAAGGCTGCGCCGAGCTATCATAACGCCAAGCTGGTCATCAAACTGACCAACGACATCGCACGGCGTATCAACTCCGATCCATCGGTCGGCGGACTGCTGAAAGTCGTTTTTGTTCCGAACTACAACGTCAGCCTTGCCGAACGGATCATTCCGGCGGCGGACCTTTCGGAGCAGATTTCGACCGCGGGAATGGAAGCCTCGGGAACAGGCAACATGAAGTTTGCGCTGAACGGGGCGCTGACCATCGGCACGCTCGACGGGGCCAATGTCGAGATCAAGGATCACGTGGGCGACGAGAATATCGCGATCTTCGGACTTACCGCAGAGGAAGTCGCTGCCAAGCGCGCAGATGGCTATAACCCGCGGGAAGTGATCGAAAATTCGCGCGAACTGGCACAAGCGCTGTCCGCCATTTCTTCAGGAGTTTTCTCGCACGACGATCCTGGGCGCTATGCCGACCTGATTGGGGGCATCTATGACCATGACTGGTTTATGTGCGCCGCAGACTTTGATGCTTACGCTGCCGCGCAGCGTCGCGTTGATGCCTGGTGGGACGATCGTTCAGCCTGGCGCTCCGCGACGATCCGGAACATTGCAAATGTCGGATGGTTCTCGTCGGATCGCACCATCGCGGAATACGCAAGAGATATCTGGAAAGTCCTTTGAAGCCACCTGCGAACGCCCTCGATTTGTTGCTCGCCGGGCAGAACGCGGATCCATTTGCACTGCTCGGATTGCATGAGGGGCCGGAGGGAACGTTTGCGCGAGCCATTCTGCCCGGTGCAGAAAGGGCGGACGCGTTCTCGCTCGACGGACGATGGATCGGTGCGCTGGGCCTCATCGATGGCAAAGGGCTGTTTGAAGGGAGGCTGATGTGCAAGCCGCAGCCGATCCGCTATCGCTGCAGTGCGCACGGGCACGAATGGCTAGTAACGGATCCCTACACCTTTGGCCCGGTTCTGGGGCCGGTGGACGATCTGCTGATTGCGCAGGGTACGCATTTTCGCCTTTACGACAAGCTTGGCGCTCACCTGATTGAACATGAAGGTGCCCATGGTGTGCACTTCGCAATATGGGCGCCAAACGCTCGGCTGGTCAGTGTGGTGGGCGATTTCAATGACTGGAATCCCGGCCGCCATATCATGCGGTTGCGCAAGGATATTGGAGTATGGGAAATTTTCCTGCCCGATATCGCCGACTACCGGGCGTACAAGTATCACATCGTGGGCGAAGATGGGGTAGTACAGCCGCTCAAGGCGGATCCGTTTGCGTTCCGTGCTGAAATCCGGCCTGCCAATGCCTCGATCACGGCGCGTCCTGCCAAGCTTGACTGGGGGGATGAGGCGCACCTCTCGCATTGGGCTTCGACGGACCCACGGCGTGCTCCTGTCTCTATATACGAAGTTCATGCCGGATCGTGGCAACGCGATCGTTGGAACTGGTTCCTGACCTGGGACGAACTGGCTGAGCAGTTAATACCTTACGTCGTCGAAATGGGATTTACCCACATCGAGTTTCTACCGGTCTCGGAACATCCCTATGATCCTTCCTGGGGCTATCAGACGACAGGGTTGTTCGCACCGAGTTCGCGCTTTGGTGAGCCCGCAGGATTCGCACGGTTCGTCGATGGTGCTCACCGTGCAGGGATCGGCGTGATCCTTGACTGGGTTCCTGCCCATTTTCCGACCGATGAACACGGGCTTGTGCGGTTCGACGGCACTGCGCTTTACGAGCATGAAGATCCCAGGCAGGGGTATCATCCTGACTGGAACACCCTGATCTATAATTTCGGGCGGCGTGAAGTGGCGAGTTTTCTCGTCAACAATGCGCTGTTCTGGGCTGAGCGCTATCATGTTGATGGCCTGCGCGTCGATGCGGTCGCCTCGATGCTCTATCGCGATTATTCGCGAAAGGACGGCGAGTGGATACCCAACGAGCAGGGTGGTCGTGAGAATTGGGAGGCGGTCGATTTTCTACGCGCTGTCAATCAGGCGCTGCATGCGCAGAATCCGGGGATTCTGACGATTGCGGAAGAGTCGACGGCCTGGCCGGGCGTCACCCAGCCCGCGTATGATGCGCAGGAAGGCGGGCGGCCAACGGCCCTCGGTTTCGGGTTCAAATGGAACATGGGCTTCATGCACGACACGCTGCGTTACATGGGACGTGACGCCGTACATCGTCGCTATCATCACGAGGACATCACGTTCGGACTGACCTATGCGTTCTCGGAGAATTACGTCCTTGCACTGAGCCATGACGAAGTGGTTCACGGCAAGGGTTCTATGCTTTCCAAGATGAGCGGGGATGACTGGCAGAAGTTTGCGAACCTGCGTGCTTATTACGCATTGATGTGGGGCTATCCCGGCAAGAAGTTGCTGTTCATGGGGCAGGAGTTTGCGCAACGGCGCGAGTGGAGCGAGGATCGCGCGCTGGACTGGGAACTGCGTGCGGCGCCTGCCCACGAAGGCGTACGCAATCTGGTGCGCGACCTGAACCGGGTTTATCGCAGCAAACCAGCACTCCACGCAGCAGATTGCGAAGATGGCGGGTTCGAGTGGCTGATCGTTGACGACAGGGATAATTCGGTTTTCGCCTGGCTGCGCAAGGCGCCGGGAGCAAGACCGATTGCCGTCGTCTCGAACATGACACCAGGCATGTGTACCAATTACCGTGTGCCATTGCCGCAGGCGGGTAAATGGAATGAAATATTTAACTCGGATTCGCTGCATTATGGCGGGTCGGGGAAGGGCAACCTCGGTCAGGTAAAGGTCGAGGACGGATTTGCGACAATAACCCTGCCACCGCTGTCGACGCTGATGTTCGAATATGCGGGCTAACCGGAGAGAAAAAGAGGATGCGCACTCCCACTGGCCAGCCGCTTGCCCGCGATGCCATGGCCTATGTTCTTGCTGGAGGGCGCGGTAGTCGTCTCAAAGAGTTGACCGATAACCGTGCAAAACCGGCGGTCTATTTCGGTGGGGTCAGCCGCATTATCGACTTCGCGCTTTCGAATGCGATCAATTCAGGCATCCGTCGGATCGGTGTCGCCACGCAATATAAGGCGCATAGCCTGATCCGGCATATGAATCGCGCGTGGAACTTCATGCGCCCCGAACGTAACGAGAGCTTTGATATCCTTCCGGCCAGCCAGCGTATCTCCGAACTGCTGTGGTATGAAGGTACTGCTGATGCAGTATACCAGAACATCGATATCATCGCCGTACATGCCCCCAAGTATATGGTGATCCTTGCGGGCGATCACATCTACAAGATGGACTATGAGTTGATGCTGCAACAGCATGTCAACTCCGGTGCGGACGTTACCGTCGGATGTCTTGTAGTCCCGAGGGAGGAGGCGACGGCTTTCGGGGTGATGCACGTCGACGAAAGCGACGTGATAACCTCCTTCCTGGAAAAGCCTGCCGATCCCCCCGCGATTCCGGGCGATGCCGATCATGCCTTGGCGTCCATGGGCATCTATGTGTTCGAGACCGAATTCCTGTTCGAGCAGTTACGTCGTGATGCCGCAGATCCAGACAGCAGGCGCGATTTCGGCGGTGACGTAATCCCTTACATCGTCAAGCACGGGAAGGCAGTGGCGCATCGCTTCACCAATTCCTGCATCCGCGCCTCGGACGAGATCGAGGAATACTGGCGCGATGTTGGCACGGTGGATGCTTATTTCGAGGCGAACATCGACCTGACGGATACCGTCCCCAAGCTCAACATGTACGATCGCGACTGGCCAATCTGGACGGACACGGTGGTGGCGGCACCTGCCAAATTTGTGCATGACGAGGAAGGGCGGCGTGGACAGGCGATCTCCTCGCTCATCAGCCAGGACTGCATTGTATCGGGTGCAATGGCTCGTCGATCGCTGCTGTTTACCGGCGTGAAGATGGGGTCATGGTCGGAAGTCAGCGAGGCGGTGATTCTGCCGTACTGCAATATCGGTCGCCATGCTCGGCTCAGCAGAGTGATTATCGACTCTGGCGTCCGTATTCCCGAAGGTCTGATTGTGGGCGAAGACCCCGAACTTGACGCAAGGCGTTTCCGGCGTACCGACAACGGTGTCTGCCTCATCACCAAGCAGATGATCGCGCGCCTTGAAGCCTGACGGCGGCGCACGCTGAAGGGAATGTGTCGATGCCGCTCAAGGTTCTCTCGGTAGCTTCCGAGGCAGTTCCAATCATCAAGACAGGTGGGCTGGCCGATGTCGCGGGGGCGTTGCCGCAGGCCTTGATGCCGCATGGCGTTGAAGTGACGACGCTGCTGCCGGGTTATCCCGCCGTCCTTGCCTCACTCGGCCGCAGCAAGGCCGTGCATGTGTGGGACTCCTTGCTGGGAACGCCGGCGCGTCTTTTGTCGGCAAAGCTTGACGGGCACGCTCTATTGGTTCTCGACGCGCCCGGTCTGTATGTACGGGAAGGCAAACCGTATTCCGATCCGGTCGGGCATGACTGGAGCGATAACTGGCAGCGCTTTGCTGCGCTCGGGAGGGCTGCAGCAGACATCGCGGGTGGGGCGATCCAGCGGCGTGGCAAAGCCGCCGTGTTCGATCTCGTCCATGCGCACGATTGGCAAGGAGCGATGGCGTGCGCGTACCTTCGCTGGGCGCCGTTCGTCGATGGGCAGAGAATTCCTTCGATCGTCACGATCCACAACATAGCCTTTCAAGGCTGGTTCGGTGCCGAGGTCTTTCCTCGGCTGGAACTGCCAGAGACCGCGTGGTCCATTGACGGCATCGAATATCATGGCGGTATCAGCTTGCTGAAGGCGGGACTCGTTGCCGCTGACGCGGTCACCACCGTCAGCCCGACGTATGCACGCGAGATATTGAGTCCCGAGTTCGGCATGGGGCTGGAAGGAGTGGTTCGCGCGCGCGGGAGTGCCGTCAGCGGTATTCTCAACGGGATCGACGCAGCCATCTGGGGGCCAGAACACGATCCTAACCTCAAACATGCGTTCAGTGCTCGCTCGCTCGCGAAACGAGTGGAAAACAAGCGTGCGCTGGAAATCGAGTTTGGGCTGGATGCAGGGGAGGGCCCGCGCGCAGGAGGGCCTGTATTCATCGTCGTGAGCCGGCTTACCTGGCAGAAAGGCATGGATGTACTGGTAGAGGTGATCGACCATCTGGTCGGCATGGGAGCGCGGCTTGCCGTGCTGGGTTCTGGCGATGCAGATTACGAAATGGCTCTCCAGCAGGCGGCAGAACGTCACCCTGGCCGGGTCGGCATTCGGATAGGGTATGATGAGGCCTTGTCTCATCGCATGCAGGGCGGCGGTGATGCGATACTCTTGCCATCACGTTTCGAGCCTTGCGGTCTGACACAACTCTACGGCCTGGCTTATGGCTGCGTTCCTGTGGTCGCACGCACCGGCGGTCTTGCCGATACGGTGATTGATGCTAACCCTGCCGCGCTTGCTGCCGGTGTCGCGACCGGCATCCAGCACGATGGGGTCAATTATTATGCGCTGGCAGCGGCTGTTACCCGTGCCAGCGAACTCTATAACGACGAAGAACAGTGGGGACGGATGCAGCGTAATGGCATGAAGGCGGACTTTTCCTGGGCGTCGAGCGGCAGTGCTTACGCTGATCTGTATCGTCGGCTGATCGCGAGCGTAGAGTGACGTTGCGACTGGGGGCCCATATCGAGGGCGATCGAACATACTTTGCAGTGCGCTCTCCACTTGCGAAGCAGGTTTGGCTATGCCTCTTCGATAAGGAGGGTGTCGAAACGCGCTACCCGATGGTGCGAGCGGACGATAACTGGAACCTCGAACTGTCTGGCAGGCTTGACGGCCAGTTCTACGGTTATCGCGCGGATGGTGAATGGAATCCGCAAGCAGGGCGCTGGTTCGATGCCGCGAAGCTTCTGGTGGATCCGTATGCTCGGGAGCTCGATCGTCGATTTGAACAGAATGCCCGTCTCGGGTGGTTTGGCGAAGAGACGGCTGATATTGTGCCTCGTGCGATCGTTCGTGCGTCTGTCGACCCGCAGCCAGCACAGAAGCCAATCTTCTCTCTCGGCGGGCTGATCTACGAGGTTAACGTCCGCGGTTTCACGATCCAGCACCCGGAAGTTCCTGAAGCCGTTCGGGGTACTGTGGCGGCACTCGCAACCCCGGCAGTGATCGAGCACCTCAAGCGCTTGCATGTGGCTGCGGTCGAATTGATGCCTATCGTGGCTTGGATCGACGAGCGGCATTTGCCACCGCTCGGCCTGCACAACGGCTGGGGGTATAATCCTGTCGCGCCGATGGCTCTGGATCCAGGGCTGTGCCCTGGCGGCGTACAGGAACTGCGTGAAACCGTTGCCGCGCTGCATGAGGCTGGCATTGGCGTACTGCTTGATCTGGTGTTTAACCACACAGGGGAAAGCGATGTGTTCGGTGGGACGATCTGCCTTCGGGGGCTTGATGCGGCCGCTTATGCAGCGGCCGCCGACGGGATGCTTCTCAACGACACGGGCTGTGGCAACACTCTGGACTTTGCTCGGCCATCTGTTCGCCAATTGACTCTCGACAGTTTACGTCACTTCGTGAATGCGTGCGGCGTAGACGGTTTCCGCTTTGATCTTGCACCTGTTCTGGCGCGTGGGCCTGGCTTTGCTGTGAATGCACCGATCTTTGCAGACATCGCAAACGATTCGGATTTGGCAGACCGCGTGATGATCGCCGAGCCCTGGGACATTGGGCCGGGCGGCTATCAACTAGGCAATTTTCCGTCGAACTGGCTGGAATGGAATGATCGGTTCCGAGATGATGTGCGCCGATTCTGGCGAGGTGACGAAGGTATCGGTGTGTTGGCCACGCGACTTGCCGGCTCGTCGGATGTATTCGGCCCCAGTGCGCCTGGCAAACCCTGCCGCTCGGTTAATTTCCTTGCTGCACATGATGGTTTTACGCTGGCAGATTGCGTCGCTTATGCCGCTCGTCACAACGAGTTGAACGGTGAGAGTAACCTTGACGGGCATCGCGAGAACTATAGCTGGAACAACGGTGTCGAAGGCGTCAGCGCTGACTTGCGGGTGGTTGAGGCTCGTCAGGCAGATCTGAAGGCATTGTTGGTGACGCTTTTCGGGTCTGTGGGGACGATCATGCTTACAGCAGGAGACGAGTTCGGTCGTACTCAGCAAGGTAACAACAACGCCTACTGTCAGGATAACCCGATTGGCTGGGTCGATTGGCATGGCCGTGACAGGGCCCTTGAGGAATGGGTCTTTGATCTTGCCGCCCGACGGGCACGCAGTCTGGAGGGCTTTGTCTCGTTACCCTATTCGGTCTCATGGCTGCGTCCCGAAGGTGCGGTTATGCTGATGTCCGACTGGGAGGATTCTGCCGCAGATGGGGTTCGGTTCGAGCGTCAGTTCGCAGACGAAAAGTCAGGAAAGGAGCGCAGGGTGACTATCGCAGTTCGGCGCCAGCAGCGCCATGCTGACATGGATATTCGTGACGCGAATTGACGGCTAGGGCTGGTTTCAGGTGCGCCAGCCCATCGTTCGTGCGGATTGCTCTTGCTGTTGATCCATCGCATCGCCCAGTGACATGCGCTGGGCTGCCGCTGCCAACGCTTCGCCTTCCGGCGAAGTATCCGTAAGCTCGTTGGGCAATATGCGATCGCTTGAAATCGTTTGGAGCAATATCCACCCAGCCTCCTCCTTGCAGGCAATCCCGGCGAGATGCGGGCTGGAGAAAAGCCGGCAGAAGATCCCACTCTCTCGCCGAAAGCTGGCCAGAATGTGGTATCGCGCACCGTCTACGCGTGAGGGAATGGTTCCCGACATCTGCGTTTCAAGCACTTGCGCCAATTGGGTTCCGGCCAGCAGTTTTCCGTCATGCAACGCGATGTCTGGCGGCCCGTAGATATTCATACCCAGCATCGTTCCTCCACCGAGGCAGGCAATCAGTGCGATGGCGAGGCCTGGGCGTGTAAACACTGGTTGCCTGGTCCGTTTTTTCCGGGCTTTCTCTTCCGCCTTGGCCTGTTTGACCCTGCGGTTGCGGGCGGCGGCAAAGTCTAGAACCTGTGCTGGGCGCGTTTGTAACGTATGCTCCGCTTTGCTTGAGGCTGTCATTGCATTTCTGTGTGCGGCGAGTTGCCGGGCCAACTCGGGATCGCTAGCGGCCTCCGCTTCGATGCGCGCTGCCGCCCCGGCATCTAGTCGACCGTTTAGATAGGCGGAAAGTTCGTCTTTCGTCACGCTCATGACGGGTATTCCGGTTTTCTCGTAATGGGTAGGGTGGGGAGGCTTGACGCCAGTGTGTGCCTAAACTCACACGCCCGCAATACGCTGCATCGCGGGTGCTACTTTAAGTTCTTTAAGGCTGCAAATGGCCCATTGTCCTGGGGAGTCCCAAGCCCGGCAGCGATACGAGCAGCATCTGCCTCGGGGCCCGTAAGAAATGGATCGATCGCGAGTGCAAGGCTCTGTGCAATCGCCTCGCCAAGGTCGAAACGCGAGCCATCGTAAGGAATTTCGTCTAGTTCGTGCGCTTCGAGTTCGATCTCCTCGTCTGGCTTGTAGGTGCGCTCTTCTCGCACGAAGCAAAATTCGAGGGGTTCAGCCACGTGGACGTCAAGATCTTCGGCAGATACCGCACAGGCTTGCACGAAATCCGCAAGCAGCGTTCCGCGAACTTCGACTTTGTGCTCCACGCGTGTAAGCGAGACCTCTGCGACAAGATGATTGACCCGTACGAGGTCGAAACGCGCAGCAAGACCAGCGCATTCGTCGCTGTTGGCTTCGATCCGGAAAATCTGCCCTTCGGCCTGACGAATGTCGAAAAAGCGGGAAAATTCTGGGGGGGATGTGTCGTCGGTCATATTTCGATCCTTGCCGAGATAAGGGCATCGTCGGAAGTACGGTCCAGTGTTGTCCACAGCCGCATGATGGCGTCTGCCAGTCCGACGAGATTTTCATCGCTCGATGTCGTCACGTTGCGTCCGAGCAATGGGACCAGCGCAGGGATCCCCAGTGGCAATGCATTTCGCAGTGCGCCAGTGCGTCCGCCAAGAACGCGCATCAGTTTGCCCATGCGCTTGCCGACGACCAGATCTCCGACGCCTGACTGGCGCAGTTGGCCATCAATGTCTTCGACAAACAGTTCGGTCAGGCGGACGGATTGGACGATGAGGGCAGGATCACGTTCCATCCGCAGCATGACCAGTGCGAGTACGAGTACGAGTGCATCGAAACGGCCTGCCACGCTATCCGCAATGCCGTATCGCGAATACCAGTCAGGATTTCGCGCGATCCCGACGATCTTCGACCAGAGTGGGCGCATTGGGTCGCTGCCGTTTGTCGACCGGGAAAACAGGCGCTGGATCAGGGACATCGTGGGCTCCGTACCGGCAACAAGCAGATCATTCATGCGCAATTCAATCGCCGCGACGCAACCCCCATTGCGCGCGGCGCTGTGGGGCCCTAAGGCTCTGCTGCGATATATGGACGCGGTCCGCGCTGGCAATGGCCAGTATGTACGGGCCTCGGGGATTTGGAGTACACGGATGCACACTTTCGGTCGGAACGTCCTGGCGACGGGTCTCGTTCTGGGGCTGGCGACACTCGCTGGCGGGTGCTCCTCGATTCGCGATCATCGCGGTTACATCATTGATCAGACGCTCGTATCTCAGGTCGAGCCGGGGGTGGACAATCGCCTTTCGGTCGAGAAGACGATGGGCCGCCCCACTTTCGAAAGCCAGTTCGGCCCCAAGGACTGGTACTATGTCTCGCAGGTCGTCTCGACCCCTCCCTTCGGCCGCCCGCGTACCACTCAGGAAACGATTCTTCGGGTTCGTTTTGACCAGCAGGGTAACGTGACCGCAGTCGATCGGAAGGGTATGGAAGATGTCGTGCGCCTTAAGCCAGAGGGCGGCGTTACCCCGACACTTGGCCGTCATCGCACGTTCCTGCAGGATCTGTTCGGCAATATCGGTCAGGTCGGTGCAGCAGGGATGGGTGGTTCGCAAGGCACGGATACGACCGGCGGTAGCGGTGGTCCGGGCACCGGTCCGAACGGTAGCTGATTATCTTCGCTGCGTTTGCTGACTGCGGGCGGCTTGAACGTCGTCCGCCGCAGCATATATGCAGCGGCATGGATACTAGCGGGGCGAGCCACGGCCTGATCCAGTGGCACGGTACAACGATCATTGGCGTCCGGAAGAACGGCAAGACAGTGATCGCTGGAGACGGACAGGTCTCCATGGGCAACACGGTGATGAAGCCCAATGCGCGCAAGGTTCGGCGCATCGGGGCCGAAGGCAAAGTTATCGCGGGCTTTGCAGGGGCGACCGCTGATGCCTTCACCCTTCTCGAAAGACTTGAGCGTAAGCTGGAAGAACATCGCGGACAACTGGTTCGCGCGGCGGTGGAACTCGCCAAGGAATGGCGCATGGACAAGTATCTGCGCAATCTCGAAGCCCTCATGATTGTAGCCGATGCGGATTCGCTGCTGGTTTTGACTGGTAACGGCGATGTTCTGGAGCCTGAAGGGCCCAGCGATGCGCAGATCGTGGCGATCGGTTCAGGCGGCAATTACGCGCTGGCCGCAGGGCGAGCGCTTGTCGAATACGAGGACGATGCCGAGAGGATCGCCCGGCGGGCCATGGCCGTCGCAGCGGACATCTGCGTCTTCACCAATGACCGCGTAACGGTCGAGACCATCTGAGCGAGCGCTATTCGATGAAAGATAATCTTACTCCAAAGGCGATTGTGCGCGCGCTTGACGAGCATATCGTCGGCCAGGCCGATGCCAAAAAAGCTGTCGCAGTCGCGCTGCGCAATCGCTGGCGCAGGCAGCACCTCGCGCTCGATCTGCGCGACGAGGTGACTCCCAAGAATATCCTGATGATCGGCCCGACCGGTTGCGGCAAGACGGAGATCAGCCGCCGGCTGGCAAAGCTGGCCGACGCTCCGTTTGTAAAGGTTGAGGCGACCAAGTTCACCGAAGTCGGCTATGTAGGTCGCGATGTCGAGCAGATTGCACGCGACCTCGTGGAGGAGGCGATCCGGCTGGAAAAGGAACGCCGTCGCGAATCCGTCCGTGAGGCCGCCAGCAAAGCGGCAATGGACAGGCTGCTAAACGCTCTCGTTGGTGAGAATGCCTCAGAGGCGACACGGGCCGCTTTCCATCAGCGTATTACCGAAAACGCGATGAACGAGACCGAGGTGGAGATCGAGGTCGAGGATTCTCCGTCTGCGCCGATGGAGATACCCGGAATGGGGGGCAACATCGGCATGATCAATCTGTCCGATGTGATGGGCAAGGCATTTGGCGGTCAGAAACTCAAGCGCCGCAAGATGAAGGTGCCGGATGCATGGGACAAGCTGGTCGAGGAGGAGTCTGAAAAGCGCCTCGATCAGGATGATGTGGCGCGTACAGCTCTGGCAAATGCGGAGACCAACGGTATCGTCTTCCTCGATGAGATCGACAAGATCGCCGTCTCGGATGTGCGGGGTGGATCGGTCAGTCGAGAAGGTGTGCAGCGCGATCTGCTGCCGCTGATCGAAGGCACGACCGTTGCGACCAAATATGGTCCGATGAAGACGGACCACGTGCTGTTCATCGCCAGTGGTGCATTTCATGTCTCCAAGCCGAGCGATATGCTGCCTGAGCTTCAGGGCCGTCTGCCGATCCGTGTGGAGTTGAAGGCTCTGAGCGAGACAGACTTCGTGCGCATTCTATCAGAGACGCGCGCAAATCTTGTTGCCCAGTACAAGGCGCTGCTGGCGACCGAGCAGGTGACAGTCGATGTGACCGAGGACGCTATCGCCGAAGTCGCCCGGATAGCGGCGCAGGTGAACGAAAGTGTCGAGAACATCGGTGCCCGCCGTCTTCAGACAGTGATGGAAAAGCTGCTGGAGGAACTCAGCTTCGAGGCGGAGGACCGCGTAGGCGAGACGGTCATTGTCGATGCCGTCTATGTGCGTGAGAAGCTGGAAGGCCTCGCGAGCGACGCGGACCTGTCCAAGTATATCCTGTGATCTCGGATGCCGCCCCGTCCACGCTCGATCTAGAGCGGGACGGGGCCTGTCTGGCCGTTGGTGCGGCGGCGGATACTATTGGCGAACTGGAGTCGTTGCTGGCGACCGAGCCGCAGGGCGAAGCGGGCTTGCGGCTCACCGGGCGTAGCAAGCTGGCGCAATGGGTGGTCGAGCGAAGCAGCGTGCTGCCGCAAGTCGGTTCGTATATGGGCAGTCACGCAAGGCCAGTCCGGGCGGTGCTTTTCGACAAGAGCGACGCGGTGAACTGGACACTCGGCTGGCATCAGGATCGCACGATCGCGGTCCGCCATCGTGAAGATGTGCCTGATTTCGGGCCATGGTCTGTCAAGCAGGGCATCTGCCATGTCGAGCCGCCCTTTGCGGTGCTCGAAGCCATGATGACAGTGCGCATTCACCTCGATCCCGTCGATGCCGAAAATGCACCGTTGCTGATCGCATGCGGCAGTCATGACCGGGGCCGCATCGCTGCTCATGAAGCGGAGGCAGTGGCGATCCAGCACCGCATTCAGGCTTGTCTGGCTAAGCGGGGAGATGCCTGGCTCTATCGCACGCCCGTCCTGCATGCATCTGGCCGTGTCACGAAAGCGGGGCGTCGTCGCCGTGTTCTGCAGGTGGATTTTTCCGCGACGGAGTTGCCAGCTCCGCTCGAATGGCTAGGACTTGAGCGATAATCGCGAGAGGATATCGGATCTTGTACGAAACCCCTGAAAACCGACCTGTCTATCGACTGCTTACCGGAAAAGACGATCGCGCGTTCTGCGAACGTGTTTCGGAAGCGCTGGAGCAGGGATGGCGGCTTTACGGTTCGCCGACGATCTCGTGGGATACCGAGAACAGCTGCATGAAAGCGGCGCAGGCAGTCGTCTGGCACGAGGCCGACGTCGTCAAATAACGTCGCCGACCTCGCGAAACTGCTCGGCGTCAGTGCGGTGTCGCGCCCAGTTCGAAGCCGGTCTTGTCGTGGAGGGCGAACTTGTCGACGATGTCGGCACTCGCCTGATTGTACCCCACGACCCTGATCTCGGCGCCGTTCCCGGCGAGCGTCCCCACAATCTTGTCAAGCGCACCGACGGAGGAGATGTCCCACAGGTGCGCCTGGCTCATGTCGATTACCACCTTGGGGGCCGTTTCGCTGGCGGTATCCATCTGCTCGATGAAGCGATGGACCGAGGCGAAGAAGATCGCGCCTGAAATGCGGTAGGTGGCGGTATCGTCATCTTGCGTCCGCTCGACGGAAAAGAGACGCTGCACTTTCTGCGCGAAGAACACGCCGGAGAGCAACACGCCCACGATAACACCCTTCGACAGATCGCTGGTAGCCACCACGACGGCGACAGTCGCCAGCATCACCACCGAGCTTTGCCACGGATGGCGTCGCAGGTTCGGGATCGAGTTCCACGAGAATGTCCCGATCGAGACCATTATCATCACTGCGACCAGCGATGGCATCGGCACCTGGCCTACCCATGGGCCGAGTGCGGCGAGGAGGATGAACAGGAAAACGCCAGCCACGAGCGTGGAGAGCCGTCCGCGTCCCCCGGAACTGACGTTGATGACCGACTGCCCGATCATCGCGCAGCCACCCATGCCGCCGAACAGCGCTGCCACGATATTGGCGATGCCCTGGCCCTTGCATTCGACCCGCTTTGCGGAATCGGTGCCGGTCATGTCGTCGACGATCTGTGCGGTCAGGAGGGTCTCCAGAAGACCAACGGCGGCCATCGCCAGCGAGTACGGAGCGATGATCCGCAGGGTTTCGAGCGTCAGCGGGACGTGCGGCAGGCCAAAGGTCGGCAGACCGTCAGGCAGGTGCCCCATCTGGCCGACCGTGTGGACCGGAAGATGCAGGCTGATCGACAAGGCCGTCAGGACGAGAATAGCGACCAGCGGCGAGGGTACGGCAGTGGTGAGGCGAGGCAGCAGGTAGATGATCGCAAGGCCACCGGCGATCATTGCATAAGTATACCACGTCACGTGTACGAGTTGCGGCACCTGCGCCATGAAGATCAGGATTGCCAGCGCGTTGACGAAGCCGGTTATGACCGAGCGTGAGACGAACTGCATCGCCAGGTTCAGGCGTAGGGCTCCAGCGACGATCTGGAACAGGCCCATCAGGATTGTCGCGGCGAACAGGTAGTCCACGCCATGCGCGCGGACCAGTGGGCCGACAAGTACCGCGACGGAGGCAGTGGCGGCCGAGACCATAGCGGGCCGACCGCCGGTGAACGAAATGACGACGGCGATGGCGACGGAGGCCCATAGACCGACGGCGGGATCAACGCCGGCGATGATCGAGAAGCCGATCGCTTCGGGGATTAGGGCAAGGCCAACGACGAGACCAGACAGGATATCGGCGCGCACATTGCTGCGCCATCCCTGACGATAGGGCGTGAGAAAGGAGGTCATGAAAATTCCATCAGGCACATGAGCGCGGCAGGGCTACGCGAATAAAGGCATGTGTGTGATGTTGCCCGGCGGATCGGCGGCCGGGATAGCCACCCGGAATTTCACCGGGTCCATGCGAGTGCCACATCCTTGCCGACTCATGGCCATGCTGGCAACCCCAAAGATGGGGGTGGCTTCTGGTGGGGTGCGCCAGAATGAAAAGATATCAATCGTCATTATTGCATATGTGCAATAATGTTTTCTGGACTTGGTTCTTCGGTCTGTGATGTGCGAGAGCTATGAGGGCCGCCAAATCTGGAGACCTATCCCATGAAGACTCGCGCTGCCGTAGCATTCGAAGCCAAGAAGCCGCTCGAAATCGTCGAACTCGATCTCGAAGGCCCCAAGCCGGGTGAGGTTCTGGTCGAGATCATGGCGACCGGCATCTGCCATACCGACGCCTATACGCTCGACGGTTTCGACAGCGAAGGCATCTTCCCCTCGGTACTCGGCCACGAAGGCGCAGGGATCGTGCGTGAGGTTGGGGCCGGCGTGACCTCGGTGGTGCCGGGCGACCATGTGATCCCGCTCTACACCCCGGAATGCCGCCAGTGTAAGTCGTGCCTTTCGGGCAAGACGAACCTGTGCACCGCGATCCGCGCGACGCAGGGCAAGGGGCTGATGCCCGACGGCACCACGCGCTTTTCCTACAAGGGAAAGCCGATCTACCATTACATGGGCTGCTCGACGTTCTCGAACTTCACCGTCCTGCCTGAGATCGCCGTCGCCAAGATCCGCGAAGATGCGCCGTTCCAGTCCTCGTGCTACATCGGTTGTGGCGTGACCACGGGTGTCGGCGCGGTCATCAACACCGCCAAGGTGCAAGTGGGTGATAACGTTGTCGTTTTCGGCCTCGGCGGGATCGGCCTGAACGTCATCCAGGGCGCGCGTCTGGCCGGGGCTGGCAAGATCATCGGCGTCGATCTCAATCCCGATCGTGAGGAATGGGGCCGTCGCTTCGGCATGACCGACTTCCTCAACACCAGCGGCATGAGCCGTGAGGACATCGTCGCCAGGATCGTGCTGATGACCGATGGCGGCGCCGACTATACCTTTGATGCGACAGGCAATACCGAGGTCATGCGCACCGCGCTGGAGGCCTGCCATCGCGGCTGGGGCACCTCGATCATCATCGGCGTGGCCGAAGCGGGCAAGACCATCGAGACGCGCCCGTTCCAGCTCGTCACCGGGCGCAACTGGCGCGGCACGGCGTTCGGTGGCGCCAAGGGCCGCACTGACGTTCCCAAGATCGTCGACATGTACATGACCGGAAAAATCGAGATCGATCCGATGATTACGCACGTCATGGGGCTGGAGGAGATCAACACCGCCTTCGATCTGATGCACGAAGGCAAGTCGATCCGCTCGGTCGTGGTGTTCTGATGGAGGTCGTTTCCCTAAACCGGGTCTACGGCGGTCTACAAGGGGTCTACAGGCACCCTAGCGCACAGACGAAGACGGATATGACCTTCTCCGTCTTCGTGCCGCCCCACGCCGAGGGGGAGCGCCTGCCGGTGCTGTGGTATCTCTCCGGGCTTACCTGTACCCATGCCAATGTCACCGAGAAGGGCGAGTACCGCGAGGCCTGCGCCCGGCTCGGCATCGTCTTCATCGCGCCGGACACTTCGCCGCGCGGCGATGAGGTGCCCGACGACGAGGGCTACGATTTCGGCAAGGGCGCGGGCTTCTATGTCGATGCGACGCAGGCGCCCTGGGAAACCAACTTCCGCATGCGCTCCTATATCGAGCAGGAACTGCCCGACCTGATCGCGGCGCAGTTCCCGGTCGACATGGCGCGGCAGGGCATCACCGGGCACTCGATGGGCGGGCACGGCGCGCTGACCATCGCGCTGCGCAACCCCGAGCGCTTCCGTTCGGTCAGCGCCTTCGCGCCGATCGTCTCGCCGCTGGCCTGCCCGTGGGGTGAAAAGGCGCTCGGCGGCTATCTCGGCCCGGATCGCGAGAGCTGGCGCGAATACGATGCCTGCGCGCTGATCGAAGACGGCGCGCGCCTGCCCGACCTGCTGGTCGATCAGGGCGATGCCGACGGCTTCCTCGCCGAGCAACTCAAGACGCCGCTGCTGGTCGAGGCCTGCGAGAAGGCGGGCCAGCGCGCGACCATCCGCATGCAGCCGGGCTACGATCATTCGTACTACTTCATCTCCACCTTCATGGCCGAGCATGTCGAATGGCATGCCGCGCGCCTGAAAGCCTGAGGCGCACCATGTCCCGATGCTCTTCGCTGGCACTGGCCGAGCGTTACTATGCCGCGTTCAACGCCGGTGACAGCGAGGGGATGCTCGCCTGCCTCTCCGACGATGTGGTTCACGACATCAATCAGGGTGGGCGCCAGCAGGGGAAGGAGGCCTTCCGCGCGTTCCTAGCCCATATGGACGCCTGCTATCGCGAGCGGCTGACCGGCATCGTGCTGATGAGCGACGAGGCCGGACACCGCCTCGCCGCCGAGTTCGTGGTCCACGGCGAATACCTCGCGACCGATGGAGACTTGCCGCCTGCGAAAGGCCAGCGCTACGAACTGCCCGCAGGCGCTTTCCTGACCGTGGAGAGCGCCCAGATCACGCGCGTCGCGGTACATTACAACCTCGCCGACTGGATTGCGCAGGTGTTGGGGCGGTAAGAGAGGAAGCGCCGTTAGGCGAACGTCCGCTTCAGAGCAGGAGTGCAGGGATAGGTGACGCTTTCACGGCTGGTGCTGCCGAACTATCCCAGCCATCAGATACAGATTTCAATTTGCGGTTCAACCAACTGCCAATCGTAGAACATTCCATCGAAAAATGCTGTCGCCACCACATTGGGAAAGAGGCGTCCGAAAATTCGTCGCTTAGCATCCCACCCGGGCTGGGTGTCCTCCATGACGACATACATTTGATGCCGATATTTTGGCTCCATATGATTCAATATTTCTATGATAAAGTCATGTGTGGCAAGATAATCATTAGCGACTTCTCTGGGCCTATATTGTTCGATCAGCCGCCGCCAATGCTGCGCAATGCGATCTCCGCCCTGCTTATATATAGGGCGTTTCCCATGGAAAAATACCACTTCTACCGCGTCGCGGACGAGATCAACATTACCATGTAAGATATCATTCCGCTTATTAACTACATCCCAGTATCGGCCAAAACTTGGGTTATCTCTACTGAGAGGCTTGCTGAAGCCGATGCACACCTCGGACAAACCGATCAGCTTCTCATCAAGCCTACTACGTACGTATTGGCTTCTCCGCTGAGCATCTTTTTCAATCTCAGGTTTCATCATTCCTGAGACTACAAGTCCCAAAAATGACTCGAACATCACTGGCGTTAAAACTGAAAGTTCAGTCGGAATACCAGTCAGCGCGTTCATCAGCCGGCTATGCTCATTTCTGGCCTTCTTGCTTTGGAGCGTGTCCGGTTTAAACTGCGCGTCAATCAACGACTCAATTTTAGGAAGCGACTCTTCAATTTTATGGTAAAGATTGGAGCAGAGGTTTGCTATTGTTAAGAACTGATTTGGAAATATAGTCCATTTTTCAAGAGATCCTGCAAATATTACTTTCTCTTTTGATATCCTTCCGAAATCATTCTTAAGATTTTTGATGAAATTTAGCCATTCCGTATCGCTAAATTCATCATCAACGTGAACGTGTACCTCCTCGGTTGCCCCAGTAAACCGAATGCCTTTCTCGCCAGCTTTCAAATAGTAGTCCCAATGGAACAGGTTATCTGAATCATTTTTCGCAAGGAATGTCATCAGCCCATTCGGCTCTCCAAAACGGGCAAAAAGGTACGTGTAAGCGTCGAAGGGAGAGATAGATTTTTGAAGAACGATCATATGGTTGCGTTCCGAACGCTGGTTGCCCAGAAACAGCGACGGCTTCCGCCTTTTCCTTGCTTTTTTTGGGGCGATCTCTTTCTCTGATTGGGGCCTAGGTTGATCTGCCTCCTTCTTGGAGCGATCAAGAAACTCGAGCATTTCTTCGTGCGAGAATGCCCGCCATGAAGCCGGGCTGAGATACGCTTCAAACACTATCTGCTCACCTAATGCCTACTCAGTATAAGATGGCATTATCAAAGGTCATTCTCGCATGGAATTGGGAATGGCCGGTTTCTGAATTACGGACGGATCATTGTAACGACTGAAATGGGCGCACCTCTGACGTTGCCCTCTCTATTCAACGCCGTCACCTCCACCCTCACACCGCGACGATGCGATCCGCGAGCCTTTCCACTTCGGCGCGGTCGTGGCTGACGTAGAGGATCGGCAGCTTCAGATCGTCGCGCAGGCGTTCGATCACGCGCATCACTTCCTCTCGGCGCTCGGCATCGACCGAGGCGAGGGGCTCGTCGAATAAGAGGAAGCGCGGGGCCGAGAGCAAGGCTCTACCGATGGCGACGCGCTGGGCCTCGCCGCCCGAGAGTGTGCGCGGGCGGCGGTCCAGAAGGTGGGCGATGCCGAGGAAGGCGGTCGCCTCGTCCAGTGTCATCCAGCGCTCGTCGGCAGGGCGGCGGTGGAAGCCGAACAGCAGGTTGTCGCGCACGCTCTTGTGCGGGAACAGCCGCAGGTCCTGAAAGACATAGCCGCAGCGGCGCTGCTCGGGGGGGAGGTCGATCCTGCGCTCCGCGTCGAACAGGCGCGTGCCCGCAACGCTGATGTGTCCCGAGGCCGGGCGCACAAGGCCGGCGACGGCATCGAGCAGGCTGGTCTTGCCCGCGCCCGATGCGCCGAACAGCGCGGTCAGGCCGCTCGCCGCCTCGATCCGGTAGTCGAGCACACGGTTGCCGCGCCTGATGGTGAGGGCGATGTCAAAGGCCATGCTGGTCTCGTCCGGCAAGGCCCGCGCCCCCAGCGCTTCCTAAACTGTTCCGCCGCGCCAGCACTTCGGAGAGCACCAGAGCGCCGACCGAGAGCAGGACCGACAGCATGGCAAGGCGGGCGACCTGCCACTCCTGTCCCGGCACCTGCAAGGCGCTGTAGATGGCGAGCGGCAGCGTCTGCGTCTCGCCCGGAATGTTCGAGGCGAAGGTGATCGTCGCGCCGAACTCTCCCACCGACCGCGCGAAACCGAGCACCAGCCCCGCCAGCACGCCGGGGGAGGCGAGCGGCAGGGTGATCGTGAAGAATGTCCGCCAGCGCCCGGCGCCGAGCGTGCGCGCGGCGCTTTCCAGTCGCCGGTCGACGGCCTCCAGCGAGAGGCGCATGGCGCGCACCATCAGCGGCAGCGCCATGACGGCGGCGGCGAGCGCGGCGCCCGTCCAGCGGAACAGCAGCGTGACGCCGAGCGCGTTCTGGAGAAAGCCGCCGACCGGTGCATTGGGCGCAAAGACCAGCAGCAGCAGCCATCCCGTCACGACCGGCGGCAGTACCAGCGGCAGATGCACCAGCGCGTCGACGAGTATGCGCCCCGGAAAATGCGTGCGGGCCAGCAGCCAGGCCAGGCCGAACGCCACCGGCAGGGCGCAGACCATCGCCACGCCGCTGACTTTCAGCGACAGGGCGACGACCTGCCATTCCTCGGGCGAGAGCAGGGCCAAGCTATGGTCTCAGTGCGTGCCGAAGCCGAAGCGGGCGAAGATCGCGCGGCCTTGACCGGACAGGAGGAAGCGGCGGAAGCCTTCCCCTTCGGGGTTCTGCGAGGCTTTCAGGCGGGCGACGGGATAGGTGATCGGCGTGTGCGAGGCGGCGGGGAAGGTGGCGATCACCTTGACGCCCGGATCGGCCTTTGCGTCCGTTGCGTAGACCACGCCCAGCGGCGCGGCACCGCTGGAGACCATGCGCAGCGCGGCGCGCACGCTGTCGCCGGGGGCAAGCTTGCCCTGCACCGAGGGCCAGACACCCAGCTTGCCGAGCGCTTCCTTGGCATAGAGCCCGGCGGGCACGGCATTGGTGTCCGCCACGGCGAGGCGGCCATTGCCGAGCGTCTGGGCGAGCGGGAAGCCGGGGCGGATGGTCAGGCGAATGCGGCTGTTCGTCGGCGCGATCAGGACCAGCGTGTTGCGCAGGAACGAGGAGCGCGTGCCCGGTGCCAGCAGGTTGCGGGACTGGAGTTCGTCCATCCACTTTTCGTCAGCCGAGACGAACAGGTCAGCAGGCGCGCCGGATTCGACCTGCCGGGCGAGGGCGGATGAGCCGGCGAAGGAAATGCGCGGGCGGGGGTGGCCCTTGGCACTCCAGGCATCGGCTGCGGCGTTCATCGATTCCTGAAGGCTGGCGGCGGCAAGGACGACAGGCGCCGTCTGAGCCGGTCTGGCAAAAGCTGACGTGCTGCCGATCCAAAGCGCTGTGCAGGCAAGTGCCATCGCGCCTAAGGTTTCGCGGCGTTTCAGGAAGGGCTGGGGCATGAGATTTCCTCGCGCGGGAGTTTTTGTGAAGGGCCACGGCAGAAGCGTGCAACTGGATGTTACTCTGCGGCCATCCGGTATTTTTCGGGATATGGCAAGCGTGACAGGATGAACTGCGTCGTTCAGCTATGCGACACCGCATCCTCGCTCGGATCGCTGCGGTGGGGGGCTTTTTCGAGCGGGGTCGCGCGCAACTCTCCGGCAAGGGCCGTTCCCTCGCGCGAGGCGCACGATGCCTGCGCGGTCTTCTGCATCTGGCGATAGGCTTTCAGCACACGTTCCCCCGCGGGGGTGACTTCGGCGCCGCTGCCGCGTGCCCGCCCCGGATAGGCGCGGACCAGTGGCTCCGCCCAGCAACGGTTCATCGCGTCGACCAGCAGCCAGGCGCGTCGATAACTCATGTCCATTGCACGTCCAGCGGCGGAGATCGACCCACGTTCGCGAATGGCATCGAGGAGATCTGCTTTGCCTGGGCCCATGGCGATTTCCTCGCCGCACATGAGCTGGATCTTGATCTTCAGATGCGGGTCTTTGGCCATGAAACGGAGACTAGAAGCTGGCGGCCTTTTCGACAAGCAATGCCCGCCGTGAAGACCGAGAAAGGGTCTCGAATCGCATCGACTCATGAGGCCCATCCGGGGGTAACATGGTGCGTGGGCGGGAAACTATTTTTCCTGATCCATGCAATTGCAAGAATTTCGCAGTGCGGCGCATTCCGCGCAATTTTTCGACTGCTGCGCAGATGCAAACTTGCGTATGCAATATGCAATGCTTTGCATAGCAGCGAAAGCGCGTCATTCGTGCCGATGCTGCACTGCACTGTGATTTTGGTTAATGGTTTTCCGGAAAGCTGCGTGATTTGTGTAATTCGATGCGAGGAAACGTGCGCTGTAACGCTATGTATTCGATTGCAAATTTGATGGAGAAACGCGCTCCGGAGTGGTAAAACCGGTGTCACCGGAGACGCTGCTCGCAACATCAGAAGGGTGACGGCAGATCCGGTTCGGGTTCGCGGCGGAATTGCCGCTTTTGGTGGAAAGACACCCGCAAAACGGGGCTTTCGTGGCACTTTTGAATGGGATGCAGGATCATGATTGCACGGGATGCCATCGACAGATCATCGGGCCGGATCATCAGCAGCGAAGAACTGCTGCGCAACTCCGCAGGCCCGCTCTATCCTGCGTTTGCCGCGGTTCCGCGAGAGGACAGCGACGAGCGCGATGCGCGCGGACTGATCGTCGCGCTCGGCTTCTGCGGCCTGTGCTGGGCTGGGCTGGCCTGGTTCCTGCTGAACTGACCGGTTGCGGGCGTATCGGACGCGAGGCATTGCCAATGGCGCGGGGCCAATAGCGCGGGTTTTTGGGGATGAAGCAAATCATCGCCGCCTGAATGCTTGGCAATTCCGCCTCCTTGCTCCTATCTCGCGGGCCTGAGATTTCACGCCCGGAGGTATCAAGGTGGCGACCACGCACAAGACCCGCATGCTTATCATTGGCTCGGGCCCGGCGGGCCTTTCCGCCGCGATCTATGGCGCGCGCGCCGGTATGGAGCCCATCGTGGTGCAGGGGCTCCAGCCCGGCGGCCAGTTGACCATCACGACCGACGTCGAAAACTATCCCGGCTTCCGTGAGGTGATCCAGGGCCCGTGGCTGATGCAGGAGATGCAGGCACAAGCCGAGCATGTCGGCACGCGCATGATGTGGGACACGATCACTTCGGTCGATCTTTCCGGGCCTGTCTTCGTGGCGACCGGCGACAGTGGCGACACGTACGAAGGCGATACGCTGGTGATCGCCACGGGTGCGCAGGCGCGCTGGCTGGGTGTGCCCGGAGAGCAGGCGCTCTCGGGCAAGGGCGTATCGGCCTGCGCCACCTGCGACGGCTTCTTCTATCGCGGCCGCAAGGTCGTGGTGATCGGCGGCGGCAACACGGCGGTCGAGGAAGCGCTGTACCTCACCAACCACTCGGACGACGTGACGCTGATCCACCGCCGCGACAGCCTGCGCGCGGAAAAGATCCTGCAGGATCGTCTTCTGGCCAACCCCAAGATCACGGTGGTGTGGAACAAGAAGGTGGACGAGTTCCTCGGCGATGATCGCGGCGAACTGCGCGCCGTTGCGCTGACCGACACCGAGACCGGCGAGAAGAGCGAGATTGCCACGGACGGCGCCTTCGTCGCCATCGGCCATGCCCCCGCGACGGAACTGTTCAAGGGCAAGCTGGCGATGGACGAGACCGGCTATCTGCTGGTCCAGCCCGGCACGCCGAAGACCGACATTCCCGGTGTCTACGCGGCGGGCGACGTGTCCGACCACATCTATCGTCAGGCAATCACGGCGGCGGGAAGCGGCTGCATGGCGGCGCTGGATGCCGAGCGCTATCTCGCCGAACGCGATTTCGCCGGGATCACCGAGACCGAACAGGCCTGAGAGTCCGTTTGAAAATTCGCGGAACGCGAATTTCTGCGGCACCGGCCCTCTCCCCCACCCTACCACCCAACGGTAGTATCCTGCGGGTGGCAGGGTGGGGGCGTGGGCCGGTGCCGCCTCATAAATGCCCTGCAGGGCATTTATCAAACATGATGGTTCAGGCGCGCAGGGCTTCCAGAACCTGCGCGCCGTACCAGTCCAGCGCGCCCGGCTCGACGAAGCTGTGCGTCGCCTCCGGGTGGATGCGGATTCGCGGATCGTCCTTGTTCCACCGCGACAGGAACGCACTGCCGGTGCGGTCCCGACCCGCGACGGGGAACAGAACCTGCCCCTCGAAGGTCGCGAGCCCCTTGCGCATCGTCTCCAGTAGACCGGTAGCCGGGGGCGGCGGGGCAGGGCGCACGGCACTTTTGAGGCTGCGGAACAGCTGGATCAGCGAGACCTTGCCGGTCAGCAGGCGCCGCAAGGCGGCAGGGTCTGCAAGGCGCTTGCGATAATGTGCGCGCACCTGTTCGGCGGGCACCTCGTTTGCCGCATCGTCCTCGAAGGTCCATGGGTTGGACAGCACGAGCGCGTCAAATCCTGCGCCACCGGTCAGCATCAGGGCGCTGGCCGCGTCGCAGTTACCCAGTGCGACCACGCGATCGAGGCCGGGACACAGCTCGCGAAAAGCGGCGAGAGCGGCGGCGATGTCCGGTCCGCTGGCGCGAAATCCGCCGTTCGCCCCTTCGCTGTCAGCCACGCCGCGACGATCAAAGCGCAGCACGGCAAAGCCCTCGCCGGCGATCCGCTCGGCCATGAGCGCCTGCCCGTTCCAGGCCCCGGCACGGGTCTCGTTGCCGCCGCTGACGATCAGCAGGCCACGGGTGGCGCGGGCATCACCGTCGAGCGTGCAGATCAAGCGGTCGCCTTCGCACAGGAAGCTGGAGTGTGCCCGGATCATGGCGCGACACTCGCGATGATGAGCCGTGCCAGTGCTGCCGATTGCACCGCATCCTCGCCCGGTTCCGCCCGCAGCCAGAGTCCGGGGCCGCCCAACGCCTCCTGCGTGATGATCCCGGCCTGCTCGGACGGTATCATGGGTTCGAAATGGTGATAGAAGTCAGCGCCAAGGCTATAACCTGCCAGTACAATCCCATCCGCCTTGGCTTGTGCCGCCAGACCATCGCGCGTTTCCTCACGGCCGCTTTCGCGAGAGGCGAGCATCCGGGCCCGCAGCAGCTGGCGCAGGATTGATGCGGCCTTGAGCGGCGCGTAGTGCAGGGATGGCAGCGTATCGGGTGTGAACAGGCAGCCGCCGCGCAGGCCCAGGGCATGGGTGGCGCCAAAGTGAACCGCCGCCGCGCGCATCGCGTCCATCCAGTCGGTCGGGTCCTGGATAGAAAGCGCCTGGAGGCTTTCGTTGCTGCCGGGATAGTCCGGCAGGAAACTGTCGACGCCCTCCTGATCGAGGCGGCGCATCAGTTCCACTGTGAAGCGGCGCAGCTTGTTGCCTTCGTCGAGCAGTGCGGGGGCGATCAGCAGGCGGTGCGCGCGGCCGCGATCGAAAGCAAGAGCGTATTCATGAAAGGTGCCGCCGGCGGGCAGTGGACAGGGCCAGCTCGTCGGCGTCACCATGCCGTTATCCCGCTTGTCGCTTGTCGGCGACGAACGCCTTGAGCGCGCCGAAGGTTTCGAGCATCTCGCCGTCGATCTCGTCATCCTCGATGATGATGTCGAAGCGGTCTTCCAGTTCGGTCAGCAGCCCGGCCACGGCCATGGAATCGAGTTCCGGCAATTCGCCGAACAGTCCGCTGTCGTCGGTGAAGCTGTCGGCCTGGCCCTGCTTGAGCCCGAGAACATCGGTCAGGATGCCTCGCAGGCGCAGGTCGGTATCGTCGGTCATGGCCCTCTCGGTATCTGTTATCATGGGAGAGTTTCCCGCAAAGGATTGGACACGCGCTCTACCTGCGCTTCGCGGCGCGGGCAAGGCTGTGCGCGGCGTCGCCCGCGAAACGCCGTGCCATGACGGGCCAGTTGGCGGGATGGCCGGGGCGCAGCATGTCGAGGCGATAGCGCGGGCGCACCATTTCCATCCAGTCACGCTTGTAGGGATTGTCGCCGGTGCCGAAGTCGATGTCGGTGACGCGATCCTCGTCGATGACATGGCGGAACAGGGCGGCGCTCAGCACCGAGCCGGGTGAAGTAGCCTTGGCGCTTTCGCGATGGGCCAGCTTGTGGATGAAGGCCGTGCCGCCTTCCACCGTCCACATCTGCGCGGCAACCGGCTCGCCCTCGACGAAGGCGATGCCGAAACGAAGCCTTCCTGCGGCGCCCTCGGCCTCGGCAAAAGCGCGCAGGAAGGCAGGCGAGCCTTCCGCAGGCTTCCAGCTTTCGGCGTAGATATCTTCGTAGGCTGCCCATAATCCGCTGTCGAAATGGGTGAGGACGCGGGGCTCGACCTTGCCGCTCTTGCGTTTGAGCGTGGTGCGGAGCTGGCCGGGGCGGGCAGCAAGGTAGGCGGCATAATCGCGTCCATCGAGAGCGAGTACGTGATTGACGTCGCAGGGCTCGCTGCGGACGTGCCAACCCGCCTGACGGAACGCGGTTGCCATCAGTGCGGCCGAGCCGTCCTCTCCGGGGACACCGGACAGGGTGATGCGGTGCGCCTTGCGGGCCAGATCGCGAGCGATCCGCGTCAGCAGGCGTTCGGGTGAGGGGCCTGCCAGAAGCGGACGAAAGCGGAAGGTATACCAGTTGGCGAGCGCCTGCGGGTGAGGCAGGGCGTCGGTCAGCGGCAGCGCGGCAAGGCCATCCTCATCGCGCGCCACGATCACGAGCGGGTGCAGGCCGCAATGCGCTTCGAGCCCTGCAAACCAGGCGATCCTGTCGAAGGGCGCGCATGCCGCCGCATCGAGCACGCCGCCAAGCTGTGCATCCGATTGGACTTCCTTAAGATCGCGATGGTATTCGATGCCCGTCACGTGATCCTATCCACCTCTTGCGGAGCCCCGCGTCAAGCCATGCCAGCGCCTGAAACCGCCTCTGCCCTGCCGCTCGACCATCTGGCTCTGCGAGGTGAGGACGATGCCGAAGCTCTCGTGCTGCGCGAAGGGCCTCTAACCTACAAGGCCTTAAGAACGCGTGTCGCTCGTCTGGCGGGGTGGCTGGCGCGTGAGGTGCCCGAAAAAGGCGCAAGGGTGGCGACATGGGCGGCGAAAGGCGAACTGACCTGCCTGATGCCGCTCGCCGCTGCGCGGGCAGGGCTGATCCATGTGCCGATCAACCCGCTGCTCAAGCGCGCGCAGGTGGCGCATATCCTTGCCGATTCGGGCGCATCACTGCTGATGGGGACGCCCGCGCGCCTTTCGGGGCTGGAGCCGGGCGATGTGCCGTCCGTCTGTCGCTTGGTGGCTGAGCAGGAGGTTCTGGAAGCGGCAGGTGCGGCAGACCTTGCCCTGCCGCCGTCCAGTGCCGACCCGGATGCGCTGGCCGCGATCCTCTACACCAGCGGATCGACCGGGCGCCCCAAGGGCGTGATGCTCAGCCACGCGAACATGTGGCTGGGTGCGGAAAGCGTCGCCGGATATCTGGGCGTCACGCCGCAGGATCGCGTGCTGGGCGTGATGCCGCTCTCGTTCGATTACGGCCAGAACCAGTTGCTTTCGACATGGTATGCGGGCGCCTGCGTGGTGCCGCTCGACTATCTGGTGCCGCGCGATGTGATGAAGGCGGTGGACCGGCACGGCATCACCTCGCTGGGCGCGGTGCCGCCGCTCTGGGTACAACTGTGCGAGGTGGACTGGCCGGAGGCGACGGCGGCAAAGCTGCGGCGGCTCACGAATACCGGCGGCGCGCTGACGGTCGATCTGGTGAAGCGCATGCGGTCGCTGTTTCCCAAGGCACGGCTTTTCGCGATGTATGGGCTGACCGAAGCGTTCCGCTCGACCTATCTCGATCCCGCACTGATCGACACGCATCCGACGTCGATGGGCAAGGAGATCCCCCATGCCGAGATCCTCGTGATCGACGATGAGGGGCAGGTCGCGGCGGACAATGTGGAGGGCGAACTCGTCCATTCCGGCCCGCTCGTCGCGCACGGTTACTGGCAGGATGCGGAGCGCACAGCCGAACGTTTCAAGCAGGCCCCGGCAGCGTCTCGCTATGGCGGTATGGCGGTGTGGTCGGGCGACCGGGTGCGGCGCGATGCGGACGGTCTTCTCTATTTCGTCGGGCGGCGCGATGCGATGATCAAGAGCGCGGGCAACCGCATTAGCCCGCAGGAGGTGGAGGACGCCGCGCTCGCCACCGGGCTGGTCGCCGAAGCGGTGGCGCTGGGTCTCCCCGATGCGAGGCTTGGCCATGCGGTGCATCTGGTGGTTCGGGCTGCTCCGGGCGTTGCAACCGAGGAGGCGGAGGCCGAACTGCCCAGGCGGCTCGCGCGCGATCTGCCCAATTTCATGCAGCCAAGGGTATTTCACTGGCGCGCGGCGATGCCGATAGGCCCCAATGGCAAGATCGACCGCACCGGTCTGTTTCAGGAGATTTCGGCATGAAGGCGCTGGGGCCGATCCCTGCGGGATATGATGGGATCGATGGCGTATTGGCCGTCGCAGGGCGTCCGGTGACGGACTGGGTTCAGGAAGCGGGGTGCACGCCGCTGTTCCTCTATTCCGCCGATCTCGTCCGCGCCCGGATCGCGCAGCTGCGCGCCGCCATGCCGGAGCGGCTGGCGCTGCATTATGCGGTGAAGGCCAATCCCTTCGTGCCCTTGCTGGCGATAATGGACGGGCTGGTTGACGGGTTCGACATCGCCTCGGGCGGAGAACTGTCCATCGTCACCGGAGCGGGCATCGATCCGCGCCGCGTCAGCTTCGCCGGTCCTGGCAAGCGCGACGAGGAACTGGAGGCGGCAATATCCTCACGCGTGACGCTGAACCTCGAATCGGAGGCCGAGGCGCGTCGTGCGCTGATGATCGGTGAGCGGCTGGGCATTGCGCCGCGTCTGGCGATCCGGGTCAATCCATCGTTCGATCTCAAGGGCTCGGGCATGAAGATGGGCGGCGGCGCCAAGCCCTTTGGCATCGATGCAGAACGTGTGCCGACACTCGCGCGCCTGATCGTCGACAGCGGCGCCGAGTGGCGCGGCTTTCACATCTTTGCAGGCAGTCAGGCGCTCGATGCCGAGGCGATCGCCGCCACGCAGTTGCAGACGCTGGAACTCGCCGCCGCGCTGGCCGGGGAGGCAGGCGTCGACCTGCCGCACTGCAATCTGGGTGGCGGTTTCGGCATACCCTATTTCCCCGGCGACGCGCCGCTCGACACGGTGCTGGTCGGCGAGCGGTTGGGTGAGGCGTTCGCGACGCTGCCCGATGTGCTTCAGGAGACGCAGTTCTGTATCGAACTGGGCCGCTATCTGGTCGGCGAAGCGGGGATCTACCTTACCCGAATCATCGATCGCAAGATCAGCCATGGCGAAGTCTTCCTCATCACCGATGGAGGGCTGCATCACCAGTTAGCTGCCTCGGGCAACTTCGGAACGGTGGTGCGGCGCAATTATCCCAGCGCGATCGCGACACGCTTCGGCGCCGGGGTCGAGGAAGAGGCCAGCATCGTCGGCTGTCTGTGTACGCCGCTGGACAAGCTGGCCGACAAGGGCGGTTTTCCACGTGCGGATGTGGATGATCTGGCGGTGGTTTTCTGCGCTGGTGCCTATGGGGCAAGCGCCAGTCCTGCCGCTTTCCTGGGGCAGGGCGCTGCCGTGGAGATGCTGGTCTGATCCGTGCCTGACGACAGTCCCGTTTCGGGACTGCTGCTCGAATCTCGTTTCAAGACTAACGCAATGTTCACCCTTTTCCCTGATATTCAGGGGGAACTTGTCATCGCATGGGCGGCTTTCTGACGTTTGTGATTAACGATGACGCTGAGGGAAGTCCTGCATGCCGCGCAACCGTTTTGCCTCCATCCTTGCCGCCAGCGCGCTTGCCAGCACGGCGCTGACCGGGTGTGCGACGACGGCGAAGGCGCCGCAGCTTCCGCCTGCCGCGTTCGTGGCGATGCAGGAAGGGCCGGGCGAGGAATACCGCATCGGCCCGCTCGACAACCTGACGATCTTCGTCTGGCGCAATCCCGAATTGAGTGCGAAAGTGCAGGTTCGTCCTGACGGCCGGATCACCACGCCGCTGATCAGCGACATGCCTGCCGTCGGCAAGACGCCGGCGATGCTGGCCGAGGATATCCGCCTGCAACTGTCGCAATATATCGAGGATCCGCTGGTCTCGGTGATCGTCGACAGCTTCTCGGGCACGTTCAGCCAGCAGATTCGCGTCGTCGGGGCTACCGAAAAGCCCGCCTCCATTCCCTACCGCGCGAATATGACCGTGCTCGACGCGATGATCGCGGTGGGCGGTCTGTCTGAATACGCAGCGGGCAATCGCGCGCGGCTGATCCGGTTCGACAAGACCAGCGGCAAGCAGAAGGAATACGCGCTGCGTCTCAGCGACCTGCTCAAGAAGGGTGACAGCAAGGCCAACGTCATGCTCCAGCCGGGTGATGTGATCATCATCCCCGAGAGCATGTTCTGAGCGGGAACGGGAACGGGCACAGGCGATGAACGCTCTTCAGGAACAGATCCTCAGCGCATTGCACAGCGTGTGGACGCGGCGCTGGATCGCGCTGGCGCTGGCCTGGGCGATCTGCCTGCTCGGCTGGCTGGCGGTGGCGATGGTGCCCAACAGCTATCAGTCGCAGGCGCGCATCTTTATCCAGCTTGATGACGCGCTGGCCGAACAGGTGGGCATCGGTGTCGCCGACAAGAAGCGCGATATCGACCGCATCCGCCAGACGCTGACGAGCGCCAAGAATCTTGAGAAAGTGGTGCGTGCAACGCGCCTTGGCGACACGATCACCAGCCCCAAGCAGATGGAATCGGCGGTGCTGACGCTCGCCAACAACGTCTCGGTCGTGGCGCAGCAGGACAACCTGTTCCAGATCACCGCGACGGCCAGCTACAGCTCGTATTCGGATGCCGAGAACGCGCAGTTGGCGCAGGACATCGCGCAGAAGATGATCGACATCTTCCGCGAAGAGAACCTCGCGGGCAATCGCGGTGACATGGTGGAGACGCTGGAGTTCGTGAACCGCCAGCTGGACCAGCGCGAAAAGGAACTGGAAGCCGCCGAATCGAAGCGCACCGCGTTCGAGGCCGCGCATCCCGAGATGGTGCAGGGCGGCGCTGCCGTCGTGCAGAACCTTGAAAATGCCCGCTCGAACCAGCGCGACATCGACGCCGATCTGACGGCTGCGCAAAGCGCGCTGGCGGCCATCACCGGCCAGCTTGCCAGCACGCCGCGCACGCTTCCGGGCGGCAGCGTGGGCAGTGCGTCCGGCGCGCTGGCGCAGGCGGAGGCCAACCTGTCATCGATGAAGGCGCGCGGGCTGACCGACAGCCATCCCGACGTGATCGCGGCGAAGAACCAGGTCGCCGCCTTGCGCGGGCCTGCGGCCGCCGAAAAGGCATCGGGCGGCGGCGGTGTGCCCAATCCCGCTTACGCTTCGCTTGAATCGATGCGAGCCGACCGTGAGGCGACCGTGCAGGCGCTGATCTCGCGCCGTGCGGGTGTGCAGTCCGAAGTGGCGCAGCTCCAGGCCTCGTCGATCCAGGATCCCGAACTGGCCTCCGAGGCACAGCGCATCAGCCGTGATTATGACGTCCTTCGCGACCAGTACGACAAGCTGCTGCAGGATCGCGAGGAACTGCGTCTGCGCGGCGAGGTGAAGACCGAGCGCGAAGCCGTGAAGTTCGAGGTGGTCGATCCGCCGACGACGCCGCGTGCGCCTGTCGCGCCCAATCGCCCGATCCTGCTGGTCGGCGTGCTGATCGCCGGGCTGGGCGGTGGCTGCGCAGGTGCTTTCATTCTCAGCCGCCTGCGTTCGGTCTATTCGACCACGGCGGCGCTGGAGCGTTCCACGGGCCTGCCGGTGCTGGGTGCGATCTCGCGTAATCTTACCGAAACGGCACGTTTGCAGCGTAACCGTCGTTTGAAGTACTTCTATGGGGCGACAGTCGCACTGGGCGGACTGTGCTTCGTGCTGCTGGCGGTGGAATTCGTCCAGCGCGGCATGGTGGCGTGAGCGAAGCGATGAACGAGCACAGCAGGATCCCGATGTCCGAAGACCACGAAGGGCCCAAGGCCGAAGGCGAATCGCTGATCGAGCGGGTGGCCGGTCATTTCGACCTCAACAGCTATCTGACGCGCCCGGTCGCGGTGCCGCCTGCCCCTGCGGCCAAGGTGCCCGCAGAAGCTGTAGCGGAGCCCGTTCAGGCGACGCCGGTTGAAGCCGCTCCGGCTCCTGCTCCCGCTTCCGCTCCCGGCGAGATTTCGCCGGTCGCGGAGGATGCGGGCCTTGCCGTCACCGCGCCGCCGCATTTTTCGCAAGTACGCCACCCGGTCGACCGCGAGAAACTTCGCGAACAGGGACTGATCGTACCGGAAGGCGCCGTGACTGCGCTTCTGGAGGAGTTTCGCATCGTCAAGCGGCAGTTGCTTGTTCACGCCGCCGATCTGCGCCGTCAGAAGGCAGGTGGTGCAGCGCAGCGCGTGCTGGTCTGCTCGCCGCATCCGGGCGAGGGCAAGACCTACTGCTCGCTCAACCTTGCGCTGTCGATCGCCGCGGAAACAGAGAGCGAAGTGCTGCTGGTCGATGCCGATTTCGCCAAGCCCTCAATCCTCTCGGCGCTGGGTCTGCCCGGCGGGCCCGGCCTGATGGACGCGGTGATGAACGAGGATGCGGACGTGGCTGACTTCGTGCTGGGCACCGACATTCCGGGGCTCTGGGTGTTGCCCGCAGGCGACGCCAGCAGTCACGACAGCGAATATATCTCCTCCTCGCGCACGGCTCGCGTGCTGGACCGGCTGACCGAGCATGCGCCGCACCGCATCGTGATCTTCGATTCCTCGCCCGTGCTGGCCGCCTCGACCGCGCCGGAACTGGCGAAGTATGTCGGCCAGACTATGATCGTCGTGCGCGCCGACAGCACGGGGCAGGGCGCGCTGGAAGATGCGATCTCGCTGCTGTCGGCCTGTCCGAACATCCAGTTGCTGCTCAACGCCGCGCAGTTCAGCCCTAGCGGGCGCAAGTTCGGCACCTATTACGGGTACACCGGATGATGCGCGCGAAGGGGGGGACATATTCGGCGAAGATGCTCGCGCTGGCAGGCGTGGCGGCGCTTGCTCTGCCGCAGGTGGCGGCTGCGCAGACGATGGGGTACGATTCGGTCGGCACGTCGTCGGGGCCCGGCGGCGAGCCGGCGGATGTGGGCGCGACACGCAGCGAAAAGCGGGCGGCCCGTGCGGCGGATCACAAGGGTCGCAAGGTCCAGATCACGCCCTATATCGAGATCGACCAGATCGTGAACGCGCAGTTCGCGCCCGTCGATGACGTGCTGACCTATACACAGGCCGCTGTGGGGGCGGATGCCAGCATCACGGGTCGCAGAAACGGTCTGGCCGCCTCGGTGCGTTACGAGCACCACTTCGGCTGGAGCAAGAACGCCTCCGATGGTGATGCCGTGAGTGGTCTTGTCCGGGGATACACCACGCTCGCCCGCGGGCTGACGCTGGAGGCGGGCGGCCTTGCCACCCGTGCGAGCGTGACGGGCGGCACCGCGATTTCCAGCGGCATCGCCGACAGCCTTGGCAATACCGATATCTATTCGGTCTATGCGGGGCCGTCCTATACCTCACGGATCGGCGATCTCGACCTCTCTGCGAACTATCGCATCGGCTATACCAAGGTCGGGCAGAGCAATGCCTATCGCGCCAGCGCGGACAGCCCGCTGGTCGATGTGTTCGACAAGAGCTGGACGCAGATGGCCGATCTTGAGGCGGGCTTCGCACCGGGCACCATTGCGCCTGTGGGGCTGGGTGTCGGCGGCACGTTCTACCAGGAGAATATCTCCAACCTCGATCAGCGAGTGCGCGACATTCAGGTGCGCGGCATCGTGACCGTCCCGGTCAGCCGCACGGTGCAGATGACCGGCGCGCTCGGCTACGAAGACGTGACGATGGGCAATCGCGATGCCGTCTACGATGCGGACGGCAATCCCGAAATCGACAGCCACGGACGCTACGTCACCGACAAGTCCAGCCCGCGGGTGCTGTCCTATGACGTGACCGGCCTGACCTGGGACGTCGGCGTGATGTGGCGGCCCAGTCCGCGCACTTCCGCCAGCGCGCACATCGGTCGTCGCTATGGCAGCACCAGCTTCGGCGGCATGTTCGCCTATGCGCCCAATGACCGCAGTTCGCTGAACATCTCGGTCTACGACAACGTTGCCGGGTTCGGTGGTCAGCTTGACCGCACGCTGGACAGTCTGCCGGATGATTTCACCGTCATTCGCGATCCCGTCACGGGCGAATTGCAGGGCTGCGTGTCCTCGGTCGACGGCGGCACCTGCCTTTCCGGGGTGCTCGGATCGGTGCGGTCCTCCACGTTCCGCGATCGCGGTATCATGGCAAGCTACGGCTGGCGCTTCGGCAGGCTGGGCGCGGGGCTTGCGGCAGGGTATGATCGCCGAAACTACATCGCTGCTCAGGGCACGATTCTGGCGTCGGCGGATGGCGTGATCGACGAGAACACGTGGATCAATGCCTATGTGAATGGCCAACTCGGCACGAATGCGGGCTGGTCTGCCACGGCCTACGTCAACTGGCTGACGAGTACCGATGCGATCGATTCGGACTCGACCGGCTACGGCATCACCGCCGCCTACTACCGCCTGCTGACCGAGCGCCTGCGCGCCACGGCAGCGCTTTCACTGGACGGGATCACCCGCAAGGATCCCTCCATCGACGATATCTGGTCAGCGTCCGCCCTGGTGGGCGTGCGCTACAGCTTCTAAGGCCCGAGGAGGGACGACGTATGTTCGATGACTTCTACAGGCTCAATGGCCGGCCCTTCCAGCTGACGCCTGATCCTGCCTTCTTCTTCGAGAGCCAGACGCACCGCAAGGCGCTGTCCTATCTCGGCTACGGTCTTGCGCAAGGCGAAGGCTTCGTGGTCATTACCGGCGAGGTCGGCGCGGGCAAGTCCACGCTGGTCGCCTATCTGATGGACACGATCGATCCGGCGCGGCTGACCGTGGGGCACATCGTCACCAGCGCGCTGGATGGCGAGGAAATCGTCCACGTTGCCGCGCAGGCTTTCGGGCTGCGGGTGGCGGGGCATGACAAGGCTTCGGCGCTGGGCGCGGTGGAGGCCTTCCTTCATGCAGAGGCCCGCGCGGGCCGACGCTGCCTGCTGATCGTGGACGAAGCGCAGAACCTCTCGGTCACGGCGATCGAGGAACTGCGCATGCTCTCGAACTTCCAGCTTGGCTCGCACCCGCTGTTGCAGACGCTGCTGCTGGGTCAGCCCGAGTTCCGCCACACCCTGCTGGAAAGTCCGCATCTGGAGCAGTTGCGCCAGCGGGTGATCGCGACGCATCATCTGGGTGCGATGCTGCCGGGCGAAGTGCGCGGTTATGTCGAGCACCGCCTTTCGCGCGTGGGCTGGCAGGGCAACCCGGATATCGACCCGGATATCTATCCCGCGCTCCATGAGGCGACCGGGGGCATCCCGCGCCGCATCAACCAGGTGGTCAATCGCCTGTTGCTGCTGGGGGCGGTCGAGCGTCGCAACCGGATCGAGACGACGATGCTCGATCAAGTCATGGCCGAGCTGGATGCCGATGGCACCCGTTCGCTGGTGACGCCGGTGGCAGAGCAGGTCGCGCCGATGGCAGCCCCTCTGGCTGGGATGCCGGAAGCGGCACCCGCCCCATATCAGGCCGCGCCCGTCATACAGGGCCTCGATCAGGCCGCCGCGATCGCGTTGATCGAGAACGCCCTGGCGCAGCGCGATTCGCAGATCGAGGAACTGCATCACGCGGTTTCCGAACTCGCCTCCGCCGCGCAGCAGCGCGAGGCCGATGCAGCGGCAGGCAATGCGCAGGCCATGGCCGCGCTCGAAGCCCAGCTTGCCGCCGCCAAGGTGCACACGGAGAAGCTGGAAGCGCGCCTTGCCGAGCAGGAACGCACCATGCGCCACATGCTCACCATGCTGATCGAATGGTTCGAGGGCAGCGAAGGCCAGCGCGTCGCCGCCTGACCGTCAGGCTTTCGAAGGAGTTTGCAGCCATGCAGCCGAACCGGCCGGTGAACGGGCTTTCGGTCGACGTCGAGGACTGGTTCCAGGTCGGCGCCTTCGAGAAGGTGATCGACAAGGACCACTGGCCGTCGCTGGAAGATCGTGTCGAACGCAACTGCGATGCGGTGCTGGCGCTGTTCGACGAGGCGGGCGTGAAGGGCACGTTTTTCACGCTGGGCTGGGTGGCGCAGCGCCATCCGCAGATGATGCGGCGGATCGCCGAACAGGGGCACGAGATCGCCAGCCACGGCTGGTCGCACGATCGCGTGTTCCGTCTGGGCACCGAAGCTTTCGCAAGCGACATCGAGCGGGCGCGCAAGGTGCTGGAGGATACCTCCGGCATGGCGGTGCGCGGCTATCGCGCTCCGAGCTTCTCCATCGATGCGCGTACGCCCTGGGCGTTCGAGGTTCTGGCCGAGCAGGGCTATGCCTATAGCTCCAGCGTCGCGCCGGTGGTGCACGATCACTATGGCTGGCGGGAGGCGCCGCGCTTTGCGTTTCAGCCGATCACAGGCAGCGATCTGGTCGAAATCCCGGTGACGACCGCGCTGCTGGGCCAGCGGCGACTGGCGGCAGGCGGCGGTGGTTTCTTCCGCGTGCTGCCTTATGGTTTTTCGCGCTGGGCGATCCGACAGGTGAATGCTGGAAATGCCGCTGATGGCGCGCGCCCGGCGGTGTTCTATTTCCACCCGTGGGAAGTCGATCCCGGCCAGCCGCGCGTGGCCGATGCGCCTTTGCGGTCCAGGCTGCGCCATTACACCAACCTCGATGCGATGGCGGGCAAGTTGCGCCGTCTGCTGAAGGACTTCGCGTGGGGCCGGATGGACGAACTTGCCGAGCGCGAACGTCAGCGGGCCTCTGTTTTCGCGCAGGCGGCATGAACGCGCCGTTTCCATCCAGCGGAACGGTCGTGCGCCTTGCCGATCTTGGCGATGTGACGGAGCGCGCGCGGATCGACCGCTTCGTGCTGGCGCATCCGCACAGCACGCCCTTCCATCGTCCCGCATGGTTCGTTTCGGTAGCACAGGCGACCGGCAATCGCGCCGATGCGCTGTTGCAGGAGCGTCAGGGCGAGATCGTTGCGCTGCTGCCGCTCAACGCCATCCGCTCCCCTGTTTTCGGCAACGTGCTCGCCTCCAGCGGCTTTGCGGTCGGCGGTGGATTGCTCGCCATCGATCGGCTGGCCGATCCGGCGCCGATGTTTGCCGAGGCGCAGCGTCTGGCGGAGTGCTACAAGTGCCCCACGATCGAACTGCGCGGTGGGACGCTACCGGAAGAGGGCGGCGAGGGTTGGTCCTTTAAGCACGGTGCCCACGGCAATTTCGCGCGCGCGCTCGAAGCGGATGACGAGGCTGAGCTGAAGGCGATCCCGCGCAAGCAGCGTGCCGAAGTGCGCAAGGCGCTGGGCAACGATCTGACGGTGGAGGTCGGCAGATCGGAACGCGACCGCGCGGCGCACTATCGCGTCTTTGCCGAAAGCTATCGCAATCTCGGAACCCCGGTCTTCCCGCGCAGGCTGCTCGACAGCGTGCTCGACGGCTTCGGCGAGGATGCCGATATTCTGACGGTGTGGCATCAGGGGGCGCCGGTGGCAGGCGTGCTGAGCGTGTACCATGGCGGCGCCGTCATGCCGTACTGGGGCGGCGGCACGCATGGCGCTCGCGCGCTGCGGGCGAATGACCGGATGTACTATGCGCTGATGAATCATGCGCGCGCGCGAGGCTGCACGCATTTCGACTTCGGCCGTTCCAAGGCAGACAGCGGAGCGTGGCACTTCAAGCGCAACTGGGGCTTCGAGCCGGAATTGCTGACTTATGCCAGCTGGACGGCGCCGGGCGGCAAGGTGCGCGAGGCCGATCCTACCAGTGCCAAGCTGGCGATGCAGATCCGCATCTGGCAGAAGCTGCCGCTGCCGGTGGCCAATCTGCTCGGCCCGCTGATCGCCCGGGGCATCGGCTGAGGTGATGGCGCCCGCGCGCTTCGCCGAGGGTGGCGAAATCCTTTTCCTGTCTCACCGCATCCCGTTTCCGCCTGATCGCGGCGACAAGATTCGTTCTCACCATGTCTTGCGTGCGCTGGGCGAGCTGGCGCCGGTTCATGTCGGGACGTTTGCCGATGATCCGGAGGATCGCGCTTCGGAACAGGCGCTTGGTCTGCTCGCCCAAAGCTATTGCCTTGTCCCAAGGGTGCTGCCGTTACCGGTTGCCGGGGTTACGGCACTTGCAAGCGGCCGGCCGGTCAGCCTCTCGGCTTTCGATCACGGCCGCTTGCGGGCATACGTTCGCAAAGTCCTCGATACGCGCCCGATAGCGGCGATTTACGTTTTTTCGGGTCAGATGGGACAGTATGTGCCCGATGATTTTCCAGGCCGGGTGGTAATGGATTTCGTCGATGTCGATTCCGCCAAGTTCGACGCCTATGGAGAAAACCGCCGCAGCCTGCGCGCATGGATCGATCGGCGGGAAGGTCGACTGCTCAAGGCCGAAGAGGCCAGACTGGCCAGCCGAGCGGACGTTAGCCTGCTGATCAGCGATGCCGAGGCTACCCTCTTTCGTTCGCGGCTATCCGGAGGAAGCCTGCACTCGCGGGTGCTGACAATGGGTAACGGCATCGACAACGTGTTGTTCTCGCCTGACGCCTGCGCGCCCGAGACACAGATGCGTTCTGCCGGCGGTCCCAGGATCATATTTACCGGCCAGATGGACTACCCACCCAATATCGCAGCGGCGATGCGCGCGGCTGGAGGTGTTCTGCCGCTGGTGCGTCGCAAGCTTCCGGACGCGACTCTTCATATCGTGGGGCGTGAGCCGCCTGCGGCGTTGCGCGCCATGCACGGGCACGAGGGCGTGCATGTATGGGGGCGCGTGCCGGATATGCGCCCCTGGCTTCGCGCGGCGGATCTTGCGCTGGTTCCACTCGAGATCGCACGGGGTGTGCAGAACAAGGTATTGGAGGCCATGGCCATGGGGCTTCCAGTTGTGCTCACGTCCGGTGCGGCGACAGGTATAGACGCGCCGGATGATCATGCGTTCTGCATTCGGGACAGTGATCAGGCCATGGCAGATGCGGTGGTAAGTCTCTGGGAAAATAGCGCATCGCGTACAGAAATGGCGCTTGCCGCCCGGCGCTGGATCGCTACCCATGCGGGGTGGGAGGCAGCGCTTGCGGTACTCCCGGCCTGCCTTGGTGTGACTGGGCGTCAGGCTGACGGAAATTTCTCTTGCGGAGCGCTCGATGGCGTCGCCTGATATTGTGATGCGTGTTCGCCCCGATCTTTCCAGTGATGCGTCCGCACAACGAGATTGGCGCGCAGCCCTCCAGCGTATCGGGTTGGTATGGCTGGGGTTGATTGCTGTGTTCTGGCCCGACTGGCTGGCCATGGTGCGGCAATGGTGGGATATTTCCACTTATAACCACGTGTTGCTGGTGCCGGTGATCCTGGGCTGGCTGGTCTGGCAGCGTAGTGGCCAGCTCATCCATCTACAGCCGCGGGCGTGGTGGCCTGGGTTGGTTCCGCTGCTGTTGGCAGGCTTCCTCTGGCTGCTGGGCGCAATGTCGGGGCTGGATATCGCACGGCAGGCTGGCGCTGTCGGCCTGTTGATGGGCAGTGTGCCGCTGCTCCTTGGTCCTCAGATCACGGCGGGGCTGTGGTTCCCGTTGTGCTACATGGTCTTTCTTGTTCCGGCAGGCGATGAACTTGTCGGCCCGCTCCAGACGATCACGGCCAAGATCACGGTTGCTCTTACACATCTCAGCGGCGTTCCTGCCGTTATCGAAGGCGTGTTCATCGATACGCCGGCCGGTCTGTTCGAGGTTGCCGAGGCCTGCTCAGGGGTGAAATTCCTGATCGCGATGTTCGCGTTTGGCGTGCTCGCTGCGAACGTCTGCTTTGTCAGTTGGCGTCGGCGGGCAGTGATGATCCTTGCCTGCATCATCGTGCCCGTGCTGGCCAATGGAGTCAGGGCCTGGGGCACGGTTTATGCCGCGCAGATCTTCGGCATCAAGGTCGCTGCGGGCATAGATCACATTATTTACGGCTGGTTCTTCTTCGCGATTGTTCTGGCGGTGGTGATCCTGTGCGCCTGGCGCTTCTTCGATCGCCATCCCGATGCAGGGATGATCGATGTTTCGGAGATCGCTGACAATCCCTTGATCGGACGATTGCGCCGGTTCGAGGCGACGACGTGGAAGGCTCTTTTCGCCCTTCTTCTCGTCGTCGTTGGTTATCAGGTGTGGGCGTTTGGTGCGGATCAGGTGAGGGCGCCACTGCCTGCCCGGATCGATCTCCCCACAGTGCCCGGCTGGCACCGTGTGAACTATGTGCCGCAGATATGGTGGTCGCCGCTGGCCGAAGGCGCAGAGCATCGCCTGCTGGGGCGGTATGCCAACGCTGCCGGGCAGCAGGTGGATGTCTTTATCGCGGTCTATGACAGCCAGGGGGAAGGGCGCGAGGCGGGAGGCTTCGGGCAGGGTGCGTTGATGCCGTCCAGTCCCTGGGCATGGCAGGACGATGTAGCCGGTCTGGAGGGCGGAAAGGGAGAACAACTGCTTGGCGATGGGCGCGTGCAGCGTGTCGCGCAGACGTGGTATCGAACTGGCTCGTTGATGACCGGCAGCAATCTTCGCCTCAAGCTCGAAGTGATCGCAGACCATCTTTTGCTGCGCGACAGGCCGACATCTCTGCTTATCCTTTCTGCCGAGCAGTCGCCCGGGCGCGACGGCAATGCCGCGATTGCGGCATTTGCCCGATCCGCCGGTCCGCTCGACCTCTGGGTCGACCGGATCGCAGGCCTGCGATAGAGCGCTCGATATGTGTGGCATTGCAGGCATCTATCATTTGGGAACGCCGAAGCCGGTTGATCCGGCGAGGATCGAACTCATGTGCGATGCCCTTGCACATCGAGGCCCGGACGGACAAGGCATCTGGACGGCACCTGGTGTGGGTCTGGGGCATCGGCGCCTGTCGATCATCGATGTCGCGGGTTCGCCACAGCCGATGGCGTCAGCCGACGGTCGGGCGATGCTGGTCTTCAACGGCGAAATCTACAACTATCGGGAATTGCGTGCAGAACTGCGCGATCTGGGCGCCGTTTTCCATACGGATGGCGATAGCGAGGTTATTCTCGCTGCATGGCAGCGCTGGGGAGCGGACTGCCTGTCACGCCTACATGGCATGTTCGCCTTTGCGATCTATGACCTTCAGAATCGCTCCTTGTTCCTTGCGCGCGATCGGCTGGGCGTTAAGCCGCTTTACATGGCCCAATTGAGCGATGGCAGCCTTGCCTTCGCCTCGGAACTCAAGGGCTTGCTGGCGCACCCTTTGCTGCGTCGCGAGGTGGATCCGCTGGCGGTGGAGGATTATCTCACCTGGGGCTATGTGCCCGATGGTCGCTGTATCGTGAAGGACGTCGTCAAGCTTGCCGCCGGCCATTATGTTCTTCTGGAACACGATAAGCCGATGCCGGCACAACGAGAGTGGTGGGATATTTCCTTCGCAGGGCGCCGGAAAGGCAAGCCCGACGATCTTGCCGAAGAACTGCGTGAATTGATGCGTCAGGCGGTTGCTTCTCGCATGGTGTCCGACGTCCCGCTTGGTGCGTTTCTGTCGGGCGGAGTAGATAGTTCAAGCGTAGTCGCACTGATGTCTGAAATGAGCGGACAGCCAGTGAAGACCTGCTCGATCGGTTTCGATGTCAGCTCACTCGACGAAAGCGGCTATGCGGCGGAAGTCGCGCGGCTGTTCTCGACCGATCATCACGCACGCAAGGTATCTCCCGATGATTTCGGTGCAATAGATGCTCTGGTGGGCATGTTCGACGAGCCCTTTGCAGATGCATCTGCGCTTCCAACCTGGCGGGTGTGTCAGCTGGCGCGTGAGACGGTGACGGTGGCATTGTCGGGCGATGGGGCGGACGAAGCCTTGGCGGGGTATCGGCGTCATGTCTTTCACCACGCCGAGGAGCGGGTGCGTTCATCACTTCCGGGCGCGCTTCGGCGACCGGTCTTTGGTTCGCTTGGAAGCCTTTATCCGAAGGCGGACTGGGCGCCCAGGCCGCTGCGTGCGAAGGCGACCTTGCTGGCTCTGGCCGCAGACTCAGACGATGCTTACGCCCGCGCACTGGCGGTGAGCACAATGGACGGGCGAGACGCGCTGCTCAGTCCGGCGTTTAGGGCATTGCGCGGTGAATACCGTGCGGAACACGCCCTCATGCAGATAATGCGTGCTGCGCCTGCGCGCTCAGCGCTTGATCGTGCGCAATATGCAGATTTGAAGTTCTGGCTTCCCGGCGACATTCTCACGAAAGTGGATCGGACCAGCATGGCCGTCAGTCTGGAAGCACGCGAGCCGCTGCTGGATCATCGACTGCTTGAATTCGCCGCAGTTCTGCCAGAATCCCTGAGGGTCCGTCGGGGGCAGGGCAAGTGGCTGATGAAGCATGCCATGCGTAACGATCTGCCGAATCATGTTTTGATGCGTCCCAAGCAGGGCTTCGTGACGCCTATTGCTCAGTGGTTTCGCGGACCGCTGGCGTCGGTTGTACGCGGATTGAGTGATAACGCAGCTCTGGTCCGGACTGGCTGGTTCGAGATGCCGCACCTTCGCGCCATGGCAGAGGCTCATATTTCCGGGCATTTCGATCATTCTCGACAACTCTGGCAGTTGCTTATGTTGGAAAAATCGCTGAGCCGGCTGTTCGCGATCTGATCGCGGCCCTGGGCTTTCTCGCAAGGGGAAATGCTCGCCAGCGCGTTAACTACACCGATTCTTAGGAACTTTGCCGTAAGTCGAGCCTGTCTAGCGTTATCGCAAGGGCCGACATGATCGTTTGGAATTCCTGTTTTGAGCAAAACCCGGTTGCCGTTTTCGAGGCGGGGCCGGTGCTGTTCGCGCGAGAGGCTGAGTGGACCTGCGGAGGCGAACAGTGACTTTTTCACTACGTCAATTCATCCGCGGCTTCTGGCGCAATGCTCGTACCCGTATTCTTATGTGGGCGACGCTCACAGGCGTTCTTTGTGGCCTGACCGGAATCGGGCTGCCGGTCGAAGACATCCTGATCAATGCGCGTAATTATCTGAGGCTTCATCCGTCAAAGGGTGACATCGTGATGGTGCTTCAGGATAGCCGCACGTTGCAGAAACTGGATGCGATGGACGTGTCTCGTGCCGATGATGCCAAGGTCCTGGACAACTTGTTCAAGGCAGGCGCACGGCGCGTATTCTTTGACCGCGCGCTCTCGTACTATAATTCTCCTACAGATGATAAGAAATTCCTTTCAGTACTTTTGCGAAACAAAGGAAAGGTTTTCTTGGGGGCTATGCCAAACTCTGATGGAAGCGGTGGTAATTATGCGAAAATGCTACCGTCTAAAGAGTTTGCAGACCATGCTGAAGTGATTTCACTTCTAGGTGCGCATCACCCATTTAATTTAGGGGTGAGTTTTCCATATGCTTCAAATAGCCCGATGGGGATTATTCCAAGCATAGCGGCCTCAATTGCAGGTATAAAGGGTGATGTTAATCAAGTTTTTCGCCCTGATTATTCAATAGACCATAGAACAATACCAACTTTGAGCTATTTTGATGTCGAAAATGGCGCAAAAGGTATTGGTGTCGTTGAAGGGCGAGATGTGATAATTGCTCCCGGAGCGATTGCATATAACGATCTTCATCCTTTGGCTGGCCAAGGTTTTGTCGCTGGTGGGTATTTTCATGCGATTGCGGCCGAAACTCTTGAGAGAGGCCTACCTGTTAACCTGGGTTGGTTGCCTCCCTTTCTGATTGTGCTGGCGATATTGGTTACAGGTTTGAAGCGTGGCCAAGTGTTGGATGTCTATCGCTTCAGCGGCTTGGCCGTTGTTCTGATAGCGGCGCCGTTCGTGCTGGATTTGATTAGGGTGGAGGTCGCTGTATTTCCTGCACTTGCCTGTGCCAGTGTGGCGGTGTTTCGCATGCGAAACCTTGATCGGGTAGAGGTCGCTGGTGAGACGAACCTTGGCTCGGGACTGCCCAGTGTACATGCGCTGCGTAATTCAGCCGCTCGCTCCGGGCATATCCTGGTGGCGCTCAAAATCCGCAATTACGGGGCAATCATTGGCAGCTTTTCGGAGAAAGTTGAAGCGCAACTCGCTGATGAAATCGTTCGTCGCATCCGGATCAGCGACAGCGAGGCTGAGATATATCACGAGGGCGGCATGTTTATGTGGCTGTCGTCCATCAGTCAGGCTTTCGATATTTCGGAAAATCTGGAAGGGCTTCATCGCATTGTCCAGAACGGGATCCGTGTCGGGGGTCTTGATGTAGACCTCTCGTTTAACTGTGGCATCGATTCCGAGTTTGATCGGCTGTTGTCGACCCGGGTCGCAGGAGCCATGCAAGCCGCAGAAGAGGCCGTGCGCAATGATGAACTGGTCTACCACAGCCAGGGAGAGAAGCAGGAGTCGCAATGGGAGATCTCATTGCTTACCTCGCTTGATCGCGCGATCGATAACGGTGAGGTCTGGGTCGCCTATCAGCCGAAGTTTGACCTCCGCTCAAATCGGGTATGTGGTGCAGAGGCGCTTGTCCGCTGGACTCATCCCGTACGCGGCCCGATCGGCCCGGATAAGTTCATCCGTATCGCTGAGGAATTCCATCGGATCGAGCGCATAACACGCTTCGTGCTCGATGATGCAGTGCGTTGTGCAAAGGCGCTCGAGGTTGAGGGCCATGACATGGCCATAGCCGTGAATATCTCGGCTCAACTGCTTCGTAATCCCGGGTTGCCGAACATGATCGGTCAGACGCTGGAGGCGCATGATCTGTCTCCAGACAGGCTCGTTCTTGAAATTACGGAGACAGATCGCCTCGATCGAACGTCAAGAACGTTCCAGATGTTACAGCGCCTTGTTCAGATGGGGCTGAGACTTTCTATCGATGATTTCGGTACCGGAAACGCGACGATTGATTACTTGCGCTATCTGCCGGCAAGCGAAGTCAAGATCGACAAGGTTTTCGTTTCGGCAATGGAGACCAGCAAGGAAGACCTGTTGCTTGTGCAGTCGATCATCGAGATGGCTCACTCGCTTGACCGCACTGTAGTTGCGGAAGGGGTGGAGACGGCAGTGGTGCTGGAGATGCTTCGCGCACGGGGTTGTGACCTCGTGCAGGGCTATCACATAGGGCGACCTGTCCCATTCCGGGATTTTCAGACGCAGATCGGCCGGGAAGGTGCGCGGCGCACTGGTTAATATTTTCTTGAGAGATTGTTAACTCATTGTTATCCATGTGCACAGCCGCGGGGAAACGCGGCGGTTCACATGGGAAAATGATATGTACACTTGGATGTGGGGTGGCTTCGGCCGCTAATCGTCATCGTTCGTTATGACGAACGAGAGTCGATCGCATGATAAATGCAAATATAAAACGCGCGTCTGGCACTATGCCCGGCGCGCGTTTTCATTTTTCTATTGTTTGAACGACGTGGATTTTGCTTGGAGGGCCGGTTGGCCTCAGGCAGATTTCGGTCTTTGAGCGACTATTTTCTGCTTCGTCGTCTATGCAAGCGTAGTCTTCTGTTGATTAACTGCTCGGGCCGATTCGAGGCGGTTATCAGCTTTCTACTCGTCACCATGGCCTTTTGAGAGGTAGTCGGCACTCTGCATCTCGTTAAGGCGACTTATGGTTCTGTCGAATTCGAACCGGCCCGTGCCTGCCTGATAAAGATCTTCAGGTGCGGCATCGGCGGCTGTGATCAGCTTTACGTGATGTTCGTAAAGTGCATCGATCAGTGTCACGAACCGGGCAGCCTCGTTCCTGCGATCGGGGCCCATTTGGGGAATGCCGACAAGAATGACGGTGTGGTAGGCTCGCGCGATTGCCAGATAGTCAGACGCACCGCGAGGCTCTCCGCACAGGCGCTTGAAGCTGAATACGCCAACGCCTTTCAGGCTCTTGGGAACGTGGAGCATACGGCCGCCGCCGACATCCAGCTCCGCTGAAGGTACGTGCTCGGCATCTTCGGGGGGATAGTCGGTGAGGCGATAAAAGGCTTCACGCGTCTGTTCCGTCGCTGGATCGCCGAGCGGCATGTGCCATGTGGCCATACCTCCCAAGCGTTGCAGTCTATAGTCCGTTGGGCCATTGAGCGTCAGAACGTCAAGCTCGGTTTCGATCAGCTTGATAAAAGGCAGAAAATGTTCGCGGTTCAGCCCGTCCTTATAGAGTTGTGAGGGCGCGCGGTTGGATGTGGTGACAATTGTCACGCCTTCGTGGGCGATCAGCTGCGTGAACAGGCGGCTCATGATCATGGCGTCGGCAGAATTGTTTACCACCATTTCGTCGAAGGCAAGGCAGCGCAGGTTGCGAGCGATTGCAGCGGCAACGGGGGGGATCGGATCTCCGGACTCGTTCTTTCTTTCCTCTCGAAGCCGTTCGTGAACTTCCAGCATGAATGCATGGAAGTGGACACGACGCTTTTCCGGAATGTCGAGCGTGTCATGGAAAAGATCCATAAGCATCGATTTGCCGCGGCCCACGCCCCCCCACATGTACACCCCGCGAGGCGAGGGGGGCTTGCGGCCAAGCAGCTTGCCAAAGAAGGCACCGCCACCCGGTTTCGCACGGTAGAGTTCGCTCTGAAGGCGATCCAGTCGCTCCGCCGCAGCAGCTTGTTCCGAGTCGACCCGAAGTTCCCCGGTTGCGACCAGTGTTTCGTATCTTTCGTACATTCCAGTCATGGGCGTGGAGACTTACGTAGAGTTGCCAGGAAGCTGGACACGAGGTGTTCGCCTTGTTCCACGCTGCCGCGAAGAAAGATCAGGCGCCCTGTTTCTCGGACGACCTCGCTGGCGACATCGAGAGGCTCCCCTAGGTGGCCCGTGCCGATAAACTGGTTGTGAAGGTCCAGAGTGACTGCGCCCTCGGCACGTTCTCCAAGGCGCGAACGTGCTGCGGCGAAAATGCCCATATCGATGAGGGTGAGAATGGCGCCGCCATGAATGTTGCCGTGAGAGTTGCCGAGATGAGGCGCGGTGGCAGGTAATCTCAGGCGTATCTGTTCATGGCTGTCATGGCGCAGTTGAAGCGCGCCCAGAGCGTGAAACCCAAATCGAGATGCCTCAATAGGCCAGTCCAGCCAAGCGTCGGGCGCTGGCTGGACTGAAGTGTGATCGGTGTCGTGCAAGGCAATCGGTCCGTAGACCAGACGTCAGACCTGTCGTTCTGCCTGCATCTTCTTGATCTCGGCGATGGCGCGAGCAGGGGAAAGGCCCTTGGGGCACACATTCGCGCAGTTCATGATCGTGTGGCAGCGATAGAGGCGGAACGGATCTTCCAGCTCGTCAAGGCGCTCGCCGGTCATTTCGTCGCGGCTGTCGGCCAGCCAGCGATAGGCCTGAAGCAGGATTGCCGGGCCGAGGAACTTGTCGGAGTTCCACCAGTAGCTGGGGCACGACGTGGAGCAGCAGGCGCACAGGATGCACTCGTAAAGGCCGTCGAGCTTCTCGCGCTGCTCAGGGCTCTGCAGACGCTCCTTGCCCGAAGGCGTCGTCGAAACCGTCTGCAGCCAGGGACGGATCGAAGCGTACTGCGCATAGAAATGCGTGAAGTCCGGAACGAGGTCCTTGATCACGTCCATGTGCGGCAGCGGGGTGATGCGGATATCGCCCTTGAGGTCTTCGATAGCCGTGGTGCAGGCAAGGCCGTTGGCACCGTTCATGTTCATGGCGCACGAACCGCAGATGCCTTCACGGCACGAACGACGGAACGTCAGCGACGGGTCCATCTCGCTCTTGATCTTGATGATCGCGTCGAGGACCATCGGCCCGCAATTGTCGAGGTCGATCTCGAAGGAGTCATAGCGCGGATTCTCGCCGGAGGCGGGGTCATAGCGATAGACGGTGAACTTCTTCACGCGCGTCGCGCCCTCGGCCTTGTGGACGTTGCCGTTCTTGCGAATCTTGCTGTTGGCCGGGAGGCTGAAGGTCGCCATGAACAAATCCCCATTATCTTGCGTTGGGCCGAAGCCGCGTATGTTTATCCTCCCTCTAGCGATTCAGCGGCCCGGGGCAAGGGGGGAGAGGCCCTTCAGGCATGTTGAAGATATAAAACGTGCAGTTGCGTCTGACGCCATCGGTCGAAAGCACGCATGAAAAAAGGGGCGCGCCATTGCCCGTGAAGACAATGGCGCGCCCCCTCATTCCTCAGATCGGCTTATTTATTCGCCGAAAGTGCGCTGCCACCAGCCGCGACGCGGAGCCGCTGCGCCGTCAGCCGGGGCTTCGACGGGGGCGTCCTCCTGGGCGGCCGGAACTGCTTCAGGTTCAGCGACAGGGGCCTGCTCCGCTGCGGCTTCGGCTTCCACGTCGGCTTTCTTGCGGCGCGTGCGCTTGGGCTTGGCCGGTGCTTCTTCCACGGCAGCCGGAGCTTCTTCCGCAGGTGTAGCGTCCGCCTTCTTGCGGCGCGTGCGCTTGGGCTTTTCCGGCGCAGCCTCCGCCTCGACGGAAGGCGCTTCTTCCGCAGGAGCGGCATCGGCCTTCTTGCGGCGCGTGCGCTTCGGCTTCTCTGCCACTTCGGCCTCGGCTGCTGCCGGTTCCGGCGTCGCTGCGGCAACGGCGGCCGTCTCGTCGGCTACCGTGTCGGATGCGACGGTCTTCTTGCGACGCGTGCGCTTCTTGGGCGCTTCGGCAGCCACCTCAGCCGGAGCTTCGACGACAGGCGCTGCTTCGACCTCGATGTCAGCGGCTTCGATGGCCTCAGGCGCTTCTTCGTCTTCGGCCTCACCTTCGGTCTCGCCTTCGTTCAGCGCTTCCGTTTCATCGCCACGACGGCCACGGCGACGACGGCCTCCGCGACGACGGCGCTTCTTCGGTGCCTGAGCATCGTCGCTGCCTTCGGGGGCGTCGGCTTCCGCATCTTCGCCCTCATCGCCTTCAACGTCGACAGCGGTTTCGTCCTCGGGCGAGCCGGCATTGGCCTGATCGTCCTGACGGTCCTGACCGCGACCGCGACGACGGCGACGGCGCTTGCGGCGCGAGCCACCATCTTCGTTGGAAGCGGGCGCTGCGGCGCGCTCTTCGGCCTCTTCCAGTTCCTCTTCGGCGTACTCGTCCTCGATGAAGTCGTCTTCGACCTCTTCGGCGATCGGGTCGAAGCGGGGCACGAAGTCGTTGCGGGGGCCCGACGAGCCCACACGCATCTTGGCGCCTTCGTTCTCACCCTCGGGGATGACCTCGACGGTCACGCCGTAGCGAGCTTCGATATCCGCCAGATCCGCGCGCTTGGTGTTGAGCAGGTAGACGGCGGCTTCCGTGCTGGCGAACAGCTGGATGACGATGCCGCGACCCTTGGCGGCTTCGTCCTCGATCAGGCGCAGTGCCGAGAGGCCTGCCGAGCTGGCAGTGCGGACAAGGCCGGTGCCATCGCAGTGCGGGCACGAGCGCGTGGTCGATTCCAGCACGCCGGTGCGCAGGCGCTGGCGGCTCATCTCCATCAGGCCGAAGCTGGAGATGCGGCCGACCTGGATGCGGGCGCGATCGTTCTTGAGCGCTTCCTTCATCGCCTTCTCGACCTTGCGGACATTGGAGCCGTACTCCATGTCGATGAAGTCGATGACGACGAGGCCGGCCATGTCGCGCAGGCGCAACTGGCGGGCGATTTCGTGCGCAGCCTCAAGATTGGTGGCCGTCGCGGTCTGTTCGATGCCATGCTCCTTGGTGGCGCGGCCCGAGTTGATGTCGATCGAGACCAGTGCCTCGGTCGGGTTGATGACGATATAGCCGCCCGACTTCAGCTGAACGACCGGATCGTACATCGCGGTCAGCTGGTCTTCGGCGCCGAAGCGCTGGAACAGCGGAACAGGGTCGGAGTAGGGCTTCACCTTGCGCGCATGGCTGGGCATGAGCAGCTTCATGAAGTCGCGTGCGGCGCGGTAGCCATCCTCGCCCTCGACAACGACTTCTTCGATGTCGCGGTTGTAGATGTCGCGGATGGCGCGCTTGATAAGGTCGCTGTCCGAGTGGATCAGGGCCGGGGCTGCCGAGTGCATCGTGCGCTCACGCAGTTCGTCCCACAGGCGGGCAAGGTAATCGAAATCGCGCTTGATCTCGGTCTTGGTGCGCTGGAGTCCGGCGGTACGGACGATGCAGCCCATCGAGCGCGGCAGCTGCAGCTCGGCGATGATCGACTTCAGGCGCTTGCGGTCCGAGGCCGAGCTGATCTTGCGGCTGATGCCGCCGCCATGGCTCGAATTCGGCATGAGTACGCAGTAGCGGCCAGCCAGCGAGAGATAGGTGGTGAGGGCAGCGCCCTTGTTGCCGCGCTCTTCCTTGACGACCTGAACCAGCAGCACCTGACGGCGGTGGATTACGTCCTGGATCTTGTAGCGGCGGCGCAGTGCCATGCGCTTGGCGCGCAGGTCGTCAGCTTCCTTGGAGCGTCCGGAGTTGCGACCGCCCTGACGGCGGCGTCCGCGATGGCTGCGGCCGGTGTTCTCGCCCTCGGTTTCTTCTTCCTCGTCCTCGTCGAAGCCGCGCTCGACGTTGCCATCTTCGAGGATCGCGACCTCATCCTTTTCGGACGTATCGACTTCGGTCAGGCCGCCGTCTTCGTAATCGTCGCCATCATCCTCTTCGTCGGTCTCGCTGGCGCGCAGCGCGGCTTCCTCTTCGGCGTGCGCGGCTTCTTCCGCCAGCAGGGCCTCGCGGTCCTCCTTGGGGATCTGATAGTAATCCGGATGGATTTCGCTGAAGGCGAGGAAGCCGTGACGGTTTCCGCCGAAATCGACGAAGGCAGCCTGAAGCGAGGGCTCCACGCGCGTTACCTTCGCGAGGTAGATGTTGCCTTTCAGCTGCTTGCGGTCAGCCGACTCGAAGTCGAATTCTTCAATCCGGTGTCCCTTGAGGACCGCCACCCGCGTTTCTTCCGGGTGGCGCGCATCGATGAGCATGCGCGTTGCCATTGTAATATCTCCATTGGCGCCGCTGTCCGACCGGATCTTCCGGGAGGGCGCCATCAATTTCGGGGGTGCCCGACGCGGCTGGTTCATGCTCGCCGAAAGCGGCGGAGCCCATCGCGTTGCAGGGCAGGGTAAAGTAATGATCCAGGCGATCCGGTGCCTTGATCGCGAAAAGACATGTGTCGATCGGGCCCGCGCCTATGGCGGGCAATGCGACTGCAGCCATCAGGCCGCGCGGCGATTGAAATCGCGCGGCGCGTTGCAGCAATACCGGCCATGCCCTGACGGGCATTGGCTGGCGGGACTGCAACGTACTTCTCATGACTCGCGTCAACCTGCTGATCCGGAAAAGGATTTTTCCGGAGGTCGTGCCGGGAGCAGTGTTTCTGCAATCCGAGCCACGGCGTCTACTGGCGGAACCAGCCCGGATTTCAATATCCGGTCAAGGCACGTGGCCGGGATGCTCGTCGGGCTCCGGCCTGAGTGGCCTAGCATCCCTGTTCCTGAACGGCAAGTTACAAGGAGGTGACAGCACAGGAACTTTCGTTGCGTGGGCGGGGCTGTCGGGAATTGGGGCCAGAACGATTTCGGGGGAAACTGCCGGGGATGAATTGTCGAGGCGATTTCTGCGCCCTAACCTTTGTTCATGTCGCGTCGCGCCTTGTCATTGCCGTTGGTGATCGCTTGCATCGCAGCGGCGGTATCGGCCATCGTACTGGTGCTGGTTTCGCACGCTGCCGTCATGGCTGCTCGAGCTGACGACAGTGCGGTGCTGCGTTTCGATATGCCGATGCCGGGCCTGGCTGTCGGGTTGCCTCGTATCGATGGACCTGCCGATCCATCGCGCCCGCTGGTGGTGATCGATGCAGGTCATGGTGGGTTCGATCCCGGAGCAGGGCAGGGTGGGCTGCACGAAAAGGATGTGGCGTTGGCAATTGCGCTGGCGGTCCGAGCGCGCCTGATCGAACAGGGAGGCGTTCGTGTGGCGCTAACTCGCGATACGGACCGGTTCGTCTCTCTGCATGATCGTCCAGAGATTGCGCGTCGCCTGAACGCGGATCTGTTTATTTCGATCCACGCGGACAGCGCGCCGGAAAACACCGCGCGTGGTGCAAGCGTCTATGCACTTTCGGAGAAGGGCTCTGAAGAGGCTGCGCAGCGCTTTGCGTCAAGCGATGCACAGAACGGCAGAATCAACGGGGTGGCGCTTTCGCATGTGGATCAGGGTGTAGGCTCGATCCTGCTCGACCTTTCACAGCGCGGCTCGCAGGTCCAGTCGGCGCGGATGGCGGGCATTCTTCTGCGCGAACTTTCCGGTAAGGCCGGGCTTCATCGCGACAATGTGCAGACTGCGGCGCTGGCAGTTCTGAAAGCCCCGGATATTCCTTCAATCCTGTTCGAGACCGGTTACATCAACAATCCGGAAGATGCCGTGTTTCTAGGCTCTTCTCGAGGGCGCCAGGTGATCGCCGATGCCGTGGCTCGGGCGATCCGCATCTATTTTGCTACGAAATCCGGTCTTTGAGGCGCCTCGTGTCTGGTCTTGCCTAAATGGCTCGTGCTAGAGGGCTGCGGCAATGACCGACGCCACATTCGAACCGGAAGAGCCGCAAGGTCCAGATGGACATTACACGCTGCGGCGCAAGGGAGGCGGTCGCTTCGGCGGCCTGACAGGCAGGATCGCTGCCAGTTGGAAGCGTCGCAAGTGGTTGCGTCGTTTTTCCTATCTCCTTCTGGCGGGGTTTGTCGCGCTTTCCGGGCTCTGGATTGTTTTCACGCGGGATTTGCCCGATGCGAATACGCTGCTGACCTATCAGCCGCCGTTGCCGACCATGGTGCGTGATGGCGACGGTGCGATCATCTACAGCTATGCGCGTGAACGCCGCGTCCAGTTGCGCTTCCAGGATATTCCGCCGCAGGTCTACAATGCCTTCCTTTCAGCGGAGGATCGTACCTTCTGGACGCACGGCGGCGTAGATCTGGGCGGTCTGGCGGGGGCGGTTCTCGATTATGCCTCGAAGTTCGGCTCCGGAGCGCGCGCCAAGGGCGGCTCGACGATCACCCAGCAGGTTGCCAAGAACATCCTGATCGGCGACGAATATTCGGTTACGCGCAAACTCAAGGAAATGGTGGTCGCCCGCCGTATCGAGGAAGCGCTGACCAAGCAGCAGATCCTTGAGTTGTACCTCAACGAGATCCCTCTGGGTCGCCGCTCGTTCGGCGTGCAGGCAGCTGCGCGGGCTTACTTCGACAAGGACGTCGATCAGCTGACGCTCGCACAGAGCGCGTTTCTTGCGATCCTGCCGCGCGCGCCCGAGATCTATGGCCGAAAGAAGGCGGAAGACCGGGCGATCGAGCGCCGAAACTGGGTGCTCGATCAGATGGTGCGTAATGGCTGGGCAAGCCGCGCTGCCGCAGAAGATGCCAAGGCCCAGCCGCTGGGGCTGGTGACACAGCGTGCCGACGCCTGGGATCCGTCGTATGGTTACTTCATCGAAGAGGTGCGCCAGCGCCTGATCGACAAGTATGGCGAGAATGCCAAGGATGGACCGAACAGCGTTTATGCAGGCGGACTGTGGGTGCGAACTTCGCTCGATCCGCAAATGCAAGGTGCGGTTCGCGATTCGCTGCGGGCACAGATGCTGCAATTCCAGGGCAACGGCCCCTGGCATGGGCCAATTGCGCACATCAGTTCGCTGGATAACTGGCAGACACAGTTGATCGTGTCGAACAAGTCGGTTCACTATAAGAACTGGCGGGTGGGCGTAATTCTCGACGGCAGTCAGATTGGTTTTACCGACGGAAAAACCGCATCGCTGACGAATGTTCCGGACCGCGCCAAAGTGGGTGACGTCGTCGTCGCCGAGCCGGTATCTGCCAGCACGTATGCGGTCAGGACCATTCCCGAAATTTCGGGTGGCATGATTCTGGAGCAGCCCGGTAGCGGCCGTATCCTGGCCATGCAGGGCGGCTTCGATTCCGGTCTTGGCAGCTTCAATCGTGCCATTCAGGCCGAACGACAGCCGGGCTCGACGATCAAGCCTTTCGTCTATGCCACGGCACTTCAGGCGGGCATGACCCCGGCCTCGCAGGTCCTCGACGGTACGTTCTGCGTCTATCAGGGCGGATCGCTCGGCCAGAAGTGTTTCCGCAACTTCGGCAACGAAGGCGGCGGCGGCATGCATACGCTGCGCTGGGGGCTTGAGCAGTCGCGCAACCTGATGACTGTGCGTATCGCCAATGAAACGGGAATGCCGCGCGTCATCCGCACGTTCCACAATTTCGGGATAGGCGATTACAAACCCTATCTTTCATTCGCACTGGGCGCAGGTGAAACCACTGTCTACCGCATGACCAATGCCTATTCGGCAATGGCGAATGACGGCGTGCAGTATCCCTCGTCGTTCATCGACTATGTGCAGGACCGCAACGGTAAAGTGATCTGGTCTTCGGACAGCCGCCACTGCGATGCGTGCAACATGCCCCAGTGGGACGGCAAACCGATGCCGCGTATCCAGCGCAAGGGCAAACAGGTAATCGATGCCGACACGGCATATCAGGTGATCCATATGCTGGAAGGCGTTGTGATCCGCGGTACGGCCGCACGCCTGCGGGCACTGAACCTGCCGTTGTTCGGCAAGACCGGCACCACCAACGGCCCGACCGACGTCTGGTTCATGGGCGGCAATCAGGACTATGTCGGCGGCGTCTACCTTGGGTACGATAATCCCCGTTCGCTTGGCGGCGCGGCGCAAGGCGGTCGCATCGCCGCTCCGGTCATGCAGCGTGTGATCGAGGCGACGCGCGAGCGCTGGAGCACGAGTCCGCTGACCGCGCCGGCGGGTATCCGCATGGTTCGTATCGACCGTGTCACCGGTAAGCGGGTCTTCGGGGTCGAGCCGACCGACGATCCCAAGGCGGCGGTTATCTGGGAAGCGTTCAAGCCCGATATGGAACCGCGCAAGTATACGGCAGAAGACGAATTTACGCGTCGTCGCGATGCATTGGTCGCGCAGATTCGTGATGCACGCGATGCTCGCCAGCATGCCGCGCAGGCACAACAGCAAGCAGACCAGCAGGACTTCGCCTCGCAGTTCGGTGGCGTCTACTGATCTGAGAGTCCGTTTGAAAATTCGCGGAAAGCGAATTTTACGGCGCCAGCCCTCTCCCCCACCCTGCCACCCAACGGTAGTATCCTGCGGGTGGCAGGGTGGGGGAGAGGGCCGGCGCCGCCTCAAAAATGCCTCTCAAAGGCATTTTTCAAACGATCTCTGAGAGCTGTTTCGAGTGACCGGTGAAGGCGTTTTCGCGTTTTTCCGGGCGGATGTAGATCGATGTAATGGCAGGGGAGAGCGCCTTCATGCGCTCTTCCAGTCGCTCGATCAGCGTTTCAGCTTCCCCCATGGGCAAACTGTCCGCAAAGTCCGCGCTGATGGCGACAAATACAGCCTTCGGCGCCGTATGGATGGTGCGGATGTGATTTACTGCATCGATGTTCGGTTCTGCGTCCAGTACGGCTTGAAGGCGGCCGATAAGTTCTGGGTCTGCAGCTTCCCCGATAAGCAAACCCTTGGCTTCCCGCGCGAGCAGCATGGCTACGCAGGCCAGCACCATGCCGATTGCGACTGAAGCGGCGCCGTCGATCCGCGCATCTTCGAAATGGCCACTGCCCCACACGCCCAGGCCTGCGATGATCAGGCCGATCAGTGCCGCGCTGTCCTCGAACAGCACGATGAACCCTGACGGATCTTTCGAGCGGTGAACGGCCTGCCACCACGAAAGTTTGCCCCGTCCCGTATCGAATTCCCGGACAGCCACTATCCACGAGGCGCCCTCAAGGAGAAATGCAATGCCAAGGACAATGTAATTCAGCGTTGCGTCCGCGATAGGGTGCGGGTTGCGGATGTGGTCGATGCCTTCGTAGATCGAAACGCCGGCGCCAACTGCGAAGATCAGGATCGCAACTACGAATGCCCAGAAATAGAGTTCGCGGCCGTAGCCGAAGGGGTGCGCTGCATCGGGTGGGCGGGCGGCGCGCTTTTGGCCGTGAAGAAGAAGGATCTGGTTTCCGCTGTCGACGAGCGAATGAACGCCCTCTGTGGCCATGGAGGACGACCCGCTGATCGCGGCGGCAATGAATTTGGCAATGGCGATGCCGACATTCGCTGTAAGTGCGGCGTAGAGCACTATATTGGCGCGAATCGCATCCAGTGTCGCCGGTGGAGCGGGAGGCGCCGTTTCTTCAATTTCTCTGGGCATCAGCCCGGAACGAATGAATCGCTCCGGTGTTTCGGCTGCTGCGTTACTTTACGTGGGCGGATAGTACGCAGCGCATGTCGCTATCGGTGCCGTCGGCATTGAGCTTGCGCAGGAAGCCGTTGGATATCCGGTGGAATGCCAGGCCTTTCAGGACGCCGCCTGTCATCTGGACCTTTTCTCCAGTGTAAAGATAACTGCCTCGCACGCCCTGTGCTTTGTAGCTGGAGCCGATGACGACCTGAAAGTCGAAACTGTCCATCGGCTTGCCAACTGCGCCAGTTGCATCGCCGGGCATCTCGCACTCATAGTGGCCTAGTGGCAAGGTATGCAGCGGACCGCCAGGTACCGGTGGGGGCGTCCCCTTCGAGGCGATGGCGCTGCCTGTTGTGCCGAGCATCACCAAGGCTATACCCGAGGCGGCGAGCCGCGAGAAGGCGCGCCGAATATCGGCGGTGCTGCGGAAAATACGGGAGGTCGGCAGGGTACGGTTCATGGCACCCAGCGCTAGCACCGCCGCGAAGCAATTGCCACAGGCACGGCGGTAAGCTAAGGGCGCAATCCTTCCTGCCCTGTACGGGCTGGACAGCTCTTTCCCAGGTCAAGGCTCAAGCTCATGAAGATCAGCGGCGTCGACATTCGCCCCGGTAACATTCTCGAATACGAAAAGGGTATCTGGAAGGTCGCCAAGACCCAGCATACCCAGCCCGGCAAGGGCGGTGCCTTCATGCAGGTTGAGATGAAGAACCTGATTGATGGCCGCAAGACCAACGTGCGTTTCCGCAGCGCCGATACGGTCGAGCGCGTGCGCCTCGATACCAAGGACTTCCAGTTCCTTTATGTCGAAGGCGACCAGCTGGTGTTCATGGACATCGAGACCTACGACCAGATCCAGCTGCCTTCCGATCTGCTCGGCGATGCCGTTGCCTTCCTGCAGGACGGCATGCAGGTTCTGCTCGAGCTGTGGGAAGAGCGTCCCATCTCGGTTCAGTTGCCGGAACAGGTCGAGGCGACCATCGTTGAAGCCGATGCCGTCGTCAAAGGACAGACGGCATCGTCGAGCTACAAGCCGGCCATTCTCGACAACGGCGTGCGCGTCATGGTTCCGCCTCATATCGAGAGCGGCACGCGCATCATCGTCGAAGTCTACGAGAAGGCCTACGTGAGGAAGGCAGATTGATGCACACGTTCAAGACCACGATCCTGGCAGCCGCGGCTTTCGCCGTGGCGGCAACGCCTGCTCTGGCCGCAGCGCCTGCCAAGAAGGCAGCAGCCAAGCCGGTTGCGCATGCTCCCGCCGCTTCGCTGCCGCAGCCGCCCGCTTCGGAAGCCGAAGTGAAAAACGCGATGCTGTACCTCAAGGTGCTGATCAGCGGTCTTGAATCGAAGAACGTTGACCAGCCTGCCAAGGGTGCGCTGGTCGGCTGCCTTTACAACAACTCGCTGGGTAAGATCACGCATTCGATGGATGAAGTGATCAGGCAGAATCCGGAGAAGATCCATCGCGAGAACATGAGCGAGCTGCTCAGCGCGATGGTGATGATCTGTGGTTACAACCCTGCCGAGGCCAAGTCGGGCGCGGCGCCGGGTGGGCCGTCTGCTCCCTCTGGCGCTGCCGTCGGCCCGACCGACAAGGACGGCGCAGCTTCGGCTTCCAGCGGTCGCTGATATATCATGCAGCGGGGGACTATCTCGTCTCCCGCTGTTGGCACTTACTAAAGAGTAGATTGAAATGGCCATTTCCGGTCTCATTCGCGTGATGGAGAAGGCGGCCCGTAAGGCGGGTTCGCGTCTGCGCCGCGATTTTGGTGAAATCGAACACCTTCAGGTCAGCCGCAAGGGGCCTTCAGACTTCGTGTCGAAGGCCGACCAGGCTTCCGAGCGCACGATCTGGGACGAACTGCGTGCTGCTCGCCCGGACTGGGGCTTCCTGTTCGAGGAAGCCGGCGAGATCGAGGGCGATCCCAACAAGCCGCGCTTCATCGTCGATCCGCTCGACGGCACCACGAACTTCCTGCACGGCATTCCGCATTTCGCGATTTCGATCGCCGTCCAGGAACCGCGTCTGGATGGAAAGGGCTGGGGAGAGGTGACTGCCGGGCTGATCTACAACCCGGTAACGGACGAGAGCTACTGGGCCGAAAAAAGCCGGGGGGCATGGCTCCACGACGCACGCCTGCGTGTCTCATCGCGTCGTCATCTTGACGAAAGCGTCATCGCGACCGGTATTCCGTTCGCCGGGCATGGTGATGCCGGGCAGTGGACCAAGATCTATCACGCTCTGGCGCCGCAGGTTGCCGGGATCCGTCGTTTCGGCGCTGCTTCTCTGGATCTGGCCTGGGTCGCGGCAGGGCGTTACGAAGGCTTCTGGGAAGCGGACCTCAAGCCCTGGGATACGGCGGCTGGCTGCCTGCTCGTGCGCGAGGCCGGTGGTTTCGTGTCCGACTGGAAGGGGCGCTCGAACGTAATTTGCGATACGGAGATTCTGGCAGGCAATGATGCGCTGCACTCGCGTCTCCACAAGATCGTTGCGACGGCGCTGAAAGACTGACTTGAGCAAGGGCGCGTAGGCGGCTAAGGCCGCCTCCACGTCCGGTTATGTGCCCCTGTGGCGGAATGGTAGACGCGAACGACTCAAAATCGTTTGTCGCAAGGCGTGCCCGTTCGAGTCGGGCCAGGGGCACCATTCCTGAAGATGACATGCGCGATTGCCGTATTTTGGCGTAGGCTTGTAAAGCATGCCGACAGAGCAATCGTAAGGCGATTGGCGGATTTCCGCCGGTTGGCGCGGTAAATGGCATTAATGCTGTCAGATTTACCGACATTTTACGTCTTTCATCCTAGCTTGGCATGGTGAACGCTGAGCGTGCAAGGATGATTGGCACTCGACGATGATTCGTCTTTTCAAACACTACATTCCCCATGCGGTGATTCTGCTCTGGCTCGTCGATGTGCTGTTGCTTGTCGGCGCCAATGAATTGTCGTGGCGGCTGCGCGCCGACCAGATTGGCATGAATGCAGGGACATTCGCCGATCGCGCTGGGGGGCATGGGGCGTTCGCTGTCGTGATCTCGCTCGCGATGATGGCTGTCGGCGTTTACGGGGGGGAGGCATTACGCTCCATCCGCTTTGCCGCAGCGCGCCTGTTGGTCGCGATTTCGTTAGGCGTCATTGCACTATCCTTCGTGGATTTCGTGACGGGCGGACAGAACTTCTGGCGGTCCACCCTGGCCTATTCCATGGCCTTTGCCATCGTGCTGCTGATCCTCAACCGGCTGCTGCTGGGTGGTGTTCTGGGTACATCGGCGTTTCGGCGCCGGGTCCTTGTGCTTGGCGCGGGTGAGCGGGCGAAGCGCCTGCGTGATCTAGCCGAGCGGCCCGAGAGCGGCTTTGTCATCGTCGGCTATGTCGGCATGAGCGATGGGTCGCCCGTGGTCGAGGAAGCGATTTCACGCGCTGCGATCCACAATCTGACCCGTCACGTAGAGAATATGGGGGTTAGTGAAGTCGTTCTTGCTCTTGAGGAACGCCGTAACGCGCTGCCGCTGAAAGATCTCTTGAGGATCAAGACGGCGGGCGTGCATGTTAATGAATTCTCGAGCTTTCTTGAACGAGAGACCGGGCGTGTCGATCTTGACACCGTCAATCCCAGTTGGTTGATCTTTTCGGATGGCTTCTCTTCCGGGCGAGCCATATCCAGCGCTGCTAAACGGATTTTCGATATCTGTGTCAGTGCGCTGCTACTGGCGATCACGGCGCCGGTGATTCTGCTCTTTGCGCTTCTGGTGAAGATCGACAGCAAAGGGCCGGCGTTTTACCGTCAGGTGCGTGTCGGCCTGTACGGGCAGCCGTTTCATGTCATCAAGCTTCGCTCCATGCGTACGGATGCGGAAGCTGCGGGCGCACAATGGGCATCCAAGAACGACCCTCGTGTCACCCGGATCGGACGGTTCATCCGCCTTGTGCGTATCGACGAACTTCCGCAGGCCTGGACCGTGCTCAAAGGGCAGATGAGCTTTGTCGGCCCGCGCCCGGAACGCCCGCAGTTCGTCTCCGAACTCGAGGAGCAATTGCGCTACTATGCCGAGCGTCACATGGTGAAGCCCGGCATTACCGGATGGGCACAGATCAATTATCCCTATGGTGCTTCGATTGAGGATTCGCGCAACAAGCTCGAGTACGATCTTTACTACGCCAAGAACTACACGCCGTTTCTCGATTTGATCATCATCCTGCAGACGCTGCGGGTCGTACTGTGGAGCGAGGGCGCGCGATGAACGTGCTGTTTGCCGCCAGTACCTGGGAGCGTATCGGTATTGCGCTGGATGTGACCGCCGCCAGTGCCATGTTTGCCGCTGTTCTGTGTCTGCTACCGCGTCGCGATCGTCTTGGCGCAGCAGGAACGCCGGTCTTGATCGCGCTGGTGCTGACGGCGGTATGGTGCCTTGTTGATGCTGCGCTGGGCAGTGAAGGTGTGGACAGCACATTCCCTTCGGTGCTGGAAAGCGCCCGAAACGTAGGGTGGTTTTTTGCCATTTATCGCATGTTTCTGGCTGATGGCCGGGAAGAAAACGTCGCGCCGGTGCGTCTGGTCATACTTTCTCTGACTTTCGTCGAGATATTGCATGTCATTCTGGATATTGCTTTGGCAACCGGCCTTCTGGAGACTGATGTCAAGGCGGTTGCGACGGGCGTGGAACTTCTATTCCGGCTGCTGGCAACAGTGGGCGGCTTGGTACTGATCCATAATCTATACGTTGGCGCAGCGACCGACGCCCGCCGGATATTGCGTTGGCCGGTGCTTGGAATAGCCGTTGTCTGGGCTTTTGAGCTTAACCTTTATACAGTGGCTTATCTGGCTGATCGTTGGCCGTTGGAGTTGGCGGCCTTTCGAGGCGCTGCAGCGCTGGCGTTGGCTGCTTGCATGGGCGTTGCAACTGCGCGCGATGCGGATGCGCTGCGTTTGCGGCCGTCGAGAGCCGTCGCGTTCCAGACATTTTCGTTGCTGGTCATCGGCCTCTATCTCATCGCGATGGTGGTTGTCGGGCAATGGCTGTCCTATGCGGGCGGTGACATGGCAAGCCTTGTCGAACTCACCTTTCTGACATTCGCAAGCGGGTTGGCGCTGGTCGTGCTGCCCTCGCGCCGGCTGAGGGCCTGGATGCGTGTCATGTTGGTTAAGCACTTCTTCCAGCATCGCTACGATTATCGCGATGAGTGGTTGCGCTTCGCGCGTACGGTCGCCAGCGACGTTGCCGGGGCACGGCCGATCGGGGAACGTGTCATTCAGGCGGTTGCGGACGTCTTCGACTGCCCGGCAGGGGTGCTTCTGACGCCGGCAGATTGCGGTGATCTGGCTGTTGCCGCGAGGTTCAGTTGGCCCGATCTGGAGGTTCCTTCCGTTGCATGGGATGCCCTTCACGTGGGCTATTTCGAGAAGAGCGGTTTTATCATCGATCTTGATGATTTGCGCGGCGATGGAAGTGAGTTCTGGCCTCAGGCGAATGACGTTCCCGATTGGCTTCTTGATGACAGCCGGATTTGGGCTGCGGTGCCGCTCATCCACTTCGAGCGGATCGTTGGCATGGTCTTGCTGGCGCGGCCGCCGATGGCGCGGCGTCTGGATTGGGAGGACTTCGATCTGTTGCGCGTAATGGGGCAGCAGGCCGCAGCGTTTCTGGCGGAAAACAGCAGCCAGGAGGCGCTTGCGGATTCGGCCCGGTTCGACGAGTTCAATCGCCGCATTGCCTTTGTCATGCACGACATCAAGAATCTGGCCAGCCAGTTCAGCCTGCTTGCCCGCAACGCTGAACTTCACGCGGAAAAGAAGGCGTTCCGCGATGATATGCTGGTGACATTGCGAAGCTCTTCGGAAAAGTTGAATGCCCTGATCGCCAGGCTGTCACGGTACGGGACCGGCGGGGTGGAGCGCGTCGAGGTGATACGCGCAGCGCCACTTGTACAAGCCGTAGCCGATCGATTTGCGGGGCGACACGGCGTCTATGTGACATCAGCAGCCGATCTGGCAATCATTGCCAATGGGCATTCGCTGGAACAGGTTCTGGTCCATCTTGTCCAGAACGCCGCTGATGCGAGTTCCGAGAATGCACCGATTTGCCTCTCCTTGATCGCAGAAGGCCTCAGCGCCAGGATCGATGTGGTCGATAGCGGTTCTGGTATGTCAGCCGAATTTGTGCGCAGTCGCCTGTTCAAGCCTTTCGTGTCCACGAAGTCTGGCGGTTTCGGGATCGGTGCATTCGAAGCGCGCGAGCTTGTCCGGGCGATGCATGGGCGGCTGGATGTGGAAAGCCGTGAAGGATTGGGCTCGCGTTTCACGATCCATTTACCGCTCGCCACGGCCTCTCTCGAATCGGGATCAGCAGGTGCCGTATCCGATGAAACGCACCAGAAAGTAGCATGATGAGTGATGAAGGCCTCAAGGCACTCCCCAAACTTCTCATTGTCGAGGACGATGCCGGCCTGCAGGCGCAGCTAAAGTGGGCTTACGAGGATTTTGATGTCGTTCTGGCAGGAGATCGCGCCTCGGCAATTGCGTTATTGCGTGCCGAGGCCCCTGACGTTGTGACGCTGGATCTTGGTCTTCCGCCGGACCCGGACGGGACGAGCGAGGGGTTCGCCGTCCTGGATGAGATTATGGCAATCAAGCCGGATACGAAAATTATCGTCGCGAGCGGACATAATGCCCGTGAGAGCGCTCTGCAGGCGATCGCTCGTGGCGCTTATGACTTTTACCAGAAGCCTGTGGACATTGATGCACTTGGGTTGATCGTTCGTCGTGCGCAGCAGTTGCGCCGACTGGAAGACGAAAATCGCCGGCTGGCGGAACGTGTGGATGAAGGCGGACAGGTGTTGGGGCGCCTGGTCACGGCAGCGCCTGAAATGGTCAAGGTCGCACGGACTATCGAGCGGGTTGCGGGTACTTCGGTTTCGGTCATGCTGCTGGGCGCAAGCGGAACCGGCAAGGAACTGCTGGCGAAGGGCCTGCATGAGGCAAGTGGCCGTGCGCATGGGCAGTTTGTGGCCATAAACTGCGCAGCTATTCCCGAAAACCTGTTGGAGAGTGAACTTTTCGGGCACGAAAAGGGGGCCTTTACCGGGGCCGTTAAAACGACGCCGGGAAAGATCGAGCAGGCTGCCGGTGGTACGCTGTTCCTGGATGAGGTTGGCGACATTCCGCTTCAGCTTCAGGTGAAGCTTCTGCGTTTTCTGCAGGAGCGGGTTATCGAGAGGATCGGCTCGCGAGAGGCAATCGCGGTCGACACACGGATCGTCTGCGCTACGCACCAGAACCTTGAGGCTATGATTGCGGACGGGCGTTTCCGCGAAGATCTCTATTATCGCCTCGCTGAAATTGTCGTGCGAATTCCTGCGCTTGCGGAGCGTCCAGGAGATGCGGTGTTGCTCGCCAAGGTGTTCCTGCAGCGGCATGCGCGTGAGATGAACCCACAGGTGCGCGGCTTTTCCATCGACGCACTGGCTGCCATCGATGCATGGAACTGGCCCGGTAACGTGCGCGAACTTGAAAATCGGGTGAAGCGGGCCGTCATCATGGCTGATGAAAAATTGGTGAGTGCCGCAGATCTCGACCTGCTCGATCCCGACGAGCAGGTGCTCGGCGCGCTCAACCTCAAGGCCGCACGCGAGCAGGCGGATCGCAAGGTGATTCGCCATGCCCTGGCGCGTAGCGAGGGGAATATTTCCAGTACGGCCAAGCTCTTGGGCATCAGCCGACCGACGCTTTATGACCTTCTCAAGCAGTACGAACTGCAGGCCTGATCGGGCGCGGCTCCGTCGCTCGCTGCCGCCACCCAAGTCGCTTCCTGGCGCCCGCATTCTGGTGGCGCTCGTCGTGCCGCTCTTGGTCATGGCAGGAATGGTGGCCAGTCTGGTCGTTCACCCTGCCGCTGTTGTTGCACGACAGGATGGTCCGGGTGTCCTGATCGGAGAGGCGCGCGATGCCTTGCGCAGCGGGGATGGGATTGCTGCGGAGATGAAGCTGCGTGCGGCGCTGGCAGGGGGGGCGAGCCACGCCGAAGTCGCGGCTTATATGGGCGAGGCATATATCGTCCAGTCTGATCCGGATAATGCTCGTAAATGGCTGGAAGCAAGAGATTTTGATGCACCTTCCGCACCGGAGGGCTGGCGTAATCTGGCGCTTGTCGAACTGCAGGCCGGGAATATCGGGGCTGCAGGAGAGGCCTATCGCAAAGCCCTGACGCTGGCGCCGAACGATGCCGGGTTGTGGGTGGAAGTCGGTCGCTGGAACTACGCGGCAGGGCGCCATCTAGATGCGATTGCAGCGGCAAGGCGCGCTATCGAACTCGCGCCGGACAACGTGCAAGCTCTTCGTTTCGGGGCACAACTTTTGCGCGACAGCCAGGGACTTGCGGCGTCTCTGCCGTTGTTCGAGCACGCCCTGAGGGTCGATTCCTAAGACGCTGGCGTTCTGACAGACTATGCTGCGACGTTGTGCGACATGGGCCAGGGAACTGCAGCACTGGCTGCCACGCGACGTCTTCTGACGGTTTCGCCCGGAAACGCGAATGCCTATTATATTCAATCTCTTATAGCTTCCCGCGCAGGGCGATATACGCTCGCACGCGGGGTGCTGGATCGGGCCGGGACGACGCTTGATACGATGCCGGGCGTCATGCTGCTGCATGGCGTTCTGGAAGCGGATGCAGGCAATTATGCGACATCGTCGGACTGGCTGGAAAAGTTGCTTCAGCAACGTCCCGATGACCGCGCGGGAGAGAATCTTCTGGCTCGCGTGCTCTATCTTTCGGGGCAGTACAGCTATGTAATCCAGCGTTTTTCGGATGTCGCATCGAAGCCGGATGCCACGCCTTACCTGCTGACGGTAGTGGCGCGGGCGGAGGAGGCGTTGGGCGACCGGCAGGCAGCAGGTGTTCTGCTGGACCGCGCGGCAAGGGGCCCTCAACCCGGATTGCATGTGCTTTCAGGCACATCCAGCGTGGCAGATCTGCTTGGACAGAGCAGGACACAAACGGCACTGAACGCGACAGAGACGGCACTGGAACAGTCGCCCGGCTCCTACGATGCCCTTTCGCTGGCCGGAGATGCGGCGTTGGCTGCGCACGACCCGCAGCAGGCGATGGCGCTCTATCGTCAGGCGGCAGGGATCCGTTTCCCCGATGGGCTGTTCCTGCGCTGGCTGGCCGCGCTCGATGCGGCTGACGATCGTGCCGGTGCCGTGGCGCTGGTTCAGGCCCGATTGGCACGAGATCCTGCGAGCCGGGTCGCGCTGATGGCCACGGCGCAGCAGGCGCAGGCAGAGGGAAGGCCTTTGCGCGCGGCTGCTCTGCTGCGCTGGCTGCGCGATAATGGTGGCAGCAACGATGTGGCCGTACTGAGCCGTCTTGCCGCTGTGGAAGTGGAGAGCGGAAATTTGCCTGCAGGTTTGAGCGATGCACGTCGGGCCTACGACCTCCAGCGAGCCAGTCCGCTGGCGACGCGCGCGCTGGCCTATGCGCTCGCAGTTACGCATGGCGGCAGTACCGAGGCGCTGGCCCTGGCAGAGAAGGCCAGCGCGCTCGGTGCGGTGAACTGAACCGCCGGTCAGGCTTTGGGCTGGTAGGTCTGCTCGATGCCGGGGAAGCTGCGCTCGCGCACTTCGCGGGCGTAAGTCTCCGCTGCTTGCGAGACGAGGCCTGCCATGTCGGCGTAGCGCTTCACGAAGCGCGGCACGCGCTCGAACAGGCCGAGCATGTCTTCGGCGACGAGCACCTGCCCGTCGCACTGGGCAGAGCCGCCGATACCGATGACCGGGCAGGCACAGGCGCGGGTGGCTTCGATCGCGATCGGCTCGACCACGCCTTCGACGACGATCGCGAAGGCGCCTGCGGTATCGAGGGCACGGGCATCGGCGACGATCTTGGCGGCCTCCGCTTCGCTGCGACCGCGCGCGTTATAGCCGCCGAGCAGGTTCACCGCCTGCGGGGTAAGGCCGATATGGCCCATCACCGGAATGCCGCGTGCCGTCAGGAAGGCGACCGTCTCGGCCATCGCTTCGCCGCCTTCCAGTTTCACGCCGGCGCAGCCGGTTTCCTTGAGCAGCCTTGCGGCATTCTGAAAGGCCTGCTGCGGGGACTGTTCGTAGGAGCCGAAGGGCATGTCGACGAGAACCGCCGCATGATAGCTGCCGCGTACCACGGCGGCGCCATGGTTGATCATCATTTCCATCGTGACGGGAACGCTGGAGGGAAGGCCGTAGATCACCTGACCCAGACTGTCGCCGACCAGCAGCATGTCGCAATGGGCATCGAGCAACTGGGCCTGCCGCGCGGTATAGGCGGTCAGCATGACGAGGGGATTTTCGGTCACGCCGTCCTGCTTGCGACGGCGGATGGCGGGGACGGTCAGCCGCTTCATCGGGGCAGGCGTGGGCGTGGCGCGCGACGTGGCGGTGTCGATCTGGAAAGTGGTAGACATGCGCCTCTTCTAGCCCCCCCGTATCGGGTCGGCAATTCGCTGCGTCCCGAACCGGGAAAAAGCGACGCGGCAAGGGGGCCGGTTCGCGAAAAGCCGGGGAACCAGCGCATCTAGGCCCTTGCCAAGCGTGAACATGTCGTTAGCGTCCGGGCCATCCAGAAATTCGGGGGTCCATCCGCATGTTCGGACGTGTAAAGCCGTTAGATGCCATTTTGGCGACGGCTGAAAAGAAATCTCTGCATCGCTCGCTGGGCGCTTTCCAGCTCACCATGCTGGGCATCGGCGCCGTGATCGGCACCGGCATCTTCGTGCTGACGGCGGAAGCCGCGCAGAAGGCCGGGCCCGGCATGATGCTTTCCTTCATCATCGCCGGTTTCGTCTGCGCCGTGGCGGCGCTGTGCTACGCTGAAATGGCGGCCATGGTGCCGGTATCGGGATCGGCTTATACCTATAGCTACGCCGTGATGGGCGAACTGGTCGCCTGGATGGTGGGCTGGGCGCTGATCCTGGAATACGCGATCGCCGCAGGTGCCGTTTCTGTCGGCTGGTCGGGCTATTTCGTCGGCTGGCTCAACACCAGCTTCCAGATAAGCATACCGCATGCACTGGTGCGCGGGCCGTTCGATGGCGGCGTGATCAACCTTCCCGCGATGCTGATCGCGGCGGCGGTGACGGCGCTGCTGGTGCGCGGCACCAAGGAAAGCGCGACCGTGAACGCGGTGCTGGTGGGTATCAAGATCCTGGCGCTCGGCTTCTTCGTGCTGCTGACGCTGCCGGTTATCAAGACCGGCCAGTTCACGCCGTTCGCGCCGCTCGGCTTTGCGGGTATCTCGGGTGCGGCGGCGTCGATCTTCTTCGCCTACGTGGGCTTCGATGCGGTTTCGACTGCCGCCGAAGAGACCAAGAACCCCCAGCGCAACATGCCGATCGGCCTGATCGGCAGCCTGCTGATCTGCACCATCTTCTACATGCTGGTGGCCGCAGGCGTGATCGGCACCGTGGGTGCGCAGCCGGTGTTCGGTCCGGGGCATGAAGTGCTCTCGCCGGGAACGCCCGCGCTTTCGGCGGCCTGTTCGTCGATCCATGAACAGGCCGTGGTCTGCTCGAAGGAAGCGCTGGCGTGGACGCTGCGTCAGGTTGGCCATCCGTTCGTCGGCTGGCTGGTCGGTGCTGCCGCCATCATCGCGCTGCCTTCGGTCATCCTGATGATGATCTTCGGCCAGACCCGCATCTTCTTCGTGATGAGCCGCGACGGCCTGCTACCCGAGTACTTTTCGAAAGTGCATTCGCGCTTCCACACCCCGCACGTCGTGACGGTGCTGACCGGTATTTTCGTGGCGCTGTTCGCTGCGTTCTTCCCGGTTGGCCTGCTGGCGGACGTGTCCAACTCGGGCACGCTGTTCGCGTTCATGGCGGTGTCGATCGCGGTGGTGGTGCTGCGGCGCACGGACCCTTCGCGCAAGCGTCCGTTCCGCACGCCGTTCCTGATGATCACCGCACCGCTGGCGATCATCGGCTGCATCTACCTGTTCTTCAGCCTTTCCAAGGAGACGATCATGCTGTTCGTCGGCTGGGCGCTGGTCGGGCTGGTCGTCTATTTCGCCTACAGTCGTAACCGCAGCCATGTCGGTCGCGGTCTGGTGGACGTCCACGAGACGGACGCCGACGCACCGCTGCCGCCGGTGTGATGCGTTACGCGTCATTGCTGATATGAGGAAAGGGGGGCATATCGCTCCCCTTTCTTTTTGCGGAGCCGGAGAAGGGCGCGATGCGTTGGCGCAAGGGAATGCGCGCAAGACTGCTCTCCCTGTTCGATCATGGCCTGCTGGCGCTGCTGCTGGTCGCGAGCCTGCTGTTGGCGGGCCGCGCATGGTTGCACGATCACCCCGAGGACGATCCGTGGGCGCCGCTGTCGCTGCGCGATCCGCCGGGCTGGGCGACGGGGCGCAAGCTGGCGGCGGTGCGTGGCGATCTGCCGACATGCCGTGCTTTCCTCGAACGCAGCGATATCCCGGCAGAGCCGTTGCCCGCCATCGGTAGCGGTATCTGTCGAAGGTCCGACCGTGAGCGGATCGCCTCGCTGGCCGTCGCCGACGTGGCGCTGCGCCCGTGCAAGGCACAGGCGACGTGCGCGGTAGATGCAGGCCTCGCGTACTGGCTGCGCTACGGTGTGCAGCCGGCGGCGCGGCTGTTCCTGCACTCTGCGGTGGTGCGGATCGAGCAATTGGGCACTTACAATTGCCGCAGGATCGGAGGCGGCAAGACCGGGACATGGAGCCAGCACTCGACCGGCAATGCCATCGATATCTCTGCTTTCGTCACTGCCGACGGGCAGCGGGTGACGGTTCTGGGCGATTGGAAGGCGAAAGCGGGCCAGCCCGAACGTTCGGCCTTCCTTCACGCCGTGCGCGATGCGGCGTGCATGCCGTTTTCGACCGTGCTCTCGCCGGACTACAACGCCGCCCATGCCAACCACCTGCATCTCGATCAGGCGCGCCGCACGGGAGGCTGGAAGGCCTGTCACTAGAGTGCGTCAAAGCGCGGTGCGTATTCGGGCAAGCGTTGCCAGGGGCCGGGCGGCACAAGCGTTTTCATGACCAGCCCTGATCTCGATCCCGCCGCCTGCCTTGCTTTCGGAGGTGCCGAAATCGGCAACCTCCACCGTGCCATCGATGAAGGCGAGGCGCGCGGGGTGCTGGAAGCGGCGCGGGCGGCGGGGATTACGCTGTTCGATACAGCGCCCGGCTATGGTAAAGGGCTCAGCGAGTTGCGTACAGGCGCGTTCCTGCGCGATCATGCGGATGAGGGGCTGCAGGTCTCCACCAAGGTGGGGCGCTATCTGGTGCGCGGGGAGGAGGCCGGAAAGCGCGAGTTCTTCGCCGCCGCGCTGCCGTTTGCGGGCGTGTTCGACTATTCCTACGACGGCTTCATGCGCGCGTTCGAGCAGTCGGTGATGCGACTGGGGCTGACGCGTGTCGATATGCTGCTGGTCCACGAACTGGACGAGGGAAACCACGGCGCGGCGACCGAGGCACAGCTTGTCGTGCTGCTCGACAGCGGCATGAAGGCGCTGGAGGAACTGAAGCGGGCAGGCGATACGGCGCAGATCGGCTTTGCCGCAAATGGCGCCGAGGTTGGCGCACGGGCGCTGGCGGGCGGTGATTTCGACGTGGGGCTGCTGGCCTCGCGCTATACCTTGCTCGACCAGTCGGGCCTCGAAACGTTCCTGCCGACCGCGCAGCGGCGCGGGGTGCGGGTGATGGCGGGCGGCGTGTTCAATTCGGGCATTCTCGCCTCGGGCACGGCGCAGGGCGCGCGCTTCGATTATCGCGAGGCCCCCGAGAATATCGTGGCCCGCGTGCGCAAGCTGGAGGCGCTCTGTGCGCGGCATGCGGTATTGCTGCCCGGTGCAGCGATGCGCTTCGTGCTGGCGCATCCGGCGATCGAGCGGGTGCTGGTGGGCACCTCTCGCCCCGAACGCATCGGCGAGACGGTCGCCCATCTGCACCAGCCGGTGCCCGACGCATTCTGGCAGGAGCTTCGCGCCGAGGGTCTGGTCGGCGCGGATGTGCCCCTGCCTTAGTGTTCCACCAGCCTGACATTGCGCAGGCGATCGACGGAATTGCGTGCAGCGCCCAGTGCTTCGCTGCGGTAGCTGCTGGGCGTGCAGCCGTACTCCTCGCGGAAGGCGCGGCTGAACGAGGCGCTGTCGCCGAACCCCCAGTTGAGGCAGATTTCGGTGAGCGAGGCGTTCTTCTGGTGCGGATCGCCCAGCGCTTCGCGGCAGCGCTCCAGCCGCCGGGTGCGCAGATGGCCGCGGAAGGTGTGGCCGCTTTCGGCGAACAGCATCTGCACATAGCGCACTGAGACGCGGTGTATTTTCGCGACGGTCGACAGGCTGAGTTCGCCGTCGTGCAGGTTCTCCTCGATCGAGCGGCAGATGCGCCGCAGCGCGCCTGCGCGCACCGAGGCGAGGCCGCCCAGCGGGTTGCGCGCGGGATCGTCGAACAGACTGCCGAGCAGCAGTTGCACCAGCGCGGTTTCCATGGCGAGGGCGCTGGCCTCGTCGAGCCGCTCGATGCTTTCGGTGACGGCGGCCAGCATCGCGCCCAGCACGCGCACCGGGCCGGGCGCATCCTTGAGGTGGATCAGGTTCACCGGCAGCGAGACCAGACTGGCGCGGGCGAGCAGATCGGCGGGAATGTTCGCCATGGCGATGCGGAAATCGCTGTGCATTTCCAGTTCTCCGGGGGCGCCGCGCCGCGCGAACAGCACATCGCCGGGGGTGACGGAAACCGGACGACCATCGATCCTGAGCGTGGCTGTGCCGCGCATCACCATCGTCAGCCAGAACACGGCATCGTTGCGCTGTGCCATCGGCGCGAACGTCTGCGCGCCACCTTCGAGCACGGAAAAGCTGATCCCGCGCGGCGAGCGGAACTGTGCGACGCTGGCCTCTCGCGCCTCGGCGGAGGCGAGGGCGCAGTCGGTGGTGATCGCGAAATCGGACAGCGCGCCGCACCAGCCGGAAAGCCGGGCAGCGGGGGGCAGGGCAGTGGCATCGAAGCGGCTATGCGGCATGTGCGTCCTCCTCGGATTGCCTTTCAAAAGACCGAGGGGCACCATCTCCCAACCACAATCGTATGAATTGCGCGATGTTTCGCAAGCGCAAATCGCAGCGCACGTTTCGCAAAGCATCGAGGTGGTGTGCCGCATAGTCTGAACGCCAAGCCCGTTCAGGAGAATGCCCTCGATGCCTGCTACCGTGTCACCATTCCGGCGGATCGTCGATCTCAGCCATCCGATGTTCGAGAACATGCGCAATGGCGGCGGCTGGGCGGTGACGTTCCCGCTGATGGACAACTTCAAGCGCACCGCGATGATGACCGACGGCAAGGCGTCCTACGAAACGCACATGATGATGTTCCCCGAACACTGCGGGACGCATCTGGACGCGCCGCGCCACTTCCACGAGCCCGGCCTTGCCATCGACGAACTGCCGCTCGAACGCCTGATGCTGCCGGGACTGCTGCTGGATCTTACCCACAAGCAGGCCGGAGAGCCGATTACCGTGGCTGATTTCGAGGCGGCGGAAGTGAAAGCCGGTGGGCGGATCGGCCCGGATGTGGCGTGCGTGTGCTGGACCGGCGTCGACAAGGTCTGGGGGCAGGCCGACATGGGCCGCAACCGCCCGCATGTGCCGACCGAGACCGCGCAGTGGCTGGTCGATCGCGGCATGACGATGTTCGCCACCGACCTGATCGGCATGGACGACCCTGAGGAGTGGTGGGATCCCACCCACCAGATCTGGCTCTCCAACAACGTGTGCATGGTCCAGCAACTGACCCGTCTCGAGGAACTCGCAGGGGAGCGGTTCCTGATCCAGGCCTTCCCGATCAAGGTGCGTGGCGCGACCGGCTGTCCGGTGCGCGCGGTCGCGCTGGTTCTCTGATCCTTCCTCAATTCCCGACTTTACCGGAGACTTTTCGCGATGACCGTCCTGACCCGTGACTTCTTCGACAGCTTCGCCTCGTCCGTGCGCGAGACCGAAGTGGCCGAATCGCTGCCGCCTGCCTGCTATACCTCGCAGGAGTTCTTCGGCTTCGAGAAGGAGGCGATCTTCATGCGCGAATGGCTCTGCGTCGGGCGCGAGGACTGGGTGCCGAGCGTGGGGGACTATTACACGTTCAGCCATTCGGGAGAGCCGATCATCGTGGCGCGGGCGCAGGACGGATCGCTCAACGCGATGTCGGCAGTGTGCCAGCACCGGGCGATGCTGGTGGCCGAAGGGCGCGGCAATGCACGCGGGTTCCTGTGTCCCTACCACCACTGGAGCTACGCGCTCGACGGCAGGCTGGTCGCCGCGCCTGCGATGAGCAAGACCTGCAATTTCGACAAGGCGCAGAACAGCCTGCCCAAACTGAAGCTGGAAAGCTGGCACGGCTTCCTGTTCGTGAACTTCGACCCTGATGCCGAACCGCTGGCGCCGCGTCTTGCCTGTCTGGAGCCGGTGATGGCGAACTATGCCGTGGCCGATCTGAAGGGGCCGCAGCCGGGCGAACCCACGGTCTATCCGTGGAACTGGAAGGTGATGTTCGAGAACAACAACGACGGCTATCACGCCAACCGCCTGCACCATGGCCCGCTGCACGATATCGTACCAAGCTCGCTTGCCAGCTTCCCGGAGCTGCCGGAGGGAACTGCCGGGTACTACCGCCTTAACGGCTCGACCCACCCGCACGCCAGTTTCAACCCGACGCTGAAAGCTCTGTTCGAGGTGTTTCCCGATCTGACCGAGGAAGAGCGCAACCGGGTGCTGTTCGTGAACCTGCCGCCGAGCCTCTCCATGGTCGTGATGAACGACATGGTGCTCTACCTGATCCTCGATGCACGCGCGGCGGACAGCCATGGCCTGACGATGGGCACGCTGGTGACGGCAGGTGCGATGCAGGACGAACTTTACGACCTGAAGATGAAGATGAACGAGGAGGCCGTGACCGAGATCGTCGGGCAGGATCTCCACGTCGATCTGATGGTGCAGGCAGGCCTCAATTCGCGCTTCGCGCCGCGCGGGCGCTATTCGTGGCAGGAAGGGGCGCAGCGCCAGTTCAACCTGTGGCTGGTGGATCGCTACGAGGCCGGGCGCGCGCAACTGGCCGAATAACTTGGGGAAGGGGTCAGGTGAGCGGGGCGCGAAGGACGGCGTCCGGTTCCCGGCCCTGCCTCTCCAGTTCGTCGAGTGTGGCGGTGGCCATGGCGCGGTAGGCGGGAAGGTGTCGAGGGCTGTTTTCCGCGATGGCCTTGAGGTGGCCTTCGATCGTGCCGCTGTCGCCGCGCAGCAGCGGGCCGGAAAGCGCCTCGAAGCCTTTCGCCAGCGTGTTCTCCAGAGCCGCGTGGACGAGCGGCGCCAGCAGCGGTGAAGGCTCACTGATGCCGCTGGCGCGCAGCATGTCCTGTGCGCCGCTCAGCAGGGTGACGAGATGGTTCGCTGCATGGCTGAGCGCCGCGTGATACAGCGTGCGGTGCTCTTCGGTCACGTCCACCGCCACGCCGCCGAGTAGTGCGACCAGCGCATGCGCGGCTTCGCAGGCGGCAGGATCGGGCGCTGTCACGGCAAAGCGGGCGCCGATCATGCGCTCGCGCTCGGCCTGCGGATCGCCGGTGAAGGTCATCGCCGGATGGATCGCGGCGATCAGCGCCCCGCGCTTGCCCAGCGGTTCGAGCAGCGCGGCACCGCTGCGGCCGCTCACGTGGCAGACCAGCGGATGGTGGCCCAGTTGCTCACCGCTGCCGAGTTGCGCGACCAGCGGCGCCAGCGCATCGTCGGCGACGGCAAGGATCACCGTCTTGCAACTGCCGAGCATTGTGTCGGTCGAGGCGCAGGTCTCGCCGCCGATGCGTGCCGCCAGCTCTTGTGCCTTGCCCGCATCGCGGCCCCAGATCGCCAATTGCCCGGCTCCGGCGAGCGCTTGCGCCAGAGCCTGCGCCACGCGGCCGGTGCCGACGATGCCGATGGGATAGAGGGGCTGGGCAAGCTGCATGGAAGATGACGTCCGGTGCGAAAGGGGGGTGATCCCTAACGCCAATCGCACCGGATGTGCAGCCCTCAGGAAGCCTTCATGTCGTTGGCCTGCCAGCCGCCGCCCAGATCTTCGACCAGCAGCACGCTTGCCTGTAGACGGTCCTGCAACACGGTGAGGACGTTCTGCGATGCGGTGAGTTCGGTCGCCTGCGCGGTAAGAACCGTGGTGTAGTCGACCGTGCCCTGCTGATATTCGGCCATGTCGAGCACGACCGCCTGATGCGCGGCGTCCTGCGTGTGGATCAGGATATCGCTCTCCTGCTGGTAGACGCGCAGGGCCGCCAGTTCGTCCTCGACGCCCTGAAACGCGGTGAGCACGGTCTGGCGATAAGTGGCGACCGACTCGTCGTAGGCCGCCTTCGCCTCACGTTCCTTGGCGTGGCGGGCGCCGAAGTCGAAGATCGTATCGGCAACGTCGGCCCCCAGCGACCACAGGCTGGTGGCGGCGCCGAACAGCTTGCCGAGGTTGCTCGCGCTGCTGCCGTATTCGCCGGAAAGCGTGACGGTCGGGAAGTACGAGGCGACCGCGACGCCGACCAGCGCGTTGGCAGAGGCCATGCGGCGTTCGGCGGCGGCGATGTCGGGGCGGCGCTCCAGCAGGGTGGAGGGCAGGCTGACCGGGGCGACGGGCACGGCATGGCTGAGCGGCGCTGCGGGCAGCGAGAACTGCGCCGGTGCCATGCCCATCAGGACCGCGATGGCATGCTCCATCGCCGCGCGCCGCACGCCCAGATCGACGAGCGAGGCCTGTGCGGCATAGAGCTGCGTCTTCGCGCTGATTACCGAGGACTGGGCGACGGTGCCCGCGTTGAACTGGTTGGTCGTGAGCGTCAGGAACCGCTGGTACTGCTCCACCATGCGGCGATAGACCCCGGCCTGCTCGTCCAGCACGCGCAGTTCGAAATAGTCCTGCGCAAGGCTGGCCTGCGCGGCCAGTTTCGCATCGGCAAGATCGGCGGAACTGGCTTCGGCAAGCGCCTTGTCGCTTTCCACATTGCGACGTACCTGTCCCCACAGGTCCGGCACCCAGCTTGCATCGAGCGCGGCGGTGTGGGTGGTGCCGGTGGACGACTGGCCGGAGCTTGAGGCCGCACCGGAGGTATGCGTGCGTTGCGAGGACAGGTCCGCGCCGACCGTCGGGAACAGCGTGGCGCGCGCGGCAGCGGTCGTCTGCGCGGCCTCGCGCCAGGCGGCCTCGTATTCCTTCACCGTCTGGTTCGAGGTGGCGACCTTGTCCTCCAGTCCATCAAGGACCGGATCGCCGAACATCGTCCACCACGGTCCGCGCGCGGCATCGTCTGCCGGACGGCTCGGCACCCAGCCCTCGGCCTCCTTGAAGCGCGGGGCTTCGGGGGCGCTCGGGCGGTGATAGTTCGGCCCCACCGCGCATCCGGCGAGCAGGCAGGCCGTCAGTGACAGGGCGCAGGCGGCCTTGAGCTTGAACGCGTTCATCATGCGGGCTCCGCCTGAGGCTGGATATGATCGGGATCGATATGGCTGGGATCGTGGGCATGCTTGCCGCGAAGCCGGTCGAGGTAGGTGTAGACCACCGGCGTCGAGAACAGCGTCAGGATCTGGCTGACGATCAGCCCGCCGACGATCGCATAGCCCAGCGGCTGGCGGAATTCCGAGCCGGTGCCGTGCATCAGGATCATCGGCACGCCGCCCAGCGCCGCGCAGGCCGTGGTCATCAGGATCGGGCGGAAACGCTGGACCGAGGCCTTGAAGGCAGCCTCTGTGGCGCTCAGTCCTTCCTCGCGTTCCAGCCGCATCGCCACGTCGACGATCATGATGCCGTTCTTCTTCACGATGCCGATCAGCAGGATGATGCCGATGATGCCGATCACGTTCAGATCTTCTCCCGCCAGCCGCAGCGCAAGCAGGGCGCCGAGGCCTGCGGAGGGCAGGGTGGACAGGATCGTGATCGGGTGGATGAAGCTCTCGTAGAGCACGCCCAGGATCACGTAGACGGCGATCAGCGCGGCGAGGATCAGCACCGGCTCACTGGAGAGCGACTGCTTGAACGCCTGCGCATTGCCCTGGAAGGCGCCGGAGAGCGTGTTGGGCGCGCCCAACGTATCGCGCATGTTCTCGATCGCCGCCGTCGCCTGACTGAGCGAGACACCGGGGGCAAGGTTGAACGAGAGCGTCACGGCAGGGAATTCTCCCTGATGATTGACCGAGACCGGGGTGCCGCCCGAAGGCGTCGCCTTGACGAACAGCGAGAGCGGTACGGTCTTGCCGGTGGTGGAGGACAGCACGAACATCGAATTGAGGATGTCGGGCGTTTCCTGCAGCTTTGGCGGCGCCTCCATGACGACGTGATAGCTGTTCTGCTGGGTGTAGAACTGCGCGATCTCGTCCTGTCCCAGCATCTCGTAGACGGCATCGTCGACGTCGGTGGGGGTCAGACCGAAGCGCGCTGCGGCGGCACGGTCGATGTCGAGGTTGAGCGAGGCGCCCTGCGACTGCTGGTCGGAGTTGACGTCGCGCAGTTCGGGCAGCTTCTGCATCGCCGCCAGCATCTTGGGCGACCATGTGTTGAGTTCGTCCATGTCGGCATCGGCCAGCGTGTACTGGTATTCCGCCTGACCCGAACGGCCACCCATGTTGATATCCTGACGGGCCTGAAGGATCGTCCGTGCGCCGATCACCTTGGCGAGCTTGGGCCGCAGACGGGCGATGATCTCGGGCGCGGTGATCTTGCGGCCTTCCGACATGGGCTTGAGCGCAATGAACATGTTGGCCTGGTTGCCGCTGCCATTGCCCACGAACATGCCGACTGCGCTGACGGCCGGGTCGGAGGCGATGATCCTGCCCACTTCCTGCGCTTTCGCCTTGGTCTGCGGGAAGGTGGACGATTGTGAGGTCTGCATCAGGCCGCCGAGCAGGCCGGTGTCTTCCTCAGGGAAGAAGCCGGTGCTGGCGGTGGCATAGAGCACGCCTGCCAGAACGATGGTCAGAAGGAAGCTTATCAGCGTCAGCAGGCGATGGTCCATCACCCACGTCAGGCCACGCTCGTAGCTGGCCTCCATGCGCTTGAAGCCGTTCTCCATCGCGCGCGTGAAGCGATGCTGCGGGGGCTTGGGCTGCTTGAGGAACTGCCCGCAGAGCATCGGCGTGACCGTCAGCGTGAGCAGCATCGAGACGAGCACGGCAGCGCTCAGCGCCACGGCGAATTCGTGCATGAGCAGGCCGACGACACCGCCCATGAACATCAGCGGCGTGAACACGGCGATCAGCGAGACGGTGATCGACAGCAGGGTGAAGCCCACTTCACCTGCCCCTGCCAGTGCGGCTTCGAGCGGTCCGGCACCGTGCTCCATCTTCTGCCAGATGACTTCGACCATGACGATCGCGTCATCCACCACGAAGCCCACGGCGATACTCAGCGCCATCAGCGAGAGGTTGTCGAGACTGTCGCCCAGGAACAGCAGTGCGCCTGCCGCTCCCAGCAGGGCGAGCGGGATGATGGTGCTGGGGATGATCGTCGCGCGCCAGTCGAGCAGGAACACGAAGATCACGCCGACCACCAGAACGATGGTGAGCAGCATGGTGTTCTGCACGTCGGCCACGGAGGCGCGGATGGTCTGGGTGCCGTCGCGCAGCACGCTGACGTGGATGCCCGGCGGGATATTGGCTTCCATCGAGGGAAGCGCCTGGTTGATGCGGTCGACCGTGTCGATCACATTGGCGCCGGGTTGCTTGAAGACGACGAGCAGGATGCCTTGTCCGGCCTGCACTTCCTTGTCCGGATCGGCCTTGCCGGGGAAAATCCACGCGCCGATCTGGTTGTTCTCTACCCCGTCGCTGACGCTGCCGATATCGGACAGGTGGACGGCTGCACCCTGATTGTAGCCGACCACCAGATCGCGCCAGCCCTTGGCGTCGAGAATCTGGTCGTTGGCATAGATCGTCAGCGCCTGCTGGCCGCCGTTGATCGAGCCCTTGGGCGAATTGAGCGTCTGGGCGGTGATCTTGGTGCGGATGGTGTTCACGTCGAGACCGCGCGCGGCGGCTTTGCGCGGATCGATCTCGATGCGCACGGCGGGCTTCTGCTGGCCGCCTATCGTGACCTGTCCCACACCTTCGATGCGCGACATGCGCTGCGAGAAGATCGTGTCGGCGAAGTTGTCCACCGTGTCGATCGGCAGGGTCTTCGAGGTCAGCGACAGCACCATGATCGGGGTGTCGGCCGGGTTGACCTGACGGATCGTCGGCTGCGCGGGAAGGTTGCTGGGCAGCTGCGCGCTGGCGGCGTTGACGGCGGCCTGCACCTGCTGGAAATCGTATTCGACCGACTGGCTGAGCGCGAACTGCAAGGTGATGCTGGTCGAGCCCAGCGAACTGCTGGAGGTCATCTGGGTGACGCCGGGGATCAGCGAGAACTGGCGCTCCAGCGGGGTCGCCACGTTCGAGGCCATCGTCGTCGGGCTGCCGCCGGGCAGGCTGGTGCTGATCTGAAGCGTCGGGAAATCCACGGCAGGCAGCGAGGCAACCGGCAGGCTGAAATAGGCGACGATACCGGCCAGCAGCACGGCAAAGGCCAGCAGCGCTGTCGCCACCGGCCTCAGGATAAAGGGGCGCGAGATATTCATGCGCCGGTCTCCGGCGCCTGCGATCCGGTGACCTTCACCGGCGATCCGGCTTTCAGCATCATCTGGCCATCGACGACGACCTTGTCGCCCGGCTTCACGCCTGTCTTGACGGCGGTGAACCCGTCATCGCTGCCGAGCACGGTCAGAGGGCGCATCTGCACCTTGTTGTCGGCACCGACGACGAAGGCATAGCTGCCGTTCGGTCCGCGATTGACGGCGGCATCGGGAATGACGGTGGCATCGTGCAGGGTCTGCGTCGCCAGCTTCACGTTGACGAACTGACCGGGCCACAGGTGCATGGCGCTATTGGCGAATTTCGCCTTCAGCTCGACCGAGCCCGTGGCCTGATCGACCTTGTTGTCGGTAATGGTCAGCTGGCCGCTGTCGAGCAGTTGCTGGCTTTCCTGCCCGAAGGCCTGCACCGGCAGCGGCTTGCGGAAGCCGTCGGTCATCTGCGCCAGCTGCGAGAACTGGCCTTCGGGAATGGTGAAGGTCACGGCGATCGGCTGGAGCTGGTTGATGACCACGATGCCGCTGCCGCTGGAACTGCTGCTGGATGCCGAACTCGTCGCGGCGGCGGTGCTCTGCGCACTGGCGGTCGATCCGCTGGAGCTGACGAGGTTGCCGGGATCGACCAGACGCACACCGGCGCGACCGGTGACGGGCGAGACAATGCGGGTCCAGCTGAGGTTGATCTGCGCGGTTTGGACGTTGCCGCGGTCCATCTCCACCGTTGCGCGATCCTGCGCGACTGTCGCCTCTTCGTCTTCCTCGGTCTGGCGCGGCACGGCGTTGGTGGCGAGCAGGGTCTTGTAGCGCTGAAGGTCGCGCTCCGCTCCGGCAAGGATCGCCTGATCGCGGTGCAGGGTGCCGGTCTCGACCATCAGTGCGGCGCGGAACGGTGCAGGATCGACTTCGGCGAGAACCTGCCCTGCGTGGACCTGCGAGCCTTCGGTGAAGTTCACTTTGGTCAGCATGCCGCTGACGCGCGCGAAGATCGTGTCGCTGGTCCAGGCCTGCGCGGCGCCAAGGGCGCTGACCGTCAGGGGCAGATCGCGACGGACGGCTGCGACGGCGGTGACGGGAACCGGGTGAACCTTCTTGGCCTTGTCCGCCGGTTTGTGGAACATCGCCCAGCCGCCGAGGCCGCAGGCGACCAGCGCCAGCCCTGCAAACACGCCATACCGGCGCCGCCGCTCGTTTTCCATGATGCACTCCACGAAGGGCGAGGGCACGCGCGAGAGGCGCATGGCAGGCACTCGCCGGACCATTTGCGCAAAGGCGATAGCGTCGCTTCGTGGGGCAGGGACAGGATCGGGGCGTCTCGGCTGGTCTCCCGCTTTCTCGCTTTGTCTCGAAATATCTCAGCAGCGGAGGGCAGGCTGGCGGCGGGGTATCGCGGGGCCTATAGCCGGAGGCATGCAGGACATGCCCGACCCCGCAAATACCCTGATACTGGTCGCCGACGACGATGACGACATCCGCGAGATGATGGCCTCGCGCTTCGTGCGCGAGGGTTTCGCCGTGCGTACGGCGGGAAATGTCGCCGAGATCCGGCAGGTGGTGTCCGAGGATGCGATCGGCATCATCATTCTCGATCTGAACCTTCCCGACGGGGATGGCCTCAGCTTGTGTACGCAGCTTCGTGCGGAAGGCTATGCCGGTGTCATCATCATGGTGACGGCGCGCGACAGCACGGTCGATCGCGTGCTCGGCCTTGAACTCGGCGCCGACGATTATGTGACCAAGCCTTTCGATTTTCGTGAGGTGCTGGCCCGCGTACGCAAGCTTGTCCAGCGGTTCAGTACCTTGCCGAGCGGACGCCCGCGCAATGTGCGGTTCGCGATCTTCGGGGACTGGCGGCTGGACCTGATTGGGCGGCGGCTGATCGCGGCGGACGGACGGCTGGTGATCCTCTCGTCCGCCGAATTCCGCCTGCTGGAGCGCTTCGTCGATAATCCCAACCGGGTTCTCTCCAAGGAAGCGCTGCTGCCCGAACGCAAGGCAACGGTGGCTGTCGACAGGTCCATCGTGTTGCAGATCAGCCGCCTGCGCCAGAAGCTGGTTGCAGCCGGTGCCGACGAAGGGCTGATCTTCACCATGCGCAACGAAGGCTATGTCTTCGCAACGACCGTGCGTTTCGAATGACGCGTATCGCGCGACCGCTGCGATGGATCTGGTCCTCGCTGGCGGGCCGACTGGCGGTGTTGCTGACAGTCGTCGTCGCGCTGGTGGCGGGCCTCTCGCTGACGCTGGCAGAGCAGGCCCATCGGATCAAGATCACGCGCCTGCGGATGGAGAGCGTTGCCAGCAATACCCATGATATTCGCGAACGGCTCGGCGTGGCGCCGGCGCAAACCGAACAGTTGTTGCAATCGGGGCTTGTCCGCCATGTTCGTCTGGTCATGCCGGATGGCCACGCCATGCAGCCGGACAAGGCCATTACTGCACTTTTGCAGGCCTCGCTGGGCACCGATGCGTGGGCCGTCGGCGAGGTGATGCCGCGCAGCTATTGCTTTCCGGCGGGGCAGTCCGACGATCAGCCCGGCGGATCGCAGGGCTGGGGATCGGTGCCCGACTGCTGGCTGATCCGCTTTGTCGATCCTCACGGCAAGCGTCGTTTGCTGACGATCGGCCTGCCCGAATATCTCAGCCGCCGTCAGGATCTGATCGACCCGATCCTGCTGGGCATCGTGATCGTGCTCAGCGCCTCGCTGGTGACGCTGGTGACGTTGCTGACGATCAAGCCGCTGCGCCAGCTGACCCGCGCGACCGAGGCGTTTTCGGTCAATGCCGAGCCGTCGCCACTGCCCGAGGCAGGGCCGCTGGAAGTGCGTACCGCGATCGCGACTTTCAACCTGATGCAGCATCGCGTCAGCGAGGGACACCGCCAGCGCACTGCGATGCTGGCGGCGATCAGCCACGATCTCCAGACGCCGCTTACCCGCATGCAGTTGCGGCTGGATGATGTGGAAGACCCGGTCGTGCGGGCGCGTCTGGAGGCCGATGTGGCAATGATGCAGGCGATTGTGCGCGAAGGCCTGATGCTGGCGCGCAGCGAACGCAGCGAGGAGCCATGGTCGATGGTCGATATCGACTCGCTGCTGGCCAGTATCGTCGCCGACGCGGTGGACATGGGCGCGGATGTCGATCTTGGGAAGACGAGCGGTCTGGTGCTGCGCACCCGTCCTGACGCGCTGGCCCGATGTGTCGGCAATCTGCTGGAGAACGCGGTCAAGTACGGCGGCTTCGCCAGAATCGACTGCCACACGGCGCAGAGCGTCCTGGAAATCCAGGTCAGCGACGAGGGGCCGGGTATCGCGCCCGATCAGATCGAACGCATGTTCGAGCCCTTCGCGCGCGCCGAGCAGAGCCGCTCCCGCCTGACTGGCGGCACGGGCTTGGGACTTGCGATCGCGCGGGCGCAGGCGCGGCTTCTGGGGGGTGAGGTGTCGCTGGAAAATCGCGAGGGGGGCGGGATCGTGGCGAGCATCACGCTGCCGCTGGCCGAATCGAATCCCTGATTCGTTCAGGCGGGCTTTCCACCGTCCTGTGGATTTGCTGGAGGTCTCCCTGCCGCTGGCAAAGCTCAGCGCGGGCTCATACCACACGGATGCAAGCTTGAGAAACAGACCGTCATGTTGGATGAAGGGTTTCGCGAAAGGAAGATTTGATCTTCCGGATACAGCGAAAGAAAATGGTGACCCCTACGAGAATCGAACTCGTGTTTCAGCCGTGAGAGGGCCGCGTCCTAACCGCTAGACGAAGGGGCCGTTAAGCCATTTAACTGCCTCCCGGCGCAGTGCCGGATGGTGACCCCAACGGGACTCGAACCCGTGTTTTCGCCGTGAAAGGGCGACGTCCTAGACCGCTAGACGATGGGGCCATTCCGTGCTGCGCCGGAGGCAGGACCGGCCCTCTACCGGTGGTCTGGCAGGTGGTCAACCCCCGATGTTCAAATAATTTAACCGAGGCGAAAAAAAGCAGATTCAGTCCAGAAAGGCGGCGTCGTCGAGGTGCAGTTCGGCGGCGGGGCGGCTGCCCCAGTCATCGATCTTCGCCCGTCCTGCGAGCCACAGGCGGCGGCCCTGTGCTGCATGAAGCAGGGCCTGTCCCATGTCGCTTTCAGCAGCGCGGAAAGCCATCGCCTTGAAGCGGGAGCCGTCCTGTCCGCTGACGATCAGGCGCAAGTGGTCGGCCCCGACCACGTCTGCCTTCACGATCCGCACAGGGCCGACAGCGACACGCGGGCCGGGCCAGCCCATGCCGTAGGGGCCAGCGCTCTCCAGCGTCTCCACCAGCGAAGGGGTAAGGCCGCCGGGCGCCAGCGCGAGATCGAGTGATACGATCTGGCTGGCAGAGGCCCGCGCCACATCGCCCGTCAGTCGTTCGTCGAGCCATTCCGACAGTGCGTCCAGTTTGTCCGGGGCAACGGTCAGACCTGCGGCCATGGCGTGGCCTCCGCCTGCAATCAGCAGTCCGGCCTCGCGTGCGGCAATGATCGCCGCGCCAAGGTCCACGCCGGCGATCGAGCGGCCCGATCCTTTGCCGTTGCCCGCCTCGTCCGCATCCATGGCAAGGACCAGCGTGGGTTTACCGGTCTTCTCCTTGATGCGTCCGGCGACAATGCCGATCACGCCGGGGTGCCAGCCCGCTCCGGATACGACGATGACCGCGCGGTTATGCTGCGCAGCAAGCTGCATCTCGGCCGCTTCCTGTACGGCCTGCTCGATAGCCCGGCGCTCGTCGTTGAGGCGGGAAAGCTGTGCGGCGATGTCGCGCGCTTCCTCGGCGTCCGTGGTGGTCAGCAGGCGCACGCCCAGTGTCGATTCGCCCACGCGTCCGCCCGCATTGATGCGCGGGCCAAGTGCGAAGCCGAGGTCGGAACAGGTCGGTGCGCGATTGAGACGGCTTGCATCGATCAGCGCGGACATGCCGATGTTGCGGCGTCCGGCCATGATCTTCAGCCCCTCGGCGACCAGAGCGCGGTTCAGGCCATGCAGTGACGCGACGTCCGCGACGGTGCCCAGAGCAACGAGGTCCAGCAGGACTTTCGGATTGGGCTTGCGACGCGTCCCGAAATAGCCCTGTCGTTCCAGCGCTCGCCGGGTCGCAATGACAAGCAGGAAGGCGACCCCCACCGCTGCAAGGTGGCCGTGCTCGGCGCCGAGGTCGCTTTCGTCCAGCCGGTTCGGATTGACCAGCGCAGCGGCACGGGGGAGCTGCGGTGAGCATTTGTGATGGTCGACCACGATGACATCGACTTTTGCCTCGTGGGCCATCTCCAGCGCCTCGTGCGCCATGGCGCCGCAGTCCACGGTGACGATCAGGCTAGAGCCTTCGCCGGCGATCTTTACCAGCGCTTCGCCGGAAGGGCCGTACCCTTCAAGCAGGCGATCAGGGATATAGTACCGCGCATCGATGCCCAACTCGCGAAGGAACAGGATCAGCAGCGCTGCGCTGGTGGCGCCGTCGACGTCATAGTCGCCATAGACTGTGATCGTTTCACCGGAGACGACCGCCTTTGCCAATCGTTCTGCGGCCGTATCCATGTCGCGAAAGTGCGAGGGGTCGGGCAGAAAGGCATTGAGCGTCGGATTACGGTGCCGCTCGATATCCTCGCGCGGAACACCGCGCGAGAGCAGGAGCTGGGTGACGATATCGTCGTTCAGCCCGGCAGGGCCGTCGCTGAGGTCCATGTTGCCGCCCCGCCAGCGCCATGCCTTGCTGGAAAGAGAGCGTTCGACGCCGAAAACGGCGGATGTAGATCGCGATGCCATAAGTACGCGGTTAGACCAGTTCTGCCCCTGTCGCCAAGCACGCAAGCTTTGTATTGGGTTTACCATCTACGGGACTCGACGGGAGTGCTGATTTAGGGCCTATTGGAGCTGGCGGAGGAGGGAGCGACATTCTGGACGAGCCAACAACAGCTGATCTTGCTGCAACCTCTTCTGGCGATGCCGGGCGTACGGGGCGCGGTGTTGTCACGTTGCATTTTTCAGAGGGTCAGCGCCCGGATGCCGATGCGCTGGAAGACTTTCTGGACGATGAGGCGGTTGGTCAGGTCGTCGCGCGCGTCTCGCATCGCGCGCAGGACGGGGGGTGGGTGGAACTGCTGGCCAGCGGATTGACCTTCGATCTGTCCGGGCTGCTTCCCGGAAATGGCGTCGACGTCGCCGATGCTGCTTTCCGGCTCGGATTCGCTGCTGGCAATGTACCGGGCACCACCGAATGTCTGGTGCTGGGGCCGGGGCCCCATATTGCATCGGGTGCGACATTGTTGCCCATCCTTCGGGCGATGCTGGGGCTCGCGGCAGACCTGGCCTTGCGGCTGCCCGTTGTTGCGGTGGGCTGGGGGCCGGCAGGAACACTGATGGATCCAAGCTATTTCGCTCGTATCGTCATGAACTGGCTGGGAGGCGGTGCGTTTCCGGTATTGGGGCTGACGGCGATTGCAGTGGCATCCGATGGCAGTGTCGCAAGCCGTGGGCTGGCGCATTTCACAGGGCAGGAGTTGCAGCTTCAGGGACGTGAGGGGGAGCCTGCATCAGCAGGGATCAAGCTGGCGGTGCGTGTTATCGATCTTCTGGTGCGGGAAGGCCGCCTGCAACAGCCCCGACGGATCGAGATCGAGGGCGCCACGTTGCATCTGGAGCCTTCCCATTTCGCCAATCAGATCTGGGCCTGGCGCGAGAACTGACAGGCGTGGGCTCCATAGTTTCGCGCACGCATCTGCCGTTTCGTTCGGTCAATTGTCGTGGGCGACCGGATTTCGATGCAGGTTTGCAGCGGCACCACCTCCTGCCACGGCAACTTCTCAATCGCACGGTGTTCGGTCCCATGTTCGCGACGATGGAAGGGCATCGGATGCGGTTCGAAGACTTCCGTCGCAACGGATTGTTGCTGCCCTGTCATGAGCAGGCTGCGCTGCGTTCGGGGTTGCCGCTTCATCGGGGGCCACACCGCAGTTATACGCAGCTGGTCACCGAACGTGTCGGACAGATCGAGGCGCAGTGGGCGATATCGCGTCGTCGCGATCCTGAACGTGCGGATGTCGCTTTGCGGATGCGTATCGATCTTTTGCAGCGCGCGCTGAGGCGGTATCTGTTGACACATGAGCGGCGCAGCTTGCGGCTGAACCGGCATGACAGGCTTCCGGGGGGCGCTGCCTTTGCCGATCTGGACGCAATGGTGGATATGCTATGGTCGGCAACCGAATGGCCGCAGGCCGATCCGCTGGTTTCGTTTGTTCCTCAGGCCATGCCGATCAGAGCGTTGCGGGCAGACTGATATTCCGCTTCCAGGCGCTCCACCCACTCAGCAGCAGGAGTGACGCCATCGATGGCGCCAATACCCTGTCCCGCGCCCCAGATGTCTTTCCAGGCCTTTGCAGCGGTATTGCCGCCCGAGCCGAAGTCCATTTGCGCGACGTTGCCTTCGGGAAGGTTGTCGGGATCTAGTCCTGCGGCAAGGATTGAGGGCCGAAGATAATTGCCGTGGACGCCGGTGAAGAGACTGGAGTTCACGATGTCCGCAGCGCGTCCCTCGACGATAGCCTGTTTGTAGGCCTCGCTCGCCTGTGCCTCATGTGTGGCGATCCACGGACTGCCGATATAGGCGAAGTCGGCCCCCAGTGCCCTGGCGGCGAGCACGGCGCGCCCGTTGGCGATGGCGCCTGACAGGGCCAGCGGTCCGTCGAACCACTGGCGGATTTCCTGCACCAGCGCGAACGGACTCTGGCGCCCGGCATGACCGCCGGCCCCTGCGGCGACCGCGATCAGGCCGTCGGCACCTTTCTCCACAGCCTTGCGGGCGAAGCGATCGTCGATCACATCGTGCAGCACCACGCCGCCCCAGCCGTGGACAGCGGCGTTGATCTCGGGATTGGCGCCGAGGGAGGTGATGACCAACGGCACCTTGTGGCGTTCCAGCAGCGCAAGGTCTTCCTCCAGCCGGTTGTTGGAGCGATGGACGATCAGATTGACCGCAAACGGCGCGGCGCAGCCCTGTGTTTCTTCCTCGATCCGGCAAAGCCACTCATCGAGCTGGCTGGCAGGGCGGGCGTTGAGCGCTGGAAAACTGCCGACGATCCCGGCGCGGACTTGCGCGATCACCAGATCGGGACCGGAAACAATGAACAGCGGCGCACCGATCACGGGCAGGCGCAGGTTCGCCAGACGGGCGGGAAGGGGCATCCTCTGACCTTTTTTAATCGTTCGATTAAATCCCTTCTAGCGCGGGCCGAGCGGGCTGTCGAGTATGGTTGACGTATACGTAAAAAGGCCCGTCCGCGCTGTTGCACGAACGGGCCTTCCACATGGAACCGTATTGGAAATCAGGCCTCGGCGATCACCGCGTTGGCGGCGCTCAGCACGGCGCGGACGCTGGCGGTAGCGACGTCCTCGTCGATGCCCACGCCCCAGATCACCTGGCCCGAGGGCGTGACGCACTCGACATAGGCGGCCGCATTGGCGTCCGAGTTCTTGCCCATCGAATGCTCGGCATAGTCGCGCACGTCGATGTGGATGCCGAAGCTCTCCGCCAGCGTTGCCGTTACCGAGGAGATCAGGCCCTTGCCGCGTCCCGAGACCGACTGTTCCTGCCCGTCGACGCCGATGGTGCCTGCAAACACGCGGCTGCCGTCGGCGGCGCGGGCTTCATCCCAGTTGATGAGCTTGAAGCGCTGCGGATCGTCGAGGCGATAGGCCTTGCGGAACACCTCCCAGATATCGCCTGCCTGCAATTCGCGGCCCAGTTCGTCGGCGAGATCCTGCACGTGGCGCGAGAAGTGCGCCTGCATGCGCTTGGGCAGCTTGAGGCCCTGATCCTGCTCGATCACCCAGGCGAAACCGCCCTTGCCGGACTGCGAGTTGACGCGGATCACCGCCTCGTAGCTGCGGCCCAGATCAGCGGGATCGATCGGCAGGTAAGGCACGGCCCAGAGTTCGTCGTTGCGCGTTTCCTGCGCGGCGAAGCCCTTCTTGATCGCGTCCTGATGCGAGCCGGAGAAGGCGGTGAACACCAGTTCGCCGCCGTAGGGATGACGCTCGGCAACCTTCAGTTGATTGCAGTATTCGACCGTCTGGATCACCTCGTCGATGTCCGAGAAGTCCAGTTCGGGATCGACGCCCTGCGTGTACATGTTGAGGCCAACCGTCACCAGGCAACAGTTGCCGGTACGCTCACCATTGCCGAACAGGCAGCCTTCGACGCGGTCTGCCCCGGCCATCAGGCCCAGTTCCGCCGCCGCGACGCCGGTGCCGCGATCGTTGTGGGTGTGCAGGCTGATCACCGCCGATTCCCGGTTCGGCAGATGGCGGCAGAAATACTCGATCTGATCGGCATAGACGTTGGGCGTCGCAGCCTCGACCGTCGCGGGCAGATTGAGGATGATCGGCTTTTCCGGCGTCGGCTGGAACACGTCCATCACGGCTGCGCAGCACTCGATCGAGAAATCGAGTTCGGCGGTCGAGAACGTCTCGGGCGAATACTGGAAATGCCAGTCGGTCTGCGGATACTTCGCGGCCTGATCGCGCATGACCTTGGCGCCGTTGACGGCGATCTGCTTGATCTCGGGCTTTTCCATCCCGAACACCACCTGGCGCCACAGCGGCGAGACGGCGTTGTAGAGATGGACGATCGCGGCGTGCACGCCTGCCAGGCTCTCGAACGAGCGGGTGATGAGGTCTTCGCGCGACTGGGTCAGCACCTGGACCAACACGTCTTCGGGGATACGGTTGTTGTCGACCAGCCCGCGAATGAAGTCGAACTCGGTCGCGCCGGCGCTCGGGAAACCGACCTCGATCTCCTTGAGGCCGACCTTCACAAGCAGGTCGAAGAAGCGGTTCTTCTTTTCCGCACCCATCGGGTCGATCAGCGCCTGGTTGCCATCACGCAGATCGGTGGAGAGCCAGCGCGGCGCCTTGGTGATGACCGCAGAGGGCCACTTGCGGTCCGGCAGGTCGATCTGCGGGAAGGGGCGGTACTTGACCGAAGGGTCTTTCAGCATCGTCATCGGGGGTAATCTCACTCGGGTAAAACGCTAATCCTGTCAGGTGGTTCGGTCCCCTTGAGCGCCTTGGCGCGTCGCAGGCCGACGCGTCACCTCACGCCCAAGGGCGGGTAAGTCGCAGGATAAGGCCGAGCTGGATAGTCATGCCGGAGCCTATGGGCAGGCTTTCCGGCAATGTAAAGGATATTCGGGTGCCCTTGCGCGTTATTTCCTTGCGGAGCGGTCGGAGAACAGCGCGTCCAGCGGACTCCACGGCAGCATCCAGAACACCGCCACAAGCGCAGCACAAGCCACCCCCAGCCACGCAGAGACGAAGCTGAGCGGAATGCCTGCGAAGTAGACCATGGCAGCGGCAAGCCCCTTGCGCATCGTGGCATGGTGATAGTGCCGTGCAGCCGTATCGCGCGCGCCGGTCTGCTTGATCTGCCTTTGCAGCACGACATAGGCGAGGGCGGCCAGCATCAGGCTGGCAAGATAAAGCACGGCGGCGTCCCGCTCGAAATGATGCTCGCCAAGGTAGGCCGTGGTGAACGGGATCAGCGAGAGCGTGAAGAGTAGCGCCATGTTCGACCACAGCAGCCCGCCTGTCACCTTGCGGGCGAGGCCGAACAGGCGATGGTGGTTCACCCAGTAGATCGCCACGTAGGCGTAGCTGAGCACATAGGCGAGGAAGACCGGCCACAGTTCCAGCAGCGCCGTAATGCTTTCCTGATGCGGAACTTTCAGTTCCAGCACCATGATCGTGACGATGATCGCCAGCACGCCATCGGAAAACGCCTCGACGCGGTTGACGCCTTCCTGCCGTTCGATCGGAAATTCATCGCTCATGTGTAGTCGCATCCCCCCGGTTGCGTGGTCATGGAAAGTGCCGCCGTTCGAGAGCATCCCGAACGGCGGCGATCAGGACTTACTGCTTTTCAAACGCGGCGTTGATGACCAGCACCGTCTCATCGGAGACGAGCGGCACGTACTTGGTCACGCCGAATTCCGAGCGGTGTATCACCATGCGGCCCAGGAAGCCGATCGAGTCCTTCTTGCTCATCGGGTTCTGCGCGGCGCCGAAGAAGCGCGCACCGATCATCACCGGCTTGGTCACGCCGTGCAGCGTCAGCGAGCCTTCGATCATCGCCATGCTGTCACCCATCGGCTTGACCGAGGTGGCGACGAAGGTGGCGGTCGGGAACTTGCCCGAATCGAGCCAGTCGGCGCTGTTGAGTTCCTCCGTCAACTTGGCGCTGGTGGTCTGCACGCTGGCCGTCGGGATGGTGACGGTGAGCTTGGTCTTCGACAGGTCCGCCGGGTCGAGCTGCATCGAGCCGCTGGCGCCCGAGAACGTGCCGGCGAACGGCGAGATGCCCATGTGCGAAACGCTGAAGGCGACCTGCGTGTGGCTGGGCTCAACGGCGTAAGTGCCCGCCTTGACGTCAGCAGGGGTGCCTGCGCCGTGGAGGGGTTCTGCCATCATGCCGCCGCCACGATGACCGGCATGATCGCCGTCCTGCTGGGCAAGGAGAGGCGTGGCGGCAAGCGCGGCGAGTGCCAGAGCGGCGGTGCCGAGAAGGGGGGCTTTGCGCATAAGACGAACGTTCCCTGAAAAACGAAAAAGGAGACGACGCAAGTCCTGCGCCGTCTCCTTCAATTCGTCAAATGCACAAGTGACAACAGCGTGTCACTGCATCATTTTCCTGCTCAGTTTTTGGTCTTGTCGACCAGAGCGTTGGCACCGATCCACGGCATCATCGCGCGCAGCTTCGAGCCGGTCTCTTCGATCGGGTGACGCTTGGCGGCGATGCGCGAGGCCTTCAGCTCGGGCTGACCGGCGCGGTTGTCGAGCACGAAGTCCTTCACGAAGCGGCCCGACTGGATGTCTTCCAGAACGCGCTTCATTTCCTTCTTGGTCTCTTCGGTGATGATGCGCGGACCGGTCTTGATGTCGCCGTATTCGGCGGTGTTCGAGATCGAGTAGCGCATGTTGGCGATGCCGCCTTCATACATCAGGTCGACGATCAGCTTCAGCTCGTGAAGGCACTCGAAGTAGGCCATCTCGGGGGCGTAACCGGCTTCCACCAGCGTCTCGAAACCGGCCTGGACCAGTGCGGTGGTGCCGCCGCAGAGCACGGCCTGCTCACCGAACAGGTCGGTTTCGCATTCCTCGCGGAAGTTGGTCTCGATGATGCCCGAACGGCCGCCGCCGACGCCCGAAGCGTAGGCAAGTGCGATGTCGTGGGCGTTGCCGCTGGCATCCTGATGGATCGCGACGAGGCAGGGCACGCCGCCGCCACGCTGGTATTCGCCGCGCACGGTGTGGCCCGGACCCTTGGGGGCGATCATGATGACGTCGACGTCGGCGCGCGGCTCGATAAGGCCGAAGTGGACGTTGAGGCCGTGCGCGAAGGCGAGCGCGGCGCCGGGGCGCAGGTTCTCATGGATGTCGGCAGCGTAGATCGCGGCCTGATGCTCGTCGGGCGCGAGGATCATGAGAACGTCGGCCCATGCGGCGGCGTCCTTGTTGTTCATCACCTTGAAGCCCGCGCCTTCGGCCTTCTTCGCCGAAGCCGAACCTTCGCGAAGCGCGATGGCGACTTCCTTGACACCCGAATCGCGCAGGTTCTGCGCGTGGGCGTGGCCCTGGCTGCCGTAGCCGACGATGGCGATCTTCTTGCCTGCGATCAGGTTGATATCGCAATCGGCGTCGTAATAGACCTTCATTGGTTCTGTCCTTCCTGTGTCCCGGTCAGGGCCGGGCCCGCTGTCGTTCGGGCGCTGCTGGTGCGGCGCCAATTCAAAAGAGTTTGGTTTTAGCTGCCCGGTCTAAGCCCCTTGGGCGCCGCGGATCATCGCGACGATGCCGGTGCGGCCCACTTCGACAAGCCCAAGGTCGCGCATCAGCGTGACGAAGGTGTCGATCTTGTCGGGTGCGCCGGTCAGCTCGAAGATGAAGCTCTCGGTCGTGGTATCGACCGCCTTGGCGCGGAAGATATCGGCCAGGCGCAGCGCCTCGACGCGCTTCTCGCCAAGGCCTGCCACCTTGATCAGCGCCAGTTCGCGCGCGACGTGCGGCCCCATCTCGGTCAGGTCCACCACCTTGTGGACGGGCACGAGGCGTTCGAGCTGGGCGTGGATCTGGTCGATCTGGCTCGGCGGACCATGGGTGACGATGGTGATCCGGCTCACCGCGTGGTTCTCGGTGATGTCGGCCACGGTCAGGCTGTCGATGTTGTAGCCGCGCGCGGTGAACAGACCGGCGATCTTGGCCAGAATGCCCGCCTCGTTATCGACCGTGACGGTCAGGACGTGGCGTTCGTCTGCTTCGGGATGAATGTGCATAGCGTTATGTCTCTGATCTGCTTGCCGTGCCGCTCAGACGAGGGCCTTGGCGGCGTCGTCCATGGTGCCTGCGACATGATCGCCATAGAGGATCATCTCGGTATGCGAGGCGCCAGAGGGGATCATCGGGAAGCAGTTGGATTCCTTGGCGACGAGGCAGTCGACGATCACCGGGCCGGGATAGTCGATCATGGCCTGGATACCGGCGTCGAGTTCGCTTTCGTTCTCGATGCGGATGCCCTTCCAGCCATAGGCCGCCGCCAGCTTCACGAAATCGGGAAGGCTGTCGGAATAGGACTGCGAATAGCGGCTCTCGTACGTGAGTTCCTGCCACTGGCGCACCATGCCCATCCACTCGTTGTTGAGGATGAAGATCTTCACCGGCAGGCGATACTGCGTGGCGGTGCCCATCTCCTGAATGTTCATCTGGATCGAGGCGTCACCGGCAATGTCGATCACCAGCGCATCGGGATTGCCGACCTGCGCGCCGATGGCGGCAGGCAGGCCATAGCCCATGGTGCCAAGACCTCCCGAGGTCAGCCACTTGTTCGGACCATAGAAGTGGAAGTGCTGCGCCGCCCACATCTGGTGCTGGCCGACTTCGGTGGAGATGATCGGGGCCTTGTCCCTGGTCAGCTCGAACAGGCGCTCGATCGCCAGCTGCGGCATGATCGCCTTGTCGGACAGCGGGAACGAGAGGCTCTTCTTCTCGCGCCAGGTCTCGACGCGAGCCTTCCACGCGGTGAGGTCGTTGGCCTTGCGGCTGCCCCACGCGTCGAGGATCTGCTCCATCACGGTCGCGCAGTCGCCGATGATCGGCAGGTCGACGCGCACGGTCTTGTTGATCGAGGCCCGGTCGATGTCGACGTGGATCTTCTTCGAGTTGGGCGCAAAGGCGTCAAGACGGCCCGTGACGCGATCGTCGAAGCGCGCGCCGAGGCAGATGATGAGGTCGGCCTGGTTCATGGCCAGATTGGCCTCATAGGTGCCGTGCATGCCCAGCATGCCCAGCCAGTCGGGATGGTCCGCCGGGAACGCGCCCAGACCCATCAGGGTCGAGGTGACGGGCGCGCCGATGGTCTCCTGGAACTTACGCAGCAGTTCGGTGGCGCGCGGGCCGGAATTGATGATGCCGCCGCCGGTGTAGAACACGGGCGCCCTGGCCGCCGCAATCATCTCGACCGCTTCGGAGATTTCCTCGGGCAGGCCGACGGTGCGCGGGTCGTAGCGCTGGCGGCGCTGAATGGGCGCGTCGTCCCAGGGCGCCATGGCGATCTGGACGTCCTTGGGAATGTCGATCAGCACCGGGCCGGGGCGACCGGTCGTCGCGATCTGGAACGCCTCGTCGATGACGGCAGCCAGTTCGCGCGGGTCTTTCACCAAGTAGTTATGCTTGGTGCAGTGGCGCGAAAGGCCGATGGTGTCGGCTTCCTGAAACGCGTCGGAGCCGATCAGGGCGGTCGGAACCTGCCCGGTGATGACGACGAGCGGAATCGAATCCATGTAGGCGTCGGCAATGCCGGTGAGGGCGTTGGTCGCGCCGGGACCGGAGGTGACGAGCACGACGCCCGGCTTGCCGGTGGAACGCGCATAGCCTTCGGCAGCGTGGGCCGCGCCGGCTTCGTGACGGACGAGAATGTGGCGTAGTCGCTCCACCCCGAATAGGGCATCGTAGATCGGAAGTACCGCGCCGCCCGGATACCCGAAAACGACTTCGACGCCCTGACGGATCAGGCTTTCGACCAGGATGTTGGCGCCACTGCGCTCTTCACTCACGACTCGTTCCTTCATGCTGCATTGCGGCTCTCATGCCGACGAAATGCCTTGGTTTTTTGACAGCGCTTGCTGTCCTCGAGTCGACCCGACACGACGTTGGCGACGTGCCGGGTCTTCCTCTCTCCCCCTGCATACTTCCATTTGCAGGTAAGGGGCGCCTGTAGGTGACGTGAAATGTTACGTCAACCCTAAGGAATGAAATAAAGTTGCTGTTACGCTATCTGGATCGAAATTTTCAAACGCGATTCTTCGCCAAGATTCCGGGGGCTGGTTGCGCAGCCAGGTGAACTGGCGCTTGGCGTAGCGGCGGGTCGCCTGCGATGCTGCAGCGCAGGCATCTTCCAGCGAGATTTCGCCGCGAAGGTGGTTGGCCAGCTCCGGTACGCCGATCGCGCGCATTACCGGGAGATCGGGATCGAGCTTGCGCGTCAGCAACTGTTCGACCTCTCGCAGTGCGCCGCGCTCGATCATGCGGGTAAAGCGGCGGTCGCAGCGGTCGTAGAGAGCGGCGCGCTCGGGCAGCAGGATCGCGGCGTGAACAGATACGTTGCCGCCGATGCCGCCATGGGCCTGGGTTTGCCAGTAGGCCAGCGAGTGTCCGGTGGAACGCACGACTTCGAGAGCGCGGGCCACGCGGGTGGTGTCGGTGGGAGAAAGGCGCGCGGCGCGTTCGGGGTCTTCCTGAGACAGCGCGGCATGGGCTGCTTCGACGGGCATGGCGCGCACTGCATCGCGGATTGCGGGGTCGATAGCCGGCACCGGGGCGATGCCATCCAGCAGCGTGCGGATATAAAGGCCGGTTCCCCCCACCAGTACCGGGACAGCACCTTCGGCGTGCAGATCGTGGATCGTCTGCGCCGCGACGCGGGCCCAGTCGGCGGCGGAGCAGCTTTGTGTGCCGTCCCAGGTGCCGAACAGGCGGTGTTCGATGCCACCCATCTCGTCTGCCGAAGGGCGGGCGCTCAGTGCTTCGAGATCGGCATAGACTTGCGAGCTGTCGGCATTGACGATCACCGCTCGCCGTCCGCGTCGCTCCAGTTCCTGCGCCAGCGCGACGGCACAATCGCTCTTGCCGCTGGCGGTCGGCCCTGCGATGAGCGCCAGCGGTGGCCGGTCTCCGGCTGACATATCGTATGGCGCATCAAGGAATTTCGCAGTGCTCATTGCCCGCCTGATAGCAGAACCGGATCATCTTTCGACCAGTCTCGATGCGGCAAGGGCGCAGATGGCGTCGGACGGCGTGCGTATCGCCGATGCCACGATGCTCGATTTCTGTGGGTCAACGATGCAGATAGATTCGCCGGACGAGGATGCCGTGGCTCTGCGTGCCGCGCTCGATGCGCATTTCGGCGTGACCGATGGGCTGGTGACGAGCGAGGAGCCAATCGTGCCCGCGCTGTTCATCTCGGACATGGATTCGACCATGATCGGGCAGGAGTGCATCGATGAACTGGGCGATTTTGCGGGTCTGAAGGATCATATCGCCGAGATTACCGAGCGCGCGATGCAGGGCGAACTCGATTTCGAATCGGCCCTGCGCGAACGCGTCGGTCTGCTGTCGGGCCTCTCCGAAAGCGCCATCGACCAGTGTCTTGCCGAGCGTATCCGCCCGATGCCGGGCGCCAAGACTCTGGTGGCGACGCTGAAGTCGCTGGGCTGCCGGACGGTTCTCGTGACCGGCGGCTTCCACCACTTCGCCGATCCGGTGGCAGAGGATCTCGGGTTCGAGCATGTCGTCGGCAATCGTCTCGAAGTTGCGGACGGAAAGCTGACCGGCGGCCTTGCCGGGCCGATCGTCGACAGTTCGGTGAAGAAGGCAACGCTGCTGTCCGAAATGGCGCAGATGGGCGAGAACGCGACCTGCCTTGCGACCGGCGATGGCGCCAACGACATCCCGATGCTGGAAGAGGCGACCTACGGGATCGCCTATCACGCCAAGCCCAAGGCTCGCGCGGCGTCTAACGGCTGGATCGACCGGGGTGATCTGACCAGCGTGCTGCGCTTGCTGGGTATCCCCGAGAGCAAGTGGGTGCGGGGCTGATTTCGATTTGAAGTTTCAAGGGTGATTCCGGGGCCATGGGCCCCGGACCCCGTTACGTCTTCCGGCTCTATCGTAGAGCGAGAGGCTCGGGCACTGCGTGCCCCGGACACAGGAAGATTGCATTTATCAGCGGCATTGGCCGCTTGGCGCCCCGATCGCGTCGGGAGATAGGGGTGCAGGGGAGCATTGCTCCCCTGCGTTTACCCTTCAATCTTAAGCGTCCATCCAGTCGCGGAAGAAGGCTTCGTTGGCTTCGCGCAGTGCCGTCAGTTCGACGCCGACGACGCTGGTGCCGCCCACGGTGCCGATGCGTACGGCGCCGTCGAGGTGCGTTCCGGCAGGTGCGGTCGCGAGGTAGCGGCCCTGATCTTCACCGAAGGCATCGCCCGGCGTCGTCAGTTCGACGTCGAGGGTGCAGCCGATGTTGCCCGAAAGCGCCATCTCGGCCAGCGCAACCACCAGACCGCCGTCCGAAATGTCATGCACCGCCGTAACCTTGTCGCGGCGGACCCAGCCGCGCACGATTTCGCCGTGGTCGCGCTCGTCGCCGAGGTCGACCTTGGGCGCTTCGCCCGCTTCACGGCCCTGGACCTCGCGCAGCCACAGCGACTGGCCGAGGTGGGTGCCGAGACGGCCCTTGGGGGCGCCGATCAGGAAGATGCCATCGCCTTCGTTCTTGAAGGCGATGGTCGCCATCTTGTCATGGTCAGCCAGCAGACCGACGCCGCCGATGGCGGGCGTGGGCAGGATCGCCGAACCGCCGCCTGTCGCCTTCGATTCGTTGTAGAGCGAGACGTTGCCCGAGACGATCGGATAGTCGAGCGCGCGGCACGCCTCGGCCATGCCGCCAAGGCAGCCGACGATCTGCGCCATGATCTCGGGGCGCTGCGGGTTGGCGAAGTTCAGGCAGTTGGTGATCGCCATCGGCAGGCCGCCCACCGCGCAGATGTTGCGATAGGTCTCGGCCACCGCCTGCTTGCCGCCTTCGTAGGGGTCGGCATAGCAGTAGCGCGGCGAACAGTCGGTGCTGATCGCCAGCGCCTTCTGGGTGCCGTGGATGCGCACGACGGCGGCATCGCCGCCCGACTTCTGCATGGTGTCGGCGCCGACCTGGCTGTCGTACTGTTCGAAGATCCAGCGGCGCGAGGCGAGGTCGGCGGAACCGATCAGCGTTAGCAGGTCGGCAGCGACATCGGTGGTCTCGGGGATTTCACCCAGAGCCGGAACCTGCGCCCAGACCTTGTATTCCTCGCGGCTGATATAGGGACGCTCGTATTCCGGTGCGTCGTCGGCCAGCGGACCGAGCGGAATATCGCAGACCACTTCGCCGTCGAATTCGAGGACCATGTGGCCGGTGTCGGTCACTTCGCCGATCACCGCAAAATCGAGTTCCCACTTGGAGAAGATCGCCTGCGCCATCGCCTCCTTGCCGGGCTTGAGCACCATGAGCATGCGCTCCTGGCTTTCGCTCAGCATCATCTCGTAGGGCGTCATGCCCTCTTCGCGGCAGGGCACGGCGTTCATGTTGAGGCGGATGCCCGCGCCGCCCTTGCTGGCCATTTCGACCGACGAGGAGGTGAGGCCCGCAGCACCCATGTCCTGAATGGCGACGATGGCGTCGGTCGCCATCAGTTCGAGGCAGGCCTCGATCAGCAGCTTTTCGACGAAGGGATCGCCAACCTGCACGGTCGGGCGCTTCTGGTCGATATCGTCGCCGAAGTCGGCCGAGGCCATGGTGGCGCCGTGAATGCCGTCGCGGCCGGTCTTCGAGCCGACGTAGACGATCGGATTGCCCAGGCCCGTGGCGGCCGAGTAGAAGATCTTGTCGGTCTCGGCCACGCCCACGGTCATCGCGTTGACGAGGATGTTGCCGTCATAGGCCTTGTGGAAGTTGGTCTCGCCGCCGACTGTCGGCACGCCCACGCAGTTGCCGTAGCCGCCGATACCCGCGACGACGCCCTGCACGAGGTGCTTCATCTTGGGGTGGTCGGGGCGGCCGAAGCGCAGCGCGTTCATGTTGGCGACCGGGCGCGCGCCCATCGTGAACACGTCGCGCAGGATGCCGCCGACGCCGGTCGCGGCGCCCTGATAGGGCTCGATGTAGCTGGGGTGGTTGTGGCTCTCCATCTTGAAGATGGCGGCCTGTCCATCACCGATGTCGATCACGCCCGCGTTCTCGCCGGGGCCGCAGATCACCCACGAGGCCTTGGTCGGCAGCTTCTTGAGGTGGAAGCGGCTCGACTTGTACGAGCAGTGCTCGGACCACATGACGGAGAAGATGCCAAGCTCGACGAGGTTGGGCTCGCGGCCAAGCGCATTCAGGACGCGCTCGTATTCCTCGGGGTTGAGGCCGTGGGCCTCGACGACGTCTGGAGTGATCTGGGTCATGGCCCCGCGCCTTAGCGGCACGCGCGCGCAGGCGCTAGCCCGATTGGAGGGCTGGAGCGGCATGGTTGCGGAAAATCATCGCGCTGTTGGTTGAGGCATGGTCGCGCCTTGACCGCGCGGGGCGCTCCGGCCATTGCAGGAGGCTATGGCCGGAGAGACCGAAAACATCGCAAGCCTCAGTTTCGAGGACGCCCTTCGCGCACTGGAAGACGTTGTGCGTCGCCTTGAAAGCGGGGACGTCGCGCTGGAGGATTCCATCACGCTCTACGAACGCGGAGAAGCGCTGCGCAAGCATTGTCAGGCGCGGCTCGATTCGGCTCAGGCCCGGATCGAGCGCATCGTCGCCGGGCCGGATGGCGTGCCGGTAAGCACCCAGCCTTTCGATTCGCCGGATCGCTGACAGCATGAGCGGGGGCAGCAGCATCAACGGGACTGCGGGCCCGGAGCCAATACTGGCAGAGGCGCTCGCGGCGATCGCAGCGGATATCGACGGCGCCTTCGATGCGCTGTTGCCGGTGCCGGGGGATGCCCGCGCCAGACTGGTCGAGGCGATGCGCTATGCCTGCATCGGCGGCGGCAAGCGCTTGCGTCCGCTGTTGGTGTCTTGCGTTGCCGGAATGTACGGCGTGGGGCGCGAACCCGCGATCCGGGCGGGCATCGCTCTCGAATCGATCCATGTCTACTCGCTGATCCACGACGATCTGCCCTGCATGGACGATGATGCCATGCGCCACGGCAAGCCGACGCTGCACCTCGCTTTCGATGAAGCGACGGCGGTGCTGGCGGGCGATTCGCTGCACGATTTCGCCTTCGAGATTCTCGCCGACCCGGCGACCAGTCCCGATCCCTTCGTGCAGGTCGAACTGGTGCGCACGCTGGCCCATGCTGCCGGTTGGCAGGGCATGGCAGGGGGGCAGATGATGGATCTGGTTGCAGAAGAGGGCGGGTTCGATCTTCAGGCGGTCACGCGGCTGCAACAGCTCAAGACCGGTGCGCTGCTCGGTGCGGCGGTCGAGATGGGCGCCGTCCTGGGCAAAGTCGCGCCGGAAGGCCGCACGCACTTGCGCGGCTATGCGCGCGATATCGGCCTCGCTTTCCAGATTGCCGACGATCTGATCGACCATGAAGGCGATGCCGACGTGGCGGGCAAGGCCGTCGGCAAGGATGCGGGCAAGGGCAAGGAGACGTTCGTGTCCCTACTTGGCCCCGAGCGCGCCCGCGAGCAGGCGCGCATGCTTGTCGAACAGGCGATCGGACATCTGGCGAGCTACGGCGAAAAGGCCGACGTGTTGCGCGCCGTGGCGCGCTATATCGTGGAAAGGGATCACTGACTTGAGCAGCGCAGAGCGTGTCGGCGTCTATCCCGGCACTTTCGATCCCATCACGCTGGGCCATGCGGACATCATCCGTCGCGGCGCGAAGCTGGTCGACCGGCTGATCGTTGGCGTGACCACGAACCCGTCGAAGGATCCGCTTTTCCAGCCGGACGAACGCATCGCCATGGTCGAGCGCGAAGTGGCTGCGCTGGGGCTCGATAACGTGACCGTCGTGGGCTTCAACGCGCTGCTGATGAAGTTCGCGCGGGCGCAGAACGCCGGCGTGATCGTTCGCGGGCTGCGCGCGGTCGCCGATTTCGAATACGAATACCAGATGGCCGGGATGAACCAGCAGCTCGATGCCGAGATCGAGACGGTGTTCCTGATGGCCGATGTCGGTCTCCAGCCGATCGCGTCCAAGCTGGTGAAGGAAATCGCCATGTTCCGGGGTGACATCACCCGTTTCGTCAGTCCTGCCGTTCGCGAGGATGTGCTGGCGCGGATTGCCGAACGGGGGTTCCTTGGCGACTATTGAGGACGCTATCGAATTTTTCCATTGCCCGCGTGTTGCCACAGTTACGGCTCAGGTAACGCGCTTCCAGTAATTCGTTCATTGTCTCGACAGCGCAAGGCGGCTAACGCTGGCGCGCCCCGAGGGCAGACCCAAGTGTGAGTGATAGATGAACTTCCGCCTTCCCGTTACCGCGATGATGATGGGCCTCGTGCTCGCCGCTACGCCCGCTATCGCCAAGGACAAGAAGAAGGCTCTCGAAGAGAGCGCGGCCGCCAGCGAGGCGACCGAGATGCAGAAGGCCAAGCTGCCGGTGACGGTGGACATGGATATCTCTCACGATCCGCAGAACGTGCTGCTGCTCGATCTTTCAGACGGCGGGCGCGTGGCGATCCGCCTGATGCCGCAGTGGGCGCCCCATCATGTCGAGCGGATCAAGACGCTCACGGAAAAGGGCTTCTACAACGGCCAGATCTTCCATCGCGTGATCGATGGCTTCATGGCGCAGACCGGCGATCCGACGGGGACCGGGCAGGGCGGCTCCGATCTTCCCGACCTGACGGCGGAATTCAACGAGATGCCCCATGTGCGCGGCACCGTGGCGATGGCGCGCACCAACGACCCGAATACCGCGAACAGCCAGTTCTTCATCATGTTCTACCCGCGCTTCGCGCTCGATCACAAGTACACCGTGTTTGGTCGCGTGATCGCGGGTATGCAGTATGTCGATGCGATCCACCGTGGCGAGCCGCCCAAGGATCCGACCAAGATCCTGCAGGCCTCGCTGGCGTCGGACAACAAGGCGCCGCCTGTCGTTGCGCCCACGCCGACGGCAACGCCCTCTGCCGCGCCTGCTCCGGGTTCGATCTCGGCTTCGGATCTCAACAAGTCCAAGTCGAACTGACCCTTGCGTATCGGCGTGCCCTTGCCGGGCGCGCCGGGCTGCTCTAGCGCGCTGTCATGCGCGTAGACCTGTTCGACTTCGACCTTCCCACCGACCTCATCGCCCTGCGCCCGGCACGCCCGCGCGACGCAGCGCGTTTCCTCGTGGCGCAGAACGGCGAGCCTTTCGCCGATCGTCATGTCCACGACCTGCCCGATGTACTGCGCCCCGGCGATGTGCTGGTGTTCAACGACACCCGCGTCATCCCCGCGCAACTCGAAGGCATGCGCGGTGAGGCCAGGATCGGGGCTACGCTGCACAAGCGCCATGACCTGCGGCGCTGGATCGCCTTCGTGCGCAATGCCAAGCGCTTGAAGGCAGGCGATGTCATTGCGTTTCCCGCCGATGTCGAGGCTGTCGCCGAGGAACGTCACGAGGACGGCAGCTGGACGCTGCTGTTTCGGGGCGAGGAGCCGGTCGAAGTGCTTCTCGAACGGGCTGGTCGCATGCCGCTGCCGCCTTACATCGCGGGTAAGCGCCCGACCGACGAGGCGGACGCCAGCGATTATCAGACGATGTTCGCGCGCGAGAAGGGGGCTGTCGCCGCACCTACGGCTGCGCTGCACTTTACGCCGGAACTGATGGAGCGCCTCGACTCTGCCGGGATCGGACGCGAGACGCTGACGCTTCATGTCGGTGCAGGCACTTTCCTGCCGGTCAAGGCCGACGACACCACCGAGCATCGCATGCACGCCGAATTCGGACGGATCGATGCAGAGACGGCGGATCGTCTCAACGCCGTGCGTGCAAGCGGAGGTCGCCTGATTGCCGTGGGCACCACCAGCCTGCGCCTGCTCGAAAGCGCAACCGGCGAGGATGGGATTATCCGCCCGTTCGAAGGCGATACCTCGATCTTCATCACGCCGGGTTATCGCTTCCGGGCCATTGACGGACTGATGACGAATTTCCATCTGCCCAAGTCGACGCTGTTCATGCTGGTCAGCGCGCTGATGGGCCTCGACACGATGCAGCAGGTCTATGCGCATGCCATCGCGAACGGCTATCGGTTCTATTCATATGGCGACTCGAGTCTTTTGATTCCCGAAAGATAGGCAGCGGTGCTCACGCAAGGCGTGAGGATATCGGCGCGCGTCTCAGGGGCAGGGAGCATTTCTCGGACGATGGACACTATTCTCGACATTCGCGGTCTGACCAAGACCTATGCCGGCGGGTTCACCGCGCTGGCAGGGATCGACCTCGAAATCCGACGGGGCGAGATTTTCGCCCTGCTCGGCCCCAACGGTGCGGGCAAGACCACGCTGATCGGCGCGGTCTGCGGGCTGGTGCGCCCGACTTCCGGCACGATCCACGCCTTTGGCGAGGACATGCACAAGCACTGGCGCCGCCTGCGCGCACGCATCGGTCTAGTTCCGCAGGAACTGGCGACCGACATGTTCGACACGGTGTTGCACTCGGTCAACTATTCGCGCGGCCTCTTCGGCCTTGCACCCGATGCCGCCAAGATCGAGGAAATCCTGCGCGCGCTCAGCCTGTGGGACAAGAAGGACGCACAGATCCGCGCGCTGTCCGGCGGCATGAAGCGCCGCGTGCTGATCGCCAAGGCGCTGGCGCACGAGCCGGACCTGCTGTTCCTCGACGAGCCGACTGCCGGTGTCGATGTCGAACTGCGCCGCGACATGTGGAAGCAGATCGCCGCCCTGCGGGAACGCGGCACGACGATCATCCTGACCACGCACTACATCGAAGAGGCTGAGGATATGGCCGACCGGGTGGGCATCATTCAGGGCGGCAAGATCCGGATGGTCGAGCCGACGCGCGAGATGATGAAGCGCCTTGGCCGCACCGAAGCGCATGTCACGCTCGCCGCTGCCGTCTCCGACGTGCCGGCTGTCGTTACGCATTTGCCGGTCACGCTTTCGGAAGACGGCACCGTGCTGATCTATCGCGGCGGAGACGGGCAGGGCGGTGGCAAGGCGCAGGTCGCCGAACTCACCAAAATGCTGGCCCAGGCCGGGATCGACTACACCGCCATCGACATCCGCGAGTCCAGTCTCGAGGAAATCTTCGTCAATCTTCTCGAAGGAGCAGCGGCATGATCGCCTTCAACGCCCGCAGCACCTGGACGATCTACAAGCGCGAAGTGATGCGCGCGCTGCGCACCGCCATGCAGTCGATTCTGGGGCCGGTGCTGACTACAGTGCTCTATTTCGTCGTTTTCGGCGCTGCCATTGGCGGGCGCATGTCTGCCGGAATGGACGGGATGAACTATGGTGCCTTCATCGTGCCGGGGCTGCTGCTGCTGACCCTGCTGGGAGAGAGCACCTCCAATGCCAGCTTCGGCATCTACATGCCCAAGTTCACCGGGGCGATCTACGAACTGCTCTCGGCGCCGGTGGGCGTGGCCGAGACGCTGGTCGGTTTCGTTGGCGCGGCGGCAACCAAGTCGCTGATTCTTGCGGCGATCATACTGACAACGGCGACGCTGTTCGTCGATTATACCATCGTCCATCCGCTCTATGCGCTTGGTTTCATCCTGCTTGTCTCGGCCAGTTTCTCGCTGTTCGGCTTCATTCTCGGCATCTGGGCAACCAGCTTCGAGAAACTTGGTATCGTGCCGGTGCTGTTCATCATGCCGCTGACGTTCCTGGGCGGCACGTTCTATTCGATCGACATGCTGCCCCAGCCCTGGCGCACGGTGGCGATGGTCAATCCGGTGGTCTATCTCGTCAATGGTCTGCGCTGGTGCTTCTATGGCCAATCGGACTTCCCGATCGGGGTATCACTGGGAATGACCCTGGCATTCCTGCTGATCTGCGTGATCGCGATCTGGCGGATCTTCCAGACGGGCTGGCGCCTGCGCGGCTGACGCGGTAGGGGAGCGCGGATGAACCCGCGCTTCCAGTTCCAGATTCACGCGACCGACGGCAAGGCTCGCACAGGCACCATCCAGATGCGTCGCGGCGAGATCCGCACGCCGGCCTTCATGCCGGTGGGCACTGCCGCGACCGTCAAGGCGATGAAGCCCGAGGCGGTACGCGCCGCCGGGGCCGACATCATCCTTGGCAACACCTATCACCTGATGCTCCGCCCCGGTGCCGAGCGCGTTGCGCGGCTTGGCGGTCTGCACAAGTTCATGAACTGGGATCGCCCGATCCTGACGGACAGCGGCGGCTATCAGGTGATGAGCCTGTCCGAACTGCGCAAGATCACCGAAGAGGGCGTGACTTTCGCCAGCCACATCGACGGCTCGCGCCATATGCTCAGCCCCGAGCGCTCGATGGAGATCCAGCGCTTGCTCGGCTCGGACATCGTCATGTGTTTCGACGAATGTCCCAAGATCGACCAGCCGCGCGACGTTATCGCCCGCTCGATGGAAATGTCGATGCGCTGGGCGAAGCGCAGCCGCGAGGCATTCGATCAGGGCGGCGAGCACGCCGAGAATGCCGCGCTGTTCGGCATCCAGCAGGGCGCGCTGGACGAAGGCCTGCGCAAGACCTCTGCCGGCGCCCTGACCGAGATCGGCTTCGACGGCTATGCCATCGGCGGCCTTGCCGTGGGCGAGGGGCAGCAGGCGATGTTCGAGACGCTGGAGTTCGCGCCCGGCCAGCTTCCGGCAGACCGTCCGCGTTATCTGATGGGCGTGGGCAAGCCCGACGATCTGGTCGGCGCGGTGGAGCGCGGGGTCGACATGTTCGACTGCGTGCTGCCCACGCGCTCGGGCCGCAACGGGCAGGCCTTCACCTGGAACGGCCCGCTCAACATGCGCAATGCCCGCCATGCCGAAGATACCGGCCCTATCGACGAGCGTTGCGCCTGCCCGACGTGCAGCACCTACAGCCGCGCCTATCTGCACCACCTGATCAAGGCGGGCGAGATGCTCGGCGCGATCCTGCTGACCGAGCACAACATCTGGTTCTACCAGCAGTTGATGCAGGGCATGCGTGACGCCATCGCGCAGCAGCGTTTCGCGGCGTTCGCCGCAGATTTCCGGCGAGACTATTTCGCCTCGAAATCGGGCGGATAGGGTTGCTGACAGCGCACGGCGCTGGACATGGATGGTGCTTTCAGGGGAGGCTAGCGTCGCTGCGCTGGCCTCTTTTCGATTCGGACGGGCTCGCTGGGCATCACAGGAGAGCCGGACCATATGCCGACTATCGCGATTGTCAGCCAGAAGGGCGGCTCGGGCAAGACGACGCTTGCCGTACATCTCGCCACTTGTGCGGCCTACGATACCCGGCGCAGTTGCGTGATCGACATGGACCCGCAGGCGACTTCGGCGGCCTGGGGGGACTGGCGTGGAGGGTTCCTGCCGGAAGTGGTGACATGCCCTCCGGCGCGGTTGACCAGTACGATCCTGAAAGCCCAGCGCGAGGGGACGGAACTGATCGTGATAGATACCCCTCCGCATGGCGATATGGCATCGCGTGAGGCGGTGCGGGCGGCAGATCTCATCCTGATCCCGACCCGCGCGCGGGCATTCGATCTGCATGCTCTGGAAGCGACGGCGGAACTGGTTGCCTATGCGAAGAAGCCCGCGTTCGTAGTGCTCAATGCAGTGCCGTCCCGTGCGACGAAACTGATCAGTGAGACGGGCGCGCAGATCGAGAATCTGGGATTGAGCATGGCACCCGTCCATTTCGGTGAACGCGCAGCGTTTCATCGCGCTGCGGGCGGCGGGGAAGTGGCTTCCGAGGTCGAACCTGAAGGCAAGGCTGCGGCCGAAGTCGATGCCTTGTGGGACTGGGCGAGCGCCCAACTGGGCCTCGCCCCTAAGTCCTGACGATTACCCTGGTGTCAATCAGGCCGGGATAAGGTTGTCCGCCGAGTCCTGTGGACGGCGGATCTGCAACTTGGTGCCCAGATAGGCCACGAAGCGCCCGGTGTGGGTGTCGAGGAATCCGGCGCCGATCTCGCAGGCATGGCGCTGCGCGGTGTCGAGATCGGGATACCATTTTCCGGTGCGGTGCGGGGTGATGAATCGGTATCGAGACATGGTGACTGTCCAATGCCGAAAGCCTGTTGCGGTTCCCTGACAAGTCCTTCGATTCGCCGATTTTTCCTCGTTTTATCGCAACAATCGTTGGCATCGTGGACGGTGTAGCCGAGCAGCAATCGAGTAGCCCGAAACCGGCCCGAAATCGGCCCAAATTTGGCAATGAAAAAGGGCGGCTCCTTCCGGAACCGCCCCTTCGCATTCTGTCCGACAGGACCGAAAATCAGCGCGAGTAGAACTCGACGACCAGATTCGGTTCCATCTTCACCGGGTAGGGCACTTCGTCCAGCGTCGGAACGCGAACGAAAGTCACCTTGTCGGCGCCGTCCTGAGCGACGTAGTCAGGGACTTCACGCTCGGGAAGCGACTGCGCTTCGATGATCAGCGTCATTTCCTTGGCCTTGTTGCCCAGGCTGATGACGTCGCCAACCTTCACGCGACGCGAAGCGATGTTGCACTTCACACCGTTGACGCGGATGTGGCCGTGCGAAACGATCTGGCGAGCCGAGAAGACGGTCGGCGCGAACTTGGCGCGGTACACGACCATGTCCAGACGCTGCTCGAGCAGGCCGATCAGGTTCTGACCGGTGTCGCCCTTCATCTTGGAGGCTTCCTGGTACGTGCGCTTGAACTGCTTCTCGGTCACGTCGCCGTAGTAGCCCTTGAGCTTCTGCTTTGCACGCAGCTGCAGACCGAAGTCCGAAACCTTGCTCTTGCGACGCTGGCCGTGCTGGCCGGGGCCGTAGCTGCGGCGGTTGACCGAGCTCTTGGGACGGCCCCAGATGTTCTCGCCCATGCGGCGGTCGAGTTTGTACTTGGCGCTCTTACGCTTCGACATATGTCGTCTCCTGTTCTGCTGCCGCCTTCACGGTGAAGGCGATCCATAGTTTTCCGGGGTGCACCATCCGGCCTATCGTGCCGGATGCGGCCGCCGCTTCACCGGAAGTGCGGGGCCGAATAGGCGTTACGCGCCGCATTGAAGCGACGGGCGCCATGTGAAGGGCTGCCCCTTACGGGTTACAGCGCCAGAGTCAAGTCGAAGGGGAGGAGAGGCCCGCGATTTCCTGCCATTTACAGCGGAAAATCGCGGGTTGGCCTGCGCTCAGTGGCCTGAGGAGCGAGTATACGTCCGGGCATCGATCGCATCGAACTTCACCTTGCTGTCGGCGAGCTGCTTCGCAATCTGGTCCCATTCCGCTTTTGTATGACAGGTCTTCCTGCCCATGATCGAACCGGTCGTGTCTTCGCGGCGGCAGATCACGCGGTTGGGATCGTCCTTGGCAAGCTGCGGCTTGTCCGTTTTGGCCAGAGCGCTGTTCGAAAGTGCGGGCGTCGCGCCGGCGAATACCGCCAGCGTAATCAGGATCGCATTCTTCATGATGATATTCCCCCACAGATGTTGTCGCTGCGGGGATGCTATCGTGAAATGAACCGGCAACCAAGAGGATTGGTCGCGGCTTAACTGCGCGGGCGTCGCGCCTTTTCGAGCGCGGAGAGCACGCCGCGCATGGTGCGCACTTCCAGATGGTTCCAGCGCGGCTTGGTCAGCAGATTGCGCAAGGTCAGCCGGTTGGCGGCGGCGCGGGTCTCCGGCCAGAAATAGTTCTTCTCTTCCAGCAGGCGGTCGAAGTGGCCGATGAGGCCTTCGAGTTCCTCTTGCGGGGCAGGGGGAAGCAGTTCTTCCTGCGTGGGCTGGACCAGCCCCGCATCGTGCGCCGCTGCGCCCTTTGACCATTCATAGGCGCACAGGATCACCGCCTGCGCCAGGTTGAGCGAGCCGAACTGCGGGTTGATCGGCACCGTCAGGATCGCGCGGGCGAGCGCAACGTCCTCGGTCTCCAGTCCCGAGCGCTCCGGGCCGAAGACGAAGGCGGAGCGGCCCTGTTCGGCGTGAATCTCGCGGGAGGCTTCCTCGGGCGTTACCACGGGCTTGGTCACGCCGCGCTTGCGGACAGTGGTGGCGTAGACATTGGCGCAGTCGGCCACGGCATCCGCCAGCGTCTCGTAGACCTGCGCCTTTTCCAGAATGATGTCGGCGCCAGCCGCTGCCGGGCCTGCCGAAGGGTTCGGCCAGCCGTCGCGCGGGGATACCAGCCGCATGTCCGTCAGCCCGAAGTTCAGCATGGCGCGTGCGGCCTTGCCGATGTTTTCGCCCAGCTGTGGACGGACGAGGACGATGACAGGCTGGCGGTTTGCGCCTGCGGGCGCCGCTGCGGGCTGGTTCTGGAGGTCGGTATCGGACATGATCATGCCGCGATGGGCTTGCCCGCCGGTAAAATCAACCCTGTCCGATTTCGCGAACGGCGCCTGCGAAATCCTCGAAGTCCTTGGCCTCGGCGAAATCGCGATAGACGCTGGCGAAGCGGATATAGGCCACCGAATCGAGCTGGCGCAGGCCCTCCATCACCATCTCGCCGATGACGACCGAGGGGATTTCCGATTCGCCCGAGGTTTCCAGCTGGCGCTGCACGCCCGAAACGAGCTGTTCTATCTTCTCGCGCTCGATCCCGCGCTTGCGGCACGCCAGAGATACCGACTGCTCGATCTTGCTGCGATCGAACGGCTCGCGCTTGTCGTCGCTCTTCACCACCAGGATTTCGCGCAGTTGCACGCGCTCGAACGTGGTGAAGCGTCCGCCGCAGCTGGAGCACTGGCGGCGGCGGCGGATCGCGGCGTTATCCTCGGCCGGGCGGCTGTCCTTGACCTGGGAATCGTCGTGGGCGCAAAACGGACAGCGCATTCAGGCAGGGTCTTTCGAAATCAGGCGTGCCCCTCAATCGGGGCGCACGCGCTTGTAGAAGGCATAACCGGCACCGGCGGCAAGGCCCATGCCGATCGAGACGACCGGCAGGAAAGCACCGGCAACGGCCCCGAGCGCACCCCAGACGAGAACCGGCTTGGTCGAGGGATGGGCCATGCCATCCTCCAGCATCCCGGCCAGCTCATGGCGGGCATCGTGGATGAAGCTGTCGGTCTTCTCGGGGCGCTCGGGGTCGATCATGGCATCAGTCCTCGTAGATGGGGAAACGGTCACACAGCGCTTCAACGCGCGTGCGCACATTCTGCTCCACCTGAGCGTCACCTTCTTCGCCGCAACGCGCCAGACCGTCGAGAACATCGGCCACCATGTTGCCGATCTCGCGGAATTCCTCGGGGCCGAAGCCGCGCGTGGTGCCCGCAGGCGTGCCGACGCGGATGCCGCTGGTCTTGACCGGGGGCAGCGGGTCGAACGGGATACCGTTCTTGTTGCAGGTGATGCCTGCACGCTCCAGCGCCTCGTCGGCGTCCTTGCCGGTCACGCCCAGCGGGGTGAGGTCGACAAGCGCGAGGTGCGTGTCGGTGCCGCCCGAAACGATCGCTGCGCCGCGCGCCTTGAGGGTCTCGGCCAGAACCTGCGCATTCTCGATCACGCGCGCGGCGTACTGCTTGAACTCGGGGCGCAGCGCTTCACCGAAGGCGACCGCCTTGGCGGCGATGACGTGCATCAGCGGGCCGCCCTGAAGGCCGGGGAACACCGCCGAGTTGATCTTCTTGGCCAGCTTTTCGTCGTTGGTCAGGATCATGCCGCCACGGGGGCCGCGCAGCGTCTTGTGCGTGGTGGTGGTGGCGATGTCGGCATAGGGGAACGGCGAGGGGTGGAGGCCTGCGGCGACCAGACCAGCGAAGTGCGCCATGTCCACCATGAACAGCGCGCCCACTTCGTCGGCGATCTTGCGGAAGCGCGCGAAGTCGATCTCGCGCGGGTAGGCCGAGCCACCGGCGATGATGAGCTTGGGGCTATGCTCGCGGGCGAGCGCCTCGACCTGATCGAAGTCGATCAGGTGGGTGTCCTTGGTGACGCCGTACTGGATGGCGTTGAACCACTTGCCCGACATCGCCGCGCGCGCGCCGTGCGTCAGGTGGCCACCGGCATCGAGGCTCATGCCCAGAATGGTGTCGCCCGGCTTGACGGTGGCGAGCAGTACCGCGCCGTTCGCCTGCGCGCCCGAGTGGGGCTGGACGTTGACGTATTCGCAGCCGAACAGCTGCTTGGCGCGATCGATCGCCAGCGCTTCGACCTGATCCGAAGGCTCGCAACCCTGATAGTAGCGCTTGCCGGGATAGCCCTCGGCGTACTTGTTGGTGAAGACCGAGCCCTGTGCTTCGAGCACGGCCTTGGAGACGATGTTCTCCGAAGCGATCAGCTCGATCTGCTTGCGCTCGCGCTTCAGTTCGTGGCCGATGGCCTTGGCGACGGCTTCGTCGCTGGTGGCAAGCGCGTCGGTGAAGAAGCCGGGGGCGCGGATGGCGGTTTCGACGGTCATAAGGTCTGGCTCCTTCAGAGGGTCGGGTTGGAAAGCTTTTCGACGCGGCCCGCGTGGCGTCCGCCACCGAACTCGGTCGAAAGGAAAGCGTCGAGGCAGGCCTTGGCCATGTCGATGCCGGTCAGGCGGGCGCCCATGGCGATCACGTTGGCATCGTTGTGCTCGCGCGCCAGCGCTGCCGAAAGCGGCTCGGAGACGAGCGCGCAGCGGCAGGCGGGATCGCGGTTGACGGCGATCGAGATGCCGATGCCCGAGCCGCACAGCGCGACGCCGAACTGCACGGTGCCGTCGGCGACGACCGAGGCCAGCTTGTAGCCATAGTCGGGATAATCGACGCGGGTCTCGGTCTCGGGGCCGAGGTCGGCGACCTCGTGGCCGATTTCGATGAGATATTCGCGCAGAGCTGCCTTGAGCTCGACGGCGGCATGATCGGATGCGATCGCGATGCGCATGGGAGAGGGTGGTTCCTTCTCGCGAGGGATTCGCTTGCGCGCTCCCTTAGTCGCGCTCCGGCGAAATGGCGAGTCTTGACCGTGCCATGGGCGCACAAGGTGACACCTGGTTGACACGGTTTACACTGTCCAGAGGAGATATGTGCCGCCTCGCCGGAGAAATGGCGGATTTGCGTAGTGTACGGTGTTAACATGCGCCGCGTAAGTGTCACCTTGCCGCGAGGCGTGTCATCTTGCGGTGGCCGCATGGGTTGCGGGGTTGCAGCGAAAGAGGCAGGCGCGTCCATGCGGTGAGAGTACCGCGCGGCCGGGTCTGTAGGAAAGGGAAGCGCCCCGCACCGGGGGCATCGGCACATTGGCCCCGAAGCCAAGCAGCGGGCTTCCTTCCGGCCGGGTTACTTGCCGTCGCTGTTAGCCGACTTGTCCTTCATCGCGTCGGGATGGGCCTTCAGATAGGCCATCACCTCTTCCTGAAGATCGGCCTGCGAGGCTTTGCTGATGGACTTGATCTGCCGGAAATATTCGGTGTTCACTTCGGCGACGGCGGGATCGGACATGATTTCGAGCGAGTGGCTGAAGTAGGCACTGCCCGAGGGTGTCTCTGCAAAGGCGGCGATGTCGCGCAGCTGCGCAGTGGTGAACTTGCGGGTATAGGCCTGCGCGATCGCATCCATCTGCTTGGGCAGATAGGCGTCCGTCGCCGGGCGCAGCAGGGTGGGGATGTTGTCGAGGTAATCCTCAAGGATCTTGTGCAGGCCGGGATCGGTGATCTCGTCAAGGCCGAGGCCGCTCTTCATCTGCCCGAGCATGGTTTGCATCAGATTGGTCAGCATTTCCTGACGTCGCTCGGGCGGGAAGGCGGCGGACGTGATCCGTTTTGCCAGAGCCAGCGCCTCGGGATCGACGGCGGGCGTAGCCGCTGCTGGTGGCTTGGCAGCACTGGCTGGCGTGGAAAGCGGAGCTGTGGCCAGCGCGGCGAAAGCGGCGAAGCCGAGGAAACGGGCCAATGTCATTCGAGAATCCCCTTCAATATCGAACTGGGCAGAACCTTCGCGTTATGAAGGTTGGACGCTTGCCCTAGAATGCCTGTCGGACGATCCGCCAGCTCCGGATGATAATAGCGTTCACACGATTATTGCGAAATTTCCAGCGCTTACAAACTCCGTCATCCTTGGATGTCGAACTGGCCCGACCGGTCAAGGTCGATGACAAAGCCATATTCTCCCTGAGATAGCGGTACTTTGCCGAGCCTGATGCTGACGGAGCCATTGGTCCCGGTGGGAGACCCTTCCCAAAGCGATGGGCAATTGAGCGATAGCGTCGGCGCCTGCGGAAATTTGCGCAGGTGCTCGTCCACGCTTTGGCGCAGCTTGGCAGGGGCTTCCTTGCCCTGGATGACAAATGCAGTCAGGTGCGTGGGAGCATCCCCTCCGGCGATGGCGATCCGTACCGAGCCAAAGGTCGGACAATCCACGGAGGCCATTGTCGTACTGCTCGTGGCAGGTTCGGGCGGCCCGAGATGATAGTGCGGGGCCGGGGGAGGAGGGGGAGGCGACGTGGAAGGCGCTGCGGCAGTCAGCAACATGGTGAGAATCGGGCTCAAATAGGCTTCCTTTTGCAAGAACTTTCGCAAGAAAGATGGAGAGCGGCTTGCTGTCGTGGGTCAGGCATTTGCCAGCTTCGCTCGCCGGTCGCGGACAATCGCCATGATGGCCGCGATCCACAGCCCTGCCGACGCGCCACCCCCGGAAAGGACGCTCCCGAGCGGAGCGGGAAGGAGGGCGCCTGTGACTGCGGCAAGGATCAGGGCTGTTCCCAGCCAGTAGAAAGGCCGGAAGCCGCCCGCCCGTGCGATCGGCAGGAAGTGCAGGCCGACGATCAGCGCCATGGCCGGAAGCAGCAGGTCGGGGCGGTGCAGGTTCATGGCGAGATTACCGACGACGAACAGGCCGAGACCTTCGCCGAGACTGCTCCACTGGATGGCCTTGGCCTCGCGCGGGGTGGGGATGATGCCGGTGCCGGGCATGCGGATCACGCGTAGTGCTGCCAGCGCGATGCCCAGGTAGACAAGCGCGGGGAGGGCTAGCGCCAGCGTGAACATCGTTCCTGGCAGATGCGTCTGCCAGGTCAGGGCCATCGCCGCGAAGACCGCGCCGAAGAACCCCATGATCAGTGCGCCCCAGGCCCCCATAGCGTCGTCACTCCCACAAAAAAGCCCCGCCGGAGCGGGGCTTTTCCTGAACTCGTCTCGATTACTGGTCGAGGAAGCTGCGCATCTTGCGGCTGCGGCTCGGGTGCTTGAGCTTGCGCAGCGCCTTCGCCTCGATCTGGCGGATGCGTTCGCGCGTCACCGAGAACTGCTGCCCCACTTCCTCTAGCGTGTGATCGGTGTTCATGCCGATGCCGAAGCGCATGCGCAGCACGCGCTCCTCACGCGGGGTGAGGCTGGCGAGAACGCGCGTGACCGTTTCCTTGAGGTTCGCCTGAATGGCGGCGTCCACCGGGATGATCGCGTTCTTGTCCTCGATGAAGTCTCCGAGGTGCGAATCCTCCTCGTCGCCGATCGGCGTTTCGAGGGAGATCGGCTCCTTGGCGATCTTCATCACCTTGCGCACCTTTTCGAGCGGCATCGACAGACGCTCGGCCATTTCCTCGGGCGTGGGCTCGCGGCCCTGCTCGTGGAGGAACTGGCGGCTGGTGCGCACCAGCTTGTTGATCGTCTCGATCATATGCACCGGGATGCGAATGGTGCGCGCCTGATCGGCGATCGAGCGGGTGATCGCCTGACGAATCCACCACGTAGCATAGGTCGAGAACTTGTAGCCGCGACGGTATTCGAACTTGTCGACCGCCTTCATCAGGCCGATGTTGCCTTCCTGAATGAGATCCAGGAACTGAAGCCCACGGTTGGTGTACTTCTTGGCGATCGAGATCACCAGACGCAGGTTCGCCTCGACCATTTCCTTCTTGGCAATGCGCGCCTCGCGCTCCGCCTTCTGGACCATGTTGACGATCCGGCGGAACTCGGGGAGCGCCATGCCGGTGGCGGCGGCGATGTCGGCAACCTCGGCGCGGATGCGCTCGACGTTATCGGCCTCGTTCTCCGCGAAGGCAGCCCACTTCTTGTCCTTCTTGCCGGCCTCGGCGAGCCACGCGTCGTCCAGCTCGCGACCGACGTAGCTTTCCAGGAAGTCGGCGCGCTTCACCTTGTGACGCTCGGCCAGACGCAGCATCTGGCCGCCCAGCGTGGTGAGGCGACGGTTGAAGGCATAGAGGTTGTCGACCAGATATTCGATCTTGGTCGCGTGGAACTTCACCGATTCCACCTGCGCGGTGAGGTCTTCGCGCAGCTGCTGGTACTGGTCTTCCTTGGCCGCCGGGAAATCGATGCCCAGTGCCAGCGCGTCGAGACGCTCGCGCTGCAGCTTCTCGAACGTCTGGAACAGCTCGGTGATCAGCAGGAACTTCTCAAGCGCTTCGGGCTTGAGCGCCGCTTCCATCTGCGCGAGCGAAAGCGTGTTGTCCTCTTCCTCTTCCTCGGCCTGACGCTTCGGGATAGGGTTGCCGTCCTCGTCGACCTCTTCCGAGTTGTCCTCGTCGTCGGAATCGTCGTCCTTGAACGAGGGACCGGCGGTGGCTTCGGAGATTTCGCCGTCGTCCTCGCTCTCGCCGTCTTCGTTGAGGCTTTCGGGCGCAGGCTCCTTGGACAGCATCGCGTCGAGATCGAGGATCTCGCGCAGCTGCATCTCGCCATTGTTGAGCGCTTCGGACCACTGGATGATGGCGTGGAAGGTGATCGGGCTCTCGCACAGGCCCAGGATCATCATGTCGCGACCGGCCTCGATGCGCTTGGCGATGGCGATTTCGCCCTCGCGGCTGAGCAGTTCGACCGCGCCCATCTCGCGCAAGTACATGCGCACCGGGTCATCGGTGCGCTCGACCGTTTCCTTCTTCTTCGGCTCGGCGACCATGCGCGGACCGCCATCGTCACCGTCGCTGTCGTCGGTGTCCGAATCGTTGTCCTGGTCCTCGTTTTCCTGACCTTCGGCGTCTTCGTCATTATCGACGATGTTGACGCCCATTTCGTTCAGGGCGGAGGTGATGTCCTCGATCTGATCCGAGGACATGTCCTGAGGCAGGGCTTCGTTCAGTTCGTCATACGTGATGACGCCGCGACGCTTGGCACGTGCGATCAGCTTTTTGATCGACGCCTCATTGAGGTCGATCAGAGGAGCGTCGGTGCCGTCGTGGGTATCGCCGTCGGTGTCGTTTTTGCTCATTCTTCCGCCGTTAGCTCGTGCAGCCTGTGGTGTATAATTATACAATCAGGACGCATGTCTGGTCGTCATTTGCCTGAGACGCTTGTCAAATTCCAGCTTTCTCTCGCGCAGGCGCTGCTGCTCGGCGAAAGTCTCGTCGGTGAACTCGCGTTCGTGGCGTTCGGTCGCCGCTGCAAGGGCCTGTTCGATCATCGGCAGCTCGGTCAGCAGCTGGATGGCCTGGATCAGTTCCGCCCGTGCCTTTTCGGGTTCGCCCCGGCCATCCACGAAGCCGAAACGTATCCCTGCGTATTCGGTCGAATGCGGGGCTTCCACGCCATTTTTCGTCAATATGGTCGCAAGTTCGGCGCTTTCAAGCGGGCCGTGTGCGTCCCAGCAATCGAGCAGTACGCCGAAGCGCGGATCGAGGTCCGGCGTGCGGGCAATGGCCTCGGCATGGTGGCCGAGCACTTCGGGCCAGTGGAACAGGCCGGCGAGCACGGCGGCGGAAAGGGCATCGCGATTTCCCCCACCGAATCGCGCTGCAAGTCGCGCGATCGATTCGGGGCTGGAGGGGGCAGGGCCGTTCTGGCGCCCGTTCCACGGCCCCTTGCGTCCCGGCTGGAACGGCGCCCGATTCGCACCTCCGTTCTGCCCCCCATTCTGCCAGCGATTTTCGCGGCGCGGGTAGGCGAACTCGGAAAACCGGTCGAGCAGCTCGCGGCGATAGAGCCCGGCGATGTCCTGATGCGCGATCGTCTCGACATGGGCGAGCAGGCGGGCCTTCAGGCCTGCCTTGGCCTCGGGCGTCTCCAGCGGCAGCGCGTCGCGCTCGTGCTCCCAGAGCACGTCGAGCAGGCTGCGCGATTCGCCGAGAATCGTTTCCATCGCGGCTGGCCCGCGCGCCTTGATGAGATCGTCCGGGTCGAGGCCTTCGGGCAAGCGCACGATCCGCAAGCTGTGCGCCGGGCGCAGCAGCGGCAGCGCACGGGTGACGGCGCGCATCGCCGCGCGCTGTCCTGCCGCGTCACCATCGAAGCACAGGATCGGCATTTCTACGTGGCGCCAGAGCATCTCGATCTGGTGTTCGGTGAGCGCAGTGCCCAGCGGCGCGACAGCATCGGCGATCCCGGCGGCGGCCAGCGCGATCACGTCCATGTAGCCTTCGACCACCACCATGCGCCCGGTCTGGCGCGCGGCAGGCGCGGCACGGTGCAGGTTATAGAGCGTGCGGCCCTTGTCGAACAGCGGCGTGTCGGGCGAGTTCAGGTACTTGGGCGCATCGGTCTTGCCCTTGGCAAGGATGCGGCCACCGAAGGCAATCACCCGCCCGCGCGCATCCGCAATGGGCAGCATCAGGCGGTCGCGGAAGCGATCGTAGGGATCGCGTTCCTCGACGGCGATGCGCAGGCCCGCCTCGATCAGCATCGGTTCGGGAAAGCGGGAAAGGGCGCTTTTCAGCGCCTGCCGACCCTCGGGCGCGAAGCCGAAGCCGAACCGCTCGACCGTATGGGCATTGAATCCGCGCGTGGCGAGGTACTGGCGCGCCTTTTCGCCCTCGGCGGCCTTCAGGCTCTCCTCGAAGAAGGCCTGTGCCGCTGCCATCACGTCGTGCAGCGAATCGCGTTTCTCCGCCGCCTTGGCCGCGCGCGGATCGGGGGCGGGGACGTCCATGCCCGCCTCGCCCGCCAGTTCCTTCACCGCGTCCATGAAGGCCAGGCCCTGATGGTCGGTCATCCAGCGGATGGCATCGCCATGCGCGCCGCAGCCGAAGCAGTGGTAGAAGCCCTTCTCGTCGTTGACGTAGAAGCTGGGCGAGTTCTCGTTATGGAACGGACAGCACGCCCGGTGCTCGCGCCCTGCCTTCTGCAGCCGGACCGAGCGCCCGATCAGCGCCGAAAGCGTGGTGCGCGCACGCAGCTGGTCGAGCCATTGCGGGGTCAGCATCAGACAACACGCCCGCGCGAACGCGCCGGGCTGCACAAACTCCCCTCCCGCTTGCGGGAGGGGGCGGGGGAGGGCATGTCGCCCAGCACGGTCGCGACGCGCGCCAGAACGCCCTCTGTGGAATCGAGAACGTCGGCGTTCCAGAAGCGGATCACGGTGAAACCTTGCAGTTCGAGAAAACGGGTGCGGCGCTGGTCGTAGTCTATCGCGGATGCATGTTGCCCGCCGTCGAGTTCGATCACCAGCCGATATTCGCGCGATACGAAATCGCAGATGTAAGGGCCAACCGGAAACTGTCGGTTGAAGCGGACACCGGCGAGTTGCCGGGCGCGCAGATGTCGCCAGAGGAGGCGCTCCGCCGGAGTGGCATCACGCCGCAACTGCCGTGATCGGGCAGTAGGCCGGGAATAGCCTTTGTCTGGTGGGGTCTCCAACGAAAGGCTCCTTAGGCGTGCTGTTCCGGTCGCTCCGATGCGATTAAGAGGCGCTGTGAAAGTGGCGCTGTAACAGGCCCTCCCCCGGCCCCTCCCGCAGGCGGGAGGGGAGGTTGTGGGATGCCGGCCCTTGCGGGCTGTATGGGTTGCCTCAGCCCAGCGCGGCCTTCACCCAGGCGCTGGCCTTGCCCGCGTCGATTTCGGCGCCGTGGCGTTCTTTCAGCAGGCCCATGACCTTGCCCATGTCCTTCATGCCGGTGGCGCCGGTTTCGGCCTTGAGCGCCTCGATCACCGCCTTGGTCTCGTCCTCGGAGAGCTGGGCGGGGAGGAAGGTCTCGATCACTTCCAGCTCGGCCTTTTCCTCGGCGGCCTTTTCCGGGCGACCGCCTTCTTCGAACAGCTGGATCGATTCGCGGCGCTGCTTCACCATCTTCTGGAGCACCTCGATCACCATCGCATCGTCATCGGGCGTGGTCTCGGCGGTGCGCAGTTCGATATCGCGGTCCTTGACCTTGGCGAGGATGAGGCGGACGGCGGCGAGGCGGGCCTTGTCTCCGCCCTTCATGGCGGAAATCTGCGCGGCCTTGAGCGAATCGCGGATCATGGGTCTGAATGCTTCCTGTTGGCGTGCCGGATGGCGAAAATGTACGAGACAGTGCGGATGCGAGCGTGGCTCGCGGCGATTTGTGGCTTTGCGCGCTTGACGCACCCGGCGCTCGTCTCTAGCGGCTGAGCCTTAGCACACATATCCTGAATGCCGTCAACGGAGCGACCCTACTAATGGCCGACGCCGCATCTTCGCACGCCCCCAAACCCGATGGCGCCACCGGCGTTCTCGTCCTTGCCGATGGGCATGTCATCTGGGGGCGCGGTTTCGGCGCAGTGACCGCAGCGGTGGGCGAAGTCTGCTTCAACACCTCGATGACCGGCTATCAGGAAGTGATGACCGATCCGTCCTATGCAGGCCAGATCGTGACTTTCACGTTCCCGCATGTCGGCAATGTCGGCGTCAACGACGAGGATCTCGAATCGCAGGTCGACGGCGCGGTGGGCTGCATCGTGCGCGAGGACGTGACGCTGCCTTCGAACTTCCGTTCGCGCGGCGAATATGGCGAGTGGCTGGCGGCCAAGGGCAAGGTCGGGATCTCGGGCGTCGATACCCGCGCGCTGACCCGCCGCATCCGCCTGTCGGGCGCGCCGAACGCGGTGATCGCGCATAGCCCGGACGGCACTTTCGACATTCCCGCCCTGCTGGAGAAGGCCCAGAGCTGGCCGGGTCTGGAAGGCATGGACCTTGCCAAGATCGTCAGCCGCGAAATTCAGGAAGGCTGGGAAGGCTCGACCTGGACGCTTGGTGAAGGCTTCGGTGCAGGCGAGGGCGAAGCCCGCCCGCATGTCGTCGCCATCGACTACGGCGCCAAGGACAACATCTTCCGCAATCTGGTGAAGGCCGGCGCGCGCGTTACCGTGGTGCCTGCTGAGACCACGCTCGACCAGGTGCTGGCGCTGGAGCCTGCCGGTGTGTTCCTCTCGAACGGTCCCGGCGATCCGGCGGCGACCGGCGTCTATGCCGTCCCGGTGATCCAGCGCCTGCTGGAGCGCGACATTCCGGTGTTCGGCATCTGCCTTGGCCACCAGATGCTCGGCCTTGCCGCTGGCGCCAAGACCGCCAAGATGCATCAGGGCCATCGCGGCGCGAACCACCCGGTGAAGCGCCACGCCGACGGCGTGGTCGAGATCACCTCGATGAACCACGGCTTCGCGGTCGACAACCAGACGCTGCCCGAGAATGTCGAGGAGACCCACGTCTCGCTGTTCGACGGCTCGAACTGCGGCATTGCTATCAAGGGCAAGAAGGCTTTCGGCGTGCAGTACCACCCCGAAGCCTCGCCCGGCCCGCAGGACAGCTTCTACCTGTTCGAGAAGTTCGTGGGGATGCTGGGGTGATGACGATGACGCGCTGGGAATACATCGTTGCCTCCAAAATCAACGGCATGCTGAACTATCGCGTGTCGGGAGGCGAGATGCAGACCCAGTCGGTCGTCGGTGCACTCAACTACCTCGGTTCTCTCGGTTGGGAACTGGTGTCCGTTTCTGCGGAGCCCGGCCTTTCCAGCACCACCCATTCTTTCATCTTCAAGCGGCCTGTTGAGGTCTGAAGGAAGCCATGCCCAAACGCACAGACATCTCCTCGATCCTCGTCATTGGCGCGGGGCCTATCATCATCGGCCAGGCGTGCGAGTTCGACTATTCGGGCACGCAGGCGATCAAGGCGCTGAAGGAAGACGGCTATCGCGTCATCCTGGTGAACTCGAACCCCGCCACGATCATGACCGATCCAGACATGGCCGATGCGACCTATGTCGAGCCGATCACCCCCGAAGTCGTCGCCAAGATCATCGAGAAGGAGCGCCCCGATGCGGTGCTGCCGACGATGGGCGGGCAGACCGCGCTCAACTGTGCGCTGGCGCTGTTCAACGACGGCACGCTGGAGAAGTTCGGCGTCCAGATGATCGGCGCCGATGCCGATGCGATCGACAAGGCCGAGGACCGTCAGCGCTTCCGCGACGCGATGGACAAGATCGGCCTCAATTCGGCGCGCTCGGGCGTCGCGCATACGCTGGACGAGGCCTTCGCGATCCTCGAAACCACGGGCCTGCCCTCGATCATCCGCCCCAGCTTCACCATGGGCGGCACCGGCGGGGGCATCGCCTACAACAAGGCCGAGTTCGAGGCGATCGTGCGCTCGGGCCTCGATGCCTCGCCGACCAACGAAGTGCTGATCGAGGAATCGCTGCTCGGCTGGAAGGAGTATGAGATGGAGGTCGTGCGCGACAAGCACGACAACTGCATCATCATCTGCTCGATCGAGAACGTCGATCCGATGGGCGTCCATACCGGTGACTCGATCACCGTCGCCCCGGCGCTCACGCTGACCGACAAGGAATACCAGATCATGCGCAACGCCTCGATTGAGGTGCTGCGTGAAATCGGCGTGGAAACAGGCGGTTCGAACGTACAGTTCGCGGTCAATCCGAAGGACGGTCGCCTGATCGTCATCGAGATGAACCCGCGCGTCTCGCGTTCGTCGGCGCTGGCGTCGAAGGCCACCGGCTTCCCGATCGCGCGCGTCGCCGCCAAGCTGGCGGTGGGCTACACGCTCGACGAGATCACCAACGAGATCACCGGCGCGACGCCTGCCGCGTTCGAGCCGACCATCGACTACGTGGTCACCAAGATCCCGCGCTTCGCCTTCGAGAAGTTCAAGGGCGCCGATACCCAGCTTTCCACCGCGATGAAGTCGGTCGGCGAGGTCATGGCGATCGGGCGCAACATCAAGGAATCGATGCAGAAGGCGCTGCGCGGTCTGGAAACCGGCCTCGACGGCTTCAACCGCGTGGTCGAACTGGAAGGCGCCGGGCGCGACGTGATCGTGGCGGCGCTCTCGAAGGCGACGCCGGACCGTCTGCTGGTGGCCGCACAGGCCTTCCGCGAAGGCTTCAGCGTGGACGAGATCCACGCCATCGCCCACTACGACAAGTGGTTCCTGCGCCACATCGAAGAGATCATCGCCGCCGAGGCCGAGATCATGAAGCACGGCCTGCCGGTCGATGCGCAGGGTCTTCGCAAGCTGAAGGCCATGGGCTTCTCGGACAAGCGCCTGGCCACGCTGGCCGTGCGCTCGGTGGGCGTCGCGGGCGGCATGGGCGAGACCCAGGCCAAGCGCTCGGGCCTGCTGCACGATGCGCTGCGCGCCATGGCCGGTGCTACCAGCGAGGACGAAGTGCGCAAGCTGCGCGAGAAGCTGGGCGTGCTCCCGGTGTTCAAGCGCATCGACAGCTGCGCCGCCGAGTTCGAGGCGGTGACGCCCTACATGTACTCGACCTACGAAGTCCCATTCTTCGGTGAGCCCGAGAACGAGGCGATGCCGTCCGATCGCAAGAAGATCGTGATCCTGGGTGGCGGTCCGAACCGCATCGGGCAGGGCATCGAGTTCGACTACTGCTGCGTCCACGCCTGCTTCGCGCTGTCGAAGGCCGGGTTCGAGACGATCATGGTCAACTGCAATCCCGAGACCGTCTCGACCGACTACGACACGTCAGACCGTCTCTACTTCGAGCCGCTGACCGCCGAGGACGTGCTGGAAATCCTGCGCGTCGAGCAGCAGAACGGCACGCTTGTGGGCGTGATCGTGCAGTTCGGTGGGCAGACCCCGCTCAAGCTCGCGCAGGCGCTGGAAGACAACGGCATTCCGATCCTGGGCACTTCGCCCGATGCCATCGACCTTGCCGAAGACCGTGAGCGCTTTGCTGCGCTGGTCGAGAAGCTGGGCCTGCGTCAGCCTGCCAACGGCATCGCGCGCAGCCGCGACGAGGCCGTCGCGGTCGCCAACCGTATCGGCTATCCGGTGCTGATGCGCCCCAGCTACGTGCTGGGTGGCCGCGCGATGGAGATCGTCGACAGCGAACAACAGCTCGACAACTACATTGCCACGGCGGTGAAGGTCTCGGGCGATTCGCCGGTCCTGATCGACCAGTACCTGCGCGACGCCGTGGAATGCGACGTCGATGCGCTGTGCGATGGCGATCAGGTCGTGGTCGCAGGCGTCATGCAGCACATCGAGGAAGCGGGTATTCACTCGGGCGACAGCGCCTGCTCGCTGCCGCCCTACAGCCTGCCTGCGGAGATCGTCGCCGAGATGGAGCGTGAGGCCGAGGCTCTGGCGTTCGGCCTTGGCGTGCGCGGCCTGATGAACATCCAGTTCGCGGTGAAGGACGGTGAGGTCTACCTCATCGAGGTGAACCCGCGTGCCTCGCGCACCGTGCCCTTCGTCGCCAAGGCGCTGGGTCAGCCGGTCGCCGCGATTGCTGCGCGTGTCATGGCAGGTGAGAAGCTGGCCGATTTCCCGGCGTTCAAGCGCGAGCTAGACTATGTCGCGGTGAAGGAAGCGGTGTTCCCTTGGGCGCGCTTCCAGGGCGTCGATCCGGTACTCAGTCCGGAGATGAAGTCCACCGGCGAAGTCATGGGAATCGATCGCGATTTCGCGACCGCATTCCTCAAGGCGCAGCTGGGCGCAGGCATGCGTCTGCCCGAAAGCGGCAACGTCTTCGTCTCGGTGAAGGACGGCGACAAGGCGCTGATCCTGGAAGCGGCGAAGGAACTGGTGGCCAATGGCTTCAGGATCATCGCCACGTCGGGCACGCAGCGTTACCTTGCCGATGCCGGGCTGCCGGTGGAACTGGTGAACAAGGTGGCCGAAGGTCGTCCGCATATCGTCGACCGGATCGTCGATGGCGACATCGCGCTGATCTTCAACACCACGGAAGGCTGGCAGAGCCTGAAGGACTCGCAGTCGATTCGTGGCTCTGCACTGACCGGCAAGGTGCCGTACTTCACCACTGCCGCTGCCAGCCACGCTGCTGCACAGGCGATTTCCGCAATGCGCGGGAGCCAACTTGAAGTGCGCTCGTTGCAGGATTATTATAGCTGAAATCGATCTTGCTTCCCCACATCGCTGCGGATCGGCCCGGCCCCTGATTGACGGGGGCCGGAGCGGGCAGTCGTCGCAGCTTTGAAGGCGGGGAGGCAACAGGAGGAAGATTGTAGAATGGCAAGTGTCGAAAAGCTGCCGATGCTGGCGGAAGGCTATGAAAAGCTTGCCGCCGAGATCAAGGCGCTGCGCGAAGAGCGCCCCCGTGTCGTGGACGCGATCGAGGAAGCGCGCGCGCACGGCGACCTTTCGGAAAACGCGGAATACCACGCCGCGAAAGAGCGTCAGGGCCAGATCGAGGCGACTCTCGCCGATCTGGAAGACAAGCTCAGCCGCGCGCAGATCGTGGATCCGGCTATGCTGACGGGCGACAAGATCATCTTCGGCGCCACTGTGACGCTGCTGGATGATGACGATCACCCGGTGAAGTACCAGATCGTCGGCCCGTATGAGGCGGACGCGAAGGTCGGGCGCATCAGCTACAACTCGCCGCTGGGCAAGGCGCTGATCGGTCGCCGGGCCGAGGACGAGGTCGAAGTGACCGTTCCTGCCGGCGACAAGTTCTATCAGGTGCAGAAGATCGAATTCATCTGAGTTCGATCTGCTGAAGCCTCAGGCAACAAAAAAGGCCGGCGGAAACGCCGGCCTTTTTTGTTGGAATGTCGAAGCGATCAGGCTTCGGCTGTCTCGGGCTTTTCGAGCAGCTTGTGCAGCGGCACGACGACGTACTTCATTTCGGCATCGTCAACCGTGCGCTGGGCATTCGCGCGCCAGGCTTCGGTAGCCGCTGCGAGGTCCGGGAACACGCCAACGACGTGCAGGGCGTTCAGGTCGACGAAATCGAGGCCGCGGGGATCCTTGACCCGACCGCCCATCACGAGGTGAAGTTTCTGCTGCTGCTGCATGGAAGTTGGCCGCTTTCCTTCTGTGGGAGATTGCGGCCCCTATATGGTTTGCATTTCGACCCGGCAAGACCACATTGCGGGAATTGACTGCCTATCCAATTGCGCGTGATGCAATCGAATAGGCGGCCGGATCGGTTGTTTGCACCCGATGTAAATCAGTCGCTCATGGCCTTGCGTACCGCACGGGCGCGCTTCATGGCTTCTGCACCGCGTTCGGCGGCATCGTCGGCAAGACTGTCGGCGAGGTCATGGGCGCGATGCGCGGCGGTTTTCGAGAGCGATTTCGCTGACGAGAGCAGGGCGGTGCCGAACTTGCCGACGCGCTGTGCGGCCTTGCTGCCGTATTCCTCGGCATGCTCAAGCGCAGCCTCGCGGAAGTCTTCCGAATTGTCGATCAGCTTGCGGGCACGGCGCGAAGCACGGGCACTGACCGTCTTGCCGAAATCCTCGGCGCGCTCTTCGGCATCGTGGCCGAACGTCAGGGCTGCAGCGCCTGCGGCCTTGGCGGCACTGAAAGCCTTCGAGGCGACGCGCTTGCGCAGGCCACGCGGCATCAGGGCGGTGGCCAGCACGCCGACGGCGATGCCGCCTGCCACCAGTGCAACCGGGTGGTCCTTCACGAACGCGACGACTTTTTCGGACGGGCGCGCATCGGGCTTTACTGTCTCGATCGGATTGCCGTGGATCGAGGACACGACGCCGGTGGTCGGCGTGCGGGTCGCTTCGCTGAGGACCGGCGTGTTCAGGTCAGGCTTCTTCATCGGGGGCCTCCTTCTCGTTCTGTCTGTCTTCGTACCATTGCGCCACGCCGCCAAGACCGGGAATATGGTTCATCAGCGCGATCAACGGGCTTCGCAGGAACCAAACCACAATCAGCCCCAAGGTTCCGGCAATTGCGCCGGGATGTCGCGCTGCCAGTTCCACCGCCTCATCGAACAGGTCGGCAGCAGGCTCGGCCACTTCATCTAGGATTCGCCCGGCGATCCCGCGCTGCTCGTAATCTGCGCGCAGATCGGCAACGCGCGTGTCGAAGGCGGCGCGGGCGCGGTCGCGCTCGGCCTTGTCCTGCAGGAATTGACGACGCAGACTGCTCATTCGTCGCCTCCCTTGCTGCGCAGCGCCGAAATCAGTCGTTTGACGCGCGATCGTGCCGACAGCGCACACAGCGCCGCCAGCACCAGCAGTCCCAGCGTGACGGCAGCCATCGCGCCCCACGGCGTCAGCAGCGGGCCGAGCGCGATCACAAGACCGACCACCAGCGCCAGAAATGCGAAGAACCCGAACACCGCCGCCATGACTAGCATGGCGACGACATTGCGCGTTTCCGCCCCGGCATAGGCCGCGCGACTTTTCTGGAACGCGATCTCTGCCTGGGCGAGGTCGAATGTCTCGTCGATCAGGCCACGCAAATCCTCGACGAGCGTTACCTCGTCATCCGGCTCCTGATGGAAAGGGGGCAGGGCGGGCGATTCGATTGCATCATCGGTCATCGTGCGTGCTGGAATATCGGGGCCGCAGGGCTCAGCCCTTCTTGAGCACACGTCCGATCATGTACCCGGCGGCCATCGCCATGCCGAGCGCGAGCACCGGGCTGGTGCGCACGAATTCCTTGGCATCGTTGCCAAGATCCTCGAGCGATTTCTCGTCCAGCTTGCCCGCTGTATCCTTCATCGCCTGCGAGGTGCTGCGGGCATAGTCGCCGTAGCGAACCCCCACCTTGTCATCGATGGTCTCGAGATTGTCGTCGAGCAGCTTGCTGAGGCCGACGATCGCCTGGCTGGTGCGGGTCTTGCCTTCGTTTGCCAGATCCACGGCTTTCTCCTTGGCTTGTGCCGCATAGCCATCGGCCTTGGTCTGGGCGTCGGCGGTGCGCGCCTTGGCTTCGGCGCTGAATTCGGCGGTGGAGGCTTTCAGCTTCTCGCGATAGCTGTCGGTCACGGCCTGAAGGCCTGCCTTGGCCTCTTCCATGGCCTTCGTGAAGTGAGACTTGGCGGCGGCGTCTGCCGTCGAAGCGGTCGCGTCGGTTTCGGCCATAATGTCTGTCCTTCCTCGATTGTTGCGGTTTCCCGTGGGATTTCATTGCATTGCCATGCAATCCCAAAGGTGCCGGAGATATGTACCATAACGCACATTGATCGTCAGGGGTACACATCTTGTCCCTCAGGTGTTGCAACGCAACTTGCCTCGCGAAGTTCCCCTGCTAAACCGCGCACGACTGCGCCTTCAGAGCGCCCTAGAGGAGACACCGAGACAATGACCGCGATTATCGACATCCACGGCCGCGAAATCCTGGACAGCCGCGGCAATCCCACGGTTGAAGTCGACGTGCTGCTCGAAGACGGCAGCTTCGGCCGTGCTGCCGTTCCCTCGGGCGCATCGACTGGCGCGCACGAAGCCGTCGAACTGCGCGACGGCGACAAGAGCCGCTACATGGGCAAGGGCGTGCTCAAGGCCGTCGACGCCGTGAACGGCGAAATCGCCGAGCTGCTTGTCGACCGGGATGCCGAAGATCAGCGCGACGTAGATCTCGCCATGATCGATCTGGACGGCACCGAGAACAAGGGTCGTCTGGGCGCCAACGCCATCCTCGGCGTGTCGATGGCGGTGGCCAAGGCCGCTGCCAATGCGCGCGGCCTGCCGCTCTATTCGTACATCGGCGGCGTTTCGGCGCATGTCCTGCCAGTGCCGATGATGAACATCATCAACGGCGGCGAGCATGCCGACAACCCGATCGACTTCCAGGAATTCATGGTCATGCCGGTCGGCGCCGATTCGCTCGCCGAAGCGGTGCGCTGGGGTTCGGAAATCTTCCACACCCTGAAGAAGGGCCTTGCCGAGAAGGGTCTCGCCACTGCCGTGGGCGACGAGGGCGGCTTCGCGCCCAACATCGCCAGCACGCGGGCGGCACTGGACTTCATCGGTGCCTCGGTGGAAAAGGCGGGCTTCAAGCTGGGCAGCGATGTCTATCTGGCGCTGGACTGCGCCGCGACCGAGTTCTTCAAGAGCGGCAAGTACGAGATCAGCGGCGAGGGTCTCTCGCTGTCCCCCATCGAATTCGCCGACTACCTTGCCAAGCTGACGCAGGACTATTCGATCATTTCGATCGAAGACGGCATGGGCGAGGACGATTTCGAGGGCTGGAAGGCGCTGACCGACAAGATCGGCGACAAGGTCCAGCTGGTGGGCGATGATCTGTTCGTCACCAACCCCAAGCGCCTGACGATGGGCATCGAGCAGGGCCTCGCCAACTCGCTGCTGGTGAAGGTCAACCAGATCGGCACGCTGACCGAGACGCTGGAAGCCGTCTCGATCGCCAATCGTGCCAGCTACACGGCGGTCATGTCGCACCGTTCGGGCGAGACCGAGGATGCGACCATTGCCGACCTCGCCGTTGCCACGAACTGCGGCCAGATCAAGACCGGCTCGCTCGCCCGTTCGGACCGGCTTGCCAAGTACAACCAGCTTATCCGCATCGAGGAAGAGCTGGGTTCGGCCGCCCGCTATGCCGGCAAGGCCGCCTTCGGTCGCCTGAAGTTCTGAGGATATTTCCGAAAGTTCGATAACACGATGTGTTCGGGAGGCGCGAAGATCGCGCTTCCCGGATACCGAGATATGATACCGAGATATAAGGCGCTTATGCAGGGGCACGGGGTGTTCTGAGCGTGAGCTGCTCTCAGCGACCGCCTGCAACCGCACTCTGTTTGGCGCCGTCGAGCAGCACGACCGAGCGCGAGGCTGCGCTGAAGTATTCCAGCATCGCCGCATAGCCCCTCGCGCTCAACTTCACATAGACCCTGCGGGCATCGCCCGGATCGGCCTCACGGACCAGAAAGCCCTGCTTTTCGAGTATGGTGATCCAGCGTAGTGCTGTCGTCGACGGGACGGCCGAGCCGATACAGGCGCTTGTCACCGAGACGCGGCGGCGTTCCTTGATCGCGATAAACAAGTCCAGCAGGATATCCCAGGCAGGTTCGCCAAACAGGCTTTCCGACTGGAAGATCTTGGTTCGCCTGCGCCGGTCGTCATAAGTCTGCCGTGCCAGTTCGACCCAGATCGGGTGGTCCTGCCCTGCCTCGGTTTTTGCAGGTGTTCCGCTTCGCAAGAGAGGCGGCGTTGCGGCGGCGAGCATCACAGGTTCGGTCTGGCCGATTTCCAGATCACGAGCGAGCGCAAGCAATTCGTTGGCTATTCCGATCAGCCTTACCGCCTTGGCGCGATTGCGCATTACGGTTTCAGTATTGTCCATGCCTGTCCCCCCGTACATTGCCGATAGCCGCCCCCCGGCAACTGCGCGGCAATGCGCTTTTCAGATAATGCAGTTGTCCCGATACGGACTCGGGACGGAGGACGCCGCAGTGCGGTAGCGGCATCCCCGGCGTCTCGATGAAATCGTGAGCCTGTCGCCGATTATGCATTGTGCAGCGCAGTCATCGCGCGGAGCTAAATCCGAAACGGTGACATTCTCTTTGGCAGGATCGGACGGGTTTTATCCTTTGCGGAACCCTTGAGAGGTGTCGCAGCCAGGATGGGGGCAGAGAAAGCGACAAAATCGGTCGCGGTCGTGGCAGAGGTTCCATCTGCCGTGGTTTTCCGCTGCGCTGCAGGCGCCTTTTGGCGGTGCTCTTCGCAAGTGGGCTATCGAAAGAAAGGCCAAGTTACATCGATATTGGTGATATTTTCTCGTATTTACGGGCTATTACCTAGCTTGTTGATTCTGCACGAAGGCGACCCCGATGTGTGTTGCGGAGGGGAGGCAGGAAGCCTCAGGCAGAGGGCTTCAGGTCGCCGTAGAACCAGGATGCCGTAACGCCACCATCCATCAGGAAATCGCTGCCGGTAAGGAACGCGCCATCCTGCCCCAGACAGGCGCCTGCGTCCGTGTGAAGATCCGCTGCTTCGACCAAGTGCAGTCTGTTTCATGACTGTGGTTGATAGGCTCATGCCAAAAATGCCGAATTATCGGTTGTGACCACTCCACCTACCCTGTCGTGGCAGTCGCAGGTCGCGACCGCGATCACCGAAGGCATTCGGAGCAATTCGGACATGCCAGCCGCCTGCGGAAAGCAGGCTGTGATCGTTCCATTTCGATTTCAAGGATGCTTATGCCGACTTCCATCAAGGCCCTGGGGACAAAGGGCTCCGACCAGCCTATCGAGTTGCTGTCCATCGAACGTCGCGATTTGCAGCCGGACGATGTGCAGTTCGATATTCTCTATTGCGGCATCTGCCATTCGGATCTGCATCTGGCGCACAACGATTTTGGCGGCAGCCGGTATCCGATGGTGCCGGGCCATGAGATCGTCGGTCGCGTCACCGCTGTCGGCAGCACGGTGAAGAGCTTCAAGGTGGGGGACATGGCTGCCGTCGGTTGCATCGTGGATTCCTGCGGAACGTGCCCTGCGTGCCATCGCGACCTGGAGCAGTTCTGCAGTGGAGAAGGTGGCACCAGCCTGTCATTCAACACGCCGGACAAGTATCTGGGCGGGGCAACGTTCGGCGGTTATTCGCAGACCTACGTGTGTAAGGAGGCCTATACCCTGCACATGCCCGAGGGAATGGATCCGGCCGCAGGCGCTCCGCTGCTGTGCGCCGGCATCACCGTTTATTCACCGCTCAAGCACTGGGGCGCAGGTGCAGGCAAGGTCGTGGGTATCATCGGGATCGGTGGCCTTGGACATGTTGCGATCCGCATTGCAAGAGCGATGGGCGCCCATGTCGTGTGCTTCACGACGTCGCAAGGCAAGGTCGAGGATGCGAAGCGCCTCGGGGCCCACGACGCGGTGCTCTCGACCGATGCTGATCAGATGAAGGCGTTCGCCTCCAGGGTCGATATTCTGATCGATACCGTTTCGGCGCCGCATGACGTCAATGCCTATCTGAACCTGCTGGCGATCGACGGCAGTATGGTGCTTGTGGGTCTGCCCAACGAGCCGCTGCAGGTGGGCGCTTTCAATGTCGTGAAGGGGCGCCGCAGTTTCTCGGGTTCGAACATTGGGGGGATTGCCGAAACGCAGGAGATGCTCGATTTCTGTGCCGAACACGACATCGTGGCGGATATCGAACTTATCTCCGCAGATCGGGTGAACGAAGCCTATGAACGGCTCGAGAAGAACGATGTGCGCTATCGCTTCGTGATCGATATGGCGACGCTGGCCTGATGCGATGTCTCCCTGCCTTGTATCATGCAGGGCAGGGAGACCGCTTCAGCGGGCGTCTTTCTTCGCGTTGGCCAGAACGAAGGCGCAGGCAAGACTGCCAAGGCTGGACGCCAGGATAATGAAGCCCATCGGGCGGGGGGTGCCGTCTGCGAGGATGCCTACCAGCAGCGAACTGAAGATCCCGCTGCCGTATTGCAGGCCGCCGGTCAGCGCCGATACGGCGCCGCTTCGTTCGGGCGCGAGTTCCATGGCTCCGGCGATGGAGTTGGCCACGATCAGCCCGGTCGCCGAAATATAGAAGAACAGCGTCATCACCAGCCCAGTGAGCCCGAACGCATCGGTTGTCGCGGCAAAGGCGATGCACGCGGCGGAAAGCGCGGCTAGCAGGCAGCCCGCCATCAGCATGCGATCGGTGCCGAAGCGATGAACAAGCCGTGCGTTGGCCATGTTGCTGGCCATGATGCCGATCACGCCAAGGCCGAACAGCAGTCCGTAATATTGCGGCGGCAAGTGGTGATAGGTGATGTAGGCGAAGGGCGATCCCGCGACATAGGCGAACATCCCGGCATAGAAAAATGCGCCCATCCCGATGTAGGCGAGAATGCTGCGGTTCTGCAGCAAGGTGGCGTAACCGGTCAGGGCGCGGATCAGCGGCACGTCATGGCGTCGCGATACCGGCAAGGTCTCGGGCAGTGTCGTGATGGCGTATGTCGTCACGAGGCCGACGGCCACCAGCAGCCAGAAGATCGCGCGCCAGCCTGCCACCAGCAATACCTGCCCGCCCACGAAGGGCCCGATCAGAGGTGCCACTGCCATGATGGTCATCAGTGTGGACATCATGCTGGCGGCGCGCGTGCCCTGATAGAGGTCGCGCACCATGGCACGCCCCAGCACAACGCCCGCGGATGCGCCGATGGCCTGAAGTATGCGCGCGGAGATCACCGCCCAGATCGTTGTTCCCAGCGCACAGCCCGCTGATCCCAGCGCAAACAGGACAATACCCAGCAGCACCGGGATGCGGCGCCCGTGGCGATCACCTACCGGCCCCCAGACCAGCTGCCCAAGGCTGAAGCCGATCAGATAGCTGGTGACGGTCCATTCAGTCGTGCCGACATCGGCGTGCAGCGCATGGGCCATGGTGGGCATGGCGGGGAGATAGAGGTCGGTCGAGATCGACGCGAAGCCCATCAGCGCACTGAGAATGCCGAGCACGCGCCAGCCATGAGAGGTGACGGCGGGCTCGGATGTGCCGGGTGCCCGAGAGGGAGAGGAAGCAGTCTGTGTCATAGGATGTGTGGTCATCGTATCGGATGGAGGTACGAGGCCGCCTGAGAGTCCGTTTGAAAAATGCCTGCGGCGGCATTTTTGAGGCGGCACCGGCCCTCTCCCCCACCCTATCACCCGCAGGATGCTACCGTTGGGTGGTAGGGTGGGGGAGAGGGCCGGTGCCGCCAAATTCGGCATGGCCGAATTTTCAAACGGGCTCTCAGCGTTCAGCCTCGCCGGCCAGATAGTCCTCGTCGCTGACATGCTCCAGCCAGTCGACCGCACGGCCTTCGAACATTTCGGCGATGGCGACATGGGTCATGGCCGTGGTGGGCGTGGCGCCATGCCAATGGCGATGACCCGGTGGGCAGTAAATGACGTCGCCTGCGCGGATCTCGACTTTGGCTTCGCCTTCGCACTGCGTCCACCCCGTGCCCGAGGTTACGAGCAGAACCTGACCGAGCGGATGGGTGTGCCAGGCTGTACGGGCACCGGGTTCGAAGGTGACGATGGCGCCGCCTGAACGGCCCGGCGCCATAGCCTGGAACGGGGTGTCGATGCGGACCTGCTCGGTGAAGTATTCGGCTGGCCCCTTGACCGAGGGCTGGGTGCCGTTGCGGATCAGTTTCATGGTGATATTCCTTTGGTTCTGTGAGGTTCGGCCGACGAGAGAAGGGCCGGGGAAGGCAAACGTCTCGATCGCCGGCCGGGACGATCAGCGACCCACGCGCCCCGCGATGGAGGCCGGGTAGCGATCGCCCGCAACAGGGAAGGCTGCGAGTGTACGATGGATGCCGGCAAGGTCGTTTTCGTCGAGGTCGAGCCGCGCAGCGCCAAGGTTCTCGTCAAGGCGATGACGTTTCGTGGTGCCGGGAATCGGAACGATGGAAGGGCTTTGCGCCAGCAGCCAGGCGATCGCGATCTGCGCAGGGGTGGCGTCGTGGTGCGCCGCGATGGCCTTCAGTTCCTGCACCAGCGCATCGTTGGCCTTGCGGTTCGCTTCCTCGAAGCGCGGCACCACGGCCCGGAAATCGTCTTCGCCGAAGGTGGTCTGGGCATTGATCGCACCTGTCAGGAAGCCTTTGCCGAGCGGGCTGAACGGCACGAAGCCGATCCCGAGTTCGGCGCAAAGCGGCAGGATCTGCGTTTCGGGTTCGCGCCACCACATCGAATATTCGCTCTGGAGCGCGGTCACGGGCTGTACGGCATGGGCGCGACGGATGGTTTCGGCACCGGCTTCGGACAGGCCGAAATGCCGTACCTTCCCCTCGGCGATGAGGTCGCGCACCGTTCCTGCCACATCTTCGATCGGCACGTTCGGATCGACGCGGTGCTGGTAGAACAGGTCGATATGATCGGTTCCCAGGCGCCGGAGCGAGGCTTCGGCCACGGCGCGGATCGTTTCCGGTCGGCTGTCGAGCCCGCTGGCGGGCTTGCCGTCGATGAAACCGAACTTCGTGGCGATCACGACGTCGTTCCGAACGTCGGCCAGCGCTTTGCCGAGCAGTTCCTCGTTGGCATAGGGACCATAGGCCTCGGCCGTGTCGAAGAACGTGACACCGCCGTCATAGGCGGCACGGATCAGGGCCATGCCATCGCCTTCGCTGACCGCAGGTCCATAGCCGTAGCTTAAACCCATGCAGCCCAGCCCAATGGCCGAGACCTGCAATTCATCAATTCCAAGGCTTCTTGTTTGCATGACTGCATCTCCTGTCGTGGCGCCTGTCATGGCCGCGATCTTGCAGGCGAGGAGATAGATTGCATCCGGTCGCACGATTAGTGCATAATTATAGCATGGCTCTATTAACAGGAATCATCAATGCAGCGCGATGACCTGATCGATCTGAACGCCTTCATCGCGGTGGCGGAAGAGCGCAGTTTCACCAAGGCTGCAAACCGCATGGGGCTGTCGCAGTCCGCGCTCAGCCACAAGCTGCGGCGTCTGGAGACGCGGCTGGGCGTGCGGTTGCTGTCGCGCACGACGCGCAGCGTATCGCCGACCGATGTGGGGGAACGTCTGCTGGCAGGCCTCATTCCTGCCTTCGCGCAGATCGAGGGCGAGCTTGAGCAGATCGGTGAATTGCGTGAGCGGCCCTCCGGTTTGATCCGTATCACCGCTCCCTCGCATGCCAGCAAGACCGTGCTGTGGCCTGCGGTTGCCGGAATCATGCGCGATTACCCCGAGATCGAGGTCGAGATCAGCGTCGATTCCGGCCTGCGGGACATCGTTGCAGATCGTTTCGATGCCGGTGTGCGTCTTGGCGAACAGGTGGCACGTGACATGATCGCGGTGAGGATCGGACCGGATCTGCGCATGGCCGCAGTGGCGGCTCCCGGTTATTTTTCGCAGCATGGTTATCCCGTCTTTCCGCAGGATCTGGCCGGCCACCGCTGCATCAACCTGCGCATGGTGACATCGGGGGGGCTCTATGCCTGGGAGTTGGAGCGGGAGAGCCGCGAACTGAACGTGCGGGTCGAAGGCAGTTTCACGTCGAACAATGTCGATCTGATCATCCAGGCGTCGCTGGACGGTTTTGGCATCTGCTTCGTGCCGGAGGATTACGTCGCGCCATATGTTGCCGCAGGGCAATTGGAGAGGGTGCTGGAAGACTGGACGCCGCCTTTTACCGGCTACCACCTCTATTATCCCAGCAGGCGTCAGCCCAAGGCCGCATTCACGCTCTTGGTCGAGGCATTGCGCTTTCGGGAGTGAGCCTTATGCGCAAGCAGGCACGTGGGGATATTGGGTGAATGAATTTCATCAACTTGCGTGACAAGTTCGCTCCGGTGTGCACGACCATCTTGCAAGGCAAAGCCGCTTGCAGCCCTTATCGGTTGATGCCGGGCAGACACCATCGGAGATCACCTCAATCCTTGAACTGATCTTCAAGATGCGTGAGCGATGTCAGGTAATGACCGCTACACAATGCGATTCTGCTGTGGCGAAACTGGAGGTGCACCGCCTCGCAGCTGCTGAAAAAGTGCTGAAAATGGAAAGTGCTTCAGATGATTGACACTATGAGACTCAGCAAAAAACCTTGCCTCGTTCGTCAGCCTACCTTGGATTGCCTCAGGTCAAACGATTCGATTTCTTGCTTCACATTTTCGTTTTGTCACCCGGTAAATTTTATCGAATGAAGATGTATTCGATTTAAATGATGTACGATGATTTGTAGCGCGGCGTTATCGGCTGGGAAGAGATGAGGGGCTGTGATTTTTCGCTGCCGTACGGTTCAAAAATCCAGTCTCGCCCATGCCAAGTAATACGGGAAGGACAACGATCGCTACGAATGCAATCATCATGCCGGGCACCAATGGAGTGCTTAGCTTATCACTCAGCAGTTGCGCGGTGTAAGGTGCGAGTCCTCCGAAAATGGCTGTGGCGCCAGTAGCACCGATGGCCAGGCCGCTAAGGCGATTAGCGGCGGGGAAAAGCTCTGCAGTTGTTACTGCACCGACCGCGCTGACAGCGCCACCGAGCACGGCTAGAAGCAGAACCGCACCAGGGATCAGGCGGGAGGTGCCACCGGTCATCGTGGCGAAGAGGGCTATGGGCAGGGGTATGGCGCAAACACACAGGGCAAGGAGCACAGGGCGCCGCCCGATCCGGTCAGCCACGATTCCGACCAATGGCGTTACCGCAATCACGGCGACGGCTGCTGCCGTGGAAAGCTGCAAGGCGGCGACTTCCCGCATTCTGCCGATGTGGGTCAGGAATGTGGGGACGTAGGTTATCCCAATGTAGTAAGTGATCGAACCAAGTGCGGAGATGGCAAACCCTTGGGCAATCGCCCGGCGATGATGGCGCAAGGCGTCGAATAGCGGGTTACGCGGCGTGTGGCCGGTTGCGATCTGCTGCTGGAACGCCGGGGTTTCCTCCATGAACGAGCGCGCGATCCAAAGCCCCGCTGCAAGCAGGGCGCCCAGGAAAAAGGGTATGCGCCAGCCCCAGTCGGTCAATGCCTGCGGGCTCATGAGGCTGACCGTGATTGTGCAGACGGCTGCTGCCAGCAGTCCGCCCACCTCGCTAGCCGCCGCAGCGAGGGATGTGACGAGGCCTCGGCGATGGGAAGGGGCGCTCTCCAGCAGGTACGCGACCACGCCGGTGTATTCACCGCCGACCGAGAACCCCATCGCACAGCGCAGAACGACGAGCAGAATGCCCGATGTATGGCCGATCGTCGCATGGGTCGGCAGGCAGGCGGTGGCCAGCATGGCAAGGCTCATCAATCCCATGGAGATCAGCATCATGCGCCGACGACCGAAGCGATCACCGATATGGCCGAACACCGCGGCGCCTAGAGGACGCATAAGATAGGCCACCGCGAAGCCTCCCAATGTGGAGGCAAGGGCGGCGTTGCCCTGACCGAAGAACACGCGGGAAATCACCGTTGCGAAATACAGGTAAAGCGTGAAATCGTACCATTCGACGACCGTCGACAGCGCTGCGACGACGATCGACATTTTCGAAACGTGGGCGGCCTCGTGCGTCATGCCCGACCCTGGGCCTTGCGTTCCAGGCGGCGTTGCAGGAAGTCCAGAACGACGGCTTCTTCCGGGCGCAGCGTCGTGACATCTTCGCGCAGTTCCGTCTCCACGGCGTTCCTGGCTTCAAGCACCAGTTCGTTGTTCAGGTAGCTCTCGAAGATTTCGGGGTGGATATAGCACTTTCGGCAGACGGTGGGCGTATTGCCCAACCGGGCGGCGACGGCTTCGATCGCGCTGCGGACATTGCGCTTGGCGGCCGCCTCGCTATCCACCTTTTCGTATTCCGCCAGTGCTATTGCAGCGAGCACGGTTCCGTTCCAGGTGCGGAAATCCTTCGCGGTGATCCGGGTGCCGGATATCTCTCCCAGATAGAAATTGATATCGCCGGAAGTCACTTCGCATTCCTGCCCGTCTTCGCCGATGTACTGGAACAGGTGCTGGCCCGGCAGGTCCTGGCTGCGCTTGACGATGGCGGCAATGCGCCTGTCTTTCAGTGTCAGGTTCCACTGCTTGCCGCTCTTGCCCTTGAAACGGAAGCGCAGTTCCGAGCCGTTCACCGTGACGTGGCGATCGCGCAGCGTGGTCAATCCATAGCTCTTGTTCTGTCTGGCGTAATCGCTGTTGCCGATGCGGATCATCGTGCTTTCCAGCAGGTGAACCACGGCGGCGAGAACTTTCTCTTTGGGCAGGCCGCGCCGGGAGAGGTCGGATTCGATACGGTTGCGAATGGCCGGCAACGCCCGCGCGAAATCGAGCATGTGCTCGTATTTCGTGCTGTCGCGAACTTCGCGAAAACGCGGATGATAGCGATATTGCTTGCGGCCCTTCGCGTCCCGTCCGGTTGCCTGCAGGTGCCCGTTGGCGCGGGGACATATCCAGACATCGGTATAGGCGGGCGGAACGGCCAGAGCCGCCAGCCGTTGCAGCTTCTTCTCGTCCTTTATCAGATGGCCACGGGTGTCGTGGTAGCGAAAGCGCCCGCGACAGGGTGTGCGGGTTATGCCTTTGCTCTCGTCCGAAACGTAGATGAGCCCCGCGTTTTCCGCTGCTTCGCGGGGATCGACGATGCCGCCGTCATACCGCTGTTCCGATTTTCCTGCCGTGGCCATACATGCTCAAGGCATAACGGTGCGTCGCGTTCCTTAATCCGAGACCGGCCGCGCGATTTTCATTGCCCACACAGCTTAGATGTCTTTCTGCCGTTGAAGAATCCGGCCACAGGCCCGCTTGATATCCGCACGGTGCGTTGCCCACGACGCCATGATCATGCGGAAGGCGTCCGGGGGCACGGCTTGTTCCTGCGCCCGTGCTTCATTGGATGTGGTGTGAGGGTTCATGTGTGGAACATCTCGGATCGCCGTTGTGATTGTCGCGATCGTAACATGATGCACGCGTGACCGGTTCCGCTATGTGGCTCTGCCAGCCCTTCTCATGGAGCAATCCGTCGCACGAACCCGCCGAGCGGCAGAATGTTGAGCAGGGCATGCATCTTATCCTGTCCCTTGCCGTTACGAAGGCATGGCGACTGCACTGGAAACATCGCGCGCGCCCCGCAGCGCCGGCCTTGAGCGCTTTCGCGCGGTAAGGGCGCTATCGCAGGCGCTGGCCGAGCGGCTCTCGGACGCCGACGCCACCGTACAGTCGATGCCGGATGCCTCTCCCGCGAAGTGGCATCTGGCGCACACCACCTGGTTCTTCGAGACTTTCGTGCTGCGCGATCACGTTCCGGGCTATCGCCCGTTCGATCCTGACTGGGCCTACCTGTTCAATTCCTATTACGAGGCTGAAGGGCCACGGCACGCGCGTCCGCTGCGCGGCATGCTGACGCGCCCCTCTCTCGCAGCCGTGCTGGATTACCGCCATCACGTCGATCGGGAGATGGAGCGGTTGCTGGAACGGGACGACCTTTCGGACCTGATCACGCTTGGCCTCAATCATGAGCAGCAGCATCAGGAATTGCTGCTGACCGACATCAAGCATGCGCTGTTCCAGAACCCGCTTGCGCCTGCCTATTCTTCCGTATCGATGCCCCACCCCTGTATTGTCGATGCCGACGATTGGTGGCGCTGCGATGGAGGGATCAGGTCGATCGGGCATTCCGGCGAGGGTTTCGCCTTCGACAACGAAGGCCCGCGCCATCAGGTGGTGATAGAGCCCTTTGCGCTTGCGCGGCGGCTCGTCACGAATGGCGAATGGGACGCGTTCATCGCGGATGGCGGCTATCGCAATCCGGCGTTGTGGCTGTCCGATGGCTGGGCATGGATCAACGCGCAGGAGATCGAGGCGCCGCTCTACTGGCGCGATGAAGAGGCGTTCACGCTCGCGGGTTTGCAACCGCGCCATCCCGATGCGCCGGTTGTCCACATATCGTTTTACGAGGCCGATGCCTACGCGACCTGGGCGGGCTGCCGATTGCCGACCGAATTTGAATGGGAAGTGCTGGCAGGCGATCACGATCCCCTGACCGGTGTTCAACTGGACACAGCAGAAGCCGTGGCGCCGTCAGGCTCGCCAGGACTGTTCGGGGACTGCTGGCAGTGGACCCGCTCGGCCTATCTTCCCTATCCGCGCTTCCGACCGACAGCAGGCGCGGTGGGCGAATACAACGGCAAGTTCATGTCGGGCCAGTGCGTGCTCAAGGGCGCCAGTTGCGCGACACCGCGCGGGCATTCGCGCGCCAGCTACCGCAATTTCTTCCCCCCCGAGAAACGCTGGCAGTTCACCGGCCTGCGCCTGGCAAAGGACATCTAGACCCATGGCTACCGCAGTACACGATCTGATCGACACCGATCGCGACCTTTTGCGCGCGCAGTTCCGTCGGGATGTCCTGACCGGTCTCGCCCAGCGGCAAAAGGCCATCCCCGCGCGGTGGTTCTATGACCATCGCGGCAGCGAGCTGTTCGAGGCCATAACCCGTCTTCCCGAATACTACCCGACCCGCACCGAGGCGGGCATCCTGATGGCGCATGCGCCCCGGATCGGACGTATGGTGGGATCACGCCACCATGTCGTGGTCGAGTTCGGTGCAGGCAGCGCAACGAAGACACCGTTGCTGCTCGACGCGATCTGGACAGCGGCCTACGTTCCCATCGATATCTCTGGCGATTTCCTGGAGGAGGCCTGCGCTGCACTGGCGCAACGCTACCCCGATCTGCCGATCCATCCGGTGGAAGGCGATTTCGGCACGCCAACCCGCTTGCCACCCGAAGTGGAGGGCCATCCGCGCCTCGGCTTTTTCCCCGGTTCCACCATCGGCAACATGGAGCCGATGGCGGCGTCGGATCTGCTGCGCGCGATGCGAAGCACACTGGGTGAGGATAGCCTGCTGCTGATCGGCTTCGACCGGATCAAGGCAACGACCGAACTGGTCTCGGCCTATGACGATGGCCAAGGCGTCACGGCGGATTTCAATCTCAATCTGGCGTGCCGGATCAATCGGGAACTGGGCGGCAATATGCCTCTGGAAAGCCTTGCACACCGGGCGGTCTGGAATGACGAGCGCGCGCGGATAGAGATGCACATCGAGGCGCTCGATCCCATCCGCTTCGATGTCTGCGGACGCCGCTTCACGATGCAGGCGGGAGAGACCATACACACCGAAAACAGCCACAAGTACGACCCGCGCAGTGCCAACACGCTGCTGCTCGCCGGAGGCTGGGAGCCGCTGCACTGCTTTGGAGATGCAGAGGACAAGTTCATGGTGATCCTCGCACGCGCCATCGGTGGCGAACAGACCGCCTGAATTGACAAGCTTGCCGGTAGCGGGCGGCTCGCCGGGCCTATCTTGCGGTTTTGCCTATCGTGCGGTTTTGAGTGCTCGGTACAGCGCACGGAAATGCGGCTGTTTCGCCGCCAGTCGCGCCGTAATGTCAGGGGCCGGGTCGATACGTGCGCTGACAGGGCCGGGTTTCGCGATACTGGCGATGTCGTCCTCCCCCAGCGCCAGCCGGGCAAGGTGCGCGGCGCCAAGCGCCGGGCCGACGGCAGCGCCTTCATGCCAGACAAGGGGGCGTTCGAGCGCGCCTGCGATGATCCTGCCCCACTGGGCCGAGCGTGAGCCGCCGCCTGCCATCGACAGGCTTGCGATCCGTTCGCCGTTCGCCTCCAGCGCATCGAGACCGTCGCGCAGGCCCATCGCCACCCCTTCGAGAATGGCCAGGGCAAGATCTGCCCGAGCTGTCGCGCCGGTCATGCCGAGCCATGCGCCGGTGGCATCGGGATCGGCATGGGGAGAGCGCTCACCGGAAAGATAGGGCAGGAAGATCACCCCGGATCGCGGATCTGCCTCCTCCGCTTCCTGAAGCAGCGCGGGAACGTCGGCAAAGCCAAGCGCCCGCGCGCCCCAGTCCAGACAGGCGGCGGCTGACAGCATCACGGTCATGCGGTGCCAGGTGTCCGGAATGGCGTGCGCGAAGGCGTGAATGCCGCGCGATACGTCGGGCTGGAAGCCATCCGACACGCTGAAGATCACCCCGGAAGTGCCTAGCGACAGGAACGCCTGCCCCGGTTGCACGACGCCCAACCCGACCGCGCCTGCCGCATTGTCTCCGGCGCCCCCTGCCACCGGCACGCGGTCCATGCCCCAGCGGGCGGCAACCTCTGCGGTCAGGCGCCCGGATGGCATGTTGCCTTCCACAAGCTCCGGCATCGCGCTGCGGCTGAGCCCGCAGGCTTCGAGCATGGCGTCGGACCACTGCCGTGCGCGAACGTCGAGCCACAGCGTGCCGCTGGCATCCGACATGTCGGACACCCGTTCGCCGGTCATTTTCAGACGCAGCCAGTCCTTGGGCAGCAGGACGCCTTGCGTGGCGGCGAAGACATCGGGTTCGTGCTCTGCCAGCCACAACAGCTTGGGGGCGGTGAAACCGGCAAGGATCGCATTGCCGGTGATCTCGCGGGCATGCGGTTCGCGCTCCAGAAGCGCAGCGCATTGCGGCCCGGCGCGGCCATCGTTCCACAGGATCGCGGGGCGCAGCACCCGGTCGGCCTTGTCCAGCACCACGGCGCCGTGCATCTGCCCGGACAGGCCGATCCCGCGGACCTTGCGGCGTAGACCGGCATCGAGTTCGCCGATAGCGGCCTCGGTGGCCGCCCACCAGTCGGCCGGGTCCTGCTCCGACCACAGTGGCTGCGGGCGCGACACGTCGAGCAGCGCAGTCGCTTGGGCGACGACCATCCCGCCATCGTCGACGATCACCGCTTTGACGCCCGAAGTGCCCAGGTCGATCCCGAGATACATGTCCAAGTCCTTGTTACTGCTGCCCAGAGCGGTATCATCATAGCAACGCATGATGGAGCCGAAAGGCCGCACGCGCGTTGCGAAGAAACGCAAACCTGCCGGGAAGAGGTATTTCGCTCATGGCCATCACCGTCACGCCGTTCTCGGTGCCCTCGCCTGACGGGCAGGGGCCGTCGCTCGCTCATCGCGGCCTGCTGGCGTGCATCGTCACGACGGCACTGGCGGGACTGCTGTTCGGGTTCGACACAGCGGTGATCTCCGGCACGACGGAGTCGCTGCGGCGGGTCTATGCCCTCGACGATGTGTGGCTGGGCGTGACGGTATCCTCGGCGCTGTGGGGCACGCTGGTCGGCGCGCTCACGGCAGGCATTCCCGGTGACCGCTTTGGCAGTCGTAACACGCTGCGCATCCTGGCGATCTTCTACGTCGTCGGAGGGCTGGGCTCGGCGATGGCGTGGGACTGGGGTTCGTTGATTGTCTTTCGCGTGATCGCCGGGCTGGCGGTGGGCGGTTCCTCGGCGCTGGCGCCGGTCTATATCGCCGAAATCGCGCCGTCTTCACGCCGGGGCGGACTGGTCGCCTCGTTCCAGTTCATGGTGATCTTCGGCATTCTGGCGGCCTATGTTTCCAACGCGGTGATTGCCGGGATGGACATCGGCGCGGACGACTGGCGCTGGAAATTCGGCGTTTCCGCCGTGCCCGCTGCCGTGTTCCTGTTGCTTCTGCTGCGCATCCCTAACAGCCCGCGCTGGCTTCTGGCCAAGGGGCGCGAAACCGAAGCGCGCGACGCCTTCGTTCATGTCGGGCTCAGCGATGCGGGCGCCGACGCGGAAATCGCGGCGGTCCGCACGGCCCTGACCGAGCGGCCAAGCGGGGCGAAGCTCTCGTGGTCGCGCCACCGCAAGCCGATTATGCTGGCGTTCATGGTCGCGGCGTTCAACCAGCTTTCGGGTATCAACGCACTGCTCTATTATCTCAACGACATCTTCGCGAAGGCTGGCGGAAGTCTTTCACCCGATCTCCAGGCGATCATTATCGGCGTGGTCAATGCCGTCTTCACGGCCGTGGGCATGGCGCTGATCGATCGGCTGGGGCGCCGCACACTGCTGCTGATCGGTTCGGCGGGTATGGGGGCGTGCCTTGTCGTTGCAGGCCTTGCGATGAGCGGCTTGCTGCCCGGATGGATCGTGCTCCCTGCGCTGATCGGCTTCATCGCCTTCTTCGCGCCCAGCACCGGTGCCGTCATCTGGGTCTATATCTCGGAAGTCTTCCCCACAAGCGTTCGCAGCCGGGGCAGCGCGATCGGTGCTTCTACGCACTGGGGTTTCGATGCGATGATCGCGGCGGCGTTTCCGGCGATCGCTGCGGTGTCCGGCGGCTTGCCGTTCTTCTTCTTCGCCGCGATGATGGCCGCGCAGTTCTGCCTCGTGCTGTTCTACTTCCCGGAAACTAAAGGTGTTCCTCTGGAGGAAATGGAGCGGCGTCTCGGGGTGTCGAAGGATTGATTGCAGTCATGGTCATCGCGGAGCCTGGCTTCGTCAATCTGCACCTGTTCGTCAGTCCCGAAGATCCCAACCATATGAACTGCTCAACAAGAGCGAAAACGAGCGATCCGGGGTGCTCTCGACAGCGATGTCCTTCCTCGGGCTTTATCGCGACCCCACCATTGCCGAGGTCAAGCCCGGGCGTCAGCAAGTGTATGAGCAGGATAGGGCCCCAAGCGCATCCGGATCAACTGACCGTCTCCGGCCAGACGGCGTGCGTAACGCCAGTTTTTTTTACCGCTGGGAAGCCGTTCCAGGCTTAAACCGGGATACAAAGGATCCCTGATTGACCCCACAGAGAGCTCGTCCAGAGCAAGAGGTGAGAACGCAATTTTCCGTGCCATTTACCGATTCCATGGCCGGCCCCGACTCGCAGAAAATCATGATACAAATCGTGATACAAACGCCGTCTAACCCGGGCTAGCCCAGTCCAGCGAGTCCAAGCGACGAAAGTTTCGAAAATCAGGATTGTGTAGCAGGATCAATGATCAAGGGCCGAATTTCAAGGATTCGGCTGGCTGGGGCGGCAGGATTCGAACCTGCGAATGCCGGTACCAAAAACCGGTGCCTTACCACTTGGCGACGCCCCATCAGGGAAGTGGCGCTTAGCGACAAATTGCCGGGCTGAAAAGGCCTCTCGGCAGGAAAAATGGTCATTTCGCAGCCGGTGCGGGAGTGTTTCTCCGCACCGGCTGTAAAGCATCAGTCTGAGCCGAGGATCGCGTCGATATCCGCTGCGCTGTGGCGGTTTTCGACGAAGCCTTCGCCCTTGCGATTGACGATCGACCCGCGCTTCACGCCGCGACGTGCGCCAAGCTGGTTCGACCAGCGCACGAGGTTCCCATATTCGCTCACCTGCAGGAATTCACGGGCATCGCCATAGGCTTCGCCGTTCACCATGCGCGAGAACCAGCCGTAGGCCGCCATGTCGGCAATAGTGTAATCAGCGCCGGCCAGATATTCACTGTCGCCCAGGCGCTTGTCCGCCACGTCGAGCAGGCGCTTGGTCTCCATGGCATAGCGGTTGATCGGATATTCGTATTTTTCGGGTGCATAGGCATAGAAGTGCCCGAAGCCGCCGCCGATCATCGGTGCGCTGCCCATCTGCCACATCAGCCAGGACAGACACTCGGCGCGTGCCGGGCCGGACGTGGGCAGGAAGACGCCGAACTTTTCGGCGAGATGCATCAGGATTGCGCCCGATTCGAACACGCGAAACGGCTCTTTGCCCGAGCAGTCGAGCAGGGCGGGGATTTTCGAATTCGGGTTGATGGCAACGAAACCGCTGCCGAACTGGTCCCCATCCATGATCGACACGAGCCAGGCGTCATACTCGGCCTCGGAGAATCCGGCGTCGAGCAGTTCCTCGAACAGGATCGTCACCTTCTGCCCATTGGGCGTGCCAAGTGAGTGCAACTGGAAGGGATGTTCGCCGCGCGGCAGGTCCTTGTCATGCGTAGCGCCGGAAACGGGGCGGTTGAGCGTTGCCCATTGGCCTCCGTTGGCTTTGTCCCAGGTCCAGACTTTGGGCGGGGTGTAAACGGGATCGGACATGGCAAGCTCCTGCGAGGAAGGGTCGCGAGGGGAAGTAGGGAGCGGTCTGCGTCACGACAAGCCTTCGGAGAAGGCATCACTAATCCAGTGAAAATACCTAGGGTTATCTTCAGGCACGGATCAGTGATGTGCCGGTAAGGAGCCTGCAGGGGCAATCGCCCAGGGGCACGGAAACGCCCGGTCGCATATCTATTTCTAAGGTCATGTCCGCATGTCGAGCCTTTCTGCGTTTTCGTCCCTGTTGCCGCGCCGTTTTTCCGCGCTCGAGCCTTTTGTCGCTTACTGGGCTGTCGAAGATGCGCACTTGCGGGCGACACGGCGCGATGCTGCCAGTCTTGAGGCGTGTCGGGATTTTGATGTCGCCGTGCGTGCTTTTCTACCGCTGGCGCTGGCCTATCTTGACCTGCTGCCACGTACTGCGCACGGTCTGAAGGAGCAGCGCTTGCAGAATTTACTGCTGGGACATGCACATGCCTTGCAGGTTCTGCGCTGCGGTGCGGGCCTCGCGTACGGCAAGCCGCTCTCCACATCGCCAAGGCGCTGTCATTGATGGCGCGAAACGACAGGGGCGTAAGAAAAATCGCCGCATGAAAAAGGGCGCCGAAACCTCATGGATCCGGCGCCCTTTTTTAGACCAGTCAATATGTAAAGCCTGCTCAGGCGATCTTGCGGACCCAGCCGTGCGTGTCGCTCTCCTGGCCGCGCTGGATTGCAACAAGGCGTGCCTTCAGCTTCTGGGTGAGCTGGCCGGGGCCGCCGGTGCCGATCTCGAAATCGCCGTCATGGCCACAGACCTTGCCCACCGGCGTTACCACGGCTGCTGTGCCGCAGGCGAAGGTTTCCAGCAGCTTGCCCGAGGCAGCAGCAGCGCGCCATTCGTCCATCGAATAACGGCCTTCGATCACCTGCAGGCCTTCCTCGCGCGCCAGCGTCAGAAGGCTGTCACGGGTGATGCCGGGCAGGATGGTGCCAGTAAGTTCCGGGGTCAGAAGAGTGCCGTCCGCAAAGACGAAGTAGAGGTTCATGCCGCCCAGTTCTTCGATCCACTTGCGCTCTACGGCATCGAGGAACACGACCTGATCGTGCCCGCGTGCGATAGCCTCGCCCTGCGGTACGAGGCTGGCGGCGTAGTTGCCGCCGCACTTGGCGGCGCCCGTGCCGCCGGGCGCGGCGCGAACATAATCGCTTACCCAGATCGAGACTGCGGGTGAGCCGGACTTGAAGTAGTTGCCTGCCGGGCTGGCGATGACGATGAACTTGTAGCTCTTGGCCGGGCGCACGCCCAGGAATGCCTCGGTCGCGATCATGAAGGGGCGCAGGTAGAGCGAGGCGCCTTCGCCTTCGGGAATCCAGCTGCGATCGGCGCGAACCAGCCGTTCGATCGCCTCGATGAACAGTGCCTCGGGCAGTTCGGGCATGGCAAGGCGACGTGCGGAATCGTTGAAACGGCGGGCATTCGCTTCGGGGCGGAACAGCGAAACGCTGCCATCGGCCTGCACGTAAGCCTTCAGGCCTTCGAAGATTTCCTGGGCATAGTGAAGCACGGCGGCGGCCGGATCGAGGGCCAGCGGGCCGCGCGGGCCGAGCGTGGCGTCATGCCAGCCGTTGCCTTCGCTCCATTCGATGACGACCATATGATCGGTGAAGTGCGAGCCGAAACCGGGGTTGGCGAGTACCGCCGCGCGCTGCTCGTCGCTGGCCGGAGCCGGATGGGGCAGGGTGGTGAATGCGAGGCCGGTATCGGCGAGAGTCGCCATCGAAAGGGTCCTTTGAAACGGGTGGGGGACGGCCCCAGTGAACTAAAATTGCCTAAATGACAAGGTAATGGAAATTTTCCATCGCGTGCATTTTTCTTAGCACCTTGTGCAAGCCACGCAAACTGCGGAAAAAGCGCGGGCGCCGATGACCCGGCTGGTGCATCGCGTGCGGATACGGCAAGACGCCGGGATCATGCTGGACAACACCGCCATCGAGGCCGTCGCTATGGGCCTGCTCGACCGCTCGTTGCCCAAGGCGCAATGGACGCACGAGGCGCATTTCGCGGCGGTGGTATGGCTGCTGCGCCATCGCTCGGAGTGCGCCGAGCCCGTCGCGCTGCGCGCCATTATATCGGCGTACAATGAAGCGACGGGGACGGCGAACACGGAGAGTTCAGGCTATCACCACACGATCACGCTGGCCTCGCTGCGCGCGGCGAAAGTGCGGCTCGATGATCGACAACTCGCTGATGTGCTTGCCGAAATCATGTCCTCATCGCTGGGGCGTTCGCACTGGCTGCTGACGCACTGGAGCCGGGAGCGGCTGTTCTCGCCGCTCGCCCGGCGTGACTGGGTAGCGCCGGATCTGGTCGATCTGCCGTTCTGAATTCTCTGTTTCGCGAAGACAGCTGAAACGGACTGAAACGGACACAACCGGGGTAGAGACGGACACAGAGCGCTCGAAGCCGTGCAAGGCTGTCCGCTGAGCAAGCCCATAACTGAGAAGGGCCGCACCGATATCTCGGTACGACCCTTCGCATGGTCAGCGGCCGGGAAGTGCCGCCAGTGAGACCTTTATCGCAAGCGCTCCAAAGAGCGTATCAGCGATAATGCCTCACGACGGAAATTGCCGACCTCTCTGCTGAACCATGAGACATCGGATCACCTCCTTTCGCGCTGTTGAGCCATAGACGCCGCATCGCTGCGGCTGGGACTTCGGCTGCGCCCAGGCGCGTAAACCGGGGGCCGTTGTCTTGAGGAAAATGTGTCGCATTCCGCAGTGCATCACAAGACTTGTAATCCTGTTTTTTGCGGTCAATATCGTTGCTTCCCGCCGGTTATCCCCAGCGAAACGGCGCAGGAATCGGAGCCTTTTCGCCGTTGTTTCGGCAAAGGTCCGCTGCGTGCCCAAAGCGCACGAAAACGGCGCAAATTCTCCCAATTATCTGCGCACTTTTACACAATTGACGGAAAAGAATCGCTGCCGGGATCGGGCGAGCACGTCCGCTTTCAGCGGCAGTCCTCGATCACCCGGCCAACCTCGGCCCAGCTGGGCAGGTAGAGCGTGGGGGCACCGCTGGTGAATACCGCGAAGCGACCGCGGCTGAAGGCCATGGCATCGAGTTGCGGATCGCTTGCCGCGAGCGTGATGGCGAGCCCGCCGGGCACTGGGCTCGCGGTGAAGCTGCGCGCGCCGTAGGTCGTGGTGATCTGCATGGTCGCAGGCGTGGTTATCGACGAGGTGCGCATCAACACGATCGTGCGGGCGGCGTGGTTGCAGGTCAGCGAAAAGAGGCTTCCACCTGCCATGTCGCCGTAGCTGGCGCGCGTGCCGCCGCCGACTGGTCCCCATGTCCAGTCACCTGCCGTGCGCGGCGCATCGCGCCAGTCCTGCGAGGCGGGAGCCACTGGCGACGAGGGCGTGCTGGGCATATATTGCGGGGCAGGGCGCGGGGGCAGGTGATGACCGTGATGGCCTCCGCCGACTCTGGCACCGCCGGGTGCTTCTACCTGCGGCACGCACGCTGCGGCCAGCAGGGAGGTCAGTGCGATGCCTGCCCCGAGGAATAGGCGGCGCGCTGTCGAGGATGCGCTGCCGCGCGGGGCAGGGCGTGCACGGTTGTCTTGGGGGCGGAGAGCGCGGATAACGGGGCGGGCCGGATTTGCCTTCATCCCCTCGGTATGGAATGAGGCGCCGCCTATCACAAGGGCCCTTTGCCGATGACCGACCCACACCAGCCCCAATCTGCCCCAACGCCTGCCGAGGCGGGCGCTGCCCGCAAGGCGCCCGAAAAGCCCGCCGCAAAGCAGCGCGTCGATCAGATGCTGGTGGACAGAGGCCATGCCGAAAGCCGCACGCGGGCGCAGGCGCTTGTGCTGGCGGGGCTGGTGTTCTCGGGCGAGACCAAGATCGCCAAGCCCGGCCAGTCGCTGCGTGGCGATGCGCCGCTGGAGGTGCGCGGGCGCGATCACCCCTGGGTCTCGCGCGGGGGGCTCAAGCTCGCCCATGCCATCGCGCATTTCGGCCTCGACCCGAAGGATGCCGTGGCGATGGACGTCGGCAGTTCGACCGGCGGCTTTACCGATGTGCTGCTCACGAACGGCGCGGCGCATGTCTTCGCGGTCGATTCGGGCACCAACCAGCTGGCGTGGAAGCTGCGGCAGGATCCGCGCGTCACGGTGATGGAGCAGACCAGCGCGCGGGTGCTGACGCCCGAGATGATCGACCGGCCTTATGGCTGGGTGGTCTGCGATGCCAGCTTCATCGGTCTGTCCAAGGTACTGGAAGTGCCCTTGCGCCTTGCAGCGCCGCATTGTCGTCTCGTCGCGCTGATCAAGCCGCAGTTCGAGGTCGGGCGCGGCGAAGTGGGCAAGGGCGGTGTGGTGCGCGATCCGGCGCTGCACGAACGCGTCTGCAACGAGGTGCGCGACTGGCTGGAAGCGGACGGCTGGCAGGTGCAGGGCATCGTCGAGAGTCCCATTACGGGACCGGAAGGCAACGTCGAGTTCCTGATTTCCGCGCTTCGTGCGCCTCAAAGTGAGGCAAACGCGGGATAAACCTTGCGATTGCACATAGCCCGGCCAGCCTGCACAAACCCTCGTCTGTTCCTGCGGAACCCTTGATTCGGGGTTCTGCGTCCCGGAGTATGAAGCGCTGATGCAGTCGATTGCCTCTCCCGGCCAGTTGCGGGCCAGTTTCTGGCGCTGGACTCTGGTGATCGTGCCGCTGGTGATCCTGCTCGGCTTCATTTCGGGGCGCGCCTCGGTAAGCGGGCCGGACAACCCGTGGTTTGCCGCGCTGGTGAAGCCTTCGATCTACCCCGCGCCGCTGGTGTTTCCGATTGTCTGGTCGCTTCTCTATGTGATGATGGGGCTTGCCGCGGCGATGGTCGCTGCGGCCAGAGGCGCGCGCCTACGCGGGCTGGCGCTGGTGTTCTTCGGTGTGCAGCTGGTGCTCAACCTCGCCTGGTCGCCGGTGTTCTTCGGCGCGCACAAGATGCATGCGGGGCTGGTGGTGATCGGCCTGCTCGACCTCGCCGTGATCGTCACCATCGCCGCCTTCTGGCGCGTGCGCCGCCCCGCCGCGCTGCTACTGGTGCCCTACCTCGCGTGGATCCTGTTCGCGACGTACCTCAACTACGCCTTCCTTCAGGCGAACCCCGGACAGGACGGCGCCCAAGGCTCGGGCGCGGTACAGCGGATCGAGATCTGAGGGGGTGGGGATGCGTGCGGGACTTATGACGTTGCTCTGTTTTTGCGGGCTGTTTGGCATGATTGTGGACATAATCGTAATGTTCGCAAAGAGGACGCATGAGACCTCACAGCCTTGGGCCGGTATGCAAAGTCGCGCACGCACACGAAAAGATGGCTCGACCTATGTTCAGGCATATTATTCGAAAGGTGCGGCGGCAGTAAAAGTGAAGATGAAAGCGCATTGGTCTTTCTGGATATTTTGTGCCTTTTTTTGGATAGGATTGCTTGCGGGCTGAGATATGGCGACGATGCGGTCGTCGACAGATTTAGGCTGAGCGGAGTTGTCAGTCGTCATTCCGAAGTGGGCCGGGATCGCTGTGAGCAGGACGCTTCATCGAGAGCGGTCCCAGCTTCCGCTGGGACGACGGTTAGGGCGAGATGTAAGTCCCTCTTGCGGTAACGCGCGCAAGCCGCCATCTAGGCGCCATGCAGAGCGAAAACCCTTTCATCGCCGATGTCGTCAAGATGATGAACAGCGCCGCCGGCACCTTGGCCGGTATGACCCGCGAAGCGCGCGATTCGGCGCGCGAGCGGTTCCGTGAGATGCTCGGCGACATGGACTTCGTCAGCCGCGAGGAATTCGAGGCGGTGAAGGAAATGGCCGCGTCCTCGCGCGCCGAGGTCGAGGATCTGAAGGCGCGCATCGCCGCACTCGAAGCTAAAGGTTGATCCTCAGTCAGCATTTCCGTTTTCGTGAACGCGCCGGATCTTCCGGCGCGTTCGTCGTTTGGGGCGTCTGAGACGTGCAGCTTCGCACTACCGCGCTGGTCTGCGCCGTGCGCGCCCATGGCGAGACGGCCTCGATCGTCCGTCTGCTGACTGCCGAGGCGGGACTGGTCGCAGCCTATGTCGCAGGCGGGCGCGGGCGGGAATTGCGGCCCGTGCTGATCCCCGGCAACCGGGTGGAGGTGGATGTCCGTTCGCGCACCGAGACGCAGCTACCTTTCGCGCGGCTGGAACTGGTGCAGAGCCGCGCGCCATGGCTGACCGAACCGCTGCCCGCGGCCGCGATCGGCTGGGTGACGACGCTGACCGCCGCCGCCTTGCCCGAACGACAGCCCTATCCGGCGCTGCCCGGCGCGCTGGATGCGTTGCTCGATGCGGTATGTCTGGCCCCGTCGGCGCGCGGCTGGCTGATTGCGCTGCTCTCCTACGAAGTGCTGATGCTCCGCGAACTGGGCTATGGCGTGCCCGTCAGCCGCCCGGAAGAGGACGACTGGGATGCGATGCTGGCGGTTTTCGATAGGCTGGGCACCCAGCTTTCGCGCTATCCGCTTGCCGATCGCCGCCAAGACGCTATGGCGGCCCGCGCTTTGCTGCGAGAGCGGCTTGCGCGTATCAGCGGTTGAAAGACGAGGAAGCGGACATCATGCGTATCGCGGTTTTTGCAGGCGACGGAATTGGCCCCGAAGTGACCGAACAGGCTGTTCGGGTGCTCAAGGCGCTCGATCTTCCGGGTCTCGAACTCGTCGAGGGCGATGTCGGCGGCGCGGCCTATCGTAAGCACGGCCATCCGCTTCCCGCGCAAACACTGGACATCGCGCGCTCGGCCGATGCGATCCTGTTCGGCGCGGTGGGCGATTTCGATCTCGACCATCTGGAGCGCGCGCTGCGTCCCGAGCAGGCCGTTCTGGGCCTGCGCAAGGAACTGGGCCTGTTCGCCAACCTGCGCCCCGCACAGGTGTTCAAGGGGCTGGAGGACCTGTCCTCGCTGCGTCCCGAGATTTCGGGCGAGATCGACCTCCTCATCGTGCGCGAACTGAATGGCGATGTGTACTTCGGCGAGAAGGGCACGCGCACGCTGGAAGACGGTCGCCGTCAGGGCTGGGACATGATGTCCTACGCCGAGGACGAAGTGCGCCGCATCGCACACGTGGGCTTCAAGGCAGCGCTGACGCGTGGCAAGAAGCTGTGCTCGGTCGACAAGGCTAACGTGCTGGAAACCTCGCAGCTGTGGCGCGACGTGATGATCGAAGTCTCGGCGGAATATCCCGAGGTCGAGCTGACCCACATGTATGTCGATAACGCGGCGATGCAGCTGGTGAAGAACCCCGGCGCTTTCGACGTGATCGTCACCGGCAACCTGTTCGGCGATATCCTTTCCGATCAGGCGAGCATGTGCGTGGGCTCGATCGGCCTGCTCGCCTCGGCGAGTCTCGCGGAAGGCAGCTTCGGTCTTTACGAGCCGATCCACGGTTCGGCGCCGGATATCGCGGGCAAGGGCCTTGCCAATCCGATGGCGACGATCCTCTCGGCCGCCATGCTGCTGCGCCACTCGCTGGGCCTCGAAGCCGAGGCGCTGCGCATCGAGGCGGCAGTCGCGGCGACGCTGGCCGATGGCATCAAGGGCGGCGATCTGGGCGGCCGCCACGGCACGCGCGAAATCGGTGACGCCGTGCTCGAACGCCTGTAAGAGCGATCGCTGACGGAATTTTCAGGTTTAGACCCAAGACACGACGCATGACCACTATCGGTACACATATCGCTCCCGAGAGCATCCCGCAGACGCCCGTCGCGCAGCCGCAGGCAGATCTGCGCCCGCTCGAACTCGCCATCGTCCTGCCGACCTATAACGAGCGCAAGAACATCGCCACGATGGTCGAGCGGATCGACAAGGCGCTGGCAGGCATCGCGTGGGAAGTGATCTACGTCGATGACAACAGCCCCGACGGCACCGCCGACGAGGTGCGCCGCATCGCGCAGGAAGACACGCGCGTACGCTGCATCCAGCGCATCGGTCGCCGGGGCCTTGCCAGCGCCGCGATCGAGGGTATGTGCGCCACCAGCGCACCCTTCGTCGCGGTGATGGATGCCGATCACCAGCACGATCCGGCGCTGCTGCGCGGCATGCTGGCGGCGGTGAACTCGGGCCAGTACGACCTCGCCTATGCCTCGCGCTTCGCCGAAGGGGCGAGCACCGAGGAGTGGGGCCGCCCTGACCGCGTGAAGGCCTCAGGCTTCGCCAACAAGATCGCCAACAAGGTAACGGGTGTCGAACTGACCGACCCGATGAGCGGCTTCTTCCTGATCCCGGCAAAGATCCTGCGCGCGGATGCGCATCGTCTTTCGGGCGTGGGCTTCAAGATCCTTCTCGATATTCTCGCCACCGTTGACACGCCGCTGCGGGTCAAGGAATTTCCCATGAACTTCGCCGCCCGCGCGGAAGGCGAGAGCAAGCTGGATCAGACTGTCGTGTTCGAATTCCTCGTTGGCCTTTACGACAAGTGGCTCGGGCGCATCATCCCGACGCGCTTCGCGCTGTTCGGCACGGTGGGCGCGATGGGTGTGGTGGTACAGGTCGCCGCGCTGTGGATTTTGCTGCACTTCGTGTTCGGTGTGCGCTTCGTGATCGGTAACTGGTCGGAAAGCACGACCTTCAACGTCGCCAATGCGATTGCGGCGCTGGTGGCGATGACCTTCAACTTCGTGTTGAACAACGAACTGACCTATTCGGACAAGCGCCTGCGCGGCTTTGGCCCGGTGCTGCGCGGCTGGGCTCAGTTCGCCGTGGCCTGCTCGTTGGGCCTGCTGACGAATGTCGGTTCGGCAGCTGTGCTCAAGACCATCGGCATTCACTCGGCCATCGCGGTTGTGACGGGCATCGTGCTGGGCGCGGTGTGGAACTTTGCGCTGTCGTCCAAGTTCGTTTGGGGCAAGTACTGATCCGGCGTTCACTGCCGATCATCTGACGAAAAGGCCCGCGCAACCGAATGGTTTCGCGGGCCTTTTCGTATCTGCTGTTTGTGCATTTGCCAGTTGTAGTTTCATAGGAATGACAAAAGAAGGCAGTGTCCGCAGACGTCTCATTGCGGTTATTCACCAACCGTGCTTTTATCTGCCAATGTGCATGCTAGTGAAGCAGGGATTGAACTCGGAAAGACCCGAATGAATCAGAGCGTGTTCGTCGGGCTAGCGCTCATCACCGTCGCGGCCTATCACCTCGTGCCAGCGGTCCTAACTGGCACGATCCCCAGCAAATGGCCCGTCAAACCACTAAGCCGAGCCGCAAAGCCGCAGCAGTATGGAATAACCTTCAGCGTGTTCGCTGCGGCGGGTATAGCGGGGGTTGGCATCCTTATCGTCTCGCTTTTGAAGATGGCGGTCTTTTAGACCGCGCAGTCGCCAAATCTCAGGTGTCGCAAACGGCAGCAACCCACCCCCATTCGTCATTCCCGCGAAGGCGGGAATCCAGAAGCGGCCTTGCGCTAAAAGATACCTTCGTGGCCTCCGTCCAAAGACTCTTATCTGCACGAAACGGTGCGCTTTATTCTGGCCGCATCTCAAACCTGATCCAGCAGAAGCGGATCAAGGCCTGGAGCGGGGGCAGGAAGCTCCGGATGACCAAAGAGGGAAATCCGCAGCGGTGAGATCTCGCCTGCGATTTCGGTTTCGACGCGTTGCGCTCACTGGATTCCCGCCTTCGCGGGAATGACGAAGATCAGGGTATCTCGATCGAGTGACCGTTCACTGCTTTCAGCAGGCGCTCTCGTTCGTTCCACTCACCGCCAGCTCGGCAGCCAGATCCACACGTTGTAAAACTGGGTATAGGGCATCGGGAGCCCTGATATGATCGGATAGAATCCGACGAACATCAGCACCGCCAGCACGACGCCGCCGGGGCCGGCCCAGCGCCAGCGGTCGCGGCGCAGCGCGAGCGCTTCGAGCGCAAAGGCGAGCAGGGCCATCAGGAAGGCGCCGGGCAGCAGGTAGTGGTAGTAGAACTGCACCGGCTTGCCATCGAGCGCCCACATCATCAGCGTGCCGAGATAGAGCGCGACGAAGCAGGCAACATCGCTGCGGCGGCGCCAGATCATGGCCCACAGGCCCCACACCAGCGCGAACAGTCCGGCGATCATCGAGAAGGGATTGCCCAGCATCACGATGCCGCGCGGGGCACCGTCGATGGTCTTGAACAGATACCAGATCCCGCGCCAGTCGACGATCCACTGATACCAGTAGGTCTGGTAAGGGTGCGGTTTCTTCACCGAGTCCTGTAGGCGGAACATCAGCTTGTGCTGGCCTACGATGTCGAACGGGGCGAGCGTGTGCTGGGCGTAGAACATGGCGGGCAGGAAGGTCAGCCAGTAAACCACCAGCGGCACGAGGCCGAGCCACACGAAGGCCTCGACCAGCGAGATCCCGGCAGCAGGGCCGCGGGTCTGGCTGGCGATCCCGGCGCGGCGCTTGGCGCGCGGCAGGATCGGGCCGCCGTCACGCAGGCACAGGATCAGGAAGCATAGCCCCGGCATCGCCAGCGCTGGCGCGCTGCTCCATTTGGCGCCGAGCGAGAGGCCCAGCGCCACACCTGCGAATACAAGGCGACGGCGGGCAGCGCCGCGCTTTGGCTCGCGCAGGGCGCCCGCGAATTGCCACAGGCCGACCATGCACAAGCTGGCCTCCACCATGTCGAGCATGGCGATGCGGCTCTGGACGAACCACATGAAGTTGGTGGCCAGCAGGATCATCGCCGCGATCGTTGCCCAGCGGCGATGGCTGGCATGCCACACCGTCCGCCCGAACGCGAACAGGCCAAGCCCGCCGAACAGCACCATCGGGAAGCGCCAGCCGAACGGACGGTCTCCCAGGAAATGGATCGAGGCGGCCAGCACTTCCTTGGCGAACAGCGGATGTTCGCGGTTCACCGCCACCAGTTCCAGCATCTTGCGCGCGGCGGGGACGTAGTGGATTTCATCGAAATAGAACTTGCTCGGGATCGACAGGCGCCATGTCGCCAGCGCCATGAAAGCCACGGCAAGGCCCACGCACCACTCGATGGGGTCGATGTTCCTGCGGGCGGCAGAGGCCAGAGCGGAGGACGGGGCGGCGGACGAAAACGTGCGGGGCATCGCCGGGCGGGATAAGCGCGGCACGGGCGCGGCGCAAGCATCGGTAATGTCACGGGCGATCGGGTGTGCGACTCGCTTGCACCTACATCTGGTGCGTCCTAGAGCGGTGCCATCATGAAACGCACCACCGGACAGGACCGAACCAAGACCGCCAACTGGCGCCCCGCAACCCGCGCGATCCGTGGGGGTACATGGCGCAGCGAGATGGGGGAGACCAGCGAAGCGCTGTTCCTCACCTCGGGCTTCACATATGACGATGCTGCCACCGTTGCGGCGCGCTTCGCCGGTGAAGCGGACGGCATGACCTATTCGCGTCTCCAGAACCCGACCGTGCAGATGCTCGAAGAGCGCATCGCGCTGCTCGAAGGGGCAGAGGCATGCCGCACGCAGGCTTCCGGCATGGCGGCGATGACCGCTGCGCTGCTTTGCCAGCTTTCGGCAGGCGATCACATGGTCGCCGCGCGCGCCGCGTTCGGCTCGTGCCGCTGGCTGGGCGACAGCCTGCTGCCGCGCTTCGGCATCGAAGTCTCGGTTATCGACGCGACCGACACTGCCGCATGGGAAGCCGCAATCCGGCCTAACACCAAGGTTTTCTTCTTCGAGACGCCCGCCAACCCGACGATGGATATCGCCGATCTGGCCGGCATCGCCGCGATCGCCAAGGCGCACGGCATCACTACCGTGGTCGACAACGCCTTCTGCTCGCCCGCCCTCCAGCGTCCGCTCGAATTCGGGATCGATGTGGTCGCCTATTCGGCCACCAAGCTGATGGACGGGCAGGGGCGTGTGCTGGCAGGCGCCGTGTGCGGTTCGGAAGAGTTCATCAACGAGAAGCTACTGCCGTTCCAGCGCAACACCGGGCCGAACCTTTCCCCGTTCAACGCCTGGGTCGTGCTCAAGGGTCTGGAAACGCTGGACCTGCGCGCCAAGCGCCAGAGCGAGAACGCGCTCAAGCTGGGCCAGTTCGTGGCGGGCCGCGTGCCCAAGATCCTGCACCCCTGGCTCGACAGCCACCCCTCGCAGGCCCTCGCCATGAAGCAGATGGACGCCTGTGGCCCGATCTTCTCGTTCGAGGTCAACGGTCGCGAGCAGGCACATGCGCTGCTCGATGCTCTCGAACTGATCGACATCTCGAACAACATCGGCGATTCGCGCTCGCTGATGTGCCACCCGGCTTCGTCTACCCATGCCAACATGGGTGAGGATGCGCGGGTGGAGATGGGCATCAATCAGGGCATGCTGCGCATCAACGTGGGCCTTGAAGACGTGGACGACCTGATCGCCGACATGGATCAGGCGCTGACCCGCGCAGGGCTCTGACAGGGAGCGCGGCGCTGACAGAGGCGGACACCTCCGGCCCCGGCGCCGCTGCGTTTCTTGCGGCGATCGTGCAGTCGAGCGACAATGCCATCGTCGGCAAGTCGCTCGACGGGACGATCCTCTCGTGGAACGATTCGGCCACGCGCATCTTCGGCTGGAGTGCCGCCGAGATCATCGGACGTAATATCCGCACCCTGATCCCGCTCGACCGGCAGGTCGAAGAAGACGCGATCATTGCCAGCATCTCGAGCGGAAGCCGCGTGCCGCCGTTCGAGACGATACGCCTGCGCAAGGATGGCAGTGAGGTGCTGGTGGACGTCACCGTCTCGCCGGTGCTCGATGCCGAGGGCAGGGTGGTTGCCGCCAGCAAGATCGCGCGCGACATCACCGCGCAGAAACAGATGATCACGCAGCTTGCCGAAAGCGAGGCGCGGTTGCGGCTGCTGGCGGACAATATGTCGCAACTGGCGTGGATCGCCGAGCCGCGGGGGGCGATCATCTGGTTCAACCGGCGCTGGTTCGACTACACGGGCGCTGCGCTGGAAGACATGCGCAACTGGCAGTGGCGCTCGTACCACCACCCGGATCACCTGCACCGGGTCGTGCGCCATTTCAGCCACTGCATCGATACCGGGCAGGACTGGGAGGACACCTTCCCCCTGCGCGCGGCGGACGGTTCCTACCGCTGGTTCCTCTCGCGCGCGAAGGCGATCCGCGATTCGGGCGGGCGGATCGTGCGCTGGTTCGGCACCAACACCGACGTCACCGAAATGCGCGACGCCGAACAGCGCATCGCCCTGTTGCTCGATGAGGTGAACCACCGCTCGAAAAACATGCTGGCGGTTATTCTTTCCATCGCACGGCGTACGGATTCGGGGAATCCCGATTTCGTGAAACGGCTGGAGCAACGCATACGGGGGCTTGCGGCGAATCAGGACCTTCTAGTCAGCCGGTCATGGTCCAATGTGCCGCTGATCGACATGATCGAGGCGCAACTGGGCAATATCGGTGAGGTCAGCCAGCAAGTGCGCATGGCTGGCCCGCCGGTCTCGCTTGCGCCCGCCGCCGCCGAATCGCTGGCGATGGCAATGCACGAGATGGCGACCAATTCTCTCAAATACGGCGCGCTCTCGGTAGCGACGGGCCGGATCGATATCGTCTGGTCGCTGTCGGACGAGCAGGAAGCACCGCGTTTCGAGCTGTCGTGGCGCGAGAGCGATGGGCCACCGGTGACGCCGCCGGTGCGCACCGGTTTCGGCACGCGCATCACGATCGACGTGCCGCGCTCGCGCCTGAACGCGGTGGTCGAGACGCGCTATCCGCCCGAGGGATTCGTCTGGACGCTGGCCTGCGATCCCGCCGATCTGGGGTAAGGTGCCAGCGCCCGTTTGAGAAATCGCGAAAGAGCGATTTCAGAAGCGGCACCGGCCCACGCCCCCACTCTGCCACCCGCAAGGTACTATCGTTGGGTGGCAGAGTGGGGGCGTGGGCCGGTGCCGGATGCGCCGCCAGGCGCCAAGCGATGCAGCGCCCGGTTGTCGCCCGACAAATCAGTCGCTAGTCTCGATCGGACCATGAAGGAGCTGTTCCAGCATTCCGCCATCACCCATGGCGTGACCGTTCGCGTGGCCGTGAACTTCCTGCCCGAGCAATCTCGGATCGAGGCGGGCAAGTGGTTCTGGGTCTATCACATTCGCATCGAGAACGATTCGGACGAGGTGCTCCAGCTGACCACCCGGCATTGGCGCATCACCGACGGCACCGGCGAGGTCAGCCTTGTCGATGGCGAGGGCGTGGTGGGCGAGCAGCCGGTGCTCGCGCCCGGCGCCAGCCACGATTACGTCTCGGGCTGTCCGCTGCCCACGCCGCAGGGCTCGATGGAAGGGCACTACATGCTGCGCCGTGCGGACGGCAGCGAGATCGCCATCGCCATCCCGTACTTTCCGCTCGCCGCGCCTGCGACAGCGGGCTGATTTCGCCGGGCACGTCAGCCATTGCCGACAGGCGCGCCAGGCCATAGGGATGCGGCATGAAGCGCACGCACCTGCCTCTCAACGCCCTGCGCGTTTTCGACGCCGCCGCCCGGCACCTCTCGTTCACCCGCGCGGCGGACGAACTGGCGGTGACGCCTGCTGCCGTCGGCCAGCAGATTCGCGCGCTGGAAGATCTGCTCGGCGTCGTGCTGTTTCGCCGCACCAGCAAAGGGCTGGAACTGACCGACGAGGCCTCCAGCGGCCTTGCCCCGCTGCGCAGCGGCTTCCTCCAGTTCGAGGAAGCGGTGCAGGCGATGCAGGCGGGCCAGTCCAGCCACGTTCTGACGATCGCCGTCCCGCGTGAGTTCCTCGGCGCCTGGCTTGCGCCGCGACTGGCCGCGTTCCGTGCAGAGAACCCGCAGGTCCGCTTCGTGATCGTCGACGGCGCGGCGAATGATTTCACCGAGGCGAACCTCGACCTTGCCGTGCGCTGGACCGAAGGGCCGGGCGATCTCGAAGGTGTGGCGCTGGGCGCGCCCGAATGGACCGAGCTGGGCGAGGGCGAACGGATCGTCTGGCCCGGCGATCCTGACGAGGCGGGCGAAGGCATGGGAGACGGCGCCGCTGCCATCGCGGTCGGCGATGCCGGACAGGCGCTGGCGATGGCCCGCGCCGGGCTCGGCAAGGCCCGCGTTCCCTCACTGCTCCTGCCCGATGGCGAAGGCGGCACACCCGAAGCCTGCCGCCGCGGCTACTGGCTGGTCGCCCCCGTACCGCAATGGCGCCAGAAGAAAGTCCGCGCGCTGGTGGCTGCCCTTACCGAGGGGTGAGTGGCTGGCAGAAAGGCGCCCGTTTATGACCCTCGACGGTCGCTTCGGCCATCTTAGAAGTCGCTCTTCCGCTTTTGTGATACTGACCGGGTCCGGCAATGACTGGGAACTGCCCCGCTAGCTATGATGACCGAGAAAGGCGGGATAGCGGAAGATAGCCGCCACCAGCGCCTTTCTGAAAACCATTAATGGAAGCCTCCTCTTGCTCAATTCGGCTCACAAGGAACGCGGCAAGCTCCCGTACGGCCGCAGATTTATCCCCGAGCATTTGATCGGCGAGGGGACGTATATCGCTGAAGATCGAGCGATTTTCGATCAAACCGTTCATCGCCATCTTGCGTACGGCGACAGCCCGATCATCTAATCCCTGTCGTACCCAGTGAACAATATTGGGCGCTTCGGCGAGCGTTCGTCTAGAAAGCACGATTTCCCGACGACGAAGCCCCATTGATTTGTCAATCCATCGCCACTCTCGACCACTTGGCCATTTTGCATGGCCCGCGATAAGCGTTTGGAATGCTACGGCCCGGGTTGACGGCTGTGCTGCCTCAGCCGCAATTTCCGCTAAATGCTTGTCCATGCTTTCAAAACGTAAGGCGCTGCGTAATAGCGATGCCATGGGGCCGGTACTTCCAGTGGAAATGAGATTAGCCAGCGCTGCTTGGACATCCTCACGTATGAGCGCTTCATCAAGTGCGCTTTTTTCAGTTCTCCATCGCCCCCAAGTTGCCTCTCGCGCAAGTAAAGTGATGGCAGCCTTCGCAACAACTTCGGGCGGTGTTATCGGAAACGTTCGTGCTGCACAGGCAAAAGCAGCCTTCCTCACGGGGGCGGCCCAATCATTCAGCCTCCAAGCGATGGAAGCAAACAAAAATGCGCTAGAGAGAGGACCAGAAATCTTATCTAAAGCAGCCTCTCGAATTTTTCCGTCTTTATGGAAGATGAATACGACCTCAAGCCCATTTACCGTAGACAGTTGGTCAATGTCCGCGATTACGGAACCGAATATCTTCTCTAAGATCGTCGGCTGACGCCTCCAGTGGTAGAGCGCCGCCGCTTCTACAATCTCTGCTTCAGCTTGCGCGAGATGGAGGGGGTCTAGTTCGTCTAGCAATGTCGCTAGTTGTTCAGCATCTTGAATTTTTTCACGGGCCTGAAGCTTTGAACCAATCGCTTGTAATGTTGCGATTGTCGAAGGAGGCAAGATCGGCTGTTTACGCATCCCTGTAGGCTCAACGGTGTTTGATGGAAGGTCAATAGTTACGCCAGTTCGTTACTGTGATCGGCAATTTTGGAGCCTACGGTCATTCGCCCGAGCGTCAGCAAATTGCAGCTTGTCGCTGCGAACGCGACATTCGCCTACCGGCCATCCCTTACGTCAGGCCATCTCGTCCCTCACACCCGTCCCGGATCGAGAGCCGACCGGGACAGGTCGGCGGTGGGCATTGCGGTGCTGGGGCGTTCGAGGATCGGGGCGGGGTAGATTACGGGCTCGGGCGTGAGGTGCGAGGCGAACAGGCGGCGCACGGCGTCGTGGGCCATTGTGCGCCATGGGATATGGACCGAGGTGAGGGCAGGCGAAAGGCGTGCGGCGATCGGCATGTCGTCGAACCCGGCGATGGCGAGCGTGGCGGGCACGGCGATGCGCGCCTCCGTGGCTGCGGCGAGGATACCCGCAGCCATCATGTCCGACGTGCTCAGGATCGCGCTGGGCAGGGGGCTGACCTGAAACAGCAGGCGCGCGGCCTCCTGCCCGGATGCAAAGCTGTCGTCCCCCGGCACGATCAACGAGGGGCCGCGATCGAGGCCGTGCTCGGCCAGCATGTCGAGATAGCCCATTTCGCGCAGGCGTGCAGAGGGCGAGAGATCGGCGCCGCTCACCAGCGCGATGCGGGTATGTCCCCGCGCGATCAGCGCCGACACCAGCGCGGCCATCGCCGCCCGCTCGTCGCAGCCCATGGCATGGCCTCCTTCGATCGGGCCGAGCCGCAGCGCCGTTACCCCTGCCTCGGCGCAGAGATCGGCCAGCGCATCGTCGTAAGAGAGCGGCGGGGCGATTACCACGGCGGCAGGGCGATGGTCGGTGAGAAAGCGCGGCACGGCGCCGTGCCCCAGGCCCGCCAGCACGGGTTGCACCAGCAGCGCGACGCCGCTTCCCGCCATGGCTTCGAGCAGTCCGGCCTCGATCAACCCGGCCACCGGCATGTTGGTCCCGTCGTGAAGCAGGGCGATCTGCACGCCTGTCCGTTCGCTGGCCGGTTCACCCGACCGTTCACTGGCGCGCCCGCCGTCGGGAGCCTCTGTGCCTGAGCCTTCAAGGAAACGCGCGAACTTCATTGGGCTTGGGGATGGTCCTTCCGGTGGACGTGGCCAAGCCGAGATAGGGCCGTTTCGGAGAGATACCCGGCGGTCTTGCGGAGCAATCGCGCGATTGCGTGCGCGGGGCATCGGGACTAAGGCTCGCGGTTCTTCGGTCGGCTCTGTCGGCTATGCGGCAGTGACACGGACCTTGATGCAACATGCCCCCTCGCGACGCCACTATGGCATGGACTGGCTGCGGGTCGGTGCGTTCGCGCTGCTGATCTTCTACCATGTCGGCTTCGGTTTCACGCCCTGGGGATACCAGACGGCGGGGCGCGGCGTGATCTGGTGGGCGGAAATCCCGCTGCTGGCGCTCAGTCCCTGGCGGCTGTCGCTGCTGTTCGCAATCTCGGGCTATGCCAGCGCCGCGCTGTTCGTGAAGCAGGGGACGCTTGCGCCCAAAGGAGGCAGGAGCGATGTTACCGGCGGGTTTCTGAAAAGCCGCCTCAAGCGTCTGGGTATTCCGCTGCTGTTCGGCCTGATCGTGGTGGTGCCGCCGCAGCCGTTCCTGGGGCTGGTGCATAGCGGCTACACGCATGGTTATGGCTACTTCATGCTCCACGACGCCTTCAGCTTCCGGCGCGTGGGGGGCGAGAACCTGCCTGCCGACATGCACCTGTGGTTCGTGATCTACCTGCTGGCCTATACGCTGGCGCTCTGCGCGCTGTCGCTGCTGCCCACGCGCTGGCTGGCGGCCATGCTGCGCGGCACCGAGGCGCTGCTGGCCGGGCCGGGCCTGTTGCCGCTGGGCACTTTGATCGTCTTTGCGATCCGCATGCTGCCGGGCGACTGGACCGATACACACCATTTCCTGAACGACCCCAACGCGCATCTGCACTATGGGCTGATGTTCCTGTTCGGCATTGCGCTGCGTCGCTCCGAACTGCTGCGGCTGGCGATCGCGAAGCAGTGGCCTGCCGCTCTGGTGGCGGGGCTGGTCGGCTATGCCGCCGTGGCGCTGGATGCGTGCTTCTATCCCGGCAACGTGCCGACGCCGCCGTTCTGGCAGGTGCCGGTGATCTTCGCCAAGGCGGTGCAGAGCTGGGGCATCATGATCGCGCTGTTCGGGGTCGCCGACCGCTTCTGGAACGTGGACGGCAGCTGGCGCGCGACGCTGGCCGAGGCGGTGTTCCCGTTCTACATCATCCACCAGACGGTGCAGGTGGCGGTGGAATACTGGCTGATGAAGCAGAGCTTCTCGGCCCTGACCGAGTTCCTGATCCTGATCGCGGCGACGGTGGTGGGATGCTGGAGCTTCTACCTGATCGGCCGCGAAGTCGGCCCCTTGCGCCCGCTGATCGGGCTCAACCGCCACCGTCGGGCAAAACCGGCGATGGTAGAAGTGGCGGCGCCCGTTTTACACTGAGGCGCCGCGCCTGTTTCAGATCCGCTCGGCGAAACCGCCGAAACGGCCGCGATGGAACAGCATCGGGTCTTCATCGCGCACGATCTCCATGCGCAGCACTTCGCCCAGCACGAACAGGTGATCGCCTGCATCCGTCACCGAATAGAGGCGGCATTCGATACAGGCGATGGAATCGGCGATGATCGGCAGGTTATGCTCGGACATCGTGAAGTTCACGCCGAGGAACTTCTCCTCGCCCTTGGCGCTGGCGGCGCGGCAGACGTCCTGCTGGTCGGCGGCGAGGATGTTCACCGCGAAGTGCCCGGCCCGCTCGATCAGCGGCCAGGATGAGGACGATCGCGCAGGCAGGAAGCCGACCAGCGGCGGATCGAGCGAAACCGAGGTGAAGGTGCCCACCACCATGCCTGCGGGCTTGTCGCCATCGAGCGCGGTGATCAGGCTGACGCCGGTGGGATAGCTGCCGAGCACCTTGCGAAAGACGGCCGGGTCGATGGTCGTGGTAGTCACACTGTCTCCGCTGAACTGAACATGGCAAGGTTTGGCCCGAAGTCACTTCGGGCGCAAGGAAACCTCCATGATGTCCACGATTTCATCAAGCCATTCGCGCAGCAACCTCACCCTGCGGAAACTTCGGGTGTCCTGATGGGTGACGAACCACAGGCTGCGGCTGATAGAGACGTCGGGCATAACCCGTTCGAGGCGGGTGTCGCGATCCGCCATGAAGCAGGGGAGCACGGCGATGCCTGCCCCTGCAGCCAGTAGGTTCTGCTGCGCGGCGATACTGGTGGAGCGGATCGTGGGCTTGAGGTTGGGATGGATCTCCTCAAGGTATCGCAGTTCCGGGGCGTAGATCAGGTCGGGGATGTAGCCGACAAGCTGGTGCTGTTCGAGGTCGGCAGGGACTTTCGGCAGGTCGCGCGTCACCAGATAGTCGATGCTGGCGTAAAGGCGCAGCGTGTAGTCGGTCAGCTTGTGGGCGACGAGCGGCCCCGCGCGCGGGCGCGAGAGCATGATCGCGACATCGGCCTCGCGTCGTGACGGGCTGAGAAAGCCGCTGCTGGCCACAAGGTCGATGGCGAGGCGCGGGTGGGCTTCACGGAATCGAGGCAGCATGCTGGCGAGGAACCATGAGCCGAAACCCTCGGTCACGCTCATGCGCAGGGTGCCGCCAAGGCCTTCCTCGTCCTCGGCGCGTTCGGAAATCTCGTGCGCGGCCAGCGCCATCGCCTCGACCGACGTGAGCATGGCCTCGCCTGCCTCGGTCAGTTCCTGCCCGGTGCGACTCTGCTCGAACAGGGTCTGGCCGACCGCGGCCTCCAGCCGACGCAGGCGGCGACTGACCGTCGTGGGGTCTACACCAAGCCTGCGGCCCGCCGCAGCGAGTTGTCCGGAGCGTGCAACCGCCAGAAAAGCCTGGCAATCGCTCCAGTCCAGATCGGGCATGCTCATGATTTTACGTCCTTATTCATCGGCCAGAAAGGTTCCCGACGTGTACCTGCATTTATGCAGGCCAGAAAAGCAAAATCACTGCTTCCCTGCAAGAAGGGTCGGTCCTAAACGGCCTTCAGAACAAAAATACAGAACAAAAACATGGGAGAGGATGCCGTTATGCGCCTCATCGACCATCTCGTCGGAGGCGCCGACGAACATCCCCTGAATAACGATAACCCGGTCACGCGAATTCCCGCAGATGCATCGCTTCGGGGCGATACATCTGATTGCCGACTGGGCGATGTCTTCGACCCCAACAGGGGCGAAGTGCAGGCGCGCGTCGTGCTCGGAGACAAATCCGTGCTCGACCGCGCCGTCGCGCATGCCCGTGCCGCGCAACCGGCATGGGCGGCGCTCAATCCGCAGCGACGCGCCCGCGTGTTGTTCCGCTTCAAGGAACTGGTCGAGGCGCAGATGGACGAACTTGCCCATCTGCTGTCGAGCGAGCACGGCAAGGTCATTGCCGATGCGCGCGGCGATATCCAGCGCGGGCTGGAAGTCGTCGAATTCGCCTGTGGCATCCCGCACGCGTTGAAGGGCGAATATACGCAAGGCGCAGGGCCGGGGATCGACGTGTTCTCGCTGCGCCAGCCGATCGGCATCGGCGCCGGTATCACCCCGTTCAACTTCCCCGCAATGATCCCGATGTGGATGTTAGCAGTGGCGACGGCGGTGGGCAACGCCTTCATTCTCAAGCCTTCCGAACGCGATCCTTCAGTGCCGGTGCGGCTTGCCGAACTGTTCCTGGAAGCCGGTGCGCCCGAAGGTGTGTTGCAGGTCGTCCACGGCGATCGCGAGATGGTCGAGGCGATTCTCGATCACCCCGATATTGCGGCTGTCAGCTTCGTCGGCTCCTCCGACATCGCGCACGAGGTCTATCGGCGCGGCGCGGCGGCAGGCAAGCGGGTGCAGGCGATGGGCGGGGCGAAGAACCACGGTATCGTGATGCCCGATGCCGATCTCGATCAGGTGGTGAACGACCTTGCGGGTGCCGCTTTTGGTTCGGCGGGGGAGCGCTGCATGGCCCTGCCGGTCGTGGTCCCGGTAGGCGAGGAGACCGCCGAGCGGCTACGGGCGAAGCTGATCCCGGCCATCGAGGCCTTACGCGTCGGCGTATCGACCGATGCGAACGCACATTATGGTCCAGTCGTCTCGGCGCAGCACAAGGCGCGGGTCGAGGGCTGGATTGCGAAGTCGGCCGAGGAAGGCGCAGAGATCGTCGTCGACGGGCGCGGACTGGTTCTGCAGGGGCACGAAGGGGGCTGGTTCGTCGGCCCGACGCTGATCGATCGCGTGACGCCCGAGATGCAGAGCTATCACGAGGAAATCTTCGGCCCGGTCCTGCAGATCGTGCGGGCGCAGTCGTTCGAGGAGGCGGTCGCGCTGCCTTCGCGTCATCAGTACGGCAACGGCGTCGCAATCTTCACGCGCAATGGCCATGCCGCGCGCGAATTCGCCTCGCGCGTGGATGTCGGCATGGTGGGCATCAACGTGCCGATCCCGGTGCCGGTCGCCTATCACAGCTTCGGCGGTTGGAAGCGCTCGGCTTTTGGCGATGCCAACCAGCACGGCATGGAAGGCGTGCGTTTCTGGACGCGGGTGAAGACCGTCACGCAGCGCTGGCCGGATGGTAGCGGCGGAGCATCCGGGCACGATGCCTTCGTGATCCCGACGATGGGGTAAAATGGGGGATAGGGCTGGGGACTGAAACGGGGTGGTGAAAACGGGGGCAACTCGCGGAACAGCCTTGGCAGCAAGCGTGTTTCGTCCGATGAAAAGGCCTCTTCCAGCAAAGGGATACCGCCATGCGCCGTTCCACTTTCGCCGCGTTCCTTGTTACCGGAGCCGCCATGCTCGCGCTGGCCGGCTGTTCCAAATCGAGCAAGGATCAACCCGATCCCAGCCCGACCGCGAATGCGCCGGTGGAGGACATCGCCTCCCATACGCCGTCGCCGGAGCCTTCATCAACGCAGGCCGCCGTGGCGCAGGATGCGATCCCGCCCGCGTTGTTGGGCCGCTGGGGACTGGTAAGAGCGGATTGCACCTCGCAGGCGGGCGATGCCAAGGGTCTGCTGACGGTCAGCCCCACGCGCCTCCAGTTCTACGAATCGGTGGCTGACCTCACCCATGTGACGAAAGCCAGCGCCGATGCCTTCATCGGCGATTTCAGTTTCAGCGGGGAAGGGCAGAGCTGGAAGCTCCAGGTTGCCCTTCATACGCCCGATGGCGGCCTGACGATGATCCGCAAGGATACCGGCCCTGATGCGATGCCGCAGGCACTGACGTATTCCAAGTGCTCGTAACATAAAGACGTACCGTACCGAAAAAGGCGGGGCCAACCCGCAGGAGAGGACATGACCGAGAGCCAGTTCGGGCTGACCGAAGACCAGATCGCCATACAGGAGACGGCACGCCGCTTCACCGCCGAGCGGATCACCCCTTATGCCGCAGAATGGGACGAGACCTGCCACTATCCGTGCGACGTCTGGAAGGCGGCGGGCGATCTCGGCTTTGGCGGGATCTATGTTTCGGAAGAGGGCGGCGGCATCGGCCTTGGCCGGATCGAGGCGGCGCTGGTGATGGAGGCGATGGCCTATGGGTGCCCAGCGACCTCGGCCTATATCTCGATCCACAACATGGCGGCGTGGATGCTCGACAGGTTCGGCAGCGACGATCTGAAGGCGCATTATCTCGCCGATCTGGTGGCAATGGACAAGATTGCCTCGTACTGCCTCACCGAACCCGGTTCCGGCTCGGATGCGGCGGCGCTGCGCACCTCGGCCCGGCGGGAGGGCGATCACTATGTCCTCAACGGCACCAAGCAGTTCATTTCCGGGGCGGGCGTCAACGATCTCTACTTCGTGATGGCGCGCACCGGCGAGCACAAGTCGCGCGGCATTTCCTGCTTTGTAGTCGAGAAGGATACGCCGGGCGTGAGCTTCGGCGCGCCGGAGAGGAAGCTGGGCTGGAATGCCTCGCCGACGGCACAGGTCATCTTCGAAAATGCCCGAATTTCATCCGCTAACCTTTTGGGAAACGAGGGGGAAGGTTTTCGTTTCGCGATGGCGGGGCTTGATGGCGGGCGGCTCAATATCGGCGCCTGCTCGCTCGGCGGGGCACAGCGTTGCCTTGACGAGGCGGTGGGCTATGTACGCGATCGGCGCCAGTTCGATCGGCCCCTGGCCGAGTTCCAGAACACCCAGTTCAAGCTTGCCGACATGGCCGCCGAACTCGAGGCCGCGCGTGCCTTGCTCTATCTGGCGGCGGACAAGGTGACGCATGGCGCCCCTGATCGCACGCGGTTTGCGGCGATGGCCAAGCTGATCGCCACCGATACCGGCTCGGCTGTCGTCGACCGGGCCTTGCAGCTTTTCGGTGGCTACGGCTATTTGCGCGATTATCCGATCGAACGGTTCTGGCGGGACCTGCGCGTGCATCGCATCTTGGAAGGTACCAACGAAGTGATGCGCCTCATCATCGGGCGCGACCTGCTTAGTGAATGAAAGGTTTTCATGCCTTCCCAGATACTTGAAGAGGCCGTTCAGGCCCGTGCCGATGGCATCGCCGGGCACATCTCGCTCGACCGCCCCAAGGCGATCCATGCGCTGACGCTGGGCATGTGCCGGGCGATGCACCGCGCGCTCGACGAATGGGAGAGCGATCCGCACATTGCACTGGTGATGATCGATCATGCCGGCAGCCGCGGCTTTTGCGCGGGCGGTGATGTTGCCAAAGTGCGGCGCTCGGCGCTCGACGATGGCGGCATGAGCGGTCGCGCGTTCTTCCACGCCGAGTACCGCCTGAACCATCGGCTGTTCACCTACCCGAAGCCCGTTGTCGCGTTCATGGACGGCATCACCATGGGTGGGGGCGTTGGTCTGTCGCAGCCCGCACGGTTTCGGGTTGCGACCGAGAACACCCGCTTCGCCATGCCCGAGACCGCGATCGGCCTGTTTCCCGATGTCGGCGGGGGCTGGTATCTCTCTCGCCTGCAAGGACGTCTGGGGCAGTTCCTGGCGCTGACCGGCGCACGGCTGGATGGCGCCGAGTGCCTGTGGGCCGGATTGGCGACGCATTATCTGCCGTCGGAGCGGCTGGAGGATGCGAAGCAGCGATTGGCGGCGGGGCATGAGATCAGTAGTGTTCTCAATGACCTGTCAGTGAAACCTCCGGAACCTCGAATTGCGGTGCAGGCCGCGAACATTGCCCGGCACTTCGCCTCGGATTCGCTGGAGGACATTCTACACTCGCTGGCGGACGATCCGTCCGACTGGGCGCTGGACCAGCTTGCGCTGTTGCAGACCCGTAGCCCGACCTCATGCAAGGTCGCCTTGCGGCAACTCGCCATCGGGGCGAGTCTGGAAACCTTTGCAGACGAGATGGTTATGGAATACCGCCTGGCAGCGCGCACGATCCTGCAACCGGATTTCGCCGAAGGCGTACGCGCGGTGCTGGTCGACAAGGACAATGCCCCGCATTGGCATCCGGCCGCGCCGCAGGACGTGACCGAGGCTATGCTGGACGCTATCTTTGCCGCCCTGCCGGCCGAAGAGGAGTGGACCCCGCAATGAGCACTGCAACCCCGTTCGAGACCCTGCTTGTCGAGCAGCGAGGCGCCGTGACGATCCTCACGTTAAATCGACCTAAATCTCTCAATGCATTGAATTTGCAGGTTCTATCGGAATTGAGTCAGGCCCTGGCAGCCTTTCAGGCCGACCCGTCACAACTCTGTGCCGTCGTCACCGGGAGTGGCGAGAAAGCCTTTGCCGCAGGGGCCGACATCAAGGAAATGGCGGACAAGGGCGCGGCGGCGATGTATGCCGAGGACCTGTTTGCGGGGTGGCAGAGCGATGTGGTCGGGCGCACCCGCAAGCCGTGGATCGCGGCGGTCAACGGCTTTGCGCTGGGCGGCGGGTGCGAACTGGCGATGATGGCGGACTTCATCATCGCCGCAGATACCGCGAAGTTCGGCCAGCCGGAGATCAAGCTCGGCGAAGGCCCCGGCATGGGCGGATCGCAGCGTCTGACCCGCGCCATCGGCAAGGCCAAGGCCATGGAAATGTGCCTGACCGGGCGGATGATGGATGCCGCCGAAGCCGAGCGTTCCGGGCTCGTCGCGCGGGTCGTGCCGTTGGCGGACCTGCTCGACGAGGCTCTGAAGACCGCCGACGTGATCGCTTCGATGCCGCCGCTGGCTGCGATGATGGTAAAGGAAATGGTTGATACCGCTTATGAAACCACGCTGACGCAAGGGCTTGTCGCCGAGCGCCGGATGTTCCAGGTGCTCGCCGCGAGCGAGGACAAGGCCGAGGGCATGGCGGCGTTCATCGAGAAGCGGGCAGGGGTCTGGAAGGGCTGTTAAGCGGTTCGTGATACGTTTAGAGAACCTGGCTGAGACGGACAGAGAAGGGGTGGAGACGCACCGAGGAGCAACTTCGGGCGTCAGAACGAGGAGAGGATGCCATGGAGATTGCCTTCGTCGGACTTGGCAACATGGGTAGCGGCATGGCGGCCAATCTTGCCGCCGCCGGACACCGTGTGCGCGCCTTCGACCTTTCTGAACCGGCGCTGGAGCAGGCCCGGCAGAATGGTTGCACAATCATGCGTTCGGTGGCCGAGGCGGTGGTCGGCGCCGAAGCGGTCGTCTCGATGTTGCCGAACGGCGAGATCGTGCGCGCGGTCTATGAGGCTGAGGTGTTCCCCCATGCTCGCCCCGGTACGCTGTTCGTCGAATGCTCGACCATCGATCTGGCGACTGCGCGGGCGTTGACGGCCGATGCCGAGGCACGGGGCTTCGCGATGGTTGATGCGCCGGCCTCGGGTGGGATCGCCGGGGCGAAGGCGGGTGCTCTCACCTTCATGGTCGGCGGCTGCGAAGAGAGCTTTGTCCGCGCAGAGGCGGTGCTGGCCCCCATGGCCAAGGCCGTGATCCATGCCGGTGCCTCGGGTTGCGGGCAGATCGCCAAGATGGCGAACAACATGCTGCTGGCGATCCACATGATCGGCACATGCGAGGCGCTGGCGCTGGCGAGCAAGGCGGGTCTCGATCCGCAAGTGTTCCAGTCGATCGCCTCGAAGGCGACCGGGGCCTGCTGGTCGCTCAACGACTATACCCCGATGCCCGGAGTCGGCGCGCCGAGCCCCGCGGACAACCATTACACAGGCGGTTTTGCGTCCGCGCTGATGCTGAAGGATCTGCGTCTGGCGATGGCGGGAGCCGAGGGGGCAGGCGCGCGAGTGCCGATGGGCGAACACGCGATGCGCATCTACGAAGCCTTCGTCGCTACGGGCAAGGGGGCGCTGGACTTCGGCGCGATCTACACGACGCTGGAGGATTGAAGGGCTTTGCCGGGTCGGTCAATGCAGCTAGGCTTGGCATATGAAGATCTTGCTTGGCACTCTTGCCCTACTTTCGAGTGTTCCTGCTGCTGCTATGGCTGTGCCGTCCGCAGATGATCCGGTCGCGGATGCTGCCGCGCGCGTTCTGCCCGGTTATGACATTCTCGTGAGTAAGGAGATGGCGCCGAAAGGCGCTCCGCGGTTCCGTCTGGTCGCCATGGGACGCAAGGGCGAGGACAGCTATCGCACCCGCGATGAAGCGGCGCCAGCGCGTCCCTTGCTGATCTTCGAGGAGCGCGGCAGACATGGGGCAGGGGCGTTCGTGCTGGTCGGGCGCAACGACGATGTTGTCATGAGGGCGGATGAAGGCGGCCAGTGCGACCCCTTCCTCGACAGCGATGCGACGATCTCCGTCGCGGGGCGCTATTTCACGGTCGAGAACGGTGTCGCGTGCGGCCAGCACTGGACCGACTTCATCACCTTCCGCCTCGATGTCGGGGCCGAGGGTGGGGCCGGTTTCGTGTTCGATAACGAGCGGATCGAATCCTGGTCGATGAACCCCAGTCAGGCACCCGATGCAGAGGCGCTGGTCCGCGACGGCCCACAACGCGTCCTGCGCGACAAGCCGGGACACGCCCGCAGCTTCGCCGCATGGCGTCGGCGTTGATGGGGAGGTGATGGCACCGAAAAGGTGCAGGTTGCTCTGCCAGATATGATGTGAAATTCTGTCGCGGATGACCATGCTACTTGCCTTCCTGGCACACGCGGCTGTTGCCGGCTCCGGATGCCAATATGACCGCCCGGGGCTGCTGTCCCTCGACCAAGCTGCCTTCGATCAGGACATGACAGGCGGATGGCGCAAGCTGGAACTGGATGGCTGTGAGCGCGAAGCCGCAGACCTGATCCGCGACTGGCGCATCAAGCATCAGGCAAAAGATCCCGCGCTGGTATGGCACGAAGGACAGGTACGCGCCGATATCGGGCAGACTGCAGCTGCTATCGCGCTGTTTCGACAATCTTACAAAACAGCGAAGCAAGACAACGGCACGGGATGGAACCTGTATGTGGATGGCACGATCGCCTTCCTGAAGCACGATCGTAATGCTTTCGAGATGGCAAAGGCCAAGCTAGCGGACCTCCCGCGCCCGGCAAACTTTACTATGGAAGGTCCGGACGGGAAGCCAATGCCGATGCGATGGCCGCTCAACATGAACATCTTCGAGGGACTCGAACGTTGCTGGGGGCAGTCTTACAAGGCCGCTTACGCCTGCTCACCCCCGCTATTTCGCATGACGATACCGGATCGGAAATAGCGAGTCCTGAAGCTCTGACCTTGTGGGGAAAGTCGCATTCAAAGACGAAAACGGGGGTTTGTCGGTACGGCGGATTTGTCGCCAAGGGGGCAATCGGTTTGAGCGCCTAGCTCCCGGAGCCTCGCTTGCGTCGCGCCGCCTCGAAGGTGGGGAGCTTCATGCCCTTGGTGCGGCTGGTGAGGTGGTATTGGCGACACAGCGCGCAGCGATAGGGGCGCAAGGGGAAGGGCGCGCGCTCGGCCACGGCGAGGGCGTCAGCCTCGCTCGCATAGCGGGTCTTGCGCTGGCAGACGCTCCAACTGGTCTTCGCGCCCAAGCGCGTCAGCCGAGCAAGGCGGCGCCCAGCGCCATCAGCAGTTTCACGTCCATCGCGTAGCCTGCCTCGCGAAAGTCGGCGATGGTCTGGCTGATGCTGGCGAGAGGGACGCGGTGGACGCGGATGTCCTCGTCCTCGACACCGCCGCCCGCGCCGACCTTTTCGAGGCCGTGGGCGCGGAACAGGGTGAAGCTTTCGCTGACCATGCCGGGCGAGGAGTAGAACTCGCCGAGGTTCTCCATGTGCGCGGCGCGGTAGCCGGTTTCTTCCTCCAGTTCTCGCGCGGCGGCGTTGGCGGCGTCCTCACCCTCGCTGCCTGCGGTGTCGCCGACGAGCCCGGCAGGGAGTTCCAGGCAACGTCGGCCCAGCGGCACACGGTACTGATCGACGAGAATGATGTGATCGTCTTCATCGACCGCAAGGATCACGGCAGCGCGGATGCCGCGCGCGCGACCGACATATTCCCAGCGTCCCTGCGTGTAGGCGGTGATGAACTTGCCCTGCCACATCGTCTCGCGCGGGAGCTCGGCATCGAGGGGGAGCCTGGTTTCGGTCATACTTCGATCAGCCTGTCGGGAAGTTCGTTGATATCGTCATCGGCGCGCGGGAAATGCGGGGCGAGGATATCGCCCACCTGCTCGACCGCGACCGCCATGCCTTCGGCCACGCGACCTTCGCGCACATGCGAAAGCATTGCGGCCATCGCACTGCCCCAGACTTCGGGGGCAACTTTGGCGGCGATCGCGCGGTCAGCGACGATCTCGGCCCGGTGCTCGCGCATGGAGAGGTAGATCAGCACGCCGGTCTTTCCTGCGGTGCGCTGGTCGGCGGCGATGCGGAAGGCGCGCAAGGCACGGTCGCGCACGCGGGCGCTCTTTACCGCGCCCGGAATTAGCCAGTAGCGCAAGGGTGCCCACATCTGGAGCACCATCATGCCGGCGAACTTGAAGCCGCAGACGAACAGAGCGACCATCAATACCGAGTGCGGGGTCCATTCATGGCCCCAGTCGGCGAACAGCCGATCATAGAGATGCAGGTAGAAGTCCGGCGCCAGCGCCAGTCCCCACAGCGCGAGGAAGGCAACGCCCGCCGCCCAACTGAGCGCGACATCGGTATAGCCGTCCGAACGGTCGGCCAGGATCGTGACGATCTCGCCCGAGCTTTTCAGCTCCGCCGCCGCGACCGCTTCGGCCACGCGCTGGCGGTCGGCATCGGTCAGGCGCGATGGCGCGGATGTGGTCTTGGTCATAGCCCCCGTTTCCCCTTACCAGCTGCCGCTCGAACCGCCGCCGCCGGAACTTCCGCCGCCGCCGGAGAAGCCTCCGCCGCCGCCGCCGAATCCGCCGCCGCCGAAGCCACCGAAACCACCACCACCGCCGCCCCAGCGATCATCATCGTCATCGTCCCATCCACCGAGTGGCGGCATCCAGATGATCGGGCCGCCGCCCATGCGGCTGCGACGGCCACGACCGCGCAACTCGTTGAGGATTGGTAGGGCGACGAAGAACAGGATGAACAGGATGAAGATCACGGTGCCCAGCGACACGCCGTCGCCTGCGCTCTGCTGATGCGATTTCTGCGCTTGTGCGGCGATCTTCTGCGCTTCTTCGGGCGGCAGCGTCATCTGCTTGATGAGCGCGTCCGTTCCGGCCTCGATCCCGCCCGGCATATCGCCTGCCTTGAAGCGCGGCAGGATCTGCTGACTGTTGATGAGGAACGTCAGGCCATCGGTGATAATCGGCTCCATGCCATAGCCGACCTCGATCCGCACCTTGCGTTCGTTGGGCGCGACTACCAGCAGTACGCCATCGTTGCGCTCTTTGTCGCCGAGCTTCCAGTTACGGAACAACTGGTTGGAATAGTCCGAAATCTCGTAGCCCTGCAGGCTGGAGACGGTCGCCACCACCAGTTGGCGGTTCGACTGTTGTTCGAGGGCGGCGAGCTTCTGGTCCAGCCGCGCAACTTCGTCGGCAGGCAGGATATGGGCATCGTCGACGACGCGCCCGGTCAGCTTGGGGAATTGCGGACCGCTTGCGGCATCTGCCCACGCCGATGGCGCGGACAGACCCGCAAGCAGCAGCAGGAAAAGCGCGGCAAGCGCGCGCAGGTGCTTCACCGGATCAGATCTTGCCTTCGAGGCTCGGCGCGACGTCGGCACCCGGCGTCACCGCCTTGTAGGGCACCATCGTCGAGGCACCGCGCAGGCGCGCGCCGATCATTGTCGGGAAGGTGCGCACGGTGGTGTTGTAGTCCTGAACCGAGGCGTTGTAGTCGCGGATGGCGATGCGGATGCGGTTCTCCTGCCCCTCAAGCTGGCTCTGGAGCATCTGGTAATTGGTGTTCGACTTGATGTCGGGATAGGCCTCGACGCTGGCGAGCAGGCGGGAAATGCCCTGGCCCAGGTTCGCCTGCGCCTGCTGGAAGGCCTGCATCTTGGCCGGATCGTTCAGATCGTCGGCAGTGAGGTTGATCGAGGTGGCCTTGGCGCGCGCCTCGGTCACGCCGACGAGGATCGACTTCTCCTGTTCGGCTGCGCCCTTGGCGACGGCGGCGAGGTTGGGGACGAGGTTGGCGCGTTCCTGGAATGCGGCCTCGACATCGGCCCACTTGGCCTTGGCGGCTTCCTGCTTGGTCGGCACCGAGTTGAAGCCGCAGGCGGCGAGTGCGAACAGCGCCAGCGAAACGACGACGACGCGGCCCCGGCGGGCGGCAGCGGACAGGCTCATGAACAGGAATCCTTTTGTTCGAACGGGGAACAACCCCATCCCTGCTGCGATAGATAGCAAGCGGCGGGGCGCGTTCAAGCGGGATCGCTGTCGGATTGCCCGCGGGCAATGCTTCGTAACTATCGCGGCACGATGTAGCGGGTCTGTCCGCAGGCCTGCGGCCAATGCGCGATAGTGAACAAAGAATTGAGGCGGTCCTGCGGCTGTGGCAGGGTCGTTTCCGTATCAGCCTATATATTACATGCCAGGGGAGAAACGGCGTGGCTCTTTTCGACGAATTCAAGAAGTTCATTGCGCGCGGCAATGTGCTCGATCTGGCGGTCGGTGTGATGCTGGGCGCGGCCTTCGGCAAGATCGTGACCTCGCTGACCGAAAACGTGATCATGCCGGTGATCGGTGCGATCTTCGGCACCATCGACTTTTCGCGCTTCTATATCCTGCTCGGATCGATCCCACCTGCGCTGCAGTCCAAGGCGACCGACTACGACGCACTCAAGACCGCAGGCGTGCCGATGATCGGCTACGGCATGTTCATCACGCAGGTGATCAACTTCCTGATCATCGGCTTCGTGTTGTTCCTGCTGGTCCGCTCGGTCAACAAGCTGGTCGAATCGGCCAAGAAGCAGGAGGCGGAAGAGGCCGCAGCGGCACCGGCGGCAGCGACCGTCGATCCGCAGCTCGAAGCGCTCAAGGAAATCCTTGAGGAACTGCGCAAGGGACGCGGGGAAGTCTGATCGCTTCACGACCCTTCGGGCATCATCAACAGGCAAGGGCGGGGCCATGCGGTCTCGCCCTTTTCTTTTGGCGCGAGTTCCCTATATGGACCCTTGCCGGTTTCGACCGGCTATGACGATAAATTGTGCCGAGTAATAGATGCAGCGGACCCGGGGGCGGTACCCGGCGGCTCCACCATCACCCGTCTTCGTTCACGGAGACTCCCTGTTGTCGCAGGGGTGATGACGGGGCCGAACTAGGATCGACGTGTGTTCAAAAGCGGTGTTTTCGTCCGGGCTGAGTAACCCGTTAAAGGCTCAAAACTCATAAGTGCCAACGACAACGAAGCACTTGCTCTCGCTGCGTAATTCTAGGGCCTAACGGCCTGACTTTACAAAGCCAGAACACGGTTGGACCCACCGGGTAACAGAAGGGATTCCAGGGGCTGGGGGCGAGCCTTGCAACAGAATCGCCCCACCTTCCCAGATATAAGGTGGCTCAGGCCGCGAACTGTGCGGTTTCAGGCTTCGCGGGCGTCCTTGCGGCTGCGCGCATCGTTGTCGTTACCGGCAAGCGCGGCAGGAGCCGGGGCGAAACGTTCACGCTCGGCCTTTTCGTATTTCAGGCAATCGAATACCTTGGCACCCGCAAGCACCACCGAGCCCATGCAGGCGAGGAACAGCAGCTTGCCGCCGAAACCCGGAAAACGCGCAATATAGACCGTGCCCCGCTCGGTCGCGCCCAGAGCCAGGGCGTAGATGATCATACACGCTTCCCAGCGGGTCTTGATCGTGAAAAGGCGGGCAATCTTGCGGAGCATCGTCATCCTCTTGCTGCCTGGCCTGCGAAGCAAGCTCCATGCCAATTGCGCAATTTACGCAAGAAGAGATGGCGTGAAGGGAGGAGGGTGTAAACCGGGTCGACACAGGGTGTCGGATTTCGGGACAGGTTCTCGCAAGCGTTTCCGGTCATGTGGCGTTATCTCCCGGAAGGCGTCGCTTCCCGGGAGAAACAGCGTTTGAGCGGCGGCGAAGTTCCCGCGCGGCGGCCGGGCTCAGCGATCGAGGAACAACCGGGCGCTGCCGTTGTTCGGCGTCGGTTCGGCAAGATACTGGCCGGGAGCAATCATCATCACCCGGCACTGCCCCACGCGCATGTCTACTGCCTTGAGCGTCAGTGCTCCGGCTTTCGGCGTGTACGGTGCGGTATCTACCCCGAGGCGGCCATCTGCGGCAGCCGATGTGACCGGCGAAGCCAGTCTTGCGTAAAACCGTTCGGGATCAGCGCGTCAGGACGCGGGCGATGCTGACGAATTCGGCGACCGAGAGCGTCTCGGCGCGGCGCTGCGGGTCGATGCCGAGCATCTCCAGCGCCTCCAGCGCGCCGGGCACACCTTTCAGGCTTTGGCGCAGCATCTTGCGGCGCTGGCCGAAGGCGGCTTCGGTCACGCGCGCCAGCACCCGCATCGAAACGCCTTCGGGCGCGTCGCCGGGCACGACATGGACGATGGCCGACATCACCTTGGGCGGCGGCGTGAAGGCGCTGCGGTGGACCTTCATCGCCAAACGCGCATGCGATCGCCACTGCGCCAGCACGGCGAGGCGGCCATAGGCAGAGGTGTCAGGCTCGGCGACGATGCGCCGGGCGACTTCCTCCTGGAACATCAACGTCAGCGATTGCCACTGCGGGGGCCATGCCTCGCCGCCGAGCCAGCCGATGAACAGCGCGGTGCCGACGTTATAGGGCAGGTTGGCGACGACGTGCCACGGCCCCTTGAACAGCGTTTCGGGTGCGATCTTCATCGCATCGCCCTCAATCACTTTCAGTTGACCGGGGAAGGCCTCTTCCAGTTCCGCCAACGCGGGCAGGCAGCGGCGATCCATCTCGATCGCAGTGACGTTGGCGCCTGCGCGCAGCAGTGCGCGGGTCAGGCCACCGGGGCCGGGACCGACCTCAAGGACGTTCGCCCCGTTCAGGCTGCCGGGAATAGCGGCGATGCGATCAAGCAGTTGCTCGTCGAACAGGAAGTTCTGGCCGAGCGCCTTGCTGGCCGAAAGACCATGCCTGGCAATGACTTCGCGTAAGGGGGGGAGCTTCGGTGTGGTCACGAGACGAGCGCTCCGGTGCGACGGGCGGCGCATTCGCCCGCCATCCGCAGCGCCGCGATCATGGCGCCGGGGCTGGCGATGTTCTGTCCGGCAATCCCGAACGCCGTGCCGTGATCGGGCGAGGTCCGCACGATCGGCAGGCCGAGCGTGACGTTGACGCCCGCGTCGAAGTCCAGCGTCTTGATCGGGATCAGCGCCTGATCATGGTACATGCACAGCGCTACGTCGTAGCCCTCGCGCTCGTGCGCGGCGAACAGGGCGTCGGCAGGTCGCGGGCCGCTGACGTCGAGTCCCTCGGCGCGCAGGGCGGCGATGGCGGGGCTGATGACCTCGATCTCCTCGCGACCCATGCGACCGTCCTCGCCCGCGTGCGGGTTGAGGCCGGTGATGGCGATGCGCGGGCGTTCAAGGCCGAAGTCGCGGGCAAGGGCGCTGGCGACGACGCGGGTGCGGCGCACGATCAGGTCATGGGTGATGCGGGCGAAGACTTCGCTCAGCGCGCAGTGGACGGTCAGCGGCACGGTGCGCAGGTTCGGCCCGGCCAGCATCATCACCGCGTCGCTGTGCGCAACGCCGCTGGCATCGGCGACGAATTCGGTCTGGCCCGGCTGGGTGAAGCCGACTTTGGCAAGATGTGACTTGGCGATCGGACCGGTGACGATCGCGCCAGCCTCTCCGGTAACGGTCAGCCGTGCCGCTTCACTGAGCGAGGCGAGGGCGAGGCGAGCCCCGTCCTCGTCGGGCGTGCCGGGGCGATACGCCCCGTCGAGACTCCCGAACACGGGCAGCGCCGTGCCGAACACGGAGGAAGCCTGCGCCGGGCTGTCGATAATGGCGACGGGTAAATCGATCCCGCGAGAGACTGCGGCGGTGCGCAAGACTTCTGCGCCGCCCACCGTGAAGAACGGCGCAAGGCCTTGCTCTTTGCGCGCGGTCCAGGCAGCGGCGATCAGTTCCGGGCCGACGCCGGCCGGATCGCCGAGCGAGACCGCGACGGGCTGCTCGGGCGAGGGTACTCCTGCCATGGCGTCAGCGCCTTTCGTCGGCTCAGTTGTACTCGATCACCGCGTCGCGGCGGAGGTCGCGCAGGTACAGCTGCGCGCGCTTGCCGATGCGGTCGTCTTCCATCTGCGACTGCAACTGCTCGAAGTTCGGGCCTTCATCGTCTGCCTGCTGCGGATCGTCGCGACCGCAGAGCATCAGCATGCGCACGCCGTCCTGCAGCGAGCCGAACGGGGGCGAGACTTCGCCGACCTGCATCTTGAGTACGGTATCCTGCAGCGAGGCAGGCAGATCGCGTGCCTTGACCTGATCGTTGGCGACGACCGTTGCGCCGATCGAAGTGGCCACCTTGTCGACCGCGCCGCAGCCCTTGGCCGTGTGAATGGCGTCCGAGAAGGTCTTCGCCTTGTCCGAGGCCTGCTGCTCGGTCGTGCCCTTGGGGAAGGTGATCGAGATCTGCTTGAGCGCCAGCACGGCATCGCGCGGGTCGGCAGTGAGCACCTGCCGCTTGTCGATCAGATAGAGGATGTCGAAGCCGCCGGGCACTTCGACCGGGCCGACCATCTGGCCGGGCTGCATGGTCTTGGCGGTATCGGCCAGCACTTGCGGCAACTGGGCAAGGTGGATCCAGCCCAGATCGCCGCCGACTGCTGCGGTCGAGGCCTGCGAGTACTGGCGCGCATAAGCGACGAAGCTGCCGCCCTTCTTGAGCTGGTCCATGATCTGCGTGGCGTTCTGGTGGACCTGCTCGGCGTTATCCGGGTTTGCCGAAAGGTAGATTTCGCCGATGCGGTATTCGTCAGTGCCCTTCGAAGCCTTCAGGCGCGCGATAACTTCGTTCACCTCGTCTTCCGAGACGTTCACGAATGGCGCGACCTTCTGCTGGAGCAGGCGCTGCCAAGCCATTTCGCCCTCGATCTGGCGCTTGAGCGAGGAGGGAGCAGAGCCGATGCGCTTGAGGTACGCATCCATCGCATCGCTATCCTGCCCGAAGTTCTGGGTGGCGACGCGGTTGTAGGTCTGGTCGATGTCGGCCTTGTCGACGGTGACGTCGTTGGCCTTGGCTTCCTGAATCTCGAGCGTTTCGTCGATCAGGTTGCGCAGGATCTGCATGCGCAGGCGGTTCATTTCCTCGGGCTGGATCTTGCCCTGGTTGGCCGCCACGATCAGCGCGAGGCGCTGGTCCACATCGGTGCCGGTGATGACATCGCCGTTCACCACGGCAGTTGCGCGGCGCACGTTGGGGTTGTCGTTGCCGAAGATCTTCACGTCACTGGGAATGACGATCTCGCCCTGCGCGGAAGCGGCGGGCTGCATGTCCTGATCGTCGTCCTGCTGGGCCTGGGCCTGGGCGACGGCGGCGACAGGCGCCAGGAGCGGACCGGCGACCGTGCTGCCGAGAGCGGCATAGGCGAGCGCGTGCTTCAGGAACCTGCTGCGAGTGAATGCTTGCACCGTTTAATCAATCCCGTCTTCGACCCGCCCCGAACCTGACATGAAGGTTGCCGGGGCCTGAAATCCGTTAATCCTGCCGCTTCGACCGCTTGGGAAACCCGCGCCCCGCAGCCGGACATGGCGTGTGAAAATCGTGCCGCGCGGCGGCTTAACGCAAAATGAGCATAGCGGATAGCGCCTTTGCGCAAGGCTGCCAATGGTGCGCCGACCTGCGGTGCATGGTTCGCGGTCCGATCAGCGATTCCCCAAATTCTTCAGCGCGAAGCTGACCATGAAAGAGTCGCCGCGCTTGGCGTCGCCGTTGGTGATGTAGTTGCGTCGCCAGGTAAGGGCGATCTGCATGCAGTCATCCTCGTAGGCGACGCCCATGCGCGTGCGCAGTGGCTGGAAGCCGTTCGAGCCATATGTCGGATCGTCCGCGCTGTTGGTCAGGTTGATGACCGTCGAGCCGAACATCGACCAGTAGCGGTGGAAAGCCGCGCGCGCGGCTACGCGAACTTCCTCGCGGTCCTGCAGATCCTCGATCGTTTCGTTGATATTGCGATCGAGCTTGGTGTAGCCGACTTCGAGATAAGTCTTCGTCGAGCCGACCGAGGCGTCGATCTCGTTGCGGCGCACCGCCATCGTGTCCTTGTCGAGACGGAAACGGTGAATGAGGCTGACGAAGTCGCGATAGCGGATTTCGGTGCGGCCCACGATATCGGAAAGCGTGCCGCTGAAGCCGGTTCCCTGCGGCATGCCGCTGGTGTCGCGGGTCAGCCGCACCGACTGGCCGATATTGGTCTTGATTTTCCAGCGCGGTCTCTCGAACTGCCAGTCGAACCCGTAGGTCAGCCGCACGCCGTCCTCGACCCGGTCTTCGCCCGGATAGCGGTTGAGCGAGAACAGGTTGTCGTCTTCCAGCTCGATCGAACGCGAATCCTCGTCGGGGATCGAGAGGTTCTTGGTCTTGGGTGTCGCCACCAGCTGGATGCGCGGTGTGAAGACCTGCGTGCCGCCCCAGACCGCACCGACCAGCGGCCATTTCACGTCGACCGCTGCGGTTGCCACGACACGGCCCTGCCAGCCAGGCGAACCGGCGTAGAGTGCGGTATCGTTGAGATCGTTATCGCTGGAGTGATAGACGTCGCCGCGCACGAGGCCGGTGAAGACCACTTCCTGCCCCCACGGCGTCAGTTTTCGCAGCGACCATTGCGCCTTGGCGAAGGCGCGCTGGGTGTCCTGCCCTTGACTGCGCTGGATGCCGAGCGTGTTGAGTTCGGTCTCGAACACGCCGCCCAGCAGCGGATCGTTGAAGCGATGGCGGTAATCGATGACCGGCAGGGCGACCGGAATCTGCCCTTGCGCAGTGTCGGCGATCATCGTCTGCGTGGCGTAGGCGCCGATCGACAGGTAGCTGTCCTGATCGATCCGCTCGACATTCACCATCGAGCGCAGGCGATCGTCGTCGCTGATGTTGTAGCGGCGCAGGAACGTGCGGTCGGTCGCCCGGCGCAGCGAGAACGTGACGCTCCAGTTCGGATCGAGCTGGAACTTGCCGTTTGCGAAAATGTAGCCACGCAGCGCGTTCTCGCTGTCGGGCGTGGTGATGTCGTCGATCGAGGTGCGCTTGCTCGACGTCAGGTAGCCGGTGATCTGGAACGCGCCCTTGCTGGTAAGTTGGCGGTATTCCAGTTCGCCCATCGGCGCACTGTTGGTGAACAGGGTGCCGGTAGCGGTGAGATCCTTGTCGGGCGCGATCTTCCAGTAATAGGTGCTGCTGACGGCAAGCCCGTTCGATGCGCTCGATCCCACGTTGGGCATCAGGAAGCCCGAGACGGATCCGCCGTCTGTGCTGACCGTCACGCCGAACAACGGGATCTGCACGGCGTTGAACAGTTCGAGCCGCGCGTGGTGGAAGCTGACGCGCTGCATCGTCTCGCTGTACGTTACCTTGTCGGCGAGAATCTTCCACGTTGGCTGACGCGGGCAGCCGTTGGGGCCGATCACATCGCAGCCAGTATAGGCCGCGCGGTTCAGCGTGACATCGCCATTGGCGTTACGCTGGCCGGAGTTAGCCGCAAGGCGGCCGCCTTCGCGCAGCGCGAGAAGCAGGTTCTGCATCGCGCCGGTCTTGAATTCGTCGGTCAATTCGGCGCTGTCGGTGTAGACTTGGTTGCCGTTCTCATCGACCATGCGGACATTGCCGGTGGCGAAAATCTTGCCGTTGGTGCGGTTCCACGTCACCTTGTCGGCACGGACGGACTGTTCCTGACGGCGGAGCACGACATTGCCGGTGGCGGTGACCGTATCGCCGTTTTTGTCGTACTGGACGTTGTCCGCCTCGAACGCGACGGGAATCGCATTGGGATCGGTGGATGCCGGCGGCGCAGGCGGCTGGCCAGGGATCGGTCCGCTTTCCACCGGGCGCATGAGATCCTGCGCGAAGGCGGCGGTCGAGCCGAAGCCTGCGGTGAGTCCTACGACCAGAGCGCCCACAGAAAGCGGACGCAGCACAAGCGAGCGTTTACCCGAAAGGGAGTATCGCGAACGGAGCCCGGAACGAAGGATAAGGGCTTGGCGTGGTGTCGGCACGGCAGGGAGCATGGGTTGCCTATCGCACCGCACGTGCCTAACTGCAATCCGCAGTTGCGGTGAAGCGCACAACGATGCGTGTTCGCCGGTGCCGCTCGCGATTTTCAGGAGTCTTCATGCATATCCAGTTCCTCGATGCCGCCACGCCTTCGGCCGGTCTTCTCGTCAGCCTCGTGAATCAGGATGCACTGCCTGCCGCCATCGAGCCGGTGCTGGCCGAAGGCGCACGCCGTTCGCGCTTCGCGGGCAAGGCGGGGCAGGTCTTCGAAGGCTTCGCCGAGCGTGAGGGCAAGGTTGTGCGCGTGGCGCTGGCGGGCCTTGGTGCTGCCGATGCCGCAGACCGCGCCGAAGCCGCCGAAAAGGGCGCTGCTGCTGTGGTCGCGCGCTATCTCGTTTCGGGCGAGACTTCGCTCGCGCTCGATTTCACCGATGCCGGTCTGACGGCTGAGGAAGCCTCGCGCGCGGTGCTTGCGGCCTCGCTGCGTTCGTGGCGCCATGATGTCTATCGTACCAAGCTGCCCGAAGATGCGCGTCCCAGCCTCACTACCATCGAAGTGATCGGCGCGCCCGAAGGCACCGAGGCGCTGTGGTCGGTCGAAGCGGCGCTGGCCGAGGGCGTGGCCTTCACCCGCGAACTCGTGACCGAGCCTGCCAACATCATCTATCCCGAAAGCTTCGTCGCCCGCTGTCAGGCGCGCATGGCCGACACCGGCCTGAAGATTCGCGTGCTGGGCGTCGAAGAGATGACCGCGCTCGGCATGGGTGCGCTCCTTGGCGTTGCGCAGGGTTCGGTGAAGCCCGCGCAGCTTCTGGTGATGGAATGGAACGGCGGTGCTGAAGGACAGGCCCCGGTCGCCTTCGTCGGCAAGGGCGTGTGCTTCGACACCGGGGGTATCTCGATCAAGCCCGCAGCCGGCATGGAAGACATGAAGTGGGACATGGGCGGCGCAGGTGCTGTTGCAGGCACCATGCTCGCGCTCGCCAAGCGCGGCGCCAAGGCGAACGTCGTGGGCGTGTGCGGCCTTGTTGAGAACATGCCCGACGGCAATGCCCAGCGTCCGGGTGACGTCGTTACCTCGATGTCGGGCCAGACCATCGAGGTCATCAACACCGACGCCGAGGGTCGGCTGGTGCTCTGCGACGCGCTCACCTGGGTCCAGCGCGAGTACAAGCCCGCCCGCATCATCGACCTTGCCACGCTGACCGGCGCGATTATCCTCAGCCTCGCGCACGAATACGCAGGGCTGTTCACCAATGACGATACGCTGGCCGCCGATCTGACCGCAGCAGGCAATGCCTCGGGCGACCGCCTGTGGCGCATGCCGATGGGTCCGGCCTACGACAAGATGATCGACAGCCCGATCGCCGACATCAAGAACGTCGGCCCGCGCTGGGGCGGATCGATCACCGCCGCGCAGTTCCTTCAGCGCTTCATCGAGAACGGCACCCCCTGGGCGCACCTCGACATCGCGGGCACGGTGTGGACCGACAAGCCGGGCGCGACGTGGGACAAGGGCGCTTCGGGCTTCGGCGTGCGCCTGCTCGACCGTCTGGTCCGCGATACGCTGGAAGGCTGAGCCTTACGGGGATGATGTGCCGGGGCGGGTTTGCGCTCGCTCCGGCCTCATCCTTCAGGATACGACTGACATATGCGCGTCGACTTCTACCAACTGAGCCAGGATCCGGCCGAGATCGCGCTGGCGCAGATTGCCCCCAAGGTGCTCGAATCTGGCGCGCGCCTGCTTGTCGTTGCCGAGAGCGAGGACTTGCGCGAGCGGATCGACCGCGCGCTGTGGTCCGCCCGCCCCGACAGCTTCGTGCCCCACGGGCGCGACAGCGAGCCCCATGCCCAGCGGCAACCGGTGCTGATCTCGGAGCGCCTCGATCCCGCCAGCGCGCCTGCCAACGGCGCCACCTGCCTCGCGCTCGCCGACGGCCGGTGGCGCGAGAGCGATACCCCGTTCGAACGGGTGTTCTTCTTCTTCGATGCCGACACCCTCCAGCACGCCCGAGAGATGTGGGTGGCGATGCGCAGCCGCGAAGGCGTGGAGCACAACTTCTGGCGGCAGGAAAACGGCCGCTGGGTCAAGGCGGCCTGAGGGGAGGGGGCTGGGAAAAGGAAGCCGCAGGGAATTTGCGTTGGAAGCGGACTTTCCGCAAATCGCCCAAGTCAGTCATTTGGGCCGGTGAAATATACGCTTGATAGCTGACCACAGCCCTGTTCTTGTTCGTGGCTCAATAATAGGGAATTTGAAGTCCCAACTGCGATCCTTTGCAGGTTCATCGTTGATTAGATATTCGATGCCATCAATATCGCCTTCCGGCCATACGATAATCTCTTTGTCGCTAATCCATTCAATTTCGGCAGCATCGCCAGTGTCCGGACCATTCCACGTCAGCGTTAATCGATCGTCCGGTAAAAGCTCAAAACAATAAGGCCAAGGCTCAACTGATACGTAGATTGGCCACGTTTTTTCGTTGATAAATGTTCGCTGCGTTAAAGTCATTTGTTTGGCTTATCGCATTCCCTTGCGTCAGCCAAATGTCTGGGTTGCCCGTCTCTACTTGCGGAAGGGGCCTTTCCGCAAAACCCCCATCGTTGACGTCCGCGGCGCCGGTTGGTTTTACCGACCACCACCGCCTCTCGTCCACAATCCCCACTCCCGATCAGCGCGTGCTTGCCGCCTTGGCAATTCCCGGCTAGGGGCGCGCGCAACTTTCCTCCTTATCACCAAGGACACTTCCCATGGCGCTGACCCGCACCTTTTCGATCATCAAGCCCGACGCCACCCGCCGCAACCTGACCGGCGCGGTCACTAAGATGCTTGAGGAAGCCGGCCTGCGCGTCGTCGCCTCGAAGCGCATCCAGATGACCAAGGAACAGGCCGAGGGCTTCTACGCCGTTCACGCCGAGCGTCCCTTCTTCGGTGACCTGGTCTCGTTCATGATCTCGGGCCCGGTCGTCGTGCAGGTTCTCGAAGGCGAAGACGCCGTGAAGCGCAACCGCGACATCATGGGCGCCACCAACCCCGAGAACGCCGATGCCGGCACCATCCGCAAGGAACTCGCCGAGTCGATCGAAGCCAATTCGGTCCACGGTTCGGACTCGGAAGAGAATGCCGCGATCGAGATCGCCTACTTCTTCAAGCCGGAAGAGATCGTCGGCTGATTTCAGAGCATTTTCTAATCAGGTGGAATCACCTGATGGCTCGGAAAATGCGACTGCTCCAGCCTGACCTTTCCGGTTGGAAAACACGAAAGGCCGTCCCGCAAGGGGCGGCCTTTTTTGGTACTGCGCGGTCCGTCTGGGGGATGCTTGTCCGGAACGCGGGGGCGGTTGCACTTTTACGTGCTGGACAGATACCAATTGGTATTTAAATTCGTCGGCAAGGGCTCTCGCCCGATGGAAGCTGCTGCAAGGATGCTCTGCCGATGATCTTCGTTTCCCCATCGCTCGCCGCGCGAGGTGTCGCGCGATGAGCTATCGCACCACACTCGACACGCTGACGCTGGCCGCTGCCGACCGGCTGGCCGATCTCGCGATCGTGGAGGCCTCTGCACGCGGCCACCGGATCTGCATTGCGGTGGCTGATATCGCCGGGCAACTGCTGGCGTTTCGCCGCATGGACGGTGCGGTTCCGGTCGCGATCGAGGTCGCCATCGGCAAGGCGCGGACTTCGGCGCTGTTTCGCAAGCCGCTCCATCTGTTCGAGGGCATGATCGATGCGGGCAAGGCCTCGATGCTCTCGGTCCCCGGTGCCGTGCCCTTGGCAGGCGGCGTTCCGGTTGCGATCGACGGTGAGGTGCTGGGCGCCATCGGTGTCAGCGGTGCCACCGGAGAGGAAGACGAGGCGATGGCGCAAGCCGTGCTCGCTGCGTTCGCGGGAGCAACGGCATGAGCGGCGTGCTGAAAAACAAGAGCGTCCTGGTTATCGGCGGCACTTCGGGTTTCGGCCTTGAAGTGGCGCATCAGGCAGCGGGCGAAGGCGCAAGGCTGCTGCTGGTCGGGCGGGACGAGGCGAAAGTCGGCGAGGTGTTGCAACGCTTCCGGGCCGAGGGTGTCGGCGCTGAGGGCGCGGCGCTCGATGCCACCGACAGCGCGGCGCTGGAGGCGTTCCTTGTACGGCATGGCCCGGTCGACCATCTTGTCTCGACCGTGGGCGGAGCGATGGGTGGTGGTTTCCTGACCGCAGAGGTGAAGGACATCCGCGAAACTGTCGAAGGCAAGGTGTTCGCGGCGATGACAATCGCCCGTGCCGCCGCGTCGCACATCAACGACGGCGGCAGCATGACCTTCACCGGCGGCTCGGGTGGGCGGCCTGACAATGCCTCAGGGGCCTATCTCGGCAATATCGGTATCGCCGCGCTGGTGCGAGGACTTGGCGTGGAGCTGGCGGGGCGGAACATCCGCGCCAATGCCGTCGCGCCGACCTGGACGCCCACGCCGCTGTGGCGCGCGATGGAGCCTGCGCAGGTCGAGGATATCCGCGCCAGCTTCGCCTCACGTATTCCGCTGGGCCGCGTGGCGCAGGTTCCGGAAATCGCCGAGGCCTACCTGTTCCTGATGCGCTGCACTTTCATTACCGGCCAGACGCTGACCGTGGATGGCGGGCTCACGCTGGTCGAGTAAGGCAGGGGCGAAGTTTCAGAAGGCGTCGGCGGCGTCGAGGAGGACAGTGAGCTTCTTCGGCGCCACCGAGCGCCATGACCGGGCGATGCGCGCGGCGATGTCGTCCCAGTCGGTATCGCCCAGATCGAGGCAAATGCCGATCCAGCCGTCGCCGAAATAGGCGGGGCGGAAATAGCGCGCCTCGTCCTGCTCGATCAGCATGGCCTGCTCGTCCACGCCGTCGATCTTGACGAGCAGAGCCTTGCGCCCGTCTCCATGGTGATCGGCGCTGAACCAGGCGAACTTCTTGCCTTTGACGATGCCGAAGCAGGCCATGCCGTGGCTGACCGTTTCCTCCGCCTCGGGCATGGCCATGGCAAGATCGCGCACCCGCTCCAGCAGCCATTCCGCGCTGCTCTCGCGCGTGACGAGGTGGGCAAGGCAGCGCGAATAGAGCTGGTGCTCGGCGATCAGCACGCGGCCCGCGAGGCTGTCCGGCGTGTCTCCGGGCAGGATCGCGACCGGGGTCTGGCCCAGCATCGGGCCATCGTCGAGTTCTGCCGTGACGAGGTGGACGGTGACGCCGCCGTGGCTGTCACCAGCCTCGATGGCGCGCTCGTGGGTGTGCAGGCCGGTATACTTGGGCAGCAGTGAGGGGTGGATATTGACCATGCGGCCCTCCCACCCGGCCACGAATTCGGGCGTCAGGATGCGCATGTAGCCTGCCAGCGCCACCCACTGCGCGCCGCTTTTGCGGATTGCGGCGTCCATCGCCATGTCATGATCGGCGCGGGTCATGCCCTTGTGGCTGAGCGCGACGGTTGCCACGCCCTCTGCCGCTGCCAGCGCGAGGCCTCCGGCGTCTGCTTTGTTGCTAGCGACCAGCACGATCTCGTAAGGGCAATCTTCTGCGCGGCTGGCATAGAGCAGGGCGGCCATGTTGGTGCCGCTGCCCGAAATCAGCACGGCGACTTTCGAGCGGCTCATGCGCGGACCTCGCAGTGTGTCTTGCCGCAGCTTATCGGATTGCAGACACGGAACAGCACCGTTACCCGTACGTTTGCCATGGCGATGCGTTTCCTCCGATCCAGCCGCGCAAAACGCGCTTCCGCAATCCGGGCTCCCTATGCGTTCCCACCGTGTCGGGCAACTCCTGCCGCACGGTTGACCGCTTTGGAGACGCATTGCTGATGCGTGCCCCGTTTGCCCCGCGCGAGGAAGACCTGCCGTTCCTGCGAAGGCTCGGCTGGCTGGTGCTCGTCGTTCTCGCGCTGGCGCTGTTGTGGCGGGCGGGTAATCTGCTGCTGCTGGCGTTCGGATCGGTGCTGGGCGCTGTCATGTTTCGCAGCGCTGCGCGGCTGCTGCAACGGCTGGGCCTGAAGAACTGGCCGCTCGCGCTGGGGTTCGGCACGCTGATGGTCCTCGCGCTGTTCGGCGCTATTGGTTATTTGCTGACCGTGCAGTTCGGCAGCGAGTTGGCGGGAATGCTCGGCAACTTGCCGGGTACCATCGCCAAGATCGAGGATGGCTTGTCCGAGAGCCCCGTGGGTGCTGCGGTGGTGCAGGCCTTCCGGGTGGCAACCGGCGGCAGCACGATCGCCACGCGCCTGAGTGATCTTGTGACCGGCGCGGGCGAGGTCATGCTCAATTTCGTGATCGTGATCGTCGGCGCGCTGTTCATTGCGGGCAATCCCGGCCCGTACCGGCGCGGTATCGTGGTGATGACGCCCAAACCTGCGCGTGAGACCATGGAGCGCGCGCTCGATCAGATCGCGGGCGCGCTGCGCCTCTGGCTCAAGGCCAAGCTGATCTCGATGACGTTCATGGCAGTGGTGATCGGCGGCTCGCTGTGGTTCGCAGGGCTCGAATCGTGGGCCTCGCTCGGCCTGCTCGGAGGACTCAGCGAGTTCGTGCCCTATGTCGGCCCGGCCATCGCCATGCTGCCCGCGATCGGTCTTGCCGCCGCGGCGGGCGGCGACGTGCTGTGGCGCACCCTGGTCGCCTATCTGGCGGTACGGGTGATCGAGGGATGGGCGCTGACGCCGGTGGTCAATCGGCAGGTTGTCTCGATCCCGCCTGCGCTGACGCTGTTCACGATTCTGGGCGTTGGCCTGGTCTTCGGGCCTTACGGGGTGTTCTTCGCCGGGGCGCTGCTGATCGTCGCCTTCGTGGCTGTGCGCGAGTTCTATCTGCGCGACACGCTGGGCGAGGATATCGAAGGCATCCCCCGGCGCCATTCGCGCGAGAGCGAGGCTGAAGGCCTCGCTTCCTCGTCGCCGGACTGAGTTGCTCGCGCAAGCTCATCGCGTTTCCCATGCAAAACGGCGCCGGACCCTGATCGTGATCGAGGTCCGGCGCCGCTGAATTTCGGGCTCGGAAAGAAGCCGTAAGGCCTTACGCGTCGTGCCCGGCTTCCCAGGCGGCGCGGGCACTCCAGACTTCCGCGCTGCCCGTTACCGTGCAGCCGCGCTGGCCTTCGCGGATCTCGCCGATGCGGTGGACGGTCTCGCCTGCCGCTTCGAGCGCTTCGGTAACGCCAGCCACTTCGTTGGCCGAAACGGCCAGCACCATGCCGATGCCGCAGTTGAACGTGCGGGCCATCTCTGCCGGTTCGATGTTGCCCTGAGCCTGCAGGAACGCCATCAGGCGCGGCTGCTCCCAGCTGTCGACATCGACATGCGCGCGCAGGCCCTCGGGCAGGACGCGGGGGATGTTCTCCAGCAGGCCGCCGCCGGTGATGTGGGCGAGGGCGTGGATGCGGCCCGAGCGGACCAGCGGGAGCAGGCTCTTCACATAGATGCGCGTCGGCGCGATCAGTGCGTCGATCAGCAGCACGTCCTGATCGAACAGCGCCGGACGGTCGAGCTTCCAGCCCTTGTCTTCGGCGAGGCGACGCACCAGCGAATAACCGTTCGAGTGCACGCCCGAGGAGGCGAGGCCCAGCAGCACGTCGCCTGCTGCCACCTTGTCACCGGTCAGCTGCTCGCCGCGCTCGACCGCGCCGACGCAGAAGCCGGCAAGGTCATAGTCGCCAGCGGCATACATGCCGGGCATCTCGGCGGTTTCGCCGCCGATCAGGGCGCAGCCGGAAATCTTGCAGCCCTCGGCAATCCCTGCGACGACGCGCGTGGCGACGCCGTTCTCCAGCTTGCCGGTGGCGAAATAGTCGAGGAAGAACAGCGGCTCTGCGCCCTGCACGATGAGGTCGTTCACGCACATGGCGACAAGGTCGATGCCGATGTGATCGTGGCGGTCGAAGTCGATCGCGAGCTTGACCTTGGTGCCCACGCCGTCGTTCGCGGCAACCAGCAGGGGGTCCTTGTAACCGGCCGCGCGGGGATCGAAGAAGCCTCCGAAACCGCCGAGTTCGGCATCGGCGCCGGGGCGCGCAGTGGACTTGGCGAGCGGACCGATGGCCTTGACCAGCGCGTTGCCGGCAGCGATCGACACGCCGGCCTGCTCGTAGGAATAGCTCTTTGCGGGGGCTTCGTCTGACATGGCGCGCGCATAAGCTGCATTGGGGCGCGGATCAAGACGAACCGGATAAATGAGGCTTGTGGGGCAATATTGGACCGGTCGGAGGAAAAGGGCTGCCTTGCGCCGAAGTGCCGGGGTGTGGATAGCGTGGACAATTCCGGCTTGGAAATTCTCCGGGCATCGGCCACAAGGCCAGCCGGATTGCACATGGCAGACACCTTTTACAGGACATTCCGGCGGCTTGGCCGCAACGGAGCGGGCGCTTCCCGCAAGCGCTTCGGCAGCGGACGCGGAGTCGCGCTGGCGCTGGGCGGTGCGGGCGTATTGGCGCTGGGTGTCGTGGGGGGCTCGCAGCTCCTTGCGCAGATCGAGGGCGATCGCGGCATCGCGCCGCTGGCCAATTCCGAAGACATTCAGGTCAATAACATCAAGGTCGACGTCACCGGCAAGACCGGCGAAGACGCGCGTCAGGCCGGATGGAAACAGGCTGAACAGCTCGCCTGGAAGCAGATTGGCGGCCCGGCGATGCCGGTCGAATCGATCGATGCCATGGTCTCCTCGGTCGTCATCCAGCAGGAGCAGGTCGGCCCGCATCGTTATATCGCGACGCTGGGCGTGATCTTCGACAAGGCCAAGGCGGGTCAGTTCGTCGGCTCCAGCGGGCCGGTCTCGCGCTCGGCGCCGATGCTGGTGCTGCCGGTGCTCGATTCGGGCGGCGTGCGGCAGGTCTTCGAGGTGCGCGGCGTATGGCAGCGTGCCTGGGCTGAGTTCCAGACCTCGCAGAGCCCGGTGGACTATGTCCGCCCGGTCGGCTCGGGTGGCGAATCGCTGATCCTGACGGCAGGACAGTCCGGGCGGCGCAGCCGTCTGTGGTGGCGCACCGTGCTCGATCAGTTTTCCGCCGCCGATGTGGTGATCCCGGTCGCGCACCTGACGCGCGAATGGCCGGGCGGTCCGGTCCACGGCACGTTCACGGCGCGCTTCGGCCCGGACGATACCAGTCTTGGCAGCTTCGAGATGACCGCGCCGGACGATGACGCACTGCCCGCAATGTTGGCGCAGGCCGTCTCGCGCATCGACGGTATCTACCGGCAGGCGCTGATCGACGGGCGTCTTCGCCCCGATCCCACGCTGATGAGCAGCACGCTGGCGCTCGACAAGGCGTTTGCTGAACTCAAGACCAAACTGATGCCGGGCGGCAGCGCGGCGGTGGGTGGCGATATGGCCGCACCGCCGATTGCGATCACGCCCTCGGCACCTCCGGTCATCACGCCCGAAGTGACGATTCCCGTGCCGACCGCGACTGTCTCTGTCCAGTTCCCGTCGCCGGACGCGGGTGCGGTCGACGCTGCGCTGTCCGCCGTTCGCGGTGTTCAGGGCGTGCAGTCGGCCACGATGAGCAGCCTTGCCATGGGCGGCACTTCGGTGATGCGCGTGACGGCGGAGGGCGGCGAAGAGCGCCTGGCCGCCGGTCTTCGCACGCGGGGCTGGAAGGTCGCCGGGAGCGGCGGTATCCTGCGCATCTCGCGCTAGGGCACCGCAAGGCTACCTCCGGCGTTTCCTCCTCAGTCATGCGACAGATACCCCTTCCGCTGCCTACCGGGGCCGACCAGCCGACGCGCATCGTCGTGGGCGCCGCCAATATCGAGGCGGTCGATTCGATGATGCGGGCTGAGCACTGGCCGTTCCGTACGGCGATGCTCAGCGGCCCGGCCGCCTCGGGCAAGTCGCTGCTGGCGCGCTGGTTCGTCGAGAGCGGGCAGGGCGATGCCATCGATGATGCGCCCGATGTCCCCGAAGACGCGGTGTTCCACGCCTGGAACCGCGCGCAGGAGAGCGGGCGCCCGCTGCTGATCGTTTCGGCCGAGCCTTACGGTGCTGGCGAGGGGCACTGGAACGTCAAGCTGCCGGACCTGCGCTCGCGCCTTGGCGCGGCGTTGCAACTCCAGATCGGCGCGCCCGACGACGAGATGCTGGCCGATCTGATCGAAGTTCACGCTGAAGCGCGCGGTCTCGCGCTCGATCATGCCTCTACCGCCTATCTTGCAGGACGGGCCGAGCGTAGCCATCTGGGCGCCAGGCAACTGGTCGAGGTGATCGACCGGCTCAGTCTGGAGCGCAAGCAGCCGCCCACACAATCGATCCTGCGCGATGCGCTGGCCGAAGTGCGGGGGCAGGGGTGATCGGGCGGCATGAGGGTCGTATGGTCAGACGGGTCATTGCGGCCCGGACTTGCCAAAATGATGGTTTGATGGGAGTCTTGCGCCATGTTCGGTAATCTGACCCGCTATCTCGACTCCGTTGTCGCGCGCGATCCCGCGCCGCGTTCGCGTTGGGAAGTGCTGCTCTATCCGGGCGTGTGGGCACTGTTCTTCCACAAGATCGCGCATCGCCTGTTTCTGGCAGACCTGTTCTTCGCCGCCCGCGCGGTGAATCACTTCTCGCGCTTCATGACCGCGATCGACATCCATCCCGGCGCCACGATTGGGCGTAACTTCTTCATCGACCATGGTTTTACCGTAATCGGCGAGACGGCGCTCATCGGCGACAACGTGACGATCTACCAGTGCGTGACGCTGGGTGGCTCGAACCCTACCAATGGCAAGGGCGGCAAGCGCCACCCGACGCTGGAGGACAACGTGATCGTGGGTTCGGGCGCGCAGATCATCGGCCCTGTCACCATTGGCCGCCGTGCGCGCATCGGCGCCAGCGCCGTCGTGACCGAGAACGTGCCCGAAGGCGCGACGATGATCGGCGTCAAGGCGCGCTCCACGCTCGTCGCCGCAGAGACGTATGCGCGCGAATTCATGCCCTATGGTACGCCTTGCAAGGAACCTTGCGAGCCTGCCCCCAACCAGCGGGTCGACGAGCTGGAAGAGCAGGTCGAGGCGCTGCGCCGTCAGGTCGAGGCGCTTGTCAGCGAGCGTGCCCTTGAGCAGGCCGAGGCTGTGCCGGTGGAACAGCTCGTCCACAAGAACGCCTGAGGTCGATGGTTTCCGGCCCCACAGGACCCAGCGCCAGCGTCGTTCCCTTTCCGCCGCGCATGCCCTTGCAGATCGGTTTCGATCGCATGGAACTCCAGCGCATTCTCGATCTCTATGGTCGCATGGTCGCCGCCGGTCTGTGGCGCGACTATGCGATGGATTTCGACAAGGAAGCCGCCCACTTCTCGGCCTTTCGCCGCGCCGCCGAGCGTCCGCAGGCCCGCGTGGAAAAGCGTCCGGCACTGCGCGGCAAGCAGGGCATGTGGACGCTGTTCGGCGAGGCGGGGCAGATCCTCAAGCGTGGCCACGAACTCGCCAACATCCTTAGCCCGCTGGAGCGCAAGCTGCTGAAAGTGGTGGACGATTGAGCTTTCGCGGTCAGGCGAAGACTTCCGTTGCAGTCAGGATGTTCGCTTGCGCCGACGTAACGGCCCTGATGATGCGCAAAAGGCACCAGGCCGAAACGATAAGAACGATGCTGCCAACAAGATCGAGCACGTATCCGCCGGTCCCGAGCTCACCAAGTCGTGTGCTCATGTTCTTCAGCAATCCGCCGATCAGATAGCCGCCCCACCATGGAATGAGTTCCGGCGGCGTCTCGCTGTTGAAGTTGTCGCCGGTATTGTGGCTGATGGTCCAGAGCTCTCGCATGGCTTGGAGCGGCTTGAACAGATTGGCGACAGGCACGAAAAACCAGCCCACCGACCAGCCGGGGCTGTATTCGAGACCCTCGATGCCGGCTGCGAACAGATTGGCATGGGCGCGGTAGATCCACATGCTCACCACGATGACCGAAATGAAAAATACAGCGATGTAGGCTACTGCGACCATACTGCCGATGGCGCTAGCCGCGTTCAGGTTCTCAGGGCGATCGAAGTTTACCGCTCCGTTGATAAGCCCCAGCGCCAGAAGCATCATCATAGCGCAGAGCGCGATATAAACGACAATAGCGGCGGATGCGACGCGCGATCGTCGCTGGAGCGAGGCAACGCCTTGTTCAAGCGTCATTTGTGTCACTGATAATTGCTCCCCGAAGTATTCCCGATGCCGCCCCCCGGCATGACAGAAGGGGGAGGCTGCTTCGAGGAGCCGGCCGCGTCAATCGTCGATTGCCGCAATTTAATCGGAACTCCGGTATGGCCGGCGCCTCGCGCCGCGAATTCGGTGGCGCTGGCGGCAGTATCCGAAGCTAGGGGCAAGTCCTGAGTGTGGAAGGATAGCAGCAGGGGTAAGGGAACGCGGCCTTGAACCTTGCGCCGAGACGCTCGAAGGGTCATAGGCGCACGCAACGAATCTGCCTGTCATCATGCGAAAGGCCCTGCGATGAAAGTCCGCGTCCACGTCAGCCTCAAGCCAGGCGTTCTCGATCCGCAGGGTCGTGCGATCCACCACTCGCTCGAAGGTCTGGGCTTTGCGGGCGTCAACGACGTGCGCGCCGGGCGCCTGTTCGAGCTGGACGTTGCCGAGACAGTCACCGACGAGGCGCTCGACGACATGTGCCGCAAGTTGCTCGCCAACATGGTGATCGAGAACTATCGCATCGAGAAGGTCGCCGCATGAGCTTCACCTCCGCCGTCATCACCTTTCCCGGCTCCAACTGCGACCGCGACATGGCGACGGCGCTGGAGAAGGTCTCCGGCACCGCGCCGCACCGCGTGTGGCACGGCGATGCGGAGCTTCCCGAAGGTCTGGACTTCATCGGTCTGCCGGGCGGGTTCTCCTATGGCGATTACCTGCGCTGCGGGGCGATCGCGTCGCGCTCGCCGGTGATGCAGGCCGTGATCGCGGCTGCAAACCGCGGCGTGCCGGTGCTCGGCGTGTGCAACGGCTTCCAGGTGCTGACTGAAAGCGGTCTGCTGCCGGGCGCGCTGCTGCGCAACTCGGTGATCCGCTTCGTGTGCCGCGACGTGAAGCTGACGGTTGAGAACAACCAGTCGCTGTTCACCGCCGGTTATGCACAGGGTCAGGAAATCTCGATCCCCGTCGCCCACCACGATGGCAACTACCACGCCGATGCCGAGACGCTGGACCGCCTCGAAGGTGAGGGCCGCGTGGCTTTCCGCTATGCCGAGCAGGTCAACGGTTCGGCGCGCGGCATTGCCGGTGTGCTCAACGAGGCGGGGAACGTGCTGGGCATGATGCCGCATCCCGAGCGCGCTATCGAGACCACGCATGGTGGCACCGATGGCCGGGCGCTGTTCGAAAGCGCGATCCGGGGTCTGGTCGAGGCCTGATCGAGGCTTCCTGCCGGATCGACAAGAGGGCCGCCTGCTGATCCGGCAGGTGGCCTTTTTTTGTGTCAGGCCTGCTGGGCGTTCCGGGTGCGGAACAGAGAACGGGCATCGCTGGCGCTCATCGGGCGACCGAACAGGAAGCCCTGGACATTGCGGCAGCCAAGAGCGCGGATCATGTCGAGGTCCCGCTGGGTTTCGACACCTTCGGCGGTGGTAGAGAGTTCGAGACTTTCCGCCATCGCCACCACCGCGCGGATGATCGCCAGGCTTTCGACACTGCCGTCCGAGACGCCCCGAACGAACGAGCGGTCGACCTTGATCGTCGAAAACCGCAACTGGCGCAGGTAGCCGAGCGCAGAGTAGCCGGTGCCGAAATCGTCGAGCGCAATCCGGCAGCCCAGTGCCATGGCCTGCTCCAGCGTAGCCTGCGCCTGTACGGCATCGCGCACGAAGATGCTTTCGGTGACTTCCAGTTCGAGGCGGTGCGGGGAAAGGCCGGTCTCGCTGAGTACAGACACCAGTGTGTCGCCGAAGTCGGGTGCCAGCAATTGCTCGCCCGAGACGTTGACGGCGACGCGGATATGCTCCGGCCAGTTCAGCGCCTCAAGGCATGCCTCGCGCAGCACCCACTCACCGATGGGCACGATCAGGCGGGTTTCTTCGGCGACCGGAATGAAACGGTCCGGCGGGATCAGGCCGTGATCGCGGCTGTTCCAGCGCAGCAGGGCCTCGAAGGCGACGACGTTTTCCTCGTTGGCCGCCACGACAGGCTGGAAGTTCAGGAACATTTCGTTGTTGTCGAGCGCTTGTCGCAGGGCAAATTCCAGTTGTCGGCGTTCTTCCGCCTGAACATGGAGCGCGGGTTCGTAGGTGAAGTGTCCATTGCCGCCTTTGCCCTTCGAGCGATAAAGCGCGAGATCGGCATTGCGCATCAGCGCTTCCACGCTCTGCCCGTCCCGCGGGCCGACAGAGGAGCCGACCGAAGCGCCCACGTACAATGTGTGACGGTCCACCTCGTAAGGCTGCGAGAGGCGGGTGATGATCTTTTCGGCAACCGCACGCACTTGCGCATCGTCGCGGACATCGCGCATGACGATCGCGAACTCGTCGCCGCCGAGGCGTCCGCACAGTTCAGTCTCGCTCAACAGATCCTTCAGCCGCTCGGCTACGCGGGCCAGCAGTTGATCGCCGATATGATGGCCCAGCGTATCGTTCACCGCCTTGAAGCGGTCGAGGTCGATCATCAGGAAGGCGCAGCGGTTTTTCCAGCGTTCGACATCGGCCAGCGCTTCGGCGAGCGCGTCGGTCAGCATGGTGCGATTGGGCAGCCCGGTAAGTGTGTCGTAGCGCGCCATCCAGGCGATTCGTTCAGAGCTTTCGCGGGCCTCGGTAACGTCCGAGCCGACGCCGCGAAAACCTTCGAATACGCCGCTCGTATCGAAACGCGGGGTTCCGGAAAGTTCCCACCAGCGCCATTCTTCGTCGATGTTGACGCGAACGAGCAGGTTGGAGAACGGCGCGCGATGCTTCAGTCGCTCTGCCAGTTCGTGGAGGCTGGGGGGGAAGCGTCCGGTTTCCCAGGCAGAACCTGACACCAGTTGAACGAAGGGCAGGCCTTCGGTGTCAGCGGCATGACGACCGAGCGCAAAGGCGAAGCGCGGGGAGACCGTGCGAACGCGGCGGTTCATGTCGGTTTGCCAGAGCCAATCCGCTTTGTTGTCCTCGAATTCCCGAAGCAACAGAGAGACGACTTCCTGATTTTCGTCGCGCCCGGCTTCGGCGATCCGTGCCGAGAGAAAGCGGCGGGCATTCTCCGCCGTGCCGAAGGCGATCACGGCCGTAAAGGCGAGCGAGATCGCGGTCATGTCGAACGCGCGGGCCATGGCGAAGCCGACGGCGCTGGAAAGGCCTGTCACTATGATGAACGTCAGCGCGGCGAGCGGTACTGCAGGCAGCAGCAACCCTGAGGCAGTCATGAGAACCGCGATCACGAACCACAGTTTGAGGGCCAGCATCTGTCCCAGAAATAGCGGCGTCACCAGGATCGGCATGGCCCAGACCGCCGCGTTTAGCAGGGCGGACGGCAAGGGAATTGGTTGGGCACCTGTACGGGCAGCATGGCTGGCCTTGTTGGTGAGCAGCCACAAGGACGTCAGCAGAGCCGCGATCCAACTGCCAAGGAGGGCCGGGTGTACATCGCGGACCGACAGTACCGCGGCCACGAAACCGCCTGCAAGCTGGATGGAAAGGCGCATTCCGCGCTCGCTGGCGCCGGCGTGCTGCAAAGCTCGCAAGCGGCCCCAATCGTCCATGTCTGCGCGGCGGGCGGGCGTCATCAGGCCAATGACAGCCAGCAAGGGCAGCGAGCTTGAAGGACTCGGCGAAACGGAAGCGCGCATGTTCACGGGTGCATGCATAGCCAATCAAGAGTTATCGCCCGGTAAAGCATGCGATGGACGATAAGTTTCCCGAATAGGGCGTCGTGTGACGAAATATCCGGTCTGGAGGCGCATTCGCTATAAAATGCCGCAAAATACGTGAGAATAGCAGTGTCAGGATGGGCGGCGGATACGAAGTAAGGGCGGCGGAGCAGTAAGGGCTCGCCGCCCTTTAGGGATCATTCTACCGTGACGCTCTTCGCCAGATTGCGCGGCTGATCTACGTCGGTGCCCTTAACGCAGGCTACGTGGTACGCCAGCAACTGGACCGGCACGGCATAGACCAGCGGGGCGATCAGCGGGTGGACCTTGGGCATCTCGATCGTGGCGAGGCAACCTTCGCCCGCTTCGGCGATGCCTTCGGCATCGGAGATCAGCACGACCTTGCCGCCACGCGCGCGCACTTCCTGCATGTTCGAGACGGTCTTCTCGAACAGCGGGCCGGACGGGGCGAGGACGATTACCGGGACTGCCTCGTCGATCAGCGCGATGGGGCCATGCTTCATCTCGCCCGAGGCATAGCCTTCGGCGTGGATGTAGCTGATTTCCTTGAGCTTCAGCGCGCCTTCAAGGGCTAGCGGGAAGTCCGGCCCGCGACCGAGGTACAGAACGTCGCGCGCAGGTGCGATAAGGTGCGCCATCGCCGCGATTTCCTCGTCGTGCTCCAGCGCGGCGTTGAGGCTGGCGGGCGTCTGCACCAGATGCTCGACGACGTGCATTTCCTCGTCGCGATCCATCCGCCCCTTGCAGACCGCGAGCCGCGCGGCCAGTGCCGCCAGCACCGCCAACTGGCAGGTGAAGGCCTTGGTCGAGGCGACGCCGATTTCCGGCCCGGCGTGCGTGGGCAGCAGCAGGTCGGCCTCACGCGCCATCGTGCTCGTGGGTACGTTGACGACGACGGCGATGGTCTGTCCGGCCGCCTTGCAGTGCTTGAGCGCGGCGAGGGTGTCCGCCGTCTCGCCCGATTGCGAGATAAACAGGGCCAGACCGCCCGCTTCCAGTACGGGGTCGCGATAGCGGAACTCGCTGGCCACATCGATATCGACGGGCACGCGAGCGAAGGTCTCAATCCAGTATTTGGCGACCATGCCGGCATAGAAACTGGTGCCGCACGCGACGATGGTGATGCGCTTGATGGCGGAAAGGTCGAAGTCGATCTGGGGCAGGGCGATGGACTGGTCTACAGGGCGCACGTAGCTGCGCAGGGTCTGCGCCACCACCGTGGGCTGCTCGTAGATTTCCTTCTGCATGAAGTGGCGGAAGTTGCCCTTCTCGATGGCGACGGCAGAGGCGCCCGAGGTCACGATCTCGCGCACCACGGGATTGTTCTGCGCATCGAAGATTTGCGCGCCTTCGCGGGTGATGACCACCCAGTCACCTTCCTCCAGATAGGAGATGCGCTGCGTCAGCGGGGCCAGGGCGAGCGCGTCGGAGCCGAGATAGGTTTCGCCTTCTCCGTACCCCACGACCAGTGGCGAGCCGAGGCGGGCGCCGATCAGCATGTCGGGATGCCGGCGGAAGGCGATGGCCAGCGCGAAGGCGCCGCGCAACTGCGGCAGCACGGTCTTCACCGCCTCCTGCGGTGAGGCGCCTGCCTCGACCTGCTCGGACACCAGATGGGCGACCACTTCGGTGTCGGTCTGGCTCTCGAAAGTGCGACCGCGCGATTCGAGCGCCTCGCGAAGCGGGCGGAAGTTCTCGATGATTCCGTTGTGGACGAGCGCGAGTTCGGACGTGGCATGCGGATGCGCGTTGGCGGCGGTGGGAGCGCCGTGGGTCGCCCAGCGGGTATGGGCGATGCCGATCAGGCCGGGGGCGGGGTTGCGCGCCAGTTCCGTGACGAGATTGAGCAGTTTGCCTTCGGCGCGACGGCGCACGAGCTGGCCGTCATCGACAGTACACACGCCCGCGCTGTCGTAGCCGCGATATTCCATGCGGCGCAGGCCATCGACGAGACGCTCGGCAACGGGTTCCTTGCCGACAATTCCGATAATTCCGCACATAGGGCCGTGTTTCTTGCTGCTCCGCGCCGGGGTGGCCGCGAAAGGGAGGGGGTAGGGCGTAAGGCCCGCTTCAGCGACCTTACGATCCGCCCCCTGCACCTGCAATGCTGTGTGAAGGCTTAACAGCCTGACGGGTCAGCCAAGAGGGGGGCGACTTGCCTTTCGACCGGCCTGATGGAAGAATCCGCCGACGATCAGCAGTGCAATGGCGATCCAAAGGGCATTGTTGCCTCGCGCCGCGGCGGCGTGATCGCAGAAAATTCGCACCTCAAAGAAGGTCGAGCCCGGTGCGGTGTAGCAGCGCGTCAGCAACGTCCAGGCGAATACCGCGATTCCAAGAGCGGCACCGGCCCAGCAAAACCAGGCCAAAAATCGCAGGGCATCCTTGAACGAGATCGGCACGGGGTTGGGGCTCCGGCATTGCGAATAGTGAAGGCCGCGCTGTTATCCGCCAATTCGTAACGTCAGGTAAATAAACTTCAATCGCCGTCGATGAAATCACCCAGTGGACCAAGTATCGAGCCTTCCCCGCGCCGTTGACCGCCGGGCAGGGCGGCGGAAAGCATGCGCCCGGCAAGTCGCGAGAAGGGCATCGACTGGATCCACACCTTGCCGGGACCACGCAGCCGGGCGAAGAATACGCCCTCGCCACCGAAGATCATCGATTTGACCGAGCCTGCCCGGATCACGTCGAAGTCGACGCTTGCCGTCATGGCTGCCACGCACCCGGTATCAACATGCAGTTCCTCGCCAGGTGCCAGTTCGCGCTCGACCACCATGCCGCCCATTTGAACGAAGACCATGCCGTCGCCATCGAGGCGCTGCATGATAAAGCCTTCGCCGCCGAACAGACCTGTCATGATCTTCTGTTGGAAGTGGATGCCCATCTGCACCCCTCGCGCGGCGCAAAGGAACGCATCCTTCTGGCAGATCAGCCGGCCGCCCACGTCGGTCAGCCGGATCGGCAGGATGGTGCCGGGTACGGGCGCCGCAAATGCGACGCGGGCCTTGCCGGTGCCGTGGTGGGTGAAGACGGTCGTGAACAGGCTCTCGCCCGTGACCAGCCGCTTGCCCGCGCCCAGCAGCTTGCCCATGAAGCCGCCGCCCTGCTGGCCCGAACCGTCACCGAACACGGTCGTCATCTCGATCGAGGCGTCCTTCCATACCATCGCGCCCGCTTCGGCGACGGCGCTTTCGCCGGGATCGAGTTCGATCTCGACGAACTGGAGTTCCTGGCCCCGGATTTCGTAATCGACCTCATCGGCGTCGGTCGTGCGGCGGCTCTGGCCCCAGGGACTGTCGGACATGGAGTGCTCCTAAACGGAAAGGTTCAGTTCTCGGCCTTTTCGGCTTTCTTCTTCTTCATCGCATCGTGGAAGGCGTCGGCCCAGCCGGGCTTGACCAGTTGTTCGGCGCGCACGATGCGCAACTCGCCATCACCCACGTCGCGCGTGACAGTGCTGCCCGCAGCGACGATGGCGTCGCTGCCGATCTTCACCGGTGCCACCAGCGCGCTGTTCGAGCCCACGAAGGCCCGTTCGCCGATAACCGTCCGGTGCTTGAAATAGCCGTCATAGTTGCAGGTGATCGTGCCTGCGCCGATGTTCGCGCCCGCGCCGACCGTGGCATCGCCCAGATAGGTCAGGTGGTTGGCCTTGGCGCCTTCGCCCAACTGGGCGTTCTTGATCTCGACGAAGTTGCCCACTTTCGAGCCCTTGCGCAGTACTGCGCCGGGGCGCAGTCGCGCATAGGGACCGATCGAGACGCCGCTCTCCAGCATCGCGCCTTCCAGATGCGAGAAGGCGTGGATCACCACATTGTCGGCAACGGTGACGCCGGGGCCGAACACCACGTTGGGTTCCACCGTCACGTCGCGGCCCAGCTGCGTGTCCCAGCTGAAGAACACCGTTTCAGGCGCGATGAGCGTCGCACCGTCGACCATCGCGGCCTCGCGGCGCCGCACCTGCCAGCGCGCTTCGGCGCCTGCCAGTTCGCCGCGGCTGTTGATACCCGCCACTTCGTCGGGATTGTCGGTGGCGATCACCGCGCAGGGCTTGCCTTCCAGCGTAGCGACATTGACGATATCGACGAGGTAGTATTCGCCCTGCGCATTGTCGTTGCCGACGCGGGCGAGCAAGTCGAACAGGTCGGCGCTGCCCACCGCCATCAGCCCGGAATTACAAAGCCTGCAGGCGCGCTGTTCGTCGCTGGCGTCCTTGTATTCCACCATCATCGCAATCCGCCCGTCCTCATGCGCGAGGATGCGCCCATACTGCAGCGGATCTTCGGGCTCGAAGCCGAGCACAACCACCGCCGGAGCATCGGCCTCATGTAGACGTGCGATCATCGCCTGCATGGTTTCGGGGCGTACGAACGGCACGTCGCCATAGAGAATCAGCACGTCGCCCGTGAAGTCCGCCAGCGCTTCGTACGCCTGCTGAACCGCGTGACCGGTGCCGAGCTGCGGCTCCTGCACGGCGATCGTCGCGCGGGTGCCGAGTGCTTTTTCCAGCTGCTCGCGCCCGTGCCCGGCGACTACCACCTGCCGCTGCGGCGCCAACTGTGCGGCGCTGGCCAGCAGATGCTCCAGCATTGGACGACCGGCGATGGGATGCAGTACCTTGTGCAGGTCGCTTTTCATGCGGGTGCCCTTGCCGGCGGCAAGGACGACGATAGCGAGGGGGGCAGTGTCCGTGGTCATCATCCTCGTTTGCCAGCAAAGTGTTGCAGTTTCCATCCCGAGGTTGCACCACACCGGCAATGACTTTGTTTCCCTTTGATATCGTTGGTTTCGACCTCGACGGAACCCTGCTCGACAGCCATCGCGACCTTGCCGGTGCCGTCAACCACGCGCTGTCGCTGGCGGGCCGCGCGCCGCTTCTCGACGATGCCGTGCGCGATCTGATCGGCGGCGGCACCCGCGTCATGCTGCACAAGGCGCTGGAGGTCACCGGCGGTCCACTTCCCGAAGAGCAGATGCCCGCGCTCTATGAGGCGCTGATGGTCTGGTACGAAGCGCATATGACCGATCTGTCACGCTTTTATCCGGGGGCCGAGGCGATGCTCGACGATCTCGCCGCACGCGGTGTGAAGCTGGCGGTCGTTACCAACAAGCTGGAGCGGCTCGCGACGAAAATCCTCGACGATCTCGGCCAGCGCCATCGTTTCTTCACGGTGATCGGCGGCGATACACTGGGGCTGGGGCGCAGCAAACCTGCGCCCGATCTGCTCGACCTGATGATCGAGCGGGCGGGGGGCGGAAGAGCGGCCTATGTGGGAGATAGCAGCTTCGATACCGGCGCGGCGAAAGCGGCGGGGTTGCCCTGCGTGGTTGTCAGCTTCGGTTTCAACGATGGCGACCCCGCCGCACTGGGCGGCACGGCTGTGATCGACGGGTTCGAGGAACTGGTGCCGTTATTGTCGAAGCTTTGAGATGCAGCGCCGGCCTCGCCCCCACCCGGCCTCCCATAGCATACTGTCGTCGGGAGGCCGGGTGGGGGCGAGCGCTCGTGCCGATGAAATTCGCCTACAGCGAATTTCCAAGCAATCTCAGTGCCCGAAGCTGTCGGCGTCGATGATCTCGGCATCGGGCTGGCCAAGGCCGTTCAGCGTTTCCATCTCGTCGTCCTTCAGCTCGAACTCGAAGACGTCGAGGTTCTCGATCTGGCGCTGCGGATTGCCGGACTTGGGCACCGGCAGATAGCTGGACTGGATGTGCCAGCGCAGCACGATCTGCGCGGGCGTGCGGTCATGCGCTTGCGCGATGGCAGTGATCGCCGGATCGCCCAGCAGGCTGTCGCCGCGTCCGATCGGGCTCCAGGTTTCGGTGGCGATGCCGTTTCCTTCGTGGAAGGCGACGATATCGTCGCGGCGGCGATAGGGGTCGAGCTGGATTTGGTTGAGCTGCGGCACATGACCTGCCGCCAGCAGCTTTTCGAGATGCGGGATCTTGAAGTTTGAAGTGCCCAGCGCGCGCACCAGCCCCTGTTCGCGCAACCGCTCCATGCCCTCATAGGCTGCGACATAGCGGTCCTGATCGGGGTTGGGCCAGTGGATCAGCAGCAGGTCGATATAGTCGAGCCCAAGGCGCTTGAGGCTGGCCTTGCAGGCCTCCTGCACGCCTTCAACCGAATGCCATTCGCGGTTGAACTTGGTGGTGACGAAGATCTCCTCCCGCGCAACACTGCTGGTGCGGATGCCTTCGCCCACGCTCTGCTCGTTCTTGTAATTCTCGGCGGTGTCGATCAGCCGATAGCCCGCCTCGATAGCGGTGCGCACGGCGTTCTCCGCCTCGGTATTCTCCATCGGCCAGGTCCCCAGACCCAGGCGAGGAATCTCGACGCCGTTGTTCAGGCGCTGGACGGGGGCGGAGGAAAGCGTGACGGTCATCTGGAGAGCCTCATCTTTTGCGATGCAACATGCGCGAGTTAAGAACCGGGTCTGCCATTGGAATGGATGCACCTGCATCTGTCTACAAACCGTGCTTCCTTCGCGATGAAACGAAATGACCGTGTGCGGTGTCAGCCGACCGATTGGGGCACGTCCTTGGGGATCACCAGCACCTCAAGTCCCTGATCGGGCGTCAGATAGCGCTCCGCCATGGCTTCGACATCGGCAGCGGTGAGCGCGGAAAGGCGCTGTGCTGCCTGCTGGAAGCGGTCGATCCGGTCCGAGCGGCTCTGCGCGCGCCCGACCAGACCCAGCCATCCGGCATTGGTCTTGAGCGCGTTCTGGAAGCCTTCGAGCATCGGTGCGCGGGCGCGCAGCAGCACGTCGGCGCTGACCGGCTCGCTACCCAGCCGGGCAACGACACGCTCGATCGCCGCCTTGGTCGCGGCCACATCGCTGACGCTGATCGAGGCTGAGATCGAGAAGGTGCCATAACCCTTCCAGTCGCGGGACAGGTCGCTGCTGGCGGATGGTGAATAGGTCTTGCCCAGAGCCTCGCGCAGTTCGTCGGTGAGTTCGATCCGCATCACGCTTTCAAGCAGTTCGAGCTTCATCGCCTCCACCGGATCGGCATCGTCGCGGGTCGGCCAGGTGATCCGCATCAGCGCCTGATCTGCAGGGCCGGTGTGGCGCAGTACGCGCTCGGAGCGGTCCGCCGAGAACGTGCGCGGCGGCTGGTCGTTGTGCAGGAAGGTGTCTTCGCGCTTCGGGAGGGCGCCGAAGGTCTTGGCGACAAGCGCGATGGCCTGATCGGCATCGACATCGCCGACAAGGCCGATCTCCACCGCGCCGTGCGCCAGCCGGTCGTAGATGTCGGTCTTGAGCTTCGCGAAAGTCAGCGCGCGGTAGGCCTCGGGCGCGAGCAGCGAGAAGCGCGGGTCGTTGTCCGAAAGGATGTTGCCCAGCCTGGCCTGCATCTCCGACTGAGGGGTTGCGCCCATCTGTGCGAAGAAGGTGTTCACCTGCTGGTGATACTGGATCTCGCCTTCGGACCGATAGCCCGGATCGGTGATGAGCGCGGCCATCAGTTCCAGTTGCAGACCGAGGTCGCTGGGCGTCGTGGCAAAGCGCCCGTCGAACGAGGTGCCGCTGCTCCCCAGTGCCATGCCCACGGTATGACCCGCAGTGATCGTGTCGAGCTGGTCGAGGCTGTGCTTGCCGAGGCCGCCCTTGTCGAGATAGCTCATCATGTCGGTGGCGGTGGGATTGGCCTTCGTCTCCAGCCGGTCGCCGCCGTCGATGGCGAAGCTGGCATAGATCTGGTCGTGCACCAGATCGGTATGCCGGATGTTCAGCATAACCCCGTTGGCGAAACGCACTTCGCGAATGCCGAGGCGAGGATCGACGTGATCGCTGACCACGGTGCCGGGCGTGCCGAAATCGGTATAGGCGAACGGCGTGTCGGCCTGCGTAGTATCGGATGTCAGCGGGGCGTGAAGCGCCTCGCGCCATGTCTGGCGCAGCGCCTTTTCGCCGCCTGCAGGTGCAGTGCGACCCTGGAAGCGGATCAGCGGATCGGCCAGCGGCAGGGCTTCGCGCTTCAGGGCGGCGAGTACGGCGTCGGGTGTGATCTTTGGCGCGAACTCCCGGAAACGGTCGAGCACCGACTGCGGCGTGGTTGCCACCTTGCGATCGTCGATCAGCGCTTCGGCGGCGCCGACGAGCGCGGCGTTCGAGCGGGTCGATGAGGCCGCAGCCGCGTTTTCCAGCTGCGTGCGGATATTGGCCACCTGTTCGGCGACCTCGGACGGTTTGAAGCCGTTCTCAAGCGCGTTGTGGTAGCTTTGCGTCGCGCTCTCCAGCCCCGTTTGCCACCCGCCGTCTACGGTATCGACGATCAGGCGGGTGGACCGGGCCGCCTCGAAGACGTCTCCGGTGCCGAACCCGGCGCCCTTGAACGGGGCGTCGGCGCGTCGGGCGATGCTTTGGAGCCGGCGGTTGACGATGGCATAACCGATAGAGCGTAAAAGGTTTTCCTCGCGCTGGGCCGCGCTGTCAGGCTCGTCCATCCACGCCCCGTTGCGCTGGATCGTCACCCGTTCGGACAGCGCCGGATCGAGATAGATCGACGTGCGGCCCTTGTCCTTGGACGAAACAGGTCCGCCATCGGGCTGGAGTTCAACCGGGGCCGTCTGCCAGTCCCCGAACCGCGCCTTGATCTGGGCGATGACGGCATCGGCGTCGAAGTCTCCCACGACGATCAGCGTGGCGTTTTTCGGCACATATTCGCGGCGATAGAAGGTATAGAGCGACTGCGAGGTGGCGGCATCGAGCGTTGTCTTGAGGCCGATCGGAAAGCGTTCGGAAAAGCGCGATCCGGGATAGAAGAAGCGCGTGGCATCCTGCGTGCTGCGATAGGCCCATGTGTTGCGGTCGCGCATTTCCGACAGCACCACGCCGCGTTCACGCGCCACGGCATCGGGGGCAAACGTCAGGTTTCCAGCGGTCTCGCGCATCAGCATCAGCGCGGTGCCGAGCAGTTTCGGATCGGCGCGCGGCAGGTCCAGCTTGTAATTCGTCCGGTCGAAACTCGTCGAGGCGTTGGTGTCCGCCCCGAAGGCGAGGCCATCGCGCTCCAGCAGCGGGACCATCTGGCCTTCGGGCACATTGGTCGATCCGTTGAAGGCCATGTGTTCGACAAAATGCGCGAAGCCCTGTTCGCTCGGTTCCTCGTCGAACGAGCCCACGTTCATGTCAAGCCGCACCATCGCGGTGCCCGCAGGCATGGCGTTGTGTCGTACCATGTAGCGCATGCCGTTGGGCAGGCGGCCATAGCGCCAGTCGGGGTCGAGGGGGAGATCGCTGCTCTCGAAGGCCCAGCTTGCCGGATCGGGCTTGGCAGCATGCGCGGGAGAAGTCGCCGGAACCGGTGGCGTGTGCGCGGAAATCTGCGCGCAGCCGGCGAGCAGGAGGGCGGAGAGCGAGAGTGTCGCGATTGTTCTTGCAGGCATCCTGCGGAGAAGATTTACCCGCAAGTCGCTAAAGCGCAAGGAGAATGGTTCGCAATAGTGAGGGCTCGAGAACGGTCCGGCCCGAAGGTCGCCATCGGGCGACCGGCAGGCCCCGCGCGCTTATGCGCGCGGGGCCTGCGATCCGATTATTTGCCGCGCAGCTTGCGGTGCTTCGACAGGTCGAGCACTTCGCTGGGACCATTGTCGTCCTGCAGCAGGCCGAGGCGACGGGCGACTTCCTGATAGGCTTCCTCTTCGCCGCCGAGATCGCGGCGGAAGCGGTCCTTGTCGAGCTTCTCGCCGGTGTTCATGTCCCACAGACGGCAGCCATCGGGGCTGATCTCGTCCGCCAGGATCACGCGGCTGAAGTCGCCGTCCCAGATGCGGCCGAATTCAAGCTTGAAGTCGACGAGGCGGATGTCGATGGCGGCGAACATGCCGCACATGAAATCGTTCACGCGGATCGCCATCGACGAGATGTCCTGCATCTCCTCGTTGGTGGCCCAGCCGAAGCAGGCGATGTGCTCTTCGGCGATCATCGGATCACCCAGCGCATCGTCCTTGTAGTAGTATTCGATCAGCGTGTGCGGCAGCATCTCGCCCTCGGGAATGCCGAGGCGCTTGGAGATGGAGCCGGCGGCCACGTTGCGCACCACGACCTCGATCGGGATGATCTCGACCTGACGCACCAGCTGCTCGCGCATGTTCAGGCGACGGATGAAGTGGTTGGGAACGCCGATGTGGTTGAGGCGTGAGAACACGTATTCGCTGATACGGTTGTTGATCACGCCCTTGCCCTGGATCGTGCCCTTCTTCTGGGCATTGAAGGCAGTCGCATCGTCCTTGAAATACTGGATGATCGTGCCGGGCTCGGGGCCTTCGTAGAGGATCTTGGCCTTGCCTTCGTAGATCTGGCGGCGACGGGACATGCGCTTCGTCCTTGAACAGTGAACACGGGCGTTCGAAAAGAGCGGTATCCCCGGTGCCGGGCCGCATCGCTGCGAGGACGGAGGGGCCGGGGTATTCCGGCGCGCATATAGTGCAAGCCGGTGCAAAAGCAAATCGCGCATGGGATCGGGCGATCCCATTGCGTGGTTATCGCCGGGCATGCGACGCAAGGCAAGCGAGAGGCAGGTAAAAGAGGTGACGATGGTGGAAGTGGAAAGCCTGACGGGGGCGAAAATCGCGTCTGCCATCGCAGATCTGGCGCGGCTGCGCATCGCGGTCTTTGCGGAGTGGCCCTATCTCTATGAGGGCGATCTTGCCCATGAGGGCGAATATCTGCGCGAATTCGCGGCAGCGCCGGGCGCGGTGCTGGTGGTGGCGAGAGCGGGTGGGGTGGTCGTGGGGGCGGCGACGGCGGCGCCGATGGCAGGGCAGAAAGCGGCGTTCAGCGCACCGTTCCGGGAGGCCGGACTCGATATCGAACATTTGTTCTATTTCGGCGAATCGGTCCTGCTGCCGTCCTGGCGCGGGCAGGGGGTGGGTCATGCCTTCTTCGATCATCGCGAACGGCATGCACAGGCGAGTGGCGCGCGAATGGCGACTTTCGCAGCCGTGGAGCGTCCGGTCGATCACCCCGCGCGTCCCCAGGGCTACGTGCCGCTCGACCGGTTCTGGACGGGGCGAGGCTACCGGCGCGAAGATGCGCTCAGCACGACCTTGCGCTGGAAGGACAAGGGCGAGAGCGTAGAAAGCGAGAAGCCGATGCGTTATTGGTTACGCCGGTTTTAGGTGCGCGTGGGCATGTTGACGTCTACTAGAAGGCCAACATGGGTGGAAAGCGCTCGGGCAGGTGACGGCTCTTAAAATAGGCAAAGCGGTCGTTTGCGGAAGTTGCTAAGGCGTTCTGCATGGATCAAATCGCCGTCCTTCAAACTCTCATGATGAGCGATCCTCTACGGCGCAGGGCGCTAGAGGTTGTGTCGACGTTTGACCTACCCGATTGTTGGATCGGTGCGGGCTTTGTCCGCGACGCCCTTTGGGACCACCTTCACGGGTATGCGGTGACGACACCGAAGGGCGATGTTGATGTCATCTGGTATGATGACGCCTTGCCGCAGGCCGATCTTGACGAACGTATTGAGAAGGAGTTGCGGCGCGCAATGCCGAGCCTGCTATGGTCAGTGAAAAATCAGGCCCGTATGCACCTTCGCAATGGGGATGCCCCCTATACCTCAGCGGGTGATGCTATGCGACATTGGCCTGAGACGGCAACGGCGGTTGCAGTTCGGCTAGGATCGTCGGGCGCAATGGAGATTAACGCACCTCTTGGGCTTGATGACCTGTTCGCGCTACGGCTGCGGCCGACGACACACTTCCTCACTGACAAGCTCCCAATTTTCGTTGACCGGGTTTCTTCGAAGCGCTGGATAGACCGTTATCCAAGGCTCTCGCTTGAAAAGGCAGCTATCCGGGCTTCGTGAGAGGCGTTCGAGGTTCAGCTTTGGGGCGTTTGTGGACATTGCGCCATGCGACATCTACGCAAATTTGCCGAGCAGCCCTCTCGCGCCTTCCAGCACCTCGCCCCAGGTGCGTGTGAAATCGCGGGGCTCACCATAGTAGGGATCGTCGACATCGCGGCCAGCCATTCCGGGGACGTGATCCATCAGCATCGAGAGATGGGCCGTGCTGTCGTCCGGGGCCAGACGTCGAAGGTTCGCAAGGTTGGACCGGTCGAGCGCGACGATGTGATCGAAGTGATGGAAATCCTCTGCCGTGACCTGCCGCGCCGTATAGTGCGAAATGTCGATACCGTGCCGGGCCGCTTCGGCAATCGAGCGCGGGTCCGGGGCATGGCCGAGGTGCCAGGCGCCGGTTCCGGCCGAATCGATCTCCAACTGTATGCCTGCGCCACCTGCCTCGTGCCGCATGGCGGCTTCCGCCAGAGGAGAGCGGCAGATATTGCCCAGGCAGACGAACAGGATGGACGCGAGGGGACGAGACATAAGGCGTTTCCTAGTGCCTCCAAGGAGCCTCGTCAGTCGGCATTTTCAGTGCATTCGGCGGCGAGGCGCTGCAGGATCGTATGGACATCGGCGGGCAGGAACGGCTTGCCCAGCATGGGGCGGTCGCGGTGTGCTTCGGGCAGGTGCTCCCGGTCGTAGCCGCTGACGAAGGCAAAGGGGGTGCCGTTCGCGGCCAGTCGATCCGCCACGACATCCACGCGCTCGCCATTGAGATTGCCGTCGAGCAGCGCCATTTTCGGGGGGCGATGGGCGATCATCGCCAAGGCCTGTTCGCACGATGTCGCAGGCCCGATGGCAATGCCGCCGTGGTCCTCGATTTCCATGGTCAGTTCCATCGCCACCAGCGGTTCGTCCTCGACTACGAGAACGACGAACCCTTCGGTGGAGCAAGCTGCCGGTGCCAAAGCGAAAGGCGTGGATGCGTGGGAAACGGGTGTCATGACGGAGGGTGGGGCCGCAGGCGAGGCAGTTGGCGGCGGGGCTGGCCGGGAGGTGGGCGCTGCGAGGGCAGGCTGCATGTCTGAGGAAAATTCAGCCGTTGGGTGTGGCTCTGCCATGGTGTCCGGCAACGGCAGATGCATCGTCCAGACGACGCCGGAGGGCAGGAAGGCGGCTGCGATATGCGCACCATCGGATGCCATGGAACGCTCGATCAACGTCGAGCCGAAGCCGCGCCGTTCTGGTTGGGAGACTACAGGTCCACCGGCTTCGCGCCAGACGAGGTTCAGGGCTCCATGCTCCAGCGACCATTCCAGAAACACGACACCGCTCTGATTGGAGAGGGCGCCATATTTGTTCGCGTTGGTGGTCAGTTCATGCAGGATAAGCGCGAAACGCAGCGCGATCTCTGGCGGCATATCGACGTCAGGGCCAGAAAGGTGAAGTCGGTCTTCGCCCAGCGCGCCGATGGCGACCTGATCGGCGATCAGGTTGCGCAGGCCGGCGGGTGCCCAGGTCGTCTGCGACAAGGAGGAGTGCGCGCGGGCGAGCGCCTGCAAGCGGCCATTGAAGGCCTCGTGAAACTCGCTCAGTCCGCTGGCATGGCGAAGGCCCTGACTGGCGATGGCCTGGACGGTCGCCAGCGTGTTCTTTACCCGGTGGTTGAGTTCGCCGATCAGCAGCCGCTGCGTCTGTTCCGCCTCATGCCGTTCGGTGACGTCGAGCATGGCGACGGTCACGCTGGCGGGGCGCGAGCCGGTTGGCGGCAGCGAAGAGCAGTACCATTCGCCCAGCCGATCCTTGCCGTCGGCCCGCAGCATGTGCTGGTCGATCCGGGTGCGGTCGCTGTGCGGCCCCATCAGGGCGCGAAACCGCTCGGTTATCGTCGATCGGTCCTCGCTGCGCAGGAACGGCGCTTCGGTAAGGTGCAGGCCGAGCATATCGGCCTCGGTAAAGCCCAGCAGGCGTTCCGCGCTCTTGGCCCAGCGCACGATACGCAGGGATTCGTCGATTTCTAGCACGGCAAGCGGCGAGTTGTCGCCGTGCGCGCGGGTGCGGCTGAGCGCCATACCGAGTTCATCGCGCTGGCGGGCGATTTCCTGCCGCTGGCGGGCGAGTTCGACGAAGACCGCCACCTTGGAATTGAGCACATGCAGGTCGAGCGGCTTGAGCATGTAGTCCACCGCACCTGCTTCGAAGCCGCGGAAGCGGCGGCGCTCGTCGGTGGCGACGGCGGTGAGGAAGATGATCGGCACACCGCGCGTGCGCTCGGTCCCGCGCATCAGTTCGGCGAGTTCGAAGCCGTCCATCTCGGGCATCTGCACGTCGAGCAGGGCCAGTGCGAAATCCTGCCGCAGCAGCAGTTCCAGCGCTTCCATGCCCGAGCGTGCGGTAACGAGTTCGACGCCCGGCTGGTCGAGCCCGGCCTCCAGCGCGACGAGGTTTTCGCGGATATCGTCGACCGCGAGAATGCGGATCGGTTCACTCTGCAAAGGCGGCCTCCTGCGTGTCGAGGGCGTTGCGGCGGTAGATCTTGTCCTGCGGGGCGAAGTCGTTGAAACGGCGCGCCTGATCGGAGAAGTGAATGGTCTCCTTGGAGCCTAGGCCAAGGAACCCGCCGCGCGGCAGCGATCGGGCGAAGAGGTCCAGTGCACGGTCCTGCAAGGTGCGGTCGAAGTAGATCAGCACGTTGCGGCTGGAGACGAGCTGCACTTCGGAAAACACCTCGTCGCTGGCGAGGTTGTGGTCGGCGAAGACCGCCCGGCGGCGCAGTTCGGGCGAGAAGCGCGCCATGCCGTAATTGGCCGTGTAATAGTTCGACAGCGATCCCGTGCCGCCGGCCTCGATGTAGTTGCGCGAAAAACCGGCGATGCGCTCGACCTCGTACATGCCGCCCTCGGCCCGCGAGAGGGCGCCGGGGTTGATGTCGGTGCAGTAGAACATCGTGCGGTCCGACAGGCCCTCTTCGTGGAAGAGGATCGCCAGCGAGTAGAACTCCTCGCCATTGGCGCAGCCTGCCACCCAGACCTTGATCGTCGGCCACGTGCGCAGGTGAGGGATCACCTTCTCGCGCAGTGCCTTGAAGTATGTGGGGTCGCGGAACATCTCGCTGACCTGAATGGTCAGGTAGCCGATCAGCGTGGTCAGGCTGTCTGCATCGTGCAGCACACGGTCGAGCATCCGCGACATCGTGGGATAGCCGAAATGCGTCTGCGCGCGCTGCATCCGCCGGAGCAGCGAGGGGCGTGAGTAGTCGCGGAAATCGTACTGATACCGACGCCAGATCGCCTCGACCAGCAGGTCCAGCTCGATGTCCTCGATGGTCTCGCCCGTACGCATCAGCGGGGCATCCAGACACGCACGAGGCTGAGCAGCTTGTCCACGTCGAGCGGCTTGGACAAATAGTCGTTCGCACCGGCCTGAAGGCATTCCTGGTGATCGCGCGCCATGGCTTTGGCGGTGAGCGCGATGATCGGAAGCCCGGCACGGCGCGGGTCCTTGCGGATTTCGCGCATGCAGGTGAGGCCGTCCATTTCGGGCATCATCACGTCCATCAGTACAAGATCGATCGGCGAACGCTCGCCCCGTTCGGTTCTGGCCAGTTCGTCCATCGCCTCGACGCCATTGCGGGCTATGCGAACGCCCACGCCATGCGGTTCGAGCACGGCGGTGAGGGCATAGACATTGCGGATATCGTCCTCGACAACAAGGATCTGGCGGCCTTCCAGTGCGGAGTCCCGGCCCAGCGAGCGTTCGATCAGCTGGCGCTGCTCGGGCGGCAGGTCGGACACCACCTGGTGCAGGAACAGCGAAACCTCGTCGAGCAGCCGCTCGGGGCTCTTGGCGCCCTTGACGATGATCGACTTGGAATAGCGCCGCAGCCGCATTTCCTCTTCCGTCGAGAGGTCGCGGCCGGTGTAGACGATCACCGGCGGGAAGCCGAGCCTGTCGTCGCCCGAGAGCTTCTCCAGCAGGTCCAGCCCGGACATATCGGGCAGGTTGAGGTCCAGAACCATGCAGTCGAACGTCTCGGTGCCGAGGCGTTCAAGACACTGGGCTGCGCTGGAAGCGGCGATCGTCTCGACATCGCGGGTGGCGAGAAGATGGTTCACCGCCTCGGCCTGCATCGCGTCGTCCTCGACCACCAGAACACGGCGCAGACGCTGCTCCATGCGGGCTTCGAGGCCTTCCAGCATATCGACCAGCGCGTCGCGGCTGACCGGCTTGAATAGATAGCCGACCGCGCCACTGGCCAGCGCGCCGTGATCGTCGTGGTCGGCAGAGACGATGTGGACCGGGATATGGCGCGTGCGGATGTCGCGCTTGATCCGGTCCAGTACCGACAGGCCGGTGTGATCGGGCAGGTGCATGTCGAGGATCACGGCATGGGGCAGATATTGCCGCGCCAGCATCGCGCCTTCGTCTGCGGTTCCGGCGATCAGGCAGTGGAAGCCCACTTCGTGCGCCAGATCGCGCAGGATACGGGCGAAGGCCGGATCGTCCTCGACCACCAGAATGATGCGGGAATCGCCGGAGAGCGCTTCGCGGTCATCCTTGGTAGACGTTGCGTGGAGCGATGTCGTGGATCGCGGCGCTGGTGCGGCGGCTGTCGGGCGGATCGTCTCCTGTTGGCGCATTGGCGCGGGCGTGGCTTCCCCGCTCCCCGCAAATGTGCAGGGAAGCGTCAGCGTAAAGGCGCTGCCTTTGCCGGGTTCGCTTTCGAGCGATATCTGCCCACCGAGGAGGCGCGCCAGTTCGCGCGAGATCGAGAGGCCAAGGCCGGTGCCGCCATACTTGCGGGCGATGCCGCCATCGGCCTGTCGGAACGCCTCGAAGATCGCCTGCTGCTGCTCGGGTGCGATGCCGGGCCCGCTGTCACGCACGGTGAAGGCGAGCGTGTCGTTCCCGGTGCTGCGAACCGCGAGTTCGACCGAACCGGCATCGGTGAACTTGAGCGCATTCGATAGAAAATTCTTGAGGATCTGTTCGAGGCGAAGGGGATCGGTTTCCAGCGAGGCTGGTGTCTCCGGCGCCACGCTCATTGCCAGCTTCAGCCCCTTGCGCTCGGCGCCCGGCGCGAACGTGTCGCGCAGCTTGGCGAGCAGCGTGGCCAGCGAGGTCTCGTGCAGATCGAGGTCGATGCGACCGGCCTCGATCTTGGAAATGTCGAGCACGTCGTTGATGAGGGCGAGCAGATCGTTGCCCGCCGTCTCGATGGTCTCGGCAAAACGGACCTGCTCGCCCGACAGGTTGCCGGTGCGGTTGTCCGCCAGCAGTCGCGCCATGATCAGCAGCGAATTGAGCGGGGTGCGCAATTCGTGGCTCATGTTGGCGAGGAATTCGGACTTGTAGCGGCTGGCCTGTTCCAGATCGTCGGCCTGTCCGCGCAGGCGCGATTGCGCGCGCGCGAGTTCGTCACGCTGGGCTTCGAGCGAGGCGGTCTGTTCTTCGAGCTGCGCGTTCGAGCGTTCGAGTTCGGCCTGCTGCTGTTCCAGCTCGGTCTGCGAATCCAGCAATTGCTTGCTTTGCGCTTCGAGTTCGTCGTTGCTGGCGCGCAGTTCCTCGCTCTGGGCCTGCAATTCCTCGGCCTGGTTCTGGGTTTCGGCCAGCAGGTGCTCAAGGCGTGAGCGGTACTTGGCGGAACGCAGGGCAATCCCGAGTGGTCCGCCCACGAGGTCGAGGAATTCGGACACGTCCTCGGGGCGAGCGTTCGGCTGATCGAGAAAGCCCAGTTCGATTACCGCATTCACGAAGCCGTCGACCTGCGCGGCGCCAATCACGAGCGCGCGCGGCACCGCGCGGCCAAGCGCGCTGCCGATTTCGAGGTAGCCTGCCGGAACATCGGCCAGATGTATGGTCTTTCCGGTGCGGATGACTTCGCCCAGCAGACCGTCGTCCGGGGATGTTGTCCGCGGGATGTTCGCGTCCTGCGGCACGCCGACGGTAGCGATGCGGCGATACTGGCCGTCTTCATGGGCGAACAGGGCCCCGGCACTGGCCCCGAACTGTTCGGCAAGAAAGGTGATGGCGCGGTGACCCAGTTCGTCCAGCGGGACTTCACCGGCCATGGTCCGGGCCAGTTCGGCTTCAGCCACCCGCAGCGCCTGTGCATGGCGGTTGCGGTTACGGTAGTGAATGATCGACGCGCCGATGATGGCGACCAGTACGTTGGTCGCACCCGAGAGTAGCCGGTTCATGATCGCGATCGAGGCGGCTACGCCGTCAGGTGCGTAAAAATAGGCTAGCGTGACGCAACCAAGTCCACCGATTGCGGTCGCTATCGGAGCGACCGGACGTCTGCCTGCATAGGCGATAACGGTGGGCAGGAGATAGAGTACACTCACCCCGGTGCCGAGTGGCAGGGTGATGTCGGTCAGAAGGCAGAGCCCTAGAATTAGTGGCAGGGCAAAAGCGAGAAGAATCTGGGAATTCGGTCCCTGGGATGACGTCATCGGTACTCTCGCGGGGAACGGCCGCAGGCGCGCGCGGGCTGCGCCCCCCGTGCGCGCAAAGCCCCGATTTGGGGCAATAACCGACAAGTTTCGGAAAGGTTCCGCATTTTTGCTCGCAGTTGCATTATTTCTCGGTCGTTAACGATCGTGAATGTCCATTTTGGCGCAGTGCGTCAAAGTGTTCGTTAAACATTTGCCGATAGGGGACGAGGATCAAGCCTAAAATCCGCAGAAAGCCTGCAAACTCATGGGTCGCATCGTCAAATCCTTCGTCGCTCTCCTTCGCGACACTGCTGGAAGTCTGCTGCCGATCGCGGCGGTCGGGATGATCGTCACCGCGATGATCGTCGGGGCCTCAATCGATCTCAGCCGGGCCTACAAGGTGAAGAACCAGTTGCAGGCCGCTTGCGACGCCGCTGTGCTTGCCGGGCGCCGCACGGTGACGACCAATGGCTATGACACGGCTTCGCAGACAGCCGCGACGACCTATTTCGGCGCGAATTTCCTCGACGCCGATCAGGACACCCATGGCACCACGTTTACGTCGAGCACGCCCGACAGCGGCTCGACGGTCGATGGTTCGGCCAGCACGGTCATGAACACCGCAGTGGTCCGGTTGTTCGGATTCACGACGATCCCGCTGACCGCAACTTGTGCGAGTTCGATGGGCGTGGGCAATGCCGATGTGATGATGGTGCTTGATACCACCGGATCGATGGACGAAACTCTCGGTAGCACCACGCGTATCGCCGCCCTGCGCACCGCGATGAAGAATTTCTACACGACGCTGCAAAGCTCTACGTCGGGCACCAACGCGCGTATCCGCTATGGATTCGTGCCGTACAGCACGACCGTGAACGTGGGGCAGTTGCTGTATAATCTGAACCCGTCCTACCTTGTCGATACGCGCACGTACCAGTCGCGCCAGTTCGTCACGACGACGGGTTCGGCCTCTTCGGCGTCAAGCTGGACCAAATACAACTCGACCGCCTATTCCACCCTGGCGTCCTGCAACACTGCTTTGGCGAAATCGGGTCTGAGTAACGATTCCGATTATTCAAACTACGGAAGTTCGTCGACATCAAATGGCGTAACGACGCAGGCACAGAGGAAATATACCTACGCCTGTCAGGCATTCACATCGAACAGAAACACATACTACTATATTTCTTATAGTTATACGTCGCGTAATGTGACGTCATATTATCTCTATGCGCCGATTACCTATGATACCAGCAAGTACAAGGCCTTCTCCACCGTGTCCACGCCGACCGGGACCAATGGTGCCGCCGTCAGTTCGAGCTGGGGCGGCTGCATCGAAGAGCGATCCACCGTACCTGCCACGAATGTCACGTATAGCTCGGCGACGGGGATATCGCCTGCTGCGGCGCTGGACCTTGATATCGATGGCGCGCCGACGAGCGACGACAAGAGCAAGTGGGCACCGATGTGGCCTGAAGTCGCGTATCTGCGGACCGATTCCAGCGGCCGTATCCAGTATGCGAACGGCTACTATGGTTATTCCGTTATCAGTCTGGGCTACACCTTCTGCCCGGCGAAGGCGCAACTGCTCAGCGAAATGTCGCAAACCGCCTTCAACGCCTATGCTGACAGCCTGGTCGCCGAGGGGGGAACCTACCTCGATATCGGCATGATCTGGGGCGGTCGTCTGGCCTCGCCGACCGGGATGTTCTCGGCGAATGTTACCGCGGCGCCGCAGAACGGCGGTGAAGTCTCACGCCACCTCATCTTCATGACCGACGGCGAGATGGATACGAACTACATGATCCAGCAGGCCTGGGGCTTGGAGTACTGGGACCGCCGCGTAACGGCCAACGGTTACACAAACGATGACGATTACCATACCTCCCGTTTCCGCGCGGCGTGCGATGCGATCAAGGCCAAGGGCATTCGCATCTGGGTGATCGCGTTTACCTCCACGCTTTCCGATGATCTGCAGTACTGCTCATCGGATGACAGTTCGTATTCCGCCACGGATGCCAGCGGCCTGAACACTGCGTTCCAGGAGATTGCCAAGCAGGTGGGCGAACTGAGGATCGTTCAGTGACGCCTCCTGCTTTTCGTCATCGACCAGGCGTTCTGCGTGCGATTGCGAGCGACCGGGGTGGCGTCACCGTGGTGGAGTTCGCACTGGCGGCTCCAGTGTTTCTGCTGATGATGATGGGCATCTTCGACATCGGGTATATGGCGTATATCAATTCCGTGCTGCACGGCGCAGTGGAGCAGGTCTCGCGCAGCGGCACCATCGAGACCGCCAATACGACCACCGAGGACGCCTATGTGACAGGGATCGTCCAGAAGGTGATTCCCAGCGCTACGCTGACGTTTTCGCGCAAGAGCTATTACGATTTCACCGACGTCGGCCGTGCGGAGTCGTGGAACGATTCCAATAACGACGGTACTTGCGACAACGGCGAAAGCTATATCGACGAGAACCAGAACGGGCAGTGGGATGCAGACATCGGCGTCTCCGGCAATGGCGGCGCGGATGATGTCATCCTTTACACCGCGACTGTAACCTACAAGCCGCTGTTTCCGGTCCCGCTGATGAAAAACTGGAATACGAACCAGACCCTCACGGCCACTTCGGTTCGCAAGAACCAGCCGTTTGCGACCCAGACAACCTATGGTTCGTCGGTCGGGGTGTGCAAGTGATGCAGGGATTCACCAAGGCCAAAGTCGCCGGATGGCTGCGGGCCATGCGGCGGGACCGGCGCGGTGTGTCGATCCTGGAATTTGCTCTGGCGCTGCCGATCTTCCTGATCCTGGGGCTTTACGGCACCGAGGTCGCCTATATGTCGATGATCAACATGGAGGTTAGCGAGATCGCGACCTCAGTGGCCGACAACTCTTCGCGTATCGGCCAGACCGACAACAGTTCGGTAACGCCTACCGTGACTGAAACCCAGGTCGCCTCGGTCATGACCGGGGGGCTCTATCAGGGTAACAGCTTCAATTTCGAGGCGCACGGACGCATCATTCTCTCCAGTCTGGAGATCAATTCCAAAAATCAGCAATACATTCACTGGCAGCGTTGCAGCGGCGATCTGGCAGTCGCTTCTGCCTATGGTGTGGCCGGAACGGTCGAGGCCAGCGGGATGGGGCGCACGGGTCACATGGTGACGGCCCCTACGGGCATGGCAGTGATGTATGTCGAGGTCTATTATGATTATCAGCCCCTGTTCGGGACGATGTTCGTCAAGAGTTCCCGCTTTGAAAGGGAAGCCGCACTGCTGGTCAGGGACGACCGCAATCTGACGCCGGGCGTGACCGGTGGCAATTCGACGACATCCTGCTGATCAGATACATCACGGTCCTGTCCAATCCCCGGAACATTGTGCCGGGGTGGCGGGAAGCAGCCAGGTTTCGGCGATCTGCCTGCCGCGACCGCTGCCGCCAGCGCCGGGCGGAGAGACGAAGGTGATGTCGAGTGTCCCGTCGTGAACCGCATGTGCCGGAATGGGGGTCTGTTCGAACGCCGGATTATTCTTCCGGTTGTGGAACGATACGATGACTTCGCCGCCTGCGCTGATTTGCAGCGGGCGCCAGTAATCTTCCCCGGCCCATGTGTAGCGCAAGCACCAACTTTGTCCCGTCGGCAGCTGGGTATAGCGCAGGTGTAGAGGCTGTTCGTAGAGGGCCTCCGCATAGGAGAGTTCCGAAAGCGTCCAGCCGTCTTGCGGGAGGCGATCTGCCACGCCGTCGATTGCGCTTTGCCGTCCTTGCGGATCGGTTCCTTCTCCGGGCCCGGTAACGAGGTGCGGCTCGTGCCCTGCGTTGCCGAGATCATCGTACAGCGCGTGATCGCGGGCATCGGCGCGGTCTCCCAGCCGAACAAGTGCTGTCGCGCGTTGGCTTTCGGTGGGCAGGGCAAGGGCGGCGCTGATCCGCGGGGCCAGCGCAGCCTTGTCCGTCAGGTCGATCATCGCGCGGTCGAGATTGGCGCCGCGCTCCCAGTTGGAGGCGCCATATCGCGATACGCTAAGCTGCATGCGCGCGCGTTGCCAGAGCAGACCGGCGAGCGTTTCCAGACGCGTGTAAAGTTGTGTTTCCGTGGGTGTCGAAACCGGAGACATCGCCGCGAGCGCTTGCTGTGCGGCAGCTTTGGCACCGAGCTTCGGCGCGGATTGCAAGGCTTGGTCGGCCTTGGCCTGTGCTGCACGCGCACTTTCCCAACGCTCGGCATCGAGCGCGTCGTAGACAGCGCGATAGCGATAGAGATCGATGCGCCAGTCGGCCCACGGGGCGGGACGCAGCGCATCGGCCTGCCGAAGCGTGACGGGAATGGCGGTGTTGTCCGCCGGATCGCCATGCCAGTTACGTTCAAGTGCTTCGGGGATGGCGGCAAAGCGGTCGTCACCGATAAACAGGCGCGCATAGCGCAAGGCCGTGCCGGTGAGCGTCGCCTTCGTGTTCCAGCTCAATGCCAGCCACTGTGCGACATTCCAGTCATCGTTCACGCCTTCGGAATAGGCGATGAAACCCCGCGTCTGCGGTATCTGATCGCGGAAGGCGGCAGCCGTGGCGAGGGGGCGCGGATTGACCGGCTCACGCCCTTCGGTGAGCGCGAAGACCGGCGACCAGCGTTGGACCGGCAATTGCGCGTGCATGGCGTGCGCCGTGTCGGGGTAGAGTTCAAGCGGGTAATAGGGGCCGATCAGTTCGCGATGGCGGGCGATGGAGCCCCGCGTCTGCGGACCGACGAACACAGCGGACAACCACGACGGCCGCTTGCGGATCTGCGCCACGAAGGCGAGGAAATCGGTCTCGTCGAACCCCTGCGTGGAGACCAGAAGTTCCGCCTTCGGGAAACGTGCGCGCAAGGGAACCGCGAGCTTGGCCAGCAGGGGGAACAGGATGTCCGGGGGCGTGTTGCCCGGATCTCCGCCGGGGAAATAGACAGCATCGAGCGCCGGGAATCTGTCGATCAGATCGGTGAAGGCGGCCAGTTCGGCGGTATCGGCGCCGGGCCTGGCATAGTCGCGCAGGAGTGGCTGATAGAGTGCGACCTCCAGTCCCAGTACCTTGGCCTCGCGCGCGGTGGCGAGGATCGCGTCCATCGCCGGGACCGGGGCCAGCGGCGAGGCGCCCGCGTCGTCGGAAACCGGGCCGACCAGCTGGATGCGATTGGCGCCCATCAGTGCCAGATCGTCGACATGGCGCGCCAGCATCGCCGGGGTCCAGGCATCGAAGCTGTTGTTCTTGGCCCGAATGCCGATCTGATCGCCGCGCACGGCAAGCGCGGGGTGCTCGTTAACCGGCCCGTTCCAGTCGAGCCTGGTGCCACGCAGATGCGAGAGCAGCCATCCGGCGGCATAGACATAGCCGCGCCGCTGGCTGGCCGAGACCGCGAGGCCCTGACCCTCGCGGCGAATGCGGTATCCCTCGCCAAGGCCCGGGGCGGCATCGAGCCGGATCTCCAGGCGGCAGTCGCCCTGACCGATGAGACTGCGCTCGGTCAAGCGCTGCGCGAGAAGACGCACGGCGGCCTCGGCATCGCCGCTTCCCTCGACGCAGGCATGTGCCAGCGACACCTGCGTGGTGCGGGCATGCGCGACCGGTGCCGCCAGCGCCAGAAATGACGCGGCGGCAAGCGCGGCTAAGCGGACCGTCATGCGTTCAGGATCACGCGTTGACGGGCGGCCGGTCGGCAGCGGCAGTGGCGAAGCTCTTGTCGGGCGTTGCCTGCATGTGGAAGGTCAGGCGGCCACCTTTCATCAGGTCTTCGTGGCTGATCCAGCACTTCGTCATCGGCTGGCCGTTCCACTCGACCTTGCCGTAATAGGGGCGGTCGGGCGCGTTGTTGCGGGCCTCGATGATCAGCGTCTTGCCGTTGTCGAGGAACAGCTTGGACTCGTCGAACAGCGGGCTGCCGAGGATGTAGTTGGCGCTGACCGGATCGACGGCGTAGAAGCCGAGCGCCGACAGCACGAACCACGCGCTCATCTGGCCGCAGTCGTCGTTACCGATCACGCCGTCCGGGTCTGCCTTGTACATGGTCGTCAGCAGGCGTCGGACCATGGCCTGCGTCTTCCAGTGCGCGCCGCACCAGGCATAGAGATAGGCGACATGGTGCGAAGGTTCGTTGCCGTGCGCGTACTGGCCGACAAGGCCCGAGATGTCTGGCGGGGCATTCTTGGGCAGGGTCGAGGGCGCGTTGAACAGCGCATCGAGCTTCTTCTCGAAGGCCTTGTCACCGCCCATCGCCGAAACGAGACCGGGAACGTCGTGCTGGTTCAGGAACGTCGCCTGCCAGCCGTTGCTCTCGGTATAGTCACGCCATTTTTCGGGCGCGTGGCCAAGCTGGACCGGATCGTAATCCTTCCAGAACGAACCATCGGCAAAGCGCGGCACCGCGAACCCGCGCGAGGTATCGAACACGTTCTTCCAGTTGCCCGAACGCCGTGCGAGGTAGTCGGCATCCGCCGTGAAGCCGGTGGCCTTGGCGATCTTTGCGGCGGCATAGTCGTCGTAGCTGTATTCCAGCGTGCGGCTGACGCTCTCGAACACTTCGTCTGCCGGGATATAGCCAAGGCGATCGTAGCGCGGGATGCCGAGCGAATTGTCCATCGTGGGCATGTTGAAATCGAGCGCGCGACGGCGGATACCCGGCCATGCGGCGGCATAATCGCCGATGATGCCCTTGGCCTGCGCCTCGGCGAGAACCGGGACGGCGTGCCAGCCGATCATGCAGCCGGTCTCCACTCCCTGCAACGGCCAGACCGGCGGGCCATAGGGGCTCTGCTGGGTCTGGCGGATCAGGTCTGCCACCATGTGCCGCACGAGGCCGGGGCGCATGATCGTCTGCAACGGATGGAACGCGCGATAGGTATCCCACAGCGAATAGGCGCTGTACGATGTCTGGTCGTAGCCCAACTGGTGGATCTGGCGATCCAGCCCGATATAACGCCCGTCCACGTCGGAGAACAGCGTGGGCCCCATTGCCGTGTGATAGAGCGCGGTCGTCATGATCCGGCGCTGGGCGTCGGTGCCGCCCTTCAACTCGATCCTTGTCAGTTCCGCAGCCCAGGCGCGCGAGGCCATCAGGCGGTACTTGTCGAAGTCGAAATGGGGGGCTTCGGCAGCAAGGTTCGCCTTGGCGCCCGCGATATCGACAGCCGAAATGCCGGTGCGGATCACGACCGGCTCGTTGCCCGCATCGCCGAACCATACGACGGCTTTCAGGCGCTTGCCGGAAACGGTCTCGCTGCCTGCCTTGGCGGGGGCATTGTCGTCACCGTAGAAGTCGATCCGCGTCGGCTTGCGCGAGAACTGCATCGCGAAATAGATGTGACGTCCCTTGGCCCAGCGGAACACGCGGCGGGTGCCGGTGAGCGTGCCGTCCTTTTCCAGCGTGAGCTGTGCCTGGTCGATCAGCGGCGGATGATCGGACGAATCCTGCACCAGATGCGCAAGGTCGATCAGCAGATGGCCGATGCCTTCGGGGAAGGTGTGGCGCTGGATGCCGGTGCGCTCGGTGACGGTCAGTTCGCTGCGCACGCCGTTTTCGAGAGCGACGGCATAATAGCCGGGCTCTGCCTGCTCCTGCGTGTAGCGCAGACGATAGCCCTGTTCGGGCTTGTCGAGCGGGCCGGGTTCGAGGCGCACATCGCCGCGGCACGGCTGGACCAGCACGTCGAGCATGTCGCCGATGCCGGTGCCCGAAAGGTGCGTATGGGAAAAGCCCATGATCGAGGCATCGCCGTGGTGATAGCCCGAGCAGGTATCCCAGCGCGCGGTATCGGTATCGGGGCTGAGCTGGACCATGCCGAACGGCATAGAGGCACCGGGGAAGGTATGTCCGTCGCCACCGGTGCCGATGAACAAGTCAATGTCCTTGCCATGGCTCTTTGCCTCGCCTGACGAGGAACTCTTTCGCGCCAGGGCGGGAAGAGGGGCCAGAGCGGCCGAGGCGAAAAAGGCGAGGCGACAGGTGCCGGTCATCAGGGCACGGCGGGCGAGGTTGGTCATGCCATCATCCTGCGTCGAAAGGGGAGGGAAATGCAAAAACAAACCGCCTGCCGGATCGGGGGATCCGGCAGGCGGCAGGGACGGCGCACATGGGGAGGGAAGAAGAACCATGTACGCCGAAGCTGGGATCAGAAGCTGAACTGCGCCGTGGCGGCGAAGGTGCGACCGTTCTTGTAGAAGGCGGTCGGCGCCGACTTGGTGCCGCTGTACGAGTAGTAGGTCGAGTCCAGCAGGTTCTGCGCGTTCGCCTGGATCGTAAAGTTCGGGGAGATCTTGTACGAAACCGAGGCGTCGAGCTGGTGATAGCCCGCCGTCGAATCGTTCGAGTTCAGGCGGCCGACACCGGTGAAGTAGTGGGTGCGGTAGTTCCAGCTGACGCGTGCCTGGAACGCGCCCTTCTCGTAGTACGGGATCACGTTGATCGTGTGGCGCGAGAGGTAGGGCAGGTTGAGGACGTTGCCATCCGCATCCTTACCCGCGCTGGCATCGGCATAGGTGTAGTTGGTCAGGATGCCGAAGCCGTTCCAGATCGGCATCTGGAAGGCCAGCGACACGCCGTTCACGGTGGCGTTCGAGGCGTTGACCGGCTCGCTGACCTGATAGTCGACAGGGCTGTCGGAACCGGTTGGAGTCAGCTGCTCGGTAACGGTCTTGGTTACGACATACGACGAGATTTCGCGGCGGAAATACTCGACCGAAAGCAGGGCGCCCGGACGGAAGTACCATTCAGCCGACAGCTCGTAGTTGGTCGACTGGTAGGGCTTCAGATCGGGATTGCCCGAGCTGGCGGTCAGCGTGGTATCGTCGCGGCTGAAGGCACCTGCAAGCTGGGCGTAGCGCGGGCGAGCGATCACTTCGGCAATCGAGCCTCGCAGCTTGAACGTGTCCGACATGTCCCAGCTTACGTTTATGCTGGGCAGGCCCTTCAGGTAGTCCCTCTTGGCCACAGTTGGCGTGTAGGTGGTGCCGCCATCGGTGGTCGAGTAATAGTGCGAGATGTCCTGCGTGTAGACGGCGCGATAACCGACGTTGCCACGGATCGGACCCGTCTCGAAGTCGAGCTGGACGTAGGCGTCTGCGGTCTTCTCACGCACGCGGAAGGTCGAGCTCTTGTCGAGACCGCTGTCTACGTAGATGCCGTCGTTCAGCGCATCGATAACGCCCTGCGCGGTGAGCGTCTGGAAGGAGTTTGCGTTGCCGCTGTCGTTCAGGCCCGAGAACAGACCCGACGGCGTTGCGTTGGTCTCGAAGTCCGAAAGCGACACGGCGCTGTCGTAATAGACCTTGGAGCCGTAGACGGTGGTGCCGTTCTCATGCGTCGAGGCCTTCACACCCATGCGCACGTCCTTGAAGAACGAGTCATCCACATCCCACTTGCCATCGAGCTGGCCGTAGAATTCCTCGTCCTTTTGCTGCGATCTGGCGATACCACCGATTTGGTAGCCGTTGATCGTCGTGCCGTCAGGGAGAGTGATCTCGGAAGACGACGAGCGGCCAAAGGTGCTCGCATCCGAGGGTGCGTTGTTATACGTCACGCTGGTCGAGGTGCCGGTATAGTCGAAGCTGTAGCCACCGTTCGAATACATCGTCAGGTCGTATTCGGGGTTGGTGCCGCCGGTGGCCTTCGTCCAGCCGCCGTTGGCGGTCAGCGTGAAGCTGTCGCTGGCGTGCCAGGTCGTCGCCAGATTGTAGCTGTCGTTGGTGACCTTGGTCTTGCGGTAGTTCATGTCCAGCTCAGCCTGGGTCGATGTGCCGTCCGCGAACGAGGCCGAGGTGATCAGGCCGTTCGAGATGGTCGCCGAGGTCAGGTTGCTGCTGGCCCAGTTCGGGTAGATGAATTCCGACTGGCTGTAGTTGTTGTAGGTGCCCTGAATATGCATGCCCGTCAGCGCGACTTCGAAGTCGCTGCTGGGCGCCCACTGCATGGCGAACTGGCCACCGATGCGCTTGCGGGTCTGCTTGAAGTAGGCATGGTTGATGCCGACCGGGTAACGGGCGTTCGCGAGGTCGCTCAGCGAACCGCCGGTGATCGTCGCGTTCGGGTTCTTGAGGACGGTATTGCCGTCTGAGTCGGTCGTCAGGAAGTCAGCACCGGTCGAGTACCCGAAGTATTCGATACCTGCGCGGGCCAGCGAATCCTCGTCGTAAGTTCCGGCTACCAGGATACCGAAGGTGCCGGCATCGTTCTTCCAGCTGTACATCAGCGATCCGCGCGGATTGCCCTGCTTCGAGCGGTCGTTGTAGTTGTAGCCGACCGAGCCGTTGATGGTGTTGGCCTTCAGGTCCAGCGGCATGCGGGTCCGCACGATCACAGTGCCGCCCAGCGAGCCTTCGTCGATCCACGGTTCGGGCGACTTGTAGACTTCGACCTGCGAAACGATTTCGGGGGCGAGCAGCGAATAGTTGAAGGTGCGGCCGGTAACGTCACCGGTGTTGCCGCCCCAGTCGGCCGAGGCGATCGAGTGGCCGTCGACGAGGATGCGGTTCAGGGCAGGGTCGGTGCCCTGGATCGAGACGCGTTCGCCGATACCGAACTGGTGATCGACGCTGACGCCCGGAATGTGAGCGAGCGATTCGGCGACGTTGCGGTCGGGGAACTTGCCGATGCCTTCGGCGGTGATGACGTCAACGACGGCATTGGCGTTACGCTTGACGTTGATCGCGTTCTGCAGCGACGCGCGGATGCCGGTGACAACGATGCTGTTCGCCGGATTGACATCGGTATTGGCGGCGGTGCTGCCGGACTGGTCCGAACCGGTGGCGTCTTGCGCCATGGCTGGGGTAGAGAGAACGAAGACGGCTGTGGAAGCAAGAAGCGCGGCGCGTGCAAATGCCATGATGTAACCCCCGTGTGCGGCCGGCTGGCGGTCGCGATCGTTTAACCCTGAGTGCCGCTTTCTGTTCTCATGATTTGGTATGAAACCAATCAAGGTCCAGCGACAGGACCATATGTCACCTCAATGACACCTCTTGTCTACCAAAATATGCATGCACAGTGTCGTTCTTTGCGGGAGTGTGTCTTTAAGGAAAATTGAATTGGAATCAGCCCCGTAGCGCCACTTTGAGGGTGGATTTTGCTGCCGGTCAGCCTCATTGGGGACTGTGCTGGCCATCTGAAAATTTCGTTCTTGGCCGAATTTGAGAACCAAAATATGTCCAAAATAGACTTGGGCGAATCGAATCGCATGGGGGTGGCATGCTCGAAGTTTGTGTTGATGGTCTTGCGGGCGTTCGTGCTGCGCATGAAGGCGGCGCGGCGCGTGTGGAGCTTTGCGCTGCGCTGGAAGTCGGCGGTGTAACGCCATCGCTGGCCATGGTGCGGGCTGCTGTCGCAGGGCCCTTGCCGGTCCATGTGCTCATCCGTCCGCGCGGTGGCGACTTTGTGTACAGCGAGGCGGAGAAGGCGCTGATCGCGGCGGATATTGTCGATATCGTCGCAGCGGGGGCTGCCGGGATTGTGATCGGCGCGGGAGATCGTTCCGGACTGGACTTGGCTGTCATGCGCTCATGGGTCGATCTGGCCAGGCGCGGTGCGGAGGCGCGGGGGAATGCGCTCAGCCTGACGCTGCATCGTGTGTTCGACCTGCTCGATGACCAGGAATTCGCGATTGGCGCTGCTGTTGCACTTGGTTTTGACCGCATCCTGACGTCTGGCGGCAAGGTTCAGGCGGGCGATGCGGTTCCCGCGTTCGCCAGGTTGGTGGATCGCGCGGGAACGGCTGTTGGTATCCTGGCAGGGGGTGGCCTTGTACCCGAATCGATCCCGGCGCTTCGGGGGGTGGGAGTCCGGGAGTTCCACGCATCCTGTCGAAGCGATGTTGCTGGTGATGTTGAGCCGAAGCTAGCCGAGTTGGGTTTTTCTCTTGGGAAACCGCGCGCAACCGATGTTGCGCGGGTGCGCGCTTACATCTCTGCAATCGCATGAATTGGTATTAATCAGGTCTTGAGCAATACCAATATATAACTTATGTCTCTTGCGACGCAGGGGGCTTTCAAGACCAATGCAAAGACCGCCAGAGCCCGGCCGGACGGTTGGGCGCCTGCCGCTCGAATATGGTGTTCGGCGGCGCGGGGCGAGCGATGGAGACGATATCGATGACTCTGATGGCGGCAGAAGCAGCTGAGGCGCCCGAAGCAGTCGGCAGGTTGCTGGCGGCGAACGCCGGTGTTCTGGCAGAGCTGGGTCGTACACTGCGCGAGACTCCCCCGTCGCTGGTGGTGACGTGCGCACGCGGATCGTCCGATCATGCCGCGACTTACGGCAAGTACATGATCGAGACGAAGCTCGGCATTCCCGTGGCGTCCGCAGCGCCTTCGGTTGCATCGGTGTATGAAGCGCCGGTCGTACCGGGCGGGGCGCTGATGATCGCGATCTCGCAGAGCGGCCGCAGCCCCGACCTGCTCGCAACGGTGGAAGCCTACAAGACTGCCGGTGCGCGAATTGTCGCACTGGTGAACGACGAGACCTCTCCGCTGGCGGCGATGGCCGACGTGTTCGTTCCGCTCAAGGCTGGGCCGGAAAAGTCCGTCGCGGCCACCAAGTCCTATATCGCGGCCCTTGCAGGCCTTGCCGCGATCGTTGCGCACTGGTCCGAGGACGAGGCGATGCTGACGGCGCTGAACGGACTGCCCGATGGTCTGGCGGCTGTGCGTTCGCTGGTGCCGTTCGGCCTTGTCGACCTCCTCAAGGATGCGAACAACCTGTTCATCATCGGTCGCGGCTACGGTTTTGCGGTCGCGCAGGAAGCCGCGCTCAAGCTCAAGGAAACCTGCGGTCTTCACGCCGAGGGCTTCAGCGCTGCCGAAGTGCGCCATGGTCCGATGGCGATCGTCAACGCCGGTTTCCCGATCCTTGCCTTCGCAGGAAGCGACGCGGGCGGTCCGAGCGTGCGCGAGGCTGCTGACGAGTTTGAGCGCCGGGATGCCGCCGTGCGCCGTCTCGATGCTCTTGAAAACATTCCCGGCGGCAGTGTCGCCCAGCTTGCCGGACATCCGGCGCTGGAGCCGCTGCTGATGATCCAGGCGTTCTATCCCGAGGCCAATGCGCTGTCGCTGGCGCGCGGGTTCGACCCCGATGCGCCCGCGCACCTTCGCAAGGTGACCGAAACGCGATGAGCCGGATCGACTTCCAGGATGGCCGCGTGCTGGTCGAGGGCGAATGGCGCGAAGGCGCCTCGATCGCCTTTGGCGAGGATGGTCGCATCGTTGCGATCGACGAAGCGGGCAAGGGTGGTGAAGTCGTCGATCTGGACGGCGGCATGCTGGTCCCTGGCCTGATCGACGTACAGGTCAATGGCGGCGGTGGCGTGCTGTTCAACACCGATCCCACGGTCGAAGGTGTCGCGGCGATCTGCGCTGCGCATGCGCGCTTTGGCGCCACCGGTATCCTCCCGACGCTGATCAGCGGGTCGCCCGAGATGATTGCGGCGGGGCTCGATGCGGTGGACGCAGCGATCGAGGCAGGGGTTCCGGGGTGCCTGGGCATCCATGTCGAAGGCCCGGTTCTGAACAAGGCGCGCAAGGGTATTCACGCCGAGGAACGGCTCCAGCCGCTTGACGACGAGATGCTCGAACTGCTGACCCGCCCGCGCAAGGGCCGGGTGCTGTTCACCATGGCGCCCGAGTATCTCAACGCCGAGCAGGCGCATGCGCTCAAGGAAGCAGGGGTGATCCTCGCCATCGGACATTCCGATGCCGATTACGAGACCGCCCGCCACGCGTTCGAGCTTGGCGCGACAGGCGTCACGCATCTCTACAATGCGATGTCCGGGCTGCATCATCGCGAGCCGGGCATGGTCGGCGCCTCGCTGGAAAACCGTGAGGCGTGGATCGGCGTGATCGTCGACGGCTATCACGTTCACCCGGCGGCGCTGCGCGTGGCGCTGGCGTCCCGTCCGCACGAACGCTTCGTGCTGGTGACGGATGCAATGCCCTGCGTCGGTTCCGACGAGCCCAGCTTCATCCTCGACGGTCGCGAGATTTTCGTCGAGGACGGGCGCTGCGTGGACGACAAGGGGACGCTTGCGGGCGCGGCGCTCGACATGGCGGCCGCTGTACGTAACACTGTCTCGATGGTTGGCCTGCCGCTGGAAGAAGCCCTCGCTATGGCGTCGGCCTATCCGGCGGCGTTCCTGGGCATGGCGGATCAGCGCGGCACGATTGCGCCCGGTTTCGCCGCCGACTTCGCCTGGCTTGACGCGCACGGTTATCCGCGCGGCACCTGGATCGCCGGCCGCCGCGCGGCCTGATCCTCACACCTTTTCCTTTTTCGGAGACCTGCAACGATCATGCCCGCCTCCACCGCCCCGACCACACAACACGCAACGGACGGGGCCGGAGGCCAGCCGATCCGTATCGTCTCTCCACTCCAAGGCTGGCTTGGCCCGCTGGATGAGCTTCCCGATCCGGTCTTCGCCGGTCGCGCACTGGGTGATGGCGTGGCCATCGATCCGACCGGTGACACGCTGCACGCCCCGTGCGACGGCGAGATCGCCTCGGTCGCCACCACGGGTCATGCGGTAACGCTGCGCCTGTCGGAAGGCGCCGAACTGCTGATGCATCTTGGCATCGATACTGTCGCCATGGGCGGCAGGGGGTTCGAGCCTCTCGTCAAGGCGGGGCAGAGGGTACGCGCAGGCGATCCGCTGGTGCGGTTTGATCTCGATACCGTGGTGTGCAGCGCAATCAGCGCGATGACGCCGGTTCTCCTGCTGGAAAGCGACAGTTTCGCGGCGGGGGATCTGCGTGCTGCCGGACCGGTGATGGTTGGCGATGCGATCATGACGCTTCACGCTGCCGGTGCTCCGGTCGCTGCGCCTGCGGTGGACATTGAGGGCGAGGAAATCGACCGCCGTGTCACCGTGCCGCTGCGACACGGCATACATGCGCGTCCTGCTGCGCGCCTGCGCCAGACGGCAGGCCAGTTCGATGCCGTGGTCCGCATGGAGAAGGGCAACAAGGCGGCCAGCCTGCGCAGTCCTGTCGCGATGCTGGCGCTGGGCGTGCGGCTGTGGGATGAGATCACGCTCCATGCACGCGGCCTTCAGGCCGTTGCCGCGCTCGATGCGCTGGAGGAGCTGATCGCCAGCGGCATGGGCGAACTGGCCAATCCGGGCGAGACGCCGCCAGCACTGGTTGCGACCGTCGCCGAGGCTGCGCCGAAGGTTGCGGCGGTCACGAGCTTGCCGGACGATGGTGTGCTGCGTGGTGTCAGTGCGGCTCCGGGCATCGCGGTGGGCCGTGTGGTTCATCACCGCCTTGCCGATATTCCGGTTGCCGAAAGTTCTGGCGATGTGGTTGCAGAGCGTGCGGCGCTTGACGGCGCCCTGTCGCGCCTTGCCGCCGTGATCGCAGGCGAGAGCGCCCATGCAGATCCCCGCGCGGCCAGCATTCTGGCCGCCCATGCTGCGATGCTGGAGGACGAGGATCTGCGCCTCGCCGCGCACGAAGCCATCGGGCAGGGCGCGAGTGCCGGAGCGGGCTGGAAAGCGGCCATCGGCCCGCAGGCGGAAGCGCTTGCGAAGTCGGGCGATGCGCGCCTTGCCGAACGCGCCGACGATATGCGCGATCTGGAGCGCCGGGTTCTGGCCGAACTGGCGGGAATCGAGGAGCGCGCGATGGACCTTCCCGAAGGCGCCGTGCTTGTCGCCGAAGACCTGCTGCCCTCGCAACTGATGTCGCTCGATACTGCGCGGCTTGCGGGTATCGCGCTGGTTCATGGTGGCCCGACCTCGCACGTTGCCATTCTGGCAGGCGGCATGGGCGTGCCGATGGTCGTGGCGATGGGGCCGGTGCTCAGGACGCTGGACGAGGGCTCCGAAGTCGTCGTCGATGCGGCCTCGGCAGCATTCGAGGCGCGTCCCGATGCCGCCCGTATCGCCGCTGTGCGCGATCGTCTTGCGGTGCTGGCCACCCGTCGCGCTGCCGCGCGCGAGGCCACCGCGCCCTGCACGACGAAGGACGGCACCCGGATCGAGGTGTTCGCCAACACCGGTTCGCGCGAGGATGCCGAACTGGCGGTTGCCAACGGTGCCGAAGGCTGCGGTTTGCTGCGCAGCGAATTCCTGTTCCTTGACCGGCCCGCCGCGCCCGATGTGGAAGAGCAGACCGCCAGCTATCAGGCGATTGCCGATGCGCTGGAAGGCCGTCCGCTGATCGTGCGCCTGCTTGACATCGGCGGCGACAAGCCTGCCTCCTATCTGCCGATCACCGGCGAGGAGAACCCGGCGCTGGGCCTTCGCGGCATTCGCGTGGGCTTTGCCTACCCCGATATGCTGGAGGCACAGGTCGAGGCGATTGCCCGCGTCCTGCCGGTCGGTCGCTGCAAGATCATGATCCCGATGATCGCCAGCCTGTCTGAACTGCGTGCGGTGCGCGAGGTTCTCGACCGGGTGAGCGCGCGTCTGGGCCTGACCGAGCGTGTGGAACTGGGCATCATGGTCGAGACGCCGGCCGCTGCGGTTTCCGCCGATATTCTGGCGCGTGAGGCGGATTTCCTGTCGATCGGCACCAATGACCTGACGCAATATGCGCTGGCGATGGATCGCGGGAATGCTGCCGTCGCCGCCTCGCTCGACGGGCTCCATCCCGCCGTGTTGCGCATGATCGCACAGACTTGCGTGGGCGGGGCAAAGCACGGGCGCTGGACCGGCGTCTGCGGCTCGCTCGCCTCCGATCCGGTTGCGGTGCCGCTGCTGCTGGGGCTTGGCGTTACCGAGCTTTCGGCAAGCGCCGCGCTTGTCACCGATATCAAGGCGCTGGTCGGCACGCTCGATCTCGACGCCTGCCGTGCGCTGGCGGAGCGCGCGCTCGAATGCAGCTCGGCTGCCGAAGTGCGCAACCTTGTCGCTGCTTTCCAGGGGGAGAACGAGGCATGAGCAAGCCCAATTTCCGTGCCATCGTCGAGACGCTGCAGCCACTTGGCCGCGCACTCATGCTACCCATCGCGGTCCTGCCGGTGGCAGGTCTCCTGCTGCGTCTCGGTCAGCCCGACCTGCTGAATATCGCGCTGCTGAGCGCGGCGGGCGATGCGCTGTTCTCGCACCTTGGCCTGCTGTTCGCGATCGGTGTCGCCACCGGCTATGCCAAGGATGGCAACGGTGCGGCGTGTCTTGCCGGGATCGTCTGCTTCCTCGTTTCGACCGAAGGCGCCAAGATCCTGATGCCGGTGCCATCGGGCATCGATCCGACGCTCACCGGCGATACGCTGGCAGCGATGGTCGCGGCGGCCAAGGCGCAGGGCATCGCCAAGCTGGACGTGCCCATGGGGATCATCTCCGGGCTTGTCGGCGGCAAGTTCTACAACCGCTTTTCGGCCTTCAAGCTGCCCGAATATCTGGCGTTCTTCGGTGGACGACGCTTCGTGCCGATCGTCTCGGGCGTGGCGGGACTGGTGCTGGCGGCGCTCGTCGGCTTTGCCTTTGCGCCGATCTCCGACGGGGTGAACTCGCTGAGCCTTGGTATTGCCGATCTGGGTGGCGCCGGGTTCTTCGTGTTCGGTGTGGTGAACCGCCTGCTGCTCGTCACCGGCCTGCACCACGTCTTCAACAACCTGTTCTGGTTCGTGCTGGGCGACTATCACGGCGCACACGGTGATATCCGCCGCTTCTTTGCAGGCGATCCCACTGCCGGGGGTTTCATGACCGGCATGTTCCCGGTGATGATGTTCGGCCTGCCTGCGGCATGCTTTGCGATGTATCGCACTGCCAAGCCGGAGCGCCGCAAGGCGGTGGGCGGTATGCTGCTCAGCCTTGCGCTCACCTCGATGCTGACCGGCGTGACCGAGCCGATCGAGTTCACCTTCATGTTCCTGGCGCCCCTGCTTTACGCGATCCATGCGGTGCTGACGGGTATCTCGATGTGGCTGATGCCTGCGCTCGGCGTGCATCTGGGCTTCAGCTTCTCGGCAGGGCTGTTCGACTATGTGCTGAACTTCGGCAAGGCGACCCGCCCGCTGATGCTGCTGCCGGTCGGTCTGGTCTATTTCGTGGTCTATTACGGCGTCTTCAGCTTCGCGATCCGTAAGCTCGACCTCAAGACGCCAGGGCGCGAGGACGATCCGGTGGGCGAAGAGATCGCCGACAGTTCCGACCCGTCGCAGCGCGGCGCGGCCTATCTCGCGGCCCTTGGCGGCGCGGCGAACCTCGAAAGCGTTTCGGCCTGCACCACACGCCTGCGCCTGATTGTTGCCAGCCAGTCTGCGGTTGACGATGCCCGTCTCAAGGCGCTGGGCGCGCGCGGACTGGTGCGCCCTTCCGACAAGGCGCTGCAGGTGATTCTGGGGCCGGTCGCGGATATCGTCTCGGTGGAGATCCGCGAGGCCATGGGGCGCCCGGTGGTCGTGGTTTCGGCCGAAGTCGCAGCGCCCACATCCGCTACGGCAGCGGCAGAAGTGAGCCTGCCCGACGATCTGCTGGCAGCGCTGGGTGGTGCCTCGAATGTCCGTTCGGCCACGCGCCATGGCAACCGTCTGCGCGTGGGCGTGGCCGATGGTGAGCGCGTGAAGGGCGACCTTTCGGCGCTGGGAGTGCGCAGCATCGCCAGACCGTCGAACGACTGGCTGCACCTCGTGCTCGATCCCGCCGACATGAACCGTTTCAGCGCCTGACCTCTCCCGGCTCAGGCGATCTGAAGAAGGGCGGGCGCCTCCCCGGCTGGCCCGCCCTTCGTATATCCAAGGCATGAAAAAGCCCCGATGAGCCTGGTCTCGTCGGGGCTTTTTTCTTCAGGCCGTCAAGGAAACGGGACCGGTGAGGCCCGATGGCGTATCGGCTTCGGCCTGTACCAGCACTAGCAACTTGCGTGCATTTGGGCCTGCCGGAACCTGTGCATCGAGCGGCGCCGCCGCGCTTTGGGCCTTGGTGGCGATCTTCTGCCCGTCGAGCCAGACTTCGGCGCGGCCGGTGATCGAGGCGAAGTGCAGGGTGCCGCCTTGCGCGCCGATCTTGCGCCACGGCGTGAACGCCGTGCGATAGCCGCGCCAGCCAGCCGCACCCTTGGGGGCGGGTGTGCCTGCGTGGACGAAATCCCACGAGTTGTTGTCGCCATCCGCCGGCGCGATCGAGGGATCGGGATGCTGCGCGAACAGGGCGGAGCGGCGCCAGTCGGCCAGCATCATCTGCGAGGGGATCGCGGGCATCTGCGTGCGCACGGAACGGACCTCACGCGCGACCTGAAGACGGGCGGGCTTGAGATCATCCGCCTTGGCCGTCACGACGAGGCGCTGGGCGCTGGCATCGCCCTGCACGATAACTTGCGCAAGACCGTTGAACAGCGAGCGTTTCAGGCCCTTGCCGCTTTCGTGACAGTTCGGATCGCCGTTGCCCACACCGATCACGCTGCCGCCGGAGACAGTAAAATCGGCCATCGCATTGACCGTGGGGACATGGCGCCCCTTGGCATCGACTGCATCGACCGTCACCATCGTCATGTCCTCGCCATCGCTGGCGAGCGCGGTGCGCGAAGGCGTGAGGCGCAGGGCCACGGCCGGGCCAACGGTTTCATGCACTGCGCGGGCAACGACCTTGCCGCCGTTCAGCGCGATCGCCTCGATGCGTCCCGGTTCATACGGTACCTTGAAGGTATGCCCCATGATCCGGTCGGCCTTGGCGACGGTCTCGACCAGCTTGCCGTTGAGGCGCAGTTCCAGAGCCTCGGCATTCGAGATCGCGAAGACTTCCAGCAGCTTGCCTTCGTGGCCCGGCCAGGTCCAGTGCGGCGCCAGCCAGACCATCGGCGCATCCTCGCGCCAGTGGGCGGAGCGGATGCCGAACGCGGTCTTGGGGAAACCGCACAGGTCCAGAATGCCGAAGAAGCTGCTGACCGCGGGCCAAGCGTAAGGGGTAGGTTCGCCGTGATAGTCGAACCCGGTCCAGGCAAAGCCGCCCGCAATGAACGGGCGCGCGGCGATTTCCCGCCAGGTTTCGCGGTGCGTGGCGCCCCACGATGCGGCTTCCTTGTCCAGCGAGGTGACGACATGCGCTGCCGGTACGCTGGCGAAGGCGCCGCGCGTCTCGTAGGCGCTGGTGTCCTCGGAGCTGGTCAGCAGCCGCTCCGGGTACATCGCGTGGACCTTGTCGTAGTCCGCCTGATAGTAGTTGAACCCCATGACATCGAGCACGCCGCCGACATTCTCGGGATTGTAGAACGAGCCGTTCATTGCGCCGGTGACGGGCCGCTCGGTATCCAGCTTGCGCACGGCGGCGCGCATTCGGCGCACCATCTCGACACCGGCATGGGTGCCCTGCATCGGCTCTTCGTTGAACACCGACCACATAATGATCGAGGGGTGATTGCGATCGCGCCGCACCATCCATTGGAGCTGCGCCATGTAATCGGGCGCCGGATCGAACAGGCGGTTCTCCGCCATGACGAGGAACCCGAGGCGGTCGCACCAGTCGAGCAGTTCTGCCGCAGCGGCGTTGTGCGACATGCGGATGGCATTGCAGCCCATCGCTTTCAGGCGCTGGAGCCGCCAGTACATCAGCGCATCGGGCACCGCGACGCCGACGCCCGCATGGTCCTGATGCAGACACACGCCTTTCAGCTTTACCGGTTTGCCGTTGAGTAGGAAGCCTTCGTTCGCATCGAAGCGCTGGGTGCGGAAGCCTACCGCGACACGGCGGCTGTCCACGACTTTGCCGTCCCGCTGAAGATCGACCTCTACGGTATAGAGCACGGGCTCATCGGGCGACCACAGGCGGACCCCACCGGGGGTGAGTGTCAGCGTGGCCTGCGTGCTTTCCAGAACCGGAACGCTGGCTGATGCGCTGCCATCGGTGACGGGCTTGCCCTCGGGATCGAGCAGGCGCGCGTGGACAGAAGCGTCGGCGGAGGCGGTCTCGATGTTCTCCAGCGCCACGCTGACAGGCACTGTCCATGCGCCGTCCTGCTGAACCGGGTGGCAATGGACGCCGTCCGTCGCGATCGAAACCGGCGCGCGGCTTACCAGCCAGACGTGGCGATACAGCCCTGCGCCCTCGTACCACCAGCCTTCGCGGGCGGTGGCGTCCACGCGGACGGCGATCCAGTTGAGATCGTCGCCATAACGCGCGAACGGCGTCAGATCGACGATGGTGCCGGTATAGCCCGACCACGAATGCGCGACTTCGCTGCCGTTGACCCAGACGGTCGCATGCGTCGCGATCCCGTCAAAATGGAGTTCGAGCTTGCGACCCTTCTGCGCCGGATCGAGCTTCAACAGGCGCCGATACCAGCCGATTCCGCGCGGTCGATAGCCCTCGGAGACGTTGGCGCTTTCAGTGACGTCCTGAAAGCTGGCCCAGTCATGGGGAAGCGTGACCTCCTGCCAGTCCGAATCGTCGAATGCGAAGGAGGCGGCGCCCGTGGCGTTTCCGGCCTTTACCGAAAGGTACGTGGCGTTGTGGTCAGCCGGTTCGGGGAACGGCACGTCGCCTTCGTGGAAGCGCCAGCCGTGCTCCATCAGCGTGCGCGATGGGTCGCTTTCGGGCAGGCGCGGCGTGGCGCCGGGGGCGGGCGGCGGCATCGGCAGGCCGTCCGCCTCGCCGGGACCGAAAGGTGCCGTCTTCGCCGCCTGCGCGGGGGAGACAAGTTCGCCTGCGAAGGCCAGCGTGGCGCCAAGCTGGGCGCCGCCGAGAAGAACCGAGCGCCGCTTCATCACATGTCCGTCAGTTCGGCGACGAAATCATACGAATCGCCGCGATAGTAGGAGCGGGTGAATTCCACCGCGCGGCCATCGCGCAGGAACCCGTGGCGTTCGATCAGGAGCCCTGCATGACCGGTATCGACACCGAGGCGGCGCGCCTGTTCGCCGCCGAAGGGCACGGCACGAAGACGTTGCAGGGCGCGCACTGGGCGATGTCCCGCCTTGTCGAGCGCGGCATAGAGCGAATCGTCGACCGCATCGACGCTGGGGAGGCAGAAGCTGGCGAGTGTCGAGTATTCGAGCGCCAGCGGCACATCGTCGGCATAGCGGATACGCGTGAAGCGCAAGACAGTGCTGCCGGGCGCAAGGCCCAGAGCCATCGCCTCGTCCGGGCCGACCGGACCGCTGCTGCGCGAGACCCAGCTGCTGGAGGCCAGGCGCCCGCGTGCGGCCATGTCTTCGCTGAACGAGGTGAGCTTGGAGAAGCTCTTTTCCACGCGCGAGGCCACGAACGTACCGGCCCCCCGCCGGCGCGTCAGCATGCCTTCCTCGACCAGACCGCCGATCGCCTTGCGCACGGTGATGCGCGAGACTTCGTACTCGGCGGCAAGGTCGCGCTCGGGCGGAATCGCCTCTCCCTGCTGGAGCACGGCGCCAGCGATGGCGTCCCGGATCAGTTGCTGAAGCTGCAGGTAGAGCGGTGCCGCATTGTCAGCGCGCAACGACCCGATACGGTCGGAAAATGCCATGTTACCTCTTTCGCACCCCTTGAACGGGAACAAAGGCTTACATTGGTCATGCGGGTGGTGCAATCGTACCGTTTTGTGCACTCGGACTTTCGGTTTATTCGCACGGGCTGCCGATCTTGTGTAATACCTGTTGTCTCAAAGGACATATTTTGGTTACACCTTGTGCCAGAAACCAATCAGGTCAGGGACGGGCGGGACATGACACAAGGGGCGATTGCCGGTTTCGGCAGCAAAGGCGCGCGCAGGCTGGCACTTCTGGCCGGGGCGGCGCTGTCGGTAGTGAGTTGTGGCACGGCCTTCGCAAAGCCCGCCCCGGCCGGGCAGGTTCTGCCGCTGGTGCCTTATCCGGCTTCGGTCGAAGGGTCATCGGGTGTGCTGACGCTGACGTCGGGCACGGTGCTGCAAGTCCCTGAGGGGGATCATGAGGCAAAGACCGCTGCGCAGCTGCTCGCCGACCGCGCAAAATCGGAGCGCGGGCTGACGTTCGTTGTTTCTGAAAATTCGACCGGCAAGGTCCGTTTCGTGCGCGATCCCGCGATCAAGGGGGCGGAAGCCTATCGCCTGACCGTGACGCCGCAGGGCGCGATCATCGCGGCTTCGGGTGCGCAGGGGCTGGTCTATGGCGCGATGACGCTCGATCAGTTGCTGGGCAGCGGCGATGGGGCGCCGGCGCGGGTTCCCTCGGTCGTCATCAACGATGCTCCGCGCTTTGGCTGGCGTGGCCTGATGATCGATACGGCGCGCCATTTCCAGCCGATCGAATCGCTCTATGCCGTGGTCGATCAGATGGTCGACGTGAAGCTTAACGTGCTGCACCTGCATCTGACCGACGATCAGGGCTGGCGTTTCGAGGTGAAGCGCTACCCGAAGCTCACCGAGGTTGGCGCATGGCGCAACGGCTCGGACAGTGGCCATGGCGAAGGCCCGCGCACCGGCGGGTTCTACACGCAGGATCAGTTGAAGGCGCTGGTCGCCTACGCGGCGGATCGCGGCATCACGATCCTGCCCGAGATCGACCTGCCGGGTCACGCGCAGGCGCTGGTCGCGGCTTATCCCGAACTCGGCATCCTGCAATCGCCAACGCAGGTCTCGCACGACTGGGGCATCAATCCCTACCTGTTCAATCCCGGCCCCAAGGGCATGGAGTTCGTCGAGAACGTGCTCGATGAACTGATGGCGGTATTCCCTTCCACCTTCATCCACCTTGGCGGAGACGAGGCGGTCAAGGACCAGTGGGAGCGCTCGCCCGCTGTGCAGGCGCAGATGCGCGCGCTCGGCATCAAGACCGAGAACGCCATGCAGAGCTGGATGATCGAGCAGCTTGGCCAGTATCTGGCGAAGCATGACCGTCGCCTGATCGGCTGGGACGAGATCCTCGAAGGCGGGGTGCCGCCGTCTGCCTCGGTGATGAGCTGGCGCGGCGAGCAGGGCGCGATCGATGCCGCCAACGCCGGGCACGACGTGGTGCTTTCGCCATCGCCCAACCTCTATTTCGACAACCGCCAGTCGACGCTGGGGGATGGCCCGGCCGGGCGCGGCTTCGTCCAGACGCTGGAGAGCGTCTATCGCTACGACCCGATGCCCAAGGGGATCGATCCGGCGAAGGCGGGGCACGTCATGGGCGTGCAGGCCAATGCCTGGAGCGAGTATCTAGTCACGCCCTGGCAGATGCAGCACAAGCTGTTCCCGCGCGCAGGCGCCATTGCCGAAGACGGCTGGTCGTCGAAAGTCGAGGGCGCCAAGGACTATCCCGGCTTCCTTGCAAGGCTGGAGCCGCAGATCCGCCGCTGGAAGCAGGCGGGCGTCGAAGTGGCCGACAGCGCTTTCGCCGTGACATTCGCGACCACCCAGTCGCGCGGTGTTGCGCTGGGCGCCGCAAAGGTCGGCGTGACGCTGGCGACGCAGGCGCCGTTCGGGGCGATCCGCTATACGCTCGACGGGACGGCGCCGACCGCGAAGTCGAAGCTCTATGTCGGCGCGCTTTCGGTGAAGTCCGGCCTCGTCGTGACCGCCGGCAGCTTTGCACCCGATGGCGCGATGCTGGCGGCGCCGCGCCGTTTCGATACCTCTCGCGAGGCGCTGCTGACGACCCCGAACGGCCAGCTTGCGGCCTGTCCAGGCCAGTCGCTGTGGTTGCGCTTGCCGCTCGATGCCGATGCGACGACGAACGGCCCGGCTTACAACATCAATATCTTCGACCCGTGTCAGGCTGACGATCATGCACCGCTGGCTCATGCAAAGGCGGTGACGGTCTCGATCGCGCGCATTCCGCGCAACTTCGGGCTGGCGCACGATGTGTGGACGCAAGCGACGCACTATCCCACCAGCGCCCATGGCGAACTGATCGCTTCGCTCGGTTGCAAAGAGGCCGCGGAGGCCAACGCCAAGGATCCGAAGGCCGCGCACCACGATCCGCTGCCCGGCGCGAAAGTGCTGGCCAGCTGGGCTCTGCCCGATCCGAAGATCGCGCCGCAGCGGTTCGATGTTCATGCCGTCCTGCCTGCCGATCTGGCGATGCAGGACGAAAGCAATGTGTGCTTCCAGTTCACCTCGCCACTCTCCGATCCGCTCTATTCGGTCGAGAAGGTGGTGTGGTCGGAGCAGGGGCAATGAAGGGGGACACGATGAAGGGTATCGTTGCACTGACAGCTCTGGCACTGGCCGGAACCGCTCAAGTTGCGCTAGCAGGCGCGCCGACGCAGGCCTCGCTCGACGAAGGCTGGACCGCGCGCATCGCCCCGGCTGACGCTGCCACCGCCAAGGCGCACCCGAAGGAAGCACGCTGGTTTCCGGTGCGCGTGCCGGGTGAGATCCAGCGCACGCTGGTGGAAAGCAAGCGCGTGCCCGATCCCTACATCGGCACCAATGAAGCCGCGATCCAGTGGGCAGGTCTCACCGGCTGGGACATGCGTCGTACGCTTCAGGTGACGCCGCAGATGCTCTCGCGCGGGCACCTCGATCTGGTGTTCGACGGGCTCGATACGTTCGCCACCGTCACCGTCAACGGGCACGAGGTGCTGACCGCCGATAACGCGCATCGCCGCTGGCGGGTGGATGCGAAGCCGTGGCTGAAGGCCGGCGCCAACGAGATCGCGGTGCATTTCGATTCGCCGATCCGCAAGCTCCAGCCGATGGTGCTGGCCGAAGCGCATCCGCTGCCCGGCGAGTACGACAGCGCCTTTGGCGACGAGCCCAAGGGCAAGCAGACCTCACCCTATATCCGCAAGCCGAAGTACGATTACGGCTGGGACTGGGGCCCGCGCATCGTCAACACCGGCATCTGGCAGCATGTTCGCCTTGAGGCATGGGACGATGCCCGTCTCGCCGGGTTTGAAGTGACGCAGACGGCGCTGAACGATGCAGAGGCGATGCTGAGCGCGCGCTTCCATGTGGTGGCCGACAAGCCGGGCCGCATGACGCTGCGCGCCAACGTTACCGGGCCTGACGGCCAGGCTCTGGCTCCGGTCGAGCGCACCGTTTCGGTGGGCGCGGGCACGACCGAGATCGACCTTCCGCTGAGCATCGACCATCCGCGCCAGTGGTGGCCGGCAGGCTATGGCGATCAGCCGCTCTACAATGTCGCAGGCGCCATCGCCGACGGCGCAGGCGCGGGTGCGACGGCGGATCGCACCGTGGGCCTGCGGACCGTCGAGCTGATCCGCGGTGGCGGCGCGATGGGCTTCAAGGTTAATGGCGTGCCGATCTTCGCCAAGGGCTCGAACTTGATCCCCTTCGACATGTTCCCCAGCCGTGTGACCGAAGCGACGATGACTTCGCTGCTCACCGACGCGCGCGAGGCGAACATGAACATGATCCGCGTCTGGGGCGGCGGTACGTATCTGGACGATGCGTTTTATGACGCGGCGGACAGGCTGGGGCTGATGGTCTGGCAGGACTTCATGTTCGGCGGTTCGGTCACGCCGCCCGATGCGGCCTATCGAGAGAACGTGCGCGTCGAGGCACAGCAGCAGGTCGAGCGGCTGGGTTCGCACCCTTCCATCGTGCTGTGGGCAGGCGGCAACGAAGTGCTTTCCGGCTGGGAGAACTGGAGCGACCGCAAGGCGTTCAAGAAGGCGGTCGGCCCCGACGAGCAGGAGCGGATCGCGACGGCGATGACGGTGCTGTTCGACCGCGTGCTGCGCGAGGCCGTGGTGCAGCATTCGCCGGGCACACCGTACTGGCCCGGCTCGCCCTCGAACGATTACGACGGCCCAACCGACACCGATGCGGGCGGCGACCGCCACTTCTGGGATGTATGGTCGGGCTCGAAGCCGGTCGAGAACTACACCGCCTCGTGCCCGCGCTTCATGTCGGAGTTCGGCTTCCAGGCGATGCCGGTCATGGCGACGATCAACGATTTCGCAGGCAAGGGACCGTTCACGCCGGAAAGCCCGGTGATGAAGGCGCACCAGAAGTTCCTGGCGGGCGAGGGCAATGCGCGTCTCCAGTTCTATCTCGATGCGCGCCTGCGTCCGGCGAAGGACTTCGCCGATTTCGTGTACCTGACGCAGGTCAACCAGATGCAGGCCATCGAACTGGCCGCACGCCATCACCGCGCTTGCGAGCCGGTGACGATGGGCTCGCTCTACTGGCAGCTGAACGACGTGTGGCCCTCGATCTCGTGGGCGAGCATCGATCACTACGGGCGCTGGAAGCTGCTGCAATACGCCGCCAAGCGCTTCTTCGCACCGCAGATCGTTACGGCGGAGCACAAGGACGCCTCGACGCACGTCACGCTGGTATCGGACGCGACGGCGCCGGTCGCGGCGCAGTGGTCGCTCACCGGCTATGCGATGGACGGCACGAAGCTGGGGCAGGCTGGCGGCGACGTCACGCTGGCCCCGACGACGGCGACGACGGGCGCCGATGTGCCCGATGTGCCCGATGCACAAGTGTTCGGCACGGCGGCGTCGAGCGCTTCTTATGCCGTGGCGGAACTGACCGTGGGCGGTAAGCTGGTCTCGCGCCAGATTGTCGAGCGTGAGCTGCCCAAGGCGATGGTCTATCCGGCGCCGCAGGTTGCGGTGTCTTGGGACGGTGACACGGTGACGCTGCGCGCGGCCAAGCTGGCGCGCGCGGTGATGCTGGACTTCGGTTCGGTCGATGCCCACGCCGCCGACAACGGCTTCGACCTGCTGCCGGGAGAGAGCCGTTCCATCCAGATCACTTCTAAGGCCGGTGGGACCGCGCTGCGCAAGGCGCTGGTGGTTCGCACACTGGCGGGAGCACAGTAACGTGACCGTTCGTATGTCCATGCCCCACCTTCTCGCCACCGCTTCCGGCTTCGCTGTTATGACCCTTGCTTGCGTGCCCGCGCTGGCCGAGGAAGCGCCGACCGAAACCATCGCGCCTGCGGTGGTCTCGGCTGTCACGAAGGCCAGCCTCGACCAGAAGGCGGCGCAGCTCCAGAGCACTGCGCCTGCCGACAAGGCGATGGGCCTGCCTGCCTACGACTGGTGGAGCGAGGGGCTGCACGGCCTTGCCCGCAACGGCGTTGCCACCGTGTTCCCGCAGGCCATCGGCCTTGCCGCGACCTGGGACCCGGCGCTGATGGAGAAGGTCGGCACGGTCGTCTCGACCGAGGCGCGCGCCAAGTTCAACGCCAGGCCTGTCGATGCCGACCGGCGCATCTACGAAGGGCTGACGATCTGGTCGCCCAACATCAACATCTTCCGCGATCCGCGCTGGGGGCGTGGGCAGGAGACTTACGGCGAAGACCCGTTCCTGACGGGCAGCCTTGCGGTGGGCTTCATCGACGGGTTGCAGGGGCCGGACCTCGATCACCCGCGCGTGATCGCCACGGCCAAGCATCTGGTCGCGCACTCCGGCCCCGAGGCGGGGCGCGACAGCTTCGATGTCGATGCCAGCCCGCAGGACATGGAAGCGACGTTCCTGCCGGCGTTTCGCATGGCAGTGACGCAGGGGCATGTCCTCTCGTTGATGTGCTCGTACAACTCGATCCACGGCACGCCCGTCTGCGCCAGCGACCAGTTGCTGAACCAGACCGTGCGCAAAGACTGGGGCTTTACGGGCTTCGTCGTTTCCGACTGCGATGCGATCGGCAATATCTGGCAGTTCCACCATTATGCCTACGACAGCGCCGAGGCTTCGGCGGCGGGTATCAAGGGCGGTACGGACTTCAACTGCGGCACGGCTTATGCCGGTGTGCCCAAGGCGGTTTCGCGTGGGCTGCTGACCGAGGCACAAGTGAACACCGCACTGGAGCGCTCGCTGGAAGCGCGCTGGAAGCTGGGTATCGTCTATGGCGCGCCGAACCCGTGGGGCAAGATTTCGCCCAAGGCGATCAATACGCCTGCCGACCGCGCGCTGGCGCTGGAGGCCGCGCGCAAGGCCATCGTGCTGCTCCAGAACAAGGGCGGCGTGCTGCCGCTCAAGTCCAACGCGAAGCTGGCGGTGATCGGTGTCAATGCCGATGACCTGAGCGTGCTGGAGGGCAACTATCACGGCACCGCCGCCAATCCGGTGACGCCGCTCGACGGTATCCGCAAGCGCTTCGGCGCGGCGAACGTGACCTATGCGCAAGGCTCGGTGCTGGCCGAAGGCGCGCCGGTGGTGATGCCCGAGACGGCGCTCAGCGCGAACGGCAAGCCGGGCCTCGCCGCCGAGTACCGCGATGCGACGGGCAAGGTGGTTCTGGCCCGACAGGACCGCCGGGTGGACTTCAACTTCACCCGTACCGCGCCCGAAGGCCTCGACCCGCAGCGCTTCGATGCGCGCTGGACGGGGACATTCGTGCCGCCTGCCGCAGGAACCTACCGCCTCGCGCTCGATGCGCCGCAGTGCTGGAAGGACTGTCACCGCCACGACGACGTGCGCCTGTGGGTAGGCGGCAAGCAATTGCACGATGGTCCGCTCGACAAGCAGCGCGTGGAATTTACCGTCACCTCTGACGGCACGCCGCAGCCGATCCGGCTGGAGATGGACCACTACGGCGAGGATGAAGGCCTGCGCCTGATGTGGCTGCCGCCGGAAGGCGCGCTGGAAGCAGGCGCGCTCAGCGCCGCGAAGCAGGCCGATGCCGTTGTCGCCGTGCTCGGCCTCTCGCCCGATCTCGAAGGTGAGGCACTGCAGGTGCAGGTGCCCGGTTTCGTGGGCGGCGACCGCTCCGAGATCGAATTGCCCGAACCGCAGGCGAACCTGCTGAAAGCCCTGCGCGCCACTGGCAAGCCGGTGATCGTAGTGCTTTCCAGCGGCAGTGCCGTCTCGCTCGATCCCGAGATGGCCGATGCGGTGCTGGAAGCGTGGTATCCGGGCGAGGAGGGCGGCACCGCCGTCGCCGATACCCTGGTAGGGGCGAACAACCCCTCGGGCCGTCTGCCGGTGACGTTCTATCGCCACACCACCGATCTGCCCGCTTTCGTCGATTACGGCATGAAGGAGCGGACCTATCGCTACTTCACCGGCACGCCGCTTTGGCGCTTCGGCCATGGCCTGAGCTACACCGCGTTCGATTATCAGGGCGCGGCGGCAGGCTCGATCACGACCGGTTCGCCGGTGACAGTCAGCGTCACGCTCTCGAACACCGGTGCGCGCGCAGGCGAGGAGGTTGTGCAGGCCTATCTGGTGCCGCCGTCGGACGGGCATCAGCCGATGCTGACCGAACCGGTGCTCCAGCGCCAGCTTGCCGGTTTCACTCGCGTTCAGCTGGCGCCGGGCAAGTCTTCGAAGGTGGTGCTGACGCTCGATCCGCGCCGTATCTCGGTGGTCGACAGGCGCGGTATCCGCCGCGTGGTGCCGGGGGACTACAAGGTGTGGATCGGCGGCGGCCAGCCGGGTGACGGCGCGGGCCAGTGGGCCAGCTTCACCCTGACCGGAGAGGCGAAGGAGTTGCCGAAGTGACGTTTGAAAAAGGCAAAATTCAGCTCGATCGTCGCATGCTGGTGAAAGGCGCCGCGGCTCTCGCGACCGGCGCTCTGGCACCGACGCTGGCGGCCACGCAGGCCGCGGCAGACAGCTATACCAAGGATATCCCGATGCCGGTCGGTGGCGGGCGTCCGCTGCCGGCGAACCGCAGGTTCGTCAGCAAGGCGGTCGAGGCTGAGATCGAGCGCGTTTCGGTGAAGATCTCCGATCCCAAGCTGCGCACGATGTTCGTGGGCTGCTATCCCAACACGCTCGATACCACGGTCGAGATGGGTGAGGTGGACGGCAAGCCCGATGCCTTCGTCATCACCGGCGATATCCCGTGCCTGTGGCTGCGCGACAGCAGCGCGCAGGTCATGCCTTATCTGCACCTTGCCAAGGGCGACAAGGCGCTGACGCAGATGTTCCGGGGCCTGATTGCCCGCCAGTCGCGCTGCATCCTGATCGATCCTTACGCCAATGCCTTCATGAAGGATCCCACGGCGAAGACCAATCTGGGCTGGGCGCAAAAGGATCAGACGGCGATGAAGCCGGGCGTGGCCGAGCGCAAGTGGGAGATCGATTCGCTGTGCTATCCCACGCGCCTTGCCTTCCGCTACTGGCGCGCGACGGGGGACAAGACCCCGTTCGACAGCCTCTGGGCCGATGCCGCGCGCACGATCATCCGCACCTTCCGCGAGCAGCAGCGCAAGGACAGCGCCGGTCCCTACAGCTTCCAGCGCACCAGCAATCGCCCGACCGAGACGATGCAGCTCGACGGCTGGGGCGCGCCTTCGCGCTCCGTCGGCCTGATCCACTGCGGATTCCGCCCCTCGGACGATTCGTGCACCTATCCCTTCTTCATCCCCGCCAACCTCTTTGCAATGACGACCTTGCGCGAAATGGCCTATGTGGCCGAGGAAGCGCGCGGCGACGATGCGCTGGCCGCCGATGCCCGCCTGCTGGCGGACGAACTGGCAACGGCGCTGGGCCAGTGGGGCACCATGACGCTGCCCGATGGTCGCCGCGTCTGGGCCTATGAAGTCGATGGCTTCGGCAATGCGATGTTCATGGACGATGCCAATGTCCCCTCGCTGCTGGGTCTTGCCTTCCTCGATTGCGTGAAGCCCGACGATGCCCTGTGGCAGACCACGGCCGCCGCGGTCTGGTCCGACGCCAATCCCTACTTCTTCAAGGGCAAGGCGATGGAAGGCATCGGCGGACCGCATGTCGGCCTCGGGCAGGTCTGGCCGATGAGCCTGATCGTGCGAGCGCTGTCCACCGATGATCCGGCGCTGCTGCGCTCGCTGCTGCGCACCTTGCGCGATACCGATGCGAACACCGGCTTCATCCACGAGGCGGTGGACTGCAACGATCCCACGAAATTCACGCGGCCGTGGTTCGCCTGGGCCAACGGCCTGTTCGGTGAACTGATCGTCAAGCTGGTCGATACGCATCCCGATATCCTCGCCGCGCCGCTCTGACGCGCGCTGCCCGCCTCCGCTTTTCCTGAAGGACAGATCATGGATTTTTCTCGCCGCCGCTTCCTGACCGAAACCGCTGCTGCCGGTGCCGTAGCCGGCGCGCTTTCGGCGGCGCCCGCGAATGCCGCCGTTGCCGCGAATGCTCCCAAGCCGTGGGGGGCAACGCCCTCGGCGCGCCAGTGGAAGTGGCATCAGCGCGGCATGTATTCCTTTGTTCACTTCGCGATGAACACCTTCACCGACAAGGAATGGGGCTACGGTGACGAGAAGCCGGAGTGGTTCAATCCCACCGACTTCGATCCTGACCAGATCGTGGCGGCGGCGAAAGCGGCGGGCATGAAGGGGATCATCCTCACCGCCAAGCACCATGACGGTTTCTGTCTGTGGCAGACACAGACCACCGAACACTCGATCCGCAACAGCCCCTATAAGCAGGGCAAGGGCGATATCGTGCGCGAACTGGGCGATGCGACGCGCCGGGCGGGGCTGGACTATGGCCTCTACCTCAGCCCTTGGGATCGTAATCGCGCGGACTACGGCACGCCCGCCTACATCACCTATTACCGCACCCAGCTGACGGAGCTTTGCACGCGCTACGGCAAGCTGTTCGAAGTGTGGTTCGACGGTGCGAATGGGGGCGACGGCTACTATGGCGGCGCGCGCGAGGCACGGCATATCGATGCGCCCAAGTACTACAACTGGCCCTCGATCATCGAGATGGTACACAAGCTCCAGCCCGATGCCTGCACGTTCGATCCGCTGGGCGCGGACATCCGCTGGGTAGGCAACGAGAACGGCGTGGCGGGCGATCCCTGCTGGCCGACCATGCCGAACAAGCCTTACGAGCAGGGCGTCGGCAATGCGGGCCTTCGCGGGGGCGAACTGTGGTGGCCTGCCGAGACCGACGTCTCGATCCGACCCGGCTGGTTCTACCACGCCGACGAGGACTCCAAGGTCAAGAGCCCCGAGCGTCTGGTCCAGCTTTACGATGAATCCATCGGGCGCGGCACCAACCTCAATCTCAACCTGCCGCCGGATCGTCGTGGACGGATCGCCGATCAGGACGTGAAGATCCTCAAGTCCTTCGGCGATGCGATGCGCGCGACGCTCGCCAACGATCTGACCAGGGGCGCGGTCGCCCATGCCAGCGCCACGCGCGGTCGCGGTTTCGAAGCGGCGCAGGTGCTCGACGGGCGTCGCGAGACGTACTGGTCCACGCCCGATGCCGATCTCACGCCCACGCTCACGCTCGATCTGGCGCCGGGTATGCACTTCGACCTGATCCGCCTGCGCGAGTATCTGCCGCTGGGCGTGCGCGTCACCCGCTTTGCGGTCGAGGCCGAAGTCGATGGCGCGTGGCAGCGTCTGGCCGAAAAGGAATGCATCGGCGCGCAGCGGGTGATCCGCCTGCCGCAGAAAATCACCGCGCGCCGCGTGCGTCTGGTGGTGCTGGAGGCGCCCGCCTGTCCTGCGATCAGCGAGTTCGCCCTGTTTGCTGCCGTTGCACCGGTGCCGGTGCCCGCGATAGTCTCCAGCGATCCGACCGTGCTCGACACCAGCAAGTGGACGGTCGTCTCCGCCAGCGGGGAGGGCGCGGCAGTTCTGCTCGACAACGATGCAGCGACGATCTGGAAGCAGCCCGCGCCGACGCCAGGCCATCCGGTGCAGGTCGCGGTGGATCTTGGCGGCGATGTGGAACTGGCAGGCTTCAGCCTGACGCCGGGCCGTCAGGTCGATGCCCATGCCGTGCCGCCCAAGGGCTACGTCGCGGAAACCAGCATGGACGGCAAGACATGGGCAAAGCAGGGCGAGGGTGAGTTTTCGAACATCGCCTATGCGCTCTCGACCCAGCGCGTGGCGTTCGACAAGCCGGTCGAAGCGCGGTTCCTGCGGCTGACGTTCGCCGAAACGGCGCTCTCAGCACCAGTGCTGGCCATTGCCGGTATCGGCGGTTTTTCGGCGAGGCGCTGAGCGGCGGGAGGATCACAGGCCGGGTGCGCGTTGGAGAAATTCACCGACGCGCCCCTGGCCGGGAACAGGTCAGGCAGATCGCACGTTTCTGCCTGACCTCGCGGTAATTCCGTCGCGACGTCGGTTGCTTTGGGGGCAACACGTCTTGAGCTTTCCCTTTAGCCGCAGCCATATGAGCGGCCTGATTGCCTCCCACGACTGGGCAGGGACGCCGCTCGGCCCGATCTCGGACTGGTCTGCCTCGTTGCGTGCTGTCGTCGATCTCGTGCTGGCCTCCAAGGTGCCGATGGCGCTGATGATGGGCGCGCGCGGAACGATGATCTACAATGATCCCTACATCCCCATCGCCGGAGGGCGGCATCCCCAGTCGCTGGGGTCCAGTGTGCTGGACAGCTGGCCCGAGGTCGCCGCGTTCAATCAGGACATCATCGCGCGGGTGATCGCCGGAGAGGCGATCAGCTACGACGACCAGATGTTCCGGTTCGAACGCAATGGACAGCCCGAAGCGGTCTATCTCGATCTCGATTATTCCGCCGTTCGGGACGAACATGGCGAGGCGATCGGCGTGCTCGCCGTGCTGTATGAGACGACGGCAACCCATGAAGCGCGCGACGCGCTGGACCGGACCAGCGACAAGCTGGCGTTTCTAGATGCGTTGGGTCAGAAGGTGGCGGACTCCCGTGATGCGGACAGCATCCTGTCGATCACCACACGTATGACGGGAGAGCACCTCGCGCTATCGAACTGCGCCTATGCCGACATGGATGCCGATGAGGATGGTTTCACGATCCGGGGCAACTGGTTCGCGGACGGATCGCCATCGATACTGGGGCATTACAGCCTTTCCGATTTCGGTGCGCTTGCCGTTCGGGAGCTGCATGCGGGCCGTCCGCTGATCGTCAACGATAACTTGCGCGAACTGGCACCTCACGAAGCGGCGACATTCCAGGCGATCGGTATCGGAGCGACGATCTGCATGCCGCTGGTCAAGGGGGGGCGCCTGACCGCGTTGATGGCTATTCACACGAGCGGACCGCGCCAGTGGAATGACTACGATCTGGACGTGATCCGCGAAGTCACGCAGCGATCGTGGGCGCATGTTGAACGCGTCGGTGTAGAGGCCGATTTGCGCAAGGCGGCGGCGGCATTGCGCGAACTGAACGAATCGCTGGAACGTCGGGTGGAGGAGCGCTCCCGTCAGCTGTCGGAAGCGGAGGACGCCTTGCGGCAGGCACAGAAGATGGAAGCCGTTGGCCAGTTGACCGGCGGTCTGGCGCATGATTTCAACAATTTGCTGATGGGGCTGGGGGGCAGTCTCGAAATGATCCGCAGCCGGGTCGGTCAGGGGCGGACGGATGACCTCGACCGCTATTTCGTGGCTGCCGAAGGCGCGGTGGACAAGGCTGCTGCGCTGACGCACCGGCTGCTGGCCTTTGCGCGTCGCCAGACGCTTGATCCACTACCTACCGATATCGGCAAACTGATGGTGGATCTGGAGGATCTTGTCAGTCGCACGATGGGCCCGGCGATCAATGTCGGCTTCGAGCGCGGCGAATTGGGCTGGTTCGCCTTGATCGACCGTAACCAGCTTGAAAACGCAATTCTCAATCTGTGCATCAATGCCCGCGATGCCATGCCGGATGGAGGCGCGCTGACAGTCGTTACCGAGAACCGCTCGCTCGACGAGCCTACTGCCGGGGGTATGGGGCTGGTCGCTGGCGACTATATTGCCGTGTCGGTCAGCGATACCGGGGCCGGGATGTCGCCGGATATTGCGGCCAAGGCCTTCGATCCCTTTTTCACGACCAAGCCGCTGGGGCAGGGAACCGGATTGGGGCTTTCCATGATCTACGGTTTCGTGCGGCAGTCCGGGGGGCAGGTGGAGATCGTCAGCAAGCCGGGGCAGGGCGCGCGCATTACCATGTACCTGCCCCGCAGCGATGCGGTTGTGCCCGTGGATATCGACGAGACCGATGAGAGGAGCCCGTCGGATACCGATGGCCATGGGCAGGTGGTTCTTGTCGTCGATGATGAACCGATGATCCGCATGCTGATCGTCGAGGTGCTGGAAGACGAAGGCTTCACAGTGATAGAAGCCGCTGACGGGCCGAGTGCGGCGCAGCAACTGGAGCGTGCAGGCCGGCTGGATCTGCTTGTAACCGATGTTGGCTTGCCAAACGGGATGAACGGTCGTCAGGTGGCCGATCTGGCTCGCCAGACCCGGCCTTCGCTCAAGGTGCTGTTCATCACCGGTTATGCCGAGAATGTCGTTGCGGCGAATGGCCAGCTGGAGACAAACTCTGCAATTCTCACCAAGCCTTTCATGATCGAGGCGCTGGTTTCACGGGTCCACGAACTCGTCGCCTGAGAAAGCTCTTCAGGCCAGGGGAGGCAGGGTCAGCGTGACGCGCAGCCCCTTGCGGGGTTCTTGGGTGGCGCAGGAAAGCGACAGCGCAGCACCGTGGGCCTGCGCAATGGCGGCAACCATGCTGAGCCCAAGCCCTTCTCCGGCTGTGCGGGCCGAGGCATCGCCGCGATAGAACGGTTCGGTCGCGCGTTCGAGATGCTCGCCGTTGATGCCGGGACCATCGTCGAGGACTTCCAGCAACAGGCCGTTACGCAGTTCCGCCGAGAGCAGGACGTGACCTTTTTCCGGCACATACTTGAGGGCATTGTCGAGCAGGTTGCTTAGCAGCTGGAACATCAGATCGAGGTCCAGTGTCGCCACCAGAGGCCTGTGCGCGTTCAGCGCCAGGGTTATGCCACGGGCATCGGCTTCGGGCTGGTAAAGTTCGACAACGTCTTCCAGCAACTGCACGACATCGGTTGCCTGAAGGTGTAGCGGATGGCGTCCGCCTTCGAGGCGGGAGATGCGCAGCAGTGCCGCGAATATCTGGCGCAGGCGGTTGGCATCGTCGATCGCGGCCTCGATCGCGGCGCGCATCTCGTGATCGTCTCCCGCGCGCTGTTCGATGTCCTCCAGCTGCCCGACCAGCCGGGCAAGGGGTGTGCGCAGTTCGTGCGCGACATTGTCCGATACCCGGCGGGTGGATTCGAACAGGGTCTGGATGCGCGAGAGCATGAGGTTCAGCGTTTCGCCAAGGCGATCGAAATCGTCGTTCGTGCCGCGTACGCGGATGCGGCCCGAAAGGTCGCCGTCCATGACTTGCCGCGCGGCCTTGGTGACGGCTTCCAGTCGCTTGCCGATGGCGTGGCTCATCACCCAGCCTCCGCTCAGGCCCAGTACCATGGTGCCGCACAGGATCCAGAGAGCCGCCGTTTGCAGCATGTTCTGGTCGCGCACGATGTCATCGACGTCGCGCCCGACGAGCAGGCGCGTGCCGTCGGGCATCAGGATGTCGCGGGTGAGCGAGGAATAGTCGATCTCGAAGCCGTCGAGAAAATTGTCCGCCTCGATGATCGTGAAGCGGTCATTGCCGTGGGGCGGCCAACTGGGCAGATTGCTGGAGATGACGGTGCCGTCCGGCGCGAGCAGGGCGTGAAACGGCTTGCGCGTTCCGGCCTGATGATCGCGCCTCTCCAGCATCCGGGCGACAGGCTCCATGCCGGATTTCGCCAGTTCGGCGGCGTAGTGCTGGGCTTCGGTTTCTACCGCTGCGCGCTGTTCCTCCATCGGCATCGTGACGCGGAGCCAATAGCCCGCGCCCATGAGCAGGGCCATCGAGATGCACAGCATCCCGGCGTACGTCAGGGCCAGCCGGAATGACAGGCTACGCAGGATTCGCGTCATTCGGCGCGCATCACATAGCCGACGCCGCGTACGGTATGGATCAGCTGCGGTTCGTCATCGATCGTGAGCTTCTGGCGGACTTTGCTGATGTGCTGGTCTATCACGTTGGTCTGCGGATCGAAGTGGTAGTGCCACACGTTCTCCAGCAGCATCGAGCGGGTGACGACCCGGCCGGCATTACGCGCGAGATAGGCAACGATGCGCAGTTCGCGCAGGGTTAGCGCGATGGTGCGACCGCGCCGGGTTACCGTATGGGCCGCCAAGTCGATTTCGAGTTCGCCCACGCGCATCTGCATCGCGGGTTCGTTGACGCTGCTGCCGCGACGGGCAAGCACTTCGATACGCGCCAGCAGTTCAGACATCGCGAAGGGCTTGGTCATGTAATCGTCGGCACCGGCGCGCAGTCCTCGCACCCGTTCGTCGACATCACCGAGCGCGCTCAGCAGGAGAACCGGTGTGGCATCGTCCGTGGCGCGAAGGGCGGCAAGCAGCTTGAGGCCGTCGAGCGAGGGCAGCATCCTGTCGAGGATGATGACATCGAATGTCTCGCAGGTGGCGCGAACCAGTCCTTCGCGCCCGTCACCGCACCGTTCGGCGACGTGTCCCGCTTCGGCAAGGCCGGCGAGAATGTGGCGCGCAAGGCTGTCGTCATCTTCGACAAGCAGGATCTGCATGGCTAGGGCGGCGTATTCCTGAACGAGGGACCAGAAGCGGCGATACCCGGCACTTCGCCGTGCGTCGAGGTACGGCGCCGAATTGCCTCGCGAACATGGGCAAAAAAACATGCTGGCGCCACATGTCACCGATCAGGCCGTGTCAGTACACGGTCATGACAGGCCTACAGGTACAACGATTTTCCCATTTTCCGACGGTCGGCCGCGGCACGGGCCGCGTGCATGTCATGGCTATCGGCGGTGCCCATCAGTTTGCGCATATCATTCCTGTAGCGTGCGAGGTGGAACGCCTGCTGCCAGGTGCGGTGACGATATTCGTGCCCTCGCACCGCGATGCGCGAGCGCTCGGCGCGTTCCTTGCAGCGATCGGCGAGCCGATGCTGCGGGTCACGGTGATGACCTTGCCCCGCAGCGTGTCCTTCATCGGTAAAGTGGTTGGCAAGGTCGGGCGCTTGCTTGCGTGGCGATCGCGACTGGTTCAGGCCGATGTGATCCTGTGTGCGGAACGGACTTCGACCATTCTTGCACGCACAGGTCGCGATTGCCCGCCGATCCTGCATATTCCGCATGGCGCAGGGGATCGGGCTGTCGGCTTCGAGCCGCGTTTCGCCTATTTCGACGAGGTGTTCGTTGCAGGCAGCAAGGATCGCGATCGCTTGCTGGCCGACGGCAGGGTGCCCGAGGATCGTTGCACTGTTGCAGGGCCGGTCAAGCTGGCAGCCGTGCTCAAATGCCATGCGCAGCGACCCCGTCTGTTCGACAACGATCGCAAGACCATTCTCTATAATCCGCACTTTTCTAAGCAGTTCGGTTCCTTGCCGCGTTTCGGAAAGCGGCTTGCCGAGGCGGTGATGCGGGATGGCCGCTATAACCTGGTGATCGCGCCGCATGTCCGGATGGCGCGAGGCTGGAGTGCACGCCGTCGCCGTGAATGGGAGGCGCTGGCCGTGCCGGGGCAGATCCGGGTGGATCTCGGGTCGGAGCGTGGTTGCGACATGACCTATACGCTCGGTGCCGATGTCTATGTCGGCGATGTTAGCAGCCAGGTCTACGAGTTCCTCGTTCATCCGCGCCCCTGCCTGTTCATCGACGTGGCGGGGACGCCATGGCGTGACTGCGAAAACTTCGCAATGTGGCATTTCGGAGAGGTCATCGGCGCGGACGTCGATGTGATTGCCGCCGTGGATCGCGCCATCGCCGCACATGGGGCCTATGCCACATGGCAGAAGGAACGCATGGCCTATGCCATCCAGGGGATCGCATGGATGCACGACGGCAAACCCCGGATCGATGGACAGTCACCTGCAATTACGGTGGCGCAGGCCCTAGTCGCACGGGCCGGGTTGCGGGATGTGAACATCGCGGCCTGAGAGGCATGCATCGCCGATATGCATTGAGGCGTATCGATCTGGCTATGCCCTACTTTTCTTTGTCGAGCGCTTGGATGATTGCCCGCTGTCGTGATCGGCATCTCACCATGCTTCTATACTGTTCCGATATGGATGCATTGTCAGGTCTGTGACCGCGGGTCTGGGCAAGTGTGTCCGTGTTGTTGGAATTGGCTTCCCATGAATTTGAAAATTCTTGTCTGTTTCGGACGTGAAATGGCTATATCTTGGAAAACAAATAGCCATACGTGTGATGGATAAGTGGCGACATCACATTATATTGATAAATTAATGATATATCATTGAGGAAATATTTTAAGTTCAATGTAAAGACGGACAATATTGTTATAGGTAGTATTGTCTAAGTTTCCTCACGTAAATTTGTCTCGCAGGATGTGGGTCGCCGCCAACCGGGAGACAGTCCATGGACAAGCGCGTCGAGATCACCAGCAAGGTAAAAGGATCGGCCAGCAAGACGCTTCATGCAGGAGATGGCGTAACATCGATTGCGGTTGAGCAGGGAGCAGCGGTCAGGATCGACGTTGCTGCCGGGACCGTGACAGGCATGGTCCGTGATGGCGATGATCTGGTAATTTCGTTCGCGGATGGCAGCGTTGTACGGCTCGATGGCTATTTCGCCTGCGGAACCAGCGAAGCGACGCCCGTGACTTTTGCCGATCCCCTGACCGGAGATCAATGGCTTGCACATCTGGCGGACCTGACCTGCGTCGCGCCGGCGGAGACTTCGAGCAGCCCTGTCGACTTTACCATGGTGCCGCTTGAAAGCTCTTCCGCCGTATCGGGAGGGCTGTCGAGCGGGTTGCTGATCGGTCTTGGCGGGCTGGCAGCGGCGGGGGCCATCGTCGCGGTGTCCAGCGGTGGCGGGCATAGTGGCGGCGGCAGTACGCCTTCGGGCGACACGACGCCGCCTGCCGCGCCGACGATCGCACCTAGCAACGGCAGTGTCCTCGATGGCACGGCAGAGCCGGGGGCCACAGTGCGGCTCGATTTCAACGGCGACGGAACGGCCGATGCCAGTGTGACGGCGGATAGCAGTGGGCACTGGTCCTATACGCCGCCCAGTCCGCTGGCCAATGGGACGAGCGTTACGGCGACGGCGGTGGATGCGGCGGGGAACGTTTCTCCGCCCGCAAGCACGGTTACGGATTCGCTCGCACCGCCTCAGCCGTTCGTCAACGATGCCATGGACAATGCCGGAACGATCCAGGGCATTGTCGTTTCGGGAGGATTTACCGACGATGCAACGCCGACGCTGGAAGGGGTGACCGAGGCGGAGGCCAGCGTTGGGATCTACGATAACGGCACTTTGATTGCGACCGTGACGGCTGCTGCGAACGGGAACTGGTCCTACACACCTGGTACGCCGCTGGGGGAAGGCGAGCACGCTTTCACCATCGTGGCCACCGATGCGCTGGGCAATGCCAGCGCGGCCTCGGCACCGTATACTCTGACGGTGGACCTGACACCGCCCGCTGTACCGGTGCTTGCTGAAACGGATGGCACCACGATCGCCGGCACGGCAGAAGCGGGCGCTCTGGTAGGCGTGGATGTCGATGGTGACGGCGTAGCGGATCTTTTCGCAACCGCTGCTGATAACGGCAGCTGGAGTGTCACCGTCGATCCCGCACTGGCGGATGGCGCTACGGTTACCGCCACGGCAACGGATGCTGCGGGGAACGTGTCCGCCGCCGCGACGACGATTGTCGACCAGTCGCTCGATACCACACCGCCGCCGGTGCCGAGGCCTGTCGTGACGGACGATCAGGGTATGGTGCAGGGCGCACTAGCCAGTGGCGATGCAACGGATGACGCTTCTCCGGTGCTGAGCGGCACCGGCGCGGAGGCAGGGGCGACGATCTCCATTTACGATGGGACGCAGTTGTTGGGTACAGCGCTTGTCCAACCGGATGGAACCTGGAGCTTCGAGGTATCTCCCCCGCTGGAGGATGGGCCGCATTCGCTGACGTTCACCGCTACCGATAGCACGGGCAACGTCAGTGCGGCCTCTTCGGCGTTCGACCTTGTGGTCGATACGCAGGCGCCGGATTCTCCCTTTATAGATCCGACGAACGGTTCCGGGCTGGTCGGCACGGCACAGGCCGGTGTGTTCGTCGATATCGACATTGACGGAGACGGCTCGGTGGATGCCACCGTACAGGCCGATGCCAACGGGCGCTGGAGCTACATTCCCGCGCAAACCATCCCGGACGATACCGTGGTCGAGGTGACGGCCCGCGATGTGGCGGGCAATGTCTCGTCACCTGCCAGCATGGTCGTTGACGCCAATTATCCCGTTGTGCCGATCATCAATGCGGTGTCCGACGATGTTGCCGCCGGCATCGGGCAGATCGCGGCAGGAGGGGTGAGTAACGACCCGAGGCCGACGCTCAGCGGAATCGCGGCGGGAGGGGCGACCGTCACCGTGCTCGACAACGGCACGGCGATCGGCACCGCGACGGCGAATGCAGGAGGGGCATGGACGTTCACGCCGGCCACTGCCCTGACAGAGGGCAATCACAGCTTTACCGTGACGGCCCTCGATCCGTACGGTGTGGGTAGCGGCCCTTCCAGCGCCTATCCTGTAACGTTCGATTATACCGCGCCTGCAGCCCCGGTTCTCAATCCCACGGATGGTGCAACGTTGAGTGGCAGGGCAGAAGCAGGGGCAACCGTCCTTGTCGACAGCGACGGCAATGGAACGCCTGACGCGACTGCGATTGCGGATGCGAACGGTCGCTGGAGCGTTTCGTTCGATCCGGCGCTGGCGGATGGAACCACCGTCAGCGTGGTGGCACAAGACCAGGCAGGAAATGCCTCGCCTGCTGCCAGCGGTACGGTTGATGCCTCGCTGGACAGCACGCCGCCGGCAGTCCCCGTGCTGACGGCGGTGACGGACGACGTGGGATCGATACAGGGACAGATTGCCAGCGGTGCGGCCAGCGACGACACGATGCCGCTGATCGCCGGGACGGGCGATCCGGACGTTACGGTGTCGCTCTACGATCAGGGTATCCTGATCTCCACGACCACTTCGGATGCTTCGGGTAACTGGTCATTTGCCCCCACGCTGGCGGAAGGTCCGCATGTGCTGACCTTCACGTCTACGGATGCGCAGGGCAACGAGAGCCAGCCGAGCGGTGCCTTCGCGCTTACGGTCGATACGACCGCACCTTCCGCGCCAGTGATCGATGCCAGCAACGGGGACAGCCTGGCAGGGGCTGCAGAGGCAGGCGCGACAGTCAATCTCGACCTTGATGGCGATGGCACGGTCGATACCTCGGTACAGGCGGGATCCGATGGGAGTTGGACGTACACGCCCGATGATCCGCTTGCCAACGGTGACACTGTAATCGCCACTGCCAGCGATGCCGCAGGCAATACATCTGCGCAAAGCTCGACAACGATCGACCGTACTGCGCCAGCCTCCCCTGCGATTTCGTCGGCAAGTGACGATACCGGCAGCAGGCAGGGGGCGATGGCCAGCGGTGCCTATACCGACGATACTCAACCGACGTTTACCGGCACGGCAGAACCGGGGGCACTCGTTTCGCTGTATGACGGCGTAGCGCTGCTGGGCACTGCAGTCGCGACGCCTGCGGGCACGTGGACTATCTTGCCACAGATCCCACTGACGCAAGGCTTGCATGTGTTCACGGCCACGGCAAGCGACGCCCTGGGCAATGTGAGCCCGGCGACATCGCCATTCAGCCTGAACATCGATACCTCTGCGCCTAGTGCGCCTTCGATCATCTCGGCTCTCGACGACTTCGGCGCGGTTCAGGGGCTGGTCGCCTCAGGCGGTTCTAGCGATGATGCCAGTCCACTTTTGCGCGGGAGTGCGGAGCCCGGCAGCAGTGTCTCGATCTATGACGGGACGAGCCTGCTCGGCACGGCCCTTGCCAATGGGGTGGGAAACTGGAGTTTTACGCCCACCTCCCCGCTTGCCGTGGGGCCGCACAGCTTCACCGCGACCTCGACCGATACGGCTGGCAATGTCAGCCCGGCTTCTTCCGTCTATGCGCTGGCGATCACCTCTCCGACCGTGGCTGCGCCTACCGTTGGCGCGGTGCTGGACGACGCTGGGAGCGTGCAGGGACCGGTTCAGCCGGGCGGTATGACCGACGATGTACTGCCATCGTTTTCGGGAACGGCATCGCCGGGCACGGTCGTCACGGTCCTGATCGACGGGGCCTCGATCGGAACCGCACCGGTCGATGCGACCGGGCGCTGGAGCCTGATGCCTGCCGTCGCCCTGGCGGGCGGGCCGCACGTCCTCACCACCTATGCCACCGATGCCAGCGGAACGCAGAGCCCGACGACCGCGCCGTTCGCGTTCACCGTCGATACGCAGGCGCCCGCAGCGCCCGTCATTACAGCTGCACTGGATAACGCCGGTACGGTCCAGGGGCCCGTCGCAAGCGGCGGTGTCAGCGATGACGTCCTGCCGACTTTCACCGGTACGACCGAACCGGGCGCGACGGTCACGATCAGCGATGGTGCCACCGTCCTTGGAACCGCGCTGGCTGGTGCCGGTGGGGCATGGACTTTTACGCCCACGATGGCACTGGCCGAAGGTCCGCACGCGATTACGGCCTATGCCACCGACGTCGCAGGAAACGTCGGCGCCAGTTCTGGGCCGTTCACTCTGCGGATCGACGTGACGGCTCCGGCTGCGCCCACCATCCAGCCGAGCAGTGGCACGACGCTGACGGGAACTGCGGAAGCCGGGGCGACCGTCAATCTCGACCTGGACGGGAACGGTGTGGCCGACACCAGCGTCGTGGCGAATGGATCGGGTCTGTGGACCTACACGCCGCCGGTTCAGCTTCTCGATGGTACTCGGGTGATTGCAACAGCGACCGATACCGCAGGAAATACGTCCGCGCCAACGAGCATGCTGGTCGATCGCACCGCACCGCTGGCACCCGCCATAACCGGCGTCCTTGACGACGTGGCGCCTCAGACGGGAACAGTGGCAAACGGCGGCGGTACCAATGATACGCAGCCGGTGCTCACTGGCACGGCGGAGCCCGGCTCGACCGTTACGATCTTCGATAATGGCACTTCGCTTGGCACCGCCGCGGTCAATGCCTCCGGCAACTGGACCTTCCCGGTCGCGACTGTGCTGGCGACCGGTTCGCACGCCTTCACGGCAAGTGCGATCGACGCGGCCGGCAACAGCGGCCCGGTGTCTGTGGCATATACGGTGACGGTGGATACGGCCATTCCGCCCGCCCCGGTCATCACCTCACTCACAGATGACGTCGGGCCCGCTCAGGGTGATGTCGCCTCGGGAGGAACAAGCGACGATACGCTCCCGGTGCTGGGAGGAACCTCGGGCGCGAACCTGACGATTGCCGTTTATGACGGCGCGACGCTGATCGGCACGGCGACAGCCAATAGCGCAGGGGCTTGGAGCCTAACGCCAACTTCCCCGGTATCGGGTGGGCCGCACAATTTCACGGCGATCGCAACCAATGCGGCTGGCGCGGTGAGCGCGGCATCGAATGTCTATTCCGTCACCATCGACACTTCGATGCCGGCGGCGCCCACAATCACGAGTGTGACCGATGACGCCACCGACCATGTCGGCACGGTTCCTGCAGGTGGCCTGACGAACGATACCTCGCCGTTGATCGCAGGCACGGCAGCTGCGAATGCCGTGCTTCGGGTCTATGCTGACGGAGCGCTTCTGGGGACGGCCAATGCCGATGCCAGCGGCAACTGGAGCTACGGTGCTGCGCTTGGCGAGGGCGCACACAGCATAACCGCAATTGTCGTGAATGCGGCGGGCGTGACCAGTGGCCCCTCGAATACCTACAGCTTCACCATCGATGCGACCGCGCCGGGCGCGCCGGTTGTCGTCCGTGCCGGGGGCAGCCAGATATCGGGAACGGCAGAAGCCGGGGCGAGCGTGCTGATCGACGTTGGTAACAACGGATCTGTCGATGCGACGGTAACCGTCGATGGCACCGGCGCGTGGAGCTATAACTTCCCGACCAATCCGGGTAACGGCGTCGTGGTCAGCGTGCGGGCGGAAGATCCTGCGGGCAATGTTTCAGGGCCGACGAGCGCGACGGTTGACGCCGTTGCACCGGCTGCCCCGGTCCTGGCCGCGGTGAACGACGATCAGGCACCGGTGACAGGCGCGGTTTCGGCAGGTGGAGTCACGAACGACACGCAGCCTACCTTTACGGGAACCGCCGAAGCGGGGGCGACCGTCACCGTGCGGGATGGCGCCACCGTGCTGGGAACGGCACTGGCCGACAGCAGCGGAAACTGGACTTTCACGCCCGTTGCAGCGCTTGCCCCCGGCGGGCATGCGATCACGATCGTGGCAACCGATCCTTCCGGCAACACCGGCAGTGCATCTTCGCCTGCCTTCGCCTTCAGCATCGATACCAGCGCTCCTGCAACACCGGTGGTCGCGAACGTCAGCGATAATGCCGCGCCGCAGACCGGCAACGTGGCCAGTGGCGGGGCGACCAACGACACGACGCCCACGATCACCGGCACGGCAGAGGCAGGCGCGCTTGTCAGCCTCTATGCCAACGCCAGCACCACGGCGCTTGCCACGGTGGCGGCCGATGGTAGCGGCAACTGGTCCTTCACACCGACGCTTGCGCAGGGGAGCTACAGCTTTACCGTGACGGCGACCGATAGTGCAGGTAATGTCAGCGTGACCTCGAACGCCTATGCGATCACGGTCGACACGGCGCCGCCAGCGGCCCCGGTGCTTTTCCCCACTGACGGCATCACGATAGCAGGAACGGGAGAGCCGGGCGCGATCATCCAGGTCGATACCGACGGTAACGGTACGCCCAATTACACGACCACGGTGGACAGTTTCGGAGGTTGGAGCGTCACGGCAAGTCCCGCGCTGCCCGATGGAACCACGGTCTCGGCAGTCGCAGTGGATGCGGCAGGAAATGTCTCGCCGCCGGACAGTGAAGTGGTCGATGACGGCATAAACACGACGCCGCCGTCCGTCCCGTCGACGCCCACCATCTTTGACAACGTGGGAACCGCGCAGGGGCCCGTCTCCAGTGGGGGGGCGACCGACGATGCCATGCCCGAGCTTTCCGGTACGGCGGACCCGCTATCGACGATCACCATATACGATCTGGGCGTGCCGATCGGAACCACCACGGCGGACAGTGCAGGCAACTGGAGCTACACGCCAACGCTGACCGATGGCGCGCACAGCTTTACCGCGACAGCTGCCCAGAATGGATTGGAAAGCCTCAACAGCTCGCCCGTAGCTCTCAACGTCGATACGGCTGCACCGGCTGCGCCGACGATCTCCCCCACCAATGGAAGCACGCTTTCGGGGACGGCGGAGCCCAATTCACTGGTCAATCTGGACTTCACCGGCGATGGTGTGCCCGAAGCCGTGGTGCCGGTCGATACAGCTGGCAACTGGGCGTATACGCCCGCCACGCCGCTGCCCGACGGCACTCTTGTAACCGCACGATCTGAAGACGCAGCGGGGAATCTCTCGTCGCCGAGTACGCAGAGCGTCGATAGTGCGCCGCCCCCGACACCGGTGATCGTCAATGCCAGCGATAATGTGACGCCCGTGACCGGCAGCGTTTCCACAGGCGGGGCAACGAATGACACAACGCCGACGCTTACAGGTACAGCAGAAGCCAATTCGATCGTGACGATCCGGGATGGCAGCTCGGTGCTGGGGGTGGTGACTGCCAATGCTTCGGGTGCCTGGACGTTTACGCCCACGCTGCCCCTGGCAACCGGCTCGCATTCCTTCACGGTGATCAGCACGGATGCCCTCGGCAATGTCAGCTCCGCCTCCAACACATATGGCCTGACCATAGATACGGCTGCGCCGGTTGCGCCGGTGATTACCAGTGCCAGCGACAATGTGGGCCCGATTCAAGGCACCGTGGCATCGGGGGGCGCAAGCGACGATGCCACTCCGACACTGAGCGGCACTGCCGAAGCCAACGCGACGGTGACGATCTACGATGGCGGCATCGTGATCGGCACTGCGACTGCCAATGTTTCCGGCGCATGGATATTCACACCGGCAACGGCGCTGGGAAGCGGTACGCATAGCTTCACGGCGACGGCGACCGACAGTGCAGGCAATGTCGGGCCGACATCTAACACTTACAGCGTGACGGTGGACACCACAGCTCCGGTGGTTCCGGCGGTCACGGCTGTCAGTGACGATGTCGGGGCAACGCAAGGCCCTCTGTCCAACGGCGGCGTCACGGATGATCCTCGTCCGACGCTGACCGGCACATCCGAAGCCAATGCCACGATCACGGTCTACGACGGCAGTGCTGCCATTGGCACGACCACGGCGAACGCAGCAGGGGCATGGACCTTCACGCCATCGGTTGACCTTGCTGCCGGGGCACACGCGTTGACCGTTCGCGCCAGCGATGCCGTCGGCAACCAGAGTGCCGCCACGTCGCCTTTCAACCTGACCGTGGATACCACTGCCCCTGTCGCCCCGGTGATCGTTTCCGCCACGGATGATGTGGGCACGTCGCAAGGCATTGTTTCCAGCGGCGGCACGACCGATGACGCCGCACCGCTGCTGGCCGGCACCGCCGAGGCAAATTCCATCGTGTCGATCTACAACAACGGTGCGCTGCTGGGCACGACCACCGCGAATGCATCCGGCGCATGGACTTACACGCCGCCCAGCCAGCTTGCGGAGGGATCGCACGCTTTCACCGCTACCGCACGCGATGCGGCAGGCAACCTGAGCAGCACCTCGAACACCTACTCGATAACGGTTGATACCACTGCGCCGCTGGTGCCCTCTATCGCTAGTGTTGCGGACGACGTCGGGGGCGTGCAGGGCACGCTGGCAAACGGTGCTGCGACCGATGATACACGACCGGCCCTGACCGGCTCGGCCGAGTCGAATTCCACCGTTTCCATCTACGATAACGGTTCGCTGATCGGAACCGCGGTGACCAATGCCTCGGGCGTCTGGACCTACACGCCGACGACCGCTTTGGCAGATGGCAGCCACAGTTTCACGATCCGGGCGGCGGATGCCACAGGCAATGTCAGCGCCGCGTCTTCGCCTTTCGCGATCCGCGTGGATACGACCGCCCCGGCTGCTCCGGTTATCGCCAGCGTGACGGATGATGTCGGGACCGTGCAGGGCACCGTTGCGACTGGCGGCGTCACCAACGATACGCTGCCGTTATTGCGCGGCACCGGTGAAGCGGGCTCGACATTGACGATCCTTGCCAACGGTGTTTCGGTCGGCAGCGCGGTCGTCGATGCCAGCGGCAACTGGAGCTTTACGCCAGCCTCGGCTCTTGCGGAGGGGAGTTACAGCTTCACGGCAAGAGCGACCGATGCCGCCGGAAACACCGGTCCGGTGTCGAACACGTATGCGATCACTGTGGATACGACGGCGCCTGCCGTACCGGTCATCACCAGTATCGTCGATGATGTGCCGCTGAATACCGGCGTGGTGGCGAATGGCGGTTCCTCGAACGACACGTTGCCGCAACTGACAGGGACAGCGCCGGCCAATGCTTCGCTGGTGATTTATGACAACGGCGTTTCCATCGGTTCGGCGACTGCCAATGTCTCGGGCGCGTGGACTTTCACGCCCGGTGCTGCGCTGTCGGATGGAAGCCACAGTTTCACAGCCGTTGCAGTCGATACTGCGGGCAATGCCAGCGCGGCTTCCAACACCTATGCAATGACGCTCGACCACACAGCGCCAGCCAACACGATTGCGATCACGATGCTCTACACCGATACCGGAACGGTCGGTGACTGGAGTACGCAGGATAACAGCCCCACGATCAGCGGTTCGCTGGGATCCGCGTTGACGTCCGGCGATACGGTGCAAGTCCAGATCGATGGCGGAACGTGGGTGAATGCCAGCGCATCGGGAACGAGCTGGTTCTACGGTCCTGGAACCTTGACCACGGGTTCGCATACCATCGCCGCGCGCGTTGTCGATGCGGCGGGCAACATTGGCAATACCACGTCGCAGGGCATCACGATCACCAGCATTCCGGCGACTGCGCCGGTGGTGCAGGCAAGCAGTTCATCGCTGCTCGGTCTCGTCGGGCTCAATGCGTTGAACCTGATCGACCTGTCCTCGCAGTCGCTGAGCGCGGCGGACGTGAACAACAACCTGCAGCGGGTGGTGGTATCCTATGCGCCGCTGCTGTCGGTTTCGCTGGGGGCCTATACCCTTACGGCGTCTGCCGCGTTGGCGGCAGAACTCGGTTTGCAGATCGGAGTGAGCAACAATTCGGGCTTCCTGGGCGTGCTTGCGCCGTCATCGACGCTCACCATCACGGCAGTCGGCGGCGGGGTTATCGATAACCTCGCGGTCAACGAACTGCTGGCGACGGTCCACTTTCAGCAAAGCACCTCGCTGGTCAGCCTCGACGTGCTCAACGCGACCTCGATAACCGCCTACGACACCACCAACCTGTCGAGCACGACGACTGTCAGCAGTTTGCTGGATGCCAGCCTTCTCAATACCAGCGGCGCCAGCAACATCTATCAGGGCACCAGCGGCAACGACACGTTGACCGGCACGGCGGCGAATGACCGGCTCTACGGTTTTGCCGGAAACGATACCTTGAACGGCGGCGATGGCGACGATCTGCTGCGCGGCGGTGCCGGAGCCGATACCCTGAACGGGGGCAATGGCAACGACACACTGGTCTACGATGCGGCGGACACTCTGATCGATGGCGGAGCAGGCACGGACACGCTGCTCATCGCTTCGGGTACAGGGCCGGTGCTCAATCTCGATCTGGTCAACAACATTCGTAATATCGAGCGGATCGACCTCGGCACCGGCGATGCCGGGCGCCAGATCACACTGACCGAGGCCGGTATTCTGCGGGCGACGGACAGCAACCATGCGCTGACTGTGCTGGGGGACGGCAGCGATCAGGTGACGATGACCGGCGCGGTCTTCCAGGGCCAGACCATCGTCGGCGGGGAAGCCTACAATCACTACACGCTCGGGACGACGAACATCTACGTCGATCATCCTGTGCTGGCGGTGACGTGAGCGGACGAGGCGAGGCGAGGCGAGGCGAGGCGAGGCACGGCGAGGCAACGGACAGATGAAAGGGCCTTATGGCGCGAGGCTGGCGGGATGTGGTGGGCGGCCTGCTGGCTGTCGTTTCGGGAATGCAGACAGGCGTGGGGGCAGCGCAAGACAAGGGCGAACTTCCACCGGTGGAAGTCAGCCAGATGGCCGCTGTCGCCGATCCGGCGCCCTTGCCCAATGGGGATGAGGCGCCGATCGATCCTGACCGGAATGAGAGTGAAGCGTCTCTTCCTGCCGATCCGTTACGTTCCGCAGGAGTGCCCGCCAACCTCGATATCGCCACGGCGGTCGCGCTGACACTGGAGCGACATCCGCAGATCGCTCAGGCGAGTGCCACATTGGCGCGCGGCAAGGCGGATCTCGGCGCGGCCCGGTCCGCCTGGTATCCGCAGGTATCCTATCAGGCCAATCTTGGTCCGCATATGCTGTCCGGTGCGAACGCCTCCGGGCTCAATGAGAATATCGCCGGGCCGACGCTTTACGTACAGCAGCAGGTATGGGATTTCGGGCGAAGCAGGGGCGAGATCGGCGCGGCCCGTTCCACCACTGCGCAGCGCTGGTACGAGCGGGAGGCAACTGCCGACCAACTTGCGGAGCAGGGCGCGCTGGCCTTTCTGGAAGTGCGCCGTTTCGATGTCCTTGCGGTGGAGGCAGAGCGGCAGGTCGGCGAACTGGCGCTCTTGCGCGAACTGATCGCCATGCGGGTGAATGCCGGGGTTTCGGACAAGTCCGATCTGATGCTGGCCGACGTGCGCGTCGATGGGGCGCGTGCCGATGCGATCCAGGCCCGCACCTCGCTGGCGATGGCGGGGGCCACGCTGGCCAATCTTATCGGCGGGACGGCTAGCCATTATGCCGACCCTGCCGCGATTATCTCGCGCTTCGAACCGGCGGACGAGGAACCCGATTACGACACGCTCCCGCAAGTGATCGCCGCAGGCGATGCCGCGAATGCCGCCAAGGCGAAAGTCGGGCAGGCGCAGGCCGAGCGCTACCCCAAGCTGGGCCTGCAACTGGGCTACACGCGCAACAACTATACCTACAACACGCGCGACAACGCGTTCACGGCGGTCGTCACGGTCAGCGGCGATCTTTACCGGCGCGGGCAGCGCTATCAGGTCGAGGCCGCGCGCGAGGACCAGCGCGCTGCCGAGGCCGTGCAGGACACCGCCGTGATCGAGGCGCGCGGCAAGGCGCTTACGGCGCAGCAGGAAATCCGGGCCGGTCAGCTTCGCATCGATACCTATGCCCGGCAGGAGGATCAGGCGGTCACGGCCACGCGCATCTTCTTCGAGGAATACAAGCTGGGCAAGCGCACGCTGACCGAACTGCTCAATACACAGCTGGAAGTGTTCCGCGCCTCCAGCGCACGCATCGCTGCCGAATACGACATCATGGAGGCCCGCGTCCGGTTCGAGAATCTGAACGGCACGCTGCGTCCGTCGCTGGGCCTTCCGGCCCGGCTCGATCAGGGAGAGGAAGGGCCGTGATCCACGATACCATCAAGGCGCAGGCCTGGGCGGCGGCCATTGCGCGGATCGCCTCGATCAAGGGTGTTCCGGCCAGTGCGGATGAGCTGGAAGGGCGATTGCACTGGGCTTCGGGGGGTACGCTGGAGAGCAATCTCGTGTCCGCCGCGCGCCGCTCCGGCCTTTCGCTGGAGTTCGCAGCCATGGCGCTGGACGGCGTGCCCGTGCTGCTCATGCCCTGCGTGATCGAGTTGAGCGACGGCAAGGCCGCGATCCTGTTCGGGCGCGATGCCGAGACTGTCCGTGTGCAGATCACAGGTACCGGCAGCGATACGCCGATAAGCCTGCCGATCTCCACTTTCGCCCCGATGGCGAGTGGCCGGGTGGGCTTTGTCGAGCCACTGTCCAGCCGGTCGCGCGATGCCCGGCTGGAGGAGTTTCTGCGTGCACCTGCGCGCTCGTGGGTTCGCGACATTATCGCCAGGGACAGGCGCGGTTATGGCGAAGTGATGATCGGGTCGGTCTTCGGCAACCTGCTGACGTTTGCGACCTCGCTGTTCGCCATGCAGGTGTGGGACCGGGTGGTTCCGGCACAGTCGATCCCCACGCTCTGGGTGCTGGCGCTGGGCACCGGCATTGCCCTTGTGGTGGAACTGATGCTGCGCACCGCGCGCGTCCAGCTGGTCGACCGGATCGGGCGGCGCGCGGACATCGAGCTGTCCTCGCGCATATTTGCCCGTGCGCTGGACTTGCGTTCCGATGCCCGGCCCCGCTCCACCGGAGCCCTGATCGCCCAGTTGCGCGAGATCGAGCAGATCCGCGAGATGCTGACCTCCACGACGATTTCCGCGCTGATCGACCTGCCGTTCATCGGTCTGTTCCTGATCCTGTTCGCGCTGCTGGCGGGACAACTGACCTTCGTGCTGGTGGCGGCCGCCGTGCTGATCGTCGTTCCGGGCCTGTTGCTGCAACGCCCGCTGGCGCGGCTGGCCGGGGAGGGGATGCGTGAAGGCGCGCTGCGCAATGCGATCCTTGTCGAATCGATCGAGCGGATCGACGAGATCAAGATGGCGCAGGCCGAACCGCGCTTTCAGTCGATGTGGGAGCGCCTTTCACTGACGGGAACCCGCGTGGGGGCTGAGCAGCGCTTCTGGTCCGCGCTGTTCGTCAACTGGACGCAGACCCTGCAACAACTGGCCTATACCGCCGTGATCGTGGCCGGCGCGTTCAAGGTGATGGACGGGGACATGACGATGGGCGCGCTGATCGCCTGCTCGATTTTGACCAGCCGGGCGCTGGTGCTGTTCGTGCCGTTTGGGCAGATTTTCACGCGCTGGCAGAATGCGAAGATCGCTGTCATGGGCCTTGAAGACCTCTTCGCAAGGCCGGTCGACCACGATCCCGACCTTGGTCTGCTGCGACGCCCCGTGCTGTCAGGCAATTTCGACATGACCGGCGTGCGCTATGCCTATGACGAGCAAAGCCCGGAAGTGCTCTCGATCGACAGCTTCGCGCTGCGTACCGGAGAGCGCGTGGCGCTGCTGGGGCGGATCGGTGCCGGTAAATCCACGATGCTGAGACTGCTGGCGGGGCTGGCGCGGCCGACCGGGGGCGACCTGCTGCTCGATAATACCCGGCTCTCGCTGATCAACCCGGCGGACGTGCGGCGCGACATCGCCTATCTCGGGCAGGGGGCGCAGTTGTTCCTCGGCACGATCCGAGAGAACCTGCTGATCGGCGCGCCAGGCGCCAGCGACGAGAAGATCCTGCACGCGCTTGCCGTCACGGGCGGCATCGGCCTCGTGCAGAACCAGCCCGAAGGCTTGGACCTGCTGTTGCAGGAAGGCGGCGTGGGCCTGTCGGGCGGTCAGCGGCAGACCTTGCTGCTGACGCGCGCGCTGTTGCGCGAGGCGAACATCGTGCTGCTCGACGAACCCTCCGCGCCGCTGGATGACATGTCAGAGCGCAGTCTGGTCGCCAACTTGCGGCAATGGCTGGGCGCGCGGACGCTTGTTGTTACCACCAACCGGCCGGGGCTGCTCGAACTCGTCGACCGGATTGTCGTGCTCGATCGCGGGAAAATCGTGCTCGAGGGGCCGCGCGATCAGGTCATGGCCAGCCTATCGGGGCCTGCTGCCCTGCGGGAGAAACGCGCATGAGCGGCTATTTCGGCGATGGTACGTACACGCACCTGCTCGAAGGGCTCACGGCGCAGGAGCAGGAGAGCCGCTGGCTGCGCTGGATCGGGCGCCTGCGGATCATCCCCGTGCTCTCCGCAGGCGTGCTGGCGTTTCTGGTCTGGAGCTATTTCGGTGTGCTCGACGAAGTGGCGACCGGCCCCGGCAAGGTCACGCCGCCGTCGCGCTCGCAAGTGATCCAGAGCCTTGAGGGGGGGATCGTCAACGGCATCTTCGTCCACGAAGGCGATATCGTCAGTCCGCGCGAGAAGCTGGCGACGCTCGACAAGGCGCGCTTCAGTTCGATGCTGGGCGAGGCCGAGGCGAAGGCGCGGGCGCTGGAGGCCACTTCGGCGCGGCTGGAGGCGGAGATCAGTGGCGGCAGCCCGCAATTCCCGGCGGATGTGCGCGCCACGCCCGGTCTGGTTGCCCGCGAGATGGAAGTGATGCGATCGCGCCGCCAGAACCTTGCCGTCGCCACGGCCAGCCTGCGCGAGAGCCTCGCACTTACGCAGCGGCAACTGACGATGACCGAGCCTCTCGTCGATCTGGGGGCGGCGAACAAGGTCGAGATCATCCAGTTGCAGCGCCAGAAGAACGAGATCCAGGCCAAGCTCGACTCGCTGCGCAACCAGTACGTGATCGATGCCAGTGGCGATTATTCCAAGGCTCGCGCGGAACTCGATCAGGTGCGAGAGGTCATAGATGGTCGACAGGATCAGCTTGATCGCACCACGCTTTATTCGCCGGTTCACGGCATTGTGAAAAATCTGGAAGTGACGACCATCGGCGGCGTGATCCAGCCGGGCGGCTCGCTGATGGAGATCGTGCCGCTGGAGAAGCAATTGCTGATCGAAGCGCGCATGTCGCCGCGCGATATTGCCTTTATCCGTCCGGGCCAGCCCGCGACAGTCAAGATCACCGCTTACGATCCTTCGATCTACGGAACGCTGGAAGGCACGGTGGATCGCATTTCGCCCGATACGCTTCAGGACGAGGTGCATCGCGATCAGGTCTATTATCGTGTCTATGTCCGCACGGCACGCTCCAGCTTGCGCACGAAGGATGGGCGCGAGCACGCGATCATGCCGGGCATGGTTGCCAGCGTGGAAGTACGCACCGGCCGCAAGACCGTGCTCCAGTACCTGATGAAACCGATCAACAAGGCGAAGGAAGCCCTGCGCGAGCGATAGGAACAAAGGGGCAGGCGTGGGATATATCGCGCCTGCCCCTGAGAGGTCATCAGAACTTTGCCAGCAGACTCACGCTCCATTCGCGACCGGCGAGGAATTTGTACTGGTCATCGGTCGGTCCGTCGTTGATCGAAATGTCGGTGACGGCGCGGGAGTTGAACAGGTCGGAAACGGTGCCTTGCACGGCGAAGGGACCGAAGTCGTAACCTGCCGAGATGATCGTCGTGTTGTAGCCGGCGATGCGGTAATCGGCGGGCTGGTCGTCATCGGCGTATTGCGCGCCCACAACCTTGTCGATGATCGAGGCACGGATGGGGCCCTGCTTGTATATCACGCCCGCTGCCGCCGTCATGTACGGGGCATTGGCGATCTGCAGATGCGTCTCGTTCGACTTGGCGAAGTTGCGCGAGGCATTGGCGAACACGGCCAGATGCTTGTCAAACGCGTAGGTGATCTGACCTTCCGCGCCTTTATAGGTCACGCCGCCTTCATTGTAGTAGATGGTTTCGCCATCGACCTTCATGTCGTTCAGCTTGTTCGAGAAGTCGATGTAATAGATGTCGGCGTCGACCGAGAGGTGCGATCCGTGGAAGACGAAGCCGGTCTGGTAGTTGGTTGATTTCTGCGGCTTCACGGTATTGAGCGAGGGATCCTGAACCTGCATCACGTCGAGCGGCGGGGCGAGGAAACCCTTGGCATATTCGGCATAGAACGCGAGCCGTTCGGTGGGCTGCCAGTTCACCGTCAGGAACGGCAGGTTCGCGCTCCAGCTTTCCGAGAAATGCGCGGGCTCCTGCGTTTTCTGGTTCACCAGCGCATCGACTTCGCGGGTGATCTCCATGTGCTTGAAGCCGGGCGTGATCTTGATCGTCGAGGTCGGGCGCACTTCCAGCTGGGCGAAGACCTGCGCCTGATTGCTCGACGAGTTCTGATCATAGTCGATGTAGGCCGGATCGCTGTCCTCGGCATAGTTGTACGCCCCCGCCGCCGGACCACCGGCGGTAAGGTCATAGTCGTAGCGCTTGCGCGAGGTGTTTTCCCAGTACAGCCAGCCGCCTGCCGTCAGCGTAGCCGGGCCGAAATCGACCGCCGTCTTCAGGATATCGCCCCAGACGCGGTAGCTGTTGAGCTTGGTGTAGCCGGGAATGTCGCCGGAGATCTTGTTGCCTTCGGAATCGTAGGTCTTGAGTTTGTCGGTTCCGGTCGAGTCTTCGGCTGACAGGGTCGAGTTGTTGTAGTGGAAGGTGTAGGCGCGGTTCTCCAGCTTCGTGCCGGGTGCGATATCCGCCTCGAACTTGGCGACCTCGAAGTCGGTGCTCTTGTTGGTGTAGTTATACTTGTAGTACTGGGTCGAGGTCGGGTCGTCGTTCAGCTGGTAGTTCTTGCCGTATTCGGCTTCCTGCGCCAGTGTGATGCCATCGTCGTCAGGCTGGTTGAAGTGGTTTTTGTTGTAGGTCGAGAGCAGCGTCAGCTTCGCGCTCGACCCGATCGGAATCACGGCCTTTCCGAACAGGTTCAGCTGGTGATAGGGGGAGTAGGTGAGGCGGCCGTCGGTATCGACGTACTGCCCACCCAGCACCATCTGCGTGCCGCCCAGCTTGTCGATCGATCCGGTCTGGAACAGGCCGCGCAGCATCCATGTATTGAACGAGCCGTACTGCGCGCGCAGCGAGGCGCTGGCGTCCTCACGCGTTTCGCGTGAGTAGAGGTTCACCGTACCGCCGAACGTCGCATCGCCCAGATTATCTGCATTGCCGGGGCCGCGGTTGACCACCACGGTCTCGATTGTGTCCGACGGAAAGAATGTGTTGGAATGGTGTGTGTAATCGTTGGAATCGCCGAACGGCACGCCATCGTAGGTGATGTTGTATTCGCCGTCCTGAAAGCCGCGAAGACGCCCTGAGGATTCGCTGATCCCCATGCCGCCACCCCCACCGCTGGTGGAGAAGCTCGGCGTGATGAGGGCAAGCTGGTTGAAATCCGCCGTTGCCGGCAGCGAATCCTCGATGAACGATCGTGAGACGATCGCCTGCGGCTCGATCGTCTGAAGAGAGGCGGTAACGGGTGCAATTTCGTTGGCGACCGTTGTGGTGACGACGATATCAGCACCCTCGGCAATGCCGTTGGACGGCGCCTCGTCAGCGGTCTGTGAAGTAGTTGGCGCACTCGCAGTATCGGCAGCGGCTGCAAATGCAGGCGATGCCATAAACAGTCCGAGTGTCAAAGCGGCGAGGCCGGCTCCATGACGATCGGGAAAACGAGTGTTGTGCGGCAATTTCATGAGTGGCCCCCTGATGGCAACTGTGTCGCGTTGCCGCTAAGCGGGGGATGTGACGCTTTTCGGTCTTGTTGGTGACGCGAACGTTGCGGAAATTTGTATTTCTATTGTGTTGCAGGTTCTATTCTCAAAAAGTGCCGGTTTTCTGCGTTTCCCAAATGCGATCCTGGCATTCAAAATTATTCTTAGTTCTCAGTAATGACCTGGCGCATGGATGCAGTTCGATTTCTATCTTTGGGCGATCGGCGCCGAGATAATTGCATTGCCGTGTGATAACGACCTTGCGACAATGCCTGCCAGAATCGTTCGCGGCTGCTCTCGCAGACGGGCTGATGGGGAAGCTGGAGACGAATGTGAGGCACTGGATGGCGCAAGCTATGGGTGTAGCGATGCGTAACGTGCTTCCGGTATGAGCAGAGACCCGATTCAGAGCACCATGGTACAATGATTGCTATGAAATGGTCGGGGAGACATGGCGATGTCAGCCCATTTAACCTATTGAAATATAGAATTAGTTTTAAGTCTTACTCGTATTGAAACCAAAGAATCCAACCAATTTTGCTTAAGCTGGTGCGATGCAAAATGGTTCGAAATGAGAATGGGGTAGGCCGATTGTCGTGGGAGATGAGCCGTTGCATAAGCTGTGGATAACTTCTGAATGAGCATCGTTTCCGGATCGGTTCTTCGAGCACGATTGGTGACAGACGTGCCATTTGCTTGTCTGTCAGCCAATATAAGTCACTCATGCCCAGTCTCCTTACGAAGCATGAATCGCATCCGCGGCGGCGAATCAATGGGTCCTTGGCCTAAGGACAGAAGCGACGCGGCTCTGCTGACGAGCGAAGTCCGGTAAGCCCAAAAAAATGCCGGTAATCTCGTTAAAAATTACCGGCATTGCAGGTTCACAGAGTGACTGAGCAAAAGTCCAGCTGTCCTACAATTACTTGGACCGCTGCTTGTTCCGGTCGCCTAGCTATCGGGCCGTCAGATAAGCAGGTGGTGGGTCCTTCAAGATTAATCAGCGGGAGCATGATGCCCGACGCGCTTGTGCAGGCGTCCGGGCCATCGTATTTAACCGCTGGACTCTCGGTATGAGCGAGGGACTGCCGGGGGAAGGTCAGCCGCGTTCTCATGGCGTGTGGCCGCGATGCTGCCGTCACGGCGCTTTCAACTGCGTTTGGATCGATGAGCCTGGTCAGTTTCGAAGTTCATACCGACCAGCTAGTCGACGCCATTTCCACAGCCGTTCCACTAGCCTTGGCGGCCTGATTGGCAGCGCCACACAAAAGGAACACCGACCGGCTCCGGCTCTAGGCATCCCCACCAAGTTTCATTCCTGCCTCTACCAAACGCTGAGCAAGATTTTTTGCGCCTGCGGGTTTTCGCACGACCGGGACATCGCGCAAATGTTCAGGGATCATCACGCTGTCGCCATATCCGGTGGCGAATACGAAAGGAATGCCGACCGCCAAAAGATGGTCGGCAATCCTCTCTGATGTCTCGTCGCCCAGATTGAAGTCCAGAACGGCGGCGTCAGGCTTATAATTGCCAAGGCTGCGCATGGCGTGCTCTGCGTCAGGCGAAAGTCGCACTTCCTTGGCGCCGAGCTGGCGAAGAAGCTCTTCGGTGTCGAGCGCGATTAAAGACTGATCTTCGACCAGAAGGATCGAAATTCCCTCAAGGCTGACCGCTGGCGATTCTGTCGTCGTTTCTGCTGTTTCTTGAGCGACCGCTGTGTTGTCTTCAACCACCAGCGAGGCGAATTTGGGCGGAATGACAAGCCGGGCGGCAAGACCGCTTTGCAGATAATCGAGTTCGACCTTGCCGCCAAGATCGTATACCATCGTATTCTGGATCAGTTTGGAACCAAACCCCTGACGATTGGGCGCAATTGTCAGCGGACCGCCTGTCTCTGTCCAGCGAATCTCGCAGCCATCGGTTTCGGAATACGTCCAACTGATTTCCAGACGTCCTGCGGATTCCGACAAGGCGCCATATTTCGCTGCGTTAGTCATCAGCTCATGGATGACCAAGGCCAGTGTGCCGAACGCACGGTCTTTAAGCCGGACCTTCGCGCCCGACGCGACGACGCGATCGGTTTCAGGACCATAGCGATGCAGTGCCGCCTCCGCCTCGAACAACGTCTCAAGATCTCCGCCCTCCGCTGCGCTCAGCGACTGGTCGTGCGCAAAGGCAAGCGCACGCAGGCGGCCTTCGAGTGACTGAGAGTAACCCGCCACTGAATCTGCATGAACGCCGGTCTGTACCGCGATGGATTTGATAAGCGTGATGATATTTTTTACACGGTGATTAAGCTCGTCATTGAGTATTCGCCGACGGCGATCGAGATGCCCGCGCGCTTCCGCCGTGATCTCATTCTGCTTCAAAAAAACGTCACGCAGATATGTCCGCACCGTATCGGCAGCGGTCAGGTCTGTTTCGGTCCAGGGACGACTTTGCCCTCGCACTTCCTCGCGCCAAGTTTCGAAGCTTCCACGCGGGGTCAAGCGCTGGCCTTCGTCCGTGTCGATGACGAGTTTCGTCGGCTTACCCGCCCATTCGATCTCATGCGCTTCTTCGCTGCGAAAGATGAGCAGATAGTCGCGGGGCATCGACGTCAGCGGGATTGCGATAACGCCGGCCACACTTTTGCCAAAATTGACCTGCCCGGTGAGATGGCGCAGATCCTGAGTATGCCACAATGCCAGCTGGGACGAAGCAGAGCGGGGATGTTCCTGCTCTTCGCCAGCAAGGTAACGAACCAATTCGAGCGCTTCATCTTCCGAGGGCGCCGCACCGCGGGCGGCCCACTCGTTTTCAGCCCAGAGGCCGACCCCGTCGCAATCGAACAATTCGCCGAAGCTATCTAGATGCTCGCGCAGCCCTTCGAGCAGCGTTTCATCGACCGACAGCCCGGACAGAATCTTGTCTAGCCGTTCGCGGGCTAGTCCTGATGCAACAATGTGCGCGCGGCGCTCCGCTACCGAAATCTGCAGCGAGAAATAATGTCCGAAAAGTTCGGCGCCAATCCGGAGCGGGATCGGCACGACCTTAGGGCTATCGTGATGGCAAGAAATCAATCCCCACAATTCACCGTCGATCAGAATGGAGATCGACATCGACGCATGGACGCCCATGTTCTGCAGATATTTACAGTGGATCGTGGAGACCGAACGCAGCTGTGCGAACGACATATCGACAGGCAATTCGCCTGGCTTGGTCGCAGGTTCGAGCGGAACCGGCGCATAGCTTACATCTGCGATCGCCCTGATCGTGTTGAGCTCGTAGAGACGGCGCGCTTGATACGGGATGTCGGAGGCAGGGAAATGCTGCCCTAGAAAGCTTTCCAGCTCGCGCTGCTTCGCCTCAGCGATGACGCGCCCAGCGCCGTTGTGCAGGAACTGGTAGATCATTACCCGGTCAAAGCCGAGCATTGCACGCACGAGCTTGGCCCCCGCTTTGGCAAGAGCATCGACCTGCGTTTCGACGTTGACGCGGCGCATCAGGCTTTGCGTCAGATCCAATGCCTGCTTTGCGCTTTGAGCGCCGTCGAGCGAAGGCTCAAATTCTACGATCACTCGATCTTTATGCCGGTGCACGATCATGTCCACGGGCCCAGAGGCATGAGCCACTGTCATGCCAAGCTCGACTCCAGCGATCTCGCTACCGCCCGCCTTGGCGCTTGCATTGCGGATCGTATGCGCGGCCTCGGTTCCGATGATGTCGGCAAGCAGCGCTCCACGCCTGATCGGAGCATCGTCGCCAAGCAACATCTGCGCATTTGCCGAAGCAAACAGCACGGTGTAGTCGGCAGGAGACAGTACAAGCATTACGCCGTGGGGCTGGATGCTTCCCGGAATCTGGATCGGCTCGCGATCACAGTTGGTCAGATCAACAGGTTTGGTAGGCGGCATTGCCATAATTAGTCCGCCTCCGGAGCCTGTCGAAATGCGCGCGTTGTCCTATGCATCGAACGGCAACGAAAATCGGCTGCAGACGTTGCATGACATGTCATCGCTGCAGGAATTTTATAAATTGAGAGCACATCATGATCCGAGCTGGGGGCCGGTTTAAAGCCAGGCCGCACGGGAAAACTTAACCCCGAGCCAGTTGCCTTAAACCTCTCAAAGAGCGGGTTATGCTTGCCAGTAACATTGGTCAATCAATAGCTTTGTCCATAAGTGCACCAAAATGCCCACTTTTAACGCAGGTTAATCAGGAGAGACCATGTCGGCGCCGACCTCGGAAGAACTGGCGAATAATGCCCTGTTGGCGACCTTGAGCAAAAGCGATCAAGAGCGACTGATTCCTCATATGCTGGTCTTCGACTTGAGAGCCCATGAAACTTTGCAGAAAGCGGGCGACGAAGTCATAGACACCTGGTTCCCGTGCGGGCCGGCAATGGCGGCGTTCTGCGTGCGCATGAAGGACGGGCCAGCTGTCGAGGTGGCTCTTGTCGGACGCGAAGGGGCGATTGGCGGGATCGTCTCGAACGGCCATGCCCCCGCTTTCGCGACCGCGCAGGTCATGTACGGCGGGCGCTTTTTACGGATCAAGACCGCTGCGCTGGAGCAAGCCAAGCTCGACTCCCTGACCTTACGGCACTGGCTCTCGCGCTATTCGGACTGCTTGCTCGCACAGGTCTTTCAGACCGCTGCGTGCAATGCGACACATACCATCGCGCAGCGAACCGCCAAATGGTTGCTCGCGGCCATCAGCAGGACACACGGATCCGAGTTTGCAATCACCCACGAGCAGCTCGCTGAGATGCTCGGCGTCGGCCGATCTTTCGTGACCCGTGTCATTTCAAAACTGCGAGAAGCTGGGACGATCGAAACCCGGCGCGGCGTGTTTATCGTCAAGGATGAGCAGATCCTGCGGGATACGGCGTGCGATTGCACGACCACGATCGAGAACCATTTCGATACGGTACTGCATGGAATTTATCCGTTGCAGTAAGCTGCGCTTGCCGGTCATCTGGCGATGTGAATTGTCGATCGTGTCATAGGCGAGCCGAGGAACGGACGTAAGGTGAATGCCACATGCGTTACGCGCCTCGAGCCTTAGCTGAGACCGAGACGCATTCTGGTGCGTTACCCTGCCGAGGCTGCGCAAAAGGGATCGGCATGAATGAAACGAAATACCGCAAGGTCCCCGGATCGCGTCTGTCGCGTTTGGCAGGGTTCGGGCAGTTGGCCGGCGGTCTTGCTAGCGGCGTGCTCGCAGAAGGCGCCCGTAAGCTAGCGCGGGGAGAACGCCCGCATCTTTCTAACTTGCTGCTGACGCCCGGCAACGCTTCGCGGCTGACAGAGCAACTGTCGCGCTTGCGCGGGGCGGCAATGAAGTTGGGTCAGATGATCTCGCTTGATGCCGGAGACCTACTTCCGCCTGAACTCAGTGCTATTCTCGCTCGCCTGCGCGAAGGCGCCCACCGCATGCCGCCTTCACAGCTGAACCGGGTGCTGGCCGAACAGTGGGGCACGGGTTGGCAGGGGCGCTTTGCCAGGTTTGATACGACAGCGATCGCTGCAGCCTCGATCGGCCAAGTCCATCGTGCGGTGCTGCTTGATGGGCGGGTGGTGGCGGTCAAAGTCCAGTATCCCGGCGTGGCTGACAGCATCGAGGCAGACGTCGACAATGTCGCTACGCTGCTGCGCGTGAGTGGCCTGCTGCCACAGAGCCTGGACGTGGCGCCATTACTGACAGAGACCAAACGGCAGTTGCGCGAAGAAGCGGACTACACCCGGGAGGCCGATCAGATGCGGCGCTATGGCGAACTGCTCACTGGGGATGAAGCATTCATCGTGCCCCGGCCCGTCATAGAACTGTCGAGCGAACGCGTACTGGTCATGGATTATCTGAGCGGAGAACCAATCGAGACGTTGGCGACTGCTTCGCAGGTGGTGCGTGATAAAGCGATGACGGCGCTGATGGGGCTGGTACTGCGGGAATTGTTCAGCTTCGGCTTCATGCAAACTGACCCCAATTTTGCCAATTATCGATGGCAAGCAGAAACTTCTCGGATCGTGTTGCTCGACTTCGGCGCAGCGCGCAGCATACCCGATGCCACGCGCGATGCCTACCGCGGTCTGATGCGTGCTGGATTGGCAGGAGATCGGGCTGCGCTCAAGGCGGGCTTAGTCGAGGTGGGCTTCGTGTCCGAGGCCACCGTTATGCGCCACGGGCGGACGCTCGATGCGATGATCGAGATCGTAATGAACCACCTGGACCGCCCCGGCCTGATTGACTTTGCGGACCGCAGCTTTGTCGAAGAGCTGCGTATCCAGGGCCGGACCATCATCGCTGATCGCAGCACATGGCATGTCCCACCTGCCGATACACTGTTCGTCCAGCGCAAAATCAGCGGGACCGCCCTGCTGGCGGTGCGAATGCAGGCGCAGATTCCCTTGCGCGGCATAGTGGCAAAGGCGGTGGGTGCTACGGATGTGCAATAGCCAAGGAATCATTTGCATGTCCGCTTCCAAGAGAGAAAAAATCTCTGTTGAGCGGCGCGCATGGGCGCACAGTGCCTTTCCGTAAGGCCCATTAGTCGGCCCAAATGGGCGCCGCTGGACTCCGATAAGGCTAAGGAGCCAGTATGTTACGCCATGACCGATCTCAACGGGCACTTTACTATACAAGGAGCGTCCGTCCTTGGTCGATGACGTAATCTCGACGGAGAACCAGAAGCGTTCATTCCATCGTTTGTTGATGATCTGAATCGATCGCGCACGAAAAGTGATAAGCCTTTTCACGGATGGTCAACCGGCGTCGCATGCAACCGTTTGGTAGCGGTAGAGTTTGATGCGCGGGCGACCCAACCATGTATGATGGATTTCATGGCACCTCTTCCAGAATTTTCTCCAGCGTCGCTTTCTTCCGTCTCACTCGCCAGCGTGCTTGATCAAAGCGTCGATTGCGTGAAACTCCTTGGGCTGAGTGGCGACGTTCACTACATGAACTCCAACGGCCAGTGCGCGATGGAAATCGATGATTTCGATTTGGTGCGTGGCAAGCAATGGGTCGATTTCTGGCCTGGGGAAAGCAAGGCTGAAATCGTAGGCGCCTACGTCAAGGCCGCGGCGGGCGAGGTCGTGCGCTTTCGTGCGTTTTGTCCGACGATGAAGGGGGCTCCTCGTTGGTGGGACGTGACGGTATCCGCTGTTCTGAACGAGGAGCAGCAGCATGCCGGATATATGGCTATTTCTCGCGACGTTACGGAAAATCAGCAACGCCTGGATACGGCCATCATCACTGCAGACGAACTGCGGCATCGCCTATTGAATTCCTTCTCGGTGATGTGCGCTGTCATGAACCATTATGCGCGTGGAGACGCCAGCCGCGTGGCTTTTGCGAAACAGATGTCGCTCATGTTCGCAGCTATGGGGAGGGCGAAGACGCTGTTTGCCAACAGGGATGCCCCCCGTAATGTCGATGAGCTGGTCTCAGCTGTTTTGTCGCCGTTTGAAAATACCGAGTGCTCTATAACCTTCGAACAGCTACCCTGTGCCACGGTTAATCTTGAGTGGGCCAATGCGCTTGCATTGGTACTTGGCGAGCTGAGCGTGAATTCGACCAAGCACGGTGCCCTTGGATCAGGTGGCAGTATTGTGATCACCGGCAAGCGTACCGAACATGGCTTCTCGCTGGTATGGACGGAGAGGTCAAAGAAGGCGGTGCAATGCACCGAGCGCGATGGCGGCCACGGCATGCAGATCATGCAGCGGACCATGCGAACGCGCGGCGGCGCATTGGATATGCGCTGGAGGCGAGATGGACTGACCGCAGAAATGGTGGTTCGGTTTTGAGATAAGTCCGCGAGCATTGCCTCGATAGGGCAATTTGGGCTGCATGAGGTTAATAGACATCGACATGCAAAGTCCCGGGCCTAGTCCGGGGCGCTGCGTTTTTTGCCGCAGTCACGGATTTCAGGTCGGTCATGAGGCCCGATAAAGCGCCCAAGCTGCACACTGATCAGCCCGGCGTCCATTTTCGCCAGCATTTTGTGCGAGGGATGGTGACAGGTTGCGATGAGTTTGACGAAAAGCGCACGCGCTTCTTCTACGAACGACAGATAATCACCTATCTTCGCCGCTGGTTAACCCGGCGGGCATGAGATATTGGATCGGCGGGTTTTGAGGTCCGCCAATAAAGCCAGGAGTGACTGGCAGGGGCGCATATTCGACTGACAGAATTATTACCTAATCCCTCAAGCGCTGCAGTCTGGTCAGCTGCCTGGGTCAGGATCTGTTGCAGGCAGTCCAGGCGTCCCGGCCCCTTGCGGCCCCGGTCGCGCTCTACCGCCGCTTGCGCTTCGGCCGAGCCCCTTGGGGTCTCGGCGGCACAGCCGTCACGATCGCCTGACGCTGGGGGCGCACCTGCGGTGCAGGCGCGTCCTGCAGTCGCCGCGTGATGTCACGCGGCGGCGTTGGGTGTGGGGCCTGGCGGCTCCAGGTGACGGGGGGCGTCGCTACCCGATAGCCCCGCCTCGCCGGGGCGCAACCCGGCCGCTTGCGCTGTCCGGGTCTTCCACTTCGTTGCAGCCTTGCAGGTGCGCCCCGCCTTGGCCGGCGGGGCTGTCCGGTGCGCTCCTGCCGCCCCCCGCCACCCTGGCGCCGGGCCATGGCGGTTGAGGAAGGAGCGAGAGACACTATGGCCAAGGACGAACGGCACAGCCTCTATGGCGAGGTTACCAACCGGATCATCGCGCAACTGGAAGAGGGACGGGTGCCATGGGTACAGCCATGGGATGCCGACAGATGCCCGGTGACGATGCCTGCCAATGCCGTGACCGGCAGATTGTATTCCGGCATCAACGTGCTGCTGTTGTGGTGCGAGGGGATCGAGCGCGGGTTCACATCGCAGCGCTGGCTGACCTATCGGCAAGCCGCAGCGGCAGGGGGCAATGTCCGGCGCGGCGAGACCGGGACAGTGGTATGCTATGCCGACCGCTTCACGCCTCGCGAGGAAGCCGAGAAGGCGCGTAGCGAGGATCGCGACGCCAGGACGATCGCCTTTCTTAAACGCTTCGTGGTCTTCAACCTCGACCAGTGCGAGGGGCTGCCCGAGACGCTGGCGGATAGCGTTGTACCAACCGATCCCGTGATCGCGATTGCCGAGGTGGATTGCCTGATTGCCAATTCGGGCGCGGACTTCCGGATCGGTGGGCCATCGGCCTTCTATTCGCCGGTCGAGGACTATGTGCAGGTGCCCCCGCAGGCCGCGTTCCCCGAGCCGATCAACTGGTTCCGAACAGCGCTGCACGAGATGGGGCATTATGCCGGAGGGAAGGGGCGGCTGGAGCGTGACCAGAGCGGTGCATTCGGTTCGGCCTCGTACGCAAAAGAGGAACTGGTCGCCGAGATGACATCGGCCTTTGCCTGTGCCTCGCTCGGCATCGAGCCGACGGTACGACACAGCGACTACATCGGATCATGGCTCGAAGTCCTGCGAGCCGACGAGAAGGCGATCTTCCGCGCGGCCAGTGCTGCCAGCAAGGGCGCCGATTACCTGCTGGCCTTTGCCGGGGGAGGCCAGTGATGCGCGCTGCGATCATCCTGCACCATCGGGTGCGCGAATGGGCCCAGCGCTGGCGGTTTCGCCGGATCACCAATCCCCAGCTGCGCCGGATGCTGTGCGCGGTGCACGCCTTGCCCGCCCGCGAGCAGGCAGTGTTCCGGCTGGCCTGTTATGAAGACCTCTCCAACGAGCAGGTCGCGGCCCGCACAGGACTGAGTACCGAGGAGGTGGTGCAGCACCTGTCGCTGGCCTTGCGGCTGGTTGCGGACTCTTACGAGCGGCAGCAGCAGGGGCGATGGTAGCCAAGGGGCAGCAGGGAGCAGGAGCCGCCCGGCACGCCGGGCGGCTCCCGCCTTCGTTGGCAGGGGCAGGTTTATCCGGGCGCGTGATCGGCGGCACGATAGCCGACGGGATTGCGCTGCCATTCGCTGATGACGCTTTCGCGCCATCCGGCGCAGCGCTGGGCAATGCGCACCTGCCTTGGGAAAGTGCCTTCCTGGATCTTGCGATAGAGCGTCGCACGCGACAGCCCGGTGCGGTCGAGTACGACATGGAGGCGCAGGTAACGGTCGGGAAGCGGGGTACTCATGGGCGTAGTCCTTCATCGAAGGTGAGGGGGACTGGCCGGCCACGAGTAGAATTGGGGCAATTCGATACGAGCGCAAGACCTGTGACCAGCGCCTGCCAATGAGGCAGGGGCACGGTGGCGAACCCTGTACGACCATGGCGAACCTTGTCGCACTGTAGCGCAGGCAAAAATATTTTTCCGATGTGCGCACACGGCTCGCGCTGGAGGCGTAAATCGTGCCCCATCGGGCGCACGAGGCAGTGCCATTTGCCTGATCCGGGACGCTTCGCGCTTGCGCCGTGAAGTGCAAATGCGCAGAGTCGCTGGAAAGGCCTGTCATGAAAACCGATCTCGATCATCTTCCTGCGAACAAGCAACGCGAACTCGAGCGCGTGGTGCAGCTCGTCTTCGAGGAATTCGAGGACGCTTTCGCGCTCTCGACGCACGAGTGGAAGAAGAAGGGGCGCATCGCCAAGCTCGTTCTCTACGGCAGCTATGCGCGCGGCGGCTGGGTCGATGAACCGCATACCGCCAAGGGCTACCAGTCGGACTATGATCTGCTGATCATCGTCAGCGACAAGCGGCTGACCGATCGCGTCAAATACTGGTCGAAAGTCGATGACCGGCTGATGCGCGATTACGGGGTGACCGGCACGATTCGCACGCCGGTGAACTTCATCGTCCACACCCTGCAGGAAGTGAACGATGGCCTGGCCCATGGCCGCTATTTCTTCATGGACATCGCCCGCGACGGGATCGTGCTCTATCAGAGCGAAAACAGCGAGCTTGCCCAGCCCCAGCCCAAGACGCCGCAGGCCGCGCTCGATATGGCGCGGGAATATTATGGCGAGTGGTTTTCCGCCTCGATGCGAAAATTCAAGCTCGCGAATGATGCAGTGGCTCAAGACTTTCCAAAGGAAGCAGCCTTCCTGTTTCATCAGACGAGTGAAAGCCTCTACCACTGCGTGCTGTTGGTGAGCACCTTCTACACCCCGCACGTTCACAATCTGGCGTTTCTGCGCACGCACGCCGAGCGCCTCGATCCGCGGCTTGTCCACGTCTGGCCGCGCGACAATCGCTGGCAGCGCGGAACCTTCGAGAAGCTCAAGGAAGCCTACGTCAAGGCGCGCTATTCGAAGCACTACAAGATCACCGCCGAGGAGCTGACCTGGCTGGGTGAGCAGGTCGAGGAACTGGGCCGCGTGGTACACGCGATCTGTTCAGAGCGGATCGCCGATCTCGAAGCACTCGCGGGCGAGCGCGCGGTCGGCCACAGCGCCTCCTGATCGCATCTGCAGGCCCAGCCTGGGGCCTGCCCGTCATTCCCTGTCTTCGGCAAAGGCGCGCGCCCCGCGCCGCCGCCACAAGGTCAGCGCTGCCTCGCGCTCTGCGGTGCGCAAGCGCGCGGCGGCTTCGACAAGGATTCCGAGGATCACCGCCCGATCATCACTGGTCAGATCGACCAGCCCGGCCTTGGCGACAAGCCCGCCGAGCTCGATCAGCTGGCGCGTGCGCTCACGCCGCTTCACCTGCCAGTCGCGGGTGTCATGCCGCGCCTTCGCTGCGAGCAGGCGATGGCGCGCCGCTCGGCTGCGCCGCAGCGCCGCGCTCGTCGCCGCCAGCGCTGCCACCAGAGCCTTCGGATGGACGGACGTTCGTCCCGGTTCGCTCGCCAGAAAAGAACGCGGCGCCGCGCTTGCGCCATGCCTCCCGTCGCGCCGGCTCGGTAGTGCTCACCATGGCGAGCAGGGCGCCTGCCAGTTCCTCGATCGACAGCGCATCAGCGCCGGTGGCGGTGACAAGCTCGCCCAGCTGCTGGACCTTGCGGTGCTTGAGCTGCCGGGCCTTGTCGTCGAGCGCCTTGAGCTCGGCATCGTAATCACGCGGTTTGCGCATGGAGGTTGTCCTTCTTCTGGAGGGAAGCGGACAGTCCAGCTATCGGGAGTCTCACAGGCCAGCAAGAGGCTGGAACCCCCTGAAACAGCGTGATCCCGAACGCGAGCAAATCGTGTGAGGGCGCGCTTATACGTCGTGCCGACGTGCTGCTGGAGGCGTAAATGGATCGCCGCCATGGCGATCTATCACTTCTCGGCCAAAGTCATTTCCCGCGCCACCGGATCCTCGGCGGTGGCGGCCGCCGCCTACCGCTCGGCCTCGCGCCTTCGCGACGAGCGGCTCGACCGCGACCATGACTTCTCCAACAAGAGTGGCGTCGTGCACAGCGAAGTGCTGCTGCCCGAGAACGCGCCCGACGCCTGGCACGATCGCGAACGGCTGTGGAACGATGTCGAGGCGGCCGAGAAGCGCAAGGACGCGCAGCTCGCCCGCGAAGTGGAGTTCGCCATCCCGCAGGAGATGACGCAGGCCGATGGTATCGCCCTGGCCCGCGACTTCGTCACTCGCGAGTTCGTCGCGCGCGGCATGGTCGCCGACCTCAATGTCCATTGGGACATCGGCGCCGATGGCAGCCCCAGGCCCCATGCCCATGTGATGCTGGGCTTGCGGGAGGTTTCGAGCGAAGGCTTCGGCGCCAAGGTGCGCGACTGGAACCGCACGGACTTGCTCACCCACTGGCGCGAGGCCTGGGCCGGGCATGTGAATGCGCGCCTTGCCGAACTCGATATCGAGGCGCGCATCGATCATCGCTCGCTCGAAGCGCAGGGGATTGATCTGGAACCCCAGCACAAGATCGGCCCCGCTGCCGGTCGCATGGCAGGCGAAGGCCTGGAAAGCGAGCGGCTCGAGGAACACCATGCCATCGCCAGGGCCAATGGCGAGAAAATCCTGGCGCAACCCGCCATTGCGCTCGAGGCGATCACCCACAGCCAGGCGACCTTCACCACGCGGGATATGGCAAAGTTCGTCCACCGTCACAGCGAGGGCAAGGAGCAGTTCGATCAGGTCATGGCCGTCATCAAGGCCGCGCCCGAACTGGTCGCCCTGGGCAAGGACGGACGCGGCGAGCATCGCTTCACATCGCGCGCCATGCTCGAGACCGAGCAGCGGCTGACCAGGGCCACCGTTCGCCTCGATGCCGCGCGCCGCCACGGCGTGCCCGAGCGCGTAGTTGAACGCGCTATCACCCGCGCCGAAACGCGCGGGCTTGTTCTCTCGCCCGAGCAGCGCGGCGCGCTTGAACATGTAACCGGCGCCAGAGGTCTTGCCAGCGTCATCGGCTATGCCGGGACCGGCAAGAGCGCGATGCTGGGCGTTGCGAGAGACGCCTGGGAGCAGGGCGGCTACGAAGTGCGCGGCATTGCTCTCTCCGGCATTGCCGCCGAGAGCCTCGAGAGCGGTTCGGGGATCGCCAGTCGCACCATCGCCGGGCTCGAGCGCCAGTGGGGACAGGGACGCGAACTGCTGAGCGACAAGTCTGTCCTCGTTATCGACGAGGCCGGGATGATCGGCACCCGCCAGATGGAGCGGGTGCTGGCCGAAGCCGAGCGCCGCCACGCCAAGGTCGTGCTTGTCGGCGATCCCCAGCAGCTCCAGGCGATCGAGGCAGGCGCCGCCTTCCGTTCCATCGCCGAGCGGCATGGTGCGATCGAGATCACGCAGGTGCGCCGCCAGGTCGAGGACTGGCAGCGCGAGGCGACGCGTCAGCTTGCCACCGGGCGCACCGGCGAGGCGCTGGCCGCTTACGAGGACGCAGGCCATGTCCACGCTGCCTCCACGCGCGAGATCGCCCGTCACAAACTCATCGATCGCTGGGACAGCGATCGGCAGGCCAGTCCGGATACGAGCCGGATCATTCTGACCCATACCAATGACGAAGTGCAGGCGCTGAATGGAGAGGCCCGCCAGCGTCTTCGCGAGGCCGGCGATCTGGGCAAGGATGTGCGCGTGGAGGTCGAGCGCGGCACGCGGGACTTTGCCACGGGAGACCGGGTGATGTTCCTGAAGAACGAGCGCAGTCTGGGCGTGAAGAATGGAACGCTCGGAACCGTGCGCAGTGTCAATGCACTGGCCATGGGCGTGACCCTCGACGATGGGACTTCCGTGGCCTTCGATCTCAAGGACTATGACCGGCTCGATCACGGCTATGCCGCCACCCTTCACAAGGCACAGGGCATGACCGTTGACCGGGTCCATGTCCTGGCCACGCCAGGTCTCGATCGTCACGGTGCCTATGTGGCCCTGACCCGGCACCGCGACGGGGTCGAGCTGCACTATGGGCAGGACGACTTTGCCGATCACACCAGGCTTGCGCGCGCGCTCAGCCGGGATCGCGGCAAGGACATGGCGACGGATTATGGCAAGACGCAAGAAGAGGAGGCGCGCGTTCGGCAGGTCGAACCGGCGGGTCGTACATCCCGCAGCCGCTTCGATGGGCTACGCCTGCCCAGTGGTCCGCTCATCGATCCGGGCACGGCAGGCCCCGTCCATGCGCCGCCGGCCAAGCGAGAGCCGGAGGTCAGGACACCGGACACCGGGGCCCCGCGCAAGGGGCGCTTCGATGGTCTGGAGCTGAAGCTACCCGATCATGTGCGGCGCACACTGGAGCCAAGCCCAGATTCGGCCTCGGCATCGGCCCCGCAACTCTCGGCAGAGGCGCCGGCCGAGGCGCGCGCCGAGCGGTTGCGCGAAGAGCGGACGGATGCCTTGAAGCGCCATGCCCGCGCCGTTGCTGCCGTCTTCGAGGCCCGCGAGGCCGGGCAGCGGGCAAGCCCGGAGCAATGGTCCGAGCTCGAAGCCTCGCGCACCCACTTCGAGGCGCTGCGCCCCTACGGCGCACACGATGCCGAGAAAGCCTATGTGAAGGAGCCCGAGCTGGCCCATGAAGCGGCGCAGGGGCGGATCAACCGGGCGGTGCGTGCGCTGCAGCTGGAGACGCAACTGCGCACCGATCCCGAACTGCGTGCCGACCGGTTCGTTGCCAACTGGACGGCGCTCAGGACGAAGAGCGAGCAGCAGTATGTGGCAGGCCATATGAGCGCCCGCCGGGAAACCCGGGCGGTGATGGCAGACCTTGCCCACAACCTCCATCGCGATCCTCAGCTCGAATCGGTGCTGGCCCAGCGCAAGCAGCAACTCGGTATCAGGTTCACCACCGGGCGCTCGTTGGGCGATGACCTTGCGAGCAGCCTGGGGCTGGGACGGGGCAGGGGGCTTGGATTGTAGCGGCACCGATGTGCTGCAATCTGCGAGTCGCAATGCCGCGAGAAGCACCTGCTTCCTTGCGGCACCGGCAAACGTGGGGCGCCGCGAGACAGAAACGTGCAGCGCGCAATTCTCAGGATCTGTCCGGACATCCCAGGCTCTGGCGCCGTGGTGCGCGGCAGGCATAGCCTTGCGCCCATGACCTCATCCCCAGACCCCGGCGCCGACATCGCCCCTGATTCCGCCGCGAGCCCCGCAGAAGCTTTCGAGGCTCTGCGCCATGAACTCAGCCTGCTGCACAATGCCGTGGCGGGCCTCACTGCCGCGCGCGAGAAGATCCCGGATTACCGCGCGGATTTCGATGAGCTCAAGGAGGCGATCGAAGACAGTTGCGACCGGCTTGCAGGGATCGAGCAGAGCCCATCGCTCAAGCTTACCCCTGCGGTCCTGGCGCGGGAAATCGTGACGGCTGCCAAAGCGGCGCGTACCGAAGATGAGCGCTTGCTGGAGACGGCGCGTGTCTCGATCCATAACGCGGTTGGCGCCATCAACTCCATCGTCCAGCGTGGGCAAGCTACCGATCGTCAGCATCTGCGCCTCGTTCAAGCGGGCATCGCCGGGCTGCTGGCAGGGATCGTTCTGTGGTCTTTCCTGCCCGGCGTCATCGCCCGGTCGCTGCCCGCTTCATGGCATGTACCCGAATGGATGGCGACGCGTACTTTAGGGACGGAGGTGCTGGGGATGCTGCCGGCACTGTCGCCAACATCTGTGCCGGTGTTGCCCGATAAGGCTGGCGAGGCCCGCAGCGTCCATCGGAAAGCCAAAACGAGGGATTGAGCGGCCGGCAGCGTGTGGGATTGATTGATGCTCGAACGCGTCGCGGCCCATCCACGCCGTGTGGCGGCTCACTGCTCTTCTTGGAACCAGGACTTCAAAAACGTCGGCGACCATCCGTATTATGGCAAGGACTGGGACCTTGTGCTCGGTCCGGTTTAGAGAGCCAGAAATACAGAGGCTGACGTTGACGATGTCATGGGCGTCAGCTTTGGAGCAAAAGTGTGGGACAAAACTGCCATTCCGGAGCGATATGTCGAACGGCAGCTCCTGTCAGGAGAGGGCAGTTAGCGGTTGATTGACTGGCATCGCATTGTGAAAGGAGTGGGGCAGATCTGTAGATGGACGGTCTTGGTAAGCAATCAGTGAGCCGCTGTTCATTTCGTATTCAAAGGTTGGCGCCGAGCGACTTCTTTTTTTACAGCGGCCCTTACGAAGTCGGTGCGGTCCTCTCCGTCATAGAGAACGGCCGCGATGCTCGCGAAGGTTCCCTCCGCGAAGCGGGCCTGCATTTCCTCGGTCCAGCGCTTCTGCCTACCCACGCATACCTCCGCTGTCGTGCGCGCATCAAATCGGTTTCGTCATTTTATCTTCTTCGCAATGTAGTCGGCCCTCGCCTTGATGCCTTTTTCCTGCGCATCCTTGATCTGCCTTCGCACTTCAGCAAGATATCTCCTTCCACGGCCACTCCGAGCTGCTTCGTCGATTAGCGAGATCGCAAGAGCGCCATCGTTCGTGAGACGTCCAAATGTCTCTGGATTGAGATGGCGTTCGACGAAGGCGTCGACGACGGTCTCCCTGAGCCGAGAGCAATTGTCCCAACCGAACCAGTCACCCCAGTCGAGCCTTCCGGTCACGAGACGCTCGGCGTCACGTGGCAACCGGCTCTGCTCCAATGCACGATACACTGTCGTGTAGGCGAAGCGGAAGAGTTCGGCCTGCGATCGAGACCTGCGGCCGAGCGCGCGCGAGATTAGAAAGGCAGATAGCAAATCCTCATCCGGCTGACTGATCCCTCCGCCAGCCGATCGAACCGCGATCAGCCACGGATCGTCCCCATAATCGTTCGGCACACTGTCCGGCTCGCTCATCCGCGCCAAGCGGACGATGACTGCTCGGTCGCCTATACGCCCGGATGCAAGAACACCGGCTGTGATGTCGGACCTGTCCGCGAGTGCCCGCAACCACGCATCCAACGACGGGCGTTCAATCGCTCCCGCCAGGATCTCGGCAAGCCGCGCAGGTTCTATCCTGGAGACGACTAATGGCGCGGCGGACGCGACACCAGCTTCCAAAAGCGCGGGTGCGACGCGTTCCATCTGTCCTTCACCGACGAAATTCAGAAGATCGACGTTCGCAGTATCGAGCAGCCAGAAATCCGTGCGGAACATGACGTCAGGGCGGCGAGCGGCAACGCGGTCCGCCAGATGAGGGGCGGATATGAGCCCCTTCACAAGCTCGTCCCCTGAAAGGACCGAGAGGGCCTCTGTCGCCCCTCCACCGATGACACCCCCGGCATCCAAGGCGTCGAAGAACCGATCGGGCGATCGCCGCCAAAGCGTCGTAGCGATCCGATCGGCAGCGATGGCCAGATCACCATGCCCGGAAGTCTGCTCCAGCGAATCCACGACGAAGTCGAACACCACGTCGTCGAGCTCATCGACTTTTTCGATCGCCCTGCGAGCAATCAGCGATCGGACTGAGCGCGCTTGGCGCGAGCCAAAAGCGTCGAGGGTCGCAAGAGCCGACACCGCGGCCGGCAGATCCGGGCGACCGCCCGCGAAGAGTGAAGAATACATCCGGCAGAGCGAGACCATCGCTTGCCGACCGCCTTCCACGTCACCACCGGTCCTGCGGAGAAACTCACGCAACTGCGTCGGCTCGCTACCCTCGAGGTCCACGAACAGCGGCCTCAGCGACGCCTCCGGTGCAACGTCGGAGGGAACGACGGAGTCCGGAAACTTCGATCGCATCTGGCGGTCGATCGACGGAGTGAGCTGGATGTCGAGACGGGCGCCCTTCTTCGAACGGTCCATGCCAGCAAAGGTGCAGAAGCCGAAGGCACGTCGTAGGCGTGGCCACTGCTGCATCCATATTGCCGTAAGCAGGCGCTCGTCCATCATGGCATCGGCGGTCTCCGCGACGATCAGGCCCTCCGGCTTCGCATACAGCGCGTTGATGATAGCTCGCTCGCGTTGTCCCAACGGGACTCCGCGTACCGGCATGTCTCCCGCCGGCATACCAATGAGTTCTGAATATTCCGTCTTTACCGGCGTCCCGCCGGGACGCCGGAACAGAGCGAGCAGCCCCGCAGCCGACTTCAAGGCAGCCAAGTCAGCGTTCTCAATTATGATTGAATGTGTCCAGACGCATCCCGGCCGCGGCATCTCGGGTGCGGCCCAGGTGCGGGCGAGAACGTACCGTCCTGCACCTTCAAGCGGATATCCAGTGAGATAGCCAGACGCCTCCGGCTTCATGCCAGCTCCTGATAGATCGCTCATTACGATCATCGTCCGGGCGTCGACGCTGGAAAACGAGACCGAACTCGCGATCAGGCGGTGGCCGTCGTTGTATCCGTGCAGAGCCTGATGAATCGTCGGCGCCATCAGGCGATCAGCCATTCCAGTGGCAGAGTGATGTCGGTGCTTAGCGTCTTTCCATCCACGACCTTGATGCGGTCCGAAGGTCGATCCAGTTCCCGGAGAGCAGCGGTTGCCTCCAGTTCCTCGGTGCTATCCTGATCTTCGTACACGCCGCCCTGTGCACTCACCCCCCATACGCGCCAGGACCATGGATCCCGTCTGTTTCGAAGATATTGGTTGAGGAGCGGCAGCTTGGTCGACAAGACCTCCTCGGGATCCAGCCCGTCACCCTCGACCTCGTCCCATGCGGATATCAGCACGGCTAGACGACGGGGGCCGACGAACAGATCGCCCGTCATGAGGAATTGGAGAAGGTCGACGAGCTGGACTTGGGTTGGTGCGAGGCTCGCGCTCCAGTCCATTATCTCGGCCTCAGGAACCTCAATGCCGACGCCCTTGGCGATTGCCATCTGCTCGACGATCCACGCAGGGAACCTGATCGTGTCTCCGTTGACGATCAAGACGATGGACTTCGCCTCGAGAGTCCCGACAATCGCATCGTCGACCTCCCGCCTCTCCCACATCGTGGCGAAGGCTTCGCCCGGCATATCGGGAAACGACACCTCGAAGGATGTCCCCTCCTCCGTCTTCAGCCGCATCGAAACGACCTTCATCTCGCCGGTCTGCGTGCGCGGCTGTCTTTTGCCGGCACGCCATCGCTTGGCAAGGGCGTTGAGGTGCTCGTAGTTCCCCTGACTAAGGCCGTCGAACTTTAGTGCGGTAACCGAGCCGGCCTCACGCACCATGTGCCAGATGGCCGCGAGCAATGTCGTCTTGCCCGATGCCGGCAGGCCGATGATCGAAACGTCCGGATCGCCACTCATTCCGCCGACTCCTCGTTCGCGCCCAGAAGATCGATCATCCGGCTGCTTTCCGACTTCCGCCGCGGCACGGCCTGCGGCGATGGAGCGGCCTGGAGCCAATATAGGAGGAGCTGGTCGACCCCATCGCCACGCTTCACATGCGTCGAATCCCGAGGCGATGCAGCGACAACAAAGCTCTCCACCTCACCGAGATACTCCCCTTGGCTGTCCTTGACGGCCTCAACCAGCTCGCCGAACTCTCGATACGCGCGATCAGCGTTCGTCGATGCCAAGACGGCATCCTCCTTGGTCAAGACGATCGCCAGGCGACATCCGGTTCGAAGGGCCCGTGACTCGACCAGCGCATCGATGATTTGCGGCGTCGCCGCCTTCGTCTCGTGCCGATGCTGCGACGAAGCAAGGTGCTCGCCGTTCACAAGAAGGGTCACCACGTCGGCGCGTCTGATCTCGAAGAAGTCAGCTGCGCGAGCCAAGTCGTCGGCCGCTGCCAGATAGTCCTCGCCAGACCGGTCGCCGATGAAGAGTGATACGACCTCTCCGCTACTCGGACGCAGATCCAGATGAAAGAACGTGGCCTCCGCCCCGGCGATTGTGCGGGCGGTGTGCGGGGCATCCCTGCGGGAAGCCGCGCGCGCATCATGGCAGATCTTCTCGAAGCCGATCAGCGTGGATGATCCAGCGAAGCCCACACCGGCGACAGGACCATCCTGCAGAAGGTCGTAAACGCTGGCGACGAGGCTCGTCTTTCCAGCGTCGTTGGGGCCGATGACACCCACTGTTCGGGATACGCGTCGGCATTGCAGGACCGAGGCATCCTTCCGATCGAGAGCGTCCCCGAGGGCAAGATTGAGCACCGCGGCCGACGCAGTAGCAAGGACCGGCTCCTTGATCTCCTCGATTTCGTCGACGCTTATGTGCACGGCATGCGGACACTCGCCGAGGTCGTACCCCTCGACGCATTTACCATCGATGGCGACGTGGCACTCCCCGTTCGAGCATCCCGTCGGTTGAGAAGCCATCGCCTCAGGCTCCCACGTTGAGGAAGATATGCTCGCGATAGAACAATTCGGCGAGTTTCACGGCGGGCAGCTGCAGATCGACCGACAGGCCGGTCAGCCCGGCCCAGGCGGCCTGCCACGTGTCGGTTGATGCGAGCTCCGCTCGCTGTTCCAGCGCGAAGTGAATCGGCGTCGTTACCGGCGAAACCAGCGTCGAGTCCGACACCTCCTTCGCCCATTCGGCGCTGGGCGCGTTGACTGCGTCGATCAGTTTCAGCTTCGTTGTACCCACACTCGCTCGGAGCAGCATGGCACGGACGGAAACCGGGCCCGGCGAGACTGAGGTCATCTCGGCCAGCTCATGCGCAAGGGAGAAAGGCCGCAGTTTGTCATCGATATTCGCGAAGGGCTTGTCGCTGACGTGGCTGTATCCGCCCGTCAGCCACCACAGCATCTGCAGCTCCTCCTCGTCGAGCACCTGCCTGTCATGCAGCGCCCTGACGACGCGGTTCTGACCCTCCACGACACGTTCGATAGCGGCCGCGGTGGCATCATGCAACCGATCGAACTCCGCCTGGATCTGTTCACCTTCCATCGTCGCCAAGATCTCGGGATCGAACTTGTAGTCCACCTTCGGTGCGGCGAGCTTGATCTCCGCGACGTCCTGGCGAACGTGCTTGCGTTCGGAGCACTTGACGAGCGCGGCCTCGGCAAGTCCCGCGAGATCCATCGGCAGATCCGGTTTGCGGAAGCCGGCCATCGACGCTGTCGTCACCAGGAGCGCAGCGTCCGGCATGGTGGCAACGAGCCGGGCCAGAACGGCTGCGGCGAGGACCTGCAGTTCACGCGAGGAATGGGCCGGATCAAATGCGGCGTCACCGCCCGAGATCGTCGAAACCACCGAAGCATAGATGGAGGTCAGCTTCTCGCTCTTCCTTCCCGACGCAGGCACGGGTGTCGGGAAGGCGAGCCGGGTGAGCACCTCAACGGTCTCGTGATCCGCGCCGGCAGCTACGTCCACGACGCCCTTCCAACGCATTTCCCGTCGGGTGCCCTCATCCATGAACGCCTCGGCATACCAACGGGCGAAGTCAGTGCTCATCTGCGGCAGCTTGGCCATGATCAGTTCTCCAGCTTAGCGACCGCGGCCGCGACGTCATCGATCTGCTTGCGCTCTCCGGCGCGTATCAAGGCGCGACCGTATCGCTCCGGCTCGGGAAGCCGCAGATCCCCTTCGTCCAGCAGACCCAGTTCCTGTGCGATCGTGCGACGCTCGCTACTGGTGAGGCGCCAGAATCGATAGAGCAGATCTCGAGTATCAGCTTCTCCCATGGCCGCCTCCGCATCAGGCACCGCAAGCGCCTCAATTACGCCGCCCACAGCAACCTGATCAGGCGCCGCAGCACCGACCGGCCCACCAAAGACCGGGAGGTCGGGCTCGACCGGAACAAGAATGCTCGTGCGAAAAACGGGGTCGCCCTGATTGGTCTTGATCGCGTCGAATACTTCCGGCGCGTCCTGCAGACGGCGCTGGTGGATCTCGACCTTGATGTGCCGAGCGTCTCCCTCGCCGTCGACCTTGAGATCGATGAGGTTGTAACCCGGCTGGTAGGGCTGCTCGCCCCGGGAGGGATTAACCGCGCCGGCCCCGATGCGAACATACGTATCGGCCAGCACCACACGCTGTTTGTGCTTATGGCCGAAGAGATGGAAGGCCGCACGATTGGTAAGCGCGTCGTCTACGTCATCACCATCCGAAAGCCATTCGAGCGGGTGATGGACGAGGACGAGGTTCGCAGTGTTCGGCACCGGATCGAGAACGGTCTGTCTGCCACCCAGAAATAGATTGCGGGGAACGTCATCCTCTCCGTCCTTTCCCGAAAGCAGCGTCGAGGTCAGGCCGAATAAGCGGAGCGTCACGCCTCCATCGAGATCGACGTCCTGATGCCAGAACGGCTTCTCAGGCCAGATGTTACAGCCCAGTGGCGCAGCGAAGAGATTGTATTCGGCATGTGGCTTAAGAAGCGACTGCCCGCTCTCCTCGTTATCCAGTTGCTGGTCTAGGCGCCATTCGCGTTGATCCTTCGATGCCGACCAGATCATGTGCTGCGCGGACTGCGTCGGCACGCTCTGTCGAACTATCGCCCTGTCGACGTCATGGTTGCCCGGCACTGCGAAGATCCGGTTCATTGGACAGCCCGAGATCTGCGCCAACTGCAGGATCCACTTCCAAGCCGTCTCGTACTCGTCCCTCGCGCCCTTGAAGGCAACGTCCCCGCCGATGAGGATCGCGCCGACATTGCCAAGCCGTTCGACCTGCTTGACAAGATCCCGCATCATTCTCGTGCGGATCGCGAAGTCTGGATCCTGCATGGGATCAAGGCACTGCGGCGACTTAAAATGGATGTCGGAAATGTGCAGTATCAGCATCGACGCGACCGATCCCCCTCATCTTGACCGAGCGTAGTTCAAGGCGTGAAGGAGAGATATCTCATATGCGAAAATGTTCAAGGCGGTGTTGAGAGGGCCCGTAATCAGGATAGTTTGGCTATCAGCAACTGGAGCACCATGGTAATCAGACGCCAAGCCGACCAAATCACGGTGAATCTGCTTCGCGCCAAAAAATGGCAGATTCTGGCAGGCGCTGCCGTTCAAAGTCAGATCGGCAAACGACAAATTCTGGTTGCGACCTGCCGAAATTGCGGACGGTCCGCACCTGGGGATCGAAAATTGTCGCCTGAACGGCCACAAAGGGTCGAGGGCTGCCAAGCACTTATGAAAAAGCGCGAATGATCCCCTTTGCCTCGCTTCGAGCGGCGCTTTGAAACCAATGGGAACAACTTGTCACGCTTCAGGCTTGTATTTCCGCTGAAGGAGCCTGTTGATGCCTGCACGCGCATACTGGAAAGGCCAGATTCGTCTGGCACTCGTCTCAATCCCGATCGAGGTCTATCCGGCGACGCGATCGGGGGCGGCGATTGCCTTCCACCAGATCCATGAACCGAGCGGCAAGCGGATCCGTTACGAAAAGGTCGCGCCCGGCGTCGGCCCCGTGGACCGCGACGAGATCATAAAGGGCTTTGAGGTCTCCAAGGGCAGCTACGTGCTGCTTGATGAGGAAGAGATCGAGGCGGTCAAGATCGACAGCCGCAAGACGCTGGAACTCATCCAGTTCGTCGATGCCGACGAGATCGACGTGCTCTATTACGAGAAGCCCTATTTCGTCGTACCGGCCGATGATCTGGCCGAGGAGGCCTATAGCGTGTTGAGAGAGGCGCTGCGCAAGACCCGGAAGGTCGGCCTTGGCCAGTTGGCGGTGCGCGGGCGTGAACAACTGGTTTCGATCAAGCCCTGTGGGCGCGGACTGGTGATGGAAGTGCTGCGCTATGCTGACGAGGTCCAAAAAGCCCAAGGTTACTTTGGGGAGATCAAGGAATCGGTACCTGATGCGGATCTTCTCGACCTTGCAACCACGCTGATCGAAAAGAAGTCCGCGCCGTTCAAACCCGCCGAATTCCACGATCGCTATGTCGATGCGCTCCATCGCCTGATCGACAAGAAGGCCAAGTCGAAGAGCAACAAACGGATTTTGGAGGATGTCGAGGAACCGGCCAGTGGCAAGGGCAATGTGATCGACCTGATGGCGGCGCTCAAGAAGTCGGTCGGGGACGGCAAACCCGCCAGCAAGTCGACCTCTTCGACGCGCACGCCTGCGGCGAAGAAAACCTCGCCCTCGGGTGGCAGCCGTGCCCGCAAGCGGGCGTAGCGGCAAGGCCGGTGACCCCGGCGCCGATCTCCTCGCGGAATACAACCGTAAGCGCGACTTCGCGAAGACCGCCGAACCTGCTGGCAAAAGTGGCAGGATTGGAGGCAATTCCTTTATTGTACAGAAGCACGCCGCCCGGCGGTTGCACTGGGATTTCCGTCTCGAAGTGGACGGCGTGCTCAAGTCCTGGGCGGTAACCCGAGGCCCGAGCGCCGATCCCGACGACAAACGCCTTGCCGTGCGCACCGAGGACCATCCGTTGTCCTACGGCGTGTTCGAAGGCGGGATCCCCAAAGGCGAGTACGGCGGTGGTACAGTGATGCTTTGGGATCGGGGGACCTGGGCGCCGATCGCGGGCAAGAGCGCGAAGGACATCGCGGACGGCCACCTCCACTTCACCCTCGACGGCGAGCGGATGAAGGGCGAATGGCTGCTCGTGCGCATGAAGCCGAGGCCCGGCGAGAAGCGCGAGAACTGGCTGCTGCGCAAGGTGCAGGACGCCCATGCGCAGGCAGGCGACGCCCTCGTCGAGCAGGGCCTCACCAGCGTCCTGACCGGCCGCACCATGGCCGAGATCGAAGCCGACAAGGGCGGCACCCATTCGCTGAAAGGCAAAAAGGGTGATGCCTTTGCGCAGGTCATGGAAAAGGCTGCCTCTCGCAATGTGCGGCACCAGCGGCCCTCCCGTAAAGGCGCGGGCAAGCCGCCGAAGTTCCGTGCCGTCCAACTCGCCACGCTGGTCGACACCGTGCCCACCGGCAACCTGTGGATGCACGAGATCAAATTCGACGGCTACCGCGCGCTCATCGCAGCGGCGGGAGACAAGGTCGTCGTCCATACCCGCAGTGGCCTCGACTGGACCGAAAAGTTCGCTCCGCTCGCCGCCCATATCGCCGCGCTGAACCTGCCGCCTTGCCTGATCGACGGCGAGATCGTTGCCCGAGGCGTGGACGGTAATCCGGACTTCTCCAGCCTCCAAGCCGTGCTTAAGCGCGGCAAGGGCAGCCAGAGTGAAGGCCAGCCCCTGGAATTCCACGCCTTCGATCTCCTCGAACTGGATGGCGAGGATCTGGCGGCGATGCCCAACATCGAACGCAAGGAACGGCTGGAGGCGCTGCTTGCGGATGCCGCACCGCCCGTCTTCGTCGCGGACCACGTGATCGGCGCGGGCGAGACGCTCTACGATGCGATGTGCGGCGCCGGGCAGGAGGGGATCATCGCTAAGCGCATCGATGCACCCTACCGGGGCCGCCGCACGAAGGACTGGGTCAAGGTAAAGTGTACCCGGCGGCAGGAGTTCGTCATCGTGGGATGGGCGAAGTCGAGCGCGAAGGGCCGTCCGTTCTCCTCGCTGCTGCTGGGTCAATACGAGGGAAAGACCCTTATCTATCGCGGCAAGGTGGGCACCGGCTTCGACGCCGACGGTCTTACTGACATGGCGGGGCACCTTGAGAAGCTGGCCCGCAAGACCCCGCCGCTGGAGGTCGACAAGGCGGAGGCGCGCGGCGCCAGCTGGGTCACTCCAAAGCTGGTCGCGGAAGTCGCCTTCGCCGAACTGACCGGCGAGGGCCGCGTGCGCCATGGCAGCTTCGTTGGCCTCAGGAGCGACAAGAAGGCCCGGGCGGTGAAACCGGAGCAAACAAAGCCCACACCGCAGGCCGAGATCGCCGTGACAATCAGCAACCGCGAACGCGTGATCTTCCCCGAAAGCGGCGACACTAAGGGCGACCTTGCGGATTACTATGCCGCCGTCGCGCCGCTGATGCTGCCCTTCGTGGCGAACCGCCCGATGAGCGTCGTGCGCTGCCCTCAGGGACGAGCAAAGAAATGCTTCTTCCAGAAACATGACAGCGGCACATTCGGCGATCACGTCCATCACGTGCCGATCCGCGAAAAGGACGGCAACGCGGAGGACTACCTCTACCTGAACGATGCCGAGGGGTTACTTTCCTGCGTGCAGATGGGCACGATCGAGTTTCACGCCTGGGCGGCAAAGACCGACGACGTCGAGCACCCAGACCGCATGATCTTCGACCTCGACCCCGACGAGGGGTTGGATTTTAAAGAGTGCCTCCGAGCCGCCGGCGATATTCGCGTCCGGCTCGCCGACCTTGGGCTGGTGACTTTCGCCATGCTGTCCGGCGGAAAGGGCGTTCATGTCGTCGTGCCGCTCAAGCGCGGTCACGACTGGGATACCCACAAGGACTTTGCTCGCCGCTTTGCCGAAGCCATGAGCATTTCCGAGCCGGACCGCTACGTCGCGACGATGAACAAAGCCAAGCGCAAAGGCCGCATCTTCATCGACTGGCTGCGAAACCAGCGCGGTGCGACCGCCGTGCTGCCGTACTCCGCACGGTCTCGCGAAGGCGCTCCGGTAGCGGTGCCGGTAAGCTGGGATGAACTGAACGACATGAAAACGGCGCATCCGTTCTCGATCGGCGATGCTGCGACGCTAATCAGGCGTGCCGAACGGCTGCATGGCTGGGGTTTCGCCGACCAGCGGCTCCCGGAAATCTGAAATTGATTGAGCTCTTTCAACCGACGCTGGCAAGTTGGAGTATTGATTGCATCATCGCAAAAACGTGATTTTTAAATTGCATCTTCAAGAAAGAAGATCGTTTGTACGTCGTGTATCGGTAGACGGTGGTCGTTATTTGCCATCCTTGAATATTTAGGAAGGGAAAGCGGTCGTTCTGCACTTGATGGACGGAAATTAACGGCTGAATTTCTTTTATGGTTCGGAATTACTCCGTCCCATGCGGCCAACCATCCATCGCTGCGGTGAGGAACTGCGGCGGCCTGCGGAGCTTAAATGACTAGGTACCCGACCGGTGCCGTCGCTCCATGGAGGATATTACATGACGCTCGAAGGCAGAAATATAGCCATACTTATTGCCCCTCGCGGGACCGAGGAACCCGAATTCGTCCAGCCCAAGCAGGCCATCGAGCAGGCTGGGGGCTCAATAACGGTTATCGGTCTCGAGGCGGGTGAGGCCAAGACCAATAACGGCGATCTGGACCCGGGTGGCAGCTACAAGGTCGACAGGGCGGTAGCGGACGTTAGCGCTGACGAATTTGACGGCTTGATCATTCCCGGAGGTACAGTCGGCGCCGACAAATTGCGTGCCGACGATGGAATGGTAAATTTTGTCAGCGCTTTCTTCCAACAGAACAAGCCCGTGGGAGCGATTTGCCACGGACCTTGGCTCCTCGTCGAGGCAGGCGTGGTTGAGGACCGCGATCTGACCTCCTATCGGTCGATCCAGACCGACATCGAGAACGCAGGAGGCAACTGGACGGATCAGGAGGTGGTCGTCGATGAGGGCCTGGTCACGAGCCGCACCCCCCACGACCTACCTGCCTTTTGCGCTAAGCTTATCGAGGAGTTCGCAGAGGGCCGTCATCCTGACGCATGAAGCATGCGCTTGTGACGGCTGGAAAGCGGACCTTCCTTTGTTAGGACGGTGATTTTGGTGCTGAATGGCCGGGGTGGGCGACCGTTGAGGCCGAGGTATCAACCTTTCGCTCAGCTTTGTCCCCATGTTGGACGTGGGAGTCAAATCTAGGCAGTTGACCACGAGGTGCTCGAAGTGAGAACATAAAAGGAACAAGATCGAGTCTCAAGAATCGCTATGCTTCCTACTTCTCCCTTCGAGCATCCGGATATCGATACGCTTCGTGCATTGGCAACTGCGCATCCTGATTATCGGGTCATACCCTTCGGCGCCGAAGAATTGGATTCCCGTTTAGGTTGTGGTGGCCTGCGCGCTGGCGCATTGCATGAGGCAACTGCGCTGACCTGCTCACTGGCGGACGATGCGGCGGCCACACTGTTCCTTGCCGGCGTAGCTGCGCGCGAGGCCCAGGCGGCAGCAGCGCCCGTTCTTTGGGTCAGCTGTCGCAACGACCTCTACGCCCCAGGTCTCGAACAGGCGGGCCTCGCCTCTGCCCATGTGATCCATGCGCAGCCCCGCAACGATGCCGCATCACTGGCGGTGGTCGAAGACGCCGTACGCGATGGAACTCCGGCTGCCGTCGTTGCCGAAGCCAGCAAGATTTCAATGGTCGCCACGCGCCGGCTGCAGCTTGCTGCCGCCGAGGCCGGCATCCCGGTGCTTTTGCTGCGACGTCACCGAGGTCGAGGCAGTGATCCTCTGGCCGACTCGTCGGCCGCTTGGACGCGCTGGCGGATCGCCAGTGCGTCCTCCGAACGTCTTGGCGTCGCCGGTGTCGGGCGCCCGCGCTGGCTTGTCGAATTGGTCCGTCAGCGCGGCGGCGAAGGCTTTTCCCTGATCGTGGAGGGATGCGATGCGACGGGTCGTCTCGCTGTTCCTGCCCTTCTTGGCCATCGAACGGCTGAGGCGGCAGGACCGGTTCGCCACGCCGCGGCCTGAGCCGCGCGTACTCCAGATTCCCGTTGACGATAATCCCGGTGCCTGCTCGGTCCCTCGAGGGGGCGGGTGGCGACCGGGCGCGCGTTGGGCACGTGAGCAGAGCCGTGAAGGGCAGGGCGCTGTCAGGGAGGAAGGACGTTCGCGCACGGATGTCGAGCGAGAAATTTCCGCGCTGCCACTGCACGCCAAGCCGCCAATGAGAGAATTGGGGCGCCGATCCGAGGCGGCCGAACATCCATTCAAGCGCTCGGTCTCAGCAGTGGCGGCCAAAGAGGCGCGCGTCTCGCTGCCGAACATGACTGCTCCATTGGCGTTCATCGGCAAAGTTGGCGGCCGCGACGAGATCGTCTCGGCTTGTCCGGCGGCCAAGGCTCTGGGCATAAATATCGGGATGGCGGCAACGCATGCCCGAGCGCTTGTCTCCAATCTCGACTTTCGCGCCGCGGAGCCTGCGGCCGATGCGGCGCTGCTTGATCGCCTGGCACTGTTTGGCATTGGCCGCTGGTCGCCAATCGTCGCAGTTTCCCCGCCTGACGGCATCTGGCTGGATCTGACCGGCGCCGCGCACCTTCATGGCGGTGAGGAACGTTTTTGCCAGAGGCTCCATGCCTTCTGCCAGCGGGCAGGGTTCTCAGCGCGTATCGCCATAGCCGACACCCCAGGAGCCGCACACGCGCTGGCGCGCTATGGGCGCGAGGACATTGCCATCATTCCGCCCGGCGGCGTGCTGAAAGCCGTGTCGCCGCTTCCGGTTGCAGCCCTTCGCCTCGAAACTGATGCGCTTAACGCGGCGCGCAAATTCGGTTTCGAGACGATCGCCGACTTGCTGCCGGTGGCTCGTGGGCCGCTGGCGAGGAGGCTCGGCCTTGCCACCATCGATCGGTTGGATCAAATGCTGGGCGGTAAAGCCGAACCGATCACCTCGCGCGAGGACGTCGTCACAGCGGCGGTCGAGCGTCGGCTGCTCGAGCCGATCAGTACCGCTGAGGCAATCTCACAGGTGATGCACGACCTGTTGAAGGATCTGGCTGAGGTGCTTCAGTGCCAGGGACTAGGCGCGCGCTCGCTGCGCCTGGTTGGTCTGCGCATCGATGGCGGTGAGCAGGTGGTGGCTATCGGAACCTCTCGGCCCACCCGCGACGTGCCGCACCTGCTACGTCTGCTAAAACTGCGCATCGAACGTATTGATCCCGGCATGGGTCTCGAACAGTTCCGGTTGCTGGCGCCGCATACCGAACCTCTCGACGCTGAGAATCTGGGCGCGATCCTGGCGGGTGAAAGTACAGTGCGTGATCCGGCCCGGCTCATTGATGTCGTGGCGGGCAGGATAGGACCGGGCGCAGTGTTCCGCATCGCGCCGGTTGAAAGCCACGTGCCCGAGCGTGCGGTAAGGCCAACCAGCCCGATCGCGATTGCTGGTTCATGGCCGGCCTGGCAACGGCCGGTTCGCCTTTTCGCTCGGCCCGAGCCTTTATCGCGCGTGATCGCGCTGCTGCCTGATCAGCCTCCGCGGCGCTTCGAATGGCGGGGTCGGTCTTACATGGTGGTCGCAGGCGATGGGCCCGAGCGCGTGCATGGTGAATGGTGGCGGCGCAATGCTGAAGTCTGGGCCGTGCGCGACTACTACCGTGTCGAGGACGAGGCGGGCGGCCGCTACTGGGTGTTCCGCCGCGGCGACGGCGTTACCAGCGAGAGCGGCGATCTTTCGTGGTGGATGCACGGGGTCTTCGCATGACCGCCTATGTCGAACTCCAGGTGCTCACGCACTTCTCGTTCCTGCGCGGGGCTTCAAGTCCGGGCGAACTGTTCTCGGTCGCGGCGAAGCTCGGATATCCCGCGGTCGGTATCGCCGATCTCGGCAGTGTCGCAGGGGTGGTGCGCGCCTGGGAGGCCGAGAAAAGCACGGGCGTGCGGCTGATCGCCGGAACTCGGGTCGATCTTTCCTGCGGCCGCCGCCTGCTGCTCTATCCGACCGACAGGCCTGCCTGGTCGCGAATCACGCGCCTCCTCACCATCGGCAAGCGCCGGGCAGGGAAGGGGGGGTGCCTGCTGCACTGGCACGAACTTGAAGCCTGGTCCGAAGGCGTGATCGCAATTCTTCTTCCCCAAGAGGCCGACGCCGAAAACGCTGGGGCGTTGGCCGATCTGCGGTCCGTCTATGGACGACGTGCGCATATGGCCCTGTTCCAGCGCCGTCGCCCCGACGATGCTGTGCGAATTGATGCGCTGGCCCGCCAAGCAAGGGAGACCGGGGTGCGCGCGGTTGTCACCGGCGACGTGCTCTACCATGCGCCCGATGCGCGGCTTCTGCAGGATGTGGTGACCGCCATTCGGCATAATTGCCGGGTGGACGACCTAGGCTATCGGCGCGAGGTCAACGCCGATCGCGCCTTCAAGTCCGCAGAGGAGATGCAACGCCGCTTCGCCGCCTATCCCGATGCGCTGCGTGCCAGTGTTGATATCGCAAATGCCTGCACCTTCTCGCTTAGCGACCTCACCTATCATTACCCTCAGGAGAAGGTGATCGAGGGCCTGACCGCCCAGCAGGCGCTGGAGGCGATGGCGCATAAGGCACTTGACGCCATGTTCGAGGGCAATCCGGCGCAGGAATATCGTGATCAGATCGTGCATGAGCTGAATCTCATCGCTGAACTGAACTACGCGCCCTATTTCCTGACCGTCCATTCTATCGTCGCCGAAGCGAAGCGCCGAGGTATCTTGTGCCAAGGGCGCGGATCGGCGGCGAATTCCTGTGTCTGCTTTGTGCTTGGCGTCACCTCGATCGATCCGATCAAGCACGAATTGCTTTTCGAACGCTTCGTCTCAGGCGAGCGGCGCGAGCCGCCCGATATCGACGTCGATTTCGAGCACGAACGCCGTGAAGAGATCATTCAGTGGATCTTCGAGACTTACGGTCGTGACCGGGCCGCGCTGACCGCCGTCGTTACCCGCTTTCGCGCGCGAGGTGCGGTGCGTGATGTCGGCAAGGCCATGGGGCTTCCCGAAGATCTGACCTCGGCGCTCGCAGGACTGGTCTGGGGCTGGTCGGCCGAAGGCGTCGGCGAAAAACAGGCCGAGGAACTCAATCTCGACATGTCTGACCGGCGTTTGCGCCTGACTCTCGATCTTGCCCGCCAGCTGATCGGCGTACCGCGCCAATCCAGCCAGCACCCAGGCGGTTTCGTGCTGACCCATGATCGCCTTGACGACCTCGTCCCGATCGAGCCAGCCGCGATGGCTGACCGGCAGATCATCGAGTGGGACAAGGACGACATTGATGCCCTCAAGATGATGAAGGTCGATGTGCTGGGTCTCGGGATGCTCGGCTGCATGAACCGCGCCTTCAACATGCTGGAGGAAAGCAAAGGCCTGAAGGTGGGCCTTGCGGACCTCCAGAGCGATGATCCGGACGTCTATGCCATGATCCAGAAGGCTGACACGCTCGGCACCTTCCAGATCGAGAGCCGGGCCCAAATGTCCATGCTGCCGCGCATGAAGCCGCGCCGCTTCTACGATTTGGTGATTCAGGTCGCGATCGTGCGTCCCGGTCCGATCCAAGGCGACATGGTCCATCCCTACCTGCGCCGCCGCGAGGGGCTGGAGAAGCCGGAATATCCACGCCCCGAATTACGCGCGGTTTTGGAAAAGACGCTGGGCGTGCCGCTCTTCCAGGAACAGGCGATGAAAGTGGCGATCGTCGGAGCGGGTTTTACCGCCGTCGAGGCCGACCAACTGCGGCGCGCGATGGCGACCTTCAAGATGACCGGAGGGGTCTCGCACTTTTCAGAAAAGCTGATCGAGGGGATGGTTGGCCGCGGCTATCCGCGTGACTTCGCTGAGCGCACCTTCCGTCAGTTGGAAGGCTTTGGTTCCTACGGCTTCCCGGAGAGCCATGCCGCGAGTTTCGCCAAGATATCCTACGCCTCGAGCTGGATGAAGCATCATCATCCGGACGTCTTTTGTGCCGCCCTGATGAATGCCCAGCCCATGGGGTTCTATGCACCGGCTCAGATCGTGGGCGATGCACGCCAGCATGGCGTCGAAGTTCGACCCGTCTGTATCAACGCTAGCCGCTGGGACTGTTCGCTGGAGCCGACACGAGGTCGATACCAGGCGGTGCGGCTCGGCTTCAGGCAGGTGCGCGGACTTTCCAACGCCGATGGCGCGAGCATCGTAGGTGCACGGGGGAAAACTCCATTCGAGTCCGTCGAGGACGCGTGGCGCCGTTCTGGCGTCGCCCGCGCGGCGATCGAAAAGCTGGCCGACGCCGATGCCTTCCGCGTTTTCGGGTCCGACCGGCGACAGGGGCTGTGGAAGGTGCGGGGGCTGGGCGAAGCGCCGCTGCCGCTTTTTGCGGCAGTCGACCGAGCGGCGCAGGCAGTCAGCGCCCAAGGGGTGGAGCCTGATGTTGTTTTACGCTCGCTGACCGACGGCCGTGAAGTGATCGAAGATTATCGCGCGCTACAATTGTCGCTGCGCGCGCACCCGCTGACGTTCGTACGCGAGGAACTGACCCGGCGTGGCATTACTCGCTGCGCCGATCTTGCGAACATCCGCGATGGCCGAAAGGTCGAGGTCGCCGGCATCATCCTGGTGCGCCAAAAGCCGGGCTCGGCGAAGGGTGTGCTCTTCATCACCATCGAGGACGAGACCGGCATCGCCAACGGGATACTCTGGCCCGATCGCTTCGAGGCCCAGCGCCGCACCGTCATGTCCGCATCGATGGTGGGCCTGAAGGGCCGGGTGCAAAAGGAAGGGGAGGTGATCCACGTCATTTGCGACCGGATCATCGATCATGGCGACCTCTTGCACCGCGTCGGCGAGATGTCGTTTCCGCACCAGACCGGGCGGGGCGACGGCGCCCGGCATGCCAGTGCGCCTGATCGTGGCGATAAGGGGTGGAGCCCAAGGCCGACGAATAGCTATTGGCCCCCGCACTCCGAAGGCCGCGACCCCGAAGACGTTGTGCGCTTCAAGTCGCATGACTTTCACTGAGTCATGGCCACGCTTCCCAGACATCAGCGGGTTATCATCGCCCTGTCTGTGCATATCCTGCGCGGCGGTGTCATCCGCTGTGCGGAGACTAGGGTCGATACCGTCGAGGTGCGCCTCGCGTTGCGGTGCCTGCTACCTCATTGCCGCGAGCGTTGGCCGCTCGAACTCTACTGGGATGCGGCCCGGCAGGACAACGAGATTGGTCGGGCTCAGGGGGTGACCGCAGCCTTCAACGGGATTGTGCGGCAGTTGCGGCTTGCCGGAAGGTATGATGAAAGCGAAGCGGCATGATATGGGCCGGAGCAATCGGCTCGCCGATCTGTTTTCATGCCTCGATACAGTGACCAGCGTGCGGTGTGCCGATCAGGGAGGAATGCGTTCGATGTGCAATCGAGCCCGTATGAAAGGCGAGATCGAGACTATCTGGGGCTCGATTGCCGAACTCTTCACCGAGCAACCTCGCGACAACCGTTTCGATCCGCAAGAGCTGCGACCCAAGGGACGTGCCTATGTTGTCCGGGAGCAGGATGGTGTGCGGGGATGGGACGTAATGGGTTGGGATGTCTTGGGCGGCAGGGCCGCCTGGCCGATGACCAATGTGCGTAACCTCTCACTTCCTCAGTGGCAGCGGCTCGCTGAACGCCCGGAAAATCGCTGCCTAGTGCCACTCACCGAGTTCTGCGAATTCACTCCGGAAAAGTATGATCTTGGCGACGGCAAACCGCCCTTGAAGGGTGAGATCTGGTTCTCGGTCACTGATCAGCCGGTGTTCGCTGTCGCTGGGTTCTGGCAACATACCGAGCAGGGGAATGGCTTTGCGATGGTGACGTGCGACCCCAACCCGCTGGTGAAGCCCATCCATCCCAAGGCGATGGTGACGATCCTGGAACCCGACGACATAGATATTTGGCTCAGAGGATCGTATGAGGACGCCGTGTCACTGCAACGGCCTTTCGATGCAACGAAAATGGTTAGCCGAGGGCCGATCTTCCCGACGCGCGGGACGCGCTCACAACGGGACGCATCGCTCACCTGAGTGGGGCCGCACCGTGCGTAATAAGGCAGTGCCTTGGTGCCGATCTTGTCCGAATGTCTATTTTGCTTACCGCTGGATACTCGTGATATTGGAGAAGTGGCGAGGCTCTAAATGGACGAAGGCATTTCAGACCGTATGCTGCGGCGCGGGTTAGTACTCGAGCGCACCGGCTTCTTGGCCTTCATGAAGATTGAGCGGCTGGCGACCTTTGGGGCGATGACAGCTGAATGATGAGCTATTCTGATCCGGCTCGCTCAGCCTCGTCCAGATAATCGGCCCACCAAACCATCATCTTGCGCCGATGAACGAGATAGCGGGCCGAATTGTAAGCCGCACGAACACCTCGGGCTGCATGCGCAAGCTGAAACTCGATCCAGTCTGGTTCGAAAAGCCCGGATTCGTTCAGCACCGTACTGGCGAGGCCGCGAAAGCCATGAACGGTGGCCTTTCCACGAAGGCCGATGCGATACATGACGTCCAGCATTCTATTTTCGCTGATGACGAGTGATTTCGAATAATGGACCGGGAAGAGGAAAGCCCCGAGTCTCTCGTTTCCAGCGGCGAGATAGATATTTCGCTCGCGGATCTCGTTCAGCATAGCGATGGCTTGAGGTGGAAGGGGCACGATGTGCTCCGTGCTCATCTTCATACGCTCAGCCGGGATGCGCCAAATCGGCTCAGCCGTATCGAGCCCTTCGAATTCTATCCATCGCGCGAACCGGGTCTCTTGCGTGCGCACCATTGTCAGCATTGTCCATCGCAGCGCGAGGTGACTGGTGCGATCGCCTCCATCCCTATTCAGTTTTCCGAAAAATTCCGGCAGGTCTTTGGCTGCGACTTTGGCATGGTGCTTGACGGGGGCTGGCTTTGCCATGCCGGGAGCAAGATCGCGGCATGGATCGCTTTCGCATCGTCCATCAGGAATAGCGTAGCGGAAAACTTCGCTGCAGTGGTTTCTCACCCTGTGCGCCATTTCAACAGAACCGCGTCCCTGAATGGCGCGCAAAGCTTCGAGCATCTGGCGTGGTGTTATGGCTGCGATCGGCAGTGCGCCTACCGCGGGGAAGATGTCGGCCTCCAACCGCCGCATCGTCACCCCGGCGTAACGTGGGGTCCAGGCTACCTTTCGGGTATCAAACCATTCGCGGGCAACTGTCTCGAAGGATTCGCTGGGTGTCGTTGCCACCTGTTCTGGTAAGCCTGGCTCCAGATTTCCTGGTTTCGCTGTAGGAGCCAGGCCCAAGATCAATTGAGCCTTCACGGTATCGCGCCAAGCTCGCGCCAGTTTGACGGTGATTTCTGGATAGGCGCCACCCGTAAGGAACTTCTGCTTACCCTCTACCCGGATTGCGAGCCCCCAGACCTTTTTGCCGGACGGATGAATCGTGACGAACAATCCCTTGCTGTCGGATTTCTTGTATGCGGCCTTTTCCGGTTTCAAAGCGCGCAGGGCAATGTCTGTCAGCATAGGACCTCCGATCAAAGAACGTTGGTTGGGTTTTCGCCTTGTTGGTTGGCTGTTGGTTTCTGTTGGTTGCAACCAACAAATAACCAACAGTTAGCCTGCGACGCAAGGCGACCATCTGATGCAGAATGGCGCAGAAGTTTGCTGATTCTATTGGATAAAATCACGGTCCACGAGCCGATATGGCATCGAGTGAAACATCGTGAAAAAGGAAAATGGTCGGGGAGACAGGATTCGAACCTGCGACATCCTGCTCCCAAAGCAGGCGCGCTACCAGACTGCGCTACTCCCCGACCGGATCGGGATGAACGGATAACCAAGCCCTTGCAATTCCTGTAGCCAGGAAATGCGGTGGTAGGCCCGGCAGGATTTGAACCCGCGACCTAGCCGTTATGAGCGGCCAGCTCTAACCACTGAGCTACGGGCCCCTATCCGTCGAACATCCGTCGAGCCGAAGCCCTTCCGGGCGTCGGTGAGATGCCCGTTAGCGTGCCTCAGGCAACTAGGCAAGCGTTACACTGTCCATGATTTCAGCGACACTGGTGGGTTTTACACCGCGACCTTCAAGATGGGCGAAAAGTGTGCGCCACCAGCTGTAGAGCGCGTCAAGATCGTCCTCGGTTCGCACGTAGGGTGTGTGGCCGGGGGCCAGTGACGGGCTGTGGAACGAGAATACCAGCACGGGCAGGCCTTCACCAAGCGCGATATCGACGCCGCGCAGGGCCTCTTGGCTTGTGATGCCTTCCGGAGTGAGCGGGATTCGTTCGAGCAGCCTCGTCCGGGCGAGCACACCGCGCAACTGTGGCGCGCGCCAGAGGTGAGGGTAGACCACGTTGCCGATCTGCCGCAGCGCGCCCCAGTAAACCGTGGTCAACGGGAGTTCGAGCAACTGACGATCGGTATCGACCCAGTAGGGCTTCAGCGGGTGCTGTCGATAATTCGGGCCACCAGAACCACTGTAATCAAACCTCGCCCGCACGGATGTATCTATGGCGATGCCGTGTTCACTGAGGATCTGCGCGGTATCGGAGCCAAGGCCATACCGCCCGGCGCGATAGATGCGCGGCGCGGTGCCGAATGCTTCGGCGATGCGGTTGTAAAGGCGATGGAACTTCTCGCGCTCCAGTTCGAGCGGCAGGTTCCCGGCGTAACTGTTATATTCGGAAACATCCTCCTCGAAGGGAGGGCTGACCCACGGGTGCAACTGGACGCCCACTTCCGCGCGCCCGGCAGCGACAGCATCTCCGATGGCTTGCGCTGCGTAAGGGGAATTTGCGATCGGCCAGTCGACAAGGTAGGTCGGGATAACGCCGAAGCCTTCGCAGAACTGCTGGAAGTCACGCAGTGCGGGGATCGTCAGTACCGAATGACGGTCGCGGTCCAATGGCGCACCCCAGTCGAATTCTTCTTCGGTATCGACGGTCACGAGGAAACGCTGACCGAAGTCCTGCCGGAAAACTGCCAGTTGTGACGGGTCGGGGGCGTCCAGAAGATTTGCCTGAGCCATTCGCGTGTCCCCTGTTCGGCTGCCGCAAGCCGTATCAGCCGCCAAAGCAGGCCGCGTCGAGAGTGCTATGGTGTGCCGAGGCGGCGGTCAAGGCGGGCAGCCACAGCACCAAGTCATTGCCTTCGCGTCGCAATCCACCACCCGCTGCGCGCGCTTCTGCTGCGGCGAGGCGGAGCGTGAAGCCTGTACCGAATGCGCCAACGGCCAGCGAATGGCCCCGATCGCCCGGAATCGCAGCGAACAGGTCGTCCTGATCGCGAGCGGAAAGCCGCGCAGGCAAGGCACTGCGAATGGCGATCATGTCACGGCTTGCGCCGGGCGTGCTGTCTCGCACCCAGCCAAGCTCGAGCACCTCGTCGGGAGCCGTGGAGCTGGCGAGTGCGGCCAGCAGTCGCCACGCCAGCATCTCCGCATCGGCACCGGTCAGCGAGACTCGAATGTCGTCTGGCGCGCTCAGCAGCGAGAAACCGCTGCGCCGAGGCTGGGTCCAGGCACGCAGCCGTTCGGCGACACTGGCGAGAACCGAGGTGAATTCGCATTCGCCGGGATCGAGCCTCATCGTGCCTGTCTCCAGCTTGACCAGTCGTTCAAGCTCTTCAAAACCGGCAAGGATATGCGCGCAATCCCCGGCTACAGCGGCGGCCAGCGCGCGATATTCATGCGGCGCCGGGCCATAGAGCTGCTGCTGGATAATCTCTGCGGCCACCTGAATGGCATTGGCGGGCGTGCGCAGTTCATGAAGGACTTCGCGCAGTCGGTCTCCCGGTCTGTCGGCTTCAGGCAGGGTATGGGATTCGGGTTGGGACAGGGCGTCTGTCTGTGCCGTGACACGTCGGCGAAGGCGGCCGAAATAGCCACGGAATCCGCCGCCGGAGGAAAAGTCCGGCATGGCATCGATGCGCCAGAAGCCGCAGATGAGCGCTGAGCCATCCAGTTGGACGACGTGGCCGACCAGTGGGCGGCGTTCGGTGAACGCTATATGCAAAGCGTCGGTCGTCGCGGTGAGTGGCAGTTGCATGCCGACGATGCACGGCGCGCATGGCCCCTCGGCCCAGGTCACACGGCCAAGGCCGTCAGTTTCGAAATCGATGGCGGCGGGGAGACGAGACGGGGGCGGTGAAGCGTCAGTTGCTTCCCGGGTGTCGCTTTGGCCGGGCTGGACATCGGGCCGGGATTCCCGCGCTTTGCGATAGGCCTCGATCCGGCGGACGATAGCGCCGATCTCGCTGTCCGGATGGTCTTTCCCTGATCGGGCTGGACGTAATGCGTGGACATTGGCCGGAAGGGGCGGCGTAGTACCGGACAAGGCGTTATCAAGCAGCGCTTGCGTCGTGGGGGCAACGGGCGCGGGCGCAGTCGTGATCGCTGCGACAGGCGTGCGAGCGGCATCGTCGGTGGGAGGCGACATGCTGCCGGGCGCGTCGAAATCTTCCCCGAATATTGCTGCGAGTTCCAGTTCGAGCGGGGGAAGTGATTTTGCAGGCTCGGATAGGGCCGAGGTGGGCTGCTCCGAGACAGGCCGGGTGGCGCTGGCCGGGGGCGGCGCCTCGGTCTCCGGTGTTTTGGGTATATATGTCTCGGTTCCGGCCGCTTCGGCCTGCGGCAGCGTGCGGTCCTGCACGCCAAGACGATCGAGCAAAGCTACAACGTCGGCGGGAAGGTCGCTGCGATGACGGATGATCCCGCGTGCGCCCACGGGCAACTTGGGCACCAGTGCGAGCCAGGTGCTTTCGGACAGTTGCGCACGGGCGATCGCGGCGAGGGCAATCGGGGGGGCGCCTAGCGCCAGTTGCCTGACCAATCGCGGATTGGAGATCGGGTGCCCGCTTTGCGCGATCAGCCGAGCGCATTCGGCTGCCGGAATGCGTTTTTTCAGCGAATCGAGTGTGTCGAAGGCGCTGTCGAGCAGCGATCCCGAATCGGTTCCGGGAACCGAATCAGGCATGCGACTCAGAATGTCGACGAGCTGCCGATACTGGATGCGGGCGAGGGAATCCCCCGTCGCCGGCAGGCGCAGCACCGTGGCAAGGCGATCGTCAAAATGCATTCTGGCTCCAAGTGGGTCTCAGGGCTTAGCCCCAAACCGGTTAAGAAGCGCCCAACCTTGCAGAATTTTCCGGAATACATTCGAATTTTTCCGGATCGCACAGCAAGGCGGCGATGCACCGTCCTAGCAATCTGCGCGAAGAGCGAAAGAGTTGCATTCCAAACGTTGCAAAGCGGGACGATTACGCTAAGGGCTAATAATATTTCAGAGGCGGTGGCTTTTCGATGGTGAAGTTTCAGGGCCGCCGCTTCGATGTGATGTGTCCAAGGAAAGTGCGATGATCAATCTCGATGAAATCGACCGTCGGCTGCTGGCGCAGCTGCAGGCAGAGGGCCGAATTACCAACGTCGAGCTCGCCCAGCGCGTAGGCCTGACCGCGCCGCCGTGCCTGCGTCGTGTACGCAGCCTTGAAGAGGCCGGTGTCATTCAGGGCTACCATGCCGATCTCGACCCTTCCAAACTCGGCTTTACCATCACCGTCTTCGCGCTGGTGAGCCTCAAGAGCCAGGCCGAGGAATCGCTGCGACAGTTCGAGGAGCACATGCGTGGTCTTCCCGAGGTTCGCGAATGCCATATGCTGAACGGCGAGATCGACTTCATTCTGAAGATCGTCAGCCGCGATCTCCAGAGCTTCCAGGAATTCCTGACCAGCAAGCTGACGCCCGCCCCGAACGTGGATAGCGTCAAGACCTCGCTGACGATCCGCACGGCCAAGAGCGTGCCCGGCGTTCCGCTGGAAGGCTGATCGCTATCCGCGTCGTTCGGGTGAAGATCGCATGACACCCAGGAAACGACGCTTGCTGCTGGCCGGGTTGGCCGTGGCAATGATGGCAGGAGAGGCGGTCTGGCTGTTGAAGCCTCCGCCCCCGCCACCCGTTCCCGATTTCGTGATTGCCCCAACCGGCCTTGTTGCGGTGCTGGAGCCTGACGACATTGCCGAGATGCCCGCCTTCGACCCGAAGGCGGGGCGCTGGGTCGATGGCGGCGAAGTGCTGATCTCGCCACGCTCACGCGCCTGGCTGGGACGAATGCATGGGGAGACTGAGGTAAAGGTTGGCCGGTCACAGGGGCAATACGCCTATGTCGTGGTGCGCCTGCCGCATCAGGCGGATGCGCAGATGCTGCATCATGCGCTGGCAGACATCGCCGCTGCCAATGTCTGCCATGCCGGGATCTTCGATCCCGGCGGCAAGCTGCACGACGGAAAGCCCGAAGTGTTTCTCTATCGAATCGTCTCGACCCGTGCGCCCGATGGCCGGGGCCTTGCCTGCCATGAGCGGTTGGACGGCCTGCGCGAGCCGGAAGCGCGGCGTCTGAAAGTTCCCGGCAAGTCGATTACAGCCGTTCAGAAGCGCGAGACAGCGTCGAGCCCCAGCAGATAGCCCTTGGTGCCGAATCCTGCGATCGTGGCTTTCGCGGCCTTGCCGATCCATGAAACGTGGCGAAATTCCTCGCGGTTGTGCGGGTTCGACAAGTGGATCTCGATCACCGGAACCTTGATGCCCTTGATCGCATCATGCAGCGCGATCGAGGTGTGGGTATAGGCGCCGGCATTGAGCAGCACGGCCTTGATGCCTTCGGCTTGCGCCTCGTGCAACCAGTCGATCAGATGACCTTCGTGGTTGGATTGGCGCATGTCGATGGCAAGGCCCAGCGTTTCGGCATGGGCTGCAGCCATTTCGCCAATGTCGTCGAGCGTCTGCGAGCCGTAGATTTCGGGTTCGCGGGTGCCCAGCAGGTTCAGGTTGGGCCCGTTGAGGACGTAGACGAGATTGCTGGCCATGCTGCGCTCCGTAGATAGTGCCGCCCTGGTGGGGGTGGGGGTGGCGTTGGGGCGAGGCATAGGCAGGCGGTCGCGCGCCTGCAAGTGCGCGCTGCCCGACGATGGCTATTCAATTGGTTTGGTGGAGGCGGGGCCGATAGGACGTCCGGCTGGCTGGCTGGGGTCTGCCTGTTGCTGGACGATGGTGACGCGCGGCGGGGCGATAACCGGTGCCGGTCCGCTGTCCGACGGTGCGGGAACGTCGGGGCCGGTATTTCCGCTGTCAGAGCCACCATCCGACGCGCCTGCGTAGAAAGCGGATAGATCCGCCCCGCCTTGAGTCTTTTGCGGGGCAGGAGCGATGGGCTGGCTCTGGACCATCTGCGAGGGAGGCATTTCGCTGGGGGTGGCGGAAGGCGCAGGCGGCCCAGGCTTCCAGGCGACGGCAAACAGAACGCCCGCGACACAGGCGAACAGGGCACAGGCAGCGAGGGGGCGCGAGACCGGAATGGACAAGGCGTGATCTCCCGTGGGTCAGGACAACAACCCATCACAACGGTCTCGCATGATATTCAGCAGATGTTAGCGATCGGTTAGCGACCGAGAGGCAGAGGCCGAATGGCAGGGGATCAGGGGCAGGGGCGGGGCCGTTTCGGTGGCGGGCGATAGGGCGCGGAGGGGCTGCATCAACGCTCCAGCCCCTTGGCCTTACCCCACTGGCGGATGGCGGAGTAGCCGAGATAGCCGGTGCCAAAGAGCGTGTAGAGCGCCTCGGGTAGCCCTTGGAGATAGCTTGTCATGCCGCGTCCGATCGCGGCGGCGGTGTTCGGGCTGAACGCGCCGATCACGCCCATCGGGAGGGCCCACAGAATCATGACGTACATCACGTACAAAAAGCTGGGGCGCGCGCGGCTGGTCCACGGATCGCTGGCATTCGCTTCGGCGACGATGGCGGAAAGCGAGGCTTCCATCACTTTCACTTCCTGCGAACCTTGCATCTGCAGCAGTTCCAGCTTGGCCCGGTCACGCGCTTCGGGATCGGGAATCACTTTGTCGATGATGCTGGTCAGCGGGGTGAGAAGGGTGTCGAACAGGGCCATCGCGGGGCACTCCATGCAGCAGGGGTGCGCAAGGAGATAACCATATCGGTTCGTGTAGGAAAATGCTTTAGCGAAAGCCCAACGAAAAAAGCCGCCCCGAAAGGCGGCTTTTCGTCTGTCTCGTCAAACGAGAGAGAATTGGTCGGGACGAGAGGATTCGAACCTCCGACCCCCACACCCCCAGTGTGATGCGCTACCAGGCTGCGCTACGTCCCGACCGGAGCGCGGCCTATAGGCAGGTGATTTGAAGAGCGCAAGCGGGTTTGAAAGGAATTTGTCGTCATCTTGAACCGGATGGTCCCGTCCCTACCTTTCTGGAAGCGGGGAGGGGAGGCTTTCCGGCGCGGAAAACCGCGCTGGCGCGTTGCAGTTGCAGCGCTTTGTTGCTAACCGCCGCCGCTATCCATTTTACCGCGCGACCTGTGCGGGGGATGCGGGTGCGAGTGCGGGAGGCGGTTTCAGGACGCGCGCCGGATTTGCGCAGCCGTTTGTTCCCGTCCGCTCAGGCCCGTGACAACGAAGGCTTTTCGCGTCCCATGCACAGCTCGATCCTTTCGACGCTCGCCGCCGCCGGTGCTGCCGGTGGTCCTCCCGCCTGGATCCAGTATCTGCCGTTCGCGGCGATGGCTGTCATCATGTGGTTCCTGATCATCCGTCCGCAGATGAAGCAGCAGAAGGAACACAAGGCGAAGCTGGCGTCGATCACGCGTGGCAACGAGGTCGTCACCGGTGGCGGGCTTGTCGGCAAGGTGATCAAGGTCGACGAGACCTATGCCGAGGTCGAGATCGCCGCCAACGTTCGCGTCAAGGTGGTCAAGAGCACCATCGTCGAAGTGATGGGCGTGAAGCCCGCCAACGACTGACATGCGGCCAGCGGACGGTGGCCCTGCGATGGGGCCCGTCCTTCGGAGAAAAGCCATAGGCTATGCTTGAATTTCCCACCTGGAAGAAGCTCTGGTACTGGGCGCTGACTTTGGTCATCGCCGCTGCTGCCGTGCCTTCGCTCGTATCGGTGACGGGTGCCACCTGGCCCTCGTTCCTGCCCAACCCGAAGGTCGCGCTGGGTCTTGACCTTGCCGGCGGCAGCCAGCTGCTGCTGGAGGCCAACCCCGATCAGGTCGCCCGCCAGCGGCTTGAGAACATGGAAGAGGATGTGCGTTCGCGCCTGAAGGCTGCGACCACGCCGATCGCTATCGGTGACATCTCTGCCCAGAACGGCACGCTCAGCTTCATGCTGAAGAATCCCGGACAGGTCGATGCCGCCCGTGAGGCGATCCTGCCGCTGACCACGGGTGCAGGTCTCACCGGCCAGCGCGACTGGAACATCCAGGTGCAGGATTCGAGCCGCTTCGTACTGACGCAGACGAAGGCCGGTCTCGATGAGGCTGTCTCGAACGCGATGGACTCGGCGATCACCGTCGTGCGCAAGCGTATCGACGCGCTGGGCACCCGCGAGCCGACGATCATCCGTCAGGGCAGCAACCGCATCGTCGTGCAGGTGCCGGGTCTCAAGGATCCCACCGCGCTGAAGGCGCTGCTGGGCCAGACCGCCAAGCTCGAATTCAAGATGGTCGACGAAAATGCGGCCCCCAGCGACGTTGCGCAGGGCATTGCCCCTCCGGGTGACGAGATCGTTCCTTACGCAGCGGCGACTCCTGGGCCGGACGGCAAGGTCGCCTCGATCGCGGTCCAGCGTCTGGGCGGCATCAAGGGCGACCAGCTGACGAACGCCAAGCAGGAGTTCGACCAGCAGGGCGGTAATCAGGCGGTCGTCTCGATCACCTTCAACCAGCAGGGTGGCGAGAAGTTCGCCGCGCTCACCAGTGCCAACGTCGGCAAGCGCTTCGCCATCATCCTTGACGGCAAGGTGCTTTCGGCGCCTTCGATCAACACCCCGATCCTGGGCGGCAGCGCCGTCATTCAGGGCAGCTTCACGGTGCAGTCGGCTACCCAGCTGGCCGTCGCGCTGCGTTCGGGCGCTCTGCCGGTCGATCTGACCGTGGTGGAAGAGCGCACCGTTCGCGCTGAACTGGGTAACGATTCGATCCATCGCGGCCTTGTCGCCATGGGGATCGGCTCGCTGCTGGTCGTGCTGCTGATGATCGCCAGCTATGGCCGCTTCGGTATCTATGCCACCTGCGCGCTGATCCTGAACCTGCTGATGATCCTGGGCGTGATGGCCATGATGGGCACCACGCTGACGTTGCCGGGTATCGCGGGCTTCGTGCTGACCATCGGTGCGGCGGTGGACGCCAACGTGCTGATCTACGAGCGCATGCGCGAGGAGCGCAAGAAGGGCCGCCGTGTCGTCGCCGCCGTGGAAACCGGCTACAAGGAAGCCAGCCGCGCGATCTACGATGCCAACGTTACCAACGCGATCGCCGGTATCCTGCTCTTCGCCTTCGGGTCGGGGCCGGTGCGCGGTTTCGCGGTGGTTCTTATCATCGGTCTGTTCACCTCGGTGTTCACCGGCGTGACCCTGACCCGCATGTGGGTCGCCGACTGGCTGCGCAAGTCGCGCCCCACCGAACTGAACGTGTAAGGGACCGCCATGCGACTTCTCAAACTCGTCCCCGAGAATACCAACATCCGCTTCCTGCGGTGGCGCGTCCCGTTCTACGCGATCAGCATCGTGCTGATCTGCGCAAGCTGGGCGCTGATTCTCACCAAGGGCTTCAACTATGGCGTCGACTTCGCCGGTGGTCAGGAAATCCAGGCCACCTTCGTTGGCGAGGCACAGGCTCCCACGGCGCAGTTGCGCGAGCAGCTGGACAAGCTGGGCTTCACCGATCCGGTGATCCAGGGCTTCGGCGCCGACAATCAGGTCTCGATCCGCGTGCGCCTGCCCGCCAGTGCCGAGGGTAATCCCGGTGCTGCCGACGCCATCGCCAAGCGCATCACCGACACGATCCGTCAGGAGCACCCGCAAGTGCGCATCGACGGCGTTTCGGCAGTGTCGGGCAAGGTCTCGGGTGAATTCCGCACCATGGCGATCTACTCGCTGCTGGCGGCGATGCTCGCGATCTCGATCTACATCTGGGTACGCTTCGAGTGGCAGTTCGGCGTGGGCGCGCTCTTCGCGCTGTTCCACGACGTGTCGCTGACGCTGGGCATGTTCTCGCTGTTCGGGATGCAGTTCGACCTGCAGATCGTCGCGGCGATCCTGGCCATCGTCGGTTACTCGCTGAACGACACCATCGTCGTCTACGACCGTATCCGCGAAGACCTGAAGAAGTATCGCCGCATGCCGCTGCCCGAGTTGCTGGACATGTCGGTGAACGAGACGCTGGCGCGCACGGTGATGACCTCGGCCACGCTACTGGTCGCGCTGATTCCGCTGCTGTTCTTCGGCCCGGAAAGCCTGTTCGGCCTGACCGCCGCGATCGTGCTGGGCATCTTCGTGGGTACGTACAGCTCGATCTACATGGCCGCGCCGATCCTGATCTGGCTGGGCGTGCGCTCGGACAGCTTCGTGAAGACCGAAAGCGAGATGGACCGTCAGGAGCGTCTCGCCCGCGAGCGTAGCGAGAAGCCTTGAGGGCTGACGTCCGACGGGAGAGAAAAAGGGCCGCTCCGGGAAACCGGGGCGGCCTTTTTTGTTGCACAGTTGTCATTTGCGTCATCCCAGCGAAGGCTGGGATCGTTCTCGATGTAGCGCCCATTTCACAACGATCCCAGCCTTCGCTGGGATGACGGTTGATGGCTACGCAACCGCCTCCACATCAGGCCCCACCGCGGCGGCACCGCCGATAAACCGGCCCTCGGCGACATCGTGCCAGAAGTGGACGATATTGTCGGCGTTGGTGCCCCAACTGAAGCGCGTCGCGTTCTCGGCGACGTCGGCCTGCGTGGGCGGATCGGCGAGAATGTCGGCGACGGCATCGGCAATCGCCTCGCTGGTGCGTGCGACGAGGCGCCCGGCGCTGTTGTCCTTCACCACTTCGCGCGCGCCGCCCACATCGGGGATGACGATGGGGGTGCCGCAGGCAAGGCCCTCGATCCAGGCATTGGCAAGGCCTTCGCTGGCGGACGGCAGCACCAGCGCATCGGCGGCGCACAGGATGTGCGGCAGATCGTCGTGGTTGACGATGCCGAGGAAATGCACGCGGTCCTCGACACCCAGCTTTCCGGCGAGGGCGCGCAGCCGGGCCTCGTCTTCGCCCGCGCCTGCGAGCGCGAGGCGCGCTTCGGGCAGGCGGGTGAGGGCCTCGATCACCAGTGCCTGTCCCTTGCGGGGGATCAGCGCGCCGGGCGTCACCAGCAGAGGCCCCTGCGACCAGATGCCGAGATGCGGCATCGCCGAGACCAGCGCGCGCGCGGCGCCGCGTTCGATGGGCCGGAAACGCTCGCGGTCGAGGCCGGTGTAGTGGATGCCGATTCGTGCTTCGGGCATGCCCAGCGCGATCATGTCGTCACGCAGCGCGGCGCTGACCGCCAGCATCCCGGCGGCCTGATTCGCCGCCTCGCGCATCTGTCTTAGCGCGGCGGGGCGCTGGCCCCAGTAATGGATGTCCGCCCCGCGCGACTTGATCGTCAGCGGTACGCCAAGCTCACGCGCGACCAGGGCGGCGGCGGGGCCGTCGGGAAAGAAGAACTGCGCGTCGACCAGATCGAACGGGCGCTCGGCATGGAGCGCACGGGCGAGCGGCAGGACGGCGCGGGCGATCCGCCCCGGATTGCTGTCTCCACCCACCTTGGGGATCACCGTGAACTGCGGATAGTGGACCGTGAGGCCCGCCGCGTCGCTGGTTTCGGGAATGTCTTTCAGGCGTACATAGGGTTCCTGCCGGGACAGCGGCCAGGGCGGTATGCCGATCGGGCTCACCATCGTCAGCTCGACATCGCCGCGCGCGACGACCGCGCGCATCTGGTTGCCCACGAAGATGCCGAAGCTGGGGCGAACCGGGTTGGGGAACAGGGTGGCGATGGAAAGGACACGCATGGGCATTTCAATACCCCGAAAGCGTCAAAGTTTCCTGACCAGCATTTCGGCGACGGCTATCCATGCCGGGTCGGCCACGGTGGTCGGCACCGCGCTGCGCCCGAGCGGAAGCAGGCCGATGCCGTTTTCGTCACGCGCGAAGAGGCGGCCATAGGCGAAGCGCTCGCCGGGCAGCGGCACCAGCACCTCGCGGCCGAGCGGCGCTGTGTCGGGCGATACGCGCCGCAGCCAGATCTGGTCGCCGGGCCGGTGGTCGTCGAGCGGCTCGGTGACGGTGACGACCAGCCATTCGGCATCGGCGATCAGTGCGTTGGGCAATACCGCCGCGCGCGGCGTGGCAAGCGCCTGTGCGCCGCGTGCGGTCAGGTCGGCAACGATGGACGGTGTGGAGGCCGCGCTCTCGCTGGCGAGCAGCATCTCCGGCTCCACGTCCAGCGCGGCGGCGATGCGGTTCATCCAGTCGAGCGAGAGATTGCGCATCCCGGTCTCCAGCCGCCCGATGGTCTGCGCCGTGGTGGGCGGCGAGCAGGCAGCGGCAACTTCGGCCAGCGTAAGGGCTTTGAGCTGACGAATATCGCGGATACGGTTCTTCATGCTGAGCATGATTAACCTATTGGGATAATTTCAGCCAGCGATTACGATCGGGATCGATGAAAATATCGTAACGGAAATGGTGCTTTAACGCGCGCGTGGCATATTGTTCGAGGACAACAAGGGGAAACTCATGGGTGATGAAAGAGCCGTGCTGGCAAGTGCTCGCGCGCAGATGATGTACGATGCCAACAGGAAGTCGCCGGGTGTGGCGTATCTGCTGTGCATCTTCTTCGGTGGTTTCGGGGCGCACCGGTTCTATCTGGGTTCGAAGCTTGGTGGTGGCCTGCAACTTGGACTGTGGCTGCTGGGCTGGGTCACGTTGTTCATTGCGTGGATTCCGTTGGGAATCTGGATCATCATCGACCTGTTTCTCATCCCCGGCATCGCACGGGAAAAGAACATGGCCCTGGCCGATCACTTTGCGTTCGACTGACGGGGTGACTGACCGGTGACGGAGGGGCTGAGTGCGGTGCTCAGCCCCCTTCGCTCAGCTTTATATTCAGCCTTCCACCTGTTCTGCCAGTTCCAGCCAGCGCTCTTCGGCGGCGTCCTTGTCGGCACGGGCCTTGGCGATGGTGTCGGACAGGCTGGCGAACTTCTTGGGATCGCGGGTGTAGAGTGCCGGGTCGGACATCGCTTCCTCGTCGCGGGCGATGGCGGCTTCCAGTTCCTCGATGCGCTTTGGCAGCAGATCGTAGTCGCGCTGGTCCTTGTACGAGAGCTTGGCCTTCTTGGGCGGCATTGGCGGCGGCGGGGCTGCGCCTTCCGCCTTGGCCTTCTTGGCGGCGCCCGACGTGCGCTCGCGACGCTTGGCCTCCCAGTCGGCATAGCCGCCGACGATCATGTCGACATAGCCCGAACCATCCAGCCCCAGCGTGATGTTCACCGTGCGGTCGAGGAAGTCGCGGTCGTGGCTGACGATCAGCACGGTGCCGTCGTAGTCCGCGATCACTTCCTGCAGGAGGTCGAGCGTTTCGAGGTCGAGATCGTTGGTCGGCTCGTCGAGCACCAGCAGGTTCGAGGTCTGCGCGAATTCGCGGGCGAACAGCAGGCGCGAGCGCTCGCCGCCCGACAGCGTGCCGACCTTGGCCTCGACCAGCGAGGGTTCGAACAGGAAGTCCTTGAGATAGCCGTGGATGTGCTTGCGCACACCGCGCACGTCGATCCAGTCGCTCCCCTCGGCCACCACCTCGCGCACGGTCTTTTCAGGCGCCATGCGGCTGCGTTGCTGGTCGATCACCGTGGCATCGAGCGAGTTCGCCAGCGTGATCGTGCCCGAATCGGGTTCCAGCTCGCCCATGAACAGCTTGAGCAGCGTCGACTTGCCCGAGCCGTTCGCGCCGACGATGCCGATCCGGTCGCCGCGCTGGATGCGGATCGAGAAATCCTTGATGACGGTGCGCTGGGTGTCTCCGGCCCCGAACGCCTTCGTCACCTTCTCGGCGACGATCACCGACTTGGTCTTCGAATCGTCGGCCACCACCGCCAGCTTGGCGGCGCCCTGCGGGCCGACCATCGCCGCGCGTTGCGCGCGCATTTCCCACAGCTTGGCAAGGCGGCCCTGGTTGCGCTTGCGCCGCGCAGTGACGCCGCGTTCCAGCCAGTGCGCCTCGATCTTCAGCTTGGCGTCGAGCTTCTGGGCCGCGCGCGCTTCCTCGGCGTAGACTTCCTCTTCCCACGCTTCGTAGCCGCCGAAGCCGATATCCTTGCGGCGCAGCGAGCCGCGGTCGAGCCACAGCGTCGCATTGGTCAGGCGGGTGAGGAAGGTACGGTCGTGGCTGATGACCACGCAGGCGCCATTGTAGCGCTGGAGCCAGCTTTCCAGCCAGTCGATCGCGGCGAGATCGAGGTGGTTGGTCGGCTCGTCGAGCAGCAGCAGATCGGGCTCGGAGGCCAGCGCGCGGCACAGCGCGGCGCGGCGTCGTTCACCACCCGATGCGCTCCTGGCCTCGCGCGAAAGGTCGATGCCGAGCTGGTCGGCGATCGCCTCCACCTCGTGCCGGGGCGGCGGATTGTCGCCGTGGATCGCGAAGTCGAGCAGCGTGTCGTAGCCGGTGAAGAACGGGTCCTGCTCCAGCGTGACGACGCGGATGCCGGGCTGCACCGAGCGTGTGCCCTTGTCGCCTTCGACGGTGCCGGCGATCAGTTTCAGCAGCGTCGACTTGCCGGCGCCATTGCGCCCGATCAGCGCCAGCCGGTCACGCGGGCCGATATTGATGTCGAGGCCCTGAAAGAGCCAGCCATTGCCCTGGACGAGGCCGAGGTTTTCCCAGCTGAGGATCGGTGCTTGTGCCATGGTGCGCGCCTTACAGGCGAGGAGGCGTCACTGGCAAGCGGGGAGCGGGCGGGTAAACGGGAGCGGGCTATCCCGGTTGTCGCTATAAGATTTCCGACACGATCACCCGTTTCTCCCGCGCGACGATATTCAGCACTTGTTCAATGGTCGGGACTTAGGCACGGACACCATGATGACACCGCGTTCCGGCCTTCTTCTCGCGCTCAGCAGCCTGGCGAGCGTTTCAGCCCTGATGCTTGTCCCGGTCGTTTCGGCGCATGCCGACGATCCGGGGAGGGGCGATCAGGGCGAAGTGCGCAAGGAGCGGCGCGCGGGCAATGTGCGGTCGCTGCGCGAGATCGAGCGCGAGATTCTGCCGCGCATGGCGGGCATGCAGTATCTTGGCCCCGAGTACGATCCGGCGGCCATGGCCTATCGCCTGAAGTTCATCCGCAACGGGCGCGTGTCTTTCGTCGATGTCGATGCCCGCACCGGCCGGATCATCGGCCAGAGCCGCTGAAGCCCCGCGCGGTATTTCCACCTTAGCGGTATTTTCCACCTTGTCTGAACAGCCGCGCAGCTATTGCGCGGTTCGGGCGTTCAACTTGACGCAACACGTCAAGGCGCCCATTTCCAGCTTATCCAACAGGGAGACGGCAATTGCGCATCCTGATCGTCGAGGATGAACCCACACTCGGCAACCAGCTCAAGACCACGCTCGAACAGAACGGCTATGCCGTCGATCTGTCGGTGGACGGTGAGGACGGCCATTTTCTCGGCTCGACCGAAGACTACGACGCGGTGATCCTCGATCTCGGCCTGCCCGAGATCGACGGTCTGACAGTGCTGGGCATGTGGCGCCGCGAAGGCCGCACTTTCCCGGTGCTGGTGCTGACCGCGCGCGACAGCTGGTCGGACAAGGTGGCCGGGCTCGATGCAGGGGCTGACGATTATCTGGCAAAGCCGTTCCAGACCGAGGAACTGATCGCTCGCCTGCGCGCGCTGATCCGTCGTGCCTCGGGCAATACCTCCAGTGAACTGATCGCCGGGCCGGTGCGCTTGGATACCCGTTCGGGCCGCGTGACGCTGTCGGGCGAGCCGGTGAAGCTGACCGCGCAGGAATACAAGCTGCTGTCCTACCTCATGCACCACAAGGGCAAGGTGGTCAGCCGCACCGAACTGATCGAGCATATCTACGATCAGGATTTCGACCGCGATTCGAACACCATCGAGGTTTTCGTCACCCGCATCCGCAAGAAGCTGGGTGCCGACGTTATCACCACGATCCGTGGCCTTGGCTACAGCCTCGACGATCCGGAGGCCCCGCGCGGCTGATCGCGTGACTGCGAGACGCCGGGTAGACCGCAATGCGCAAGGGCGACGCCCAGGAACCTGACGGCACGGGCCGGACTGCGGCGGTGAAAACCGCACGCACCGGCTCGCTCGCCCGGCGTATGATGCTGATCGCGGCGGGGTGGATCTCGATCCTGCTGCTGCTGGGCGGTGTCGCGCTCAACCATACGCTGACCGGGCTGCTGACGCGCAATTTCGACGATCAGCTGGGTTACATGCTCACGGGCATGATCGGCTCTGCGGAAATCGGCCCCGATGGCGAGGTGTTCTTCATCCGTCCGCTGGTCGATCAGCGTTTCCTCGAACCCAACAGCGGCCTCTACTGGCAGGTACGTGCTGCGGGGCATGAGGACGTTCCTTCGCGCTCGCTGTGGGATCGCAGTCTCGACGTTCCGGCGGGAGACTACGACACGCAGTTGCATACCTACAATTCCAAGCAGTTTCCCGGCGAACCGCTGCGGGTGATGGAGCGCGCCGTCGTGCTGCCCGGCAGCGATGCCAAGTGGATGTTCACGGTCGCGGCCAGCCGCACCGAACTCGATGCGCAGATCAAGCCGGTTCGCGCGATCCTGATCTACTCCTTCGTCGCGCTGGGCGTCGGCCTGCTGCTGATGGCGGGCATGCAGACGTGGTACGGTCTGTTCCCGCTGCGTCACGTCCGTCGCGCGATCCAGGCGATGCGGACCACCGGCTCGGCCCGCCTCGACGCGCCGCTTCCCAAGGAAGTCGAGCCGCTGGTGCATGAACTCAACATGCTGATGGCACATACCGACCGGCAGGCCGAGGAAGCGCGCACGCATGCGGGCAATCTCGCCCATGCGCTCAAGACCCCGCTGACGGTGCTCAACAACGCCGCCAGTGCGCAGGCGCCCGATCTGGCGGAAACGGTGTTGCGTGAAGGCGCGGCGATGCGGCGGCATGTCGATCACCATCTGGCCCGCGCCCGTGCGGTCGGTCGCCGCGCGGCAGGGCTTTCGCGCACACCGGTATGGTCCAGCGTGGAGGCGGTGCTACGCGCGGTGGAGCGTCTCTATGAAGAGACGCGATTCGATCTCGACGGCAATCACGACGTTTCGGTTGCGCTGGAAAAGCAGGATCTTGAGGAAATTCTCGGCAACCTGATCGAGAATGCCGCCAAGTACGGTGGCGGCAGCGTGTTCGTGACGGTCGATGCCGTGCCCGGCTCGCCCTTGTGCGAAATCTGGATCGAGGATGACGGCATGGGCATTCCCGAGGCCGAGCGGCATCGCATCTTCGATCGCGGCGCGCGGCTCGACACCGGCAAGCCCGGCACGGGGCTGGGCCTTGCCATCGTGCGCGACGTAGTGCGGATCTATGACGGCGATGCCGAACTCGACGAAAGCGAGGATCTGGGTGGTCTGCTGGTCAAGCTCAAGCTGCCGCGCGCGGCAGCTTGAGCTTGAGCTTGAGCGCAACGAGCAGGTGGGGGCGCCATGCAATCAGGACTGCCCTTTGCACCATCGGGGGATTATGATCGCGCCGCCCATTGCGTGACTGCGCCGAGCTTGGCAGGCGCCGATCCCTGACTGGCCTAGGCCAACAACGAGCAGAAGGAATTTTGGACCATGAGCGAACAGATCAAGCTGTCGCTGACCGCCGACGAGATCGAGATGCTGGTCGATGCGCTGGAAGTCGATCTGGAAGGCTATGCCGAAGCGGCTGACGAAGCACGGGGCAATGGCAGCCGGGATGACGTGGCAACGTTTAATGAGGCCGCCGTACGCATTCAGGCGTTGAAGGCCCGGCTCGAAGCGCTAATCGAACATTGATCTGTCGCTGAGTTTACCGGGAAGGGCGGCAGCATTGCGTTATGCGATGGCTTGCCGCCTCTCGGTACGTCTCAGGTAGGGCTTAGGGTGCTTTTACCCCGCCTTTGCCCGTTTCAGTACGGTACGGGAATTTTTCGATATAATTGCCTGAATTATCAGGTGTTCTTGGCGCGTTCGTGGTGGCGGATCACTTCGTCGATGATGAAGCGCAGGAACTTCTCGCCGAAGTCCGGATCAAGATGGGCGTCCTCGGCAAGGGCGCGAAGCCGCGCGATCTGGCGCTCCTCGCGGCCGAGATCGGAGGCGGGAAGGTCGTGCTCGGCCTTGTAGGCGCCGACCGCCTGCGTGATCCTAAACCGTTCTGCCAGCATGTGAATCAGCGCCGCATCGATGTTGTCGATGCTGGCGCGATAGCCGGCGAGAACCGGGTCCGGAGCGGTGGTCTGGGCTTCCTGTGTCATCGCGCCGAGCGCTAGCACGGCTTTGTCCCCCGTTCCAGACGCTCCAAACCCACATTCGGCAGCATTCGCTCTTGCGTTGTCGCGCTGCAACGCGCAATGCCCGGGACGATGAGTGCAGATGTCGTCCCCCTGCAGACGCGCAGGCAGCAGCCCTCCCTCGCTCCCATGCTGGCGCTGACCGCGCCGGGCATGAACAGCGTCAACGCCGTGATTCTCGATCGCATGCAGAGCGAGATTCCGCTGATTCCCGCGCTTGCCGGGCATCTGATATCGGGCGGAGGCAAGCGCATGCGGCCGATGCTGATGGTCGCTGCTGCGGAACTTTGCGGTTATCAGGGGACACGTCATCATAAGCTGGCAGCGGCGGTGGAGTTCCTCCACACCGCAACGCTGCTGCACGATGATGTCGTGGATGGTTCGGATATGCGTCGCGGCAAGGCGGCGGCCAATATCGTCTTCGGCAATCCGGCCACGGTGCTGGTGGGCGACTTCCTGTTTACCCGCGCTTTCGAGCTGATGGTCGAGGACGGCAGCCTCAAGGTTCTCAAGGTCTTTTCGAAGGCCAGTTCGATCATCGCCGAGGGCGAGGTCGATCAGTTGACCGCACAGCGCCGGATCGACACCAGCGAAGAGCATTATCTCGGCATCATCGGCTCCAAGACGGCGGCGCTGTTCGCTGCGGCCACTCGCATTTCCGCCATCGTCGCGGAAAAGAGCGAGGCCGAGGAAATGGCGCTGGATGCCTATGGCCGCAACCTCGGCATCGCCTTCCAGCTTGTCGACGATGCCATCGATTACGATTCGGACGTCACCGAATCGGGTAAGGACAAGGGCGACGATTTCCGGGAGGGAAAGATGACGCTTCCGGTCATTCTGGCCTATGCGCGCGGCAATGCCGAAGAACGCAAGTTCTGGGAAGAAGCCATCGCCGGTTTCCGCACCGAGGACCGCGATCTGGCGCATGCCGTCGAACTCATCAATCGCCATGGCTGCGTTGAGGAAACACGTGAGCGTGCCCGGCTTTATGCGCGGCGCGCAGTCGATGCCATCGCCGGTTTTCCGGCAGGTGAAGCCCGTTCCGCGATGGTCGAAGCCGTCGAGTTCGCGGTAGCTCGCCGCTACTGACGGGGTGATGGTCGCAAGGGGGGCTGGCGGGCCGATCTGCGACCATTTGCAAAAGTGTAACGGTGGTGACGAAATCGTCCGGGCCGGATTGTTCGGTCTGGTGCGTGAGGATAATCAGGCCCGCAATGTTTCTCGAATCCGAACCGGGCGCACGTGGCTATCAGCCCGGCTCACCGCGACAGCGCGCTATCTCCATGGCCCTTTCGCTGGCCATTATCCTGCTCGTCCTGCTGGCGGCGATCTTGGGAGGCACGGTTGTGCCCAACCTGATCCACCAGTCCAATCCGACGACGTTCGACATCGCACCGGGCAAGACGAACAAGTCGAAGAGCAAGGAAAAGGCGTCCAACGTCAAGCAGACCAAGCCGGAGGTCAAGAAGCACGAGAACACGCATGAGAAGACGCCTTCGCAGGCGCCCGTGCCGACGCCGGATGTGAAGGCGGACAAACCGCCGCCACTCAGCTTCATCAAGATGTCGAGCCAGGACTTCGCGTCGGCCGATATTGCGGGTCTTCCCAAGGCAGGAGGCTCGTCCTCTGCCAGCAAGAGCACCGGCGGTGGTGCGAGCTATGGTCCGGGCGAGGGGCCTGGCGGCGAAATCCTCTATAATGCGGAATGGTATCGCGAGCCGACCAATGCCGAACTGGCAACGTATGTTCCGGCCAAGGCGCCGGGTACGGGTTGGGGAATGATCGCGTGCCAGACGGTCGAGCATTTCCATGTCGAGAATTGCCAGATCATCGGGCAGGGGCCGCAAGGCTCGGGCTATGGTCGCGCCGTTCTGGACGCCTCATGGCAGTTCCTGGTGAGGCCGCCGCGCGTCAACGGCAAGGAACAGGTTGGTGCCTGGGTCCGGATTCGCATCGACTATTCGTCCAGCGGCACGCGGCTTCATTAAGTTTCGGCTATGAAGACCGGAGGTCTAGCCGAACCGGTTGCGGGGATGAGGCGAGGCTGTGGGCGCAGGGGCAAGCAGTCGCAGTATGTCGGCCATTTCGAGCGGCCGGTGCATGTAGTAGCCTTGGGCAAGGGTGAAGCCGCCAAGGCGTGCGCCGATGAGTTGGCTTTCTGTTTCAATTCCCTCGATCACGCAATCAAGGGACAACGCCCGTGCAAGATTACGGATGGCTGCGATAAGCCTACGCCCCGATGGTTCGTCCAGGCGAGTGGCGAAGCTGCGGTCGATCTTGACGATATCCAGCGGCAGCATGTGTAGCGATGAAAGGCTCGAATAGCCCGTTCCGAAATCGTCCAGCGCAATCTGTGCGCCCACTGCGCGCAGACGACGCAAGGCGACTTCTGCGGCTTCGATCTCAGCGATGAGCGAGCTTTCCGTGATCTCGAACACCAGGCGATGCGCGAGGTGATGCTCCTGTCCGATGCGCGAGAGCAGCGCCTCGATCGTTCCCGGATCGCCAAGATCGATACCGGAAAGGTTGAACGATAGGCGAACGCTGGCCGGTAGTCTGGCCAGTGAAACCAGCGCCTTGTCGAACAGCGTCAACGTTACTTCGCGGGCCCGGCCGACACGCTCTGCGGTCTGGATAAGCTGTTCCGGCGAAACCACGCCAAGGCGAGGGGATGTCCAGCGGGCCAATCCCTCCACGCTCACCACCTCAAGTGTGTCGGTATAGACGATCGGCTGAAACACCAGCCGAAGTTCGTGTTGCAGATCGGCGCCTTGCAGGGCGGCCTCCAGAGCCTGTTCGGTGCGAATCAGGTTTTCCAGTTCGCCGGAGAAGCGAACACATTGGCCGCGTTTCTGGTTCTTTGCGTGATAGAGGGCAAAGTCGGCACGATCATAAAGCGCGTGGGCTGTCGTTCCAGCCTGCGGGAAAACGACCAATCCGGCAGAGCATCCTACCGAAACTCCCAGATCGCCCAGCCGGACGGGGGCACGGACCGCAGTGCACAGCGAGTTTGCGATGGCTTCCGCTTTATCCGCGCTGCCGTTGATGATCAGTCCGAACTCGTCGCCGCCGAGGCGTGCGACGATCACGTCGTCGGGACGCGAAGACTGCAGTCGTTCACCGATGATCTGCAGAAGTCTGTCACCTTGCGCATGGCCGTGCGTGTCGTTGATCGGCTTGAAACGGTCCAGATCGATCAAGCCCACGCAGAAGCTGTGATCCGCGCTGGCCTGCTCGATCATCGAATCGAGCATGGCGAAAAAGAAACGGCGATTGGGAAGACCTGTAAGGGCATCGGTCTCGGCAAGACGGGCATTTTCCGTGCCGAGCGCCTGCGCCTGACGCCGCTTGCGGTGAAGGTCACGTTGCGCCAGTTCAAGATCGACGAAGCCGTGATAGCTGTCGTTCAGCAATTTCAGGATCATGGCTGCGACAAGGCCGATGTTGATTGCGATGGCGATCAGGATTTCGGTCTGCTGGAGCAGCGCGTACACAAGGAACGTGCCGATTACCGTCACGCCGACCAGGGTCGCAGCTAGTGGCAGGTAATTAAGACAAAAGATGCAGCCAAGGACGGTAACGGCCACGTAGATGACGACATGGCCGTGCTCCCAAGCGTTGCCATACTGGTCCAGCCCCAGTGCCCAGGTCACGAAGCCGATCGCCAGCGCTACGGCCACCGCCACGGCGCTGCGCAGTTTCGCTTCAACCTTTGCCACGGCCAGATCTTCGGCACGAATCGGTGTCAGCCACATGGCCATGCGGACCAGAGTGGCCAGAATGAGAACCGTCGGGACGGTGACTGTCAGGGTAGTGGGGGCAACCGCGCGGTGCGTATATGCCAGAATCACGGAATTGGTCACCAGCAACCCGTAAAGCCAGGGAATTTGATCGCGCAGGCGCAGGAACTGGGCAACGGGCAGCGGTAGCTGGCCGGCGGGGTGGATCACGTGCTCGCGCGGACGCATAAAGGAGATAAGTCGAAAGAACACGATCATTGCATTTATCGACCAAACATTGAAAAAAAGTGCACGCGGGTCTCGCGGAACGGGCGGGAATGGCCGTATGTGACAATTTGTGAACTGCCCATCGAGAGGGTATGGGGCGCAAGCCATGAGCGCTGTCGATCAAACCCTTCCCGTTCACACTGTGCTTCCGGCACTTCTCTCAGTTCTTCGCATGCAGAATTCGGCAGTGCTGATCGCGCCTCCAGGGGCAGGCAAGACGACGACTGTCGGACCGGCGTTGCTGAGCGAATCCTGGTGCGAAGGAACGGTGGTCTTGCTGTCTCCGCGCAGGGTCGCTGCCCGTGCCGCTGCCGAGCGAATGGCCGAACTACTGGGAGAAAACGCGGGCGAAACGATCGGTTACGCGACCCGCCTCGATACCCGCCGCTCGGCGCGTACGCGGGTGATGGTGATGACGGAGGCGATTTTTGTCGCCACCATCCTTGCCGACCCGGAACTTGGCGGGATCAGTGCGGTATTGTTCGATGAAGCCCACGAACGGCATCTCGACAGCGATCTGGGGCTGGCACTGGCCATCGAAACGCAAGCCGTACTGCGCGAGGATCTGCGGATAGTGGTGATGTCCGCGACCATCGATGGCGCCCGTTTTGCCGATCTTCTGGGGCCAGACACGCCGCTGATCGAAAGCGAGGGGCGCGCCTGGCCATTGGAGGTCCGTTGGCTGGGAAGCGTTGCCGATGAGCGCGTGGAGGACGCGATGACAAGGGCAGTGCTTGCCGCATGGCGGGAGCAGGACGGGGATATTCTCGCGTTTCTTCCGGGTGTTCGCGAAATCGACCGAACGAAGGAACGTCTTGGCGAGCGATTGCCCTCGGCGGTGATCCTCCCGCTCCATGGGCAGTGCGATCCGGCAGCCCAGCGTCAGGCGATCCGGAAAGACCCGGAAGGTCAGCGGCGTATCGTTCTGGCAACAGCGATCGCCGAAACATCGCTGACGCTGGAGGGGGTTTCGGTCGTCGTCGACAGCGGTCTAAGTCGCCGGGCAGAATTTGACCGTGCAGCGGGTGTAACCCGCCTTGTTACCCACCGATCGAGCCAAGCATCTGCAGGACAGCGTGCCGGGCGTGCGGCCCGGCAGGGGCCGGGGACAGCCTATCGGTTATGGGCTGAAGCTGCACATGCCGGCCGACCGGGCTTCGATGCGCCGGAGATCGTCACCAGTGACCTTGCGCCGCTGACGCTCTCTCTGGCTTCGTGGGGGACAGCCGATGCGCAGGCCATGGCGTGGCTGGATGTGCCGCCGCCGGCATCGCTCGACGTGGCTCGAGAACGCCTTGTCGCACTTGGCGCGCTGGATACGGAGGGGCGGATCACGGCGTTCGGGCGCAAGGTCGCAACGCTGCCGATGGAGCCTTCGCAAGCGGCCATGATCCTTCGTGCGACGGAGAGAGGGGCTGGCCGCACGGCAGCGCGCCTGGCGATGCTCTTGCAGGAACGCGGACTTGGCGGGCGCAGCGAGGATCTGGGGCAGCGTTTGTCTCGCTGGAATGCCGATCGCTCGTCTCGTGCCGATGCTTCGCGCAAGCTGGCCGATGGATGGGCGCGGCGTGCAGCGGGCCTTTCGGGCGCTGTTCTCGAAGTTCAGGACGATATCCCGCTGGGTATCCTTCTTGCTTTCGGCCGCCCCGATATGGTCGCGCGCCGTCGTGATACGGGAGGCGAGCATTGGCTTTCCGCCGGCGGGCGCGGCTACGTGCTCGATCCGGCCTCGCCGCTTGCGGCGCGTGAATGGCTTGTCATCGGCGATGCGCAAGGTCAGGCTAAGGGCGCGCGGATACTTGCCGGCGTTTCGCTCGACGATGGTGAGGCCGAGCAGTGGCTCGCAACTGACGTGCAGCGTCGTTCGGTGCTGCGCTGGAATGCGCAGGATGGGCGTGTCGAAGCACGGCTCGAGCGGCGGCTTGGCGTCATCACGCTGGCAAGTGGCCCGGATCCTGCGCCGTCGCCGTCCGCCATCACTGCCTTCGTGCTGGAACGGATACGCGTCGAGGGCCTGGATCTGGTGCCTTTCGGAAAGCCCGCGCTGACACTTCTCAAGCGGGCGCGATATGCCGGCGTTGAGGCTCTGGGGCAAGCGGCACTGATGCAGGATCTGGAGGGGTGGCTTGGGCCATTGCTGGGGCGGCGTCTCGATTCGCTTGATAACGGCGCCGTGTACGAGGCCCTGCGAAACCGGATGACATGGGACGAGCAACAGGCGCTTGATCGTCTTGCGCCTGCCTCGTTCACCAGCCCCGCAGGCACCACCCATGCGATTGATTACGAAGACGAGGGCGGGCCCAGCATCGAAGTGCGCGTACAGGCTTTGTTTGGTCTCGATCGCCATCCCGGATTTGGCCGTCCGGAACAGCCGTTGCTGTTAAAACTGACCTCGCCTGCCGGTCGTCCTATTCAGTCGACGAAAGACCTGCCAGGATTCTGGCGGGGGTCATGGCGCGATGTGCAGCGCGATATGAAGGGACGTTATCCCCGGCACCGCTGGCCGGACGAGCCTTGGACAGAAGATCCCAGCCTCAAGACGCGCAATGCATTCGAGGCAACGCGTAAGCGGTAATTTGCGTCTTGATTTGCATGCCGATTCGGAGGCAAGGAACCAGTCATGAGTGCACGCATCTTTCAGCGCCCCAAGAACGCCATGCAGTCTGGGAAAGCGCTTCTCGCCGAGTGGATCCTCGAATTTGCGCCGGCAGACGCGCAGAAGCCTGATCCTTTGACCGGTTGGGCTGGCTCGATGGACACGCAGCGTCAGGTGCAACTCAAGTTCCAGGATGTCGAGGCGGCCAAGGCTTATGCCGACAAGTACGGCATTGAGGCTGAAGTGCATGCAACCCCGCCCCGCCGCCTGAAGATTCAGGCCTATGCGGACAACTTCCGCTAAGGTTTCGTCAGCTCCCCACGGCCAGACTTGAATGTAAGTGGGTAGTGGGGCTGGACAAACCTTTTCGGCTCGCTCATAGGGCGCGCCGGGAGTCGGTCGGACGTTTGCGTTCGCCAATCTGGTCAGGTCCGGAAGGAAGCAGCCACAACGGATTGCGGCGGGTCGTCCGGCTCCTTCAAACGCTCATGCTATGATGAGCACGCCAAAAGGCCGCGTCATGACGCGGCCTTTTGCTGTTTCGGGATAAGGCGATTTGGGTTGGCTCAGGCGCCAGTCTTGCCAATGCCTGCGTCGAAGACATCCCAAATTCGCTGAGATGCCGCGAGCATGGCGGAAAATCCTTGCGAGACATGGGCTGTCGCCACGCATGCGCCCGCTCCGCGAGGGTCGGCCTTCAGCTTTTCGTACCAGGGCTGGGTCTCGTCCCAGGCATGCTGTCCGGCCGCGACGGCTTCTCGTACGGTCGCCGACCCGCCAAGCTGGTGCATCAGCACACCTCTTTCCTCGACATTCATCTTCGAGGCGTTGAACCGCGCGACAAGCGCTTCCTGACGCGCGACACCGTAAGAGCGAATGGCGTTCTCGATTTCGCCCGAGGCGAAGTTCGCAGCGATGGCATCTCGTGCGCGATCTGGATTCTGGCAATCCGTCACGCTGAATTGCGGGATCTCGGGCGGCGTAGGGATGGTCGCCGTGGCTGCTGCGGGTGTCAGCGTCATCATGAGGAGAGCGAGGATCATCGAGAGCTGTTTCCTGAATATGTTCGGCCAGATCGGCGCGTTTTCCCGGCTGACTGCTGCGGCGCAATGTTCGGCTTGGCAAGCCTGCCTCTAACAAACCCGGCATGAACGCCAGCCCAAGGCCTGACAATTGCCTCGCCAGCGCCTAGTCTGGCAGATGCAATGAGCGATTCACACGATACCGACGGCCAGACGCCGCCTTGGCACGACGATATGTTCGCCGCGCTGCCCGACTCGTCGGCGAGCGATGAGGGCGAGGCGGCGCCCAGCAAGGCAGACCTTGAAGCGGCGGGGCAGTTCTCCATGTTCGGGGAGCCCGCACCGATGCCCGCCGAGGTGCCAGCACCTGCCCCGGAAAAATCTCCCGAGCCTGTCATGGAGGGTGCTGCCCCAGCTGAGCCGCAGGAGGCGCCGGTCGCTGTGCCGGCGGCGAAAGTGGAGCCCAGCGCGCTCCCGGAAGCTGAACCCGATCTCGACGAAGCTGAAAGTCTCCCTGCGCAGGTGCCGGTTGCGAAGCAGCCTCTGCAAGAGGCCGCTGCAAAAGTTCCGGAGGCTCTCCCGGACAAGGCCGCGCAGCCTTACCGTGTGCTGGCACGTAAGTATCGCCCGCAGACTTTCGCCGAACTGATCGGGCAGGAAGCAATGGTTCGCACGCTGGCCAATGCGATCAAGCGCGATCGACTGGCGCATGCTTTCCTCATGACCGGCGTGCGCGGGGTCGGCAAGACATCGACCGCGCGGCTCATCGCCAAGGCGCTGAACTGCATCGGTCCGGACGGGCAGGGTGGCCCGACGATCGATCCCTGCGGTGTCTGCGAGCCCTGTCGTGCGATCGCGGAAGGGCGCCATATCGATGTGATCGAGATGGACGCGGCAAGCCACACCGGCGTCGACGATGTGCGCGAAATCATCGAGGCGGTGCGCTATGCCGCCGTTTCAGCGCGTTACAAGATTTACATCATCGATGAAGTTCACATGCTGTCACGCAATGCTTTCAATGCCTTGCTCAAGACACTTGAGGAACCGCCTGCGCATGTGAAGTTCCTCTTCGCGACGACCGAGGTGGACAAGCTGCCAGTCACGGTGCTCTCGCGCTGCCAGCGCTTCGACCTTCGCCGGATTCCCAGCGCCATGCTGGCCGAGCACTTTGGGAAGATCTGCGAACTCGAAGGTGTCGAGGCTGAAGGCGAGGCACTGGCGATGGTCGCTGCCGCTGCCGAGGGTTCGGTGCGTGATGGACTTTCGATCCTCGATCAGGCGATCGCCCATGCCGACCTTGACGGCGAGGGCAAAGTGCAGGCTGTGCGCGTACGCGACATGCTGGGGCTTTCGGACAAGAGCACGCAGCGCCGACTGGTCAGCGCGCTGCTCGACGGCGATGGCGCTGGCGTGCTGGAAGTCGTGACGCACCAGTATTCGCTGGGTGTCGAGCCGGTTTCGATCCTGCGGGGGCTCATGGAACTGACGCACCGCATCGCGGTGGCGCAGGTGAGCGGGAATGCCGCCGATGCCCCGGCCAGTGAGGAGCGCGAGGCGATCGAGGGATGGGCGAAAACCCTTCGGGCCGGGCAGGTCCATCGCCTGTGGCAACTGCTGATAAAGGGGCATGACGAGGTCAAGTCGGCGCCTGATCCGCTGGTCGCTGCGCAGATGGCACTGCTGCGGATCATGCATGCAGCCGATATGCCCGATCCCGGGGCGCTGGTGCGCAAGCTGGAAGAGATTGCGTCTCGCGCGCCCGCGCCTGCAGCCATGACGGCGAATGACGCGGTAGGGGGCGGAGTGGCAACGACGGCCCCGCAAGGCACAAGTGCCGTCGTGCCGCAGTGGGAAGCGCTGGTCGACGATGTAGAGCATATCGGCGAGATGTCGACCGCGAACACCATGCGCATGCAGGTGAGGGTGGTGGAACTGGCACCGGCGCTGCTCCGCTATGCGCAGCCGCCCGGTTTCAACGAGGATATTGCCGCGCTCATGCGCAATGCGCTGGGCAAGGTCACGGGCGAACGCTGGCAGGTTGAGCGTGTTACCGGTGAAGAGGGCGTTCCCACCCTTGTCGAGCAGGCCGAAGGCCGCAAGGCAGAGGCGGGCGCGGCGCTTGTCGCGCATCCGCTGGTTCAGGCAACTCTGGCCGCGTTCCCCGAAGCTGAAATGATTGAAGACGAGCGTCCCGCTGCCATCGGCGGTGGACGACGCCAATGGAGACGATGACATGAAGTCGATGGAAGAGATGATCCAGGCCGCACAGCAGGCTGCCGAGACGATTCAGAAGCAGATGAACGAGACGCAGGCCAAGCTGGACAAGATGGAAGTCGAAGGGCTTTCGGGCGGCGGCCTGGTGAAGATCCGCTGCTCGGCAAAGGGCCGGGTTATCGGCGTTTCGGTCGATGAAAGCCTGATGAAGGTCGAGGAAAAGCAGATGCTCGAAGACCTGATCGCGGCGGCCTACAACGATGCCCGCACCAAGGCGGATTCGGTTGCCAACGAGGAACTTGGCAAGGCACAGCAGGGCATGGGTCTGCCGCCGGGCTTCAAGATGCCGTTCTGATGACGCATTTGCGTCGGTTTAGGCGCATGGTGCATTGCACTGCTACGGTGAAGCCCCATATTCTCCCGGCAAGCCGGGGGTAACTCCGGGCTTTCCGGCCTTCCGGGCCGGCACCTGATGGATTGGATATGTCTGTGAATTTGCTTCCCCTTCTGCCTCTTCGCGACATCGTCGTGTTTCCGGGCATGGTGGTTCCGCTCTTCGTCGGTCGCGACAAGTCGGTGGCCGCGCTCGAGGCCGCCATGGCAGGCGACAAGGATATCTTCCTGCTCGCGCAGCTCGATCCCGGCTGTGACGATCCCGATCGTGACGATCTTTACGATACCGGCGTGATCGCCAGCGTGCTGCAACTGCTCAAGTTGCCGGACGGCACCGTGCGCGTGCTCGTCGAAGGCAAGGAGCGCGCCGCGCTCGAAAGCCTGGGCACCGAGCAGGGCGCCGAAGGCGAGATGCTGGTTGCGCAGGTCGAGCTGATCGATGCCATCGAGGCGGAAGGCACTGAAGTTTCCGCGATGATGCGCACGGTCGTCGAACAGTTCGGTGAATATGCCAAACTGTCGAAGAAGCTGTCGCAGGACGCAGGCGAGCAGTTGGGCGAGATCGAGGACGCGGCAAAGCTCGCGGATACGGTTGCAGCGCAGCTTACTGCCAAAGTGTCCGACAAGCAGGCGGTGCTGTCCGAGCCCGATCCGCTCAAGCGGCTCGAGATGGTCTACTCCTTCATGGAGGGCGAACTCGGTGTGCTGCAGGTCGAGCGCAAGATCCGTGGCCGTGTGAAGCGGCAGATGGAGAAGACGCAGCGCGAATATTACCTCAACGAACAGCTCAAGGCGATCCAGTCCGAGCTGGGCGGTGAGGGCGATGAGGCCAACGAGCTTCTCGAACTGCAGGACAAGATCGAGAGCACCAAGCTTTCGAAGGAAGCGCGTGAGAAGGCTAACGCTGAACTCAAGAAGCTGCGCTCGATGCAGCCGATGAGCGCCGAAGCGACGGTAGTGCGCAACTATCTCGACGTGTTGCTGGGGCTTCCCTGGGGCAAGAAGAGCAAACTCAAACGCGACATTTCGGCCGCGCAGGATGTGCTCGATGCCGATCACTATGCACTCGACAAGGTCAAGGACCGGATCATCGAGTATCTGGCGGTGCAGGCGCGTACAAACAAGCTGAAGGGGCCGATCCTGTGCCTCGTCGGGCCGCCGGGTGTGGGCAAGACCTCGCTGGGCAAGTCGATTGCGAAGGCAACCGGGCGCGAGTTCATTCGTCAGTCGCTGGGCGGCGTGCGCGACGAGGCCGAGATTCGTGGTCATCGCCGTACCTATATCGGCTCGCTGCCGGGCAAGATCGTCAGCAATCTGAAGAAAGCCGGTAAGTCCAACCCGCTGTTCCTGCTCGACGAGATCGACAAGCTGGGGCAGGATTTTCGCGGTGATCCGGCCTCGGCGCTGCTTGAGGTGCTTGACCCAGAACAGAACGCCAAGTTCCAGGATCACTATCTCGAACTCGACATCGACCTGTCGGACGTGATGTTCGTGTGTACCGCGAACAGCCTGAACCTGCCGCAGCCACTGCTCGATCGTATGGAGATCATCCGTCTCGAAGGCTACACCGAGGATGAGAAGGTCGAGATCGCCGAGCGCCATCTGGTACGCAAGCAGGTGGAGGCGCACGGCCTGAAGAAGGGCGAGTTCACGCTGACGCAGGAGGGCCTTCGTGACCTCATCCGCTACTACACCCGCGAGGCTGGTGTGCGTACGCTGGAGCGCGAAGTGGCGCGTCTGGCCCGCAAGTCGCTGCGCCAGATTCTCGAAAGCAAGACCACCAGCGTCACGATCACGCCGGAAAATCTTGCCGACTATGCCGGTGTCCGCAAGTTCCGCCACGGGGTGTCCGAAGAGGAGCATCAGGTCGGTGCGGTGACGGGCCTTGCCTGGACCGAGGTGGGCGGCGAACTGCTGACCATCGAGGCGGTGACAGTGCCCGGCAAGGGACAGATCAAGGCGACCGGCAAGTTGGGTGAAGTGATGAACGAGTCGATCCAGACCGCGTTCAGCTTCGTGAAGGCTCGCGCGCCTGCCTATGGCATCAAGCCTTCGGTGTTCAACCGCAAGGACATCCACATCCACCTGCCCGAAGGCGCGGTGCCCAAGGATGGCCCTTCGGCGGGCATCGGCATGGTGACCTCGATCGTCTCGACGCTGACCGGTGTGCCGGTGCGTAAGGATATCGCCATGACCGGCGAAGTCACCCTGCGTGGCCGTGTGCTGCCGATCGGTGGCCTCAAGGAAAAGCTGCTGGCAGCGCTGCGTGGCGGCCTGACCACGGTGCTGATCCCGGAGGACAACAGCAAGGATCTCGCCGAAATACCCGATAACGTGAAGCAGGGGCTGGAGATCATTCCCGTCAGTCACGTCGATCAGGTTCTCGCAAAGGCGCTCACCGAAACCTTGACCGAGATCGAATGGACAGAGGCCGACGAACTGGCGGCTGCTCCTGTCCAGGCCCCGGCCGCGAGTGCGACAGCACACTGACCAGATAGCCCCTCAGGACAAATTCGAAGCAGCCGGTTCGAAGGGATCGGCTGCTTTCGTTTGAAGGGCACTCTGCATGTACTACGGGCAAAAATTTGCCCGTAACTATAGTTCGCTGGGAAATATTTGATCGCCGACGGCGGGATAATGCGCAAGCATTGGAAAAGTGCGCTTGTCAGTGTGCTGCATCCCCTGTAACGGCGCGCGTTCACGAGTGCATTGCCGCCTCGTGGTATCGAAGATGATGAAGGAACTTGAAATGGGTTACCGGGTAGCCGTCGTCGGCGCGACCGGAAATGTCGGTCGCGAAATGCTCAACATCCTTGCCGAGCGCGAATTCCCCTGCGACGAGATCGCAGCGGTAGCTTCGTCGCGTTCGACCGGTATTGAGATTGAATACGGCGAGACCGGTAAAAAACTCAAGGTCAAGAACATCGAGCACTTCGATTTCACGGGCTGGGATATCGCGCTGTTCGCGGCTGGTTCGGAACCTACCAAGATCTATGCCCCCAAGGCCGCTGCGCAGGGCTGCGTGGTGATTGACAACTCGTCGCTCTATCGCATGGACCCGGACGTGCCGTTGATCGTGCCGGAAGTGAACCCGGATGCGATCGATGGTTACACCGCGCGCAATATCATCGCCAATCCGAACTGCTCGACGGCACAGCTGGTCGTCGCGCTCAAGCCGCTGCACGATCGCGCGAAGATCAAGCGCGTCGTCGTCTCGACCTACCAGTCGGTATCGGGCGCAGGCAAGGCGGGTATGGACGAACTGTTCGAGCAGAGCCGCGCGATTTTCGTCGGCGATCAGGCCGAGCCCAAGAAGTTCACCAAGCAGATCGCCTTCAACGTGATCCCGCACATCGACGTCTTCCTGGATGATGGTTCGACCAAGGAAGAGTGGAAGATGGTCGTGGAAACCAAGAAGATCCTTGATCCGAAGATCAAGCTGCAGGCGACCTGCGTGCGCGTGCCGGTGTTCGTCGGTCACTCCGAAGCGGTGAACATCGAGTTCGAGGAAGAGCTTTCGGCTACCGAGGCGCAGGATATCCTGCGTGAAGCGCCGGGCATCATGCTCGTCGACAAGCGTGAGGACGGCGGTTACGTCACCCCGATCGAATGTGTGGGCGACGGCGCGACCTATATCAGCCGCGTCCGTGAGGACTCGACGGTTGAGAACGGGCTGACGCTGTGGTGCGTATCCGATAACCTGCGCAAGGGCGCGGCGCTGAACGCGGTGCAGATTGCCGAACTGCTGGGGCGCCGTCACCTCAAGAAGGGCTGATCTTTTTTAGATAATGCCCTGAGAAATCAGGCAAGAGGCTCGCCGGCGTGGTTGTTGGCGGGCCTTTTGTATGTTCGCAGCGCGATAATTCCGTTGCGCAACCGCAGGACAATGATCCCCGCAAGGTAAAGCGCCGGCAGCGCATAACACAGGCCGAAGATGGCCAGCCACACCAGACCTTCGGCTGTCCCCGCCAGATCGAGCGGAGGCGGCCACAGATTGGTGTGGGCGAGTATTAATGCGCCTGCGACGAGGCCCGGCAGTACAAATATGCCCCAGACCTGCATCACGCCTTTCGTGATCCTCTCCATCGCGGATGGATGCGCGTGCGAGGGCTGATCATCAAGAGCGACTGGCGGCCAACCAAGTCCAGATCGGAACGGCTTTCTTCATGCGCGCATGGCCTTGCATTCGCTGGCACAGGCGATCAAGGGACGGGCAATTGCTGCATACCCCTTGGAGATCAACATGAACGCGCCTGCCAGTGGAATCGAGACGACTTTCCTCGAAGGCTACGCCGGGACCAGGCTGGCGCTGCATACCATCGGGGACAGCGGCGCGCGCCCGCTGGTGCTGCTCCACGGCCTGTTCTCCAGTGCCGAGGTGAACTGGATTAAGTTCGGCAATGCGCGCATTCTGGCGGATGCGGGGTTCGAGGTGTTCATGCCGGACTTGCGCGCGCACGGGCAGAGCGAAGCGCCGCACGATCCGGCCGCGTACCCCGCAGATGTACTGGTGCGCGATCTGAAGACGGTGATTACTGCGCTAGGCCTCGACGGTGCGACTTATGATCTCGGCGGATTCTCGCTCGGCGCTCGTACGGTGGTTCGCGGGGTGCTGGAAGGGCTGACGCCTGAGCGGCTGGTGTTGGGCGGCATGGGCCTGACCGGGCTTTCCGGCTGGGCGCGTCGCAGCGCGCATTTCATCGATGCGATTGACCGTTTCGGAACCATCGAGCGCGGCGACAAGGCTTATGTGGCGCAGGTTTTCATGAAGAGCCAGGGAATCGACCGGGTGGCGGCGCGTCTGCTGCTGGGCTCGGTCGACGATACCGGCCCGGATGCCATCGGGCGCATCGCCATGCCGACCTTGTGTGTCGCCGGGGCGGACGATCATGACAACGGATCTGCGCCGGATCTCGCTGCTGCGCTGCCGCAAGGGACTTATATCGAGACGCCGGGCAATCACATGTCGTCGGTAACGTTCAAGGATCTTGGCCGGGCAATTGTCGAGTATCTTCAGGACTGAACACGGGCAAAAGTTCGCCGTGCTGCAAGAAAATCTTTGCCATAGACCAGATGACGCATCGCACCACGCTTCCTACCTTTGGCGGATCATTCCGTCCCCCAAGGAAGAAAGCCATGACCGTCCAGACCGCCGTTCTGCCTGAAGCTGCCGAAGTCATTCTGGAAGCGGCGCGCAGCCGCTATACTACGAAGGCCTATGATCCGAGCCGTCGCATCGCCGATACCGATGTCGAGAAGATCAAGGAACTGCTCCAGTTGACACCTTCCAGCGTCAATTCGCAGCCTTGGCATTTCGTGATCGCCGGGACCGAGGAAGGCAAGGCGCGCGTCGCCAAGGGCGTGGAGGGGCAGTATGCTTTCAACCTTGAGAAAGTGACCAAGGCCTCGCACGTCGTGGTCTTCGCGAGCCGTCTGGCCGAGGATGACGAATATGTCCTGCACGTCACCGATGTGGAGGAAGCCGCCGGTCGCTATGCCAACGCCGAGGCGCGCGAGGGCAATCTGAAGGGCCGTCGCTTCTTCGTCGGCTGGCACCGCGACGATCTGAAGGATCTGCGTCAGTGGGCGGACAAGCAGGTCTATATCGCTATCGGTCAGTTGCTGCTGGGCGCTGCGGCGATGGGTATCGATGCGACGCCGATGGAAGGCATCGACACCGCCGCGCTCGACCGGGAACTCGGGCTTCCCGAAAAGGGTTTCACGGCGATCTGCGCGGTTTCGCTGGGCTATCGCGCCGAGGGTGATTTCAATGCGAAGCTGCCCAAGGCGCGCCTGCCGCTGAGCGAAGTCATCACCGAAATCTGATTCTCGACTGCGTGACAATGAAGAGGGGCGGGACTGCCGTTGCAGTCCCGCCCCTTTTGCATATTACCAGAGCTTCACGCGCTTGGCGGGGTCGAGGTAGAGCGCCGAGCCGGGCTGCACGTCGAAGGCCTTGTACCAGGCATCGTTGTTGCGCACCGTCAGTGCGCGATATTCGCTGGGGGCATGGGCGTTGGCGACGATCTGTGCACGCTCCGCCGCTTCGCGGGTCTTGCTCGACCAGCTCTGCGCAAAGGCCACGAAGAAGCGCTGATCGCCGGTGAGCCCGTCCTTCTGCGGCAGATCCTGGCCGTTCAGCGACGCGCGATAGGCATCGAATGCGGCGGCAAGGCCAGCCACGTCTGCGCCGTTCTCGCCCAGTTCCAGTTTGCCGTTGAGATGCAGGTCGGGGAAGGGCGCATAGGCATCGTACTGGCGTACAAGCGCCTGCGTTTCGGCCTGGAAGTGGGCAAGATCGGCCTTCGTCCACCAGTTACGGACATTGCCTTCGGCATCGACCATCGCGCCGCTGGCATCGAAGCTGTGGCTGATCTCATGCCCGATCACCGCGCCGATGGCGCCGTAGTTGAACGCCGCATCGGCAGCTGGATCGAAGAACGGCTTCTGGAGGATCGCCGCGGGGAAGTTCAGCGCGTTCTGGACCGGCAGGTTGACCGCGTTTACGAGCTGTGGGTCCATCCACCATTCGCTGCGGTCCTGCGGCTTTCTGAGCTTGGCGAGCTGCTGAAGCGTCTTGCCGCGAATGGCTGACATGCGATTGGCATAGGCGGTATTCGGCGCGATCGTTACCATCGAATAATCGAGCCAGTGGTCCGGATAGCCGACACTGACAACGGTGGCGTCCAGCTTGGCGAGGGCCTGCTTCTTGGTTTCCGGCGCCATCCAGTCGAGCGCGGCGATGCGCTTGGCGAAGGCGGCCTTGATATGGACGACCATATCCTCGACCTGCGCCTTGGCCGACGGCGGGAAATAGGCCTGCACGTACAGTTTGCCAAAGGCGTTGCCGAGGTCGGTATTGATGGCGGCAAGAGCCCGCTTGGCTCGGGGGCGCTGCTGCGGCGTGCCCGAAAGCTGGGTGCCGTAGAAGGCGAAGTGCAGGGCATCGAGCTTTTGAGGCAGAACGTCGGTATTGGCGTTGATCCGGTGGAAGATCAGCCAGTCCTTCCACGCTGCCAAAGGCTGGGAGCCGACAAGGGCGGCCATGCCTTTGATCGCGCTGGGCGCATAGACGTCGAACATCTGCTGGTGCGGCATGCGCGCGGCGGTGAAGTAGGCGTTCCAGTCCATTCCGGGTGCGTTCTTCGCGAAGTTCGTCCGCTTCCAGAGCGTACCGCCCTTGGTGAAGTCGGCCATATCGGCCTTGGGCGGGTGTGCGCGGGCGATCTTCATTTCCAGATCGAAGATGCGCGCGGCACGGGCCTCAGGCTCGCTGACACCGGCTGCCTTGAGCAGTTGCACGATATAGGTGCGGTACTGCGTGCGGGCGGTCGCCATCTTGGGATCGGTTGAGAGATAGTATTCGCGATCCGGCAGCCCAAGGCCACCCTGATAGATATAGGGCACCACGTCAGGCCCGCTGAGCGACTTGGTGATGAACAGGCCGAACAGGTTTTCGGTGTCCATGTCGTTGTTGTTGTTGAACAGGTCGAGGTCGCTCTCGGTCTGGTCTCCCAGCACGTGGACCAGTTGCGCCTTCGACTTGATCGCGGCGTAGCGGACCAGATCGCTCTTGAGTGGTGCCATTCCGGCGGCATCGATCGCGCCGAGGTTCATGTAGGCGCTATAGTAGTCCTTGATGCGCGCTTCATCGCTGTCCGGCGTCGGCGTGGAGGCGAGCAGCTTAGCAAGCAGTTCGGTCTGTTCGCGCTCGGTCGATTCAAAGGCCACGAGACCCGCGCCGGTCGAGGAGCGGTCTGCCGGGATTTGCGCCTGCTTCTGCCAGGTGCCGTTGGCGTAGCCGTAGAAGTCGTCACCGGGTTTGGTGGTGGTGTCCATGGCGGCGGGGTTGATCCCGGCGGCAGTGCCCTGCTGTGCGGCTTCGGGTGCAGGCGTCTGGGCAGAAACGGGCAGGGCGGTGGCGGCGAGCAGGGCCGCAACAAGCGAAGTGGTGCGCATGGAAGAATCCCTCGGATATTCTGGTCTTCCGGCGCACGATGTCTCTCGCGCTGCCGGATCGATAATCGGGGGTTCTAACGGTTCATCGTGCTCCTGCAACCATTGCGCGACGAATGACCCTCGCTGCTCACATCGAAATGGCGAGCAGCGAGGGGTAAAGGGATCAGCGGAACGGCGGCTCGTTGAATGCGCGCAACTTACGGCTGTGCAGGCGTTCGCCTTCGGCACGCAGCAGGTCGCAGGCGACCAGTCCGATCTTGAGGTGACCGGCGATGGCCTCGTCATAGAAGCTGTTGGCCTGGCCCGGCAGCTTCAGTTCGCCGTGCAGCGGCTTGTCCGAGACGCAGAGCAGCGTCCCGTAGGGTACCCGGAAGCGATAGCCCTGCGCGCTGATCGTCGCGCTTTCCATGTCGATGCCGATCGCGCGGCTCAGGCTGAAACGATGCGCCGAATCGGTGTAGCGAAGCTCCCAGTTGCGATCGTCGGTGGTGACGATGGTGCCGGTGCGCATACGCTTCTTGAGGTTGGTGCCGCCTTCGCCGCTGACCTTCTCGGCCGCCGTCGCCAGCGCCATCTGCACTTCGGCAATCGCGGGCAGCGGGATTTCTGGCGGAAGCACAGGATCGAGCACATGGTCGTCACGAAGGTACGCATGGGCGAGCACATAGTCGCCGATGCGCTGGTTTTCGCGAAGGCCGCCGCAGTGGCCGATCATCAGCCACGCTTCGGGACGGATGACCGCAAGGTGATCGGTGATCGTCTTGGCGTTCGAGGGGCCAACGCCGATGTTCACCAGCGTGATGCCCGAGCGGTCCTCACGAATAAGGTGATAGGCGGGCATCTGGTGGCGGCGCCATGCCGTGTCGGACAGTCGCGCACGGGCATTGTCGATCGGGGCGTCGAGGTAGAGTCCACCGGCACCCGACAGCGCGACATAGCCGTCCTTGCCGACCTGCTGCCCAGCCCAGTCCACGAATTCATCGACATAGCGGTGATAGTTCGTGAACAGGATGAAGCGCTGGCAGTGATCGGCGCTGGTTCCGGTGTAGTGCTGGAGCCGGGCAAGGCTGAAATCGGTGCGCAGCGCATCGAACAGCGCCAGCGGCATCGGGTCTTCGTCATCCAGTTCGTGGATACCGTCGGCGATCTCGTCACCGATCATCGCCAGTTCCGTGGTCGGGAAGTGCTGCGAGAGTTCCTGGGGGGTGATCGCGCCGACCTTCACGCCATCGAGGACGTAAGGGAAGGGGATCTCCTGCGCCGAGCGGGTGACGGTGATCTCGATCTCGTAATCCTGCTGGAGCAGTTCGAGCTGGTCGGTGAGATAGTCCGCAAACAGATGCGGGCGCGTCACCGTGGTAACGTATTCGCCCGCCTCGGCCAGTCGCCCGAAAGCGCGGCTGTGGCTGGCATCACGTTCGCGCCCGGCATACGTCACGCGCAGTTCCGGGTAAGTCCAGCGATGTTCGGAGCGCCTCTCTACAGGAGGCAGAGTGCCATCGGCCACGAAAGCGTTGATGTCCGCCTGCAGGCAGGCGATGGCTTCTTCATAGACGCGGACCAATTCCGCGAGGGTTTTCTGTATCGTTTCCATCGCCCGTTTTTACGCAATTCGTGTTGCAGTGCAAGGGCATCTGAAAACTTCGCGATTACGGGGTGAGTTGGCAGGCCATGTAGGACACTGTCTTGCCGTTTTCGAGCAGAGCCTCGCCGACTTGCTCAAAGCGCAGAGCGCGATGGAAACGTTCCGAAGCCGGATTGGGCGGATCGGAGTTGATCTCGCAGACCACGCGCTCGTGTCCGGCTGCGCGTGCCTTGGTAAAGAGATCGTCGTACAGGCGCCGAGCTACGCCTTTGCCACGAGCGGCGGGGTCGGTCACGATCCGGTCGACATAGGCGAAGCGGTCGTAGGCGTTCCGAAACCATGCGAAGTTTGGACTATCGTAGTCTGCATCCTGGTCGAAGGCGAGAAGCAGTCCGTCCACCCGGCCCACCCTTGCTGTCCATGTGGCTCGCGAGATCAGCAGTTCCATACGGGCCTCGTCCGCAAGGGAAAGCTCCACGGCGTGCGCGTTGTTCAGCGCGACGATGGCAGCCAGCAGAGCGGAGTCTGTATGCACATCGGTAGCGGACAAGGGTTCGACCAACATCGCAGTTCCATTCGTACATGTGTGCAAACGAAAAACCCCCGCACCATGTGGGTGCGAGGGCTTTCGTGAAGTCTTCCGTGAGGGAAAGAGCGTGTAGCCTATCAGGCCTGCTCTTCGCCTTCGGCTTCCTCGGTCGCCTCGACGGCGATCTCGCCGGGCTCGGCGTTCGGGTCATAGGCTTCGGTGAAGCCCGAGACGTCCTGCTCGAACATTGCTTCCATGACGTTGACGCCCTGCGACTGCAGTTCGGCTTCGTCCGGCGAACGTGCCACGTTGACCTGAACGGTCACGGCCACTTCGGGGTGCAGGCTGACGCGAACGTCGAAGATGCCAAGCGTCTTGATCGGACGCTCCAGCACGATCATGTGCTTGGCAACGTTCGCACCGTCGGCGTTCAGAGCGTCGACGATGTCGCGCACCGAAACCGAACCGTAGAGCTGGCCCGAGTTCGACGAGGCGCGGATCAGGACGACCTGCTTGCCTTCGACGTCACCCGATGCTGCCTGAGCAGCCGTGCGGCGCTCGGCGTTCTCGGCCTCGATCTTGGCGCGGTTGGCTTCGAAGACCTTCTTGTTACGCTCGTTGGCGCGAAGGGCCTTCTTGTTGGGAAGCAGGTAGTTGCGTGCGTAACCGTCCTTGACGGAAACGACATCGCCGATGGCGCCGAGCTTTTCGACGCGCTCCAGGAGGATGATGTCCATTGGGTCTTTCCCCCTTACTTGACGATGAAGGGCAGCAGGCCGATGTGGCGCGCGCGCTTGATCGCCTGGCTCAGCTCACGCTGCTTCTTGGCGGACACCGCGGTGATGCGGCTGGGGACGATCTTGCCACGCTCGGACATGAAGCCCTGAAGCAGACGGATGTCCTTGTAATCGATCTGCGGCGCGTTCTTGCCCGAGAACGGGCAGGACTTGCGGCGGCGGAAGAATGCACGTGCCATGTGGATCAGTTCCCTTCACGTTCGCGGCGGCGGGTGCGCTCGCGGTCGCTCTTGCGCATCATGACCGACGGGCCGTTCTCGTGCTCGTCAACGCGGATGGTGACATAGCGGATCACGTCTTCGTTGATCTGGGTCTGACGCTCCAGCTCGGCAACGACATCACCGCCGGCTTCGAAGTTCAGCAGAACGAAGTGCGCCTTGCGGTTGCGCTTGATCTTGTACGCGAGGTTCTTGAGGCCCCAGGTCTCGGTCTTGGTGACCTTGCCCTGGTTAGCTTCGATGATCTCGGTGGCAGTGGCGGCCAGTGCATCTACCTGCGACTGGCTGAGGTCCTGGCGAGCCAGGAACACGTGCTCATAAAGAGCCACGGCAGCTTCCTTTAATCTATCTAGCCGATCGCTGGCTTGTCCGCGGGATTGCGGGGCCCCTCCGGCTTTCGTCCGTTTCCGACCCGGATTAAGAGCCGGATGCGGAAGGCGCGCCCTTAGTGGAAACGAGGCGGGCGTGCAAGCTTTCATGTGAGATGCGAGACCCCGGACGCAAAGTTCCTCCGGTCGCAGGGGGCGACCGGAGGAGGCTGGGGGGGAGAGGTCTTTTCTTTTTTGTATCAGCGCAGCAGCGACAGGACGTTCTGCTGGCTCTGGTTGGCCTGCGACAGCATCGCGGTGGAGGCCTGCGAGAGGATCTGGGCCTTGGCCATCGCGGTGGTTTCGGTGGAGTAGTCGGCATCCTCGATGCGCGATTTCGCGTCCGAGAGGTTGGTGCTGTTGCTGGTCAGCGTGTTGATCGCCGATTCGAGGCGGTTCTGGCCTGCGCCCAGCGAGGCGCGGGTGGCGTTTACGTCGTCGAGCGCCTTGCCCACGCTGGTCATCGTCGCGGCGGCCTTGGTCGCGTCCGAGACGTCGAGCGCGGTCGCGGTCAGGTTGGTGCCGTCGATCGCGGTGCTGGTCAGCGTCACCTTTTCACCTGCATTGGCGCCGGTCTGGATGTCGAAGGTCTTGTTCGTGCCCGCCGTGGTCGAGAACAGCGCGTTGCCGTTGAACTTGGTCTGCGTCATCACGTCCGAGATTTGCGCCGTCAGCGCTGAGACTTCCGACTGCATCGCCGTGCGGTCCGAGGTCTGATAGGTCCCCGAGGCCGACTGCACCGACAGTTCGCGGACGCGCTGGAGCATGTTGGTGACTTCCGACAGCGCGCCCTCGGCGGTCTGCGCCAGCGAGATACCGTCGTTGGCGTTGCGGATGCCCTGGCCCATGCCCTTGATCTGCGAGGTCATCGAGGTCGAGATCGCCAGACCCGCAGCATCGTCCTTGGCCGAGTTGATCCGCTTGCCGGTCGACAGGCGCTCCATCGCCGTGCCCAGCGCCTTGTCCGCCGCCGCCGACGCATTGCTTGCCCGAATCGCCGAAATGTTCGTGTTGATCACTGACATTGTGAATTCCCCAATTGTACCGTTTGCCGGAGCAGGCCGACCATCGGCGCCCTCGGAATGCCAACAAGAACGGCAATCGGCGGGAAGGTTTAAGGGGTGAGAGGCAGGCATGGTTGTCAGCAATGTTCTGTTACCGGGCAATGGCTTGATCCGTCGCCACAATCTGCGATGAACGATGCCGCGCAGCCGTGGCGGCGGGCGCAATGAAACGGGGAAATTTCGACAATGCCAAGCGGTCTCGTGGCGCTTCTGGATGATGTATCGGTGATCGCACGGGCTGCTGCGGCGTCGCTCGACGATGTCGGCGCGGGTGTCGCCAAGGCAGGCAGCAAGGCGGCGGGCGTTGTGATCGATGATGCGGCCGTGACGCCGGGCTACGTTACCGGGTTCACGCCGGATCGCGAGCTGCCGATGATCTGGCGGATCACCAAGGGATCATTGCGCAACAAGCTGCTGATCCTGCTGCCGGTTGCGCTGCTGCTGAGCGCGTTCCTGCCGCAGGCAATCACCCCGATCCTGATGCTGGGTGGCCTGTTCCTCTCGTTCGAAGGTGCAGAGAAAGTGCTGGAGAAGCTGGGCGGTGCCAAGCATGGCGAAACGCTCGACGATCCCGTGACCGATCCTGCGAAATTCGAGCAGGAGCGCGTTTCAGGCGCTGTGCGCACCGATCTGATCCTGTCGGCCGAGATCATGGCGATTGCGCTCTCGCAGATCGAGGATGCGACACTCCTGACCCGCGCGGTCGCACTGGCGCTGGTGGGCGTGCTCATCACCGTGGGCGTCTATGGCGCGGTCGCGCTGATCGTGAAGATGGACGACATCGGCCTGCATCTGGCGAAGAAGCCTTCCGCCGGAGCGAAGTGGTTCGGGCGCCTGCTCCTGAAAGGCATGCCGGTCGTGTTGAGCGTGCTGTCCAACGTCGGCATGCTGGCGATGCTGTGGGTCGGCGGCGGTATCCTGCTCCACGGCACCGAGGAACTGGGCTGGACTGATCCGGCACATCTCGTTCATGGCTGGGAGCATGGGGCCTCCGAGGCAGCCGGCGCGGTCGGCCCGGCGCTGGGCTGGCTTACTTATGCAGGCATATCTGCCGTGATCGGTCTGATCGTAGGCGCCGTGATCGCGGCGATCGTGCATGTGATTGCCAAGGCGCGGGGCGGTTCCGCACACTGAGCCATCGCGTCTTTCCTGTAGTCAGGGAAGGCGCGCCAACAGGTCTTTGGCGAACTGCGTGAGAGTATCGTCCCGCGCGCCCATCACCACCACGCGGTCGCCGGGGCGGGCAATCTCGACGATGCGATCGGCACAGGCGGTGCGCTCTGGAATATGCTCGGCCTGCCCGCCATCGGCGCGGATGAATTCGACGATCCGCTCGCTGCCCTGGCTGCGATCGACCGTGCCGCCGAAATAGACCGGATCGCACAGGATCGTCAGATCGTTGCCATCCAGTGTCTTCGCGATGACTTCGGCAAGCTCGCGACCCATCTGGCGCAAGGGGCCGTAGCCGTGAGGCTGGAAGAACGCGATCACGCGTCCCGGATGGGCCTTCAGCGTGCGAAGCGTCGCGCCGACCTTGTCCGGGTTGTGTCCGAAGTCGTCGATCACGGTCACGCCGCCTGCCGAAGTGCCGACGATATCGAAGCGGCGCGCAAGCCCTGCGAAAGTGTCGAGCGCAGCCGCTGCTTCGGCCACCGACACGCCCGCAGCGCTCGCTCCGGCAATGGCGGCCAGCGCGTTGTAGAGGTTATGGCGACCGGGCACTTTCAGCGTAAGTGCGTGTGTGCTGTCATCACGCCGGTCATGGATTGTCGCGCTGAGCGTGGTTGGCCCCTCGACGATCTCGCTGGCGACGAGATCGGCTTCGGGAGAGGTGATCCCGAAAGTCACGAGGCGTTTGGCATGTGATGCCAGCGCTGCCGTCTCGGCATCGTCGAGATTGATCGCGCTGATGTCTGCGCGGGCAAGGAAGTCCCCGAACAGCGTGCGCAGTTCCTCAAGGCTCTTGTGATCGAGGCTGACGTTGCCGAGCACCGCGACTTGCGGGCGATAGAGCGCGATGGAGCCGTCGCTTTCATCGACTTCCGACACGAACAGATCGCCGCTTCCCACGCGGGCGCTGGCGAAAGGTGCATCGGCGCTGACGAAGTTCTTCATCACCGCCCCGTTCATGATTGTCGGGTCGCGGTCGGTCGCGGTCAGGATCCAGCCCAGCATGCCGGTGACGGTGGACTTGCCGGAGGTGCCGCCGATGGCGATCCCGGCCCTGGCCGCGTTGAACAGCGTTGCCAGCAGTTGCGCGCGGCTCATGCGCGGGCAGCCGAGCGCGGTGGCGCGAACGACTTCGGGCACGCTGTCTTCCACCGCAGCAGAGGCGACCAGCACCTGCTCGGGCGCTGTGATGCCGCTGCCGTCCTGCGGGTAAAGCGCAAAACCGAGCGATTCGAGCCACGCGAACTTTTCCGGCGTACGTCCCTGATCGCGGCCCCGGTCGGACCCGGCGATATGCGCGCCGTGGCCTTTGAGGATCAGCGCGAGCGGCAGCATGCCCGAGCCGCCAATGCCGCAGAAGAACCACGGGCGCGTGGTGAGTTCATGGGCTGTGAGGGCGGGAAGGGTGGTCGGTTCGGCGCTGGCGGTCATGTCGGCTTCGGTATGCGGCCTTGCCGCCTGTGACAACCTCGATAGAGAAGAGGACATGACCCGTATCGCCGTTTGTGCACCGTCCACCCCGATCCTCTCTGAGGACGCCGCGCGCGTGACCGCGCTTGCTGCTGCGCATTTCCCCGGCGTGACGCTCGATATCCATCCCCAGAGCTTTGCCGAACATGGCCATTTCGCCGGATCGGACGAGACGAGGCTCGCAGCGCTGCTCGAATGCGCGAACGATCCGGCTTACGATGCGGTGTGGTTCGCGCGTGGTGGCTACGGCGCCTGCCGCGTGGCCGAGGATGCCATGGCGCGCTTCGACCATGTGGCAAAGAATAAGGTGTTCCTTGGCTATTCGGATGCGGGCTATCTGTTGGGAGGCCTCTACCGCGCCAGGATCGGTCGCCCCGTCCATGGCCCGATGCTGGCGGATATCCGCCGCGATGGTGGCGAGGCGGCCGTGCTGCGCGCGCTTTCCTATCTTTCGGGAGAGGGGGCTGCCGGCATCGAGCCTGCCGTGGGGCAGGGGCATCCGGTGGTCGCGTTCAACCTGATGACGCTGGCGATGCTGTGCGGAACCCGGCTGATGCCGGGACTGGCCGGGCATGTGGTGATGGTCGAGGAAGTCTCGGAATATCTCTATGCCGTGGACCGGCTGATGTTCCACCTTTCGGCGCATCTGGGCGGGATTTCCGGGCTCCGGCTCGGGCGGGTAAGCGCCGTTCCCGAGAACGACCGCCCGTTCGGGATCGAGCCCGAAGCGATCGTGCGCCACTGGTGCGAACGACACTCGATTGCTTTTATGGGAACTGCGAACATCGGCCATGATGCGGATAACCGCATCGTGCCTTTCGGCTGAACGAAAGCGCGTTCCAAGCCCTCTACCATCGCGTGACGGGCGGCTGTATGGGCGCTTGTGTGCGCTTTAAGGGTTGCTCTGTAGCGGCTCGGTGAATAAGCGCGGCGCCTTTCGCGGGCTGGCCTCTGGTCGCTCGTGGTGAACGAACGACATTCAAAGAAGGTATCAGCACATGCGCGCATTCGTGTTTCCGGGGCAGGGCAGCCAGAAAGTCGGCATGGGTGCGGAGCTTGCTGCGGCCAGCGTCGCCGCACGCGAGGTCTTCCAGGAGGTCGACGAGGCGCTCGGGCAGAACCTCTTCCGCATCATGACCGAAGGCCCCGAAGATCAGCTGACGCTGACCGAAAACGCCCAGCCTGCTATCATGGCCCATGCCATCGCCGTGTTGCGCGTGCTGGAGAAGGAAGGCGGCATCTCGCTGGCTGACAAGGCGGATTTTGTCGCCGGACACTCGCTGGGCGAATATACCGCGCTGTGCGCCGCTGGTGCTTTCAGCCTTGCCGATACGGCGCGCCTGTTGAAGCTGCGCGGTCAGTCGATGCAGGCTGCCGTGCCTGTGGGCGTAGGCGCGATGGCGGCGCTGCTGGGCGCGGACATCGAGAAGGCGAGCGCGCTGGCCGAAGCTGCCGCCGAAGGCGAGGTCTGCACCGTCGCCAATGACAATGACCCGACGCAGGTCGTGATTTCCGGTCACAAGGATGCGGTCGAGCGTGCGGTTGCACTGGTCAAGGAGTACGGCATCAAGCGCGGCGTGCTGCTGCCGGTCTCCGCACCGTTCCACTGCCCGCTGATGCAACCTGCCGCCGATGCCATGGCCGCAGCGCTTGAGGCCACCAAGCCCAGCGCGCTGCGCGTGGCGCTTTATGCCAATGTCACCGCCGATGTCGTGACCGATCCTGCTGTGGTCCAGCGCCTGCTGGTCGAGCAGGTGACGGGCCGCGTGCGCTGGCGCGAAAGCGCGATCGCGATGCGCGATGCCGGTGTCGAGCAGTTCGTCGAACTGGGCGGCAAGGTGCTCGCCCCGATGATCAAGCGTAGCGCGGGTGAAGTCGATGTGATCTCCGCCTCGACCATGGCCGAGATCGAGGAACTGGCGAAGGCGCTCTGAGCGCTTGGCCTGCAACTGAATTTTCCAGAGGAACCAAGACCATGTTCGATCTTCACGGAATGACCGCTCTCGTCACCGGCGCCTCGGGCGGCATCGGCTCGTCGGTGGCCCGCGCGCTGGCAGCACAGGGCGCCCGCCTCGTGATTTCCGGCTCCAATGCCGACAAGCTCCGCGCCTTCCGCGAGGAACTGGTGGAGCATACGCCGCAGCATCTGCAGGATGTCGATCACGTTGCCATTGCCTGCAACCTGTCGAGCGCCGAGGATGTCGAGAAGCTGGTCCCTGCCGCGCTGGAGACGCTCGGCAAGATCGACATTCTGGTCAACAATGCCGGGATCACGCGCGATAACCTCGCGATGCGTATGAAGGATGAAGAGTGGGATGCGGTGATCCGCGTGAACCTCGAATCGACCTTCCGCCTGATGCGCGCTGTCACCAAGCCGATGATGAAGGCGCGCTTCGGTCGCATCGTCAACGTGACCTCGGTAGTCGGCACTACCGGCAATCCCGGCCAGATGAACTACTGCGCGGCCAAGGGTGGCATCACCGCGATGTCCAAGAGCCTCGCGCAGGAGCTTGCCAGCCGCAACGTCACCGTGAACTGCATTGCGCCGGGCTTCATCCGCACCGCGATGACCGATGTACTGCCCGATGCCCAGAAGGACGCCCTCAACGGCCGCATCCCGATGGGCCGGATGGGCGAGGGTGACGACATTGCTGCTGCCGCCGTATTCCTGGCGAGCAAGGAAGCAGGCTACGTCACCGGCCAGACGATCCACGTCAACGGCGGCATGGTGATGATCTGACGGGAAAGGTCGGGTGGAGGGCGAAATCGCTTTCCACCCACTTTCTTCCGGGGCGAAACCCGGATTTATCCCCAGTTTCGCAGGTTTCTGGTCACATCGCGCTTGCCGCTTGCCTGACTCGCGCTAGAGATAGTCGTCCAATTTTCGGGGTTTCTTGAACCCAAGCCCGACCAAGGGGGACCTGAGGCTGTCATGAAGGCCACTATCGAACGTTCCACGCTGCTGCGCTGCCTTTCCCATGTGCAGTCGGTCGTCGAGCGCCGCAATACGATTCCCATCCTTTCGAACGTGCTGATCGAGGCATCGTCTGCTGGTGCGCTGCGTATCATGGCGACCGACCTTGATCTCCAGGTGGTCGAATCGGTCGGTGCCGTTTCGGTCGAGCAGGCGGGCGCCATCACGGTTTCTGCGCACCTGCTGTTCGACATCGCCCGCAAGCTGCCCGATGGCAGCCAGGTGAACCTCGATGCCGCCGAAGGGCGCATGGTGGTGAAGGCCGGGCGCAGCCGCTTCCAGCTGCCGACGCTGCCGCGCGACGACTTTCCGATGATCGCCGAGGGCGAACTGCCGACCAGTTTCGAGATCCCTGCGGCAACGCTGGCACAGCTGATCGATCGTACCCGCTTCGCAATCTCGACCGAGGAAACCCGGTATTACCTCAATGGCATCTTCTTCCACGTTACCGAGGACGAGCTGAAGGCTGCCGCGACCGACGGCCATCGCCTCGCCCGGTTCACGCTGGCACGCCCCGATGGGGCCGAAGGCATGCCGGACGTGATCGTGCCGCGCAAATGCGTGACCGAACTGCGCAAGCTTATCGAGGAAGTGCTCGACACCAAGGTTCTGGTGGACCTTTCGGCCAGCAAGGTGCGCTTCACGCTGGGTGGCGAGCATGGTGTGGTGCTGACCAGCAAGCTGATCGACGGCACGTTCCCTGATTACAATCGTGTTATCCCGACCGGTAACGACAAGCTGCTCAAGATCGATCCGAAGTCGTTCTTCGAGGGGGTGGACCGCGTTGCGACCATCGCCACCGAGAAGACTCGCGCGGTCAAGATGGCGCTGGAGCAGGACCGGGTGACGCTTTCTGTCACATCGCCAGACAATGGCACGGCCGCTGAGGAGGTTCCGGCAGACTATTCGGCAGATGGCTTCGAGATCGGCTTTAATGCCAACTATCTCAAGGACATCCTGGGCCAGATCGATGGAGATACGGTGGAGCTGCATCTGGCCGATGCTGGCGCTCCGACGCTGATCCGTCAGGATGACAAGAGCCCCGCGCTTTACGTATTAATGCCGATGCGCGTTTAGGTCGCCAGCCCGGTATGCCGGGCTGCGGTCATGCGGTGCGAGATTTCGAAGGCCGAAGCTTCCCCATCGGGAAGCTTCGGCTTTCGATGTGTGTGGGGCATGGAACATGCATATTTACCGGCCGTTTGCTTCGTATGTTTAACCGGATGGCAAGGGCGTTTCCGGCATAGTGACGCCCATGGCTAGAAGCAGAATCCGGCAGGTAATAGCAGGTCCCCGCAAAGCAGGCGCTGTTGACGCTGCTCAAGCGGAGAGCCACCAAGATTCCGGTGGCTTACCAGACCGGATTTTGGATGCACGACGTAGTGATCAGGAGGCTGCGATCCTGCCTGATGACCAGGCATCCCGCAATGAGCCGGCCGTTCGCAGCAGCTTTGCGCGTCGGGTAACGGCGGATGTCGTCGCCGGAGCGGCAGATGGTTTCCTTCCTCGGCGTTGGGCCGCCATGGCGCTGGCGATGTCTGCCATGGCCGTTTTCATCGGGCTTCGAGCGCAAGAACGGCCTGGCGCGTTGACGATCTGGGCGCTGTGCGGTGCAATTGCACTGTGTCTGTCAGCTCCGGCGTTGACCGCTGTGCAAGGCCGCCTCGCGCCTTATGACCTGCGTCGTTACCCCGTTCTGCTTGCGGGGATTGCCTTGCCGATGTTTCTGTATGGACTGGCGACCGCAACCTGGACAACCATGCGGACAGACACAGACTGGAGCGTGACTACCAGCATTTATGTCATGATCTTGCTCGCCGCGATCGCCTTGCTGGAAGGCAATCTGACATCCGTGGTCGCGGCTACGCTGGGGTTATGGACAGGTGTGCTGCTGTTTGCCGGTTCGTCGCAGACATATCTGATGCTGGTCCTTGGCGGTGTATTCGGCCTCTACTGCGTCGTGCGACATGCGCGGGCATCGAAAGAAGCCGAAGAGCGACGAATCGAGCACGATCGCATCCATGCGCGAGCTGGCGAACTTCTGAGCGAATTCGAGGAGTGTGGACAGGGCTGGTTCTGGGAAACCGATCGGCGTGGGCAGATTACCTACGTATCGCCACAAATCGCGCAGCATCTGGGGCGTGAGCATGGGGAATTGGCAGGCAGGCCCTTCACGTCGCTGTTCATGCTCGATGCGCAGGAGCAGGAAAGCGAACGTACACTGGTGTTCCATCTTTCGACGCGCTCGTCGTTTGTAGATCTCGCGGTTCTTGCCGCTACCGGTGATTCGCAGGAGCGGTGGTGGTCGATCACCGGCCGGCCGGTGCTGGATCAGTTCGACAACTTCATGGGCTTTCGAGGCTCGGGTGCCGACCTTACCGAGCGACGCCGTTCCGAACAGCATGTGACACAGCTGGCGCGCTTCGATTCACTTACCAAGCTGGCCAACCGCTTTCAGATGGCCGAATGGCTTGAGAAAGTGCTCGCTGCGCCGCGTATCGAGAACAAGGCCTGCGCCGTCTTCCTGCTCGACCTCGATCGCTTCAAACAGGTCAACGATACGATGGGCCATCCCGCCGGTGATGCCCTGCTGGTGCAGGTGGCAGATCGGCTTCGCTCCACAGTGGGAAGTATGGGGCGTGTCGGCCGTCTTGGCGGCGATGAGTTCGAAGTCATTCTTCATGGTCATCATCAGCGTGAAGGCCTTGCTCATCTTGCGCGCCGGATCATCGAGACCATTTCGCAGCCGTACTCCATCGAAGGTTCGCGGGTCATCATCGGCACTTCTGTCGGTATTGCTCTCTGTCCCGATGACGGGGTGACGGCGGATGAGCTGATTCGTAATGCCGACCTTGCTCTCTATGCGGCCAAGGGCGGCGGCCGAGGTCGCCACCATTTCTATGACGATGATCTCCATTCGGATGCCAAGGAGCGGCAGCGTTTCGAGCAGGATCTTCGTGACGCGATCGCGACGGGCGGATTTGAGCTGCATTATCAGCCGCAGGTTCATACGATGTCGGAAAAGATCACCGGCTTTGAGGCGCTCCTGCGCTGGAACCATCCGCAACTCGGCTACATTTCACCGGCGAAGTTCGTGCCGATTGCAGAGGAAGTCGGACTTGTCGCCCAGATCGGCGAATGGGCGTTGCGGACAGCATGTCACGATCTGGCCAGCTGGCCACGTGATGTGAGGGTCGCCGTCAATGTTTCACCGCTGCAATTTGCCAACCCGGTGTTACCGGCGATCGTAGCCAGTGCGATCGCTTCCTCCGGCATTGATCCGGATCGGGTTGAACTGGAAATTACCGAAAGCGTATTTCTGGGCGAAAACAAGAATACTGAAGCCATGTTCAGCGCCTTGAAGAACATCGGCGTGCGACTGGCACTGGACGATTTCGGCACCGGATATTCCTCGCTCGGCTATCTGAAGAAGGCGCCGTTCGACAAGATCAAGATCGACCAGAGCTTTGTGCGCGGTGCAACGATGGAGGGGAGCCGTAACGGTGCGATCATCGCTTCGATCGTCAATCTCGCCGAGGCGCTCGGCATGGAGACCACAGCGGAAGGCGTGGAGACGCTCGACGAACTCGATCTCGTTCGACGCTTAGGGTGCAGCCATATTCAGGGCTTCATCTACGAACGCCCGCTTGATGCCAAGGCTGCGGCACGCCGCCTGGCGATGGGGCTGTCTGCCATCGCGCAGGGGCCGCGCTCGGCGCGTGCGCCACGCCAGACCATGTTGCGAAAGGTCGTGCTGGAGCATGGTGAGTATCGCTACGACGGCACTATCCGGAACATCTCGCCAACCGGCGCTATGATAGAGGGGCTCTGGAATGTTCCGGAAGGCACACCTTTCGTTATCTATCTGGCCGATGGGCTGAGCGTGAAAGCGGAGACCCGTTGGTGTCACGAAGACCGGATTGGTGTGAAATTCGGCAAGGCGCTTGATGTGGACGAGACGGGATCGGTGCAGTTTAGCGCGGTTGCGGCCCCTGCGGTAAAGCCCAATGCGGGAGTCTTGCTCAAGGCAGGCTGACAGCGATGAAAAGCGCTGCTAACGGCGCTTTCATGACAGACCTCGCCCAGATCCGAAATTTCTCGATCATTGCCCATATCGACCACGGCAAGTCGACACTTGCCGACCGCCTGATCCAGCGCACCGGAGGCCTCTCCGACCGCGAGATGAGCGCGCAGGTACTCGATAACATGGATATCGAGAAGGAGCGGGGGATCACCATCAAGGCGCAGACCGTGCGCTTGAACTACACGGCGTCCGATGGGATCACTTACGAGCTGAACCTGATGGACACGCCGGGCCACGTCGACTTCGCCTACGAGGTGTCGCGCAGTCTTGCTGCCTGCGAAGGCGCGCTGCTGGTGGTTGATGCCGCGCAGGGCGTCGAAGCGCAGACGCTGGCGAACGTCTACCAGTCGATCGAGCACGACCACGAGATCGTGCCTGTCATCAACAAGATCGACCTGCCTGCTGCCGAACCGGAAAAAGTGCGCAACGAGATCGAGGAAGTGATCGGCATCGATGCGTCCGAAGCTGTGATGGCCTCGGCCAAGTCGGGCATCGGTATCGACGAGATTCTCGAAGCTGTCGTCGCCAAGATTCCGGCGCCGAAGGGCGATCGCAATGCGCCGCTCAAGGCCATGCTGGTCGACTCTTGGTACGACCCTTATCTTGGCGTCGTCATTCTGGTGCGCGTGATCGACGGCGTCATCAAGAAGGGCCTGCCGGTCAAGTTCATGCAGGGCGGTACGGACCATCTGGTCGACCGCGTGGGCTGCTTCACGCCCAAGCGCATCGACCTGCCTGAACTCGGCCCCGGTGAGATCGGCTTCATCACCGCGCAGATCAAGGAAGTGGAGCAGGCCAAGGTTGGTGACACCATCACCACCGTGAAGCAGGGCGCTACCGAGGCCCTGCCGGGCTACAAGGAAGTACAATCCGTGGTGTTCTGCGGTCTTTTCCCGGTCGATGCCAACGACTTCGAAAAGCTGCGCGAATCGATCGGCAAGCTGCGTCTCAACGACGCCTCGTTTAGCTTCGAAATGGAATCGAGCGCGGCGCTGGGCTTCGGCTTTCGCTGCGGCTTCCTCGGCCTGCTGCATCTGGAAATCATCCAGGAGCGCCTGAGTCGCGAATACGACCTCGACCTTATCACCACTGCGCCTTCGGTGGTCTATCGCCTGACGATGACCGACGGCAGCGTGAAGGAACTGCACAACCCGGCCGACATGCCCGATCCGGTGAAGATCGACTTCATGGAGGAGCCGTGGATCAAGGCGGTGATCTACACGCCGGACGAATACCTCGGCTCGATCCTGAAGCTCTGTCAGGACCGCCGCGGTATCCAGAAGGACCTGACCTATGTCGGCGGGCGTGCGCAGGTGACGTATGAGCTGCCGCTGAACGAAGTCGTGTTCGACTTCTACGACCGTCTCAAGTCGATCAGCCGCGGCTATGCCAGCTTCGATTATGAGCAGATCGGCCTTCAGGAAGGCGACCTCGTGATGATGAACATCCTCGTGAACAACGAGCCGGTCGATGCGCTCTCGATGGTGGTTCACCGCAGCCAGGCGGAGCCGCGCGGCCGTGCTCTGGTGGAACGTCTGAAGGACCTGATCCCGCGCCACATGTTCAAGATCCCGATTCAGGCCGCGATCGGCGCCAAGGTGATCGCGCGTGAGACGATTTCGGCGATGCGCAAGGACGTGACCGCCAAGTGCTATGGCGGCGATATTACCCGAAAGAAGAAACTTCTGGAAAAGCAGAAGGAAGGCAAGAAGCGCATGCGCGAATATGGCAATGTCCAGATTCCGCAGGAAGCCTTCATCGCTGCGCTGCGGATGGGCGAGGAATGATCGCAGAGTGACGACAGTCACCGCCCGACGGTGGCTTTGATCGCGGTGCGTGCGCATTGACTTGATAGGTTAACAGAAACAAGCGTATAGTTCACAACTCGTTAGCCGAACCGGGGGGAGCGGCAGCGTGGAGTGAGGCTTGGTCTGAGTGATGGATAATGGCGGGCAGGACAGTCGCGGCGTGCAGGACGACGCGACGAGTCGCATCCGTGTTCTTCTTCCGGAACTGACAGCAAAACAGCACGAAGTTCTGCGCTTCGTGGCCGAAAATCGCACCAGCAAGGAAATCGCCTGGGAACTCGGTATTTCCGAGAGTGCTGTCAATCAGCGTATCGAGGGTGTGCGTAGCCGCTCGGGATCCCCCCCCCGCAACGAACTCGCGCGCGTTTACCGGCAATACCTGACGGAGATGGAAGAAGCCTGTAATCCAGTACCAGATAAGATTCCTCAGGTTAACCAAACCGCGGCAATTGTGGTTCCTCAACGGCAGGACGAGATGCCCGGTTCCAGACAGGATGGGCGGATCGTCCCGAAGGTGCTCGATGGACCGACCGGACGATTGAACCGGACTGCTGCCATGGTCATGATCGCAATGGGAATGCTGTTGACGGCGGTCTTGGGGTTGACCGTCGTTCGGGCTCTGAGTGATCTGACATGATCGTGCCGGCGGATGTTCGTTTTTTTCAGAAGTCGGGCCAACCTTCCCTCTTTCTGGTTGGGGGCAACGCGGACGAGCCGTGTTTGCCGGGGGACTTTTATGACGATGACTCTTGCCGTTGCCAGCGCCCGTATCGGTCGCCAGCTTCCCGAAGCCGAACTGTCGCTCGATCAGGCGTTGCTCGCATCCACCCGTCTGATGGAAACGATGCTGCTGGCGCGCCAGACGGAAGGCGTGGCGGCCTATACCGGTCAAGCGGCGCTTTTACGTCTGGCAAAGACCCAGCGCACGCTGCTTGCTTCGCAGACCGATATGCTCAAAATCCATCGCGAACTTTTCGACCTCAACCGCGAATTGCGGGCGAGTGGCGACGAAGACGGCAATTGCCCGGACAATACGGGCCTGCTGGACGCCTCCCTGCTGCGCGACGCAGCCTGACGTTCAGATCCGGGGCGAACCGTGGAGCTCTGGCAGGCCTTCATGCTTGAGACGCTCTGGTTCATCAGGGCCTGGTTCCAGTGGTTCGGCCTTGTCGTTCTGGTGATAGTCTCGTTCCGGCGCGGAGCCGCGCCGGAACGCTGGCTATCATCGATCCTGCTGGGAATGATCGGTTTCGATTTTGCCTATCATGGCATTTTCGGTCAGCCGGGCATCGTGATCGATCGCGGCAACATCGGGCATTTCCTGAACGATCTCTGGGTCATGGCCGCGATATTCGTTGTCGCGATGAGGGCGAACCGGGTCTATCCCCTGTGGTTGGGCGCCGCGCAGATCATTGCCGTTCTGGCGCACTGCTATAGGTTTGCGTTCACGGACATCGATATGCTGGCCTACGCAATCATGCAGCGCATGCCGAGCTGGATACAGCTGGTCGTGATGACCCTCGGGCTCACGGCGCATATCCGGCGCGAGCGGGCAATCGGGCCTTATCCATCATGGGAAGCGCTGGCCTGCGTCGTTCCGCCCGTCCTGCGTGCCGGTTCGCCTCGGCTGACAAGGATTTGACTTCACGGCGTCACCATCGAAAGTAATGTCGGAGGAACAATGCGGTGGCGGATTTCTTAATCCGATGTCCGTAATCCTGTCATCGCCAACTCGATGGAGATACCTGCTTGAACGTCCTGACCCATGTCACCCAGCCTTACGATGGACAGGCGCCGGGAACCTCCGGCCTGCGCAAGAAAGTCAAGGTTTTCCAGCAGCCCAACTATGCCGAGAATTTCATCCAGTCGGTGTTCGATGCGGTTTCGCCCGAGTCCGGCGCAGCCTTGGTGATCGGCGGAGATGGACGCTTTCACAACCGCACCGTGATCCAGCAGGCGATCCGCATTGCGGCGGCGAACGGTTATGGCCGCGTGCTGGTGGGGCAGGGTGGTATTCTGTCGACCCCTGCGGCGAGCAATGTCATCCGCAAGTACGGCGCCAGCGGTGGCCTGATCCTGTCGGCCAGCCACAATCCCGGCGGCCCGGATGAGGATTTCGGGATCAAATACAACATCGCCAATGGCGGCCCTGCGCCCGAAAGTGTCACGAAGGCGATTCTGGAGCGCACCACGACAATTGAACGCTGGCTGTCGCTCGAAACGCCGGACATCGATCTCGACGCTTTGGGCGATGTCGCTGTTGGCGAGATGATTGTCACCGTGCTCGATCCGGTGACGGACTATGCCGACCTGATGGAAACCCTCTTCGATTTCGACGCGATCCGCGCGGCTGTCGCAGCAGGTTTTACCATGCGCTTCGATGCGATGAGCGCCGTCACCGGGCCTTATGCGCATGAGGTTCTCGAAAACCGGCTGGGCTTCGCCAAGGGCACTGTCGTCAACGGTACGCCGCTGGAAGACTTCGGCGGGCATCACCCTGACCCGAACCTGATCCATGCGAAAGATCTGTACGACCTAATGATGGGCAAGAGCGCTCCCGTGCTTGGTGCGGCTTCGGATGGCGATGGCGATCGCAACCTCATCATCGGGCGCGGGCGTTTCATCACGCCGTCCGACTCGCTGGCGATGCTGGCAGCCAATATGCATTGCGCCCCCGCTTATAAGAATGGCCCGGCGGGTATCGCCCGCTCGATGCCGACCAGCGCCGCCGCTGACCGCGTGGCCGAGGCGCTGGGGATCGACATTTACGAGACGCCTACCGGCTGGAAGTTCTTCGGAACGCTGCTCGACGCAGGCAAGGTTACGATCTGTGGCGAGGAAAGTGCGGGAACCGGCGCCGACCATGTGCGCGAAAAGGACGGCCTCTGGGCGGTTCTGCTGTGGCTCAACATTCTGGCGGTGCGCGGCATCTCGGTGGATGAACTCGCGCGCGAGCATTGGGCGAAATTCGGCCGCAATTACTACGCGCGGCATGACTATGAAGCGGTCGACAAGCCCGCTGCCGAAGCCTTGATCGCCGAACTCACCGGGAAGCTGGAAAGCCTTGCCGGTCAGAGCTTCGGATCGCTGACGGTCAAGCTGGCGGACAGCTTCTCGTACACCGATCCGGTGGATGGCTCGGTCAGCGCTAATCAGGGTCTTCGTGTGCTGTTCGCGGACGGCAGCCGTGTGGTGTTCCGCCTTTCGGGCACGGGCACGCAAGGGGCAACGTTGCGGGTCTATCTGGAAAGCTATGTTCCGGCAGATGGCGATCTCGACGCAGAGACGGGTGATATGCTCGCCTCGCTGATCGCTGCCGCAGAGGAGATTGCCGGGATCGTTCGGCATACCGGGCGCACCGCACCGGACGTGATCACCTGATCCCGAGAAAAGGGGCGCGAGACGGAACCGGTCTCGCGCCCCTTTTCGATATTACAGGTCGATCTGGACCCGGCCACCCAGCACCAGTGCATTGCGCACGGCCGTGGTGGCGCCCGGTTGCACGACGTACTGGACGTCGGGCGTAACGGTGAACCCGCTCTTGATCGAGAAGGCATAGCCCAGTTCATAGGTCGTGGTTGAGGTCTGTATGCCGGGGGCTGTCGCCGGGCCGTTGAACGAACCCGGTGCGGGCGGGAACCCGGTCGGCAGTTCCTCTCCGGCTGCGAGCGCCAGTTCCTGCGCATCGGTGAGCGACTGGCTGATCCAGCCATGCGCCACCAACGCCTCGATGCTATCTGCAGGACGCGATGGAATGACACCCTTGGCGATGAGGCCCGCAAAGGCATAGTCGCGGAAGATCGCGGTATGCCGGTTGGCATGGGTCCATCCACCGAGCACCATAAGCCCGTCCGTGCCGTTCTTGCCCGTTCGCACCAGCATCTGGTCGAAGCTGGCATAGAGCGAGAGCGAATGGTCGTGATCGCTGTATGTGGTGCGAAGGTCGGGGCGGTCGCTGGTGTCGTAGGTTACGCCCAGCTTGTAGTGGCCCTGAAGCTTGTCGGGGCCGAAGCGGGGCGTCCAACCGGCTTCGACGGGTATCTCGGTGCCGATCGTGTGCGACCAGCCCCAGTCGAAGCCATCCGGGCCGCCGTAGCGTGGGCGTACCTGATAGGCACCGGCCTGAACGTACCAGTTGGCCGTCGCGGCCTTGATCCGGCCGCCCCAGGTGGCGCTGGGGTTGAGCGAATAGCTCTGGTCGATCGACTGCCCGCGCGGCTGCGGACAGATTCCCAGCGAAAGGAACCCGCAGTAAAGGGGAGAGGTGTTGAAATCCTCGCCCACCGGGATGCGGCCGATCTTCTCGTCGAGGGTGAAGCCGCCCCCGGATGCTATGTGCTCCAGATAGAGGTGCCCGAGATGGATATCGGCATTGCCGGTCGCGCCGTAGATTTCCTGCACTGCGCTCAGATCATCACCGAGGTACTTCGCGCTCGCGCTCACGCCATGGCGTGAAACGAGTTGCCCGTGGATGCTCCATCCGCGCAGGTTCACCAGCTTTTGCAGGTCGACGTCGGCCTGCAATTTCAACTGGTCGGCATAGGCCGTTCCGTGTTTCAGGCCGCCGGAAACCACGCTTCCCGTTTCCGAGAGGTATCCCACCGAAATATCGATGCCCTTGTCGGACAGGTCGGTCCTGAAACCACCCCAGTCTCCCAGCAGGTGTCCTCCTGCATTGACGTCACCGGACTGGACTGCGGCCTCTCCCGCTGCTGCAGTCGCATCGCTCTCCGGTGTCTGTTGTTGCTCTTGCGCGAGGGCGGGGCTCGCGACGATGGTGGCGGCCATAAAGGCCGCCACCGAAATCGCCTGCTTCATCAGGACTTGTTCTGCGGCAGGGCGTAAGCGACGACATAGTCGCCGGTCTTGGTGCCAAGGCCACCATGACCACCTGCGGCGATCACGATGTACTGCCGTCCGTTGACCGAATAGGTCATCGGCGTGGCATTGCCACCGGCGGGAAGCCGGACCTGCCACAGAACCTTGCCGGTCTTCGTGTCGATGGCCCGGAACATGTCGTCCGCCGTCGCACCGATGAAGTCCAGACCGCCTGCGGTCGCCATGTTGCCACCGATGTTGAAGATACCGGTCTTCATCGGCAGGTTAGTGTGCGTCCCGAACAGGCCGGTGGCGCGGGTGTCACCGATCGGGTGCTGCCAGACGATCTTGTGGCTGACGAGATCGATCGCGGTCAGCGTGCCCCATGGCGGCGGGTTGCAGGGAACGCCCAGCGGGTTCAGCCAAGGATGAACCTTGCCGACATAGGGCGTGCCGTATTGCGGTGCGACCGGCGCACCCAGCTTGGGCTCGTTGCCCGAACCGTTCCACGCCGGAACGCTGCCGTTCTTCTCGAACGGACCGCGCGGCAACATGGTGATGCGGAAAGGAATGTAGTTGGCATTCGCGATCAGCAGCTTGTGGACCGGATCGATCGTCGCACCGTGCCAGTCGATCACGCCGTCGAAGGCGGGATAGACTATCGTCGGCTTGAGCTGGGGCGGCGTGAACTGCCCCTGATAGGCCGACTGACGGAACTGGATGCGGCACATCATCTGATCGATCGGCGTCGCACCCCACAGGTGGTTCTCGACCAGATCAGCCGGCGTCACCGAGGGAATGCCCGGCGAGTAGGGCTGCGTGGGCGACAGGGTATCGCCCGGAACCCCATTGGTGGGCACCTTCTTCTCAACCGTTTCGACCAGCGGCTTGCCGGTGCGGCGATCAAGTACGAAGAACTCTCCGCGCTTGCTCGACTGGACCAGCGCCGGGACCATCTGGTTATTGATCGGCAGATCGACCAGCGACGGCCCGATCGGCAGATCCATATCCCACACGTCGTGATGGACGGTCTGGAAATGCCACTTGGGCTGACCGGTTGTGATGTCGAGCGCCACGATGGACGAATTGTAAGCGTTGTCGAACGGACGACGGTTGCCGCCGTAGTAGTCGGGCGTGGCGTTGCCGAGCGGCAGGTAGACGGTGTTGAGCGCCGCATCGGCGGTGTAGACGCCCCAGGCATTGGGCGTGCCGCGCGTCAGTTCGGTGCCGTCGCCGGGATGGACGACCTGATCGGGGTGGCCGACATCCCAGGCCCAGACGATCTTGCCCGAGATGGGATCGAAGGCGCGGACGGCGCCCGAAGGTTCCTGTTCGGCCTGGTTATCGTAGATCCATCCGCCCAGGATCATGCGATCATGCAGGACCAGCGGCGGTGAGGTGACGAAGTGGAAACCGGCCGGAACGTGGCCGAGATACTGCTTGAGGTCGATGAAGCCGTTGTTTCCGAAGTCCGAGCAGGGCTTGCCGGTCTCGGCATTCAGCGCGACGACGCGTGCATCGAGCACAGGTGCGATGATGCGGGTGGGGCAGACGCTGCTCTTGCCCGCAGGCGCCTGATAGTAAGACACCCCGCGGCAGGCGAGGTAGACGTCGGCATCGGTCTGCGCCTTGGGATCGAACTTCCACTTGATCTTGCCGGTGGCCGGATCGATCGCCTCGACCCACGAATGGCCGGTGCACAGATACATCGTATCGCCGACCTTGATCGGCGTGGCTTCGAAGTTGAACTCGTGGCCCGCATCAGTGCCGCCAATGTCCTCGCCGGGACGCATGGTATCGCCGGTTTGCGCGGTCCACGCGACCTTGAGGTCCTTCACGTTGCCGGTGTTGACCTGATCGAGCGGGGAAAAGCGATCACCCTTGGGGGTGCGACCGTAGAACCACCAGTCGGAGGCAGGAACGGTATCGTCCACTTGCCCTGCATAGTTGCGGGCCGTGGCGGTGCCGTTGATGCCGACGGGCGTGGCGAAGCCGATGATCAACACGACGACGGCGAGGGCCGAGGTGAGAGCGGGTGCCCATACAGCCGTACGGCCAACACCGGTTCCGGCACCGTTGCCGATAAGTCCGCGACGGACCCAGGGCAGCAGCAGCCAGAGGCCGAGAATGAGCGGCGCGACGAGGCGGGGCTCAAGGCTCCAGCCATCGAAGCCGACTTCGCCGATGGCCCAGAGCGTCGTGCCCAGCAGGGTCGCGCCATAGAGCCACAGGGCCCAAGGGCTGCGCATCAACAAAAGAGCGCCGGTCGCTGCGACGGCGATACCGGCAATGAGGTAATAGAGGGATCCGCCAACGGCGGCGAGCCAGACGCCGCCGATGGCGAGCACCAGTCCGACGAGGATAAAGACGGCACCGCTGAACCAGGGGCGCCGTGGTATGGTAGTGGGGGGCATGTGACAGTTCTCCCGTTGTCACGGGTCGAACGAGCACTTGTGCGACAAGTTGCAGAAAAAATGCGACTGCACGTAAAAAATTAATTTTGCGTTCAGCGATGCTGACCGCCTTTCCAGGGGCATGGCGATATGCCGAGCAGCCAGTAGTCGACAGGTTGTCCGCATTCTGTTCACCGATTTTGCGCAGACTTGTCCACAGGGCGCGGGCGTCGTAAGCGCATCTGCTATGGACCTTTCCCGCTATCTTTCGCGCATCGGCCTTGCGGCTGCCCCTTCTGCCGATGCCGAAGGGCTCGCCCTGTTGCAGGCGGCGCATCGCCAGGCGATCGGGTTCGAGAACCTCGATATTCCGCTGGGCCGCCCGATCCTGATCGATACCCCTTCGGTGTTCGACAAGCTCGTCGTTCGTGGTCGCGGTGGCTACTGCTTCGAACAGAACCGCCTGTTCGCCGATGTGCTGACCGAGATCGGGCTGCCGAATCGCCCGCTGCTGGCCCGAGTACGACTGGGGCTTGCGCCGGAAGTGGTGCCGCCGCGCACGCATACGCTGCTGCTGGTCCGAACCGGCCCCGGCGAAAGCTGGCTGGCCGACGCGGGCTTTGGGGGCAGCTACGTTCCGCCGCTGCGTCTGGAGGATGGTTACACGGCAGAAACATCGGACGGCGCGCGTCACCGGGTGCGACGTACTGGCCCTGAGTTGCCGCTGGACGGCGAATGGATGGTAGAGCGTGCAGGCCCTTCCGCCGCGACGGACGGACGCGCGGCTGACCATGGCGAATGGCAGGTGCAGTACGTTTTCGATACCGCACAGGTCTGGCCCGAGGATCTGGAAATGGGTAGTCACTGGACCTCGACCCGGCCCGGTTCCCGCTTCGTCACCGCGCATGTCGCCAGCGTGGTGCTGCCCGATGGCTTTGCGGCCTTGAGCGATCGCCGCCTGTCAATCTATCGCGCAGGTGGCGAGGCGCGCGAAGTGCGCGAGATCGAAACCTCGGGCGAATATGCATGGCTTCTGCGCGAAACCTTCGGCATCGCGCTCAGCGATGAGGAGGCTGCTGCGCTCCCGCTGTTTGGGTGATCCTCAAACCTCGCGGAGGCGGGGCATCAGTTCCACGAAATTGCAGGGACGGTTGCGGCTGTCGAGTTGCTCGGCAAGGATGCCGTCCCAGCCGTCCTTCACGGCGCCATTGGAGCCGGGCAGGGCAAAGATGTAGGTACCTCGCGCCAGCACAGCGCAGGCGCGCGACTGCACCGTGGATGTGCCGATGGTCTTGTAGGACAGCCAGCGGAACACTTCGCCGAAGCCGGGAATGTCCTTGTCCTTCACAAGGTCGAGCGCCTCTGGCGTCACGTCGCGCCCGGTCAGCCCGGTTCCCCCGGTGGAGATGATAGCATCGACTTCGGGATCGTCGATCCAGAGGTTGAGCAGTCTGGCGATCTTCCCGGCGTCGTCGCGTTCGATGGCGCGATGGGCGAGCGTATGCCCGGCACCGACGATGCGTCCGGCAAGGATGTCGCCCGAGGTGTCCTCGTCAGGCCCGCGCGTGTCTGAAACCGTCAGCAGGGCGATGCGGATCGGACGGAATGTCCGCGTGGTGTCGATGGCCATGTGATGCGTGCTCAGTCGCGGCTGTCGGCGAACTGCGGACGGGTAGATGCAGGGGCGTCGGCATCGGTGTTCATCGCGACCGGCTGGCCGATCAGCGCGCCGTTCACCGCCATGCGCACGCCCTTCGAACCGGAAAGACCGGGGAAGGTGGGCCACATGTCCTGTGCCAGCGCCATGCGGCTTTCGGAATCTCCGCCTGCCTGCCGCTCGTACATCCAGTAGTTGCGCAGCACGATGTTCACGTAGCCGCGCGTTTCCCAGTACGGCAGCGATTCCATCCAGAGCAGTGGATCGCCCTGCGAATTGACCTGCGTGTTCCAGCGCGAGATCGGCACGATCCCGGCGTTGTAGGCGGCCATGACCTTGGGCAGCAGCCCTTGCGTTGCAGGCTGGTCGCGCAGGCTGTCGAGGAATTGCTGTGCGTAGGCGAGGTTGACCTCGGGCTTGTTGAGATTGCTGGTCGTCGCGGGCACGCCGACGACGGAGGCATAGTCCCCCGCCGTGCTGGGCAGCACCTGCATCAATCCGCGTGCGCCTGCCGGGCTGACGATGTCGGTATTGAACACCGATTCCTGCAGCGTGTGCGCATACATCAGCGCGGGATCGACTTTCCAGCCCCCCACCGGCGTCCACTTGGGGGTGGGGAAGCGTGAGGCGGGATCGGGGCGACCACCCTGCGGCGCATTATAGGCCATCCACAACTGCGTGGAGGGCAGGCCGAGATCGCGGGCAAGGCGGCTCAGCGGCCCATATTGCCCCGGATCACCGATCCGCGCCTGATGGCGCAGCACTTCGTCGGCCAGCGAGTCCTGCCCGATTTCGGTCAGTTCGACGGCGGTGCGGACATTCGGGTTGTCTCGCAGCTTCTGCCAGTCGCTCATCGTGAAGTCGGCATCGGCATGCTGGGCAGGCAGGCGCATGCCAAGCTGTTCTACCGCCAGCATGCCGTAAAGCGTCTCGTCGCGCTTGGCCGCCATGCGTAGCACCGGCGTCGCCTCTTCGGGGCGACGGCAGCGCACCAGCGAGCGGGCCTGCCAGTAATAGGCAGCGCTGGTCAGTTCGTCGTTATCCGAGGACCTGGCAGCGTTGCGGAAAGCCTCGGCCGCGCCTTCGCAATCGTTCAGGCGCCAGGCTGCGAGCCCGGCTGTCCACCATGCCTCGCCCACCCAGGGGCCGACGCCTTGTGTCGCCAGTTGCGCCATCTGATAGGCATTGGCGTCCTGATTCTCGATGTAGTAGCTCCATGCCACCTTCTGGCGCCATTCGGCCCGCGCGCTGTCGCTGAGCGTGGCGTCGATTCCGTCGAGCAGAACGCGGGCGCCTTGCGGGTCGTCGTTCCTGATCCGGTCGAGGATGTTGTTCGATACCAGCTGCGGCATCGTGCCGTCGTTGGTGGGGGCAGGGCGGGTACGCTTGGGCAACGATGGCAGGCGGGCCACTTGCTGTTCGAGCGGCATGTCAGGAATGCTGCCTGCCCCGCGTTTCAGCGCCAGACGGCTGATCTGGTCGGCACCCGGAAGTTGCGTGCCGCCAGCCAGCCAGGTCTGGAGATCTGCGAGCGGTACTCTGGGCGAACCGGCGGCGAGGTAATACTCTGCCACGGCCTCGCGCTGGAGTGGGTTGTTGCTGTCCGGTTGAGTGCTCTGCTGGGCGAGCAGGGACTGCACCGTGCGCCAGTCCTTGGCATCAATCGCTGCGAAGATCCTGCCGTAATAGCCGCGGTCGTCCTGGCTAAGTAGGGTCGGGACAGCCGTGCTGTCGGCCCGCGCGCGGAAGTAATCGACCGCTGCGCTGTTCGCGAGCGCCGGGGTCGCCGTAGAGGCTCCCATCAGCATCGCAATGGCTACGAAAGTTCTGCGGGTTGCCGCACCCACGCCGTTCCGTTTCGTCAAAGTGTCGTCCCTGATCCCGCTCTTGATGCGCAGCGCCGATCCGTGGGCCGTGCAACCAAGCGTCTAGTCCTGTCGAGCCCCATGCCCGTTTCAGCATCGCGCCCGTTGAGCGCTATGCCCTTCTGTCGGCTGGCAGGGGTGCGGAGCGTTCAGCGCTGCGCGGTCCATTCCAGCCAGGCCTTCCAGAGAACTGCCTTCGCCTGCGGTCTGTGCAGCATCGAAGAGAGGTCCCGTGTGGCCAACATGGGGATCTCATTCTTTCCTTGGTTAAATTGCGTTAAAACGGCAGGGCGTTGCGGTAACTCGTGGCCGATGAGCGGCAGGATGTGTCCACCAAGGGTCAGGAGCCGCTGCGGGCGCGCCAGGGCGACGTGGTGCGACACGATGTCGCCCAGTCCCCGCTCGCCCAGTGCGCGCCAGTCGGCGGCGGGCATATGGCGCGGGAGCACGCTGGCGATATAGGCGGTTTCGCGGCTTAGCTCGAAAGCCGTGAGGATCGCATCGAGCAGCCGCCCCTGCGGCCCGGAAAGAAGAGAGTCGGCGTCTTCGATCTCGGGTTGTTCGACCAGCACCATCAGCGCAGCGCCTTCCGGCCCTTGCGGGGTGACACGGCCACCGGTGCGGCCGTCGTCCAGCACAGGTGCTTCCAGCCACCATTGCCGAAACGCTGCGAGTGTCTCTGGCATGTCGCCATCGAGGCGCGGCGGCAGAAGCGGACCTTCGGGTTCGGCGGCGGCAATCAGGCGGGGGGGGGGGCGTCCGTTGTCGTCCTCGCCTTCGGGCACGATCCATTTGCGCGGCTCGTCGAGGAAATCGCTGTCGATACCCGCCTCACGCCACCAGTCGAGCGCGCCCGAAATAGCCGTGCGGGGATCGAAGCGCACATCGAACGGGATATTCCCGTCCCAATTTTCTGGATTTGGCGGCTGAACCATGGTTACGGCTCTTGACCTCTCGCTTGCCAGCAATCAAGGCTGGATCGATATTAATCGCGCGACTAAATTGCGTGCACAGACAAATCCCGTCGCCATCAGGACGGCGCGCGGGCTCAGGGCTTTGAAGGACGACCATGACCGAACGTGAAGAGATGCCTTACGACGTGGTGATCGTCGGCGGCGGGCCTGCCGGGCTTTCGGCGGCGATCCGGCTGAAGCAGGTCTCGCCCGATCTTTCGGTCTGCGTGCTGGAAAAGGGCTCGGAGATCGGCGCGCATATCCTCTCGGGTGCGACGATCGATCCCAAGGCGCTCGACGAACTGCTGCCCGACTGGCGCGAGCTGGGCTGTTCGCTTGCCGAAACGCCGGTGACGGACAACTGGCACTGGGTGCTCTCCAAATCCGGCAAGCGCGCGATGCCGCATGCGATCATGCCGCCGTTCCTCTCGAATGCGGGTAACTACACCGGATCGCTGGGCAATCTGTGTCGCTGGCTGGCCGAGAAGGCCGAGGAACTGGAAGTCGAGATCTTCCCCGGCTTCCCTGCCGCGGAAGTGCTCTATGACAACAATGGCGCCGTGATCGGCGTGCAGACCGGCGACATGGGCGTGGGCCGCGATGGCGAGCCGCGCGACGATTACCAGCCGGGCATGAACCTGCTCGGCAAGTACACGGTGTTCTGCGAAGGCGCACGCGGCAGCCTGACCAAGCGCCTGAAAGAAAAGTTCGACCTCGAAGCCGATTGCCAGCCGCAGGTCTACGGCATCGGCATCAAAGAGCTTTGGGACATCGCGCCAGACAAGCATGTGCCGGGCCGCGTGATTCACACGCAGGGCTGGCCGCTGTCGGAGAGCGAGACCTGGGGCGGAGGTTTCCTTTATCATCAGGCGAACAGGCAGGTCTCGCTCGGCTTCGTGACCGCGCTCGATTACAAGAACCCCTACGTCTACCCGTTTGAGGAGTTCCAGCGCTGGAAGCAGCACCCGGAAATCCGCGCGATCCTCGAAGGCGGTAAGCGCGTCGCCTATGGCGCGCGCGCGATCAATGAGGGGGGCTGGCAGTCGGTGCCGAAACTCGCGTTCCCCGGCGGTGTGCTGGCGGGCTGCTCGGCGGGCTTCGTTAACGTCCCGCGCATCAAGGGCACGCATACCGCGATGAAGAGCGGCATGCTTGCCGCCGATGCCATCGCTGCGGCCATCGCAGCCGGGCGCGAGGCCGATGCGCTGGACGAATACGATGCTGCGGTGCGCGACAGCTGGATCGCCAAGGAACTGAAGCTCGTCCAGAACGCACAGCCGATGGTCGCGAAGTTCGGCGGCACGCTGGGCACGATCCTGGCAGGTGCCGATATGTGGCTGCGCCAGCTGTTCGGCTTTGGTCTGGCCAAACCGATGAAGCACCACACCGACGCCAGCGAGACGCAGCGCGCCGATCTCTACAAGCCGATTGTCTATCCCAAGCCCGATGGCGTCATCAGTTTCGACCGCCTGACCAGCGTCTCGTTCTCGTTTACCAACCATGAGGAAGACCAGCCGGTCCACCTCAAACTGAAGGATCCGACGGTTCCGACGCGGGTGAACCTGCCGCTCTATGCGGGGCCGGAAGCGCGGTACTGCCCGGCAGGCGTCTACGAATTCGTCGAGGATGCTGGCGAGGCGAAGCTGCAGATCAACGCGCAGAACTGCGTCCACTGCAAGACCTGCGATATCAAGGATCCCACCCAGAACATCGAATGGGTAACGCCAGAAGGCGGCGGCGGTCCGAACTATCCGAATATGTGATCCGCATAAAAGCGCATCATCACGAGGCCTCGGGGGTTGCTCCGGGGCCTTGTCCGTTTCAGGGAAGGGCCACGATGCACCTGACCGAAACCGCTTACGCCAAGATCAATCTCGCGCTCCATGTCCGCAGGCGGCGCGAGGACGGCTACCACGAACTCGAAACGCTGTTCGCCTTCGTCGATGCGGGGGATGAACTCTCCGTGCGCCCCGCCGATATGGATCGGCTGGAAACGCATGGCGAGTTTGCAGGTACGCTGGACAATTCCTTCGATAATATCGTCGCCAAGGCGCTCGGGGCATTGCCCCGGCCTGAGGGCTGGGCGGTTACGCTGGACAAGGGCCTGCCGGTGGCGGCGGGCCTCGGTGGTGGCTCTGCCGATGCAGGCGCGGTGTTTCGCATGGTCGAGCGCGCGCAGGGGCTGCCGGATGATTGGCTTGCGCGCGCCGCGAAGCTGGGTGCTGATGTGCCCGCCTGCGTGCTTTCGCGCCCGTGTATCGGCACCGGAACAGGAACCGACCTTGCCGAAGTGGCCGAAAACGACCTGGCCGGTTGTCCGGTGCTGCTTGTGAACCCGCGCGCGCCGGTGCCGACCGGCCCGGTGTTCAAGGCGTGGGATGGTATCGATCGCGGCGCCATGTCGCAGGGCAGCTTGCGCCATATCGCGCTGGCGGGTCGTAACGATCTGGAAGCACCCGCGCTCGCGTTGTGCCCGGTGATTGGCGATGTGCTGGCTGCGCTGGCCTCAAACGCTCCGTTTCTCGCGCGTATGTCGGGCTCGGGCGCGACGTGCTTTGCTCTCTATGACGATATTGAGGCCCGCGATTCCGCTGCCGCGCGGATTGTTGAGGAACACCCCGAATGGTGGCAACTGGCAGGAGCGCTGCGATGAATATGGATGACTACGCAGACGTTGCCTGCCTGATCGGAGAGCCGAAGTTCGGCGGCCTGCTGGTCGTCTCCGACCATGCCTCGAACCGAGTGCCGGACGGGATCGATCTCGGTATCGATCCGGCGCTGATGGACTTGCACATCGCGGTCGATATCGGTGTGGCGGGGGTTGCCGAAGCGATGGTACGGCCGGGCATCGCCGCCTATCTCGCTCGCGTCAGCCGCCTTGTGTGCGATTTCAACCGCGACGAGGGCGCGGCGGGATTGGTTCCCGAAGTCTCGGACGGTCACGAAATTCCCGGTAACCGGATTGATGCGGAGGGTCGCAATCAGCGCCTCGCGCGCTTCTTCAGGCCCTATCACGAGGGGCTGGAGCGTCTGCTTAATGCAGTACCGCAGCAACTGATCCTCTCGCTCCACAGCTTCACGCCGTCGCTGGAGAGCGATCCCGCACAGGCGCGTCCGTGGGAGATCGGCATTCTCTATAACGAGGATGACCGCGCTGCACGGATCGCCATCCCTCTGCTGGAAGCCGAAGGCCTGATCGTCGGCGACCAGTTGCCTTATTCGGGCAAGGTGCTGAACGCGACGATGAACCGTCATGCCGAAGCCGACGGGCGTCCCTATCTGGGGGTCGAAGTGCGTCAGGATCTCATCGCCGATGCCAAGGGGCAGGCGCTCTGGGCCGAGCGGCTTGCGCGCATCTGTAATAAAATTGCGCTAAAACTCGATATGTGAGTTCATTTTTTGCTTCGATTGCGCGTAAGAGTGGAGTAGGGGCGGCGCTTCTCTCTTTATCGAAGCATACCGGAGTCCCCACAATGCCTGCCTATCGTTCCCGCACTTCCACCCACGGCCGCAACATGGCGGGCGCGCGTGGCCTCTGGCGCGCGACGGGGATGAAGGACGATGACTTCGGCAAGCCGATCATCGCGGTGGTAAACTCGTTCACGCAGTTCGTGCCCGGCCACGTCCACCTCAAGGATCTGGGCCAGCTCGTCGCCCGCGAGATCGAGGCGGCAGGTGGCGTCGCCAAGGAATTCAACACCATCGCAGTCGATGACGGTATCGCCATGGGCCACGACGGCATGCTCTATTCGCTGCCCAGCCGTGACCTGATCGCCGACAGCGTGGAATACATGGTCAATGCCCATTGCGCTGATGCAATGGTGTGCATCTCGAACTGCGACAAGATCACGCCCGGCATGCTGATGGCAGCGATGCGCATCAACATCCCGGTGGTCTTCGTGTCGGGCGGGCCGATGGAGGCCGGCAAGGTCGTGCTGCGCGGCAAGGAGCACGCGCTCGATCTGGTCGACGCGATGGTCGCTGCCGCTGATGAGAGCTTCACCGACGAGGAAGTGAAGGCGATCGAACGTTCGGCCTGCCCGACCTGCGGATCGTGCTCGGGCATGTTCACCGCAAACTCGATGAACTGCCTGACCGAAGCGCTCGGCCTCTCGCTGCCGGGCAATGGCTCGACGCTGGCGACCCATGCCGATCGCGAGCGCCTGTTCCGCGAGGCCGGGCGCCTCGTTGTCGATCTGTGCCAGCGTTACTATGAGCAGGAGGACGAGAGCGTCCTGCCGCGCGGCATCGCCACTTTCGAGGCGTTCGAGAACGCGATGAGCCTTGATATCGCGATGGGCGGGTCGACCAATACCGTGCTCCACCTGCTGGCCGCTGCCGCCGAGGCGGGCGTCGATTTCACCATGCAGGACATCGATCGTCTCAGCCGCAAGGTGCCATGCCTTTCGAAGGTCGCGCCCGCGAAGTCCGATGTGCATATGGAAGACGTCCACCGCGCAGGCGGCATCATGGCGATCCTGGGGCAGCTGGAGCGCGCAGGCCTGCTGCACGGCGATCAGCCGACCGTCCATGCCCGCACGCTGGGCGATGCACTCAATCGCTGGGACATCTCGCGCACCAACGAGCCTTCGGTTCAGGAGTTCTACAAGGCGGCACCGGGCGGCGTGCCCACGCAGGTCGCCTTCAGCCAGAATCGTCGCTGGAAGGAACTGGACCTCGACCGCGAAGCGGGTGTCATCCGATCCAAGGAGCACGCCTTCAGCCAGGATGGCGGTCTTGCCGTGCTCTACGGCAACATCGCGCGCGATGGCTGCATCGTGAAGACGGCGGGCGTGGACGAGAGCATCCTGAAGTTCACTGGCATTGCCCGCGTCTATGAAAGCCAGGACGCGGCGGTTGCTGGCATTCTCGGCGGTGAAGTGACCGAAGGCAGCGTGGTAGTGATCCGCTACGAAGGCCCGCGTGGCGGCCCCGGCATGCAGGAAATGCTCTATCCCACCAGCTATCTGAAGTCGAAGGGCCTCGGCAAAGCCTGTGCGCTGCTGACCGATGGTCGTTTCTCGGGCGGCACTTCGGGCCTCTCCATCGGTCACGCTTCGCCCGAGGCAGCAGAGGGCGGCGAGATCGGTCTGGTCGAGAACGGCGACACTATCGCCATCGACATTCCCGGTCGCTCGATCACCCTGATGATCAGCGACGAGGAAATGGCAGCCCGCCGCGCCACGCAGGAAGCGCGCGGCGCCGATGCCTGGTCGCCGGTCCACCCGCGCAAGCGCAAGGTGTCCGCCGCACTTCAGGCTTACGCTGCCATGACCACCAGCGCTGCCAAGGGCGCCATCCGCGACGTGAGCCAGCTCAAGCGCGGCTGATTCTCGCGCCGGACGGATTAGGCAAGAAAACTGCGAGCCATCGTTCCGCCCAGACGGGGCGGTGGCTCGCTGGCGTTTGTCTCTTCGTGCGCCAGCCTGCTTTCGCGGACGGCGGCATTTTCGCCACACCTCATGCCATTCCGTCAAGGTGGACTATCAAGCCTCGCACACAGACGGTATCCCTTGCGAATGGCTTGTGTTTCCCGTCCAATCGCCCGCCTCACATCTATCGTCGCCGCGATGGCGATCCTGCCATTTGCAGCGGGTTGCTCTCGTTCCGGCGACACCGATGCGGCAGCGGTCGGGCAGGACACGATCGCTTGCGCGGTCGGCGGCGAAAAGGCGTTCAAGCCGGATTGTACGGTGCAGCGGGTCGAGGTGGGCGGCCAACTCTCGCTGGTCGTTCATCATCCCGATGGTGGTTTCCGCCGCTTCGAGGTGATGCAGGACGGCAGCGGCATTGCGGTCGCTGACGGGGCGCTTTCGGCCTCGACGCGGCTTTCGGACGGCAAGCTCGAAGTGCGCGTCGGCAGTGATCGTTACCGCTTCCCCGCACATGTCGAGAGCGATGGTGCTTCGCAACCGGCGGGGAGCGCCAGCGTTGCCTCGAATGATGCTGCCTGACGAAGCGAGTAAAGCCGGATGATCCTGACTGCCGCTCAGATGCGCGAGGCCGAAAAGGCCTTGATCGCCACCGGCACAGATGTTCACGAACTGATGAAACGCGCCGGAGAAGGCGCTGCGCAATGGATCTGGCGCATGGCGGCGGGCAGGCGCGTGACCGTGCTGTGTGGCCCCGGAAACAATGGCGGTGATGGCTATGTTCTGGCCGAGACACTGCGCAAGCGGGGCGGCGATGTCGTGTTGATCGCCCCCCTTGAACCCAAGGCCGAGGCGGCGCAGCGCGCCCGGTCCTTGTGGCAGGGGGAGATATTGCAAGATGCAGATGCGACCGCGCACGGCGATGTCTTCGTCGATGCGTTGTTCGGATCGGGTCTTTCACGTCCGCTTGAAGGCGAAGCACTGGCACTGTTGCATGTGCTTGCTGCGCAGCATCGCCACAGGGTCGCGATTGATCTGCCTAGCGGCGTGCAGACTGATACCGGCATGGCGCTCAATCCGGGGCTGCCGTCGTATGATCTGACGCTGGCGCTCGGCGTCTGGAAATTTGCCCATGTGCTGATGCCTGCCTGTGCGATGATGGGCGAGAAGCGGCTGGTTCCGATCGGCGTCGCGCCGGTCGATGGCGCGGCGAGGATGATCGCCCGCCCGAGGATCGCAAGGCCCGATGCCGACGCCCACAAATATACGCGTGGGCTGCTCGCGGTCGTCGGCGGGGCGATGCCCGGTGCGGCGATCCTCGCCAGCCTTGCGGCGCAGGGTGCCGGTGCGGGCTATGTGAAGCTGTTTGCCGAGAGCAAGCGCAACTGCCCCGCAGACCTCGTGGTCGATACCGGCGATCTCGCCGAAGTGCTGGCCGATCACCGCAATGCCGCCGTGCTCGTCGGCCCCGGCCTTGGTCGCGATGGCGTCGCGCGCGAACGACTGGCCACGGCGCTGGCCGATCCGGTGCCGGTGTTGCTCGACGCCGATGCGCTGGTGCTGCTTGCGCCACGTTTGCTGGCAGAGCGCGATGCGCCGGTTGTGGCGACGCCGCATGAAGGCGAACTGGTTGCACTGGAACGCGCGTTCGATCTCGACGGCAGCGGCAGCAAGACCGTGCGGGCGCTCGCGCTGGCGCGGGCGAGCGGGATGATCGTGGTCGCCAAGGGACCGGATACCGTGGTCGCCGCGCCCGATGGACGACTGGCCTGTTCGGCAGGCGCGAATCCATGGCTCTCCACCGCAGGGACGGGCGATGTTCTCGCGGGAACGATTGCCAGCAGGCTCGCTACGGGTGCCGAGGCGTTCGAGGCGGCCTGTCAGGGAGTGTGGCTTCATGGTGACGCTGCACGGCATTGCCGCCCGGCCTTCATCGCAGGACAGCTTGCGCAGGCGATACCCGCTGCGCTAGCGGCCTGCCTGTGAACGACGACATCTACGAAACCGCACCCGAGCCGGACTTCGGCTCTGAGGAAATCCTGCGCATCGCCGCCAAGGGCGATGGCATCACGGCCAGTGGCCGCTTTGCCTGGGGCGCGGCGCCCGGCGACATGCTGCTCGCCGACGGTACGCTTGAATGGGGGGCGCATCACGTCGAGCCGCCTTGCGCGCATTTCGGGCGTTGCGGGGGCTGCCAGCTCCAGCAGTTGGATGAGGAGAGCCTGATCGCCTTTGTCGAGGCGCGGGTCGCCAACGCCTCATCTTCGCAGGAACTAGGTGCCGAAACGATCGCCGCGCCTTACCTTTCGCCACCGAAAAGCCGTCGCCGCGTTTCGCTGCGTGCGGAAAGTTCGGGCGGGCGGATCGTCATCGGGTTTCGCGAGGCGCGTTCGCACCGGCTGGTCGAACTGACCGAGTGCCATGTAATGGCGCCGGAGCTGTTCGCGCTCGTTGGACCTTTGCGCAAGCTGCTCATCACGATGGGCAAGGCCGCTCCTGCCAAGAAGGGACCGCGCGGCCCGGTCAAACACCAGCAGGCGCGCATGGCTGCGGATATCGAGATGACGCTGACCGAGCAGGGCGTCGATCTCGGCATCAAGGGGCTGACCGCCGAGGGGCTCTCTGCGACCGAGGACATGCTCGATTTTGCGCGCGCGCATGGTCTGGCACGCCTGACGATGGACGGCGGTTACGGTTTCGAGACGGTGTGGGAGCCTGAACCGGTCTCTGTCCGTCTGGGATCGGTCTCTGTCCCGTTCAACCCCGGCTCGTTCCTGCAGGCGACGCTCGATGGCGAGGCTGCGCTGGTGGCTGCGACCACGCGCTGGCTGGAAGGGCAACCTTTTGTCGCGGATCTGTTTTCCGGTCTTGGCACGTTTGCACTGGCGCTCGCCGGGCCACAAACCAAGGTCCTTGCCGCCGAAGCGGCGCGCGATGCCCATCTCGCCTGCAAGTCGGCAGCGGACAAGGCCCAGTTGCCAGTGTTCAGCGTCCATCGCGACCTGTTCCGCAACCCGCTGCAACCCGATGAACTCAATCGGTTTTCTGCCGTCGTACTCGATCCGCCACGGGCTGGTGCGCGCGAACAGGTGGAATGCATCGCCGACAGCACGGTCAAGCGTGTGGTCTATATCTCGTGCAATCCCTCAAGCTGGTCGCGCGATGGCGTGCGGCTGATCGAGGCAGGCTTCCGGCTCGCGGAACTGCGCCCGGTGGGACAGTTCCGCTGGTCGACCCATGTCGAGCTGGCGAGCCTGTTTATCCGCGACTGACGAGAGTTCAGGGTGCGCTCAGCCGCCCTGAACCTTGTCCAGCATATCCATGAAATCGCGGGCGGAATTGCGATCAGCCTCGTTGTCGAACGCCACGTCGAGGCCGGGAGCCGCGCCGAACATGTGCATCAGTGCCCAGAGCGCGAAGCGGCGGCCCGAATCGGTTTCGAGGCCGAATTCCACCTGCATACGCTCAACGCCCGATTCGAGTGCGTCGGGCGAAAGCGTGGCGAGGTCCTCGGTGCCGAAGAAGCGGCGAAGCTGATCGTCCAAATCCATGCGCGGGGGCATCCCAGAACGCCCCCATCACTGTCAATCGTCGCTCGCGATAACCTGGGCAAAGGCGGGGGCATCGGTGTTCCCGCCCGAAAGGATCACGGCAGTCCGGTCTGTCAGTTCGACCTTGCCTGCCAGCACGGCGGCCAGTGCTGCGGCGCCGCCCGGTTCGATTACGAGGTGCAGCTTTGCAAAGGCAAGCCGCTGCGCCGCGCGGATTTCGGCGGGTGTGGCAATCAGGCCGAAAGGGCAGCGTTCTTTCAGGATCGCGAAGTTGATCGGCCATGTCGCGGGCGTTTGCAGCGCATCGCAGGCGGTCGGCGGGGCATCGGGCGCGATGCGCTGGATCGTGCCGCTGGCAAGGCTGCGAGCAACATCGTCCCAGCCTTCGGGTTCGACCGGGACAATTGCGGCGCCGGGGCAGGCCAGCGCCAGACCGGCGGTCAGCCCGCCACCGCCGCACGGCGCGACGATCTGATTCGGACCGTCGATGCCCATCGCGGCCATCTGCGCGACGATCTCGATCCCGGTGCTCCCCTGACCTTCGATGACCCACGGGTCGCCATAGGCATGGACGAGCGTGGCGCCGCGCTCGGCACAGACGCGGTTTGCCACCTCGTCGCGGTCCTCACCGCCGGGCCGATCGTAGAGCACGACTTCGGCACCGAGCGTGCGGGTATTGGCGAGCTTCACGCTCGGGGCATCGACCGGCATGACGATCGTCGCGGCGATGCCCAGCTTGCGTGCGGCCCAGGCGACACCCTGCGCATGGTTGCCGCTGGAGACGCCGACGACGCCTGCCGTGCGCTCTTCCGGCGTGAGCGCGGAAAGGCGATGCCAGGCGCCGCGAATCTTAAAAGCACCGACGGGTTGCAGGTTCTCGGCCTTGCACCAGATCGTTCGACCCTCGACCTCTAGCGGCAGCAGCGGGGTCTGGGGCAGGATCTCGGACACGAGACGGGCGGCGAGGGCGACACCCTCTGCGGTGGGCTGGCGGAGTACGGTGGTCATGATTGCCAGCTTAGGGGCGGGAACCCGTTGTTCGCAATGATGAATTGTCGCTCTGGATCATGCTGGGCGAGAGAGGCGGATCAGGCGGTAGTAGCCAAGCGCCCCCCGCAGGCTTTCCATCGCCAGTCCCTTGCGACGGGCGAGGTCCTGCGCCGCTGCTTCCAGATCGAGGCGTGGGGTCACATGAAAGTGTGTGAGCCATGCCCGCAACACGGTGCGGGCGGGCGTTGGAAGCCCACGCAGGTCCCCGAAATCCACCACGTCCAGCCGTCCGCCGGGCGCAAGGGCATCTGCTCCGGCCGCGAGCGCAGCGTGCCAGTCGGGGATCATCGAGAGGGCGTAGGATATCGCCACGCGGTCGAACCCCGCCACGCCGAACAGCACCTGCGGATCGAAGCGGGTGGCGTCGCCCTGAACGAGACGGCTCGACGCGGTCAACCGCTTGCGGGCGTTTCGCAGCATTTCCTCAGAAATATCGAGGCCGTACAGCGTCACGCCGGGACAGCGCCTGCCGATCAGTTCCAGATTGCGGCCCGTCCCGCAGCCCAGTTCCAGCACCGTGGAGCCCGGCGCGGCAGCGATTTCGCCGATCAGCCGGTCGCGACCGAACAGGAAGTACTTGCGGGTCATATCGTAGATATGCCGCTGCCCGCGATAGACGCGGTCCATCAGCGCGGCGTGATCGGGAGCTGCGGTCGCCATCGACTCAGGCCTTGCGGAGATAGAGATGAACGCCGCCATAGATCGACGAGCGATCGTCTGCAGTCGCTCTGGCCGATTCGGCTTCGCGATAGTCCCAGCGTGAGAGGATTTCATCGGGCACGCGGCCGGGCAGCAACGAGGGTTCCGCGGCAGTGCGGAACAGCACGCGTGCGCCGGGGCGAGCGGTGCGGGTGATCTCGGACCACAGTTCGGTCAGCTGTCCGTCGGTCATCCAGTCCTGTGCATCGAGCAGCACATAGCGGTCGAGTGAGGCATCGGCGCTTTCCTGAAGGACATGGATGAAGTTCGCATGACGAAGGGTTATCCGGCCCAGACGCTCACGCACGACCGGGACATTGCTTTCCTGAAGCCACGGCGGCAGCGGTGCTTCCGGAGCACGGCCATAGCCGCGGGAGAACGCCTGCCAGGCGAAGTAGTTGTCGTTCAGCGGGAAGTGGCACGCGAGCTTTTCAAGGCGCGCGCGCAGCACATCGGCCATCTTCTGGCCGCCTGCGAGCGCATCGTATTGCGCGGGTGGAATGCCGAGCCCGAACAGAGAGGCAGGCTGGTCGGTGAGCCAGCGGACCATGCGGCGCTCGAACACCGGGGCAAAGCGTTCGTCGAAGATGCGACGCTGTTCCTCAAGGTCGCGCGCTTCGAGGATTTCGCGCGGATCGATGCGATAAAGTTTGGCGACGGCATGGGCGAGGCCGATGAACCCGCCCAGCAGGCCCTTGCGATAAATGCCCCTGGAGAAGCCCTCGATGCGGCGGCGTCCGACCAGATCACGACCTTCCCAGTAGCGCCGCGTGGCCTCGTCCAGATGCGGCGCAAGGTGGACCCTGTAGGTCGCCAGATTATCGGGGTGATCCGCCTCGACCACGAAGCGGCGGAGCGCGGCATAATCGTCGAGGTGCGTCAGCGCGGCGTGCTTCAGGCGATTCAGTGCGATATGCGCGGTGTTGAGATCGACCACCGTGATCGCTTCGGGATTGGCGGTGAGGTAGGACAGCGCGTTGCAGCCACCGCTCGCGATCGTCAGCACCCGGCTGTCGGAGCGAATATCGAGCGCGGCCATGTCGGCCACCGGATCTTCCCAGATCTGCGCATAGACGAGACCCTTGAAGGCTATCGCAAAAGCCCGGTCGAGCAGGCGCGCACCGCGCGGGCTCTCGTGGCGCACGACCGCGCCTTCGATCAGGGTGTTGGGCTGTCTGGCAGAAGCACGGGGTTTGCTTGCGGATGTGGGCTGCATGGTGAGAGTGTCCCTTGGCGCAGCAGCGCGTCTGATGCCCCCTTTGCGGATGTCCGGTGACCGGGCGATGACGCGGCGATGGCACAACCGTGACGATTGGCCGACCAGATGCGGCAGGCGATGCAGGAATTTCCAAGTCTGATAACCGGCACGGCTTGTGTTGCCGCACGTTGTGTTGTCACATCCGGGCACTATATGCGGCGCTTTCGCGAGAGGGCCGGACTGAGCGGCGCAAACCTCGTCGCAGGGAAATCTGGGTCAAGGAGAAGTACGGTGAGCAAGGTTCTGGTGATCGGCGCAGGCGGCGTCGGCTCGGTCGCTGTCCACAAGATGGCGATGAATCCCGATATTTTCAGCGACATCCATCTCGCCAGCCGCACGGTTTCCAAGTGCGAGGCGATCGCGGAATCGGTGAAGGCGCGCACGGGCGTCACGATTGGTACTTATGCGATCGACGCCGACGATGTGGCGGCCACCAGCGCGCTGATCCGCGAGATCGGCCCCGAACTGGTCGTTAACCTGGCGCTGCCCTATCAGGATCTGGCGATCATGGACGCCTGCCTTGCCACCGGCACGCACTACATGGACACCGCGAACTACGAGCCCAAGGACGTGGCAAAGTTCGAATACCACTGGCAATGGGCCTATCAGGAGCGCTTCAAGGAAGCGGGCCTGATGGCGCTGCTCGGCTCGGGCTTCGATCCGGGCGTGACCAGCGTGTTCGCGATGTGGCTCAAGAAGCACAAGCTCAAGACCATCCGCACGCTGGACATTCTGGATTGCAACGGCGGCGATCACGGTCAGGCCTTTGCCACCAACTTCAACCCGGAAATCAACATCCGCGAAGTGACCGCACCGGCACGCCACTGGGAGAACGGCGAATTCGTCGAGACCCCGGCGATGGGCAGGAAGGTCGAGTTCGACTTCGAGGCCGTCGGCCCCAAGAACATGTACATGATGTACCACGAGGAGTTGGAAAGCCTCGCGAAGTTCCTGCCCGAGATGGAGCGTGGCCGCTTCTGGATGACCTTCGGGGACGAGTACATCAAGCACCTGACCGTGCTGCAGAACGTGGGCATGACCCGCATCGACCCGGTGACTTACAACGGCGTCGAGATCGTGCCGCTGCAGTTCCTCAAGGCCGTGCTGCCCGAGCCCAGCTCGCTGGGCGCGACGACCCGGGGCAAGACCAATATCGGCGATATCGCGACCGGCGAAGCGCTCGATGGTTCGGGTGAGAAGACGTTCTACATCAAGAACATCTGCGACCACGAAGACGCTTTCGAGGAAACCGGCAACCAGGCCGTCAGCTACACCACCGGCGTTCCGGCAATGATCGGCGCGGCGATGATCCTGACCGGCAAGTGGAATGGTGAAGGCGTGTTCAACATGGAGCAGTTCGATCCTGATCCCTACATGGACATGCTCAACCAGCATGGCCTGCCCTGGACCGTGGAAGAGCTCGACGGACCGGTGCAGTTCTGATTGGACACGGTGTTCCGCTTCGATCTGCGGGGCGGAACACCGTATCAAGGGTATTCCGCGCATGAACTGGTCCTTCGTTGCGCCCGTCGCGCTGCTGGCAGGGTCCAACCTATTCATGAACACGGCGTGGTATCTGCACCTGAAACTGCCGGGCAAGGCGCTGTGGCTGGCGATCCTGATGAGTTGGGGTATCGCCTTCTTCGAATACTGTCTGGCGGTTCCGGCCAACCGGATCGGTAGTTCGGTCTATTCGTTGGGGCAGCTCAAGGTCATGCAGGAGGCGTTCTCGCTGCTGGGCTTCGTGCTGGTTGCCTGGGCGCTGTTCGGCCAGAAGCCGGGCTGGAACGAGATCATCGGCTTTTGTCTTGTCGGGGCAGGGGCCTGGTTCATTTTCAAGGGGCCGCTGGGCTAGAGCCGCGGCTTCCTTCATCCGAATACAGACGAAAGGCACGCATCACATGGAAACCAGAGCCGGCGATCCGGGCGCCTTTGCGGACTTCGACCTGTCGCGCGTCGACAGCCCGGCCTTCGTGGTGGATGCGGCGAAGCTGCGTGCCAACCTCCAGATTCTGCAGGATATCGGTGAGCGTTCCGGTGCCAAGGTGCTGGCCGCGTTAAAGGCGTTCTCGATGTGGTCGACAGCGCCGATCGTCGGGGAATATCTCGACGGCGTGTGTACCTCGGGGCTGTGGGAGGCGCGTCTGGCTTCCGAGTTCTATGACGGCGAGATCGCGACGTACTGCGCGGCCTACAAGCCCGACGAGCTTGACGAGATCCTGCGCCTTTCCGACCATGTCATCTTCAACTCTCCCCAGCAGATCGAGCGGTGCTGGGCGATCATCGAGGCAGCCCGTGCGCGCGGCGAGGATTTCGACATCGGCCTGCGCGTCAATCCGCTGCATCCCGAAGGCGAAGTGCCCAAATACGATCCGTCGGCGCCACATTCGCGTCTCGGCTTCCCGATCGACCAGCTTACCGAAGAGCATGTCGAGATGATCGACGGCATTCACTTCCACAACCTGTGCGAGCAGGATTTCGAGCCGCTCCAGCGAACCTGGGACAAGGTGTTCGATTATCTCGAGCCCTATTTCGGCCAGCTGGACTGGATCAACATCGGCGGTGGGCACCATGTCACTCGCGCCGATTACCAGCGCGAGGAGCTGGTCGAATTCCTCGCCGACATGGCCGAGGATACGGGCGCGCAAATATATATCGAGCCGGGCGAGGCGGTTGCGCTGGATGCGGGCATTCTGGTCGGCACCGTGCTCGATGTTGGCTGGAACGGCATGCCGGTGGCCATCGTGGACATTTCCGCGACCTGCCACATGCCCGACGTGATTGAGGCGCCGTACCGCCCCGCTATGTTGGCGGAACGGAGCGAGAATGACGCCGAGGCGGTCCGTCTTGGTGGGCCCTCGTGCCTCGCAGGCGATGTGATCGGCGATTACGTGCTGCCGGCCGATCCCGAAGCGGGGCAACGTTTCGCATTCCTCGATCAGGCACATTATTCGATGGTCAAGACCACCACCTTCAATGGCGTACCCTTGCCTTCGATCTGGTTGTGGGATTCCGAAACCGACTCGCTCGAATGCATCCGCAAGTTCGACTACGAGGATTTTCGCGATCGCTTAAGCTGAGTGAGCAAGGGAACGGTCCATCGCGCGTCAGGTGCCTTGTGTCCGTTTCCACCCCGCTTCAGGGAGCTTCTGTCCGTTTCTGTTGTTTGCGAAATGACAGTTCCCCGGTGGTAACGCCGCGTAGACAACATATTGTGATGGAAGGGGAAAATTTCATGGGCCAGCCATGTCCTTTTACCTTTGTGACACTTCCGTGAAAACGCTCGTTTTTCTCTTGCGATTCGAACGATGCGGCCTATATCCGGCCCCTCGCTGCCCCATGGGGACTTCCAAACCGCAAGGCAGCTCTTGTCGTTAACACACCGTTTGGGGGTCCCTTGAGTTGCACATTTTCCCTGACGCATCGGCTGTAGCGCGCGAACTCGCGCCCGACGAACCGGTTATTGTGAACCGCCCGCATGCTGCGGCGCGTGCTGCCCGATTCTTCGCCACGAAGTTTCCGGGCAAGTCGCTTTATGCGGTGAAGGCAAATCCGTCGCCGGACCTTGTCCAGATCCTCTGGGACAACGGCATCACGCATTACGATACCGCTTCCATCGCGGAAATCCGGATGGTTCGCTCGGTATTGCCGACTGCGACGCTGTGCTTCATGCACCCGGTGAAGACCGCCAGCGCCATCCGCGAGGCCTACTTCACGCACAACGTACGCACCTTCAGCCTCGACACGCAGGAAGAACTCGAGAAGATTCTCGAAGCGACTGCGGCCGAGGATGGAACGTTCGCCAAGGATCTGCGTCTCTGCGTGCGCCTGCGCGTCAGTTCGGAATATTCGGAACTGAGCCTGGCCTCCAAGTTCGGCATCGATCTCGCCGATGCAGGGGAGCTTCTCCAGTCTACCCGTCAGGTCGCAGACTGGCTGGGTGTCTGCTTCCATGTCGGTTCGCAGGCGATGACGCCGTTCGCCTATGTGCAGGCGCTCGAGCGCGCTCGTGCGGCGATTGCCGATGCCGGCGTCGTCATCGACATGATCGACGTGGGTGGCGGGTTCCCGTCGTCCTACCCGGGCATGGAACCGCCGCCGCTCGAAGATTACTTCGCGATCATCCACCGTCACTTCGAAGCGCTGCCGATCGCCTACAACGCAGAGCTGTGGTGCGAGCCCGGCCGTGCGCTTTCGGCTGAGTACAACTCGCTGATCGTGAAGGTGGAAAAGCGTCGCGGTGATGAACTGTTCATCAACGACGGTGCCTATGGCGCGCTCTACGATGCCGCACATGTCGCATGGCGTTTTCCTGTTCGTCATATCGCTCGCAACGCCAGTGATGTCGAAGCGGCTCTCGACGCCACGGATCTCAAGGACTTCTCGTTCTACGGCCCGACTTGTGACGATGCGGACTTCATGGAAGGGCCCTTTGTGCTTCCCGCCGGAATAAAGGCTGGAGACTGGATCGAGGTCGGCATGCTGGGTGCTTACGGTGCGGCGATGCGTACCGCGTTCAACGGCTTCGGGCAGGGCGATGTCGTGATCACGACCGACGAGCCGATGGCTAGCCTTTATACGGGGCGTCCGGACCCTCGGGTTTCGGACAATGTCGTCTCATTGCGCTGATTAAAGCGCATGACTTGAGAGATATGACAAAGCCCGGCGAGGTAAAAAACTCGCCGGGCTTTGTTGTGTCAAAGGGTCAGGACAATCCGTTCGCGGCTTTTCGTTGACCACGCCCTTGTTACATCTGCCATGGGTATTGGCAGGAGCGGAACTGTCCAGCCTCTTGCGGTGGCGGCGTTGAAGACCTCCGAGATGGAGGCGAGCAAGCGATCCGTTCCTACGCTTCCAATTCCGCTACCCATCAGTTCGATGGTGCTCGATCGCAGGACGGCTGCTGGCAGGGCAATGTCGGCAGCGGATATCGCGCCGATCTGAATAAATCGCACGGGCTTGCTTTTTGGGGAATGTCTCGCGGCGGAGACGAGGGCAGCGCGGGCGCTCGGTCCCCAGAGATAGTCGAGCACGATATCTACGCCTTCCTGGAAGTGTCTGGAAAATCGCGTTTCCAGTTCTTCTCCGGTAACATCCAAAGCGATCACTTCGTCAGCGCCGAGCGCTGAGAGCAAGGTTTTGTCGCGCCCTGTAGCAATAACGCGAGCGGCGCCAAGGTGGCGGGCTATGCGAACCGCCAGGCTTCCCGATGCTCCGGTCGCGCCATTGATGAGGACGGTTTCACCGACCTGGATCCTGGCGCGCTCACGCAATGCGGCGCATGAAGACATGCCGGGATTTGCCATTGCTGCTGCCTGTAAGGGGTCAAGACCAGCGGGAATGGCGATTGTCTGCGTATGTGCGACTGGAACGCGTTCGGCCATTGCGCCGTAAGGTGTACGAGGGAGCGCAAAGTATATCGGCTTGCCGTCAGGGGACCAACCTACGCCGTCCACGCCGGCAATGAAGCCGGATGTGGCGGTGTCGCTGTAATGACGACCGGAAGCTCGATTGCGGGTCAATTGGCTGAGTGCTGCGGCGACGATGTCCACGACAATCTCTTGTTCATTGGCAACAGGTGCTTCGAAGTCATCCCATATCGGCGGATTGCCTGCGGCGGTGACGACGGCTGCTTTCATGGGTTGCTCCCCGCGGGATGAAGTGTATGCGTATTACACATATATAGGTCGATAATGGGTGGCAAGAAAATACATGTATAATGCACTCATAACCGAAAGGCTTCGGGAACTTCACGGTGCCTTGCTGGAAATTGTGGCGATGATGAACGGCGCGGAGCGTGACGAAATGCTTATTCGCGAGGCAGGAATCCAGCTTGATCGCGCGCAGTTTCCGTTACTGGTGGCTGTCGATCGCTTCGGTCCGATCGGGGTCGGCGATTTGGCGGACAGGGTAGGTCGTGACTACACGACGGTCAGTCGCCAACTGGCGACGATGGAAGAACGCTGCCTTATCGTGCGGGGAACAAATTCACGGGACCGTCGCGTTCGCGAGGCGCGGATAGCGCCTGCCGGATCAGTGATGGCGCGTGCCATCGATATCGCACGCGATCGCGTACTGAGCCAGGCATTTGCAGACTGGACGGCAGACGATCTCGACGATCTCGTGACTTTGACGTGCCGCCTTGCCGAAGCGATGCGGCGAGGACAACATGTGGTCAAGAACGATTAGGCACGGGTCAAAAGGTCTGGCAAGCCATGTGGCTGGCATCGCCTGTATTGGGGAGGCGCTTTGACCTGTGCCCCAAGCGCAGCGGCGGCATGCCACGGCCAGCGAGGATCGTAAAGCGCGGCGCGAGCGATCGCGATCAGATCGGCATCCCCTGCCTTGAGGATACTTTCAGCCTGCTGGGGCTCGGTAATAAGGCCGACGGCGATTACCGGAATGTTGACGGCAGCCTTTACATCGTGTGCGAGCGGAACCTGATAGTTCGGTCCTACCGGGATGTCCTGACTCGGCGCAAGACCTCCGCTGGAAACGTGGATACTGTCGCAGCCGACCGCTTCGAGCGCTTTTGCGAAGGCAATGGTCTGTTCGATGTCCCAGCCGTTTTCCACCCAATCCGAGGCGGAGACGCGAACCGTTACGGGTTTGTGTGAAGGGAATGCTGCGCGTACAGCTTCAAAGATTTCCAGCGGAAAACGCATGCGATTTTCCAGGCTGCCCCCGTAAGTATCGCCGCGCATATTGGATAACGGCGACAGGAACTGGTGGAGCAGATACCCATGTGCGGCGTGGAGCTGGATTCCATCGATATCAAGCGCTTCAGCGCGTTTTGCGGCGGCAACAAAGGCGTCGCGAATGTTCTCCAAACCCTTTGCATCCAGGGGTGTCGGTGCGTTCTCGTGGGGTGCGTGAGGCAGAGCTGACGGTGCCACTGTCTGCCATCCGCCGATAGCGCTCGGTGGGATCTGTGCGCCGTCGTTGTCCCAGGGCTTCTCGCAACTGGCTTTGCGCCCGGCATGGCCGAGCTGGACGATGACGGGAATATCCGACCAGCGCCGGATCGAGGTGAGAACTTCCTTCATGGCGGCTTCACAGCTATCGTCATACAGACCGACATCGCCGCTGGTAATCCGGCCCTCCGGCGTGACGGCTGTCGCCTCGATAGTGAGAGCGCCTGCGCCGGAGTGCGAGAGCGAGCCCAGGTGGCTCAGGTGCCAGTCGTTCATGCATCCGTCCTGTGCCGAATATTGGCACATCGGGGCAATGACGATGCGATTGGAAAGCTTAAGCCCGCCAACCTGAATTGGTTCGAACAGCTTCGCCATGGGTCTTGCGTTCCTTTGTCGAACTCGAGAGAGCGCGAGCAATATCGCGCTAAACGGCGCAATCAACGTGGTGAGCAGATGCGAAATGCCAAGAGGCAGGGATAAATATCCCTCGCCTCTCAGCTACTTGCCTTGAAATGTCTTATGCGGCGACGCGCATGTCCAGGCGTTCCCAGATTTCGACAAGGGCTTGGGTGAGTTCGCGCATCATCTCTTCCGTGTGCGCAGGCCCCGGCGTGAAACGTAGCCGCTCGGTTCCGCGGGGTACGGTCGGGAAATTGATAGGCTGTACATATGCGCCATATTCGGCAAGCAGGATGTCGCTGATTTTCTTGGCCTTCACGGGATCGCCGACGAGCAGCGGCACGATGTGCGTGGTCGAGTCCATGACCGGCAGGCCTGCCTCCCGGAACATCGTTTTCATCATCGCTGCCGAACGCTGCTGCCCGTCACGTTCAACACTGGAACTCTTTAGATGGCGTACCGAGGCGAGCACCCCGGCTACGAGGACCGGGGAGAGCGATGTGGTGAAAATAAATCCCGGCGCATAAGAGCGAATGCAGTCGATGATGCGCTGACTGGCTGCAATATAGCCGCCCATTACGCCGAAGGCCTTTCCAAGCGTGCCTTCGATCAGATCGATACGGTGTGCTGCCATGTCCCGATCAGTGATGCCGCCGCCGCGTGGTCCGTACATGCCCACGGCATGGACTTCATCGATGTAGGTCAGTGCTCCGTACTTTTCTGCCAGATCGCAGATGGCATGGATTGGCGCGATGTCGCCATCCATCGAATAGACGGATTCAAAGGCGATCAGCTTGGGTAGCGCCGGGTCCGTTTCAGCCAGCAATTCTTCTAGATGATCAAGGTCATTATGCCGAAAGACCTTTTTCTCGCAGCCGGAATTGCGAATGCCGGCGATCATGCTGGCGTGATTGAGTTGGTCCGAGAAGATGACGCAACCCGGCAGCAGTCGCGCGAGTGTAGATAGAGTGGCATCGTTCGAGACGTAGCCGGATGTGAAGAGCAGGGCGCCTTCCTTGCCATGAAGGTCGGCCAATTCGCGCTCAAGCTCGATATGGTAGTGGGTGTTGCCGCCGATGTTGCGGGTGCCGCCTGAACCGGCGCCGACATCGTGAAGCGCTTCTTCCATCGCCGCGATTACCTTGGGGTGTTGTCCCATCGCAAGATAATCGTTCGAGCACCACACGGTGATCGGCTTCGGGCCGTTATGACCGGCGAAGCAGCGCGCATTGGGATAGGCACCCTTGTTGCGCAGGATGTCGATGAAGACGCGGTAGCGTCCTTCGGAATGAAGTCGGTCGATCGCCTGATCGAAAATCCGATCGTAATTCACAGAGCGTGTTTCCTGCCTTGGTTCGGCGTGCTGCTTAAGCCCCTCGCGGGGGCCATTACAGGATTGTCGCGCGGATGACCAGATACCAGACCCAGATCACCGTGATCGTCAAAACCGTACTGGATTTCGCGCATTGGATGCAGGTCATGCCCCTCGACGATCTCCATGTCAGGCGCCTCGCGATGAAGCGCATTGATGGTCATCAACCAGGAACTGAGTTCCAGCCTGTCCTGAGGCCGCCGGAAAGAGGTGACATAACGCGCCGGAGGGTGGATCTGTCGCCAGCTTTCCCGCAGCGTGGCCGCGTCCCCGGTAAACAGGAACTCCCGACCGTTCTGGAGCCGGACAAAATACATAGCCGATTCGTCGGTGAGGCCAGGGGTCGGAATTTCCACGATGCCTGCCGACACTGCGTGCGGCGCGACATTCTTGAGCGTTGATGCATGAGCGGTGCCCGCAACGCGCTTATGAAGTGGGAAATTACTCAGATAGAGGCGAATTCTGGCTTTGTTTACAACGATATTCACTCGCTTCTGTGCGGCGATGTTGTAGCTGACGATATCAAACGCATTGGCTGTTTCCGGGGTTATCCCGGAGTCGACGGTGATCGAGGAGCCGTCCGAGGTGACAATCTGGAACGCGCGAATGGATGTGGGCGATGACCATAGACCTGCACCCGCGGCCAGAAAATCCAGGGGCACATAGCGTATGCCGATCATTTCTGTGCGGATGCCGACAGGCGCGGCGCCTGGCGCTTCCAGCGCAAGCGTTCGCAAATCGGTGATCTTGAGGGGTTTCGCATGAGCGCCGTCGGTTCCGGCGTTGATGAAGTACCAGTAGAAGGGAATACCCAATGCCAGCAGCAGGACCGCTAAAGCAATATTGATGCGGGGGGTCAAAGCACGTCGATCCCGGCGAGGTCATAGCGCTCCAGCGTGGCTGCGTATGCGTTGATGTCAGTTGGTGGTGCAGTGAATACGGCTCGATCAGGACGGATACGCTGAAAAGTCTGGCCGCTTGTCAGTCTTGCGATCTGGTCGGCGATGCCGGCAGCACCGTCAACGAATAGCATGCTCTGGCCGCATATTTCGCTCAGTTCCGATTGCAGCAGCGGGAAATGCGTACACGCGAGGACAATCGTGTCCATCTCGTCTCCACCGGGTTGATCCCGCAGCGCTGTAATGGCAGCCTCGACGTCAGCCATGTTCACCGGTTCGCCGCGAAGTTTCGCTTCTGCTGCGGCAACCAAAGCAGGCGCACCATGCCGCAGCAGGCGTTTGCCGAATGCGAATTCCTGCTCCAACCTGTCTATGTAATTTTGTCTAATGGTCGCTTGTGTGCCAAGCAGGCCGATCACACCGCTGCGTGTCATCGCAGCTGCCGGTTTGATGGCAGGTACTGTCCCGACGATAGGCACTTCCAGTACTTCGCGCACCATGCCCAGAGCAATGGTCGAGGCGGTATTGCATGCGATGCAGACAAGTCGGGGCTGGAACCGTTCGGTCATCCGTCCCAGTAATCCTGCAACGCGTGCGGCTATCTGGGCTTCGGTCTTCGTGCCATACGGAAGGCCTGCCGTATCCGCTGCATACAACAGGGGAGCGTCGGGCAGCTTGCGACGAACCGCGTCGAGCACTGTCAGACCGCCAACCCCGGAATCGAAAAGCAGGATCGGAGCTGAAGGATCGACCTTCAACGTCGCCGGCTGATGAAGATTCTCACATGTTTTTACCGATGGAGCGGAATCGCCCTTGGTTTGGGATGGGGCAGTGGCGGGATGATTTTCAGATGGTGCTGGCATGAAATCTTCGGAGTGGCGCCACATGCGCCGAGGCAAGGTCTACAGGTCACGATGATCGGAGAGACTGTGTGCCTGTCGTGACGGCCGATGGCAACCTTGCAGCGACATACCGTAGCGGTTTGGATGAAGAACTCTTTCGCCAAATTCGTCCGAGCGGTTAAGGAGTGGCTATGCAATGGATTCTCCCTTTACTGCTGGGCTACGCTCTGGGCTCGGTTCCCTTCGGTCTGCTGTTGACCCGCGTGTTTGGTGCAGGTGATCTTCGTGCCATCGGCTCGGGGAATATCGGTGCGACTAACGTCCTTCGCACGGGGCGCAAGGGCCTCGCCGCGGCAACACTTGTTCTGGATCTTCTCAAAGGCCTTGTCGCGGTTCTGCTTGCTGGTGCTTTCTGGCCAGAAATTAGCGGTCCGGCGGCCACCAGTATTGCCGCGATCGGGGCATTCGTCGGTCACTGTTTTCCGGTCTGGTTGCGCTTTCGGGGCGGCAAGGGCGTGGCGACGACGGCAGGCATCGGTTTTGCGCTTGGCTGGCCAATCGGGCTTGCTTATGCGGCGACGTGGATCGGTTTGCTGGCGCTCGTGCGTATTTCCTCGATTGCGGGAATGACTGCAGCCGTTGTCGCGCCGCTTGTCGCGTTCGCAACCGGCCATCAGGAGAACGGGATAGTGCTCGCCGTGATTGCCGCCCTTGTCCTCTTTCAGCATCGTGAGAACATTTCTCGCCTGCTATCCGGTACAGAGCCCAAAATCGGTAGTGGCAAGAAGGCGTGAGCACGACCGAGGCCATCTCGCAGGACGAAGCTTTCTCTCGTATTCGCCTGCTGAGGTCGCCTCATATCGGGCCGGTTTCCTATGTTCAGTTATTGCGCCGCTTCGGTTCGGGCGCTGCGGCGCTGGAGGCTCTTCCTGAACTTGTCGGACGAGCAGGGCGCAAATATGTCGCGGCGTCGATCGGGCGCGTGCAGGACGAAATTGCGGCAATGCGCAAGTCTGGCGCACGATATCTGTTTCATGATTCGCCAGACTACCCCGAATCGCTGCAGACAAGCGATGGCGCGCCGCCGATCCTGACCTGGAGAGGAGATCTCGGGCAGGTTCATAAGCCTTGTGTCGCGATTGTCGGTGCGCGCAACGCCTCAGCGGCGGCATTGCGGCTAGCGCGTGAATTTGCACTGGAGCTTTCCGAGGCGGGCTTTGTCGTGGTGTCGGGCCTGGCGCGCGGGATCGACGGCGCCGCGCATAGGGGCGCGCTTGCGGCAACCTGCGGCGCAGGCACCGTTGGTGTGATCGCATCGGGAATCGACGTGTCCTATCCATCCGAGCACGCCGATCTTCAGGAACAGATAGCGCTGGAGGGCTTGCTCCTGGCCGAACAGCCCTGCGGCACGGAGCCGCTTGCCAGGCACTTCCCGACGCGAAACCGCATCATCGCCAGCTTGTGTTCCGGCACTGTCGTTGTGGAAGCGGCCCCGAAATCCGGATCACTCATTACCGCCAGACTCGCCGGCGAAATGGGGCGAGAAGTGATGGCGATACCGGGCTCACCGCTCGATCCGCGCTCTCAGGGATGTAACCAGTTGATCCGGGACGGCGCTATTCTGGTACAGAATGCAGGCGACGTGATGGAACTCTTGCAGGACTTTTCAGGGATGCCTCGTGGCGTAGTTCGCGAACCGGAAACAGCCTGGACGTCGGTGGATGAGAATGAGGGGAGAGGGCTTGGCGATAGCCGTGCATCACCATCGGTGAATGCATTGCTGGGCGGAGCACCGGTGGCTATCGACGAACTGATCCGTCAATCGGGAGCGAATGCAGGCGATGTGCAAATGGCTCTGCTCGAACTGGAACTGGCAGGCCGCCTCGTGCGGCATGCCGGAGGGCGTGTCAGCCTGCTGGATTCCTGATTGAGGTCTCTGTCAAATGCCTGCCATCAAACAGGCCTCTTGACGAGACCGTGAACAGGCAACCACCTTGTACGTGTACATGCATGCGCGTAGGTGCGCGCGTGCGAGGGGCATCTGAAAGTTTGTAATGCAGCTAGTCATCGTCGAATCTCCGGCCAAGGCCAAGACCATCGAGAAGTACCTGGGCAAGGATTACCGGGTGCTCGCCAGTTATGGCCACGTCCGCGATCTGCCGCCCAAGGACGGCTCCGTTCGTCCGGACGAGGATTTCGCGATGGACTGGGAGCTTTATGGAGACAAGCAGAAGCAGGTTAAGGCCATCGCCGATCTCGCAAAGGAGGCCGACCGCCTGATCCTCGCAACTGACCCTGATCGCGAGGGAGAGGCAATTTCGTGGCATGTGCAGGAATTGCTGCGCAAGCGCCGCGTACTGCCCAAGGACGTGCAGCGCGTCACTTTCAACGCGATCACCAAGGACACCGTTACCAAGGCCATGACCCAGCCACGCGAGCTGGATCAGGACTTGATCGACGCTTATCTTGCGCGCCGTGCGCTCGACTACCTGTTCGGTTTCACACTCTCTCCGGTGCTGTGGCGCAAGCTGCCCGGCGCCAAGTCGGCCGGACGCGTTCAGTCCGTAGCGCTACGTCTGATCGTCGATCGCGAGCGAGAGATCGAGGCGTTCAAGCCTCAGGAGTACTGGTCGGTTGCGGCGCAGATGGCGCATGACGGATCGGACTTCACTGCGAAGCTGGTGACGTTCGAGGGCCAGAAACTGGACCGCCTCAGCATTGGGGACGAAGGCACCGCGATGCGGGCCAAGCTGGCTGTCGAACAGGGCGCCTTCAAGGTCGAGGGCGTCGAGACCAAGCCGCACCGCCGCAATCCGCAGCCGCCGTTCACGACTTCGACCCTGCAGCAGGAGGCCGCGCGCAAGCTTGGCTTCTCGGCCAGCCAGACCATGCGCGTGGCGCAGACGCTCTACGAGGCAGGCGCGATCACGTATATGCGTACCGACGGTGTGCAGATGGATCCCAGCGCCATATCTGCCGCGCGCGCGGCGATCTCGGATCGCTTCTCGGGGCATTATCTGCCCGAAAAGCCCCGCCACTACGAAACCAAGGCGAAGAACGCGCAGGAAGCACACGAAGCGATCCGCCCCACCGATTTCACCAAGGAACGCCATGGTTCGGGTGACGAGGCACGGCTTTATGATCTGATCTTCAAGCGAGCGATGGCCAGCCAGATGGCCTCCGCTGCGCTGGAGCGCACGACGATTACGCTGCGTGACGGCACCGGTCGTCATGAACTGCGGGCATCCGGACAGGTCGTGAAGTTCCCCGGCTTCCTTGCAGTCTACGAAGAGGGGCAGGACAACAAGTCTGACGATGACGATTCCGGCCTTTTGCCGTTCATGAAATCGGGCGACATGCCTGCGAAGAAAGACGTTCTTGCAGAGCAGCACTTTACTCAACCCCCGCCGCGGTTCTCTGAGGCAAGCCTGGTGAAGCGTCTTGAGGAACTCGGCATTGGGCGCCCGTCGACGTATGCGGCAACAATTCAGGTGCTCAAGGACCGCTCCTATGTCCGCACCGAAAAGAACCGTTTCTTTGCTGAGGAAACGGGACGGTTGTTAACGTCGTTCCTCGAACGCTACTTCGATCGTTATGTCGCGTACGAGTTTACTGCCGGAATGGAGGACGAACTCGATAACGTCTCGGGCGGGCGTCAGGAATGGAAGGCGTTGCTCGAAGACTTCTGGCGCGATTTCAAGCCCAAGTCCGACGAGGTCATGGAGAAGAAGCCTTCGGAAGTGACCGAGGCTCTGGACGAATTTCTCTCCGACTACCTGTTCCCGGCGAAGGCGGACGGCACCGACCCGCGTGTTTGCCCCAAGTGCGGTGATGGGCGGCTAAGTCTGCGCGGAGGGCGCTACGGCGCTTTCGTGGCCTGCTCGAACTACCCTGAATGCAAGTTCACCCGTAAGTTCGCGCAGCCCGGCGGCGCTGAAGGCGAGGGTGAGGAAGAAGGGCTCGGGAAGGACCCTGAGACCGATCTGGAAGTGCTGCGCAAGGTGGGACGTTTCGGACCGTATATTCAGTTGGGCGAGGGGAAGGAGGCCAAGCGCGCTTCTATTCCCAAAGACATCGACGAACTGACGCTGGAATGGGCCCTCAAGTTGCTCAGCCTGCCGCGCACGGTTGGCGAGCATCCGGAAAGCGGCAAGGAGATCACGGCCAGTATCGGTCGATATGGCCCTTATCTTGCCCATGATGGTAAATATGCGCGTTTGCGTAATACAGCCGAAGTGTTCGAGACGGGTATGAATGCTGCGGTAGCCATGCTGGCTGATTCTGCCAATCGCGGTGGACGGGGAACCAGAGCAAAGGCGGAGCCCATCAAGGTGTTGGGTGCGCACCCAACCAGCGGTGGGGAAATGCAGGTTCTGGCGGGGCGCTATGGCCCCTATGTGACTGATGGCACGACAAACGCCACCCTTCCGCGCGACCAGAAACCGGAAGACCTCAGTGCCGAGCAGGCTGTAGCCCTGATCGACGCGAAGGTCGCGAAGGGCCCTTCAACCAAGAAAAAGGCACCTGCCAAGAAGAAGGTGCCTGCTAAGGCTGCAGTGGCGAAAAAGTCCTCTACAGCAAAGAAGAGCCCGGCAAAGGTCAAGGCTCCGGCGAAGGCAAAGACGGCCAAGGCTGCAGCTGAGACTGAATGAATGTGTCGCTCTACCGTCCGTGCTCGCGCAGGCGGTAGAGCACAAGGTCCAGCTTGCCGAGATTGGTCCGGGCATAAAGTTCGTAGTTATGGGTAAGCGCGGCATGGAGCATGGGGCGGACCACAAGGTTCGCCTCGCTCATGTCGGGCTTGGCGTTGACGACTATGACGCCGGGGTGGTGATCCAGAATCCTCTGCAACGCTACGCGTGAATCCACGCCAAGCGCGACCGAATCCACTCGGCGCGAGATGTGCGAGGGGAACACGAAGCGTGAAGCGGTGCAGGCTTGGGTGGCGGAATAGAGCGCAGCATACCCTTCGAACACGTAGAGGCAGCGCCCATGCAGATTGGGCGAAATGAGAGCTGCTGCACGGTCAAGATCTGCGCGCCCGCCGTATTTACGATAGGTGCCTATTGTGATCGCACTAGCCGCGATGACCAGAAATGACAGAATGAAAGCGGTCACGATCCGCTTTCCAGGGCGCCAGCCCATAACGGGCGAGAGCAGAACCGCAAAGGAAGGCAGCAGAGCGGCGGTATAATGGTCGTAATATGTCCCGAAGATCAGGAAGCCGAACGTCGCAACGCCTCCCCAACCCAATAACCAGGCTTGTGTGCCCGGAAGTGTCTGGGCCGTATTATTCTTGGTTGCGAATGGAGGTGTGTGCCGGTGGCGAAGCCAGTAAAGGCCTCCAGCCCAGAACGGCAGTGTCAGAGCAATGTCGGTGGCTAGATCGGATATGCGGTCGAGCGACAGTGCAGCCCCGGTATCCCGCAGGAAGATCGACAGGAAGTTGGCCCAGATAAATTCCTGAGCGTATCCGTGCAGGGCATACCATCCCAGTGCCAGCGCCGTCGGCGCAAGCCCGCTGGCGACCCAGAGGAGGCCTGCTGCAACGAGCTTTACGACGCTTCGGTTCTTGCGCCAGTGCAGCCAGAGAAGCACGATTCCGAAGGCAATTCCTTCGAATACAACGGTGTACTTGATCTGGAGCGCCAACCCGACCAGTAGCATGGCGGCTGCGCCACGGATAACAAGATGATCGGGGCGCTTCTGCGTCGCCAGTGTCAACATGATGCCGGCTGCAAGCACCATCGGCAGGTTATAGAACACCGGCGATTGGCCGCCTGAGCAACGAAATATAGCAAGGCCGAGGATATACGTGATGGCAGCAAGGCATGAGCCTTGCCGGTCCGCAATGCGGGAGGCCAGTCTTTCTATAGCAACAGCGGTCAGGAGGACACTGAGCGCGGCTATCAGTTGGTATCCAAGCACGCCGCTCCCAAATAGGGCGTGGGACGCGGCATAGATCAGGAACAGGCCAACCGGCTTGCGGTCCCAGATGTCGACGAAAGGCACGGAACCGTGCAGCATGCGTTCGCCGACAAGATTGTAGAAGGTCTCGTCTGAATGGATCAGCGGATCGCCGAACAGCGGCGACCTGCAGGCGAGCACGACGATCGCCAGTAAAAGCCAGCCAAGGATGGGCCCGCGTCCGGCCTGAAAACGCGAGAAAGAAGAACTCATGTCGGAGATGCCTCCAGGCATGGGACTGCGACTGCCCGCGACGTCAGGCAGGTGGCGTTGGCGCCACTGGATCGTTGGGTGGAGGCACAGCCTGATCGGTCGAAGTCGCCGCAGGCTGTGCAGGGGGGGATGCCGCAGGCGGATTGGCGAGCCAGTAAGCAATGCCATCCGCCGTTGCCTTCATCCCGGCAAGGTTGAGATGCCATTGCAGACCGTTGTGGCCGTCGTACCCCTTGGGAGAGCCGATCATCCACGGGTCAGTGTCGCAAGGGGTGTGGGTGGCCGAGGATTTATCCATTTCGACGACAAGAGCGTTGTTTGTGCGCCCGGCGCGATCGATGATCTCGGATAGGCGACGACCGATGGTCCGGATGATCTCTGCGTCGCTTTCGCTGATTGGCGTATCGGCGCAAAGCTTGCCGGTTGCCGGGAGGGGCTGGAGATACTGGACGAAAACCAGTTTCGCTCGCGGCGCAAGCTGGTGGATCCGTTGGGCAATGCGCCCAAGCTGCACCTCGTCGCGTTGATAATCTGCCTCTGTCGGTACGCGCAAGGGATTGCATGGGCTGACGGTCGATACTGCCGTCTGCGGCCTGCGACGGTGATCTTGCTGACAGGTCGCGCTGAAAAGGTTGCCAACGTAAGTAAGGTCATTTCCTCCGATTGTCAGCGTCACGAGCCTGGTTGCTGCATTAACGCCGGAAATTTGCGCAGGAATGTCCCCCCAGGGGCCGAGGATGTGTTCGGTAGTGGCACCCGAGCAGCTATGATCGACCAGGGTTAGGCCGAACTTCTTCGCAAGGAGCGACGGGTAGTTATTGGCGCTTTGCCCACATCGCGTTGCCATACCGGGTTTGCCCGGCGGCAGCATCGGGCCTGCGGCATACGACGAACCCATTGCAACGTAGTTTCCGCCTGCCAATGCATTCCGGAGCGTCTGCTCGGCAGAGGTGAGCGGAACTGCGCCACTCATGGCAGCAGTGGTCGCAGGTGTGCCTGAAGGATCTTTCTGCGTGGCGTTGGCGACAGGCGCAGCAAGGCTGGCTGCGATAAGCAGAAAAAGAGGGGCGCCCCCCCGTAGCAGCGATTTCATTTCACCCAGTCCAGCCCGATCTCTTCATAGATGTCGCGCTGGTCGGCCCAGTTTTCCTCGACCTTGACGTGAAGAAACAGATGCACTTTCTGGCCGAGAACCTCGGTCAGCTCCTTGCGCGCCGCTTCGCCGATCGCCTTGATCTTGGTGCCGCCCTTGCCCAGCACGATGGCGCGCTGGTTGTCGCGGGTCACGACGATCTGCTGGCGAATCTCGACCGAGCCGTCCTTTCGCGGCACATAGGCCTCTGGTCGCACTGCAGCGTCATACGGCAACTCTTCGTGAAGCTGCCGATAAAGCTGTTCGCGGGTGATTTCGCAGGCGAGCAGGCGTTCGCTCGCATCCGAGACCTGGTCCTCGGGATAATGCCAGGGGCCTTCCGGCATCAACTTGGCCAGCCAGGTCTTGAGCTCCGGCACACCGTCGCCGGTCAGCGCAGAAACGAAGAAGACCTCGTCAAACTGAACCTCGGCGGTAAACTCCTGAGCCAGTACCAGCAGCTTTTCCTTGGCGCCGGCGTCGACCTTGTTGAGTACCAGCACCTTGCGCTCCGGACGCTCTTTCAGCGTTTCCAGCAGCGGCATCAACTCATGGCGGCGCAGTTTGACGGTATCGACGATCAGCAGAAGCGCATCGGCTTCCTGAGCGCCTTCCCAGGCGGCGGCGACCATGGCGCGATCAAGACGGCGCTTGGGTGCGAAAATACCGGGCGTGTCGGCCAGGATGATCTGCGCGCTACCCTCCAGCGCGATTCCCAGAAGGCGCGCGCGGGTTGTCTGCGCTTTCGCCGAGGTGATCGCCACCTTCTGGCCGACCAGCGCATTGACCAGCGTGGACTTGCCAGCGTTCGGCGGCCCGATAACGGCTACCAGGCCGCAGCTCTCGCCTGCCGTTTTAGTTATCGCGCCAGTCATCCGTAAATCCTCATGAATTCCTCGGCGGCCAGTGTTTCCGCCTCCTGCTTGGAGTTGCCCGTCGCGCGGGCGCTTCCGACATTATATACCGAAACCTCGACGGTGAAACGCGAGGCGTGATCTGGCCCGGAACGATCGACCAGGTCATATTCGGGCGTGCGGCGACGATTGCCGGCAGCCCATTCCTGCAAGGCTGATTTTGGGTGCTTGCGCTTTCCTGCCTTGCCTTCCAGCGACGGCGTCCACATTCGCAGAACCATAGCGCGGGCTTCGGGGAAGCCGTTTTCCACGAAGCAGGCGCCGATCAGCGCCTCCATAATATCCCCGAGAATGTTTTCGCTGTCGAGGCCACCATCGTCGCGCGCCTGCTTGCCCAGCAGCATGTGCTCGCTCAGCGAAAGGCCGCGCGCGATATGGGCGCAGGTGGCGCGGCTGACCAGAGCGTTGAGCCGCTGGGACAGGCGACCTTCCGCCTCGTCGCTGGTGCGGAACAGCCATTCGGCCACGACAAGTCCGAGAACCCGGTCGCCCAGGAACTCCAGGCGTTCGTAAGTGCGTTTCTCGCCGGTGCTGCCGTGGGTAAGGGCAGAGCGCCAGAGAGCTTCATCCTTGACGGCATGGCCTGCGATCCGCTCGATGAAATGGCGGGTCTGTAAGGTCAGCAAGGTCAGAACGTGCCTCCGATGCGCGACCAGCGGGCCGCAGTGAACCACGTCCAGGGTTCGTACCACTTCGAGGATCCGTCGGTGGAAAACATCATGAGGGAGGCTTTACCAACGAGGTTGCCTTCAGGAACCATCCCGACGCCTTCGCCTTCCACGGCGGGAAAACGGCTGTCCATCGAGTTGTCGCGGTTGTCGCCCATCATGAACAGGTGGCCCTCGGGCACGACATAGACCCCGGTGTCGTCCTGCGGTGTCTGCAGGAGGTCGAGTACGTTATAGCTCTTGCCGTTCGGCAGCGTCTCGCGGAACTGCGGGTAATTGCAGACCGGGGCGCCCTTGACATCCTTGCCCTCGAACTCGGGGGCGTAGCAATGTGTATTGGGTGTGACGGGCAGCACGAAGTCGGCCACGCGAACCTTCGGAACGGCGATGCCGTTGATGTAGAGCTGGCCGTGGCGCATCTGAATTTCATCACCCGGCAGGCCGATCACGCGCTTGATATAATCAACGTCGTTGCCGGGCGGAGCCTTGAAGATCACCACATCGCCACGCTCTGGCTGATGGGCGAAGATCCGGCCCGGGATCAGCGGCAGGCTGAATGGCAGCGAATACTTCGAGTAACCGTAGTTCCACTTCGTCGCAAACAGGTAGTCGCCATCAAGAAGGCGGGGCAACATGGATTCGCTCGGAATATTGAAGGGCGAGACGATAAAGCTGCGCAGCACCACGACGCCGAGCACCAGCCAGAAAAGGAAGGAGAGGAAATTCTCCTCCTTCTTGGGCTTCTTGTCGGCCGCAGCTGGAGTGTCCGCTTTTTGCACGGGCGGTGTAGCGCTGGCCTGCGAAGGCACTGCGGGTACGGGGGCGGAGACGGTATCGTCGGCGTCGGTCATGGATCGAACCCATGTTGTGCCTTGGCGCGCTCGTCAAGCACAATGCCGATGGCGGTGTGACAGCCATCGATGGATGAAAGATTTAGTGTGTCCAAAATAATACCAAAATAGATCCTATGCGGTGTTTTGCACTTGGCCACCGCGCAATCGCGATGCATAAGGCCTGCCGCAGGCCACTGTGCCCGCCAACCCAAGAGGATGACCGACAATGAGCGATGCGATCTGGAGCGAACTGAAGGCTTTGCCCAAACCGAGCCTTGGTGAACTCTTTGCTGACGATGCAAACCGCCTGGATCAGCTTGCGACCCGGTTCGAGCTTGGCGTGGGTGGTGATGCTTCGGGGATTCGCTTCGATTGGTCAAAGACCCATCTGGATGCTGCGCATATCGCCGGTTTCGAGAAGCTGGCCTTGGCCATGGATTTCGATGCCCGTCGTGCAGCCCTGTTCGCCGGGGAGATCGTCAACCCCACCGAAGGTCGTGCGGCAGAGCACACCGCCCAGCGAGGCGTCGGCAAGGCGGAAAGTGTCGAACTGGCCGGTCAATATCACGCCCGCATGGCCTCTCTCGTGGAGGCGATCCATCGCGGGGTATTGGGTGAGATCAAGCACCTGATCCACATCGGCATCGGTGGTTCCGCGCTTGGTCCGGCGCTGGCCGTTGACGCTCTGGCGCGCGAGGGCGCACTGTGCGACGTCCATGTCGTCTCCAATATCGACGGCTGTGCGCTGGAGGCGGCTTTTGCGGCTTGCGATCCGGCGACCACCATGCTGGCGATCGCGTCGAAGACGTTCACCACCATCGAGACGATGACCAACGCGGAAAGCGCCATCGAATGGCTGCGCGATGGTGGCGTTCTTGATCCCTATGGCCGGGTTGTCGCGCTGACTGCCGCGCCCGAAAAAGCCACGGAATGGGGCGTGGACGAGACCCGCATCCTGCCGTTCTCGGAAAGTGTCGGTGGTCGATACTCGCTCTGGTCCTCGATTGGCTTCCCGGTCGCCATGGCGCTGGGGTGGCCCGATTTCTCGGAGTTCCTGGCCGGTGCGGCGCTGATGGACGAGCACTTCCGGGATGCAGAAGGCCTTGCCAACCTGCCGCTGCGCGCGGCCTTTGCGGATCAGTACTATACCCGTCTGCTCGGCTGCCAGACCCGTGCGGTTTTCGCTTATGACGAGCGTCTGGCGCTGTTGCCCGATTATCTCCAGCAGCTCGAAATGGAATCGAACGGCAAGAGCGTGAAGGCTGACGGCACGCCGGTCGATGGTCCGACGGCACCGATCACCTGGGGCGGCGTCGGCACCGATGCGCAGCATGCCGTGTTCCAGTTGCTGCATCAGGGAACGAACATCGTGCCGGTGGACTTCATCGCCGCGATCTTCCCGGGGCACGATTTGCAACCTGCGCATCACCGCATCCTGCTGTCGAACTGCTTCGCGCAAGGCGCAGCGCTCATGGCCGGCAAGGCGAGCGAGGATTCCGCACGGGCCTATCCCGGCAACCGCCCCTCGGCGACGATCCTGCTCGATGAAGTTAGTCCGGCAGCTTTCGGTGCCCTGATCGCTTTCCATGAGCACCGCACTTTTGCCAATGCCGTGCTCATGGGGATCAATCCCTTCGACCAGTTTGGCGTCGAACTGGGCAAGGAGATCGCCAAGCAGATCGAGAAGGGCGGCACGACATTCGATCCGTCGACCGAAGCCTTGCTCGAACTGGCCGGTATCGTCTCCTGATATGAACATCCCGGTCGCGGCGAGGTGCTGCGACCGGGAGTGCTTTTATCTATGAGAAGGTGGTGAGATCCAGTTCTGCTCGGAACTTGATTCATGTAGCTTGCCGGCGTTTTCGGGAGTGCGAAACGGCATCAGGCGCGCGAGCAGCGATTTCCCGAGCGCCCAGTCGCCGAGCCCCGAATCGGCGTTGATATGCCCTGCGTGGCCCATATCAACAAGTTCGCTGCCCCATTGCCGGGCGAGCACTTGCGCGGTGCGAAAGCCCATCCAGGGATCGTTCTGGCTGGCCACAAGGATGGACGGGAATGGTAATGGATCCACCGGCATCGGCGCAAAGCGGCCAACGCGATCGTCGCGCGGAAAGAAATCCACTTCCGGTGGCGCGACCAGCAACGCCCCGACCACCTTTGAAGCGCTGTCTGCTTGCTCGAACTTGGTCCACCATGTCGCCACGAGGCAGCCAAGGCTGTGGGCTACCAGTATAACCGGTCCTTGCGCTGCATGGATTGCAAGGTTGAGCTGGTTTATCCAGGGGCTGCGTTGCGGGTCGCTCCAGAGACCAAGGTCTACGATGTGTGCATTTTCCATGTCGCGTTCCCAACGAGATTGCCAGTGGTCTGGTCCACTGCCGTTGAGCCCGGGAATGAGTAGTATAGTCGGTTGCCGCAGTGCCTGATTCCCGTTGGTCGGGTGGCCACGCGCTGCAGTGGGGCGGTGATGGGGATTCATCATGTATCTCTCCACTGTGCGGAACGCGCCGCGAAACCGTAAGCTGGCACGTCTGACCCATCTTTATACTCTACTCATTAAATAGACAAATCCTTTGCGATGGTGAGTGAGAGGCTTGCGTCCGTCGGAAAAGCGCACTGTAGGCGCTGACGCTGGCAATCAGCTCCTGCCTGTCCCATATGCACGCTTCCCGGCGGGCTAGCAGATGGTCCGGCGAACAGGAGTGTGTTCATGGCCGAGTACGACTACGATCTCTTCACCATCGGCGCCGGATCCGGTGGCGTTCGCGCGAGCCGTGTGGCTGCTGCGCATGGTGCGCGCGTCGCGATCGCCGAAGAGTACCGGGTCGGTGGAACTTGCGTGATACGCGGGTGCGTGCCCAAGAAGATGCTGGTCTACGGGGCGCATTTTGCCGAGGATCTTGAAGATGCAGGCCGTTTCGGCTGGGAGATCGGCAGCGCGAAGTTCGACTGGGTCAGGTTGCGCGACAATGTGCTGGCTGACGTCGATCGTCTGAATGGTCTTTATACCCAGACACTTGCGAATAACGGCGTCGATATCTTTGGCGAGCGCGCAACGATCACGGGACCGCATGAGGTTACGCTGGCCAGCGGTGAAGCGAAGACCGCGAGAATTATCCTGATTGCGACTGGCGCCCGCCCGCATGTGCCCTCGATTCCGGGGTATGACCTTGGCATCACGTCAAATGAAGCCTTTCACCTCGATGCGATACCAGATCGTATTCTCATCGCTGGCGGAGGTTATATCGCCAACGAATTCGCAGGTGTATTCAATGCGCTTGGAGCCAAGGTCACGATTGTAAACCGCTCGGACAAGCTGCTGCGAGGCTATGAGGAGGCGCTGCGGGATCGCTTGCTGCAAATCTCGATTACCAAGGGCATCGACTTCCGGTTCAATGCCGACTTGCAGGGGATCGAGAAGAATCCGGATGGATCGCTCAAGGTCTCGATGACGAACAACGATCCCATCGACGTCGATTGCGTGCTGTTCGCGACCGGCCGTGTGCCCAATATTGAAGGACTTGGTCTGGAAGGTGCAGACGTTGTGGTCGATGACCATGGTGCGGTTACGGTCGATGATGAAGCGCGCACGAACATCGAATCCATATATGCCGTGGGCGATGTGACGAACCGGGTTCAGCTCACACCGGTCGCAATCCGCGAGGGCCAGGCCTTCGCTGACAGGGTTTTCGGCGATAAGCCGTCCAAGGTCGACTATTCGTGTATTCCGGCAGCGGTTTTCAGTCACCCGCCGATCGCGTCCGTCGGGTTGACGGAGGCGCAGGCCAACGAACAGCTTGGTAGCGTTGCTGTTTATACCAGTGACTTCAGACCGATGAAGAATGCGCTCGTCCAGCGCAATGAACGCGCGCTCTACAAGATGATCTGTGATGCAGAGACCGGCCGTGTGGTCGGACTTCACGCGATTGGCCCGGAGGCGCCGGAGATCATTCAGGCTGCGGCGATCGCTGTGAAGGCGGGGCTGACCAAAGCCGATTTCGATGCCACGGTCGCTGTGCATCCGACCATGGCCGAGGAACTGGTATTGTTGAAGTGATCGCCAGGCGGACATTTCACGGCCAACCTTCTTAATCGATCGATTAAAGAGGTTGACCGGGCCTGCTCAAGCCTGTTTTATCCCGAGAAAAGCAGGATAAGACAGGAAAGGGCGCAAATGTCCGCCAATATCGCCGAGATGGAAAAGCGCCGGGCTGCCGCCAAGCTTGGGGGTGGGCCGCGCCGCATAGAGGCGCAGCATGCCAAGGGGCGTCTGACTGCGCGTGAACGCATTGAGGTCCTGCTGGACGAAGGCAGCTTCGAGGAGATGGACCTCTACGTCGAGCATGATTGCGTCGATTTCGGGATGCAGGACCAGAAAGTGCCGGGCGATGGTGTGGTTACCGGTTCAGGTACGATCAGCGGTCGCCTGGTATTCGTTTATAGTCAGGACTTTACCGTCTTTGGCGGCTCCTTGTCCTCGCGCCATGCCCAGAAGATCTGCAAGGTCATGGATGCGGCGATGAAGGTTGGCGCACCTGTAATCGGATTGAATGATTCCGGTGGCGCGCGCATTCAGGAAGGCGTGGCTTCGCTCGCGGGCTATGCCGATGTTTTCCAGAAAAACGTTCTGGCATCAGGTGTTATCCCGCAAATCTCGATGATAATGGGGCCGTGTGCCGGTGGTGCGGTCTATTCGCCGGCGATCACCGACTTCATCTTCATGGTGAAGGACAGTTCCTACATGTTCGTCACGGGTCCAGAGGTGGTGAAGACGGTCACGAACGAGATCGTGACGCAAGAGGAACTCGGCGGCGCTCTGGTCCATTCGACTCGCACGTCGGTATCCGATCTGGCTCTGGAGAACGATCTGGAGGCCCTCTCGACGGTACGGGAAATGGTTGATTTCCTGCCTCTTTCCAATCGTTCACCATTGCCCGAGCGGCCTACCAGCGATCCCTGGGACCGGATTGAGGACAGTCTGGATACCCTCGTTCCGCCCAGCGCCAACCAGCCCTATGACATGCACGAACTCATCGAGAAGGTGCTGGACGAGGGCGATTTCTTCGAGCTTCAGCCGAGCCATGCCGCGAATATCCTGATCGGTTTCGGGCGGATCGAAGGGCGGACCGTCGGCGTGGTCGCCAACCAGCCAATGGTGCTTGCTGGCGTGCTCGATATCGACGCCTCGCGCAAGGCAGCCCGCTTTGTAAGGTTCTGCGATGCCTTTGAAATCCCGATCCTGACATTCGTCGACGTGCCCGGATTCCTGCCCGGCACCGATCAGGAGCACAAGGGTATCATCAAGCACGGTGCCAAGCTGCTCTTCGCCTATGCCGAGGCGACGGTGCCCAAGATCACCGTCATTACGCGCAAGGCTTATGGTGGTGCTTACGATGTCATGGCGCCCAAGCATTTGCGGGGCGATCTCAACTATGCCTGGCCGACGGCGGAGATCGCGGTGATGGGGGCGAAAGGCGCTGTAGAGATCATTTTCCGTGGGCTCGATGCCGAAGGAATTGCCGCCAAAACAAAGGAATACGAGGATCGTTTCGCAAATCCCTTCGTGGCCGCGAGCCGGGGGTATATCGACGAGGTGATCTATCCCCATTCGACCCGGCGGCGGATCGCTCTGGGGCTTCGCAAGCTGCGCAACAAGCAGCTGGAGAATCCCTGGAAGAAGCACGCGAACATTCCTCTGTAACTCACGGAGAAATATCATGAAACTTGGGCGTCTCAATCACGTCGGTGTGGCCGTTCCGGATCTGGATGTGGCCGTTGCCTATTACCGGGAGGTTATGGGTGCGACGTTGATAACGGAGCCATTCGTGATGGAAAGCCAGCAGGTTAGGGTGTGTTTCGTGGAGACGCCGGGGCTTTCGGGAACATCTGGCACGCAGATCGAACTTCTGGAGCCTACCTCATCGCACTCTCCGGTCGCCAAGTGGCTGGAAACACACCCTTTTGGTGGACAGCATCACCTCTGTTACGAGGTTCCCGATATCTACGAGGCGAAGAGCTGGTTCGAGAGCCTTGGCAAGCGCGTCCTGGGTGAGCCACGTACAGGGGCGCATGGAACGCCGATATTCTTCCTGCATCCCAAGGATATGGCAGGACAGCTGACCGAAATCATGGAAACGCCGAAAGCCGCGCATTGAAACGGACAGAGACCGCACAGAGACCGACATAAGCCGGGTAGAGGTCGACTGAGGCCACGAGAGAGGACCTGAAACCGTATGGCCGAGAACAACAACCGGGCCGACGTGAACGACTGGCAGGAGAGGGCCGCAAAAGAGGCGAAAGGGCGTGACCTGACATGGCGTACGCCCGAAGGGATCGCCGTCAAGCCGCTCTATACGTCAGCGGACGTCGGGCACGATCCGGGACTGCCCGGTTTCGCGCCGTTCACGCGCGGGGTCAAGGCGACGATGTATGCCGGACGTCCCTGGACGATCCGCCAGTACGCCGGATTTTCAACGGCGGAGGAATCGAACGCCTTCTATCGCCGCAATCTTGCCGCCGGGCAAAAGGGGCTGTCGGTCGCCTTCGATCTGGCAACGCACCGAGGTTATGATTCCGATCACCCGCGCGTGACCGGGGATGTCGGCATGGCCGGCGTCGCCATCGACAGTGTCGAGGACATGAAGATCCTGTTCGACGGGATTCCGCTGGATGAAATGTCGGTCTCGATGACGATGAACGGCGCGGTGATCCCGGTTCTGGCCTTCTACATCGTCGCAGCCGAGGAGCAGGGCGTGGCGCCGGAGCAGCTTTCGGGGACCATCCAGAACGATATCCTCAAGGAATTTCTGGTCCGCAACACCTACATCTATCCGCCTGTGCCAAGCATGCGGATCATTGCGGATATCTTTGCCTACACTGCCGCGCGGATGCCGCGCTTCAACTCGATCTCCATCTCGGGCTATCACATGCAGGAGGCCGGGGCGACGCAGGTGCAGGAACTCGCCTTCACCCTGGCCGACGGCATCGAATACGTTCGGCAGGGGCAGGCGTCAGGGCTGGACATCGACGCGTTTGCGGGGCGGCTTTCGTTTTTCTTCGGCATCGGCATGAATCTGTTCATGGAAGTCGCCAAGTTGCGCGCCGCGCGCCTGCTGTGGCACCGGGCGATGACGAAGCTGGGCGCGAGGGACGAGCGCTCGATGATGCTGCGCACGCATTGCCAGACCAGCGGTGTTTCGCTTGCCGAGCAGGACCCGTACACCAACGTCATCCGCACCACGATCGAGGCGCTGGCGGCGACGCTTGGCGGCACGCAGTCGCTCCACACCAATGCGCTGGACGAAGCGATCGCCCTGCCAACCGACTTTTCGGCGCGCATCGCCCGGAACACTCAACTGGTTCTGCAGGAGGAAAGCGGCATCACCCATGTCGTCGATCCGCTGGGCGGCTCGTATTACGTAGAGGCGCTGACGGCCGAGATCGCAGACAAGGCCTGGGCGATTGTCGAGCGGATCGAGGCGGAGGGCGGCATGGCTCGGGCCGTCGCCGCCGGATGGCCCAAGGCGATGATCGAGGAGGCCGCTGCTGCCCGTCAGGCGCGGGTCGATCGCGGCGAGGATGTGATCGTCGGCGTCAACAAGTACCGCCTGCCTGAAGAGGCGCCGCTCGCGACGCTGGAGGTGGACAACCACAGCGTGCGCGAAGCACAGGTCGCACGGCTCAAGAAACTTCGTGAGTCACGTAACGAAGCGACGGTGCAAGCGTCGCTGGATGCGCTGCGCATGGCCGCAGGCAGGGCAGCATCGGTGGAACACGCAAAAGCTAATGTCGGTTCTGAGGATGTGGCTGCAAGCGGCTTAAATAAAACAGCCGATCTGCTCGATAACAACTTCTTGGCTCTTGCCGTGGAAGCGGCCCGTGCGCGTGCGACACTGGGTGAGATTTCGGCGGCGATGGAGGCTGCGTTTGGCCGTCATGATACCTCGCCCAGCCCCGTCAGCGGGATCTATGGTGCCGCGCACGAAGGCGATACGCGCTATCGGCAGGTGGTCGAGGGCGTCGAGGCGGTGGCGCGACGGCTCGGGCGCAAGCCGCACCTGCTGGTCGCCAAGATGGGGCAGGACGGGCATGATCGCGGCGCCAATGTGATCGCCTCGGCCTTTGCGGACATGGGTTTCGCGGTCACGTCCGGCCCGCTGTTCCAGACGCCGAAGGAGGCTGCCGATCTCGCGCTGGAAGGCCAGGCGGACGTCGTGGGCGCCTCCAGCCTTGCCGCGGGGCACAAGACGCTCATCCCCGAACTGATCGACCATTTGCGCACAGCAGGGCGAGCGGACGTGAAAGTCGTTGCCGGGGGCGTGATCCCGCAGCGCGATTACGAGTTTCTGAAGAAGGCCGGGGTACAGGGCATCTATGGGCCGGGATCGAATGTGGTGGAGTGTGCCGCCGACGTGCTGCGCCTGCTTGGCCACAATATGCCGCCAGCCGATGAAGGGCTTGTCAATGGATCTGAAGAAGGTGCAGCATAGCACTCATGTCGCTTGGTTTTTCCGTCGAGGCGTTGCTTCCCCATGCCCGCGTTGCCGGGGCGCCACGGATGGGTCTTGTACGTCTGGTGGAAAGTGACTGGCTGGATGCGGCACCGGACCTCGCTCTCCGGAGCGAGGCTTTCGACGCTCATCCCGAATGCGTGATGGCACTGCCGGAGGCCGAGGCCGCCATCGCCGAATTGTCGGAGATGCTGCGCGTGCCCGGTGGGCTTGTGGCGTGCGGTCGGGCGCATTGGGAAGACTTCTGCCTGTTGGTGCAGGAAAACCGAGGCGAGCCTTATCGTCTGGTCGCAGGAGCCCTGGCGTTCCCGACCGACTGGCACCTTGCGGAGAAGCTCGGTTTGCCGATGGGCGCGGTCCATGCGCCGATTCACGGCTATGCCGGGCAACTGGAGCAGGGTGTCGACCGGTTCATGGACGGTTTGAAGGACGGGCAGATTTTTGGGCGGGCGAATGTCTTCGTCCAGCCTTCTCCTGCGCTGCGTTATCTTCCGGCGGCTTCGGCAGCGGTGGGATATTCTCATGTCACGGCTGAGAATGCCGGTGAAACCCTATGGATTCGCTGCGAAAGGCAGTCCTTGAGGCGACTTCCGAAATCGGGCGCGATTGTCTTTGCCATCGGTATCTACCGGGCGCGCCTGGACACACTTTCCGACGCGGCGGTGGAGCGTCTTGCCCTCTCGCTCACCGGTTTTGGTGCAGGAGAACTGGATCGCCGGGCCGGACCGCTCTATGCGCAGGGTTTGAGTGCTTATGCCGCGCTGCGAAAATGCCGTACGGGCGCGCAAGACTGAACAGGATTTTCGAGATGACCGACACCGCTACCGCCTCGGGCGTTGCCACCCAGCCCCGGAACGACTGGACCCGCGAAGAGATCGCCGCGCTGTTCGATCTGCCGTTCACCGAACTGGTGTTTCGTGCTGCCGAAGTCCACCGGGCGAACCACAAGGCCAACGAAGTGCAACTCTCCACGTTGCTCTCGATCAAGACCGGCGGCTGTGTCGAGGACTGCGGATATTGCTCGCAGTCGGTTTCGGCGAACAGCGGCGTGAAGGCCACCAAGCTGATGGAAGTACAGCAGGTGCTCCAGCGTGCCGCACAGGCTGCCGATCAGGGCTCGACCCGCTTCTGCATGGGCGCGGCCTGGCGCAATCCCAAGGACCGCGACATGCCTGCCATCATCGAGATGGTGAAGGGCGTGCGCGCGCTCGGCATGGAAACCTGCATGACGCTGGGCATGCTGACGCCCGAGCAGGCCGACATGTTGAACGAGGCGGGTCTCGATTACTACAACCACAACATCGACACCTCGCCTGAGCGTTACGATCAGGTCATCACTACCCGCACGATGGAAGACCGCCTCGACACGCTTACCAACGTGCGCATGGCAGGCATCAACGTGTGTTCTGGCGGGATCGTCGGCATGGGCGAGACGCGCGCCGATCGCGTCGGTTTCGTGCACACGCTGGCGACGCTGCCCGATCATCCGCAGTCGGTGCCGGTGAACGCGCTGGTGCCGGTCAAGGGCACGGTGCTGGGCGACATGCTGGCCGACACGCCGCTCGCCAAGATCGACGACGTGGAGTTCGTGCGCACCGTCGCCGTCGCGCGGATCACCATGCCGCACTCGATGGTTCGCCTTTCGGCGGGTCGCGAGTCGATGAGCGAGATGACGCAGGCGATGTGTTTCATGGCCGGTGCGAACTCGATCTTCACCGGTGACAAGCTATTGACTGCGCCGAATTCGGGCGATGACAACGACATGGCGATGTTCGCGCGTCTGGGTATCAAGCCGATGGCGATCAGCGAGACGGCTGCTGATGTCGAGGCGAGCCGGATGCCCAAGGGCTGCGCCAAGCTGGAAGCGGCGGAGTGATCTTCGCAGCGCTTGTCTTCGCCTCTGCGGTGCCGACCGTGCCGCTCGATTGCAACGCGGTCAGCGGCGCGCTGGCGCAGGACAAGTGCCAACTTGCGCAGTCGATGGCGATGAAGGATCCCGCGCCGGACTGCGCGGGGCAGGGCACGCAGTTCGACATGAACGTGTGTTCCTATCGCGACTATCTGCGGGCAGACATAGCGCTCAACGAGGCATGGCAGCAGTTGTCGAAAGGGCGCGATGCCGCCGGGCTGGCGCTCCACCGCGATGCCCAGCGCAAGTGGCTGGCCTATCGTGACGCGCAGTGCCTCGCCGAAAACGGGCGACGTGAGGACAGCGGCACGATCTGGCCGCTGCTCCAGAACACCTGCCTCGAAGGCATGACCAAGAACCGCACACAAGAACTGCGGGCCTATCTGGAAGAGGACGCGAAGCGCTGATGTTCAAGAAGATCCTCATTGCCAACCGGGGCGAGATCGCCTGTCGGGTGATCAAGACGGCACGAGCGATGGGGATCGCGACAGTGGCGGTCTATTCCGATGCCGATGCCCGCGCGCCGTTCGTGGCGATGGCGGATGAAGCGGTGAATATCGGTCCGGCGCCCGCCGCTCAGAGCTATCTGGTGGCCGAGAAGATCATCGCGGCGTGCCGGGAGACCGGGGCGGATGCGGTGCATCCGGGCTACGGCTTCCTGTCTGAGCGCACAGCCTTTGCCGAGATGCTGGCGGCCGAGGGCATCGCTTTCATCGGCCCGCCCGCCAAGGCCATTGCGGCGATGGGCGACAAGATCGAATCGAAGAAGCTGGCCAAGGCTGCGGGCGTCAATGTCGTCCCTGGCTTCGTGGGCGAGATCGCCGATACCAATCACGCGGTCGAGATCGCGCGCGAGATCGGCTATCCGGTGATGATGAAGGCCAGCGCGGGCGGCGGCGGCAAGGGCATGCGGCTTGCTTACAGCGAGGCCGATGTTCGTGAAGGCTTCGAGAGCGTCAAGCGCGAGGGGCTCAACTCGTTCGGCGACGACCGGGTGTTCATCGAGAAGTTCATTGAGAACCCGCGCCATATCGAGATCCAGATCCTGGGCGACCAGCATGGCAATGTGCTCTATCTGAACGAACGCGAGTGCTCGATCCAGCGCCGCCACCAGAAAGTGGTCGAGGAGGCGCCATCACCTTTCGTCAGCCCGGAAATGCGCCGCGCGATGGGCGAGCAGTGCGTCGCGCTGGCGAAGGCCGTTGGGTACTACAGCGCTGGGACTGTCGAACTGATCGTCTCGGGTGCGGATCCAAGCGGGGAATCGTTCTATTTCCTCGAGATGAACACCAGACTTCAGGTGGAGCATCCGGTAACGGAAGCGATCACCGGGATCGATCTGGTCGAACAGATGATCCGCGTGGCCGCTGGCGAGCCGCTGGCCTTCGGGCAAGACGATATCGGTATCGATGGCTGGGCGATCGAGAACCGCGTCTATGCCGAGGACCCCTATCGCGGCTTCCTGCCGTCCACCGGGCGTCTTGTGCGTTATCACCCGCCGGTCGAGGGCTGGGCGGACGATGGCGTGGCCAATGGCCGTCGCGGCATGGAAGGCGTGCGCGTCGACGATGGCGTGTTCGAGGGCGGCGAAGTTTCGATGTTCTACGACCCGATGATCGCCAAGCTGGTGACATGGGGCGAGACGCGCGAAGAGGCTACCGACCTGCAGATCGCCGCGCTCGACCGCTTCGTGATCGACGGACTTGGGCACAACATCGATTTCCTCTCGGCGATCATGCAGCATGAGCGGTTTCGCGCGGGCGACCTTTCGACCGGCTTCATTGCCGAGGAATATCCCGAGGGCTTCCACGGCGCGCCCGCATCGGACGATCTGAAAGTCGCGCTGGCTGCCGTCGCCGCATTCATTTCCGCCGCGCGTTCCGACCGGGCGCGCCAGATTTCCGGGCAACTCGCCGAGCCGACCGAACCGCCCTACGACTGGGTGGTCACGCTCGATGGCGAGCCGTTCGATGTCGAGATCGGCGAAGAGGCCGTGGTAGTCAACGGTGCCGAAATCGACATGGGGCTGGAGTACACGCCCGGCGACCGACTGATCGAGGCGGAGATCGACGACGAGATCTATGGTATCCGCGTGCTGATCGACCGGATCGGCCTGCGTCTGGTGACGCGCGGTGCCGTACACAAGGTGACATGCCTGCCGCGACGCCTGCACGAGCTTTCGCGCTACATGATCGAAAAGGTGCCGCCCGATCTTTCGCGCTATCTCATCTGCCCGATGCCCGGCCTGCTGGTCGCGCTCCATGCGGACGAGGGCGATCGCGTCGAAGCCGGGCAGCCGCTTGCCGTGGTCGAGGCGATGAAGATGGAAAACACGCTTCGTGCCGGAAAATCGGGCACGATAAAGCTGCTCCACGCCAAGCCTGGTGACAGTCTGGCGGTAGACGCGATCATTCTCGAAATGGAGTGAACGCGGTTTAACCGGCTGCCCGATGGTGTTTCGGGCAATCCTCCCCTAGAAGGCGTCAGCATTTTTCAGGGGGATACGATGACCGCGCTTCTCATGCTCGCGGCTGCTGCGGCAGCTAGCCAGACCATTCCGGTAACACCCAAGCTGCTTGAAGGGCTCCCCGATGTGCAGGCGGTGCTCAACGATCATGGCACGCGCCGCATGTGCGAGGGGCCGGCGCTTGCCGATGTGCTTGCCCGGGCGGGCGTCCCGCACGGTAAGGATCTTCACGGGAACGAACTGACCAAGGGCGTGATCGTTCATGCTCGAGACGGTTATGCGGTCCTGTTTTCGGTGGGTGAGATCGATCCCGGCCTGGGACACGAAGGCATGATCATCGCCGAGCGATGCGATGGGCAAGCCCTTGATGACAAGACGGGGCCGTATCGTCTGATCGTGCCGAGCGATTTGCGCCCGGCGCGGTCGGTTCGTCAGGTCAAGGCCCTCAAAGTCCGCTGATGATACAAGTCCCCCGGCAGGATTCTGTCGGGGGCTTGTTTGGGATCAGGTCGCGGCTTCACCGCTCAGCAGGCGGCCCAGCGCCAGCTTGCACACGATGAAGGCGACGAGGCCGAAGGTGCCGGTCCCGGCATGGATCAGCCAGAACGTGGTGGCGGGCATTGTCGACAGCCAAGGGCCGACGACATTGCCGACCACCCAGTTCGCCAGCACGAACGACATGTAATAGATACCCACGACTGTCCCGCTGAGCGGGCGCGGCGCGATCTTGGTGAACAGCGCCAGGCTGATCGGCAGGATATGGGCAAAGCCGATTGAGTTCAGGAAGTGGAACATGAACGGCCAGAACAGGCCGATCTTCCCCGATCCTTGCGTTGCGGCGGCCATGACGAGACACAGGGCGCCGGCAATGGTGAAGACCGAGCCGATGATCATCTTGCCCAGTTCGTCGGGTTCGCGGCCGGTGCTCGCCGAGCGCCATTTCCAGAAGGCTGCGACCGCAACGAGCATCGTGAAGGAGAGCGTGGCATCGAGGGTGATCATCCAGCTTGACGGCATCGTCATGCCGAAGAAGGTCAGCTGGAATTGCTGGTCCGCCCAGACGAGATAGGCGTTGAAGATCTGCTGGTTGGTAATGAGGGCAATGCCCATGACCGGTACAAGGATCAGCAGCGCGATCAGGCGTGGATAGTCTTCGCTCTGCAGCTTCATTGCCGCCTTGCCCTTGGTCTTGCGATCTTCGCGGGCGTCGGCGGGAAGGTAGGGGGCAGCCTTTAGGTAGATCAGCAGGCCGATCAGCATAACCACGCCCGCGCAGCCGAAGCCCCAGTGCCAGCCGACTTTCTGGCCCAGCGTTCCGGCGATCAGCGGCGCGGCGATCACCGAGACGTTGATGAAGATGTAGAAGATCTGGAAAGCCATCGCGCGGCGCAGGTCCTTCGGGCTATAAAGCTCGCCCACCTGGCTGGCGATGTTGCCCTTGAAGAGGCCGACGCCGACGATCAGCGCGACCAGCGCGAACAGAAACATGCTCTCGAAGGCCATCAGGAAATGGCCGAGTGACATGATTACGCCGCCCGCGATCAGCGTGCTGCGGCGCCCCAGCCAGCGGTCGGCGATCAGCCCGCCGAGGATCGGGGTGAAATAGACCAGCGAGGTATAGTCGCCGAAGATCGACGAGGCGAACTGCTGGCCGGTCTCGCCGATATGGCGGGCCTGAAGCCAGGGCAGCCCGATCACGTTTTCAGCGTGGCCCGGCAGCAGCAGGTAGTTCACCATGTAGAGCACCAGCAGCGTCTGCATGGAATAGTACGAGAAGCGTTCGCACCCTTCGACGAAGGAGAGATAGCCAAGGCCCTTGGGGTGGCCGAGAAACGCGGTGTCGGAAGTTTTTCCGGATGATCGGAAATCGGGTTCGGATTCTAAATCCGGCGTGGCTTCGGCTGCTGTCATGGCGCCCCGTGTCGTTTCGCTGTTGTGCTGGTTTATTATCGAAGGGCGCAACTTAGACATGCTGGTTGGTAATGTCACGCCGCAGGGCGCGCACGATTCCATCCCGAACATGAACGGGGGCTGTCATCCCGGCGAGTTGTCCGCCATTCACCAAAAGGCGGCGATTCCGAGGGTAGGAAACCGCCGCCTTCCGGTGCCCCCGGGTAGGGGCAACAGGCCCCCCGCCCGTGGCGGTATCGCTCGTGCCGGCCTCGTAAGAGGCGTTGGAGGACAAGACACGATCATCAGGGCAACGCGGAAGGCAGGTGCGCGGTTTCGCGGCCTGTCCCGGCATAATCTCGGCTCGGCGAAAGAGGTCGTCAGTTAATCGGGCGCGCGAGTTCGTCGTCGAGGAAGGCGGCGACCGCATCGAGCGAGACGGTTTTGTCGAGATAGGTCTCGCCGATGGCCTTCATCAGCAGGAAGGGCAGGGTGCCTGCGTCCATCTTCTTGTCGTGGAGCATGTGCTTGACCAGCGCCGCGCCATCGCAGTCGAGGCCGAGTGCAGCGATTTCGGTGCGCAGGCCCACCGCAGCGATATGGCTGGCGACGCGTTCGGCGCTGACCCTGGGCATCAGACCCGAGCGTGCCGAGAAGCGCGCGGCGAGGACCATGCCCAGCGCCACCGCCTCGCCATGGAGCAGGCGGTTCGAGAAGCCGGTCTCGGCCTCCAGCGCGTGCCCGAAGGTGTGGCCGAGGTTGAGGAGGGCACGCTTGCCGGTGGTCTCGCGCTCGTCTTCGGCGACGATACGCGCCTTGGACGCTACCGAGTGCGCGACCGCATATTCGCGCAGGGCCGCATCGCCTGCCAGCATGGCCCCGGCATTGGCCTCGCACCAGGCGAAGAAGTCCGCATCGTCGATCAGCCCGTACTTCGCGACCTCGGCGTAACCGGCGAGCAGTTCGCGCATCGGCAGCGTTTCCAGCGCCGAGAGATCGGCCAGCACCAGCGAGGGCTGGTGGAAGGCGCCGACGAGGTTCTTGCCCGCCGCCGTGTTGATCGCGGTCTTGCCGCCGACGCTCGAATCGACCTGCGCAAGCAGGGTAGTGGGCACCTGGATGAACTTGCAGCCGCGCTTGAGCAGCGCCGCGCACAGGCCGGTGAGGTCGCCGATGACCCCGCCGCCCAGCGCGATTACGTGATCGCCGCGCTCGACTTCCAGTTCCAGCAGCCAGTCGATGGTGGCGGACAGTTCCGCCCAGGACTTGGTCTGTTCGCCTGCGGGCAGGATGCGCCAGTGCGGCTCGTGGCCGTTATCGCGCAACGAGGCCTCGATCACCGAACCCCATGCGGCGTGGACGTTGACGTCGGTGACGATTGGCACGGCGCGCTTGCGCAGCAGGCCACGGCATTGCGGCACCAGTTCGGCCAGCAGGCCCGCACCCACGCGCACCTCATAGGGAGCGCCCGCGATGTCGACCTTTATGACAGCCATTGCCCGATCCCCTGAAGTACCTTGTTGACGGTGTGCTGGTGCGGCGCGTGTCCGCTCATGATGTGGATCGGCGCCTGCGCATAATGCACTTCGCGTTCGGCGCGCAGGCGGGCGATGATCTCCGCCGGATCGCCACCGCGCAGCAGCGGACGGTTGCCCTTGCGCCCGACGCGATCGACCAGTGTGGCGACCTCGCTGTCGAGCCATACGGCGATCGCGCGGTCGAGGATCAGCTTGCGGGTCTCGACATTGCAGAATGCGCCGCCACCGGTCGCGATGACGCCGTGATGACCGTCCTCTTCGATCAGGCGGGCAATTACCCGGCGTTCGCCGTTGCGGAAGTATTCTTCGCCGAAGCTGTCGAAGATTTCAGGAATCGTCATTTGCGCCGAGCGCTCGATCTCGTCGTCCGCATCGACGAACGAGCAGTCCAGAATCTGGGCAAGGCGCCGTCCGACGCTCGACTTGCCGACGCCCATCATGCCAACAAGCACGATCGGGCGCTCGATCCGGCGGGCGATCGTCGCAATATCCTGTGGCGAAAGGCGGGTCTGTTGAACGTCCATTGCCCCACCGCCTATAGTTGCGCTAGGTCGCAGCGCAAGCATCGGTGAAGGAAGACGAGTGACTATCGTATCGGGCGCAGCGCAAATGCCGCAGCAGGCGGTATCGCGGGCAGACTTGCGGTGAAGGGCGCCTCCCTGGTGATCGTGGGCGCGCTGGTGGTGGTCGCCGGCCTGGGTGCTCTTGCCTGGAGCAAGGGTGGGCCGGAGCCCGTGCGGAGTTTGTCCGTCCCCATTTCCGTACCGACGGGAGCGGCATCGTGAGACCGATTTATCTGATCGCCGGGGCCAGCCTCGCCATGACCTCGGCCTTCGCGCTGGCGCAGAGCGGGCCTGAATCGCTGCTGCCCAAGGCCTTCGAGGACCCTGCGCCGCAGGCTGCCCCGTCGCCGCGCGCGACACCGCGCCCCAAACCTGCGCCGCGTGCCGTTCCAAAACCGGCGGCTCCAAAGCCGGTGGCGACGGCGAGCGCGCCTTCGTTGCCTGCCGCGCCGCATCCTGCGCCGGTTCCCGTCGCAACCGCCTCGCCGGTGGTGCAGCCGTTGCCGGGCATCACCGCACCTGCCGCTCCTTCCGATCAGCCGACGAACACCTCCGGCCTCTCGCGCATTCCCACGCTCGACGAGCTGGCGCGCATGACGCCCGACGATTTCGACGCGCTGCTCGGCACTCGCACGCTGCTGGACATGCCGCCTGCCGCGCGTCGCAAGCTTGACAACGTCGGGCTGATTGACGCGGGCGAGGGTGGCCTTGCGGCAGATTCTCTGTCGCGCGCCAGCGCCTCGATGATCCGCATTGCCCTGTCGGCGAACAAGGGCACGCTGGTTTCGCGCTGGGGACATATCCTGCTGCGACAGGCGCTGGCTTCGCGCCTTGCGCCGCCGCCGGGGATGGACCCGGTAGCCTTCGCGGCGATGCGCGTCGACCTGCTGCTGCGCATGGGTGAGCCCGATGCGGCGCGTGCGGTGCTTCAGGACGTCGATATTCCCGATTACACTCCGACGCTCGCGAGCATCGCGCTCAACGTTTATACGCAGAATGCCGATTTCACCGGGATGTGCCCGGCCATGTCGGCGTTCGGCAATGCCCGTCAGGATGCGCAGTGGAATGCCGCGCGCGATATCTGCATGGCCTTCCGGGGTAATACACAGGCAGCGCTGCAGCGTCTCGACAGCGATATGAACCATGGCCGGGCCGACAAGATCGACCTGCTGCTGGCCCAGAAATATGTGGGCGCTGCCGGACGAGGTCGCCGTGCCGTGACGATCGAGTGGGGCGATGTCACCTCGCTCACGCCCTGGCGCTATGCGCTGGCGATCGGCACCGGGCTGGAGCCGCCCGCTTCGCTGATGAAGGATGCCGGTACGCAATACGCCAGCATGACCGCGCTGGCGCCGATGGTCGGACTGGAGCGCCGTGCCGAGGCGGCGGATTACGCAGGCGCGACAGGCGTGCTTTCCAGTGCCGCGATGGTCGATCTCTACGGCCAGATCTACGAAGCGCCTGAAGTGACCGGCGCATGGCAGGATCGTGCGACATCGCTGCGTTCGGCCTACACCGATCAGGATCCGGCTACACGGCTTTCGGCGATGCAGAGCCTGTGGAAGGTGGACACGCCCGAAGCGCGCTATGCCCGTCTCGTGCTGACCGCTGCCGCTGCTGCGCGAATGGCGCCCAGCAAGGATATGGATTCCAGCTCGGGCGATCTCATCGCCTCGATGCTGGCGGCGGGCTACGACGCCAACGCGATGCGCTGGGCCTCGGTGGTGGAGCCGGGCAGCCTTGGCTGGGCGCTGGTGACGCTGGCGGATGCCAATGGCGACGGGATCGATTCGGGGGGCGTCAGCACTTTCTCGGATGCGGACAAGAGCTTCGAACACCATCGCACGGCGCTGTTCGTCGCGGCTCTGGCAGGCCTGGGGCGGATCGATGCGGGTAATGCCAACCGCTATTCGCGCGACATGAACCTTGGCCTCGACAACCCGAGTCGCTTCACCGACGCCATAGATGCGGCAGCGGCGCGAGGCGACAGCGCGGGCGTGGCGATCCTCGCCGGTTTCGGAATGCAGGGCAGCAACTGGAGCCAGATGACGCCGCGCTATTTCATGCATATCCTGTCCGCGTTGCGCAGTGTTGGACTGGAAGCGCAAGCGCGCATGATCGCGGCGGAAGCCGTCGCGCGGTCCTGACCATGGCAGATGCCCCGCAGTCCGCAGGCGGGGACATGGAAGAGCGTTTTCTGGCGATGCTGGCGGCGGAACGCGGCGCGGCGACGAATACGCTTGCCGCCTATCGCCGCGATCTGGAAGCTGCCCGCGAAGTGTTGGGGGATCCGGGACAGGCAGATGTCGCGGCACTGGAAATGCTGGGGGAAGCGTGGAGTGGTCTTGCGCCCTCCAGCCTTGCCCGGCGCTGTTCGGCGCTACGCCAGTTCTATGGCTTCCTGCAGGATGAAGGAATCCGCAGCGACGATCCCTCGCCGGCACTACCGAAGGTGAGGGCGCGCCGTCCTTTGCCGCGCCTGCTGTCTCGCGCCGAGGTGGAGCGGTTTTTGAACGTCGCTGAAGCAGAAGCCAAAGATGATGATCCTGCTGCCGTGCGCCTGCTGACGCTGCTGGAATTGCTTTACGGCTCAGGGCTGCGCGCGACGGAGTTGGTCTCGCTCCCGCTGGCAGCGGTGCCGCGCGATGCGCCGTTTCTTCATGTCACGGGCAAGGGCGGTCAGCAGCGCATGGTGCCCGTCAGTACGCGGGCGCGGCAAGCGCTCTCGCGCTGGTTGGCTGTGCGGGCGGGGTTGGGCGCGCGCAGATCGACCTCGCGATTGCTGTTCCCCTCAAGTGGGAAGACCGGCCATCTGACCCGTGTCCGGCTGTTCCAGTTGCTGCGCGATCTGGCCGTGCGCGCGGATATTGATCCCGAACGGGTGTCGCCGCACGTCCTTCGCCACGCCTTCGCGACGCATCTGCTGGAAGGGGGGGCGGACCTGCGCGTGCTGCAGACCCTGCTCGGCCATGCCGATATCGCAACCACGCAGATTTATACCCATGTCGACAGCGCGCGGCTGGTCGAGTTGGTGAATGTCCGGCATCCGCTGGCCGGGGGTCGGTTTACCTGAGAGATCAGGCGTCGGAAACGACAAAGGGCGGTGAACTTGCGTTCACCGCCCTCTTGCTTGTGCCTTGTAAGGCTAAGCAGATTACGTGGCAGCGGTCAGGTTGCCCGAAACCTTGTTGAAGGTTGCGCCGAGGTTGCTGCCGAGGGTCGACATCGCGGTGATCGCGGCGACGGCAATGAGAGCGGCAATCAGGCCGTATTCGATGGCGGTAGCACCTTCTTCGTTGCGGCGCAGCTTGGTGAGGAACTTCATGTTTGGTCTCCTGGGAAAATGCAGTCGGTATGTACCCGGCCCGGGGGGCGGCATCGCCCTTTGGACATTTCCGCTTCTACGGGCGATTCCTTGAAAAAATCTTAAGTGCCGCCGTTGTTGATGGCGTTGAAAGTTTGCGTCAGTCTGGAATGGACATAGCTGATCGCGGCAATGGCGTTGGCACCATCTTTGTTGCGGCGCTGCCTGGCGGGACGTGTCATGTTGGTCGCCTGGGTTCGGCAGGCCTGGCCCGGACAGATGGGCACAGCCATCTGTCTTCGTCCACCGCGCGGACGAGGGGCCTATCGGTACTCGCTTGAAAAAAGGATTAATTGTTCGAATTGGATACGGCTGATGTTACTTTGGAGCTGACACCGTTCCACATGTTGATCGTAAGGCTGGCGACATTGGTGAGCGCTGCCAGCATCACCAGAATGACGAGCGCCAGAATGAGCCCGTATTCCACGGCGGTCGCGCCCCTCGTATCCTTCTGCAGAGCTGTCAGAATGTTCAATGTCTTCATGACCGCCCCTTGGAGGTTAATTCGCGAACATCGGCGCGTATGCCGGGAATGGATAAAGCAGGGCCGTTAAAGGCGGCTTAAGAAGGAAGCGGTCTTTGCAAGAAACTCAATTTCCGTTGCTGGTAGTGGCAGTCGCTCTGATTCGCCGCGACGGCTATGTGCTTATGCAGCGCAGGCCATACGATTCCATGCATGGGGGACTATGGGAGTTTCCGGGTGGTAAAGTGGAGCCGGGTGAAATGCCTGATGCCGCAGCCTTGCGCGAAATGGATGAGGAGCTTGCCGTAACGCTCGATTATTCTCAGCTCGAACCGATAGGCTTTGCGGGAGGTGTAACGTCAGGCGACGTGCCACGGACGATTGTCATCTGTCTTTATGCTGCCCGTACATGGAGCGGCGTTCCGCAACCGCAAGTCGCCTCAGAGATCGAGTGGGTTCGCGCTGAGACTTTGAAAAACCTCGAAATGCCGCCGTTGGATTACCCGCTCGCGGAGCAACTTTGCACTTTCATGAAAAAAGTCGAGAACAGGTGTTGACGGGAATCGGGAGCCCTTCTATTGGCGCCTCTCCAACGCACCCGTAGCTCAGCTGGATAGAGCATCAGACTACGAATCTGAGGGTCGGGCGTTCGAATCGCTCCGGGTGCACCACCTCCCTTTTAGGGAGAAGTGGCCTGAAGTTGGAATGAAATTTGGTATGCACCCGTAGCTCAGCTGGATAGAGCATCAGACTACGAATCTGAGGGTCGGGCGTTCGAATCGCTCCGGGTGCACCATTTCAAACTAGAAGAACCGCCGCTTTCCGGCGGTTTTTTCTTGCCTGCTGACTACACGAGAAATCGGCTCCAGCGATTTGCGGAGCACCCTGTGCGTGAGCGGATGCGGGTGGAATTTTCGAACCTTTCCCGCTTTTTCGGCTTTGGTCCCTGATCGTCAGTGCTTGCCAAGCAAACAAAAAGGCCGCCGATCCAGAAAAGATGTCGGCGGCCTGCGGGATGTTTCCAACTGCCAAGAGCTTTAGCCCTGGCGAGAGGAATTTCGTTCCCCATGCATGAGGAAGCCGTGCGAGAGGCCGTGGTAGAGCTTTTCGCGGCTGACGAAGCGGCTCATGCTGTCGGCGATCATTGCGGTGACGAAAAGTGGCAGGATCATCGCACGGGCGCCGGTGGTTTCCATTAGCAGGATCACCGCGGTCAACGGCGCACGCGTCACGCCGACGAAGTAGCCACACATGCCCAGCAGGATCACCGCAGGTACCGAAGTGCCGGGGAAGCAGAACGAGAGCAGTTGTCCGAATCCGGCGCCAACCGCCAGCGAAGGCGCGAAGATACCGCCCGGCGCGCCCGAGACTGCCGTTGCTGCAGTGGCGACGAACTTGGCAGGTCCGAACCAGGCCGAGGTTGCCGCTGTACCCTCGATCATGTCGCGCGTGGTCGCATAGCCCGTCCCCCAGGTATTACCCTTGGTCAGTACGCCGATCACCGCCACGATCAGGCCGCAGACGAACGCCATGACGATCGGATGGGAGCGGGCCTTGGTAAACCACGCATGCTTGCTGCGCGAGAACAGCAGCAGCGTCTTGGCGAATGCTCCGCCCAGAACGCCGCCGACGATACCGGCGACAGGCGAGACGAGGATCACCGAAACGATGGGCAGACTCTCGTGCACCGCACCGAAATAAAGATAGTCGCCCGCGATGCCGAGGCTGACCAGACCCGAGACCACGACCGCGCCCATCACCAGTACCGCAACGCGCTGCTCGTAGGCGGAGGCGAGCTCCTCGATCGCGAAGACGATACCGCCCAGCGGCGTGTTGAATGCCGCAGCGACACCCGCTGCGCCGCCTGCGATCAGCACGCCTGCGGTGATCGGCACGCGCAGCACGCGATGGCAGGCGATCATGATCGCAGCGCTGACCTGCACGGTCGGGCCTTCGCGTCCCACCGACCCGCCTACCATCAGCATGATCACTGTCAGCACCAGTTTGCCCAGCGCAACCGGAAGCGACAGGAGGCCGCTATAGGCGAGTTCGGGATCCTTGCTGGCGGCCATGACCTGCGGAATGCCCGAGCCTTTGGCAGCGGGAAAGAAGCGCACGGTCAGCCACACGACCGCGACGAACGCGATCGGCGTCATCGCCAGCGGTGCATAAGGATAGTGGCGGAAAATGGCGCCGAACATTTCCTGCGCCTGATCGCCCATCTTGGCGAAGAGGATGGCGATAAGGCCGAGCAGTACCGCGCCGACCAGCGAGGCAAGGCGGCGACGGGCAGCGTCGAAGGAATCGTCGAGACCCGGCAGGCCCTTGAGGATGTCGTGGGTGCGATCGCTCAGGTGCAAGGTGCCGGCTCCGTTCAGGGGGAGTACCCAGGCGGACCGCCGGGGCTGTCGCGGCTCCTATGAGCTTTGCCGATTGCGAGTCGCAAGGGCGCAACCAAAAAAATCTTTACTGTGACGATAGAGAAACGGCCGCGAAGGTTTCCCCTCGCGGCCGTCGATCTTGTCTATCCGGCATGTTCGGCTGCGCGCTGCATACCGGGGAAGGGTAATCAGTTACCCGTCGGCGCTGCTGCCGGGGCCGAAGCCGCATCGGTCGGCGCGGCAGCCGGTGCTGCGGCTGCTGCCGAGGCGCCGAGAGCCGACTTGAAGGCGGCATCGGTCATGGTCAGAGCAACGCTGCCGTCTTCACCAACCGAGAAGTAGGCCTTCTGCAGGATGGCCGAGCGCTTGTCGGGCAGTTCGAAGGTGACATTGTCGCCCTGAACGTTGGTGATGATGCCTTCATCGACACCATCGCTGCTCTTGATAGCGGCATCGACCACGAGCGCCGAATCCTTAGCGGCGTCGGTCTCTGCCTTGGCACTGCCGACAGCGGCCTCGACCTGAGCCTTGGTCATGCCGATGGTCAGACCCTTGGCGCGCATGGCGAACGAGCTGGTGGGCAGACCCGCGCGCACGGTGCCGGTATTGACGGTGACGACACCGCTGGCAACCTGTTCGACCGTGCCGACGTCGCTGCCGTCCGGTGCGTAAACCTTCGCGCCTACCGTCGGGTTGACGGTAGCAGCGGCGGGTGCGGCAGCCTGCGCCATCACGGCGACGGGTGCGAGACCCGCAGCGGCGATCGCTGCGGCGATGAGCGATTTCTTCATGGTTCTGCGTACTCCATTCGTTGTCCGACAGACCGGCCGCAAAGCCGTTCTGCCGAGGCATGCCCTATGCGTCCCAGGGCGATTTTCTTGGCCCGCGATCCACGCAAGGCGGATCATCGGCGTGCCAGGCGATACCGGCCGAAGCCGGTGGGAAAGGCTGATCCCGCAGCTTGCGAACAAGATTCGCAAAGCCAATGCAGTGGACGAACAGCGTTGTGTGATATTCGCACACGCAAACAGGAATGGCCGGTGAACGTTGCAAGATCAACCGCCGAAATGCCCCGATGTTGCGGTGAGGCGTTGGATTCGGGCGATTATACGGTCGGGGCGGGGAAAACGCTTCCATGTCCCTTGCCTGCTTTCGTGTGTGCACATGCAAACAGAAGCGAGAGAGCCGACCGGGAACATGCTGCGCTTTCGGGATTTTCTGTGGCGCAACAGGATTTGGCAACGGACGGGTGATCTGAGGTGGTAGAGCAGGTGGGGCAGGGGATTCAGGAATCGGATCGCGGTGGCATTGCTGCAGAGCCTTTCACTATAACGAATAAACCTGACTGCGACGTCGGCGGCGGTTCCGTATGGCGTTATGCGATGGCGAAGCGCGCCCATGTCGTCATCGATGCAGCCCCGTATTTCAACGTCATCCGCGATGCGATGTGCCAGGCGCAGGAGCGTATCTTCCTGATCGGCTGGGATTTCGATTCGCGTATCCTGCTGTCCGACGGTCGTCGCTGGTGGCAGCGGGGACGCCGGGACAAGGAGCGGTTCCCGGCAAGGCTGGGCACGTTCTTCGTGTGGCTGGTGCGCACCCGTCCCAAGCTGCGCATCCTCGTGCTGCAATGGAACTTCTCGCGCTTCAAGTCGCTGTTTCGTGGCACCATGATGGTCGACCTGATCCGTTGGTCGTTTCGCAAGGGGATCGATTTCCGTTTCGATTCGGCCCATCCGATCGGGTGCAGCCATCACCAGAAGATCGTAGTGATCGATGATAGCTTTGCGGCCTGCGGCGGCATCGACATGACTTCGGATCGCTGGGACACGCCCGAGCATGTGCCACACGATCCGCGCCGCCGCCGTCCGACCGGGCGGCTTTATGGGCCGTGGCACGATGTGACGATGGTGATGGAAGGCGAGGTGGCGCGCACGCTCGCGGACCTTGGCAACGATCGCTGGAAGATCGCGGGCGGCGATGATCTTGCGCCGTGCGCTCCGCGCAAGGACTCGATCTGGCCGGAAGAGCTGGTCGCCGAGTTCGAGAATGTCGAGATCGGCATTTCCCGCACGCGAGCGCAATACCGCGATTGTCCGCAGGTCAGCGAGATCGAGCATCTGTTCGTCGAGCAGATCCGCCGCGCGAAGCGCTTCGTCTATGCCGAGACGCAATACTTCGCCTCGCGCGCGGTCGCCGAGGCGGTCTGCGAGCGGCTGCTGGAACCCGATCCGCCCGAGTTCTGCATCATCAATCCGTTGACCGCCAACGGCTGGCTCGAACAGAAGGCTATGGACACCGCGCGCGTCGAGCTTGTGAAGACCTTGCAGGCGGCCGACCACGCCGGGCGCTTCCGCATCTTCGATCCGCGCGCCGCCGATGGCGAGCCCATCTATGTCCATGCCAAGCTGACGATCATCGATGACGAGATCCTGCGCGTCGGCTCTGCGAACATGAACAACCGTTCGATGGGGCTCGACAGCGAGTGCGATGTCTTCATCGACACGATGCGTCCGGCGAATGGCCATGCGGGCGCGGCGATCACCAGCCTGCGGCACCGCCTGCTGGCCGAACATTGCGGCGTTTCCGAACGCGATATCGCGCGCGCCATCGCGGAGCACGGCTCGATGGCGGGGGCTATCGAGGCGCTGTGCAACGGTCGTCATGGCAAGCATCTCGAACCATTGCCCTTGAAACATCTCTCCGAAGCTGAAAGAGCGCTCGGCGAAAGTGCCTTGCTCGATCCCGAACGCCCCGAGGAGCGGTTCGAACCGATCGAGCGACGCGGGCTGTTCCGTCGCAAGGGGCAGCTCCTGCGAGTGCGCCTGATGGAACGCGTGCGAAGGAGAATGAAGCCATGACCGGTCTGGTCGACGATCACGACGAGGGCCTTCCGCTCGCGAAGCCCGCAGTACCCGAGGATGTACAGGAGGCGATCCGCACGCTGATCCGCTGGTCGGGCGACGATCCAACACGCGAAGGCCTGCTCGATACGCCCAAGCGTGTGGCGCGAGCGTGGAAGGAATATTGCCAGGGCTATGCCGACGATCCGTCGATGCATCTGTCGCGCGTGTTCGAGGAAGTGGGCGGCTACGACGAGGTCGTGCTGCTCAAGGACATCCCGTTCCAGTCGCACTGCGAGCATCATATGGCGCCGATCATCGGCAAGGCGGCGATTGCCTACCTGCCGCGCGATCACGTCGTCGGCATCTCGAAGCTGGCACGCGTGCTGCATGGCTTCGCGCGTCGCCTCCAGATTCAGGAGCGCCTGACCGCAGAAGTAGCCGAATGCATCTGGACGCACCTCAGGCCCCATGGCGTTGCCGTGGTGATCGAGGCCAGCCATGCCTGCATGACCGCACGCGGCGTCCGCACGCAGGGCGTGGGCATGATCACCAGTCGCATGATGGGCACGTTCCGCGACGATGAGCGCAGCCGCAAGGAAGTGCTCAGCCTGATGGGCTATTGATTACGCAAGGTTCAGGGCCGTTCCAAGGGCTCTGAACCGGGGCAGAAGGGGATCTCAAGCATGGTGGGGGCGTCGCAGGATGCGTTCGTGAGAGCGTCTTCCGGCTCCGGCGTGCGCCGCGTTCGCGTGGCGACGGTGGCTCTTGCCGTGGCGCCTGCCATCATGCTGCTGGTGCTGATGGCGCGGCCGGTCTGGGACGTCGATGTCTTCTGGCAATTGAAGCTCGGTGAACTGACGCTGCTGCATCATGCGCCGGTACTGCGCGAACCGTTCGCCGCCCTGCATCTGGGAGAGCCGCTGCCGCGCGTGGGCTGGCTGGCGCAGGCGATCATGGCCGCTGCACGTCTTTCGGGCGGGTGGACGGCGCTGCGGCTGCTGGACGCGCTGTGCTGGGCGGGTGGTTTCTGGGCCATCGCCTGGGCCTGCCGTCGGCGCGGGGCGCGCGCCGAGGCCGTCTTCGCAGCGCTGATGCTGGCATTCGCGCTTACTCTGGCAACGGCGAGCGTCAGGCCGCAAAGCTATGCCGCGTTGTGCTTCGGCCTGTTGCTGGCTTTACTGAGGCTCGATCCGCCTGTCCGGCGCGCCGTGCCGCTGGGTATGTTGTTGCTGATCGTCTGGCAGAACCTTCACCCCTCGATCAGCGTCGGGTTGGTCGTCTTGCTGGCCCATGCGGCACCGGGCTGGCTGGCCTTCATGCGCGATCGCACGAAAACGCCGCCGTGGGCGCCGACATGGCTTGCTGCATGGACCATCCCTGCGATGTTCCTGACGCCCGATGGCCTCGCGATCCTGCGTATTTCGGCGCAGAACGCCCGATCCAGCATTGCTATCCATGCCAGTGAGTGGCTCCCCCTGTGGGCCGGCCCGAACCTTCATCACCTGCTGCTCGTCGCGTTTATTTCGGGGGCGGTGGCTTTTCTCTGGTGCCGCCGTCCGGCGACGGTTCCGGCCCCGGAATGGTTGAGCCTTCTGGCGATGCTGCTGCTAACGCTGACGGCCTACCGCTTCGTCCTGTTTCTGGCTGTTGCGTTGGTTCCCGTCGTTTCACGCTTTCGTTTGACTTCAGCGAGCGATGATGCGGGACAGGCAACACGCTGGCTGTCTCCGGACTCGATCGCTTTGGCCGTCGCGGTGAGTCTTGCATTTCTGCCAACGCGGTTTGCGCCCGATCTGCCGCTGGCGGCTGCCCATCGCCTGAAGGACGCGCATGTTCGCGGTACGGTCTACGCAGACTTTCCCTATGGCGGTATCCTGATCGATACCGGCTGGCCGGACTGGCGGGTCGCCTACGACGGGCGCTATTATCGCTACAGTTCGGACGAGTGGCAGCTCAATGGCGGCGTGGAGGCGGGCTATGTCCCGCTGGTCGATGTGACACGCCACTGGCGCCCCGCGGCGTTCCTGCTGAACGACGAACACAACCGCTCGCTTGCGGGCGAACTCGCGCATTCGCGCCGCTGGTGCCGGATTTTCGACCAGAACCATATCGTCGTCTATGTGCCTGCGTGGAATACGCTGTGTGCATTAAAAAGGCCGCGCCGATAATCGACGCGGCCTTTTTACAATCCGTCCGAAAGGATCAGAGCTGGCCGAGCATGTATTCGGCCGAGCTGACCTCGAACGTACCGGGCTGCTCGACGTTGATCTGCTCGACCACGCCGTCGTTCACGACCATCGAGTAACGCTGACCGCGCAGGCCCATGCCGAAGCCGGTGCCGTCCATCACGAGGTCCACGGCCTTGGCGAAATCGCCGTTGCCGTCAGCCAGCATGGTCACGTCCGTCGAGCCATCGGCACGGTTCCAGGCGCCCATCACGAAAGCGTCGTTGACCGAAGTGCAGGCGATCTCGTCGATGCCCTTGGCCTTGAGGTCGGCAGCCTTGTCGACGAATCCCGGAAGGTGCTTGGCCGAGCAGGTCGGGGTGAAGGCGCCCGGAACCGAGAACAGCGCGACCTTGCGGCCGGCGAAGAAGTCGGCGCTCTGCACCGGCTCGGGGCCGCTTTCCCCGGCCTTTACCAGCTTCACGTCGGGCAGCTTGTCGCCAACGGCAATCGTCATGTGCAAATCCTTTCGATGGCGGGCGAATCCCGCACGGCGCAGCCTAGCTAGGGTGCATGACACCTGCTCGCAACGGGGCTGGTGACGCAAGGCGGTGCAAGCGGTCGCGCGCGAAGCTCCATTCGGACATATAAAGATGTCTTTATATTTGCTATGACAGGGGCAAGCCGCTAGGGAACGCGGCATTGTCGAACGGGTCCGAACACGCGGGCCTGTCCAGTTCCAGGAGTTTCGTGTCCCATGGCCACTGCCGCCAACACCGCGCCCGACTACGCCATCGCCGACATCTCGCTGGCCGATTACGGCCGCGCCGAGATCGCCATCGCTGAAACCGAGATGCCGGGCCTGATGGCCCTGCGCGCCGAATTCGGCGACGCACAGCCGCTCAAGGGCGCGCGCATCACCGGCTCGCTGCATATGACCATCCAGACCGCCGTGCTGATCGAGACGCTGGTCGCGCTCGGCGCCGACGTGCGCTGGGCCACCTGCAACATCTTCTCGACGCAGGACCACGCCGCCGCCGCGATCGCCGCACGCGGCATCCCCGTCTACGCGATCAAGGGCGAGAGCCTGGCCGACTACTGGGATTACGTGGGCAAAATCTTCGACTGGTCGACCGAAGAGAACCCCGATCTCACCGCCAACATCATCCTCGACGATGGCGGCGATGCCACCATGTTCGCCCTGTGGGGGGCACGCGTCGAAGCCGGTGAAACGCTGTTCGAGCCCTCGAACGCCGAGGAAATCGAGTTCGTTCGCGCACTGAACGCCTTCCTCAAGGCCAAGCCGGGCTACCTGACCGCCGCCGTCAAGGCGATCAAGGGCGTTTCGGAAGAGACCACCACGGGCGTTCACCGCCTCTACCACCTCGCCAAGGAAGGCAAGCTGCCGTTCCCGGCGATCAACGTGAACGACTCGGTCACCAAGTCGAAGTTCGACAACCTCTACGGTTGCCGGGAATCGCTTGTTGACGCGATCCGTCGCGCCACTGACGTCATGCTCGCCGGCAAGGTTGCCTGCGTCGCCGGCTTCGGCGATGTCGGCAAGGGTTCTGCGGCTTCGCTGCGCAACGGCGGCGCCCGCGTGATGGTCACCGAGATCGATCCGATCTGCGCGCTTCAGGCTGCCATGGAAGGCTATGAAGTCGTCACCATGGAAGAAGCCGTTGAGCGTTGCGACATCTTCGTGACCGCCACCGGCAACGAAGGCGTCATCACCGGCGCGCACATGGAAGCGATGAAGGACAAGGCGATTGTCTGCAACATCGGCCACTTCGACAGCGAGATCCAGATCTCGGCGCTCGACAACTATGACTGGTACGAAGTGAAGCCGGGCACCGACCTGGTGACCTTCCCCGACGGCAAGCAGGTGATCATCCTCGCCAAGGGCCGTCTGGTGAATCTGGGCTGCGCAACCGGCCACCCCAGCTTCGTGATGTCGGCCAGCTTCACCAACCAGACGCTGGCGCAGATCGAGCTGTTCACCAAGCCCGAAGCCTACGGCAACGACGTCTACGTCCTGCCCAAGCACCTCGACGAGAAGGTCGCCGCGCTCCACCTCGAAAAGCTGGGCGTGAAGCTGACCGTGCTGTCGCAGAAGCAGGCCGACTACATCGGCGTGCCCGCGAATGGCCCGTTCAAGCCGGACCACTACCGCTACTGAGCATGTGTTCCGGTGCAGCGCGCCGGACACCTGCCATGAAATACCGCCCAAAATACCGCAATGGGGCGGGTGCCATGTGCACCTGCCCCATTGTCTTGTCCGCGCGGTCCATCCATAGCCTGAAACACCTATGGTTTCCTCTCCCTACCTCCCGCTGGCGATCGGACTGCTGCTGGGCGCGTGGACGATCGCGGCTGCGTGGGCCGTGATCGCGGCGCGCCTGCGCATGGCACGTGCGGATGCGGCTCTGCGCTCGGCCCGGCGCATGGCGCGCATGGTGGAGGATTCGCCCGCCATTCCGCTGCTGGTGCGCACCGATGGCCGGATTGAGGCCAGTCCGCGCCTTGCGCAGTGGCTGGGGCTCGATGCCGTGCCGCAGTACCTCACCGAGCTTGACGGTGGCGATTGCGGGTTGCCGACGCAGACGCTCGGCGCCTTGGCCGAAGCGGTGCGCCGGACCCAGAAGACCGCCGCCCCGTTCCGCATGACCGTGCGTCCGCGCGGCTCGAAGCGCAGCCTTGCCCTGCGCGGGCATCTGGCCGACCCGCAAGTCTCGCCCGGCGGCGCGGCGCTGGTCTGGCTGTTCGATTTTTCCGACAGCGAGAGCGAACTGGTACGCCTGCGCGAAGAGGCGACACGCGCGCGGGGCGATTTTCATGCGCTCGTCTCGCTGATCGAGGCGGCGCCGATGCCGATGTGGTTCCGCCGCCCGGATGGCGCGCTGCAACTGGTGAACTCGGCCTATGTCGCGGCGGTGGGCGGCTCCGATGCACAGGGCGTGGTCGCCGCCGGGACCGAGCTGATCGAGGCGGTCGATGGCGTCTCCCCCGCGCAGGTCGCTGCCCATGCGCGCGACAAGCATCGCCCGATCGAGCGCGTCGTCTCCACCACCATCAGTGGTCAGCGTCGCACGATGCGCGTCAGCGACCTGCCGCTGGGCGACGATGGCGTGGCGGGCTATGCGATCGACATCGAGGATCTGGAGGAAATGGCGCGCTCGTTCCGCGCTTTCCGCGAGGCGCAGCGCGCGCTGCTCGACCAGCTTTCCGCAGGCGTTGCGCAGTTCGATGGTCGCCGTCGCCTGACCTTTGCGAATCAGCCGTTTCAGCGCCTGCTCTCGCTAACGGCGCGCGATCTCACGGATCCGCCGCTGTTCGAGCGTCTGCTCGATAATGCGCGCGACGCCGGGCGCGTGCCAGAGGCGCGCGACTTTCCCGCATGGCGGCGGGAGCGTACCGGATGGTTCGCCAGAAGTGCCGCGAGCGAGGAAGCGTGGACGCTTTCGGACGGCACGCACCTTCGCGTTGTGGCCCAGCCGGTGCCCGATGGCGGCCTGCTGCTGATCGTCGAGGATCGCACCGAACAGCTGCGTCTCTCGGCCATGCGAGACACGCTGTTGCGCACCCGAACCGCAATGTTCGACAGCCTGTTCGAGGCCGTGGCGGTGTTCGCCCCGGATGGCCGCATGCAGTTGTGGAACCGCCGCTTCGCCTCGGCGTGGGATCTGGAGAACGAGTTCCTCGACCAGCATCCGCATATCGAGGATCTGCTGCGCAAGATCGCTCCGGGCCTGATGCAGCCGCTCGACGCGCAAGGGGTGGGCGATGTGGTCCGTGGCTCCACGCTGGATCGCGCGCACCGCGATGGCCGGGTGACGATGGCGGACGGGCGCGTGCTCAGCTTTGCAGGCGTGCCCTTGCCGGACGGCAACGGGCTGCTGGCAGTGCTCGACATCACCGATAGCCAGAAGGTGGAGACGGCGCTGCGCGAAAGCAATTCGGCGCTGCTGGAGGCCGATGCGATCAAGACGCGCTTCCTCGCCAACACCAGCTACAAGCTGCGCACGCCGCTGACCTCGATCGGCGGGTTTGCCGAACTGCTCGAAACCGGGATCGGCGGAGAGCTGACGGAATCGGGCCGGGACTATGTCGGCGCGATCCTGACCTCGGTCGAGCAATTGGGCGAGGAGATCGACAGCCTGCTTGACCTGTCGCAGGGCGAGGCGGGGCTGCTGCCGCTGCGCAAGGAAGAGATCGATCCGGCGCTGTTCCTGCGTCAGGTGGTTCAGGAGCGGGCCGACCGGCTCGACAAGGCTGGCCTGTCGCTCGATCTCCAGACGCTCGGCCTGCCGCGCCCGATCTTGGCGGACCGCAAGCGTCTGGCGCGTGCAGTCGGGCATCTGGTCGATAACGCCATCGCCGCCAGCCCGCGCGGCGGGCGTATCCTCGTGCAGCTGTCGCGCCGCAAGGCCGAAGGGCGCGGCGATCTGGTGCAGATATCGGTTCAGGATCGCGGCGCAGGAATGGATGGCCGCATGCTCGCCCGCGCGCTCGACGGCATTCGCCTTGGCAGCGACGGCGAGAGCGTTGAGCGACGGCAGGGGCTTGGCCTGCCGCTCGCGCGCCAGCTGGTCGAAGCGCATGGCGGTACGCTCACGCTCCAGTCGGAGCCGGGGGCGGGGACGTTGGCATTGGTGGAGCTACCGTGATCGTACTCGAACTTCCCGATCTTGCCGCGATGGAGCGGCTCGGACAACGCATTGCCGAGGTCTTGCGTCCCGGCGATGTCGTCGCGCTGACCGGTGGCCTTGGCGCGGGCAAGACCACGCTGGCCCGCGCGATCATCGCGGCGCTGGGACATGAGGGCGAGGTCCCGTCGCCCAGCTTCTCGATCGTCGAGCCTTACGATCCCCCGGCGGTGCGCCTGCCGCTGGTCCATGCCGATTTCTACCGGTTGAACGATCCATCCGAGGCCGAGGAGATCGGCCTCGACGATTATCGCCACGGCGCGGCGCTCATCGCCGAGTGGCCCGATCATGCCGGCGGTTTCGCGCATGAGGCAGGCTGCCTTTCGATCACGCTGGAAACTGCGGATGAAGGGCGCAGGGCCATTGTCGAGCCGGGGGCGGATTGGCTAGGGCGAATGCCTCAGGATTGACAGGACCGATGACCCAGACCCGCGCACCACTGCCCCAGGGGCTCGACGAATTCCTTGCCGCCGCCGGTTGGTCCGGCGCGACGATCGATGCGTTGCCCGGCGATGCCTCGTTCCGTCGCTACTTCCGTCTCCACAAGGACGGGAGCAGCGCGATGCTGATGGACGCGCCGCCGCCCAACGAGGACCCGACGCCATTCCTGCGCGCCGCCAGCTGGCTCGACGCCAATGCCATGCGCGCACCGCGTATTCTGGCGCAGGATGCACCGCGCGGGCTCGTGCTGCTGGAGGACTTCGGCCATCAGCGCATGCGCGATCATCTGGATGAGCACCCGGCGGACGAGATGGCGGTCTATCGCGGCGCCATCGATGCGCTGGTCCGTCTGCACGATCTGCCGCCGGGGCCGTTCCTCAACTATTCGCTGGCCGAATATCTGCGCGAAGTGCGCCTGTTCCTCGAATGGTACTGCACCGCGCGCGGTATCTATGTCAATGCGCCCGGCTTCGTTGCGGCGTGGGAAGAGGCACTGGCGCCGCTGCTCGGTCGCCAGCGTCCGGGCGTGACGGTCCTGCGCGATTACCATGCCGAGAACATCATGCTGCTCGGCAGTCTTGAGGATCAGGGTCTGCTGGACTTTCAGGACGCGCTCGTCGGCCATCGCGCCTACGATCTCGTCTCGCTGCTGCAGGATGCGCGCCGCGATGTTCCGCACGCGGTCGAGGCGGCAATGCTGGCGCATTACCTGCGCGAGACCGGCGCCGATCCCGAGCTTTTCCTGGCCGACTACGCCCGCCTCGGTGCCCAGCGAAACGTCAAGATCGTCGGCATTTTCGTGCGGCTGTGGCGGCGCGACGGCAAGGCGCGATACCTCGATCTGATCCCCCGCGTCTGGGCGCAGATGGAGCGCGATTTGCGCCATCCGGCGCTGGCACCGGTTGCGGCATGGTTCGATGCGAACATCCCGGCGGACCTGCGCTCTGCCATGGGCGGGAGCTTCGAGGCATGAGCGCGAACGGGGCCGTGAAGCCGCTTGCCAGCGATACCGCGATGGTCATGGCAGCCGGGATCGGCAAGCGGATGCGTCCGCTCACCGCGACCCAGCCCAAGCCGCTGGTGCGCGTCGCAAGCAAGCCGCTGATCGACTATTCGCTCGACAGGCTGGAAGCCGCAGGCGTCGCGAAGGCCGTGGTCAACGTCCATTATCTTGCCGATCAGCTGGAAGCCCATTGCAAGGGGCGCCGCCGTGCGCCCGCGATCACGCTGTCTGACGAGCGCGAGATGCTGCTCGAAACCGGTGGCGGCATGGTCAAGGCTGCGGACCTGCTGCCCGATCCGTTCTTCTGCCTCAACAGCGACAACATCTGGCTCGACGGTCCACGCGACGTGTTCCACGAACTCTCGCAGGCATGGAATCCGGACATCATGGACGCGCTGCTGCTCGTGGTGCCGCATACCCGCGCGCTGAACTATCGGGGTGAGGGTGATTTCCACCTCGATCCGCTGGGCAAGGTTTCGCGCCGCCAGCCGCGCAAGGTGGCGCCGTTCATCTACACCGGTATCCAGCTGGTCTCCAAGCGCCTGCTGCGCGACGCGCCCGCAGGCGCCTTCTCGACCAACCTGCTGTGGAGCCGCGCCATTGAGGAGGGACGGCTCTACGGTATCTCGCATACCGGCCTCTGGTTCGAGGTGGGCGAGCCGGGCGCCATCGCGCCGACCGAAGCCTGGCTGACCCGTGCCTGAGGGCCGCATGGCCCCGCATATCTATTCCATCGCAGCACATCGCGGATTTGCCGATGCGCTCGTTGCCGGGCTGATCCCGCGCTATGCCGAGGACGAGCTTGGCCTGGCGCGCCTGACGCTGCTGCTGCCGAGCCGTCGCGCGATCCGCACCGTGACCGAAGCGTTCGTGCGCGTGGCAGGCGGCGGCATGCTGCTGCCGCGCATGGCGGTGGTGGGCGATCTTGATCTAGACGAGACGCTGGGGCCGCTGCTCGATCCACTGGGCGCGGCGGATATTCCCCCCGCTGCCGACCCGACCCGCCGCTGGCTGCGTCTGGCGCATTATTTGCGCGAAGTGGAGGGCGATGAGGTCTGGACCGGGCCCGCCCTGCTGCGCCGTGCCTTCGAGATCGGTCGCACGATGGACCGGCTGCTGGTCGAGGATATCGCGCCGATCGACCTGCTGTCCGAGCGGGTGATCGGCATCGTCGGCGAGATGGCCTCGCACTGGACGCGCAACACTGCGACGTTCCTCAAGGTCCAGCAATACTGGATCGCCGAAATGGCCGAGCGCGGCGAGATCGACGCGCCGGAGCGCCGCAATCGCCTGTTCCGACACACCGCCGAGCATTGGCGTGCCGCACCTCCGTCGCATGCGGTTGTCGCTGCCGGTGTCACCAGCGCCTCCCCGGCGCTGGCACGGCTGCTTCGGGTCGTCTCGGAGCTGCCACAGGGCGCGGTGGTGCTGCCAGACTTCGACCTGTCGCTCGAGGCCGAAGTCTGGGACGAACTCGGCACGGCCGGAAACACGCAAGGGCCGGACGATCCGCCGTTCGGTCGCGACGATGCGGTGACGCATCCGCAATACCACCTGAAACTGCTACTCTCGCGCATGGGGTTGACGCGCGAGGAAGTACGGGCCTGGCATCGCTCCGGTCTTGGCCCGACGCCACCTGCGCGCAGCAAGGCGATCTCCAGCCTGTTCCTGCCGCCAAAAGCCTCGGCGCAATGGGTCTCGCTGCCCGCAGAACGCCGCCGTCTGTCGGGCGTGCGCCTGATGGAGACAGCGCATCCCGGCGAGGAAGCACAGGCCATTGCCGTGCTGATCCGGGAGGCATTGGAAACGCCCGAACGCCGCGTGGCGCTGATCACGCCGGACCGGGGCCTCGCAGGTCGCGTGGTCGCGCAACTGCGGCGCTGGGATATCGAGGCGGACGATACCGCAGGCCGCGCATTGCCGATGACGGCGGCGGGCCGGGCATTCCTGCTGCTCGCCGAAGTGCTGGCCGAACAGGCCGCACCCGTGCCGCTGATCGCACTGCTGACCCATCCGCTGGCGGGATCGGGCGAGGGGCGCGCAGGCTGGCTGGAGAATGCGCGCAAGTTCGATCTTGCGCTGCGCGGCCCGCGCCCGGCAGCAGGCCTCGCCACCTTGCGTGAGACTGCCGAAAGCCGCCGCCTTGCCGAATGGTGGACTTCGGTTGAGGCGGTGCTGGTTCCGCTGTTCGCGTTGGAAGGTGCGCAGCCGCTGGACGATCTGCTCGGGGTGCTGGCTGAGGGCATCGAAGGCCTGTGCGGCGAAATGGTCTGGGGCAATGCCGATGGCCGCGCGCTCAGCCAGTTCGTCGAGGATTTGCGGATGGCTGCGTCCTCGGCAGGAACGATGGTCGAGCCGCGAGATCTCCATGCGGTGTTGCGTGATGCGATGGACCGCATTGCCGTCCGTCCGCCGTGGGGCGGGCACCCGCGCGTGGCCGTCTACGGTCTGCTCGAAGCCCGGATGAGCCGCGCCGATCTGGTGATCTGTGCCGGGCTGACCGAGGGTATGTGGCCTGCCAGCCCATCGCAGGATTCGCTCCTGCCGCCCGCAGTGCTGCGCGCGCTGGGCGTGCCGGGCGCGGATTTCCGCATCGGTCTTGCCGCGCACGACCTTGCAGGCGCGCTCGGCGCGCCCGAGGTCGTGCTCAGTTGGGCGCGCCGCGACGAGGGTGGCCCGGTGATCGCCTCGCGCTTCGTGCTGCGCGTGCTCGCCATGGCGGGTGGCGAGGTGGCGCGGGAGACGCGGGCGGTGGAACTGGCGCAAAAGATCGACCGCGCCGCCGCCGTGCCGTCGCATCCCCGTCCGCAACCGATGCCCGATGCCGAGCAGCGCCGTGTCGACATTTCCGTGACCGCTCTCGATCGCCTGCGCGGCGATCCCTATCAGTTCTACGCCAGCGCGGTGATGAACCTGCGCCGTCTTGATGCCATAGACGCCGAGCCGAGCGCGGCTTGGAAGGGCGAAGTCGCGCACAAGATCCTGGAGGAATGGCACGCCGCAGGAGAACCGCCGCTGGGATTGCCAGGGATCGCGCAGGACGTTCTGCTGCGCAGCAATACCCACCCGCTGATGCGCGCACTGTGGTGGCCGCGTCTTGCCGCTGCGCTTGATACGTTTGCGCAGCGCGTGCTGACGGATAAGGCCGAAGGTCGCCGCGTGCTGCGTTACGAAGCCAAGGGCGAAATGCGCCGCAAGGACATTCGTATCCATGGCCGCGCAGACCGGATCGACAAGTTGGCAGGAGGCGGGCTGGCGGTGGTCGATTACAAGACCGGTCAGCCGCCCTCGAAACAGATGGTGCTCGACGGTTTCGCGCTGCAACTCGGGCTTGTCGCGCTGATCGCAGAGGCAGGCGGCTTCGAGGACGTGTCCGGCGAAGCCTCGGCCTTCGAATACTGGTCTTTCGGCAAGGTGAAGGACCAGTTCGGCTATGTCGTCGAGCCGGTAACGGACGATGAGAAGAAGCGCGGAAAGGTGATGATGCGCGACGAGTTTCTGGGCGAGACGGCGCACTATCTGGATGAAGCGCTCGACCGCTGGATTCTCGGCACCGAGCCTTTCACTGCGCGCCTCAACCCGGAACTGGGCTCTTATGCGGACTACGACCAGCTGATGCGTCTGGATGAATGGATCACCTCGCTCGGCGGTCCGGCAGACAGGGAGATCGAGGCATGAGCGGTCCGGCGAAAGTCTGGCCGCTGCACGGGAACCAGATGCGCGCGGTCGATCCGCTGGAAACGGTGTGGCTCTCGGCTTCGGCAGGCACGGGCAAGACGCAGGTGCTGTCCTCGCGCGTGCTGCGGCTTTTGCTGCAACCGGACGTCACGCCTTCGCAGATCCTGTGCCTGACTTTCACCAAGGCCGGAGCGACCGAAATGGCCGCGCGCGTCAACGGGACGCTGGCCGAATGGGTGCGGCTGGAGGATACGCACCTCGCCGCAAGGCTGGAGGCGATCGGCGCCTCGGGCGATCCAGCGACGCGCGCCCGCGCCCGCACGCTGTTTGCCGCCGTGCTCGATTCGCCGGGCGGAGGTCTGCGGATCGATACCATTCACGCCTTCTCGCAGTGGCTGCTCGCGACCTTCCCGCAGGAGGCGGACCTGATCCCCGGCACGCGGCCGATGGAAGATCGCGAGCGCGTGCTGCTGGCGCGGCAGGTGCTGGCCGATCTACTGGTTTCCGCCGAGAGCGATCCGCTCGGCGATCCGTCGCTGCTGCGCGCGGTCGAGGCGCTGTCGATGCGGCATGGGCCTGAAGCCGTGGAAGCGTTCCTGCTACGGTGCGCACAGGCGCGCGAGGCGTGGTTCGGTCCTGGTGCCTGGCCGGCGGGCGACATGCGTGCGCATGTGCTGCGCCTACTCGAATTGCCGGGCGATGCCGATGGCGCGATGGTCGAGGCGATGTGCGCTGACCAGGCGTTCGACGTGGTCTCGCTGCGCCGCTGTCGTCTGGTCAATGCCGAATGGGCGACCAAGACCGGCGAGGCGGCGGCCTATGCGATCACCGCGTGGCTCGAGAAGGCGCCTGCCGAGCGGCTCGCCGGGTTCGACGACCTGCGCAAGGTGTTCCTGACGGCCAAGGACGAGCCCAAATCCACCACCAATCAGGACAAGCGCGATCCCGAATACGGCGCTTATGCCGCGCGGGTCTGCGAGGCGATCTTCCGTGTGCTCGATCTCAGGGCGCGGCTGGCGTTGGTCGAGCGACTGGTGCCCGCGCTGCGGCTCGGTCGCGCCTTCGCGCTGGCGTGGGATGCGGCCAAGCAGCGCGAGGGGCTGATCGATTTCGATGACCAGATCCGCCGCGCCGCGCAGCTTCTGGGGCAGCGCGAGCAGGCCGACTGGATCCGCTACAAGCTGGACCGGCGCTTCGACCATATCCTGGTCGACGAGGCGCAGGATACCAACGCGGCGCAGTGGGACATCGTCATGGCCATCGCCGGCGAGTTCTGGGCGGGCGAGGGGCAGCACGGCGATCTGATGCGCACGCTCTTCGTCGTGGGCGATTACAAGCAGGCGATCTTCCGCTTTCAGGGGACGAGCCCGGAGAACTTCCGCCGTGCGGCTGATCGTGTCCGCAAGACGATGGCCGATGCCGCCGACAATGCGGCCATGTTGCGCGGAGGCGGTCTTCTGCGCGAACTTCGTGAATACGGGCTCGATCGCAGCTTCCGCACGGCGCAACCGGTGCTTGATTTCGTTGACGCGGCGATTGGGGCGATCGGTCACGCGCAGTTCGGCCTTTCCACGCCACCCGAACCGCATGTCGGCGAGCAGCGTCCCGGCTATGTCGCGCTGTGGCAACCGGTTGGCGGTGCGGGGGAGGTGGAGGCCGAACTTGAGGACGAGGCGGACGAGGGGCAGGAGAACTGGCTCTCCAAGCCCGACCGCCAGATGGCCGACCAGATCGCCGCGCAAGTGCGCGAATGGCTCGATCCCAACGGCCCTGGCTTTACGCTGCACAAGGGCAGCACGCGCCGCGCGAATGCCGGTGACATCATGGTGCTGGTGCGCCAGCGCAAGGAACTGGCGGCGCTGATCGTCGCGCGTCTCCATGCGGCAGGCGTCGATGTGGCGGGTGTCGACCGCCTGCGTCTGGGTGCTCCGCTGGCGGTGAAGGATCTGGTGGCGGCGCTGCGCTTTGCCGTTCAGCCCCTGGATGATCTGAATCTGGCGTCGTTGCTGGTTTCGCCGCTGGTTGGCTGGTCGCAGGAACAACTGCTTCGTTTCGGATATCGTGAGCGGAACGTTACGTTGTGGAGCCATCTGCGAGCCTCGCGCGAGCCTGAGGTCGCCACTCTGCTCGGGCAACTGGGCGAGCTGCTGGCCAAGGCCGACTTCGGCACACCGCAGGATCTGCTGCACTGGCTGTTGGTCGGACCGTGGCAGGGGCGCCGCCGTCTGACGGCGCGGCTCGGCAGCGAAGCCAACGATCCCATCGACGAGCTGCTCAACGCCGCCAGCGCCTATGTCGCGACCGATACGCCGAGCCTTGCAGGGTTCCTCGCGTGGTTCGACGCAGGCGACGGCGAGTTGAAGCGCGAGGCGGATGGCGCCTCGGGTCTCGTGCGGGTGATGACGGTTCATGGCTCGAAAGGGCTTCAGGCGCCGATCGTCATTCTGGCAGACGCCACCGGCAATCCCGAGACCGCGCGCGATCGCGGTATCGACTTGCCGGACCCGGCGAACGAGCGCCGCCGCATTCCGCTGCCGCCGCTGTCTAAGGACGAGAAACGCGGCCCCATCGAGAGCGAGATCGCGCACAACAAGACCGGCGACGAGCAGGAGCACTGGCGCCTGCTCTATGTCGCCATGACCCGCGCCGAGGAAGCGCTGTTCGTGGGCGGTGCGCTGGGTTCAAGGGACAAGGGCGTTCCTGCGCCCAAGAGCTGGTACGCGAAGCTGCGCGAGATTTTCCCGACAGAGGCCGCCGTCGCCGATCCGATCTGGGGCAGTCGCTGCGAGCGGGGTGCGCTGTCACCGTTTGCTCCCGCAGCCGAGACCCAGGCTAAGGTGCCCGAACTGGCGCTGGAGGAACCGATTCCGCGCTGGCTCGATCGACAGCCGCCCGCCGAACCTCGCCCGCCGCGCCCGCTAGCACCCTCTGCACTTGGTGAAGACGAAGCCCCCGATCCACCATGGCCGCCCGCTGCCGGTCGCGATGCCGCGCGCCGGGGGACGCTGGTCCACCGCCTGCTCGAACGGCTGCCCGATGTGGCGGCAGGCTTGCGTGAGGAGGCCGCGCTGCACTGGCTGGAGCGCCATGCCGCCGATCTCGACGAGGCGGTGCGTGGAGAACTCGCAGCCAGTGCGCTGACGGTACTGGAGGAGCCCGCATGGGCCGATCTGTTCGCGGCCGGATCGCTCGCCGAAGTGCCGATTGCCGCCGTCGTCGGCGGGCAGGTCGTCGCGGGCACCATCGACCGGCTGGTGGTGACGCCGACGCATGTGCGGCTGGTCGATTTCAAGACCTCGCGCCGCCCGCCTGCTGATATTGCCGCCGTGCCGCGCGCTATCCTGCGGCAGATGGCGGCCTATGTCGCCGCGCTGGAAGTGACCTTTCCGGGGCGCACGGTGGAAGCCGCGCTGCTCTACACCGCTGCGCCGCGCCTGATCGCGGTTCCTGCCGACCTTATCGCCGCGAACAAGCCGGACTTGGCCGCGACGCAGTAAAGCTTGGAAGAAAGGGGCGTTGCGTAGCGTCGTTTCCTCCCTAGATTGTCACCAACATCCTTTTGTGGAGCATTTTCGATCATGTCGACCATCGCCGTTACCGACGCCAGCTTCGAGGCAGACGTTCTCAAGTCCGACAAGCCCGTGCTCGTCGATTTCTGGGCTGACTGGTGTGGCCCGTGCAAGATGATCGCCCCGGCGCTCGAAGAGATCGCCGCCGAACTCGACGGTCAGGTGACGATCGCCAAAATGGACATCATGGCCAACACCCAGACGCCTGCCGATTTCGGCGTGCGCTCGATCCCCTTCCTCGTGCTGTTCAAGGACGGTCAGAAGGTTGCCGAAAAGCTCGGCGCAGCGCCCAAGAGCGCGCTCAAGGGCTGGATCGAAAGCGAGATCTGATCTCGCGCTTCGCTGTCTGAGAAGACAAGAAACCCCTCCCGCCAATATGGCCGGAGGGGTTTTCTTTTGTTCAGGCCGTGCGCTTGGCCAGCAGGTTTGCGAAATCGTCCCACAGCCGGGGCGAGGCTGCGCCGATCAACCCGCGCCGGTCGTATTCGTCGACGCGGTAGGCGCTGCCGTCCTCGCGCGCAGCCCTGCCGCCCGCTTCATTGAGGAACAGCACGCCCGCCGCATGGTCCCAGGGCAGCGTGCGGTTGAACACGGCAATGTCGTTCTGGCCGAGCATCAGGCGCGGATACTGCTCGGCGGCGCAACGCGGAATGTCGACCAGCGTGTAGTGCGGCGCGACGTGGGCGCTGACTTCGGCCCGCTCTGCCGGGTTCATGAAGATCGTCGAGATCGCCGCGACTGGTCTGGCCTCGCCGGTGGTGCGCGCGGTAACACGCTCGCCGTCGATCCACGCGCCGCCGCCCGGCGTGGCGGAGCAGAAGCGTCCGGTCAGGCTGTCGAGAATCCAGCCGCCCAGCGTCTCGCCCTTGTCCGCCAGCGCGACAAGCACGCCGAACGGGGCTTTTCCTGCCGCGAAGTTGTTGGTGCCGTCGAGTGGATCGACGATCCAGCACAGGCTGTCCTTAAGGGGCGCCATGCGGCTTTCATCGTCGAACACGGCCTCTTCGCCCACGACCACGGCATCGGGCAGCAGCGCCGAGAGCTGCTCGGTCAGGAACGCTTCGCTGGCCTTGTCCGCCACGGTCACGACGTCATCGGGCGCCTTGGCGTCGATCTGGTCGCTCGAGAGCGTGCGGTAGTGCGGCAGGATCGCCTGCTCGCTGGCCTGCCGCATCAGGGCTTCGACGGCAGGGGTGAGGCGGGCAAGATTGGTCATGGGGCGCTTTGGTCCTCAGGTCAGCGGGATCATCACGTGTTCGGAAAAGCCGGGGCGCTCGCGGAGGCGGGCATACCACTCGGCGATGTTCGGGAACTCGGGCTTCTGGTAGGGCAGGGCGAACCAGGTGTGGATGTAGCAGCCCATCGGAATGTCGCCGATGCCGAACTGGCCGCCGGAGAGCCACTGGTTCTGGGCCAGATGCGCTTCGAGGACGGCGAGGTGCGAGGCGCAGGTTACGACGTCGCGATCGATCGCGGCCATGTCCCACTTGTCCTGCGGGATGCGCGCCATAGACAGGAACGGCAGGCGCTGACCGTCGGCATAGGTGAACTGCCAGTCCATCCAGCGGTCGGCGAGGGCGCGGTCGATGGGGTCGCGCGCGAACCAGCGCTCGCCGCCGTATTCCGCGGCCATGTAGCGCAGGATCGCGTTCGATTCCCACAGCGCGATCTTGCCGTCCTCGATCATCGGCACGAGGCGGTTTGGGTTCTTCGCCAAATACTCGTCGGAGTAGCCGAAAGCCCCGCCCATGTCGCGCCGTTCGAAGGGCAGGCCAAGCTCCACTGCGAACCACGCAATCTTCTTGACGTTGTGCGAGTTGGGGCGGCCCCAGAGGATGAAATGCGCAGCCATGGCGCTCAGCTCCGGTAATCTGCGTTGATCGAGATGTAGCCGTGCGTCAGGTCGCAGGTCCACACCGTGGCGGTGCCGTCGCCCAGGCCGAGATCGACCTCGATGGTCACGTCCTGACACTTCAGATGCGCAGCGACCGGCGCCTCGTCGTAGTCGGCGAGCGGCAGGCCCTCTCGGGCGCACCAGATGCCGCCGAAGCCGATGGAAAGCGTATCGCGGTTGGCAGGCTCGCCCGCCTTGCCGACCGCCATGACCACGCGGCCCCAGTTGGCATCCTCGCCCGCGATGGCGGTCTTGACCAGCGGCGAGTTGGCGATGGCCATGCCGACCGTGCGCGCGCTCTCGTCCGAGACTGCGCCGGAGACGGTGACGGCGATGAACTTCTGCGCGCCTTCGCCGTCGCGCACCACCAGATGGGCAAGCTGGCGACAGACGTCGTGGACGGCGGCGGCGAAGGCGTGGGCTCCGGCGTCCTCGATCGAGGTGAGCGACGTATTGCCCGCCTTGCCGGTGGCGAAGGCCATCACGGTGTCGCTGGTCGAGGTGTCGGAATCGACGGTGATGCACGAGAACGTGCGCAGGTTCGCCGAAGAGAGGCAGGCCTGCAGGAACGCCGGGCTGACCGCGGCATCGGTGAACAGGTAGCCCAGCATCGTCGCCATGTCGGGCGCGATCATGCCCGAACCCTTGATGATCGCGCTGATCGTGATCTTGGTCTCGCCGATCATCGCGGTGGCGGTGGCGCCCTTTGCGAAAGTATCGGTGGTGGCGATGGTGTTCGCGGCCTCTTCCCAGGTGCAGGCATCGGCGGTCAGGGCCTTCTCGACGCCCTCGCGCGCCTTGTCCTTGGGCAGCGGCACGCCGATCACGCCGGTCGAGGAGACGAAGACCTGTTCCTTCGGGCAGCCGATCTGACCTGCGACCTGCGCCATGATCTGCTCCACCGCCTCGCGCCCGCGATAGCCGGTGAAGGCATTCGAATTGCCCGCATTGACCACCAGCGCGCGGGCCTGGCCTTGCGCGATATTGGCGCGGCCGATCTCGACCTCGCTGGAGCAGCACAGGTTCTTCGTGAACACGCCTGCCACGCTCGTCCCTTCGTCCATCGAGACGTAAGTGAGGTCGCAGCGGCCCCAGTCCTTGTAGCCGGCACGCACCACATGCGGCGTCACGCCCGCGATGGCGGGAAGGGCGGGGAAGGGCTGAGCGAGCGGGGAGGTGGGATAGGCCATGGCCGGTTGCCTAGCGCGTGGGCGGGACAGGTCAAGGGAGCTTGGCGGAGCGCGGAACACAAGCCCTCGCAAGGTGACAGGTTGACACAGTTGACACGGTCCAGAGGAGAAGTGTCACCTTGCCCGTGGAGCGTGTCTCCTCGCGGCGAAAAGCCGCTGTTTCGTGAGAACGAAAGTGTCACCTTGCGGCGCACGAGGCGGAGAGTTGCGGACATGATGTGCAACTTACCGCGCCGGGATCCATGTAGGAAAATGGCATCGCAAAAGAGGTGCGACAGAACAGGGGCGTGTGTCGTCACCCATGGCCCTGACCGCAAGGCTTCAATTCCTTCTGGTCATATTCCTTCCCGCTTCATAAAACTGCGGCGGGATAAAGCTGAGGCGAGATATTCAGGGGCGAAATGAACAACATATCGAAAACAATGGTGGCTCTTCTGGCCATGTCGGGAGTGGCCAGCGCCGCGATGGCCTCGTCGGTGCCGATCACCGGCGCCGAGCAAATCCGGGAAAGCGCGCAGGGCAAGGTGCAAGGGCCGCGTCCGAATGGCAATCCCGGCGCATGGGTTCTGCCCGACGATTATCCCAAGGGCGGTGCTCAGGGGCGTACCGGTGTACGCTTGACGGTGGGCGCGGACGGACGAGTGACGACCTGCACCGTCACCTCGTCCAGCGGAAACGATGAACTCGACCAGACGGCGTGCGCGCGCCTTGCCGAGCGGGCGACGTTCTATCCCGCCACAGACAACAAGGGCCGGGCCGTCGCGGGCACGTACAGCACAGCCGTGAAATGGACGCAGGATGAAGAAGGCAGGCATCTTGCCCCGGGCGCCACGACGATGATCGTGGACGTCGAGGCAGATGGCAGCGTCGCCAATTGCCGGATGGTGGAGGCCACGGGCATGTTCGCGGGGCGCGAAGAACAGGCGGAGGCGGCTTGCCGCAAATCCACCTATGCGCCGTTCCATGATGACAAGGGTAATCCCGTCCCCCGGCGGATCACGGTCAAGAACTCGATTTCGATCGATCCCGTACCGTGACGAGTTTCCGGGCATCCATTGTTCGCTGCACGCGTCTATGATTGCAGGATAAAGCGCATTCGCGGTGGACAGGGCCTCTCGCGCATCCTATCTCGTCGCCATGGCGAACCGCTTCGTCCTGACCCTGCTTGCCCTGCTGACGGGCCTTGTCGCGCAGATCGGCCCTGCCGAGGCGCGTATGGTGCCTGTCGCCAGCGTGCAGTTGGGGCTGGGCGCTCAGGTGGACAGTCTGGTCGAGAGTCTGAAGGCGCCGCGCGCGCCTATCGCGCTCGCGCGATTGCCCGAACCGGGGTTCAGCAATACCCGTCGCCATGCGCCTGCCGAACTTCCGGGCTTCGCGCCCCGCCGTCCCCTGACGGTGCAGACCGGCAGCGACCGCGCGCTGCAATAAGCGCGAGCGCGTCATACCCCATTCCCGACCGCGCGCGGCCCTGAAGGTCCGGCGTGCGTGTCCTGCGAGACCCGTGTCGCTGTTGCGCGTGAACCCCGCGCCGCCACCTCCGTCCGGTTCCGCCTGCCACCCATATCGAATCTAAAGAAAACAGGGATACCAAGGCCATGTTCGGCTCTCTCATGAAGTCCGTCTTCGGCTCGTCAAACGAGCGTTACGTCAAGTCGCTCGACAAGGTGATTGCCCAGATCGCCGGTTTCGAACCGGTGCTGAGCGCGCTGAGCGACGAGGAACTCAAGGCCCAGACTCCCAAGCTGCGCGCGATGCTGGCCGCAGGATCCACGCTCGACGATATCATGCCCGAAGCCTTCGCTACCGTGCGAGAGGCCTCGAAGCGCGTGTTCGGCATGCGTCACTTCGACGTGCAGCTGATCGGCGGCATGGTGCTCCATCGCGGCGAGATCGCCGAAATGCGCACCGGTGAAGGCAAGACGCTGGTTGCGACCGCGCCGACCTATCTGAATGCGCTGGAAGGCAAGGGCGTCCACGTCGTCACCGTGAACGACTATCTTGCCCGCCGCGACGCCGAGCAGATGGAGCAGCTCCACGGCTTCCTCGGCCTGACCGTTGGCGTGATCGTGCCCAACCTTGGCGAATACGAGCGCCGCGAGGCCTATGCCGCCGACATCACCTACGGCACGAACAACGAGTTTGGCTTCGACTACCTGCGCGACAACATGAAGCACGAGCGCAGCCAGATGGTGCAGCGCCCCTTCAACTACGCGATCGTCGACGAGGTGGACTCGATCCTGATCGACGAGGCACGCACGCCGCTGATCATCTCGGGGCCGACCGACGACAAGAGCGAGCTTTACATTTCGGTCGACGCGGTCGTGAAGCTACTCGCCCCGGAGGACTACGAAGCCGACGAGAAGCAAAAGTCGATCACCCTGACCGAGGACGGCGTGGAGCGCGTCGAGCGCATGCTCGAAGAGGCGGGCCTGCTGGTCGGCTCGAACCTCTACGATGTCGAAAATACGCTGGTCGTGCATCACCTTGAGCAGGCGCTCAAGGCGGTGATGATGTTCAAGCGCGACACCGATTACATCGTCAAGGACGGCAAGGTCGTCATCATCGACGAGTTCACCGGCCGCATGATGGACGGACGTCGCTGGTCGAGCGGCCTGCACCAGGCGGTCGAGGCCAAGGAAGGCGTGAACATCGAGCCCGAGAACCAGACGCTGGCCTCGATCACCTTCCAGAACTACTTCCGCATGTATCCCAAGCTTTCGGGCATGACCGGCACGGCGGCGACCGAGGCGGGCGAGTTCTACGACATCTACAAAATGAACGTGGTGACGATCCCCACCAACCTGCCGATCCAACGCATCGACGAAGAGGACGAGTTCTACAAGAACACGCTCGACAAGTTCGCGGCGATCGCGAAGCTGATCCGCGAAAAGCACGAGATCGGTCAGCCGGTGCTGGTCGGCACCGTCTCGATCGAAAAGTCGGAACTGCTCTCGGACTTCCTCAACAAGGAAGGCGTCAAGCACTCGGTGCTGAACGCGCGTTTCCATGAGATGGAAGCGCATATCGTTGCGCAGGCGGGCAGCCCCGGCGCGGTGACGATCGCCACCAACATGGCCGGGCGCGGCACCGACATCCAGCTGGGCGGCAACGTCGAGTTCCGCGTCGAGGACGAACTGCGCGACATGCCCGAGGGGCCCGAGCGCGAGGAGGCCATCGCCCGCATCAAGATGGAAGTGGCCGAGCAGAAGCGACTGGTGATCGAGGCCGGTGGCCTGTGTGTCATCGGCACCGAGCGCCACGAGAGCCGCCGCATCGACAACCAGCTGCGCGGCCGTTCGGGCCGTCAGGGCGATCCGGGCCTGTCGAAGTTCTACCTCTGCCTCGAAGACGATCTGCTGCGTATCTTCGGTCCGGACACCCTGTTCGCCAAGATGATGAACAGCAACCTGGCCGATGGCGAGGCGATCGGTTCCAAGTGGCTGTCCAAGGCGATCGAGACCGCGCAGAAGAAGGTCGAGGCGCGCAACTACGAGGTCCGCAAGCAGGTCGTCGAATACGACGACGTGATGAACGATCAGCGCAAGGTGATCTACGAGCAGCGCTCGGACATCATGGATGCCGAGACGGTGGACGACGTGGTGCTCGACATGCGCCACGAGACGATCAACTCGCTGGTGGCAGATGCCTGTCCGCAAGGGTCGTATCCCGAGCACTGGGACATCGAAGGCCTGACCGCGAAGGCCAAGGACATCCTCGGCGTCGATGCCCCGATCGCGGCCTGGGCCGACGAGGACGGTGTCGATCCCGAAACCGTCGAGCAGCGGCTGACCGACGCGGCCGATGCGCACATGGCCGACAAGATGGCAAACGACGATCCGGCGATCTGGCGTCAGGCCGAGAAGACCATCCTGCTCGACCGCCTCGACAACCACTGGAAGGATCACCTCGCCACGCTCGATGCGCTGCGCCAGGTGGTGTTCCTGCGCGCCTATGCGCAGAAGACGCCGATCAACGAGTACAAGCAGGAAGCCTTCGGTCTGTTCGAGCACATGCTCGATGCGATCCGCGTGGACGTGACGCGCATCCTCTCGATCAGCGAACTGCGCATGCCCGAAATTTCGACGCTGCCGGAACTGCCGGACTTCCTGACCGGCCACATCGACCCGCTGACCGGCTTCGATGACAGCAACGACGGGGACGGATCGGCGTTCAATCCCGAACTGTTCGCCTCGCTGGCAGGTGGCCCGCAGCCCGCGCCCGTCGGGTTCGGTCAGACCGCCCCGGCAGGCGCACCGGAAGGTGGCGATCCCTATGCCGAGATGGGCATCAGCCGCAATGCGATGTGCCCTTGCGGTTCGGGCCAGAAGTACAAGCACTGCCACGGCGCGCTCGTCTGATCGCGCGCTGATCCAGGCTGACATCACAAAGGGGGTGGGGATCGGCAGACCGGTTCCCGCCCCTTTTGCGTGGGCGTGTTCCGTTCGTCGAAATGGCTGCGACGGACGTCCGGGGGAGAGTGGACACCGGCCCAGTGGACACCGGCCCGGCGATCCAGCATGACCATACCCATGAAGCTCGTGTATCTTTACGAAGACCTGATCCGGTGGCTCGTCTCGCTATGCCCCGCGCCCGACAAGTTCGCGCAGACCTACGCGGGGCTGACGATCTGGCTTGGCGCAGCCTTGCTGATGAAGAAGCCACTGCGCCACTGGCATCCCCTCGGCGTGGTGATCGTTGCCGAGTGCCTCAACGAATGTATCGATTATCTTGCCCATGGCGGGTGGATGTGGCGCGATACGCGCGCTGACATGATCGCCACATGGTTCTGGCCGGTGGTGCTTTTTGCGGCGATCCGTGTTCGGCCCAAGCTGCGCAGTTAGTTGCAACTGAAAGTGTCACTCTAAAGTCACAGTTCCTGATGTTCCGTATTCGTGCCGGAACTCTTACCCCCGCCCGGTCATTTATCCGGCGAGATGGTTAGAGAGGTCATGAGGCCGACACAGCTGATATAGCTCATGGATTGCAGAGGGTTGCGGCCTTTTCAGGTAGGTTGCAAAGCCCATTCTGCACCGTCGGTACGGTTCGGTTCACGAATGGTAGCGAGAGTTACGGCACAAGCGCGAATGTGCGCTTATGCCGAGGGGGTTCTGCACTTCGGTGAGGCGCCTTCAGTACGTCGCAAGGGGCTTCTCCAACCGCTCGAATGGAAACGGAAGCGGGATCGTCCGGCCTGAATACCGGCGGTTTCGTCCCGAGGAGTCGAGACTATGAAAAAGATTGCCCTTCTTGCAGTGGCCATTGCCGCTGCTGCCCCGGTTGCCAGCTATGCGCAGGACGCATCGAGCACCGACACGAGCACCAGCACCGAAGCCACCTCGCCGGACGGTTCCAAGGCCTTCGGCATCGAGCCTTATGTCGGCGTGATGGGCGGCTACGACAGCTACGACAAGTCGAGCGAGTTCGGCTCGCCGCGCGGTGGCAAGATGAACGGCGCGCTGATCCAGGGCGTGGCCGGTGTGAACGTGCCGATCGGCCCCGCTTTCGTGGGCGTTGAAGGCAACGCTGCCAAGGGCTTCAACGACATCAGCTGGGAATACGGCGTCAAGGGTCGCCTCGGTGCCCGTGCCGGCACCAGCGGCATGATCTACGCCACCGCCGGATACGAGTGGGTCAACGGCAAGCGTGCCTATGCCGACAAGAGCGACTGGATCTACGGCGTCGGCGCCGAAGTCGGCCCCAAGGACATCGGTCTTGGTGGTCTGACGGACAACGCGGGCGTGCGCCTGCGCTTCGAGGTCGACACCTACGACTTCGACAGCATCCGCCCGATGGCCGGTGTGATCTTCCACTTCTGATCCGTGGAACCCTGAACGATCCGGCGTCCCTTCACCGAGTGGCGCCGGATCGATCGCGGGAATGGCGCGGCCGGAGAGATCCGGCCGCGTTTTTTTAACCAACTGGTGGTTTTCGCTGATTGCGTGCGGGTTTTCCTGCCGCTTGAAGTAGTTCGTTCATTTGCGAACGAAGCTGCTTCACTTCATGTTCCAACGCCTCAAGTCGATTTTCAACTTCTGAATTTGCCATTCTGACCTCCTTTGAGCGGGGACAGGCATATTCGATAATTTGGGGGCTATGAAACGCGGGCCTGTTTTATCTGCGGCGCGTCATGATCGCAGCCAGTAAGCAGGTCACCACGATGGGGCCGATCCAGTCGACCCACTGGTCCCAGGTGGTCCAGACCCGCAAGTCCAGCGCGCCCCACCAGGGCATGTTCGCGCGCAATCCGTGGCCGAAATGCTCGATCCAGCGATATTCGGCCTGCGTCAGTTCGCGACTGATGAAATAGGCGCAGGCGATCGCCGCGCCCGTCCACCATCGTCCAGTGGTCCTGCCGATCAGGATCTGGAAGATCAGCGCGGCAAGGGCGTGGGCGAAATAGTTCATCAGATTTTATGCCGTGTGTCGTGAAAGGCCCTGGGGGGCAAGAATGCCATCCTCAAACGAAAAAGGCGACCCTGTGGCCGCCCTGTTCGTGTCCTTGCAAAGACGTTTCGGATCAGAGGAAAGGCTCGTCCGCCGTATTGGCGATCGCCTTCATCAGCCCTGCGAACAGCCGCCCGGCCTTGTCTGCCAGACGATCGTTGCGCACAATTGCAGGTGTCGGAGCAGCCGTGAAGGTGGCGTCCAGATCGTAGAGCTTGCGGGCGGTGGCGGTCATGTTTCCCTCTGTCTTCAAATTGCTGCATTGCAGCACGAATGCTCATTCGCAGAGAGGTGAGTTTTACGCAATTGCAAGAATCGCATGCAATGTTGCGTGCCCCAGCGATCGTGTGCGGGTGACGGGACCAGTATGGGACTGGCTCATGCGCCTTGAGCGGAAACGAAAAAAGCGGCCCGAAGGCCGCTTTTGCGTCATCCTTTCCAGTGGAAGGATGTTGGCTCCCCGAGTAGGATTCGAACCTACGGCCATTCGATTAACAGTCGAATGCTCTACCGCTGAGCTATCGGGGAGCAGCCTGTCAGTGTCACCACTGCCGGGCAGGTGTGCGCCTATAACAGGCTCAGCGGGCTTGGCAACAACTTCCTCCCGAAAATGTCATGAAAACTTTTCCACAGGCTCACCTGTCTGGAATTGCTCGGCAAATATGCGCTCCTCCAGCGTATGGCCGGGATCGAACATCAGCGTGAGCGTGCGCTCGCGGGCGATGGAGATATGCACCTCGGCGATGTCGCGCACTTCGCGCTGGTCGGCGACGGCGGCAACCGGGCGCTTGCCGGGCTCGCGCACGCGGAACTCGACGACGGCGCTTTCGGGAATGATTGCACCTTTCCAGCGGCGCGGGCGGAACGGGCTGATCGGGGTGAGGGCAAGCATCCGGGCGCCCAGCGGCAGGATCGGTCCGTTGGCCGAAAGGTTATAGGCGGTCGAGCCGACCGAGGTCGCCACCAGCACGCCATCGCCCGCCAGCTCCTCCATGCGGACGCGCCCGTTGATGCGCACTTCCAGCTTGGCGGTCTGGCGCGTCTCGCGCAGCAGGGAGACTTCGTTGATCGCGTGATAGACGAACTGGCGCCCGTCCTGCGTCACCGCGCGCATCTCCAGCGGGCGCACTTCGACTGCATGAGCCTCGGCGATGCGCTTGGCGATCGGCTCATCTTCCGGCAGCGCGTTCATCAGGAAGCCGATGGTCCCAAGGTTCAGGCCATAGACGGGCTTCACCCGGTCGCGCGCCATCATCTCGTGCAGCACCTGCAGCAAAAAGCCGTCGCCGCCGAGCACGACCACGACATCGGCCTCCTCCTGCGACACCCAGGGATGCGCGGCCAGCAGGCCGGAAAGACCGTCCTGTGCCTTGGGGGTTTCGGAGGCGACCAGCGCCAGTTTCAGCTCTTTGTGCATATCCGCCGCCATCGGCAAATGTCCCTTTGGACTTGTCAAGATTCTCCCTGCCGGGAGAGCTGCGGGAACGTCCCGAACCGGGGCAGGGCTGTCGAATTTTGAAGTGTTTGGCAAGGGTTTTGGCGGTATGACCACCTCCCATGAGTTCACCTTCGCCGTCGCCGTCGTCCAATCTCGCCCGAACCCTTGAAACCCGGCTGACCGGGGTTCCGGCGGTAGAGTCTGTGCGGGAGCGGATCGAGAGCTGGAAGGCGAACGAGGCGATGCTGCCGCCCGATGCGCATGTCCATGCCATGCTGCTCAGCCTGCGTCGCCTCGATGCGATCAATATCGCTTACGGGGCTGAGGCAGGCGATGGCCTGCTGGAAGAGATCGCAGGCCGCATTTCGCACTATGCCTCCGAAGAACTGGATGGGCCGTGGATGGTCGCCCGGGCAGCGGGCGGCAGTTTCCTGCTGGTCGCCAACGAGGCCTGCAGCCGCGAACGCTGGTATCTGGTCGCGGATCAACTGGCTGAGGAGGTGGCAAGGCCAATCGCGGTGCCCTCGGGCATCGTGCGACTGTCGCCACGCGTCGCCCTTATTCGCGCGCTGACGGGTGAAAGCGTCGATTCGATGCTCGACCGGCTCGGCCAGACCCTGGCGGATATCAACGAGAGCCCCGCCGCGCGCATCGCCTGGGCCGAAGGGGAGGTTTCGCTGCCGGGGCGCAGTGCCGCGCAGCTTGAGGCCGATCTGCTCGGCGCCATCGACCGCGACGAGATCGAGATCCTGTTCCAGCCGCAGTTCAGCCTCACCGATGACCGGCTGACCGGGGCCGAGGCGCTCGCGCGCTGGAACCACCCGACGCTTGGCCGCATCGGGGCCGGTGCGCTGTTCGCGCTGGCCGAGCGGGCCGATCACATCGCGCCGCTTTCGCAGCATATCGCCCGCAAGGCGATGGCGATCGCCAGCAACTGGCCGAGCGACCTGCGCCTCTCGATCAACGTGACGCCCGCCGATCTCGCCTATGCCAGCTATACCCGGCAGATGCTCGACCTGATCCGCGAAAGCGGATTCCCGCCTCGCCGCCTGACGCTGGAGATCACCGAGCAGGCGCTGATCAAGGACGTCAGCATGGCGGCGCAGACGATGGCGGAGTTCTCCTCGCAGGGCATCCGCATCGCGCTCGACGATTTTGGCGCGGGGTTCTGCAACTTCCGCTACCTGAAGGTTCTGCCGATCCACTATCTCAAGCTCGACCGCTCGATGATCGAGGGCGTCACCACCGACAAGCGTGACGTTGCCGTGCTTCGCGCCATCGTCGGCGTGGCGCGGGCGCTCGATCTTCAGGTGATTGCGGAGGGGATCGAGGAAGAGGCCCAGCGCGCCGCCGTCGCGCGCGAGAAGTGCGATTTCTATCAGGGCTTCCTGCGCGCCCAGCCGATGAGCGCGGCGATGTTCGCCAAGCTGGCGCGCGCTTCCTGAGTTCGACTTATATCGGCCTGATCCGCATGCCCATCTGCGGCACGCGACGGTCGGGCCAGACGATACTGCGGGCTTGCGCCTCGGTGGGTCGTACCACGTTTTCGATCGTGCCATGCTTATCGAGCAGGCGCGCGATCTCGGCAGGTTCGGGCGCTTCGCTTATCGGCATATCGAGCGCCGCTGTCGACAGTTCGCCGCACCACTTCGGCAGGCGGGCCAGCGTTACCTGCGCGGCGTCGCTGGCGCGGTACTTCTCCAGCACCTTGCGCGAAGTCCACAGCGAGATCGTCCAGTAGACCTGCCCCGAACTGAAGCCGATATAGCCGTCGATATAGCCGGGGGTTGCCTGGAGCGCTTTCGAGGCGGTGCCGGTGGCTTTCAGGTAGCCGGGCACGGTCCACCAGTGGCGCAGTTTCAGGCGAGTGATCGAAAGGCAGGGCATGGCGGTTTCCGGCGTGGTCCTGAAAGTCGGTTGGCGGGTCTGGCTCTTGGCGGGCGTCAGCCTTTGCGGGCGATGGCCGAGAGCCCCTTGGTCAGTTGCAGCAGGCCGTTGAGGCGGCTTTTCGGATCGCCCCAGGCGCGCTGGAGCACCAGCTTGTTGTCGGGGCGCAGCTTGACCGTACCCTCCAATCGCGCGGCATAGGCAATGAGGCCTGTCGGGTTCGGGAAGCTGTCGTTGTGGAAGCTGACCAGCGTGCCGCGCGGACCGACGTCGATCTTGGCGATATGTGCCTCGATCGCCTGCCGCTTGATCTGGATAAGCTGGACGAGATTGGCGGTCGGCTGCGGCAGCGGGCCGAAGCGGTCGATCATTTCGGCCGAAAGGGACTCGATCTCGTCCTTGCTGTCGGCATCGTTGAGGCGGCGATAGAGCGCCATGCGTACCGCCAGATCGGGCACGTACTCTTCCGGGATCATGATCGGCGCTTCGACCGTGATCTGCGGGCTGAGCCCGGACGTGTCCTTCTCCAGCCCGACGCCGCCCGCCTTGGCGGCGAGGATCGCATCCTCCAGCATCGACTGGTAGAGTTCGAAGCCGACCTCGCGGATATGGCCGGACTGTTCGTCGCCCAGCAGGTTGCCTGCACCGCGAATGTCGAGATCGTGGCTGGCGAGCTGGAAGCCGGCACCCAGACTGTCGAGATCGCCGAGCACCTTCAGGCGCTTTTCGGCAACTTCGGACAGTGCACGCCCCGCAGGTGTCGTCAGGTACGCATAGGCGCGGAGCTTCGAGCGGCCGACGCGCCCGCGCAACTGGTAAAGCTGGGCGAGGCCGAAGCGGTCGGCGCGGTGGATGATGATCGTGTTCGCTCGCGGAATGTCGATCCCGCTCTCGACGATGGTGGTGGAGAGCAGCACCTCGTACTTGCCCTCGTAGAACGCGCTCATGCGCTCTTCCACTTCGCCTGCGCTCATCTGGCCGTGGGCGGAGATGTACTTCACCTCGGGCACATGGGCGTGGAGCCAGTCCTCGATCTCGGCCATGTCGGAGATGCGCGGCACCACGATGAAGCTCTGTCCGCCGCGATGATGTTCGCGCAACAGGGCCTCGCGCATCACCATCTCGTCCCACTCCATCACATAGGTACGCACCGCAAGGCGGTCGACCGGCGGGGTCTGGATGGTGGAGAGTTCGCGCAGGCCCGACATCGCCATCTGCAAGGTGCGCGGAATCGGCGTGGCGGTGAGCGTCAGCACATGCACGTCGGCGCGAAGCTGCTTGAGCTTTTCCTTGTGGTTCACGCCGAAGCGCTGCTCCTCGTCGACGATGACGAGGCCGAGGCGCTTGAAGTTCACCGTTTTCGACAGGATTGCATGGGTGCCGCAGACCACGTCGACAGTACCCGAGGCAAGGCCCTCGCGGGTGGTGCGGGCTTCCTTTTCGGGTACGAGGCGCGAGAGGCGCCCGACATTGAGCGGGAAGCCGCCGAAACGCTCGGCGAACCCGGCATAGTGCTGGCGTGCGAGCAGGGTGGTGGGCGCGACGACGGCCACCTGCTGGCCCGCCATGGCGGCGACGAACGCGGCGCGCAGGGCCACCTCGGTCTTGCCGAAGCCGACATCGCCGCAGACCAGACGGTCCATCGGGCGACCGGACGAAAGATCGCCCAGCACGTCCTCGATGGCATGCTCCTGATCCTCGGTCTCCTGCCAGGGGAAACGGTCGACGAACTGCGGGAAGGCGGACGGATCGGGTTCGAGCGCGGGGGCGACGCGCAGTGCACGCTCGGCGGCGGTCTTCATCAGCTCGCCCGCGATCTCGCGGATGCGCTCCTTCAGGCGCGCGCGCCGCTTCTGCCAGGCCTCGCCGCCCAGCTTGTCGAGCGCAACGCCTTCCGCCTCGCTGCCGTAGCGCGAAAGCACGTCGAGGTTCTCGACCGGGATATAGAGCTTGTCGCCGCCTGCATAGGTCAGCATCACGCAGTCGTGCGGGGCCTTGCCGACCGGGATCGACTGAAGGCCTTCGTACTTGCCGATACCGTGGTCCATGTGGACGATCAGGTCGCCGGGCGTCAGTGCCGCCAGTTCGGCGAGGAAGGCGTCGGAATCCTTCTTCTTTTTCTTGCGGCGGACAAGGCGATCACCGAGAATGTCCTGCTCGGTGACGACTTCCATCACATCGTTGGAAAACCCGGTTTCCAGTGGCAGTACCAGCGCGGCGGAGCGGCCCTGCACGGCAAGGCCGAGGGCTTCCTGCCAGGTCTCGGCAACGCGCGGCTCCGGTGCGAGCGCTTCGCCCAGAATGGAGACGAGACGCGCGCGGCTGCCGGGGGAATAGGCGGCGAGGATCGCCTTGCGGCCGGATTTCGCGACCGCCTGCAAGTGCTTTGCCGCCGCCTCATAGGCGTTGTCACCGCGTGCGCGTTCGGGCGTGAAATCGCGCGCATTGCCGAAACCGAAATCGAGCACCTTGGCGCTCTCGGGCTGGGCGAAGGGATCGGCGCGATGGATCGGGCTGGCGCTGACGGCCTGCTCGTATTCGCTTTCAGCTAGATAGAGCGCGTCGGTCTTCAGCGGGCGATAGCTGCCCGCCTTCTGGCCCGAGGTGTCGAGGCGCGCCTTGTGATAGTCGGCAATGTCTTTCAGCCGTTCCTCGGCGGCGCCCATCGCGGCACTGTCCATCACCAGCACGTCGTCGTCCGACAGGTGATCGAGCAGCGTGACGAGGCGGTCCTCGAACAGCGGCAGCCAGTGCTCCATGCCTGCCAGACGCCGCCCGTCGCTGACCGCCTGATAGAGCGGATCGGCGGTGGCATTGGCGCCGAACATCTCGCGATAACGGCTGCGGAAGCGCTTGACGCTGTCCTCGTCGAGCAGCGCTTCGCTGGCAGGCAGCAGCAGGTGCTGATCGACCGAGCCGACCGAGCGCTGCGTGCCGGTATCGAAGCGGCGTACCGTTTCCAGCTCGTCCCCGAAGAAGTCGAGCCGCAACCCGTGCCCGTCGAAGCCCGAGGGGACGATATCGAAGATCGCGCCGCGCACCGCGAACTCGCCCGCGTCGATAGCGGTGTCGCTGCGCTGGTAGCCCTGACGGCGCAGCAGGGCGATCAGGCTTTCGTGCCCCACTTCCATGCCGGGCTTGAGCAGGCGCACGGATTCGCGGATGCGGAACGGCGTCAGCACGCGCTGGAGCAGCGCGTTCGACGTGGTGACGAGCAGTTGCGCGCCATCCCGCTTCAATTGCAACGCATGGAGCGCGGCCAGCCTGCGCGCGCTGACCGACAGCGCCGGGCTGGCCCGGTCGTAAGGCAGGCAGTCCCACGCGGGGAATTCCAGAACGTCCAACTCGGGCGCAAAGAAGCGCGCGGCCTCGGCCACCGCCGCCATCGTCGCCTCGTTGTCGGCCACGAACACCGCGCGCGCGCGCTTGGTGGCTGCGGCGCGGGCAAGGTCGGCCATGACCAGCGGCTGACTGCCGCGCGTCACCGAGGAAAGCGTGAGCGGCGTCTTGGCCGAGAGGATGCGCTGGAAGTCGGTCATGGCTCTGGAAATAGGCGAAAAAGGATCAGCGCGGAATGGTGACGTAATCGATCACCTGCATGCGCTCCATCATCGCGCCCTGGTACTTTTCGGGGACCGGCTCGGTGCCGAGCGCCCAGGCCATGATCTCGACGTCCTCTTCCTCGATCAGCTCCTCGAACAGGGCGGTCTCGGCTTCGGTCCAGTCGGCATGGAAGCGGTCGAAATAGCAGCCGATCATGTAGTCGGCCTCGCGCGTGCCGCGATGCCAGGCGCGGAACTTGATACGGGCGAAGCGGGGAGAGAGTTCGGTCATGACAGCGCCGATACTCCCGCGCGTGGGGGAGGGCAAGGCGGCAGGTTTGGCGATGGAGCGCTCATTCAGAAGTGAGGAGGTCGGGGGCTGGCCCCGGAGTCTGGAAGGCCAGCCCCTGCCTCTGCGGCCGATCTTGGGTGTCGGCCGTCAGGGGGATATCAGGCGTGAAGCACGCGCACGATCTCTGCGGGCGGGCGCCCGGTCATCGTCTTGGGCACTTCTGCCACCAGCGCGCCTTTCAGCGACTTGTGGTAGTGGCGGCGCATCTCGCCCAGCGAACGCGGATCGGCAACGACCACCAGCTGGTCGATCTCGCGCTCCATCACCTGCCGGTTGAGCCAGCCGGTGACGGCGGCCACATGCGCGCTTTCGTCGAAGGAATCGTTGCTGCCGTCGCCCGTGCGCGCCTGATGGCGGCGCGGCTCGTCGCTGCGGCGGTGCCCGGCGGAGAAGTTGGTAGGCTCCAGTTCGGGCGTGGCGATCGCGGTGAGCATCGGCTCGGCCTCGATCCCGGTATTGCGGTACAGCTCGAAGTGGGAGCCATCGACGATGGCGAGCACGGTGCCGTTCGGCAGAAGCATGGGCGTCTCCATTTCGGTTGGGGTTTCAGGAGTTTCCAACGGAGAAGGGTGCTTTGCGTTCCGCACGGGCTGGCGAAACGTTCGTCACTCAGGTTAAAGGGTCGGACATCATGAGACCCGATGCGCTCAATCCCCTGTTCGCCGAAGTCGAGACGCTCGACGGTGTCGGCCCCAAGCTCAAGAAGCCGCTCGACAAGCTGGGGCTGACCCGGCTGCGCGATCTGGCGTACCATTTGCCCGACCGCTTCGTGGAGCGCCGTGCGGTGGCAGATCTCGACGAGGCGGGCGTAGGCGAGAACGTGATTATCGCCCTCACCGTGCGCGAACATCGCGCGCCCAGCGGTCGCGGGCCGTTCCGGGTGATCGCAGAGGACGTGAAGGGCAATATCTGCACGCTCACCTACTTCGGGCGCTCGTCGTACACCGCCAAGAAGCAGCTGCCGGTGGGCGAGACGCGCTGGGTGGCGGGCAAGCTCGACCAGTACGGGCAGATGCTGCAGATGGTTCACCCCGAGCATGTCTCGGAAGCGGGCGCGGTGCCGATGGGGCAGGTGTGCGAGCCGATCTATCCGCTGTCCGAAGGGCTGACGCAGGGGCGCATCGGCAGCATGGTGCGCCAGTCGCTGAAAGTGCTTCCCAGGCTGGACGAATGGATCGAGCCGAGCCTGCTTACCAGGACCGACTGGCCCACTTGGATCGAGGCGCTGCCCGCCGCGCATCAGGGCCCGAATGCGCCCGCGCGCGACCGGCTGGCCTATGACGAACTGCTTGCGAACGCGCTGGCGCTGATGCTGGTGCGCGAGAGTAACCGCCGCCAGAAGGGCACGCCGCTGACCGGCGACGGTTCCTTGCGCGCCAAGCTGCGGCTGCCGTTCTCGCTGACCGGCGCGCAGGTCCGCTCGATCGCCGAGATCGAGGGCGACATGGCGCAGGCGGCGCCGATGCTGCGGCTGCTGCAGGGCGATGTCGGCTCGGGCAAGACGGTGGTCGCGCTGTCCTCGCTGCTGATCGCGGTCGAGGCGGGGCGGCAGGGCGCCCTGCTGGCGCCGACCGAGATCCTTGCGCGCCAGCACCATGAAACGCTGGTGCGTATGGCGCAGGGGACGGGCGTCGAGATCGCGCTCTTGACCGGGCGTGACAAGGGCAAAGCGCGTGAATCCGTGCTCATGGGGCTGCTGGATGGCTCGATCGACATCGTGGTCGGCACCCATGCGATCTTTCAGGATGCCGTTTCCTATCGCGATCTGGCGCTGGTGGTGATCGACGAGCAGCACCGCTTCGGTGTCGGCCAGCGGTTGATGCTGGCGCGCAAAGGCAAGCGCACACCGCACACGCTGGCGATGACCGCGACGCCGATCCCGCGCACGCTGACGCTGGCGCAGTACGGCGAGATGGAAGTCTCCAAGCTCGACGAACTGCCGCCGGGACGGCAGGCGATCGATACCCGTGTCGTTTCGGTGGACCGTATCGCCGATGTGGTGAGCGCGCTGTCGAGACACCTTGAGGGCGGTGGTCAGGCCTACTGGGTGTGCCCGATGGTCAACGAGAGCGAGAACGACGACCTTGCCGCCGCCGAAGCACGTTTCGCGGTGCTGAAGGAGCTGTTCGGCGACGATGTGGTGCTCGTCCATGGCCAGATGCGGCCCGAGGCGAAGGACGCGGCGATGGAGCGTTTCTCGCGCGGAGAAGCGAAGCTGCTGGTCGCGACCACGGTGATCGAGGTCGGCGTCGACGTGCCCAACTCGACGCTGATGGTGATCGAGCAGGCGGAGCGCTTCGGGCTTGCCCAGTTGCACCAGCTGCGCGGGCGCGTCGGGCGCGGCAGCGAGAAATCGGTCTGCCTCCTGTTGCGCGGCGGCGCGCTTAGTGAAACGGCCAAGCAGCGCCTTGCGCTGATGCGCGAGACACAGGACGGCTTCCGGCTGGCCGAGGAAGACCTGAAGCTGCGCGGCGGCGGCGAGTTGCTCGGCACGAAACAGTCGGGCGATACCCCGTTCCGCATCGCCAGTCTGGAGCAGATCACCAAGTATCTGCCGATGGCGCACGACGATGCGCGGCTGCTGATCGAGCGCGACGGCGGCCTGTCAGGCCCACGCGGCGAGGCGGCTAGAGTGCTGCTCTATCTGTTCGAGCGCGACTGGGGCGTGCAACTGCTGCGCGGCGGCTGAGGGCACCTGTTCAGGCGGCGCGGCGAACCATGTCGCGACCGGCCTGCTTCGCGGCATAGAGCGCGGTATCGGCCCGCGCGATGGTCTGCTCGGCGGTATCTTCGGCGCGCATCTCGGCAAGGCCGGTGCTGATCGTCAGGCGCACTTGCGTGCCGTTGCCGAGCGGCACCGGATGCTCGGTCATGGCCTTTCGGAGCCTTTCGCAGGCGACCAACGCAGCCTCGGTCGAGGTAGCGGGAAGCAATACCGCGAATTCCTCACCGCCGATGCGGGCGACAAGATCGCCGCCCCGCATGCAATCTGTGGCTCGACGCGCGACCTCGCGCAGGGCCTCGTCACCGCACAGGTGTCCATGCTCGTCGTTGATGCGCTTGAAGTGGTCGATATCGAAGATCGCCACGGCCAGCGGTGCGCCCGAACGCCGGGCGGAGGCTGCCGCCCGATCGAGTTCGGTCAGAAATGCGCGGCGGTTGGCGAGGCCGGTCAGTTCGTCGGTCAAGGCCAGCTTCTGCAATTCGCGACGATAGCTCTTTTCGCGTTCGAGCGAGCGGTTGAGGGCAAAGAGGCTGATCGCGGCCATGATCAGCAATCCGAAACCCGCCAGGGCAACGAACCCGGCGAAGACGATGGTGAGGGTATAGGCCTGCTGCGAGCGGGTGCAGAAATCGTCGAGCCGGGCCCGTTCCCGCTTCGAGATCGCATCGAGCAGGCGGTCCATCCCCTCGATGGCAACACGCGAATGGCCGGTCATGACTTCGGCCATGGCGGCCTCGTGCTGCCCGGCCCGGTTGAGCATGTCCACAGTATCGATGTGACCGAGATAGGCGGCTGTCTGTTGGCGCAGGGCCGCGACGATACTGCGCTGTTCCGGGGTTTCGGTGGATAGCGCATCGAGCTTGTCGAGCGCTTTGAGCATCTCTTCGCGACCACGCGTGTAGGGCTCAAGATAGCCCTCGTCATTGGTGAGCAGATAACCGCGCTCGCCCCGCAGCGCGTTGAGCGCACCGATCCGCACATGATTGTTGGCCGACAGCACGCTCAGGGTGTCATCGTACATCCCGGTCAGCTGCACCTGACGGCGATGCGCCTGCCAGGCCATGACGGAAGAGCCCAGTAACAGAATACCCATGGTCAGGATGGCAGTGATGAAGACCATCATGCGACGGGAGGGCCACTTGCGCCTCCTGTTCGCCCCGCTGTCCGGCTGTCTGTTACTGATCAACTGTCCCGCTCCGTCCCCTATGGATTCCTGCTAGGGCAATATCCTTGACGCAGCGTTAATAATCGCTGGCGTCGCTCCTTTTGTAGAACAGACCGGTATCCGGATGCGAGCGAGTATTCGGGTTCGTTGGAAATGCACGTAAATAGCGGTTTTCTGGCACATTACCGTCATGAACCCGATCTACGGGAGCATGCGGGCCTCCAGATCCAACGTGCTCCGGCGAATTACCTGTTGCTGCAATGCAATAGCGCGCTACTCTGGATGGGATTGCAGGAGACAAATGCAACTTTGGCGGGAGATGCGACTTACGTCGTCCAGCATATGCCAAGGCTGCCTTCCGCGCGGTAACAACAGGGACGATTTCCAGCCGTCATGACAGACGAAACCCAGTCGATGGACAACGAACCGCAGCAGAACGAATCCGCTGACCAGCCCGCTGCGCCCAAAAGGCGGATGAGCGGCCGTGCCAAGGTGATCCTTCTGGCGCTGCTGGTGGTGGCCGTGATCGCCGCGCTGGTGTGGTTCATCCGCTACCAGACCTATGGCCAGTACATGGCTTCCACCAACGATGCGCAGATCGATGCCGATGGCGTGGCGATCTCGCCGCGCGTCAACGGCTATGTCTCGCAGCTGCTGGTGGCAGATAACCAGGACGTGAAGAAGGGCCAGCCACTCGCCCGGATCGACGCACGCGATTATCAGGCGCAGGCCGCGCAGGCGCAGGCCTCGATCGCGCAGGCCGATGCCAGCGTGGAGAATGTCAAGGCTTCGATCCGCGAGCAGGATGCGGCGATCGCGCAGGCCGGGGCCCAGCTGGCTGCCGCCCGCAGTCAGGCCGCACACGATGCCGGCGAAGTGGCGCGCTACACGCCGCTCGTCGCCAGCGGTGCCGAAACCCGCCAGCAGCTGGCGCAGTTGAAGCTCGCCGCCGCGCAGTCCGCCGATCAGGTCCGCCAGCAGAGCGCGGCACTGGAAGCGCAGAAGCGCCGGATCGCCTCGTTGCAGGCGCAGATCAAGCAGGCCGACGCGCAGGCCGATGCCGGCAAGGCCCAGCTTGCCTCGGTGAAGGTGAACCTCGACGCCACGCTGCTGACCGCGCCGTTCGATGGCCGGGTGGGCGATCGTACGGTGCAGGTGGGGCAGTACGTCCAGCCCGGCACGCGCCTGATGTCGGTGGTGCCGGTCCACCAGCTCTATATCGTGGCGAACTTCAAGGAAACGCAGCTGGCCCTGATGCGCCCCGGCCAGCCCGCGAAGATCTCGGTCGACGCGCTCGACGGTCTTGAGGTGGACGGCCATGTCGAGAGCGTTTCGCCGGGCACAGGGGCGCAGTTCTCGATCCTGCCGCCGCAGAACGCGACCGGCAACTTCACCAAGATCGTCCAGCGCGTGCCGGTGCGCATCGCCATCGATGCGACGCCTTCTGCCGCCAGGCTGTTGGTTCCGGGCCTCTCGGTGACGGTGACGGTGGATACGCGCGGCGCCAAGGGCGATCTCGACCGCATCCGCCAGCAGCAGAAGCAGTTCGAGGACGGGAAGCACTGAGCGTGGCCAGCGCCGCAATCAACGGCAAGGGTGGGGGAGGCAGGCGTAGCATGCCCGCTGCCAAGCCGCAGAACGCCGACCTGACCGCGTGGCTGGCGGTGATCGCAGGCACGCTGGGCGCGCTGATGGCGACGCTCGACATCTCGATCGTCAACTCCTCGCTGCCCGAGATCCAGGGCGCTATCGGCGCCAGCGGCACGGAAGGGGCGTGGGTTTCCACCGCCTATCTCGTCGCCGAGATCGTCATCATCCCGCTCTCCGCCTGGCTGGAGCGCCTGCTCGGCCTGCGCACCTTCCTGCTGATCGCAACGACGATCTTCACGCTGTTCTCGGTGATGTGCGGCATCTCGACGACGCTGGGGATGATGATCGTCGGGCGCGTGGGGCAAGGCATAACCGGAGGCGCGCTGATCCCGACCGCGCAGACGATCATCGCCCAGCGCCTGCCGCGCCATCAGCAGCCGATCGGCACCTCGGTGTTCGGCGTCGTCGCCATTCTCGGGCCGATCGTCGGCCCGGTGGTGGGCGGCTGGCTGACCGAGAACATCTCGTGGCACTATGCCTTCTTCCTCAATGTGCCGGTCTCCGCCGTGCTCATCACCCTGCTGCTGATCGGTCTCCCGGCTCAGAAGAGCAACCTGCACCTGATCGGCGAGGCGGACTGGCTGGGCATCGCCGGGCTGACCCTCGGCATGGGCGGGCTGACGGTGTTCCTTGAGGAAGGCGCGCGCGAGGAGTGGTTTTCCTCCGAGATGATCCGCTGGATGGCAGGTATATCGGTCTTCGGGTTCATCCTGCTGTTTCTGGGCCAATGGTTCGCCAACCGTCCGGTCATCAAGCTGCGGCTGCTGCTCAACCGGCAGTTCGCTTCGATCATCATCATGGCGATGGCGCTGGGCATGGTGCTTTACGGCACGTCTTACGCGATCCCGCAGTTCCTCTCTTCCATTGCCGACTACAATGCGCTGCAATCGGGCCAGATCGTGATGCTTTCGGGCATTCCCTCGATCATGCTGATGCCGTTCCTGCCGCGCCTCGTGCGGGTGATCGACATCCGCCTCGCGGTGGGATTCGGCATGGCGACGCTGGCGCTTTCGGCGTGGATGGAGACGAACCTCACCATCGACTCGGTCGGCGGCGATTTCATCGATTCGCAGCTGATGCGCGGGGTCGGCACGATCCTGGGCATGCTGTTCCTCAGCCAGGCCTGCGTGCAGTCGGTCCCCCCGGAGGATGCAGGCGATGCCTCGGGCCTGTTCAACGCCGCGCGCAACCTTGGCGGCAGCTTCGTGCTGGCAGGCATCTCGATCCTCCAGCAGGACCGCATGTGGTTCCACTCGCGCCGTCTGGAAGAGACGCTGAACGCCAACACGACCGCCGTGCAGGACTACGTTCACACCCTCTCGCAAAGCTATGGCGGCGACATGGGCGCGATCCGCATGATCGGCAACCAGATCCAGCAGCAGGCGCTGACGATGACCTACAACGATATTTTCTTCGCGATGAGCGCCGTGACGATGGGCGTCATGCCGCTGATCCTGCTGTTGAGACCTCTGGCCAAGGACGCCCCCAAGGCGGCGATGCACTGATGCGTAAAACTTCTCCTCTCTCCGCACCGCTGATGGCCGGGACACTTCTGGCAGGCACGCTGCTCGCCTCGGGCTGCACGGTCGGCCCGAACTATGCCGGGCCGCCCAAGGTCGCCTCGGACGCGGCCGCGCGGGGCACCTTCGTGCGCGCCGACGATCCGGCGATCTCCACCGCGCCGGGCCTTGCCCGCTGGTGGGAGACGCTGAACGATCCGACGCTGAACGCGCTGGTCGACGATGCGCTGAAGAACAGCCCCTCGATCGATCTGGCGCAGGCGCGGATTGCCGAGGCGCGCGGCAAGCTCGATCAGGGCAAGGCCAACCTGCTGCCCAGCGTCAGCGCCAGCGGCTCGTACCTTCACGCGATCCTGCCCAACAGCGCCAGTTCACTGTTGGGCAATTCGTCGGACGACAGCTCGGGATCGGGAAGCGGAAGTTCGGGCAGCGAGAGTTCGGGCAGTGATCAGGGCGCGGTGGATTTCTACAATGTCGGCGCCACGGCATCCTGGGAACCGGACCTGTTCGGCGGCAAGCGGCGCGGCGTGGAAGCTGCGCGCGCGACGGTGGAGGAGCGCTATGCAGACCTTGCCGACGCGCAGGTTTCGCTGACCGCACAGGTCGCGCAGACTTATGTGAACCTGCGCGATGTCGAGAACCGCGCGAAGCTCAACCGCGATTCCGCCCGGTTACAGGCACAGTCGCTGGACCTGACGAAACAGCGCTATACCGCCGGTACGGCCTCGAAGCTCGATGTCGAGCGTCTGCAGGTGCAACTGGAGAACACCAACGCGCAGATCGTGCCGCTCGATGCGCAGATCGCGATGTACAAGGATGCGCTAGCGGTTCTGACGGGTCGCGTGCCCGGCGCCCTCGATGCGACGCTTGCGACCGAGGCCCCCGTGCCGCTGCCGCCCGCCTCGGTGCCGATCGGCGATCCTGCCGCGCTGATCGCTCATCGCCCCGATATCCGCTCGGCCGAGCGGGCACTGGCAGCGAGTACCGCGCAGATCGGCGTGAACAAGGCCAAGGCGCTGCCCGGCGTCAGCTTTTTCGGCATCCTCGGCATGGGTGGGACCAAGCCCGGCGACGTGGTTGATCCCGACAATCTCGTCACGCTGCTGGCGCCGATGATCAACTGGTCGTTCCTCGACTTCGGGCGCAACGCGGCAGCGATCCGCCAGTCGGAAGCCCAGCGCGATCAGGCCACTGCGCAGTATCGCCAGAAGGTGCTCGAAGCCTTGCAGGATGCCGAGGACAGCCTTGCCCGGTTCGGTTCGACCCGTCGCCAGCTGGCGGGTCTCGTCCGCTCGGAACAAAGCGCGGACAATGCCGCCTCGCTCAATGGACAGCGCTATCGGGCGGGCACCAGCACGCTGATCGACCAGCTCGACATCGAACGCCAGCAGCTCTCCGCGCAGATCAGCGTGGCGCAGACGCGCGCGCAGCTGACGATCGACTATATCGCGGTGCAGAAGGCGCTGGGCCTTGGCTGGAGCGATCCGGCCCAAACGCCAGAAACGCCGCAGGGGGACACGCCGCCCGCGAAGTGACGGTGTATTCTCTGCACACGAAAAAGGGCGCGGTCCGTGCGGTCCGCGCCCTTTTTCGTGTGGGTTATCGCTTGCGAAAAGCGGTCACTTCTCGCTGGAGTCAGCCTGCCCCTTGATCCAGTAACCGGCGGCCTTGAGCCAGCTGGTGTTGTGCTTCATCGTCTCGATGACATGAGCCTTGGCGGCGCGCATCACGCGGGCCTCGGTGCCGATCCACACGAAGCCGTCGCCTTCGGGAACGCTCAGCGTTTCGAGCACGGCCATTACCGGGGCGGGATCGTCGTTGGCGCTTTCGGGACGGTGAATCCAGATCGCGGTGTGATCGGCAGCGGTGGTGAAAGCCTGCTCTTCCTCGGGGCCGGTGACGGCGGCGACAGTGATGACCTTGGCGCCTGCGGGCAGTTCCTCAAGGCGGCGGCCGATGGCGGGGAGGGCGGTCTCGTCGCCGATCAGCAGATACCAGTCGAAGGTCGGCGAGACGACCATCGAGCCCTTGGGCCCCCCGATGCGGATTTCGTCACCCGCCTTGGCATCGCGCGCCCAGGCAGTGGCAGGGCCAGCATGCTCCTGTCCACCATGCATGGCAAAGTCGATGACCAGCGAGCGGTCGGCATTGTCGTAGCGGCGCGGGGTATAGTCCCGCATCTCGCCCGATCCGGGGACGAAGACCTTGATGTGATCGTCGGCGCCGAGGCTGACGAAATCGGCAAGGTCTTCGCCTTCCAGCGTGATGCGGACCATGGCAGGCGTGACCTGCTCGACCGAGCGGACGGTGGCCGCGCGGCGCTTGAGTTCGTGGCGGACGCGTTCGAGCGTATGGGTCATGCCTGTCTTCCTGCTGTTTTTCCGAGTGCTTGTGTCGAACACGCAGATACTGCCGGGTATGACCGATTTCAAGCCTAAAGATATATCTCAGATAAACTAATGAGACCTATTCTCAAATTATAGCCTCTGCATCTGCGGGCAGAATGCCCTCCAGTACGACACGCATGAGTTCACCTGTGGTCGGCTCCTTCACGAAGGTCAGCGCCGGAGCATAGGCGATCTCGAACAGCAGCGCGCCGAGCGTCAGTTCGGGCAGGTCGATTGCGGGAAAGCGCTGCTTCAGCCATCCGGCAAGCTGGCGCCAGTTGGCGGTCAGAATGTCGCGCTGGCGGACGAGCGCGGGCGAGTCCGGCGTCGTGCTGCGGACATGTTCGAGGATAGTCAGCACCCAGCTTCCGGACCCCGAGCAGTAATTCGCCCAATTGCACAGTGTGGCGATCACCTCCTCGCGCGAAGGATCGGCCTTGAGCGAGGACATCAGCGCTTCCATCCCATCCGTGCCGATCCCTTCCAGCACTTCGAGAAAGATCGCATCCTTGGTCGGAAAGTTGGAGTAGACCGCACCTTTGCTGTACCCGGCATGGGCGGCGATGCGATCCACCGAGGTGATCGCATAGCCGTCGCGCCGAAACAGTTCGCGCGCCGCCTGCAGCAGCTTGACGCGGGTGATGGCCTGGCTTTCACTACGGGTCAGTCTGGGCACCGGCATTCTCTCGTTTGAAAAGACGCGACATAATATTTGTCGTAACCGGTATCAGAGTAGTGTGGGGCGTGCCAAAGCCAAGCCTGTCGTCGGTGTTATCCGCAGGGCATTGCGATCAACTCGCAATCCCGATCAGGCCGGTGCAGGCTGCGCCGCCGCTTCCACCTGTTTCATCACACGCAGGATATTGCCGCCCCAAATCTTGGCGATATCCGCCTTCGAATACCCTGCCTTGAGCAGCGCGGCGGTGATGCGGGGCAGCTTGCTGGAATCTTCCAGACCCTTGACCCCGCCCCCGCCGTCCCAGTCCATCCCGATGCCGACGTGATCGGGGCCGACGACTTTCAGGGCATGGAGCAGATGCGCCATGAACTCGTCGAAGGTCGGCGGATCGGTATCAGGGAACTTCGCGTCGATCTCGCGGCGCTTGGCAAGGAAGGCCTCGCGCTCGGCCGGGGTCATGTCCTTGTCCTCGCGCATCATCGCGAAGAGCTGTTTCATCGCTGCCTGACGCGCAGGGTTGGCCTTGGCGGTGTGGATATAGCCGCCGTAGCTGTTGATCTGAATGACGCCGCCCTTGGCCGCCAGCGCCTTCAGCCGCGCATCGTCGATGTTACGCGGATGATCGAACACCGCGCGGCAGCCCGAGTGCGAGAGCACCACCGGTGTCGTCGAATACTTGATCAACTGGTCGAACACATCGTCGCTGGAGTGCGAGGCATCGACGATGATCCCCAGCCGGTTCGCCTCGGCCAGCAGCTTCATGCCCAGCGGGCTGAGGCCATGCCACTTGGGGCCGTTCGGATCCGTGGAGCTGTCGGCGTACTGGTTGTTGCGGAAATGCGCGAAGCCGGTCTCGCGCACGCCCATCTTGTAGAACAGCGTGATAAGCGAAGGATCTTCGCCCAGCGGATAGGCGTTCTCGATGCTCATGAAGACGATGCGCTTGCCCTCGGCATGGATTCGCGCGGCGTCGGATGCTTTGGTCGCCAGTTCGAACTGGTCGGGGTGGGCGGCGACCATCAGCCGGATCGAGAGCCCGCGCATCACCGCGAAATCGCGCACGCGGTGATAATTCGCCTCGTCCAGCGGCCCCTGCGGCGTGTAGATCGCCCAGAAGCCGCCATCGAGTTCGCCCTCCTTCATGCGCGGCAGATCGACTTGCGTGAAGTCGGTATGCACGTCATGGCGGTCCATCACCGACCAGCCCGGCAGGTCGAGCGAGGCCGAACTGTCGAGATGGGTGTCGAGCGTAATCATCTGCTTCTGGATAGCCAGAACCTGCGGGGTTATCGCGGGCAGCGGATCGCTGGCGGCATCCGCGTGCGTCATGGCGAGCGGCGCCATCAGCGCGGCGCTCGCCAGCAGAAAGCGGTGGATCTGCAGCATCTCGATTTTCCCCTGTTCAAATATTCGCATTCCGCGAATTTCCAAATGGCCGCTCAGGCCCCGACGTAAGCGCGCAGCACGGCGGCATAGCGAGCGATGTCCTCGGCCCGGCCGGTGCTGACGCGCGACCACTGGGTCCATTTGCCATAGGCTGGTCGGATATCGACCTGCGCCTCGACCATCTTCTGGTAGAGCGCATCTGCATCGGGCACTTTCACGTATACGAAGTTCGTGTCCGACGCGCAGGTGGCAAGGCCGCAGGACTTCACTACCTCCATGATCGAGGCGCGCGATTCCAGGATGAAAGCCTTCGAGGCCTTGAGGAACGGCTCGTCGTGGTATGAGGCGATCCCGGCAGCGAGGCCCGCCAGATTGCCGCCGAAACTCATCAGATAGCCGCGCAGCGTTTCGGCGATGTCGGGCGAAGTCATCGCATAGCCCAGACGCAGGCCCGCCATGCCGTAGATCTTCGAGAACGTGCGGCAGATCACCAGATTGGCGCGCTCCTTCAGCAGCGGCACGACCGTCGTGTAGTCGGGCCGGGCGGTCAGTTCCATGTAAGCCTCGTCCACCAGCACGGTGACGCGCGGGTCGACGCTGCGGATGAAGGCGCGCAGGGCCTCGCCGTCGAGCGACATGCCGGTCGGATTGTTGGGATTGCAGATATGGATCAGGCTGACGTCGGGGGTGATCGCAGCCTTCATCGCGGCAAGATCGATGCTCATGTCGCTGGCAAGCGGAACACGCTTCACCTTGACGCCCTTGGCCTCGGCATAGTGGACGGTAGTGTCCCAGAACAGTTCGGGGCACAGGATGGTCCCCTTGCGGCCGAGTCCCAGCGCGACGCACTTGAGTACTTCGGTCGAACCGGAGGAGAGCACCACGCGATCGGATTCGAGGCCGTGGCGCTCAGCTATCATCGCGATCAGCTTGCGCACTGCACGATCGGCGTAATAGGCACCTTGCGCCGAATAGCGTGCGACCGCCTGCAACGCGGATGGGGCAGGGCCGAAGGGGTTCTCGTTCCGGCTGAGCTGGGCGACACCCGGCGGCGGCCCGAACACATCGGCGACATCGACACCATAAGCTGCCGTGCCTTGCTCCGCTGCCGCAGCAAGCGCCGGATTCGTGCCGGTCAGGGCCAGTGCACCGCCTGCTCCGGCTGTGCCGAGCAAGGAGCGCCGGGAAAGGGAGAAGGGGGGCATGTCGGGTGTCTGGCCTCTTATGCAATGCCGGTCCGGCGGGCATGAACGCCGCCGGACCGGACTTTGCCCTGCCGCCGGGCTGGGGGGGGCGGCAGTGCGGGGGGAACGGTCAGGCGATCAGTAGCCGAGCCCGTGGCGGATCATCGTGAAGGCGACGAAGAGCAGGTAGAGCCCGAAGACCGGCGTCAGGATGTGCTTGGGGATCTTGTGTGCTGCGGCCACGCCCCAGGGCGCCGAGATGATCGACGTCGCCGAGATCGCTACGACCGACAGCAGGTTGATATAGCCGATCGAGCCCACCGGCAGCCCTTGCGAACCAAGGCCGATGATCATGAAGCCGATGGTGCCGGGAATGGCGATGATGACGCCGATGCCCGAAGCCGTCGCGATCGAGCGGTGGATGTCGCGGCCGCACAGGGTCTGCACGATGATCGCGATGGTACCGCCGCCGATGCCAAGCAGCGAGGAGAAGGCGCCAAGGCCACCGGCGATGCCGACGCGGGCATAGCCCACCGGTAGTGTATCGGATACGCGCTTCTCGCGCAGCACCGGGTGGAGGAAATGGATCGCCATCAGAGCGACGCCGACACCGAAGATCATCGCCAGGCCGTTGCTCGACACGCGCGAGGCGAGCATCACGCCCACGCCGTCACCGATCACGATCCACGGTGCCCAGGTCTTGAGCATTTCGAAATCGACCGCGCCGCGCTTGGCCTGTGCATGGGTGGCGCGAATCGCGGAAATGATGATCGTCGCGAGCGAGGTGCCGATCGCGACATGCGCGATTTCGGACTTCGCCGCGCCTAACAGCGGCAGCATCACGAACAGCACGGGGACGACCACGAAGCCGCCGCCGATACCGAACAGGCCTGCCACGAAACCGGCTGCTACACCTGCCGCCAGTAGCATCAGCACAGGCATGCCCCACTGGGAAACAAGCTCCATCATGCCTGCGCACTCCTGACAGGGAGTGCATCGAAAACACAGGATACCGACTTCGTCACAGGCATTGGATCAGAACTCCCCTGAAAGCGTCAGTTGCACCGTGCGCGGAGACATCGGCCGATAGGTGGCCTCGCCGGACACGGTAGGATTGATGAAGGACAGCGCATCGCGGTCGAACACATTGTCGACGTTGAGGCGCAGGCGCATGTCCTTGAGCGGGCCGAGCCTGCGGGATGCCGCCAGTTCGGCATAGGCATCGACGACCAGCTGGCCGCCTACCGATTGCGTGTTGGCATAGTCGGCAAAGCGCCTGCCGGTGTAGCGGGCACTCACGCCGAGCAGCGACCAGCGCGTGGGTTCCACCGTGGCGCTGCCCGAGACGATCCAGCGCGCGCTGTCGGGCAGACGATTGCCCCGGATCGCCGTCGCCGCAGAGACGGTAGTTGCAGGCAGGTCGTCCAGGAACGTGGCATCGGAATAGGTCAGCGTGCCGGTGAAGTAGGCCTTATCGCCCAGGAACGCGGGCTTGACCGTGGCCGAGGCTTCGGCCCCGTGCGCTTCTACCGCGCCGACGTTGACGTAGTAGGTTTCCACCTCACTCGCATCGCCGGGCGCGGTTACGCTGAGCGCACTGATGAGGTTGCTGAAGTAGGTGTGGTAGAGCGTCGCCACGGCATAGAAACGCGGCTGCTTGGTCCGGATGCCGACCTCGAAATTTTGCGCACGCTCGGCCTTGGGTGTCGGGGCAAAGGCGGATGTCGAAGCGAACGCGGTAGAGGCGATCGTATCCATGCCCTTGGGCATCGCCATGTTCTGTGCGTAGCTGGCAAAGACCTGTGTGCGCTCGCCATCAAGGCGGTACAGCGCGCCAAGGCTTGGCAGGAAGCCATCGGACCAGTGCGCCTTGCCGCTCTGCGGTCCCCACCCCGGCGTCCCGTCCGCATGGGCATAATCATCGAAATCGCGATAGCCGGTCAGGCCATAGCGCATGTCGAGCCCCTTGATGCCCGCCTCGATGGTCAGCCGTCCCTGACCCGGCGTCCAGCGATCGCGCAGCCAGTATTGAAGCGTGTCACGATGCGAGCGGTAATTGCGGCGATAATAGACGACTTCATCGGCGAGCACAGCACCGTCCGGAGCGCCATCCTCCAGATTGAGCCGGTACTGCGTGCGGTGATAGCGGTCGCTCTCGATCCAGGCTCCGGCATCGATCCTGTGGTCGCCGATTTCCTGCGAGGCGCTGAGCACTGCGCCCTGGCGATGCCCGGTAAGCCCCGAATAACCGTACTGGACACCGCGCGGCGCGGTGACGGCGAGCCCGGCTTCTGCCTGCTCCGTATAATAGATCAGCGAGTTGGCATAACTGTCGGGCGAAACGCCATGGCCGGCCTTGTTCTCGCGGTACGTAGTCAGCTCCAGCGTGCTGCCGGATGCGGGTTCGAGATGCAGCGTCGCGCCATAAAGGCGATCGCTGCGCGCGTTCTTCGCAAGGCCTGCGTAGTAGGTATAGTCGGGATTGGAATAAGGCACACCCACCACGGTCTCGGGCAGGTTGAGCACCGTGCCGACATAGCCCCGATCGCGCCCGGTCTTACCGCCGAGATCGGGCGTCGTGCTGTCGTACTGCGCCTTGGTGAGCGAAGGACTGTCGGTATCGTCGAAGTCGTTGGCGACGAACTTCAGCCGCAGCCATGAATGAGCATCGATCCGGGCGTGAAGCTGGCCTTCCCAATGGGTACGATCGATTGATCCGGCACCGCGCCACAGATCGCTGTCGAGCCGGGTCCGGCTGATATAGGCCGAGAAAGGCCCGACCTTGCCGGTGGAGGCGCGCAGGAACGTGCGGCGCAGCGCGTCCGAGCCGAGCGACTGCGCCGCGAACAGGCCCGGCGCGTCCTGCGGCGCAATCGTCGAATAACGGATCATCGGCCCCAGCGAGGAATAGCTCGGCTGGGTAACATCCGAGGCGCCCGGCGAGGCCTCTACGCCCGCAAGGTTCTCGTTATCGACATAACGGAAGATCGGACTGCCCCCGAAAGCGTCGGAACGGCCCATCGGGATACCGTCGAGCACGAAACCTATCTCGTCGAGATTGAAGGCGCGCACCTGAACCGAATTGCCGAACTCGTAGAGGCCGAGCGGACCGTCGGTCTGGACATTAAAGCCGGGCAGGTACTCCAGCATCTTCAGGCCGGAAATCCCCGGCGGCGCGGAAAGCAGGGCCTTGCGGGTCACGCCAACGGTCTGCGTGGTGTGTCCGCTGCCTACCGCCTCGCTGCTGTCGGAAATCCGCTTGCCGGTGACGACGATCTGCTCGCCGGGGGCAGGGCCGCCCAGCGCAGTGATTGGCCGGGAAAGACCATGCCTCGGACTTACAGGAAGATTGTCGGTATCGCCGGGTGCCGCGCCTACGGCAACTGCGCTGGCACTGCGCGGCAGGCTGAGCACCACCACATTGTCGCGCATGCTGGCGATCCGCAGCGCGGTTCCGGCGATCAGGCGTTCGAGCGCCTGGCGATCGTCGAGGCGTCCCTTGACCGGGCGCGATCGCATCGCCTGAACGCCCTCGAACGGGAACAGGATGCGCAAGTTCGATTGCTCCGAAAATCGGGTGAGCGCTTGCGCCATGGGCTGGGCCTCGATCCGGTACGGGTGAACGTGCGCCTGTTGCGCGGCGTCGGGTGCCTCGGCCATGAGCAGCGGCGCGAATGGCAACAGGAGCCAGTATCGTCCTGTACCTCGCAACCCGACCCCCCTTTGGCCGTCGTCGTCCCTTGCCCATCCAGAACGGACCGCCGTCACGAAACCGCCATTGGTTCGCTCGATTTTTTTGCACTGCGGCAGGAACAATGTCCATGCGACAATTTTATGTCGCAAATTTGCTGGACAGGCGTGCGTATGCGTGGTGCAATGGAATGCACAGGGCAGGATATAACAAATCCGTACATTTGCGTGGAGAGGCGCTTCTTTATGGTTTCAACCGCGCACGGGTAACTGTGCCGGGGTCGCAGGGGGTTTCGATTGGGCGATACACGCGCCAAGCTGGACTGGTACAAGTCTGTCATCCTGCCGCATCAGGCCGCGCTGCGCTCGCGCCTCGTGCGGATCGTGACGGCGGGGCAGGACGCGGACGACATGGTCGCCGAAGTGCTGTGCCGAGCCTGGACCGTGGTCGAATGGGAACGTGTGATCCACGGCCGCGCCTATCTTTACAATATCGCCCGCAATCTCGTGATCGATGAAGCGCGGCGCAACAAGGTGGTTTCATTCGAGCAGATTGCCGATGCCGAACTGCTGCAGGCGGACACCAGTCTCGAAGGGCAGTTGCAGGCGCGCTCGGAACTGCGATGGCTGCACAATTTCCTGCCCGAGTTGCCGATCCAGGCACGCCGCGCGTTCCATATGCGCCGGGTTCAGGAAAAATCGGTGGCGGAAATAGCGGAAGTGATGGGTTTATCCGTTTCTACCGTAGAGAAACATTTGGCCAAGGCACTTGCACTCATTATGCAGGCGCGCAGGCAACGCGAGGAATTCGGCGGTGAACCAACAGGTTCCGGGGAGAACGGAACGAGCGGAGATCGAGGAGACGGCTGCACGGCACGCAGTTCGGTATCCTGATGCGGACGATGACGAACGGGCCGAAATCATGGCCTGGGTCGATGAAAATCCGTTCCATGCCGTAGCTTACGCTCAAGCAGAAAGTGCGTGGCAGGATGCCGAGCGGCTGAAAGCCCTCGGCGCCCGGTTCGATGAGGCGGCACGTCGTCGCGATCTGCCGACTGATCTGGTCGAGCCGGATGATTTTCCCGTTACCGATTCGGACGTGCGCCCCGGCCGCTCGTCGCGCCGTGGTGTCATCCTCAGCGGTGTAGCCGTGGCAGCCTTGCTGGGCGCCTGGCCTGCGCGACACCTTTTCGCGCCGCGCGGGGAGCAGATCGAAACGCGTTTCGGGGAAGTCCGCACGCTCCAGCTCGACGATGGCAGCACGCTGCATCTCAACACCGATTCCGCGGTCGAAGTCGCCTTTACCCGCGACCGTCGGTTCCTGCGCCTGCTACGTGGGGAAGGCACCTTCGACGTGGCGCACGATCCCGACCGGCCTTTCGAAGTCGAGACCGGGGATTCGATTACCCGTGCCATTGGCACCAGCTTCACCCTGCGACGCCAGCCCGACCGAGTGGATCTGACTGTGACAGAAGGCGTCGTCTCGGTTCGCGATGCCAGTCGCTATGCACAGGTTGCTGCGGGCAGCGGCGCGCGGATCGTCGATGGCGCGGCCATCGTGCCTGCGAAGCTGACCTCGCTGGAAATCGCGCAGCGCACTTCGTGGCAGGACCGCATGCTGGTGTTCGATGGCCTGACGATCGGTGAGGCCGCAGCCCAGTTCAATCGCTACCGCGCAAAGCCGCTCCGGGTCAGCGATCCGGCCGTCGCACAGATGCGTATCGGTGGCCGTTTCGGACTCAACGAATCCGATGTGTTTCTCGATGCCCTGCAATCTGGCTTCGGTGTGAGTGTTACGCGGGAGGCGGATGGATCGGTCCAGATCGGCACCTGATCCGAACGTTTCGATGACGGATATGAAAAAGGGGGCGCTCAGGCCCCCTTTTTTTGGTCTGTGCCGGGTTGTGCCCCGTCTCTACCCGGTCTTGACCCCATCTCTGCCGGTTTTAGCCCGGTTTACCGGCGGAACGCTGGCGAGGCGCGCCGCCGGCAGGGGACCAGATCAGAAACCGCGGGCGCGGCCTTCGCGACGCGGATCGGCACCGCCCAGATAACCGCCGTTTTTCACGATGATAGCCTGAATGCCGGACTCCTCTCCGCGCGCGGTGTCGAGCGGCATGTCGCGGTCGGCAAGGCCTTTCATGATGTCCGCCGGGAACGGATCGGCATTGAACTTATCCCCCTTGGCAACAAGGTTGGGCAGCGCCACGGCATCCTGCGGGCTCATCTTCCAGCCCAGAATCGCGACAAGGGCCTTGAGGTTGTAGGCCTGGATCGCGCTACCGCCCGGCGAACCGGCAGCAGCATAGAAACGACCGTTCTTCAATACGATAGCAGGCGCCATGCTGGAGCGTGGACGCTTGCCGGGGGCAGGCGCGTTGGCCGCCGGAACACCATCGGGATCCGTCGGTGAGAACGAACTGTCCGTCAGCTGGTTATTCAGGAAGAACCCATCGACCATACGTCCGGAACCGAAGATCGATTCCACCGTCGTCGTCATCGACAGGACGTTACCGTACTGATCTACCACGATAAAGTGGCTGGTTCCGCCCGGCTCCAGAGTCTTGTCTGCGGCATAATCCGGCGCGCCTTCAGGCTGGCCGAAGGTCACCGGTCCCGCCTTTTCACCGACCAGTGCGGCGCGCTTGGCGAGATATTCGGGCGCAAGCAGTCCGGCGAGAGGCACCTTCACGAAAGCGGGATCACCAACGTAGCGATCACGGTCGGCATAGGCGAGGCGGCTTGCCTGCGCGAATTCGAACCACGCTTTTTCGTCGCTCGCGTTACGCTTGGCAATGTCGGTGTGGCCAAGGATTCCCAGCGCCATTTGCAGCCCCGGACCGCCTGAAGGCGCCTGCGGCGTGCAGACCACGTAGCCGAGGAAAGGCTCGCACAGCGCGGGTTTTACAGTCGGGCGATAGGCAGCAAGATCGGCAAGCGTCATCGTGCTGGGACGCGGGCCTTCGTGCAGTCGCGCAACGATGTCCTGCGCGACAGGGCCGGTCAGCAGGCCGGAGGCGCCGAACTTGGCGATCAGGCCGAGGGTATGCGCATAAGCGGGATTTTTCAGAACGTCGCCCGCGACATAGCGTTCGCCGTCAGCCTTTGTGAAGTAGCGCACGGCATCGGGCGCCTTGGCCTGCGGTGCCTTCGAGGCGATCATCTTGGCAAGGCGTGGGCTGACCTCGAAGCCATCGGACGCGAGCTTTTCGCCCTGATCGAACAGGCTGGCCCAGGGCAGCTTGCCGTGGTCGCGATGCGCCTGATCGAGCATGGCGATAGCGCCCGGCACGCCGGTCGAAATCCCGCCGAGCACGGCATCGTAGAAGGGAATGGGCTTGCCCCGATCGTCGACGAACAGGCGGTTGGTGGCCCCGGCGGGCGCGAATTCGCGGCCATCGTAAGCCGTCACCTTGTGGGTCCTGGCGTCGTAGTAGACCATGAACGAGCCGCCGCCGAGGCCGGAACTCTGCGGCTCGACAAGTCCCAGAACGGTCTGGATCGCGACGGCTGCGTCGATTGCGGTGCCGCCACGCTTGAGGACGGCAACACCTGCCTCGGTGGCCAACGGATTGGCGGCCGCGACCATGGCATGGCGCGCGAAACCGGACTGGACGGACTTGGCCGTTTCGCTTGGCGACGCGACGGGGGCCTCTGCCCCGGCAGGCGCCAAAGAGGACAGGGCCAGAGCGAGAACTGAGGCGAGGGAACCGGCGGACAAAAGAAAGGCGCGCAAGTGGAGATCTCCGCGAAAGCCTTGGGAATATAAGAAAACAGGGAAGGGGGCCATGCATCGCTTAAGGGATTAGGGGGCGATGCATGGCCCAAGTGGTGCTTACCAGTTCAGGCTGGCACGCACGTAAAGGTAACGTCCGTTATACCCGAACGGCGAGTAGTACGGGAAACCGGTAACGCCGGTTGTATTCAGCGCGGCGGGAACCTTCTTGGGATAGACATCCAAGAGGTTGTTCGCGCCGATGGCGAGGTTGAACGGCTGATCCTTGGGCTGGTAGCGAAGCTCCAGATCGGTGATCGCGCGCTTGCCGGTGTTGAGATCGTTCGCGGCAGTCGTACCCGGCTGCAGCACGTTGCCGTAGTAGGTCACGCGTGCCGTGGCGCCCAGCTGGCCGCCGGTCCACACGACGGTGCCCGTCACCTTCTCGCCCGGCGTACCCGATTCCATAGTCAGGATGCGGCTGCGCGCGAACAGGGTCGACAGAGTGCTCGTGGGCACCTTGGTGACCTTGATCTGGTTGACATTGCCCGCCAGCGTGAAGTCGAAGCTGCCGACCTTGTCGGTGTTCCACTTGTAGTGCGCGACGGCATCGATGCCCTGCGTGGTCGTGGCCAGCCCATTGATGAAGAAGCGCGCTGCAGAGACGCCGGTGATGCCGGTGACGGGGATGTTCTCCGACAGACCGATCTGGTTGCGGACGTGGATCCGATAGCCGTCAACGGTCAGCGAGAAGCCGCCGGTGCGGAAGACGAAACCAGCCGAGAGGTTGGTCGACTTCTCGGGCTCGAGCGCCTTGCCGCCGAGCGATTCCGCGATGGCGGAGGTCGAAGGATACGTGCCGGTGTTGATCTGGCCACCGTCCTGAATAACTGAAGTGATCGAGGTGTAGTATTGCTGGATCAGGCTGGGTGCGCGGAAGCCGGTCGAAGCGGTGCCACGGATCGCGAACGAGGGCGTGAAGTCGTAGCGAGCCGTCAGCTTGCCGGTGCCGGTCGTGCCGAAGTCCGAATAGTCTTCCCCGCGACCGGCAAGACCAACGAACAGCTTGTCGGTGATCTGCGATTCCAGATCGAGGTAGATCGAACCGTTCTGGCGATGCTGGTTCACTTCGTTTGAAGGCGAGAAGCCCGGGAAGCCCTGCGCGCCCGGCGTCGCATTCGGGTATTCGGTGCCGTAACCGTAGGACGCATATTCGCCCGCCTGAACCTGATAGCTCTCGCGGCGACCTTCGACTCCCCATGCCACGTTCAGCGACTTGAAGACATTGAACTCCTTCGAGAAGTCCACGCCCGCTACCAACTGGTCGTAGGTCGATGCTCCATCGTAGAAATCGGTCTGCGTAGAAGCGCCGTAGGTGTAATTAGCCGAGTCACGCGTCCAGTAGTCGATCCGATTGCGCCCGTAGCTGACGTTGACGTCGGTTTTCCAGCCGGCGACCTCACCACGAAGACCTGCGGTGGCCGTAAGATCCTTGGAGTGCGTGTTGATCATCGGCAGGAAGCCGTCGGGATACAGGTCAGCAAGGCCGTAAGTGGCAGCAGCGGTCGCCAGACGCGGGAAAGCAGCCGACGACGAATTGCGGTACTGATAGCCACCGAAGGCATAGAGCGTCCACACGTCACCCAGCGGCTTGGCTGCATTGACGTAGCCGGTGTAGCTGGTCGATTCCGGATCGCCGAAACGATTGTCCACGATCGGATCGGCCAGACGCGGATCGACGTCGCCACGGCTCGTGGGGTTGCGGTGGGTGTATTCGCCCGAAACCGTCAGGAAGCCGTCATTGCCGAGCTTCATGCCCTGCCAGCCGGCTGCCGTGATCGTGCCTTCGCCGTTGACGTGGCGGCTGTCGCGCGCGGTATCGACGTCGGTGTCGTACATCCCGTAGGTAACAGTCGCGCCGCCGCCATGATCGGCTTCGCGCAGGCGCAGGTTGACGACACCGGCGATCGCATCCGAGCCGTACTGCGCCGAGGCGCCGTCACGCAGGACTTCGATCGACTGCAGCGCGGTCGAAGGAATGGTGTTGAGATCGGTCGCGGCCGAGCCACGGCCCACCGAACCGTTGACGTTGAGCGAGGCCGAGGTGTGCGCACGCACGCCGTTGATGAGCACGAGCGTCTGGTCCGGGCCCATGCCGCGCAGGGTGGCGGGGCGGATCGCATCGGTGCCGTCGGTCGCGGACGGACGCGGGAAATCGATCGAGGGCACGGAGTTCGCGAGTGCGGTCGCGAGTTCGGTGGTGCCCTGCTGCTTGAGGTCGTTGGCGGTGATCACATCGACCGGCGAGGCGCTGTCGAGCTTCGAGCGGCCCACGGTACGGGTGCCGGTGACGACGATTTCGTCTCCAGCGTCGGTGGCTGCGGGCGCAGTTTGCGCATGAACCACCTGAGCCTGGGCCATGGCAAAGCCGGAAGTGGCTGCCAGCACCAGAGCGTTCTTGAACGTCATTCTATTCTCCTCGCGCGACAGGGCCGATCCGGACGCCCGCCGCAAATTCCTGAACCTTGCTTCGTTTCTCTCCCGGATCGGCTTCCGGCATCGGTTGCGCCGACCCCGAAACCGTCAGTTCCCTATCCGCCACGCGACTGTTCTGCCGGTCTCCGCTTGTGCGGTCGACGCGGTTGACGGTTGGGTTACTGACCGGGAAAACGAATGGCAGATGAACACCCGCCATGGTCCAGCAGAATTTTTTGGATGAGGAGAAGGCTGGCTTGCGCAACGATCGTATGCGTTGAGCGAATACCATGCATTGATGCTGCCGCATCGCCCGATTGCCGGGCGATGCGGCGTAATCACATGCGTCAGGCCATCAGGATCTTGTCGAGGGCAAGGCAGAACTTCTGCATGTCCTCGGCAGACCCGACAGTGACGCGCGACATTTGCGGATATGCGCTCCACGAACGGCCGATCTGCACATTGTGCGCGAGGAATGCGGCCTGCATTTCCTTGGGCGTCTTGCCCTTCCATTCGACCATGAACATGTTCGCGTGGCTGCCGGGCAGGACGTTGAGACCACGGCTCTTGATGTGGGCGATGGTCTTTTCGCGCGCGGCGATCATCTGGCCGCGTCGTGCCGCGATCTGATCGGCGAGCGGCAGCGAGGCTGTGCCACAGGCAACGGCGGTCATCGGCAGCATGTTCGTGACCTGCATGCCGTCGTAGCGCATCATCTTGTCGTGGATCTGCTTCGATGCGATCGTCAGACCAAGACGCATACCCGCCATGCCGAACAGCTTGGAGAAGGTACGCATGACCATCACATCGTCGCGCGTGGCTGCGAGCTTGGCGGCGTTCTGCGTGCCGGAGAAGTGGATGTAGGCCTCGTCGACAACGAGAATGGCATCCTTGGGCTTGTTTTCGGCAAGCCAGACGATGTCCTCGATCGGCGTCAGCGTGCCGGTCGGATTGTTGGGCGAGCAGACGTAATAGAGCCCGGCATTCGGATCGGCGGCCAGCATGGCCTTCACGTCATGGCGATAGTCGGCAGTCAGCGGTGCCTTGGTGACCTTCACGCCGAGCCATGCGCCGGTGCGCCAGATCTGCTCGTAGGTCGGGTCGGCAGTCACGATACCGCGCGTCGGCGAAGCGAAGGTCACGGCGACGCGGTTGAGCGGATCGCTCGAACCGGGCCATGCCGTCACGCGCTCGACAGGAATGCCTTCGACCTGCGCAACGGCGGCAAAAAGCTTTTCGTGCTCGTCATCGGGCTCGTAGCGATTGCCTTCTGTGACCAGCTTCTGGCCCGCGGCGATGCCGGCGGGCAGGGGCCCGGTCCAGCATTCGTTCGAGCCGATACGCACGGCGCCGACTACGGCCTTGGCCGACTGCTGAGCAAATGCGGTCCCTGCGGTGCCCGCGAGAGCAACACCGCCGCCGAGAAGCGCAGCAATACGGCCAAGGTGACGGCGCGAGTAGCCGCGGCCCATCAGATCATCGCGGATTTCGGGCGCGATGGTTTCGGCCAGTTCGGTCTCGAGGTCGGTCATTGATGGAACTCCCTGTCGAATGTCTTGCCTGCGGTCAGAGCGTGACGGCGCGGCGAATTTGGAGAATGGCAGTGCAGTCGGTGCGGATCACGAACGCGTGCAGGAACTCGCTCCGATCTGTCCCGGATCGGGTCGGGTACATTGCTGCGTTGTGAAAGTGGTCCGTCCTGTCTGTTGAAACGAACGAAACGAAGATTTCCGCCATGGGGCCGCTGCATTTCTGACGATAATTTTTCGTCGCAATGCAGCGGCCTGGCTGTCAGTTCACGCGCGCGATCAGAAGTTCACGTTCACGCGAGCGTAGTAGTAGCCACCGTTGATGCCGTAGGGCGAGATGGTGGGGTAGACGCTGCTGGCGTAGGAGGTCGAGGCGATGCTGAGATATGCGTCGCGGATCTCCTTGGGCGTCTTGGTCGGGTACTTGTTGAACAGGTTGTTCGCACCGATCGAGAACTTGATCATGTCGGTGGCCTTGAAGCCCAGTTCGAGGTCGGTGATGAAGGCCGACTTGACCGGGGTCTCGATATCGCCCGAGCAATCGCAACCGGCAGGCGCTGCGGCCAGCGAAGAGACCTTCGAGTAGAAGTTCTCGCGGAAGTTCACGCTGAAGCGGCTCGATTCCCAGTAGGCGCTGAGGACCGAACGGAACTTGGGCGTGCTGTTCTCCAGCTGCCAGACCGAGTAACGGTTGATGAGTGCGGTGGCCGAAGGATTGATCGTGCTGGTGTACAGCGCAGACGGCAAGGCGTTGATCTTGTCGACCTTGTTGTCGTTGTAGTTGGCCGACAGACCCCAGTTGATCGTGCCGAAGCTGGTCGGCATGTCGTAGTGGGCGGCAAAATCGACACCTGTCGTGGTCATGTCGGCGCCGTTGACGAAGGTCTGCAGGCTGACCGCACCGCTCAGGTTGCGGGTGCCGTCATCGTTGGTGAGGACATAGGATGGGATGCTACCGCCAAGTGCCGCAGAAACGGCGTTATATACAGCCGCCTGGTTATAGATGTTGTAGTTGTCGGCGCTGTAAGGCGTGCAGCTTGCCGCGTTCGCACCCGAATAGCCCGCAGGGCAGTAACCACCACTGAAACCGTAATACGTGCTCGAAATCATGATGCGGTTGCGGATCTTGATGTAGTAGCCATCAAGCGTGAACGTCAGCCTGGAACTGGGCGTGAAGACGATGCCCGCACTGAGGTTGGTCGACTTCTCGGGCTTGAGGTTGCCGAAGCCCAGCGCCGCAGTGGAGGCCGAGTTCGCAGCGAACACGCCCGAAACCGATGTCGGGCTGACGTTGATACCGGAATAGTATTCCTCGGCCAGCGTCGGTGCGCGGAAACCGGTCGAGGCGGTGCCGCGGATCGCGAACATGGGCGAGAAGTCGTAGCGGCTGGTCAGCTTGAAGACGGTGGTATCGCCAAAGTCGCTGTAGTGCTCGTGGCGCACTGCGCCATCGACCAGCCAGTTCTCGGTCGGTTTCAGGCTGACATCAAGGTATTGCGAGAAGTTGGTTCGGTCATAGTTGCCGGCATTGGAGGGGGCGTAACCGAAGAAGGATTGCGCGCCCGCGCCATAATACGATGCCGGATCGCCTGCGACGATGCCATATGTATCGCGACGCCATTCAAGACCGCCGGCGATCGTCATCGGTTCGGAAAGGCCGATATCGATCGGATAGGTCAGATCGAGAGTATTGGCCCACTGCGAGGACTTGAAATCGCCGTTGTGGAACTCTGTCGGTGTGAATCCGGTGTCGGTGAGCAACTGGGCATTGGCCGAGTTCTGGACATAGACACCGACGAAATCGTTGCCGTAGGTCGTGGCCAGATCGAAGGTGCCCGCGCCCATCGGGCCCTTGAAGCCGGCGCCTACCGAATAATCGGTCTCCTTGATCGCTTCCAGCGGCGAGAAGCCGGTCGGGTAATAGGGTGTGCCTGTCGCGTAGTCGGACGTATCGGCCGAGTAGGTCACGATGCTCGGCGTGCGGTAGTTTTCGTAGGCACGCGCATATTTGTGGCCGTACGAACCGGTGGCGTAGAGTTGGTAATCGCCGAAATTGTACCCGGCATTGACCATGCCGACGGTCTGTTCGATCTGCGGATCACCCTCGATACGGTTGACGTAAGGGTAGTCCGACTGATTGACCGTATCGGGATACTTGGTCAGCAGCGAGGTCGCCGAGGTGGTGTTGTAGACGCGTGGGTCATAATCGCCGCGGAAGCTGAAGCCCTTCTTCTTCTTTTGCAGCGTGATGTTGACGAACGAGTTCTCGATCGGGGCGAAGCCGAAGTTCGCGCCAATGCTGTAGGTGTCGCCGCCACCATCCATGTACTGGCCTGCGGTCGCGTCGATCGAACCGCCGTGATCGGCGTCCTTGAGGATGATGTTGATAACACCGGCGATGGCATCGGTGCCGTACTGGGCGGCGGCACCGTCCTGCAGCACTTCGATATGGTCGATCGCTTCGGGCGGGATGAAGCTCATGTCCGGCGCCGCGCCGCCACCGTAGGGACCGCCCGAAACCGCGAGATTGGCCGTGCCGTGGCGTCGCTTGCCGTTGATCAGGATGAGCGTGTGGTTGGGCGAGAGGCCGCGCAGTTTCATCTGCAGGTTCATCGCCTGAAGGTCCGAACCGAACGCCTGCGCCTGGATGGTCGGCAGCGTCTGGGCAAGGCTCTGGACGAGGTCGGGCTGGCCGACACGCTGCAATTCCTTGTTGCTAAGCAACTGGATCGGGGCCGGGCTATCCGCCGCTTTCATGCCCGTCGTGCGCGTGCCGGTGACGATAATCGCCTGGCCTTCGCTTGCGGCGTCTGCCGGTGCGGCTGCGGTCGTGGCGGCGGTGGCCTGACCTTCGTCGGCTGCGCCGTTACCAGATGCTGCGTCTGCGGCGAAGGCAGGCTGTGCTGCGAACCCGAGCGCGACCGCAAGCGCGGCGCGCGAAACTGCTTCCCTGTACTGCATTTCGGTTAAAGCCCCCATGATGGCTGCAATGATGGTCGGCCTCCCCCGAGACGATCATTTTTATGTAATCGCAGCGCGCATCATCCTTACCCGTAAATGCAGAACGCATTTTCGGGGCTACGAAAGCGTCAAAATCCGCTCTTCGCATGATGAATTGCTCAGTTTTGCCATCACTTCGTCACGCAAAAGCCCCCCTATTGGCTGAATCGCGGACGCCTATTTGCTCCAACCCCTTAATATTGGAGCATTTCAGGATATTTTTCCTGAAGGTATTTTCCTGAAATTGGTACAAAGTTGGTGCATTAAAAATACTATATCAAAATTCTGCAAAGTCTGAGGCTTCGCTTTAGGAACATCGATGGAATGTATTTTTTGTTTTTCGTTTATCAGAACGAAGCGGAATGTGATTTCCGCCATCCCTATTTTCGAAAAATTTGATAAGAAAAATATGATTTACGCAACGATCAACGAATCCATAATCGCCTTTTGCGAAAAGGGCATAAGCTGACTCATGTCTATTCTAAATTGCGACAACGATAACGGCCATTGATCATCCCATTCCGATCAAAATGCCGCTTCAGGCCTCACCCTGGGCCCTTGTGTTCTTGATTGATATCGATGCTATCGGTCAGCAATCGAATGTCAACACGCGGTTACGCAATCGATGTAATTTTTTGTCAGTGGTGTGTCATTTCGCGATATATTGCGTCTTACGCATCTTATGGGCGCGCATACCTCTGCATCGGACGAAAGTTTTTTGGGGTGCTGCTTGCAGGAGTGACCACCCCCTCGAACGGGCCTTTCGGAATGGAAATTCTGCCTACGGATAGGGGGTCTTGGCGCCATCTGCACGGCCTCGTTGCGACCACGTCAAAGGATCGAGAAAGCCGCAATTCCGAATTGCTTCTGTGTAGCCCAGACAACAAAAAACCCTCGGTTTCCCGAGGGTTTTGTTGGTCGGGGAGAGAGGATTCGAACCTCCGGCCCCTGCCTCCCGAAGACAGTGCTCTACCAGGCTGAGCTACTCCCCGACCGATCGAGCGGTAAGAACCGCCCGAGGCAGGAGCGCGCCTATAAATAGCGAATCCGGGGCTGGCAAGAGGCGATTATAAACTTTCGAAATTTCCTTTGAAAAAAGGCCGATGCGCTCGCTGTGGCAGGCGCGTCACACGCAACCGGGGGCCGAGGCCTTCCGTGTCCGGCCAAGAATGCGTAAGCCAAAGACATGACCATCTCTGCCATGATCCCGCCACAGCCCGCTGCCGAATCCCCTCATTGGGAGGAGCAGTACCTCGATCTGATGCGTCGCATATGGGAATCGGGTGATGAACGGCGAGACCGTACGGGAGTGGGAACGCGCTCGTTGTGCGGTGCGACGATTCGCTTCGATCTGTCGGGCGGCACCATGCCACTGCTCACCACCAAAAGAGTCTACTGGAAAACCGCCACACGCGAACTGCTCTGGTTTCTGACCGGCGATACGAATATTCGCTCGCTCTGCGCGCAGGGGGTCGAGATCTGGACCGACTGGCCGCTCGATCGCTATCGCCGGGAAACGGGTGAGGCGATCGAGCGCGCCGATTTCTCGAAACGGATCGTCGAGGATGCAGCCTTTGCCGCGCAGTGGGGTGATCTTGGTCCGGTCTACGGCAAGCAGTGGGTCGACTGGCCGGTCTATGAGGCGGTTGGCGAAACCACCGCTGGCGAGGCGCTGTTCCGGCAGCGGCCTCAGGGGATCAACCAGATCGCGCAAGTAGTCGAATCGCTGCGGACCAATCCGGGCAGTCGCCGTCACATCGTCGAGGGCTGGAATGTCGCCGAACTCGATACGATGGCATTGCCCCCGTGCCACAAGACCTACCAGTTCCATGTCGCGGACGGGCGGCTCTCCTGCATTCTCTATCAGCGCAGCTGCGATCTCGGCCTCGGCTTTGCCTTCAACATGTGGTCGCTGGCGGCATTGACCCGGATGATCGCCCAGCAATGCGATCTGGAGCCGGGAGAGGCCGTGTGGATGGGCGGCGACGTACACCTCTATCTGAACCATGCCGCACTGGTGGAAGAGCAGCTTTCGCGACGCCCCGCCGGGCGGCCGGTCCTGTCTTTTGCACGGCGCCCCGAATCGATCTTCGATTACCGGATCGAAGACTTCGAAGTGCGCGATTATACGCCGCAAGGGCACATTTCCGCGCCGGTCGCCGTCTGAAAGTGCGCGATTGACATTGCTCATGCGTGAAATAATATGACCTTGTCGTAGAATTTTCGCATCCCGAGAAGGAGCCTGTTCTGCGATCCCGGATGCTTCGGCCCGGAACCCGAATGGGAGAGCAGATATGGCCGATTCGACGGCCCCGAATGCGACACCGGTCCATGGGGTGGGAACGCCCCGCAAGGCGCGCGGCAATTTGCCGCCGCTGGAACTGCATGTGCCAGAGCCGCGATATCGGCCTGGCGATGCGGTCGACTATTCCTATCTCGATATTCCCGAATCCGGCGCGCTGCCTCGTCCCGATGAGGGCTGCGCGGCGGCAGACACGCTGGCACTGACCTCTGGCCTGGTTCGCGTGCTGGGTAGTGACGACCGTGCGCACGGCCCCTGGTATCCGGGGCTCGATTCCGAAACGCTGCGCCAGATGTTGCGCACCATGGCGCTGGTGCGTGCCTTCGACGATCGGATGTATCGTGGGCAACGGCAGGGCAAGACCAGCTTCTATATGAAATCCACGGGGGAGGAGGCGGTGTCGGTGGCCTCGGCTTTCGCACTGGCCGACGACGATATGGTGTTCCCCAGCTATCGCCAGCAGGGCATCCTGATCGCGCGTCGCTATCCGCTGGTCGAGATGATCAACCAGATCTACTCGAATCGCGCCGACCCGCTGAAGGGCCGCCAGTTGCCGATCATGTATTCGGCACGCGACTATGGCTTCTTCACCATCTCCGGCAATCTTGCCACGCAGTTCCCGCAGGCAGTGGGCTGGGCAATGGCCAGTGCGATCAAGGGCGATACGCGCATCGCCACGGCCTATCTCGGCGAAGGATCGAGTGCGGAGGGTGACTTCCACGCGGCGATGACCTTCGCAGCCGTGTATAATGCGCCGGTCGTGCTCAATGTGGTCAACAACCAGTGGGCGATTTCCAGTTTCTCCGGCTTTGCGGGCGGCGAGCGGGCGACCTTTGCGGCCAGGGCGGTCGGCTATGGCATCGCAGGGCTTCGCGTCGACGGGAACGATGCTCTTGCTGTCTATGCAGCGATGGAGTGGGCGGCCAACCGTGCTCGCTCGGGCCATGGCCCGACCCTCATCGAGCATTTCACCTATCGCGCCGAAGGGCACTCCACCTCGGACGATCCCACGGCCTATCGCTCCGCGCAGGAGCGGGAGGAGTGGCCGCTCGGCGATCCTGTCACCCGACTGCGCGATCACCTGATCGGGTTGGGAGAATGGTCGCTGGAGCAGCAGTCGGCCATGGACCACGCGCTGGCCGAGGAGGTCCGCGCCGCCACACGCGAGGCGGAGAGGAACGGTATTCTGGGCCACGGACTTCACCACCCGTTCCACACGATGTTCGAGGACGTGTTCGAAGAATTGCCCTGGCATCTGGAGGAGCAGGCCGAGCAGGCGATCCGCGAACGTCGCCGCAAGTGGCCCGACTGGGACACCACGCATCCGGGAGAGGCGCCATGATCGAGGAAGACGCTGTCAACCTTTACAAAGCGCCGGTGCGCGCGATGAGCATGATCGAGGCGATCAACGATGCCCTGCACATCATGATGTCGCGCGATCCTGACGTAATCGTGATGGGAGAGGATGTCGGCTATTTCGGCGGCGTGTTCCGTGCGACGGCAGGCTTGCAGAAAGCTTTCGGAACCTCGCGGGTATTCGATACGCCGATCAACGAGTGCGGCATCATCGGCGCGGCGGTCGGCATGGCCGCCTATGGCCTGCGCCCGGTGCCCGAGATCCAGTTCGCGGACTATATCTATCCGGGGCTCGACCAGCTGATCTCCGAGGCGGCGCGCCTGCGCTATCGTTCGGCGGGGGAATTCGTGGCGCCGCTGACCGTGCGCTCGCCCTTCGGCGGCGGCATTTTCGGCGGGCAGACACATAGCCAGAGCCCTGAGGCGCTGTTTACGCATGTCGCCGGGCTCAAGACGGTGATCCCGGCGACGCCGCACGATGCCAAGGGTCTGCTGATCGCCGCGATCGAGGATAACGATCCGGTGATCTTCTTCGAGCCCAAGCGCATCTATAACGGCCCGTTCGACGGCTATTACGACCACCCCTCGAAAAGCTGGAAAGGGCATCCCGACGGGCTGGTGCCGGAAGGGTACTATTCCATTCCGCTCGGCAAGGCGCGCAAGGTGCGGGAAGGCGCAGACCTGACGGTGCTGACCTATGGCACGATGGTCCATGTCGCCGAGGCGGTGTTGGCCGAACGCGGTATCGATGCGGATATCCTTGACCTTCGCACGCTGGTCCCGCTCGATATCGAGGCTGTGGAAAACTCTGTGAAGAAGACGGGGAAATGTCTGGTGATACACGAGGCCACCCGAACCTCCGGCTTCGGCGCGGAACTGAGCGCCCTGGTGCAGGAGCGCTGTTTCTATCACCTCGAAGCGCCGGTCGAGCGCGTTACCGGTTTCGACACGCCGTACCCCCACAGTCTGGAATGGGCCTATTTCCCCGGCCCCGTGCGCATCGGCGAAGCGCTCGACCGGCTCTTGCAGGACTGATCGCATGGCACGCTACACATTCCGCCTGCCCGATATTGGCGAAGGCATCGCCCAGGCCGAGATCGTTGCCTGGCACGTTGCGGTGGGCGACCGGATCGAGGAAGATGCGCGCATCGCCGACATGATGACCGACAAGGCCACCATCGAGATGGAGAGCCCGGTGTCAGGCGTGGTCGTCGAAGTTGCAGGCGAAGCGGGCGATACGATTGCCATCGGCTCGACGCTGGTAGTGATCGAAATGGAAGGCGAGGGTGGCGCTGTACAAGCGGCACCTCCCGCTGCGACCGGGGAGGCATCTGCGAGCACGGCGAAACCGACGATTGCGGCACCAGTTCCCGAGACACCCGATACCCCGGCCCCCGCTCAGACCGAGCCTGTCGAAGCCCGCGCCGCAACGCCTGCTCCGGCCCGAACGAGGGACAAGGTTCTCGCCAGCCCTGCCGTGCGCCAGCGCGCGAAGGATCTCGGCATCGATCTTGCCGAAGTGCGCCCTGCCGAGGATGGCCGCGTGCGCCATGGCGATCTCGATGCGTTCCTCTCCTACAATGCCGCAGGCGGCTTTCAGTCGGTGGGCACAAAGGGCGTGGACGAGCAGGTCCGCGTGATCGGCCTGCGCCGCCGCATCGCCGAAAACATGGCGGCCTCCAAACGCGCGATCCCGCACTTTTCCTATGTCGAGGAGTACGACGTCACCGCGCTGGAGGAGACGCGCGCGCAGTTGAATGCCGGGCGCGGAGATCGCCCGAAGCTGACCATGCTGCCGTTCCTGATCGCGGCGATCTGTCGGCTGGTGCCGCGCTATCCGATGCTCAATGCCCATTACGATGACGAGGCAGGCGTGGTGACGCGCTTTGGTTCCGTGCATATCGGTATCGCCACGCAGACACCGGGAGGCCTGATGGTGCCGGTGCTGCGTGATGCTCAGGCGCGCAACCTATGGCAACTCTCCGCCGAAATTGGGCGACTGGCGCAGGCTGCTCGCGATGGCTCCGCGAAACCGTCCGAGCTTTCGGGCTCTACGCTTACCCTGACCTCGCTTGGGCCGATGGGTGGGGTGGCGACCACCCCAGTCATCAACCGGCCCGAAGTTGCGATCATCGGGCCGAACCGCATTGTCGAGCGGCCGATGTTCGTTCGCGATGCGAGCGGTGTGGAGCGAATCGAGCGACGCAAGCTGATGAATATCTCGATGAGCTGCGATCACCGTGTGGTAGACGGCTGGGATGCCGCCAGCTTCGCGCAGGATCTGAAAAAGCTGATCGAGGCGCCGGCAGTGATACTCGCAGGATAGAGGCAGGACAGATGGGGCAAGACGCGCGGATTGATGACTATATCGCCGGGGCGTCCGACTTTGCCCGTCCGATCCTGACCCATCTGCGCGAGCTGTGCCATAAGGCGCTTCCCGGCTGCGAGGAGGCGATCAAGTGGGGCATGCCGCACTTCACGCTAGCCGGAAAGAACCTTGCCGGAATGGCCGCGTTCAAAGCGCACTGCACGTTCGTCATTCATGGCGAGGGGCGGCAGGGGGATGCGATGGGGCAATTCGGCAAAATCACGAAGCTGGAAGACCTGCCCGACGATTCGATCCTCAACCGGCGCCTCCAGGACGCTGCTTCGCGTATCGTGGAAACCGGCACTGCGGCGAAGCGCCCTGCCACTCGCGCGCCCAGGGCGGAAATCCCCATGCCGGACGATTTCGCCGCCGCGTTGAACGCCGTTCCTGCTGCCGCGCAGGTTTTTGCAGGGTTCTCGACCTCGGCACGCAGGGATTATCTCGAATGGATCACCGAGGCCAGGACGCAAGCCACCCGAGAGCGGCGCATGGCTGAGGCTACGGTATGGATCGCAGAGGGAAAAAGGCGCAACTGGAAATATGAAAAACGGTGATTTTCCGTTATTTCTCTGAAGCTTGATGGATAAGATGGCAAAAATCTTTCATCCTGTGCGCAAGGGTCGTTGACAGCCCATCGGTGCTGGCCTAGAGGCGCGTCTCCCAAGCGGACGCAACGCTTCTAAAGCGGGTGTAGCTCAGTTGGTTAGAGTGCCGGCCTGTCACGCCGGAGGTCGCGGGTTCGAGCCCCGTCACTCGCGCCACTTGGGAAAAGCGCTTCCACTGCGAAGCTCACTGTAGACCTTAACGGTTCGCCGTTTTGTCTTCAGGGCTGCGCGGGTGTAGCTCAGTTGGTTAGAGTGCCGGCCTGTCACGCCGGAGGTCGCGGGTTCGAGCCCCGTCACTCGCGCCACTTTCTTCGGAAAGTAGCGCCATGAGAAGCGAAAAGAAGGCCGGGGAAACCCGGCCTTTTTCTTTGCCCAACTTACGCTGGCAGATGCTCCCAATCCTACTGCATGCGCCCGGTTTCCATCCAGATCAGGAAGCGGCGCAAGGGCACCAGCCACACCACACCCAGCACCAGATAGACCGGCGCCTGTGCCAGTGAGGGCCAGCCAGCGATTGCCGGTGCGAGATAGCGCGCGATCAGCAGGGCATAGATCGCCAGCCCGCCGCACAGCGCCAGAACGCCCACCGGAATACGCCAGGTGGGCATCTCTCGCATGTCAGGCGCTCTGGTCTGTCAAAGAAGACGGGGCGGGCTCATGAATGCGGGTCGGCGTCACGATCGCGGCCAGCGGGCGGTCATGCGGTTCGATGGGCAGGGCCTCTGCCTGCTGCACATCCCAGGCAAGCCCGATCGCAAGCGCATCGGGGTGCTCGCTCAGCCAGCGGTCGTAATGACCGCCGCCTTGTCCGAGGCGTGCACCTGACGGAGTGAAAGCAACGAGGGGCATGACTACCGCTGACGGTACAACCTCCTCTGCCTCAACACCGGGCTGCAACGCGCCGCCCCAGGGGGAGGGTTCCAGCAATTCTTCATCGAACGCATCGTCCCAGATGCGGAAGGTCATCGCGCAGTCACGATCGGCGAAGGCGGGCAGGGCGACCGTGCGGCCGTTTTCGGAGAGCCAGCGTGCCCAACCGAGCGCGGGTGCTTCTGCACCGACGGGATAATAGAGACCGACTACGGCCCCATGCGGGATCATCGCTGCGACAGGCGCAGGCGGGCGATTCAGGATCAGCGCCCGCAGGTTCTGTGGCAGCGCCTCGACATGCGCTTTGCGCACAGCGCGAAATTCGCGCCGCAGCGCGGTCTTTTCGTCCGCAAGGGAAATGGGGGGTGACGGGTCCACCATGGGGTCGTTTTCCGATTGAAATCCTCTGACGCCTCAACGTCAGGTGGGGACCATGTACATCGGGCCTCTATGCGAAATAGTGGCCCGGGCAGGGACAGCCCCCTTTGGATTGCTTATAGCCTCAGGGATGTTCGCGGATCGTACCGGGCAGATCCCGTCGAGGCCCTATCTAGGCGTTCTGTGTGTCGTGCTCAAGAAGGTCTGCAAGATTTTCGATGCGTGTCGCAATTCCGCCGAGGCGCTTCTCGATTTCCGCCCCGATTTCGGACGGAAACGCGGGCACATTCTGTTTGGTCGGTTCGGAAACCGGTTCCGGCGCTCCCTGTGCATTTCCTGCATTTGCCTTGCATAGCTCGTCCGCGAGAAACAACGCGGCATAGAGCATCGAGCGTGCCTCGGTCTGACCCTTGACTCCCAGCATCGCGAGGCGCTCGTCGATCATGCCCGCCAGCATCTCGACATGGGGCTGGTCCTCGGGATCGCAGGCCAACGAATATTTGCGCGCGGCGATGGTGACGGTGATGTTGGTCATGGTCTGTCCCTCAGTCCTTGGGCGCGGTCATCAGCGTTTCGAGATCGCGCAGCGAGCCTTTCACGGTTTCGCGCAAGCGCTTGTGGCGCCCCCGAATATGGTCGGCATCGCGCGCGGCTGTTTCGCAGGCGGCTTCGACGCGGGCCAGCGCGCTCTCGATGCGGTCGAGCAGACTGTTCACAGGCAGATTGTTCTGGGGATCGGTTGTCATTGTCATAAGTCGGTATCCCTCCGCGCCCCCAAGTGGCAACCGGGCATCGCGCATTCAAGTGTCGAACCGTGTGCACAATCGGGCGAATTTCGTCTTGCGGTAAGCGCATCATGCCCTACGTCAGGGCAGGGCTCGCGGGAGGCGAACTTGACGCACGCCCGCCGCTCCCTAAAGGGAGGCCGCAACGTATCGAATCGCCCGGACAGGTATCCGATCGGCCCACCGGTCAAGCCTGGTCGGTCCCGTATTTTTCCGGAGCTTCCCATGACCCTTACCACCGACCGTCTCGCGCCGATGGCGAACGCCATCCGGGCCCTGTCGATGGATGCCGTGCAGGCAGCCAACAGCGGCCATCCCGGCATGCCCATGGGCATGGCCGATGTTGCTACCGTGCTGTTCTCGAAGTTCCTGAAGTTCGATCCGACCGCGCCCAAGTGGGCCGACCGCGATCGCTTCGTGCTGTCGGCGGGCCATGGCTCGATGCTGATCTACTCGCTGCTCCACCTGACCGGCTATGCCAGCCCGACGATGGATGACATCCGCAACTTCCGCCAGACCGGCTCGGTCTGCGCCGGCCATCCCGAAAACTTCCTGATCCCGGGTGTCGAGTGCACCACCGGCCCGCTGGGTCAGGGCTTCGCGATGGCGGTCGGCATGGCGATGGCAGAGCGCCAGCTGAACGCGACGTTTGGCAGCGATCTGGTCGATCACCGCACCTGGGTGATTGCCGGCGACGGCTGCCTGATGGAAGGCATCAACCACGAGGCTGTGGGCCTTGCTGGTACGCTCAAGCTCGCGAACCTCAAGGTTCTGTGGGACGACAACCGCATCACCATCGACGGCGACACCTCGCTGTCGACCAGCGAGGACATCGCCGCGCGTTATCGCGCTTCGGGCTGGGACGTGTTCTCGTGCGATGGGCATGACTTCGCCGATATCGAGCGTGCGCTCGCCGAAGCGGCTGCCAGCGACAAGCCCTCGCTCGTCGCCTGCCGCACGGTGATCGGCAAGGGTGCCCCCAACAAGCAGGGCGGCCATGACGTTCACGGCGCCGCGCTCGGCGATGCCGAAGTCGCCGCTGCGCGCGAATATCTGGGCTGGACCTCGGCGCCGTTCGAGGTTCCCGCCGAAATCCTCGCCGACTGGCGCTCGCTGGGCGAAAAGGGCGCCAAGCTTCACGCGGAGTGGACCGCACGCCTCGATGCCAGCGCCGACAAGGTCGAGTTCGAGCGCCGCATGGCGGGCGAACTGACCAACGTCGAGGAAGCCTCGAAGACGTTTGCTGGCTGGCTGGAAGGCGACAGCAAGGTTGCCACCCGCAAGGCTTCGGAAAACGCGCTCAACGTGCTGGCGCCGCTGATGCCCGAAATGGTCGGCGGCTCGGCTGACCTGACCGGCTCGAACAACACCAAGGCCAAGTGCCAGGCGCCGTTCACGCCCGACGACTACGCCGGTCGCTATGTCTATTACGGCATTCGCGAATTCGGCATGTCCGCGGCTCTGAACGGCATGGCGCTGCACGGCGGCGTGATCCCCTATGGCGGTACCTTCCTCATCTTCTCGGACTACTGCCGCAATGCCATCCGCATGGCCGCGCTCCAGCAGATCCGTTCGATCTACGTGCTGACCCATGATTCGATCGGTCTCGGCGAAGACGGTCCGACCCATCAGCCGGTCGAGCATGTCATGTCGATGCGCCTGATCCCGAACCTGCAGGTGTTCCGCCCGGCAGACGTGATCGAAACCGCCGAGTGCTGGATGCTGGCGCTGCAGAGCGAAAGCACCCCTTCGGTGCTCGCGCTGACCCGCCAGAACCTGCCGCAGCTTCGCAAGTCGGGCGAGATGCTCTCGGCCAAGGGTGCCTACACGCTCAAGGCGGCAGAAGCCGCACGCAAGGTGATCCTGATTGCCACCGGTTCGGAAGTCGAACTGGCGATCAATGTGCGTGAGGCGCTCGAAGCGCAGGGCATCGGTGCCGATGTCGTCTCGATGCCCTCGATGGAGCGTTTCGCGGCACAGGACGAAGCCTACCAGGCCGAAATCCTCCCCAACGATCCGGCGATCCTCAAGGTCTCGATCGAGGCGGGCACGACGATGGGATGGCAGCGCTTCACCGGCGCGAGCCTGGGCGGCGGCCTCAATATCGGCCTCGACCGCTTCGGCGCTTCGGCACCGGCGGGCGAACTGTTCAAGCGCTTCGGCTTCAGCGTCGAGGCGATCATTCCGCAGATTCTCAACAAGCTCGGCTAAGTTTAGCTAAAACAAGGAGAAGGACATGGCGACCAAGGTTGCGATCAATGGTTTCGGACGTATCGGGCGCAATGTCGCCCGCGCCATTCTGGAGCGTACCGACCACGACCTCGAACTGGTTTCGATCAACGATCTGGCCGATGCCGAGGCGAACGCTCTCCTGTTCAAGCGTGACAGCGTTCACGGCACTTTCTCCGGTTCGGTGGAAGTGGACGGCAGCGACCTGATCGTGAACGGCAAGCGCATCAAGGTGACCGCCGAGCGTGATCCGGCGAACCTGCCGCACGCCGAGAACGGCATCGACATCGCGCTTGAGTGCACCGGCTTCTTCGTCGACAAGGACAGCGCTTCGAAGCACATCAGCGCAGGCGCCAAGCGCGTGCTCATCTCGGCGCCCGCCAAGGGCGTCGACCTGACCGTCGTCTATGGTGTGAACCATGAGGTGCTGACCGCCGATCACCTCGTCGTGTCGAACGCATCGTGCACCACGAACTGCCTGGCGCCGTTCGCCAAGGTTCTGCATGAGGCGATCGGTATCGAGCGTGGCCTGATGACCACGATCCACTCGTACACCAACGACCAGAAGATCCTTGACCAGATCCACAAGGATCCGCGTCGCGCCCGCGCTGCCGCGATGAACATGATCCCCACCAGCACCGGCGCCGCCGTTGCCGTCGGCCTCGTGCTCCCCGACCTCAAGGGCAAGCTCGACGGTTCCTCGATCCGCGTGCCGACCCCGAACGTCTCGGTCGTCGATCTGACCTTCGTGCCCTCGCGCGACACCACCGCCGAGGAAGTCAACGCGCTGCTCAAGGCCGCCGCGGAAGGCGAACTCAAGGGCGTGCTCGGCTACACCGAGGAGCCGCTGGTCTCGATCGACTTCAACCACGATTCGCATTCGTCGACCATCGACAGCCTCGAAACCGCCGTACTCGAAGGCAAGCTGGTCCGCGTCCTGTCGTGGTACGACAACGAGTGGGGCTTCTCGAACCGCATGGTGGACACCGCCGGCGTGATGGCGAAGTTCCTCTGATCGGCTGACGCCTTTCGATCAAGCTGCAAGGCGGGTTCCCCAATCGGGGCGCCCGCCTTCGGCATCTTTCGACCTTTCGGTCGCATCTCTCTGATTTTCTGCCCTTTCAGATCAAAGGATCGCATGATGAGCGCCTTCAAGACCCTTGACGATATCGGTGACGTGAACGGCAAGGTCGCGCTGGTGCGCGTCGACTTCAACGTGCCGATGAAGGACGGGCTCGTCACCGACGACACCCGCATCCGCGCCGCGATGCCCACGATCCTGGAACTCGCCGAAAAGGGCGCCAAGGTTCTGATCCTCGCGCACTTCGGCCGCCCCAAGGGCGAGCGCGTGCCCACCATGTCGCTCTCGCTGGTGGTGAACGAAGTCGCCAAGGTGCTCGGCAAGGAAGTGATGTTCGTGCCCGAGATCGCAGGCGACGTGGTCAAGCAGGCCGTCGGTATCCTGCGCGCAGGCGACATCGCTCTGCTGGAGAATACCCGCTTCTGGAAGGGCGAGGAAAAGAACGATCCCGAACTCGCCGCAGCGGTCGCCGCCAACGGCGATCTCTATGTCAACGACGCGTTCTCTGCCGCACACCGCGCGCATGTCAGCACCGAAGGTCTCGCCAAGGTTCTTCCTGCTTACGCGGGCCGCTCGATGCAGGCCGAGCTTGAAGCTCTGGAAAAGGCGCTGGGCAAGCCCGAGAAGCCGGTCGCGGCGGTCGTCGGTGGTGCCAAGGTCTCGTCGAAGCTCGACGTGCTCAAGCACCTCGTCACGCAGGTCGACCACCTCATCATCGGCGGCGGCATGGCCAACACCTTCCTCGCCGCCAAGGGCGTGAACGTCGGCAAGTCGCTGTGCGAGCATGACCTGACCGGCACCGCAGACGACATCATGGCCAATGCCGATGCCTCGGGCTGCACTGTGCATCTGCCGTACGAGGTCGTCGTCTCGAAGGAATTCGCCGCCAATCCGCCTTCCTTGCGCACCTGCAACGTGCACGAGGTCGCCGAGGACGAGATGATCCTCGACGTTGGCCCGCTCGCGGTCGAGGCGCTGGGCGATGTGCTCAAGACCTGCCGCACGCTGGTGTGGAACGGACCGCTCGGCGCGTTCGAAACGGTGCCCTTCGATGCCGCAACCGTGGCACTGGCGAAGACCGCCGCAGCGCTGAGCCATGAAGGCTCGCTGATCTCGGTCGCGGGCGGTGGCGATACCGTTGCCGCGCTGAACCATGCGGGTGTCTCGCAGGACTTCTCGTACATCTCGACCGCTGGCGGTGCCTTCCTCGAATGGATGGAAGGCAAGGAGCTGCCGGGCGTGGCCGCGCTCTCGGCCTGATCGTACACTGAGGGGCGGGGGCGTCGCATATGCAGCCGGATGATCCGGGCCGGATTGCGACGCCACCCGTCGCCGCCTCCACTGCTACTGTAAAGGCAGGCGGGCAGGGGCGATACGTCACGCTGGACGGTATGCGCGGGATTGCCGCGCTGGCCGTTGCGCTGTTCCACTTCAATATCTCGCAGGCGCCGCACGGCTATGTTGCGGTGGATTTCTTCTTTGCGCTCTCGGGCTTCGTACTGTGCCGGACCTATGAGCCGCGCTGGAAGGCGGGGCTGGGCGTGATCGAGTTCATGCGCCAGCGGATCGTTCGGCTCTACCCGCTGTTCCTGATCGGCATCGTCGTGACCTCGATTGCGACGATCGCGCAGGGTAACGATCCGCATTCCATGCGGGTCTTTGCGATCAGCACGGCGCTCAACGCGCTGATGATACCGTCGCCGCTGACGATCACGCTGTTTCCGTTCAACGTCCCCGCATGGTCACTGTTCTTCGAACTGGTCGCGAATCTGGCGATGATCGTGTTCCTCCTGCGTCTGCCGCGCCTCGCGCTGCTGGCGATGTGTCTGGCGTGCGCCTGGTATCTCGCGCCTGCGGTGATCGCCAACGGCTCGGGCAATCTCGGCGCGGTCTGGGCGCAGTGGCTGGTCTCATTGACCCGCACCGCGCTGTCGTTCGGCGCCGGAATGCTGATCGCGCGCCTTCCCGGCGTGTCGCTGCGCAAGGCGGGACTGGGAGGCCTGCTGTGTCTGATCGCCATTACCGTCTGCCTGCTGGCACAGCCGAGTGACGTGACCGGACCGTACTACGATCTGCTTTTCACGCTCGCACTCTCGCCGCTGCTGGTGTGGTGCGGCGCACAAGTGGAGCCTCCGCGCGTGTTGCAGTCCGCCGCGCGCTTTCTGGGGGACGTGTCCTACGGCCTTTATGCCGTTCACTGGGGGCTGATGGGGCTGTTCCGCCATTTCAAGGACGATCTGGGTTACGACCCCGTCCTCATGGCAGTCGTCTACCTTGGCGCAGGTATCCTGCTGGCCTGGTGCGCCTCTCGCTGGGTCGATCGACCGGCTCGGGCATGGCTTTCGCACCGCAAGCGATCGAAACTGGCCTCGGAAGGCCTTGCATCAGGCTCGCATCGTCCATCCTGACCCTCTGCCGCAGTTGCGAAATGCAGCATCGGCGGATAAGCCCTCGTGCAGGTTGTATTACCAACGACCAGGAGGAGAAGGTCATGGATTTCGCCCGGATGAAGGGAATTATCGGCGCAGGGGACGGCTTTATTGCTGCACTCGACCAGAGCGGCGGTTCTACGCCCAAGGCGCTGAAGGGATACGGGGTCGAAGACGACGCCTGGTCCACCGAAGAGGAAATGTTCGGTCTGATCCACCAGATGCGCGCCCGCATCATTTCGTCGGATGCCTTTTCGGGGGAAAAGGTCATCGGCGCGATCCTGTTCGAGCGCACGATGGACGGCGAAGTCGATGGCGTTCCGACGCCTGCCGCGCTGATCGCCAAGGGCGTGGTGCCCTTCATCAAGATCGACAAGGGGCTTGAGGACGAGGCCGATGGCGTTCAGCTGATGAAGCCGATGCCGACGCTCGATGCGCTGCTGGAACGCTCGAAGGCGCTCGGCGTGTTCGGGACCAAGGAGCGTTCGGTGATCCACTCGGCCAATGCCAAGGGCATTGCCGAAGTCGTCGCCCAGCAGTTCGAGATCGGCAAGCAGGTGCTCTCGCACGGCATGATGCCGATCATCGAGCCCGAAGTGAACATCAAGAGCGAGACCCGCGCCGAGTGCGACGCGATCCTCCGTGACGAAATCCTCAAGCAGCTCGATCTTCTTCCCGAAGGTGAAGTGGTCATGCTCAAGCTGTCGCTGCCGGTGGTGCCGGGCACCTTCGACGCGCTGGTCGATCATCCCAAGGTGCTGCGCGTGGTCGCACTCTCGGGCGGCTACGAGCGCCCCGAAGCCTGCGCCGAACTGGCGAAGAACAAGGGCATCATCGCCAGCTTCAGCCGCGCGCTGCTGCAGGATCTGCGTGCGCAGATGAGCCAGGACGAGTTCGATGCCGCGCTGGGCGGCGCGATCGACGAGATCTACACCGGATCGACGCACAAGGTGGCCGCTGCCGCTGCGGCCTGATCCCTTGCGGATCTGATCGATGAAAAGGGCGGGGCTGCAAGGTCTCGCCCTTTTTGCTTGTGCGCAAGACCGCTTGGCGCAGGCGCGCTGTCGGGCTAGAGCACCGCGCATGAGCGAAGACACTGCCGATATCGTCCCGCGCGAACCTGCCGCGCTTTACCTGATCTCGCCTCTCGATGTGACCGGCGATTTTCCGCAGCGTCTTGAACGCGCGCTGTCGGCGGGCGACGTGGCCGCATTCCAGTTCCGCGTGAAGGATCTGGACCAGCACGAGGCCGCGCGGCTTGCCGAGCCGCTTCAGGCGATCTGCGCGGCGCATGACGTCGCCTTCATCGTCAACGATTCGATTGCACTGGCAAAGCGCCTCGGTGCCGACGGCGTGCATCTCGGGCAGGAGGACGGCACCGTCGAGGAGGCCCGCCAGGCGCTCGGCAAGGACGCGCAGATCGGCGTGACCTGCAATGCAAGTCGCCATCTGGCGATGGAAGCAGGCGAGAACGGCGCCGACTACGTGGCGTTCGGGGCCTTCTTCCCGACCACCACCAAGGAGGTCAAGCATATGGCCGGGCTCGACGTGCTGGAATGGTGGCAGTCGCTGTTCGAGATTCCGTGCGTGGCCATCGGCGGCCTCACGCCCGAAAACTGCGGCGATGTCGTAAAGGCCGGGGCCGACTTCATCTGCGCCTCGGGTGCAGTATGGAACGGCGACGAGGCTGAAGCCGTGATCGCCTTCAACACCGCGATGAAGGCCGCATTGGCCTGAGCCACGATCAGGGCAGCATCGCCACGCCGCGCCAGACCTTGGCGCAGAGTGCGGGCTGCCCGGATACGCCGAGCCTTGCGTAAATCCGCTTGGAATAGTTGCGCGCAGTCTCCAGCGTGAGGCCCATCGCCGCGCCCGCCTCGGCAATGGAATGTCCCGCCGCCATCGCTGCCGCAAGCTGCGCCTCGCGTGGCGGGAGGCCATGGAGTGCGGCAAGGCGCCGCGCGGCGCGTGCCAGATCGACCTCGCCTTCCTGTGACAGCTGCAGCGCGGCCTCTGCATCGCCGGGCTCCAGCGGCACGAGCAAGGTCTCGCACCCCTGCGCGTCTTCCAGCACCATACCTTCGTCACTTTCGATCCGGACGCCTGAGCCGGACAGGCGCCATGTCCATCCGGTCTTCGCGAGGGCCATTGCCGTGAGGCGCGTATTGTGCGTCAGTTGCTCGCCCGCCAGCATCTGTGCCGTCGTAGCGGTAAGATAAGGGGCGAGGCTGGACAGCAGGGCGCTGTCGCTGGCAGTGCTGTCGGTATCGCGGGCGAGGTAGAGCCACGCCTGCGTGCCTGCGGTCTCGCCAAGACGGATAATCCGGGCATCGTGCAGGCCAAGCGCCGCGAACCTGCGAAAGAACTGCGTGCGCGCGAGCGGCGATATGTCGAGCAGTTCCTCGATGGCGTAGACCCTGTTCGGGCGCAGCGCTTCAAGTTTGGCGCGCTCCAGCGTCAGCGGTTGCTGCTCGGACAGCGTGTCCGCTGCGGAACTTCCTCGCTCGTAGCGGCGAATTGTCGATGTTCTGACGTCTGACAGGGCGAGTCCTGCCAGCTGCGCCCGCGTTCTGCGCAAGAGCCTTTCCAGAAATGTCGCGAACGGCATCTCGTCCGCATGCATTTGCATCAGCGGAAGCAGCAGATCGGTCTCGTCGTTGCTGGTGAAAGCCATAACCTCCCATATGGGAGGTTTCACATCCTGTCATCTGTGAAATGACGCTGCCACTCGCGCCGCAGTCCCGGTCATCGGTGGAAGCGGCAGCGCAAGAGGACGTGCAGAATGAAAAGCCTGACCCATCTCGAACGGCTCGAAGCCGAGAGCATCCATATCATCCGCGAGGTCGTGGCCGAGGCGGAGAAGCCGGTCATGCTCTATTCGGTGGGCAAGGACAGCGCGGTCATGCTGCATCTGGCGCGCAAGGCGTTCTATCCCTCGCCGCCGCCGTTCCCGCTGCTGCACGTCGATACGACGTGGAAATTCAAGGCGATGTACGAGCTGCGCGACAAGATGGCGCGCGAGAGCGGAATGGAACTGCTCGTCTACCAGAACCCCGAGGCCAAGGCGAAGGGCATAAATCCGTTCGACCACGGTGCGCTGCACACCGACATGTGGAAGACCGAAGGGCTGAAGCAGGCGCTCGACAAGTATGGTTTCGACGCCGCGTTCGGCGGTGCCCGCCGCGACGAGGAAAAGAGCCGCGCAAAGGAGCGCATCTTCTCGTTCCGCACCTCCTCGCATGGCTGGGATCCGAAGAACCAGCGCCCGGAGTTGTGGAACCTCTACAATGCCCGCAAGGCGCGCGGGGAATCGATCCGCGTCTTCCCGATCTCCAACTGGACCGAGCTGGACATCTGGCAGTACATCCACCTGAACGACATTCCGATCGTGCCGCTGTACTTTGCCGAGAAGCGCCCGACCGTCGAGCGCGATGGCATGTTGCTGATGGTCGATGACGAGCGCTTCCCGCTCAGGGACGGCGAAGTGCCGGTGGAGCGCTCGATCCGCTTCCGCACGCTGGGCTGCTATCCGCTGACCGGCGCGGTGGAGAGCACGGCAAAGACCTTGCCCGAGGTAATTCAGGAAACCCTGCTGACCACCACCAGCGAGCGGCAGGGTCGCGCCATCGACAAGGATGCTGGCGGTGCCGGTATGGAAGTGAAGAAGCAGCAGGGGTATTTCTGATGGCCGATTTTGACACCACCGAACCCCGCTATGTCGTCGACTCGCTCATCGCCGAGGATATCGACGGTTATCTCAAGCAGCACGAGCACAAGACGATGCTGCGCTTCATCACCTGCGGCAGCGTCGACGATGGCAAGTCCACCCTGATCGGACGACTGCTCTACGATTCGAAGATGATCTTCGAGGACCAACTCGATGCGCTGGCCTCGGATTCGAAGAAGGTCGGCACGCAGGGGCAGGAGATCGACTTCGCGCTGCTGGTCGATGGCCTTGCCGCAGAGCGCGAGCAGGGCATCACCATCGACGTCGCCTATCGCTTCTTCAACACCGAGAAGCGCAAGTTCATCGTCGCCGACTGCCCCGGCCACGAGCAGTACACCCGCAACATGGTGACGGGCGCCTCGACGGCGGACCTTGCGGTGATCCTGATCGACGCGCGCAAGGGTGTGCTCGTCCAGACCCGCCGCCACTCGTATCTGTGCCATCTCCTCGGCGTGAAGAACATCGTGCTGGCGGTGAACAAGATGGATCTGGTCGACTACAGCCAGGACGTGTTCGACCGGATCGTTACCGAATATGGCGAGTTCGCAAAGTCGATCGGGATCGAGAGCTTCACCGCGCTGCCGATTTCGGGCTTCAAGGGCGACAACGTCACCACGCTTTCGTCCGAGACGCCGTGGTATGCCAAGCCTGCCTATGCAGGCGTCACGCTGATCGAGCATCTCGAAACAGTCGAGGTGCTCTCCTCGCTCGATGCGGAGCGCCCGTTCCGCCTGCCGGTGCAGTGGGTGAACCGCCCGAACCTCGATTTCCGGGGCTTCTCGGGTCTTATCGCCACTGGATCGGTCAAGCCCGGCGACAAGGTCCGCGTGCTGCCTTCGGGCAAGACCAGTTCGGTCACGCGCATCGTTACCTATGACGGCGATCTGGACGAGGCGAGCGCGGGCCAGTCGGTCACGGTATGCTTTGCCGACGAGATCGACTGCTCGCGCGGGTCGGTGATCTCGGTTGCCGACAATCCGCCGCAGACCGCCGACCAGTTTGAGGCAACGTTCGTGTGGATGGCCGACGAGGCCATGGTGCCGGGGCGCGCCTACTGGCTCAAGCTGGGCACGCAGACGGTATCGGCCACGGTCGCCGAGCCCAAGTACGAGGTCAACGTCAACACGATGGACCGTCTGGCGGCCAAAACGCTGGAACTGAATGCCATCGGTGTCGCCGAACTGACCACCGACCGCCAGATCGTGTTCGAGCCTTACGCCCAGAACCGCACGCTCGGCGGGTTCATCCTCATCGACAAGATGACGAATTCCACCGTGGCGGCGGGCATGATCCACTTCTCGCTGCGCCGCTCGCAGAACGTCCACTGGCAGGCCGTTGACATCGAGCGCAGCCAGCATGCGGGCCTCAAGAACCAGAAGCCTGCCGTGCTGTGGTTCACCGGGCTTTCGGGCTCGGGCAAGTCGACCATCGCCAACATGGTCGAGAAGAAGCTGCACCGGATGAACCGGCACACCTTCCTGCTCGATGGCGACAATGTCCGCCACGGCCTCAACAAGGATCTCGGCTTCACCGAGGCCGACCGCATTGAGAACATCCGCCGCGTCGGTGAAGTGGCCAAGCTGATGACCGATGCGGGGCTGATCGTCATCACCGCGTTCATCTCGCCGTTCCAGGCGGACCGCGAGATGGTGCGCGCGATGATGCCCGAGGGCGAGTTCATCGAGGTGTTCATCGACACCCCACTCAAGGTTGCCGAGGCGCGCGACGTGAAGGGGCTCTACAAGAAGGCGCGTGCGGGCGAGTTGAAGAACTTCACCGGCATCGACAGCCCCTATGAGGCACCGCGCAATCCCGAGGTGCGGATCGACACCACGCTGATCTCGCCCGAAGAAGCCGCCGACCTGATCGTCGATACGCTGTTGGGGGATGTATGACGCACCTTGCTGACGGCGACCTCGCCGAACACCTTGCCGCCACGGCCGGGCGTATCCTGATCGAGGTGCGCGAGGCCGGAGTGTTCGAAGGCAAGGCGCTGGGCAAGGCGGGGGACCAGACCGCCAACCAGTTCCTCTGCCATGCCCTTCGCGTGCAACGGGCGGAGGATGGCCTTCTTTCCGAAGAGGAGAAGGACAGCTTCGAGCGGCTCGATCACGAACGCGTGTGGATTGTTGATCCGGTCGACGGCACCCGCGAATATGGCGAGGCGCGCGCGGATTGGGCGGTGCATATCGGTCTTTCGGAGAATGGCGAACCCGTGCTGGGCGCAGTAGGCCTGCCCGATACCGGGCTGGTGCTGCGCTCGGATCGGCCCGGCGAGATTCCGCCCACGCCCGAGCGGCTGCGCATGGTCGTCAGTCGCACGCGCCCGGCGCCCGAGGCGCTGGCCGTGGCTGAAGCTCTGGGGGCCGAACTCGTGCCGATGGGATCGGCAGGTGCCAAGGCGATGTCGATCCTGCTGGGACAGGCCGATATCTACCTGCATTCCGGCGGGCAATACGAATGGGACAGCTGCGCCCCTGCCGCCGTGGCGCTGGGCTGGGGGCTTCACGCCTCGCGCATCGACGGTAGCCCGCTGATCTACAACCGGCGCGACACCTACATGCCCGACCTGCTGATCTGCCGAAAGGAACATGCGGACAAGGTTCTCGACCTCGTCCGCACGCTGAAGGCCGGTTAGCCGGGCGCGATCAGTTGGCCGACGCCGAGCTGTCTGCTGGCGCCGTTGACTGATCCCCGCCGAGCACGCGGTAGAGCGTCACGCGGTTGGTCGCCGCCGTCAGCGCCATCTGCACTTGTGACTGGCGCGCCGAATAGAGGCTGCGCTGGGCCACGAGATTTTCGAGATAGCTGTCCACCCCATGCTCGTAGAGCGCATTGGTCAGCTTCGCGGTATCGGCGGCAGCGTCAGTATAGGCATCTGCTGCACGTAACCGCTCGGCAATCGTGCCCTGATCGGCCAGCGCATCCGCCACTTCGCTGAAGGCGGTCTGGATGGCTTTCTCGTATGTTCCCACGGCCGCATCGCGCTGGGCCTTGGCCACCTGCACGTTGGCGAGCTTGCCGCCTGCATTGAAGAACGACCAGCTGGCATCAGCGCTGCCGGTGGCGGAGAAGGCGCCCTTGTCGAACAGCGAGGACAACGAACTGCTGGCAAGGCCGAGCAGACCGGTGATCGAGATCGAGGGGAACAGCTCTGCCCGCGCCACGCCTATATCGGCATTGGCCGCGCGGAGTTCATACTCCGCCTCAACCACATCGGGGCGGCGCAACAGGACCTTGGAACTCACACCGGCAGGCAGCACCGCGAGCGAGGCATTGACCTCGGCAATGCTGGCGGGGAGCAGCGCCGCATCGTAATCGGCACCGACCAGCAGGCGGATCGCATTCTCGTCCTGCGCCAGCGCGGTCGTCTGCGTGGCTATATCGCCACGCGCGGTTTCGAGCACCTGCTCAGCCTCGCGCAGATCGGTACGCGGTGCTACGCCGCCGGAAAGCCGCGCGCTTGTCAACTTGACCGAACGCTCGGCATTCGCGGCAGTGTCCTGCGCGATCGTCAGCAGATCCTTGTCCGCACCATATTGCGCCCAGGCCAGCGCAAGATCGGCAACGAGGCCGAGGCGCACGGTGCGCGCTGCCGCCTCTGTCGCCAGCGCGGTGTCACGCTGCGCGCGGGTGGCGTTGAGGTACTTGCCGAAGAAGTCCAGCTCGAAGGCGGACACACCGCCTTGAAGCGAGTAGCTGGTGCCCTTGCCGGAGGAGCCGCTCGACGTGCTCGAACTGCTTCCGTTGCGTTCCGTATGCGATACCGAGCCGGTGACACCCAGCGCCGGGAACTGATCAGCCCGAACCACCCGGATCTGGGCGTTGGCGGCCGCGACGTTGGCGGCAGCTACACGCAGATCGCGGTTATTGGTCAGCGCACTCTCGATCAGCGTTTGCAGGCGTGGATCGCGGAAGATCTCCTTGTAGGAGACTACCGGCAGCTGCGCTTCGCTCTGCGCGAGATAGGAATCACCCGCAGGCCATGATGTCGGCACAGGGGCGGCAGGCTGGACGTATTTGGGGGCCATCGAGCAGGCGCAGAGTGCCAGGGCCGGAAGGCCGAGCGTCACGATGCGCATGGGGCGACGCAGGCTGTTGATAGTCGTCATGTGGATGCCTCAGGGTCTGCCCCGGTCGCGCGGCGTTCCTCGCGCTTGCGGCGCAGGGCACGCAGGCCGTCGCGCGCGCCCATGCGGACGAGCACGAAGAACAGCGGAATGTAGAAGATCGCCAACAGCGTTGCGCTGAGCATGCCGCCGACAACGGCGGTGCCGATGGCAATGCGGCTGTTCGCGCCGGCACCATGGGCGATGGCCAGCGGCACGACGCCAAAGATAAAGGCGAAACTGGTCATCAGGATCGGGCGCAGGCGAATTCGGGCCGCTTCCAGTGCGGCATCGATCACGCGGCGCCCCTGCCGCTCCGCCTGCTCGGCGAACTCGATCATCAGGATCGCGTTCTTCGCGGCGAGCCCCATCGTGGTGAGCAGTCCGATCTGGAGATAGACATCGTTGTCGAGCCCGCGCAGCGTGACCGCCGCGACCGCGCCCAGCAGGCCCAGCGGAATGACCAGGATCACCGCGACCGGGATCGACCAGCTTTCATAGAGCGCGGCAAGGCACAGGAATACGACCAGCAGCGAAAGCCCGTAGAGGAGGGGGGCCTGTCCGGTCGAGAGACGCTCCTGATAGGAGGCTCCCGCCCAGGCGACGCTGGTGCCGGGGATCTGCGCAGCGAGTTGCTCCATGATGGTCATCGCCGTGCCCGAGCTGACGCCCGAAGCCGCGCTACCCGAAAACTCGTAGGACTGAAGGCCGTTGAAGCGCGAGGTGGTCGAAGGCGAGGTGGACCAGCCCACAGTGGCGAAGGCCGAGAACGGCGACATCTGGCCGTCGGAACCGCGGACATACCACTGGGCCATATCCTCCGGGCGCGAGCGGTACGGCGCATCGCCCTGGACATAGACCTTCTTGACGCGGCCCTGATCGATGAAGTCGTTGACGTACGTGCCGCCCCAGGCGGTCGCCAGCGTCGCGTTCACGTCCGACTGCGAAAGACCGTAGGCGCTCAGCGCCTGCGTGTTCGTCTTGACGTTCATTGTCGAGACGTCGGGCAGGTCGCTCAGCCGGACCTGCGAGAGGCGATGGTCCGCCGTTGCCATCTCCAGCAGCTTGTCGCGGGCAGCGGCAAAGTCCGTGCGCGACAATCCACCGCTGTTCTGAAGCTCCATGGTGAAGCCGGCATCCTGCCCGAGGCCACGGATCGCACCCGGTACGGTCGCAAAGACCTGCGCATTGCGCAGCGCCTTGAATGCGCCGGTTGCGCGCTTGACGATGGCGTCTGCGCCATTCTTCTCGTCAGTACGCTGGCTCCAGTCGACGAGGTTGATGAACGAGGAGCCCGTATTCTGACCCGCTGCGCCGAGACCACCGCCCGAGACGGTGAACATACCGTTAACGAGCTTTTCATCGCGACCGAGGAAGTATTTCTCGACTTCGCCCTGGACCTCTTCGGTACGGCTGATCGGCGAGCCTGCGGGAAGGCGCCATTGCACGCGAATTGTGCCCTGATCCTCGTTGGGCAGGAAGCCGGTGGGCAGGGCGTGGAACAGCAGGTAGGTGATGCCGCAAAGCACGGCGAACAGCGCCAGCCACCACCACTTGCGGTCGATCACCTTGCCCACGCCATTGGCATAGCTGTGGCTGGTCTTGTCGAACGAGGTGTTGAACCAGGTCTGGAACCGATGCCAGCCACGCGCAAGGAAGGGCAGCTTGCGTTCGATGAGGTTCGGGCCGCCATGGGCATGGTGAGGCTTGAGCAGAGTCGAGGTCAGCGCCGGGCTCAGGATCAGCGCGACGAGTACCGACAGCCCCATCGCCGAGATGATCGTCAGCGAGAACTGGCGATAGATCACGCCGGTAGATCCGCCGAAGAAAGCCATCGGCAAAAATACGGCGGACAGCACCAGCGCAATGGCGATCAGCGCGATCTGGATCTCCTTCATGGAGATGATCGTCGCCTCGCGCGCACTCATGCCCGGGTTCTCTTCCATCAGGCGCTCAACGTTCTCGACCACGACGATCGCATCGTCGACGAGCAGCCCGATGGCGAGCACAAGCCCGAACATCGTCATCGTGTTGATCGAGAAGCCCGCAAGGTAGAAGATCGCGAAAGTGCCGAGCAGCACCACCGGCACCGCGATCGCCGGGATCAGCGTGGCACGCCAGCTCTGGAGGAACACGAACATCACCACGACGACAAGCGCGATGGCCTCGAACAGGGCCTTCACCACTTCGTCGATCGACAGCTTGATGAACGTGGTGCTGTCGCTGGCATAGAGGAACTTCATGCCATCGGGCATGCCCACAGCCATCTTGTCCATCGCTGTCTTTACGCGCTCGGACGTCTGGAGCGCGTCCGCTCCCGGCGACAGCGAAATCGAGATGCCTGCGCCCGGATGCCCGTTGACGTGACTGATGGTGGAATAGTTTTCCGAGCCCATTTCCACGCGACCGAGATCGGCAATGGTCACGGTCGAGCCGTCAGCCTGAGTCTTGACGACGATGTTGCGGAACTGGTCTACCGTTTGAAGCCGCGATCCGGCGCGCACGATGGCATCAAGGGCCTGATCGCGCGGCGAAGGCAGGCCTCCGACTTCACCGGCGGCGACTTCGGTGTTCTGTGCCTCGATGGCAGAGCTGACGTCGCTGGGCATCAGCGAGACGGCAGCCAGTTTGGCCGGGTCCAGCCAGATACGCATGGCGTGGGGCGAACCGAAAACGTTGACGTCGCCCACGCCCTCGATACGCGAAAGCGGATCCTGAATGTGCGAAGACAGGTAGTCCGACACATCCTGGTTCGAGCGGGTGTCGGTTTCGTCGTAGACGGCGACCAGCAGAAGCTGATCGGGGTTCGACTTGGTGACGGTGACACCCTGGCTCTGCACCGACTGGGGCAGGCGGCTGACGGCGGTCTGGACCTTGTTCTGGACCTGCACCTGCGCGATGTCGGGATCGGTGCCCTTGGCGAAGACCGCCGTGATCGTCGCCTGCCCCTTGTTGCTCGACTGCGAACTGAAATAGAGCAGGCCGTCGATGCCGGTCAGCTGCTGCTCGATGATCTGGGTGACGCTGTTCTCGATGGTCTGCGCCGAGGCGCCGGGATAGGTCGCCTTGATGTTGACCTGCGTGGGCGCAATATCGGGATACTGCTCGTTCGGCAGCGAGACCAGCGCGCCCAGGCCCGCCAGCATGACGATGATCGCAAGCACCCATGCGAAGATGGGGCGGTCGATGAAGATCCGTGACATGCCGGTGCGTCAGCCCTGCTTGCCGGTGGCGGAAGCCCCGCTCTTGTCGGCGCCGGCCTTCTTGTCCTGCACCTTCTGCGGCGTCGAGGCCGGAACCGGCTTGATCGCCGCACCTTGCTTGAGACCATTGAGCCCCTGCACGATGATCTTGTCACCGGCCTTCAGGCCACTCGTGACAACGGCGTTCACGCCGGCGGTCCGGTTCGAGTCCACCTTGCGGCGTGCAGCCTTGCCGTCTGCGCCGACGACCATCACGAAGGCACTGCCGTCGAAATCGCGCTGTACGGCGGCCTGCGGGACAAGATAGGCGCCCTTTTCGATCGACTGGTCGAATTCGGCGTTCACGAACATACCCGGCATCAGGAAACCCGTGGGATTGGGGAACTGCGCGCGCAGCGTCACCGTACCCGTCGCCTCGTCGACGATGACTTCGGAGAACTTGACCGTACCGGCGACCGGATAGGTCGAACCGTCCTGCATATGCAGATGTACGACTGTGCTGCCCGGATCGACGCCGCCGCTGCTCAGCTTCTGGCGCAGCGCGAGCAGGTCGGTAGAGGACTGCTTCATATCGACATACATCGGATCGGTACGCTCGATCTGGGCAAGCGGATCGGTCTGGGCACTGCTGACAAGCGCGCCAACGGTGTAGAGAGAACGGCCGATACGTCCGGAGATCGGGGCCGGAACCGTGGTGAAACGCAGATTGACCTGCGCGGTATCGAGCGCGGCCTGCATCTGCGCGACCGTGGCATCGGCCACGCGGGCGGCGGCCAGCGCATCGGTATAGTCCTGCTGGGCGATGGCCTGCATCGCGGCCAGCGGCTTGTACCGGTCGGACTTGGCCCGCGCGGCGGCGGCAGTCGCGCGCGCGCTGGCAAGGTTCGCCTTGGCCTGATTGACGGCAGCGGTGTAGAGGCTCTGGTCGATCACGAACAGCGGTTGCCCGGCGCGAACCGCATCGCCTTCGGTAAACAGGCGCTTCTTGATAAGGCCGGTCACCTGAGGACGCACGTCCGAGCTTTCGAACGAGACGGTACGGCCGCCCAGAATGACCGGAAGCGGCACGTCGCTGGGCTGTGCGACGATATACCCGACTTCGGGAGCGCCGCCTTTCTTGGATTTATCGCTGCTGCCACAGGCTGCCAGAGAAAGCGCAACTGTTGCGATAAGGGCGCCGCGCAGGGCCTGCGCACGTCGAGTGGTCTTCAGGGGGTTGGTCAAGTGATCCGCCGGTCTACTATGCCTTGGCGGCCTGTATCGTTTCAAATTTTTGCTACTGCAAGCGTCGTTTTTTGCAATTGCATCAATTTCGAGGAGCGAGTGAAATCATCCGTCACACACAGGGCCCACACCTTCGATAAGTTTCGCGCTCGCCTTTATAATTATGCCGACTGCGTCCCGGCGGGTTATGGCGCTGGGATCATGACTTCGCCTAAGTACCGATGACATAAATCGGGAGAATGAAAGTGGCCATGAAATCAGGGCGCAGAATGCTCGCGGCCGGTCTGGCCGTAGTGCCTTTGATCGTATTCCTGTCAGGATGCCAGACTGTCCCGACAGTTACGGCAGGCGGAAAATCTCAGGACTTGCTGGCCTATGTCGGAACACAGGGTAGTGCGGCTGCAGGGCAGGGGATCATAGCCGTAAAACTCGATCCGCGAACCGGAGCGCTTACCTCGCAAGGCGTTGTCGGATCTGTCGAGAGGCCGACCTGGGTGCTGGCCGATACCCTGCACCACCATCTCTTTTCCGTCAGCGAAGTGGGGAACGACGGCAAGGATCATGGCGCCGTGCTATCCTTCGCCTACGACCCGGAAACCGGCGCGCTTCGACCGCTTGGCCGGGCCGATTCGGGGGGCGGCGGGGCGACCCATCTGGCGCTGGATGGTAAGGGACGGACGGTATACGTCGCCAACTACGGCAGCGGGCAGATTGCCGCGATCCCCGTCGATGCGCAGGGCAGGGTGGCAGCAGCGCCGTCCGACGTGGAGGCGCACACGGGTTCCGGCCCCAGCCCTCGCCAGAAGAGCGCCCATGCCCACGGTGTAACCATCGATCCATCGGGCCGCTTTCTGCTGTCGCCCGATCTCGGCACCGACCGGGTCTATATCTACCGCATCGGTGCGGGGGGCTCGCTTACCCCGGCCAAAACCCCTTGGGCAACGCTGCCGCCGGGCAGCGGGCCGCGCCATATCGTCTTCGCGCCGGACGGCCGCCATGCTTTCCTGATGACCGAGATGGGCGGCACGATCTACGCGTTCAACTGGAACGCCGATGCCGGGAGCCTGACGCCCGTGGCGAGCACACCGCTCGACGGACCTGACTTCACGGGCAAGCCGAGTGGTTCGGAGATTGCACTCTCGCGGGATGGACGCTTCCTTTACACTGGCAATCGCGCCACGAACCGCGTGCAGGTCTATGCTGTTGGCAAGGACGGACACCTGACGTTCGTGCAGGCCGTTGATTGCGGTGGCCAGGTGCCCTGGGGCTTTGCGCTGAGCCATGATGGCCGCTGGCTGGTGGTTGCCAACCAGATGTCCAATAACCTGTCGGTGTTTCGTATCGATCCCGTGAGCGGTCGGCTTGACGCGACCGGCCAACGGCTCGACATCGCAAGGCCCACCTCGATCGCGTTCACCGATCGCTGAGACAGAAAATCGAGAGCCAGATGACTGACACTTTCCGCCCCGTTCTCTACCTCAAGGCGGCTTGCCCGCATTGCCTGAAGCTGCGAATTTTCCTGCTGGAGGCAGGTCTCATGGAACGGTTCGACATGCGGGTCTTCACGCCCGGCGACGATAACGAGGCGGATATGCGCGCCGAACTGGCGCCGTGGTTCGAAAAGGTCACGTTCCCGACCGTCCAGCACGCACCGGGAGCCTTCATGAACGAGTCCGATGCGATCATCGCGCTCTATGCTCAAGAGGCGGGTCTTGATCCGGCCAGGCTGCCGACCTTCGTCGATTACACGCAAGGCGTGCTGCCCAAGTACCAGCGCATGCGGCGTGAACTGGTGGCGCTGGGTCAGCCGGTCTGACAGGGCGCTTCAAGGACGTAATGTAAAAAAAAGCCCGGCGGAAGTGAACCTTCCGCCGGGCTTTTTTGTAGTCGCAGCGTCTCAGAAATCGAAGCCTGCCGTCACACCATACGTGCGCGGGGCGGCGTAGGTGCCGTTGTCGCCGCTGTTGCTGGCGGCGATCTGGGTGAAGTAGAACGCCTTGGTGAGGTTCTTGCCCCAGAGGCGAACGAACAGGTGATCGTCGCTGGAGTGCCAGGTCAGCGCGGCATCGACCATGTTGTAGGCCTTCTGCTTCACGCGCTCGTCGGGTGAGCCGACGAAGCCGGAGTTGTAGTAGTAGTTGCCCGAAAGCGTGAACTTGCCGATCCCGGTGTCGAGATCGTAGCTGCCCCCGATGCTGCCGGTGAATGTCGGCGTGTTCTGCAGCTTGTTGCCCGAAGCATCGCCGATATAGAGGCAATTTCCGCCTGCAATCGCGCCGTAGGGCGGGAACGACCCGTAGCACACGCCGCCCGGAACCGTGAAGCCGCTCGGCAGCGGATAAGGCTGGCTGAGCATCGCGTCGGTGAACTTGGTATAGCGTGCATGGGTATAGTTCACGCCGCCGAACAACCGCAGTGCATGGGTGACACGCCAGGTCATATCGGCGTCGATCCCGTAGATATGCGCGCCGTCTGCCTGATAGACCGTCTGCGCGCCCGAGATCACCTGCATGACCTGGATGTTCTTCTCGTTGTAGTAATAGCCTGCAACGTTAAGCTGGACCGACCGGTTGAACAGATCCGTCTTCAGGCCGACTTCGTAGGCATCGACCGTTTCCGGCTTGAGCAGCACGACAGGATCGTTCTGGGTGATGTAGGTGCCACCGCGGAAGCCGCGGTTGTAGCTGGCATAGGCCAGAACCTCGGGCGAGAAGCGGTGATCGAGCGACAGGCGCCAGGTCAACTTGTTGAAGGTGTGCTGCTCCGGGTCGATCGGCGTTACCGTGGTAGTGCCGATGTTGCCGTTGTAGTCCGTTACCTGTGCGTTCAGTGAACGCTTGTCGCTGGTATAGCGCAGGCCCGCCGTCAGGTTGGTCGATGATCCGAAAGTATAGGTGCCCTCGGCAAAGGCGGCGATCGAGTCCAGTTTGACCGCGTTGTCGTCCTGCGAATAGCCGTTTCCGCCGAAGGTATAGATACCGGTCGTGCGTGACCCGTCGTTACCCGCCTTGTCATGCATGTAGAAGCCGCCGAGCACCCACTTGAACGGCCCGCTGCCTTCGGAAACGAGGTTCAACTCCTGCGTGAACTGCTTGTCGAACTGGTGGTTGTCGACGACGATGTAGTTCGCGGCCGAACCGTCCGGATCGAAGAAGTAGCTGAACTTGGAATCGCGATAGGCGGTGATCGACTTGAGCGTCGCGAAACCGAGGTTCTGCTCGACGGTCAGGCTGGAGCCCCAGGCCCGCGTCGACATCTTCGGATCGACGTTCGAGACGATGTCGGTATGCGGATCGCCGCCCAGCGAGGTAATCAGCGCAGGTACGTTCTGGCCGAGCGAGTTGAGGCCGAAGTTGCGGAAGGCAGGCGCGGCACCATCGCGTCCGTTGAAATCGCCCGCCAGCGTCACCTTCGTATCCGTGCCCGGCTCCCATAGCAGCTTGGCCCGTCCGCCCCACGATTTCGACGTGTTGATGTCGTTTCCGGTGGTCAGGTTCTTGCCCCAGCCATCCTGCTGGTTGTCGTACTGCCCGGCAAGGCTGATCGCGAGTGTCTTGGTCAGGCCGCCGGAAATATAGGCAGCGGAATGGACGGTATCGTAGTTTGCGTATCCGACCTCGGCCTTGCCGGTCCAGTCGAAGCTCGGGCCCATCGTGGTGATCTGGATCAGGCCGCCGGTGGCGTTGCGGCCGAACAGCGTGCCTTGCGGGCCTTTCAGCACCGCCACCTGATCGGTGTCATACATCGACTGCAGAATCCCGAACGAGGCGCCATAATACACGCCATCGACATAGACCGCGACCGGGTTCTCGATGCCGGGCCCTTGCCCCGTCGCGCCAATGCCGCGAATGCGGGGCAGGCCGATGCCGCCAGTGCCGGTGGTGATATTGAGTGCAGGCACAGTCGCCTTGAGATCGAGCGTGCTGGAAACGCCGGCGTTGCTCAATTGCTGATTGGTAAGGGCGGTAATCGCGATCGGCACGTTCTGCACGCTTTCGGCGCGCTTCTGAGCCGTCACGATGATTTCCTGAATGCCCTTGTCGTCAGAAGCTGGAGGCGTTGCTTCTTGTGCCGAGGCGATCTGCGGTGCTGCCAGCAAGGCCACGCCTGCCATCAGGACGGCGCGCAAGGAACGGACACAGATTTCGGGTGTGGTTTTCATCGACTTGCTCTCCCCAAGCATCGACCGACATTGGTGACGGTCGCCATACTGATGCCGGGCATGTCGTTCGGGACTATTTGCCCCGAATGCTGCCTCGGCTTGCTGCATGTTGTAATCGGCGTTTTTCGTAAGGGCGTTATCGGCACTTGGATCGGACCGATAATTTCAGTGATGGCGTCGATGTAATGTTCCGAAGGGCTGCACTATACAGGAAGACAAGGCAGTCAAACGTGCTGCTGGAACCAAAAAAGTCATTCTGCACAGCAGAAATTCAGTCCGGGATTACGGGGAGAGCGTAATATGAAGCGTAGGGATTTTCTCGCGGCCGTGCCCGCGTCCATGCTGCTCAGCCAGGTCGGGATCGCCAAGCCGGCTCCCACGCGCAAGGGCGTGATGATGATGAACCGCATCGCGCCATCGGTTTCCGAACTGCGCGTCTGTGCGGCGGATGGAACGGGTGAGCGCAAGGTGCTTGCCGAAGGCGCCTACGATTACAACGCCATGCTGTCTCGCGATGGATCGCGTCTCGTGTTCACGTCCGAGCGGCTGGGGGACGGCAATTCCAGCCTGTTCACCGCCAAGGGTGATGGGACGGGCGTCACCGCGCTGCAGGGCGGCCCCAGCGTCGATGATGCCGCTGCACTCTCGCCCGACGGCAAGTGGCTGGCCTTCGTCTCCACGCGCAACGGCTACAAGGCGAATATCTGGGTAATGAACCTCGCAAGCGGCAAACTGAGGCAGTTGACCGGTATCGGCGAGATCAAGGGCGCAGCGGACAGCCCCGATTGCTATTTTCGCCCCTCATGGTCCCCCGATGGTCAGTGGATCGCCTTTTCGAGCGATCGGGACACCAGCTGGCGCGGCCACGACGAAGGTCGCGGGTGGGAGCACACGCAGGAACTGGCGATTTACAAAATTCGCCCCGACGGTACCGGCTTTGCCAAGGTCTCCTCGCGCAAGAACTGGTGCCAGGGCTCGCCGGTATGGTCGCCGGACGGCAAGCGGATCGCGTTTTACGAACTGACTACCGAATCCACCTGGGGCGCACGCCGTCCGGAATGGATCGGCCGTGTCGAATCGCAGATCGTTTCGGTCGATGTCGAGACCGGGGCGCGGATCGAGCATACCAGCGGTGGCTGGCTGAAAGTCTCACCGCACTGGGTCAGCAACGACGAGATCGGTTATGTCGTCAAAGGCGGCCCGCTGGAGGGGATCGCCTATACCTCCGGTCGTCCCGGCTTCAAGCGCGAGGGGCTGCGCTCGCCGCGATGGACCGCAGACGGCGCCTCGATCCTGTATGAAGTGCAGGCGTTCCGTCCGGTGCGCCAGCTCGACAAGCCGCTCTACAGCTGGGATGCGCAGTACGACTATCGCTTCATGGACGTGTTCCCGATCCTGTCGCGTCAGGGCATGATGGCCTTCACCGAGAAGCAGACCGGAAATTCCTCGATCGTCACCTGCCGGCCCGACGGTTCTCAGCGCCGCGTGGTGTTCGATAACACCAAGTCCGGGCTCAATCCCGATATGGTCAAGAAGGGGCTGGCAGGCGCGTTCCAGCCCTGCTGGTCGCCGGATGGCGAATGGCTGGCCTTCGGGATCGGGATGTGGTTTGCGGAACGTTCCTATGCCAAGGCGGTCGTCGCGCGTGTGCGCAAGGACGGCAGCGATCTCGAAATCCTGACCGATGGCACGGTCCATTCCGGCTTCCCCAGCTTTTCCGGCGACGGCAAGGAACTGGTGTTCCGCGTCTGGGGCGAAAGCGAGGAGCGTGGTCTGCGGGTGCTGAACCTCGATACCAAGCGGCAGCGCGTGCTAACGAAGGATCTCGATAACCTTCCGGGCTGGTCCCCCGATGGCCAGCGCATCGTCTTCACCCGCAAGGTCGACGGGCTTTACTTCCAGATCTGCACGATCCGCCCCGATGGTTCGGACCTTCAGCAGCTCACCACCGGCAATGCCAGCGATGCACACGCGGTGTGGTCGCCCGATGGGCGGATCATGTGGTCGGGCTCCGCGCACGGCTTTCGCGACGAGGCTGCGCTCTACGACAACACCTTCCAGCAATATGGCCAGATCTACGTGATGGATGCCGATGGCGCCAACAAGCGCCTGCTGACCGACAGCAAGTGGGAGGATTCCATGCCGCTCTACATCGACAAGTCGCTGCTCTGAGCAAACGCGAGCGGCACCAACGCGCTACAGATCAAACGGGCACGGCATTTCGATGTCGCGCCCGTTTTTGCATGGGCGCTGGAAAGCGCTCGCGAGCACAGCACGCGACAAACACTGACCAATGGCGTCAGAATTTCAAAATGCTATGGAAATACCATGCCTTAGAAGAGACGATGGTGCCCGGGGACGGATTCGAACCGCCGACACTGCGATTTTCAGTCGCATGCTCTACCAACTGAGCTACCCGGGCATTTCGTCATCAGCAGTCCATAAAAGGAAGCGCTGAGCGGCTGGTGGAGGGGCCTATGGCGAAGGGTCAGCCCATTGGCAACCCTAAAATTTGCAGGGCTTCAAACTTGTTCAATCATCCTGTGGATAATCTTCGACGTTCGCCGGGCCGGGCAGGGCATAGCCGTCTTCCAGCCATTGCAGGAGGTCGCGGTCGCGGCAGCGCTTGGAGCAGAAGGGCGTATGCTCCTGCGAGCGGGGCTTGCCGCAGATCGGGCATTTGCGTTCGGTCGGACTCATGCCGACAGCGCCTGCGCGAAACCGGCATGGAGTGCAAGTGCGGGATCGTTCTGGCGGCGGATGCGGCGCCCGGTGCGCCGCGCCAGTTCCTCGTCCCATTCCGGCTGGCTGGCGGCGTGGACTTGCGGGTGGGCCGTCAGAGCCAGCACGCCCGGTTCGGAAACGTGCTCGGCCCGGCGCAGCAGTTCGCGCGCGGCACTGGCCGCAGGTGCGTGACGCAGGCGGTGGAGCAACGAGGGGCGCTCCAGACGGGCGATGAGCTGAACGAAGCCGAAGCCGTTGATCGCGGTGTGCTGGTGCGGCCAGTGATCGAGCGCGACGGCAAGCGCTTCGTCGACGGCCCGGCGCTCCTCCTTGCGCTCGATGGTCGGAAAGTCGATGCCGATGGAGCCACCCAGTTCGAAATGTCCGATCGCGTCGGCAATCGCCGGAACCGCCGCCAGCGCGAGGGCGCCCGGCGGCAGGTGGCCGTCGATGTCGATCAGCGTCATCGCCGGTGTCGGCATGACAAGCACGGCACCGCCCGGAAACAGGATTTCGCCGGAACGGGCTTCGGCGATCAGGTCGTGCCAGGGATCATCGGGGAAGCGGCGGACCATGCGGACCGGATGAGAGGTCTCCCGCAATCGTTCGGCGAGGCCGGGTGCAGGGCGCGGGGCTTGCGTGGTGAAGCGGGCCTGCGGGCGTTTGTGGCGCCCCTGCTCGGCGATGGCTTCACGGGTGACAAGGGCATTGAGCGCAGCGCCGGTGGTGATCTCGCGCGGGAGCGTGTCGATCAGCGCCTCTGTACCGCTTTCAAAGCGGATCAGGCCGCGCGCGGTGCCGCGCTGGCGCTCGATCAGGCGAGCGGGGGCGATCTGCCCAACGGTGAGGTCATCGGAGCCTGAATGCCAGAGCGAGCGCGCTTCCAGCATCCGGTCGCCATGCATGAGAATGGCACGGGTCTCCCCGATGCCGTCCTCGACCAGCCACTCAGGCAATCGGGAAGCCCGCCGCGCGCAGCAGCGCCCGCGTCTCGAACAGGGGCAGGCCGACGACGCCCGAATGGCTGCCGCTGATCGAGGCGATCAGGCCCTCGGCACTGCCCTGAATGGCGTAGCCGCCTGCCTTGCCGTCCCATTCGCCGCCCGCGATATAGGCATCGATTTCCTGCGTGCTCAGCGTCTTGAAGCGCACCACGGTTTCGGAAAGGCGTTCGCGCAGTGAGCCATCGGGGGCCTTGAGTGCGACCGAGGAGAGAACGCGGTGGCGTCGGCCGGACAACAGGGCAAGGCACTTGCGCGCGGTTGCCTCGTCCTCGGCCTTGGGCAGGATGCGATGGCCGCAGGCGACCACAGTGTCGCCCGCCAGAACGTGCATGCCGGGCGCCGTCAGCGCAAGTGCCTTCTCCCGCGCCATGCGACGGGCATAGGCGCGCGGGGCTTCGGCAGGAAGCGACGTCTCGTCGATATCGGCGGCTTCGACAGCATCGGGCGTTATGCCGAGCCGTTCGATCAGCTCGCGGCGTCGCGGGCTGGCGGATGCCAGCAGCAGACGCGCGGAATCAGGGGACGGAGCGCACTCCGTCCCGGTATTCGCAGCCGTCACCGGATCAGTAGGGGCCGGGGCCACCGCGACCGGGCATGAAGCGATAGGTGATGCGACCCTTGGTCAGATCGTAAGGGGTGAGTTCCACCAGCACCTCGTCACCCACCAGAACACGGATGCGGTTCTTGCGCATCTTGCCGGCGGTGTGGCCGAGAATTTCGTGACCGTTTTCCAGCTCGACGCGGAACATCGCGTTGGGCAGAAGCTCGACCACACGGCCGCGCATTTCGAGAAGTTCTTCTTTCGCCATGGGCGATCAGTTTCCGTAGATTTTGTGCATGTTGGCGCGCCACATAGACGCGACTCCGCAAAATTGAAAGAGTGCCATCTTCGCCGCAGGCAATAAGAATGCGACAAAATGTTGTTCGCAGCGGCTTGCACTCCCTTCGCAGACGCGGCAAGCCGCGCTCGGGAAGGACATGGCAGGCCCGGCGGGATACCGGGCAAGCTCTTGGCGGAGAAAGCGTTTGCGTCCCAAATACAGGAATTTGACCGTCGGCGCGATATCCGTGTCGGCTCTTGCCTTGTGCCATCCCGCATTTGCGGCAGGGACGGGGGTAGGCACGGACACGGGCACCGGACAGGCCGCGACCCCGGCGGCAGCACTGAATGATGAGGACAAGCCGATCGACGTGCCGGTGACAGGCAACGAGATCGTCGTCGTCAGCAAGCGGATCCCCGGGCAGGTCGTGGCGCCGCAAGCGCCGATCCAGACCTTCGACGAGCAGGATATCGCTGCTTATGGCGCGTCTTCCATCGACGAGCTGATCGATTCCATCGCGCCGCAGACCGGCAGCGGTCGCGGTCGCGGCGACGGAACGCCGGTGATTCTCCTCAACGGCCAGCGTATCAGCAGCTTCCGCGAGCTTCGTCGCATTCCGCCCGAGGCCATTCGCCGAATGGAAGTACTGCCCGAGGAAGTTGCCCTGCGCTTCGGCTATCCGCCCGACCAGCGCGTAGTGAACATCATCCTCAAGGATCATTACGCAGCGACGACGGTTTCGGGTGAACTCAACGTGCCCACGCGCGGCGGTTACGAGAACCACGCGTTCGAGGGCGGGATCGTCAAGATCGAGGGGTTGCGGCGCTACAACGTTTCGGCCGAGATCAACAATACCTCGATGCTGACCGACGCCGAGCGCGGCATCACCGAGGACGCCTCGATCATGCCGACCGTGGCAGGCGATCCCGATCCGGCGAAGTATCGCAGCCTGATCGCGCAGGATCACGTCTTCACGCTGGAAGGTACGATCACGCAGGGCTTGGGTGAGAAAGGCTATGGCGGATCGTTGACCGGCAACGTCACCTATTCGCACGAATCCAAGATTTCGCTCTCCGGTCTCGATACCGTGACGCTGGAAGATCCGGATGGCGATACCGCGATCCGCACGCTCCCCGATCCGCTGGAAACCCGCGTCATCACCGACGAGGTTCAGGTCGGCCTGGGCTTCAACAAGTCGCTCGGTCCATGGCAACTGAGCGTCACGTCCGACAATGGCTATACCACCGCCGACACCTGGACCGACAACAAGCGTGACACCTCTTCGCTGGTCGATGCGGCGGCAGCGGGCACGCTTTCGATCGACGGGGCGCTCCCGGATGTCCCCGGCAGCGGGGTCAACCACGCGCTCAACCGCACGTTCACCTCCACCAACGTCGCGACGATCAACGGCTCGCCGTTCGAAATGCCGGCAGGCGAAGCCTCGCTGACGGCCAAGGCGGGATACGCTTTCAACAACAGCCAGAGCGAGGCATCGAACAGCCTTGTGGGCAACACCACGCTCAACCGCGGAGATGTGTCCGGCAGCGTCAATCTTGCACTGCCACTGACCAGCCGCAGCGCAGACGTGCTGGGCGCAATAGGCGACATCTCGCTGAACCTGTCGGGCGGGATCGATCAACTTTCCGACTTCGGCACGCTCACCAACTGGAACGCGGGCGTCACCTGGTCGCCGACCGATACGCTGACGCTGGGCGCCAGCTACATCGTTGCCGATGCAGCGCCGACGCTGACCCAGCTCGGCGCGCCCGAAACGATCACCTACAACGTCACCGCCTATGACTACACCAATTCGCGCACCGCGCTGGTGACGGTGATCAGCGGTGGCAACCCTGATCTCCAGAAAGAGCGCCAGCGCGACTGGAAGTTCTCGGCCAACTGGAAGCTGCCGTTCCTCGACCGCTCGAACCTGCTGGTGGAATATTTCCGCAACCGCTCGACCAACGTCAGCGAGACGTTCCCGACGCTGACCACCGCCGTCGAAGGCGCGTTCCCCGATCGTGTGACGCGCGATGCCGAGGGCAATCTGCTGACCATCGACGAGCGTCCCGTGACGTTCGACGAGGTAAAAAGCTCGAACCTGCGCTGGGGTTTCAACCTCTCGGGCAATGTCGGCAAGAAGCAGGAAGACCAGAAGGACGGGAACGGCAACGGAGGTCGACGTGGCCCCGGTGGCGGCGGCTTCGGCCCGCCCCCGAAGGGCAGCGGTCGCTGGAACCTCTCGATCTATCACACCTGGCGGTTCAACGACACGATCAAGATCGCCGACGGCGTGCCGGTTCTGGACCAATTGAACGGCGGAGCAATCACCTCCGGCGGTGTCGCCCGACACGAGATCACGGGTGAGGGCGGCGTGTTCATGAACGGCGTAGGCTTCCGGCTGAAGGGCACCTGGACCGCGCCCACTACCGTCGACGGCAGCGGTGCGCCGGACAGCACCGACTTGCGCTTCGGCAGCACTTTCATCACCCAGCTTCGCCTGTTCATGGATCTTGGCCAGCAGGAGAAGCTCGTGAAGAAGCTGCCGTTCTTCAAGGACGCACGCCTCTCCTTCGTGGTCGAGAACCTGTTTGACTCCCGTCAGAAGGTCACGAACTCGGCCGGTGAGACGCCGCTGGCCTATCAGCGCGCCTATATGGAGCCGCAGGGCCGGGTGGTCGGGCTCGACCTCAGAAAGATGTTCTGAACGTTCTTTTGGAAAATGCCTGATCAGGCATTTTCGGTCCGGCACCGGCCCTCTCCCCCACCCTGCCACCCCATAGGGTACTATTGCCGGATGGCAGAGTGGGGGAGAGGGCGGGTGCCGCACAAATCCGGCCTTGCCGGATTATCAAACCTGCGGATGGAACATCGCCGGGGCTACTCAAGTCCGGCGATGTTCCCTATCTGGACCGGATGGCAAGGACACCCGCCGGCACTCCGGACACTCCGCAAGGGCACGAGCGATTCAACGAGGATCGCGCGACCTATACGGTGCGCGGATCGGACCAGCCCGATCTTCAGGCCGGGGTCGAGGTAATCCGCGATACCGTGCGCACGCTGCCCGCCAAGCCTGGCGTCTATCGGATGCAGGATTCGCGCGGCGATGTGCTCTATGTCGGCAAGGCGCGGGTGCTGCGCAATCGCGTGGCGAACTACACGCAGTGGGAGCGTCTGCCCTCGCGCCTGCAACGCATGGTCAGCCAGACGCGCAGCATGACCATCGTCACGACCAATTCGGAAGCCGAGGCGCTGCTGCTCGAAGCGCAGCTGATCAAGCGCTTTCGCCCGGCCTACAATGTGCTGCTGCGCGACGACAAGTCGTTTCCCTTCATCCTGCTGCGCGCCGAGCATGACTTTCCGCGCATCATGAAGCATCGCGGCGCGCGGCGCTTCAAGGGCAACTACTACGGCCCCTTCGCCAGCGCCGGTTCGGTGAACACCACGATCAATGCGCTGCAGAAGCTGTTCCTGTTGCGCAGCTGCACCGACAGCTTCTTTGCGCGGCGCGACCGACCCTGTCTGCTCTACCAGATCAAGCGCTGTTCGGCGCCGTGCGTGGGGCGCATCGACGAGGCGGGCTATGCCGAGCTGGTGAAGGAGGCGAAGGACTTCCTCGGCGGCAAGTCCAGCGCGGTGCAGCGCAAGATCGAGGGTCAGATGGCCGAAGCCGCCGAAGCGCTCGATTTCGAGCGTGCGGCGATGCTGCGCGACCGGCTGCGCGCGGCGACCTTCATCCAGGGCAGCCAGGCGATCAATGCCGAGGGCATGGACAATGCCGACATCTTCGCGATGGCCGCCAAGAACGGCCAGATCGGCGTGCAGGCCTTCTTCATTCGCGGCGGCCAGAACTGGGGGCACCGTGCCTTCTTTCCCACGCACACCGAGGGGCTTTCGGAAGAGGAAGTGTTCCAGAGCTTCCTCGGGCAATTCTATGAGGAAGTCCCTCCGGCACGCACGATCCTGCTCGACCGCGAATTGCCCGAGGCGGAGCTGCTCGCCGAGGCCTTTCGCGAAGGGGCAGGGGGCAAGGTCGAGATTTCGGTGCCCCAGCGCGGCAATCGCAAGCGGCTGATCGAACAAGCCGTGCGCAATGCCGTCGAGGCGCTGGACCGGCGCATGGCCGAGCGCGGATCGCAGGCCAAGATCTGGCGCGAGATGGCCGATTTCCTCGAACTGCCGGACCTGCCGCAGCGCGTCGAAGTCTACGACAACGCGCATATCCAGGGTTCGAACGCGCTGGGCGCGATGATCGTCGCCGGGCCGGAAGGCTTCCTCACCGGGCAGTACCGCAAGTTCAACATCCGCGAGGCGCAGACCGACGACGACTATGCGATGATGCGCGAGGTCATGACCCGGCGCTTCTCGCGCGTGCAGGAGGAAGACCCCGAGCGCGAGAGCGGGATGTGGCCCGACCTCGTGCTGATCGACGGCGGCAAGGGCCAGATGAGCACGGTGCGGGATGCGCTGGAGGAACTCGGGATCGAGGACGTGCCGCTGATCGCCATCGCCAAGGGCCCGCACCACGGGCGCGAGGGACGCGAGGTGTTCCACTTCCCCGACGGGCGCGAGAAGATGCTGCCGGTCAATTCGCCGCTGCTGTTCCACCTCCAGCGCTTGCGCGACGAGGTTCATCGCTTCGTTATCGGCGCCCACCGGGCCAAGCGCAGCCGCGCGATCACCGCCAGTCCGCTCGACGAGATTCCGGGTATCGGCCCGGCCCGCAAGCGCGCGCTGCTGCTGCATTTCGGCACGGCGAGCAAAGTGCGCGCGGCGAGCCTGGAAGATCTCCAGCGCGCGCCGGGCGTCAGCGTGACAGTGGCGCGCACGATCTACGATTTCTATCACCCGAATGGCTGATTGACCGATGAATATACGAAACGTATATGGTTCATATATTCATCGAGGACATTTCCGCCCATGGGCATCGTGAAAATCGCCGACGACATGCATGAAGAGGCCCGCCGCGCCAGCGCGGTGATGTGCCGTTCGATCAACGCACAGGCCGAATTCTGGATGAAGCTGGGCATGCTCGCCGAGGCGCATCCCACGCTCTCGTTCAACGAGATCGTCCGCCGGGAACTGGCGGCGGCGCAAGTGCAGGTCGCCGGTGTCTCTCCGTCGGAACGAGAAGCTGCCTGACATGGTGAAGACGCCTGATGAACTCGCGCTCATGCGCATTTCCGGCAAGCTGCTCGCCTCGGTGTTCGAGATGCTCGACGGGCAGGATCTGGCCGGGATGACGACGATGGCGGTGAACGACATGGTCGAGCGGTTCATCACCCACGACCTTGCCTCGCGCCCCGCCAGCAAGGGGCAGTATGGCTTCAGGTACGTGCTCAACTGCTCGATCAACCAGGTGGTCTGCCACGGCGTGCCGAGCGAGCGCGAAGTGATCCGCGAGGGCGACATCATCAACCTCGACATCACGCTGGAGAAGAACGGCTTCATCGCCGATTCGAGCAAGACCTATATGGTCGGCTCCGTTTCGGCAGTGGCGCAGCGGCTTGTCCGCGTGGCGCAGGAGGCGATGTGGGAGGGCATCCGGCAGGTCCGTCCCGGCGCGCATCTGGGCGACATCGGCTTCGCGATCGAGCGTCATGCCGCGAAGAACGGCTATACGGTCGTGCGCGAATACTGCGGGCACGGCATCGGTCGCGAGATGCACGAGGAGCCGCAGGTGCTCAACTTCGGGCGGCGCGGATCTGGACTCAAACTGCGCGAAGGCATGGTCTTCACCATCGAGCCGATGGTCAATCAGGGCACCCGCCACTGCTCGACCGAAGATGACGGCTGGACCGTCACCACCGATGACGGCAAGCTTTCGGCGCAGTTCGAGCACACCGTCGCGGTGACGAAGGACGGGGTCGAGGTGCTGACCTTGCGGAAGGATGAAGCGGGGAAGCTGCGCGCGGCGGCGTGAGCGGGGGAGACACGCGCCCATCACGTCATCCCAGCGCCCTTATCCCGTCATCCCAGCGAAAGCTGGGATCGTTGTGGTGAAGGCGCTCCCCCGCCAGCGATCCCAGCTTTCGCTGGGATGACGTGGTTCGAGAGCGCGCCTACCTTCACAGCGTGAACAGGTAGTAGAGCCCGCCCGCAATGATGATCGTGCCGGGCAGCGTCAGTATCCACGCCAGCATGATCTTGCGGATCGTGGTCCAGCGCAGGCCCGCGCCCGAACCGACCATCGTGCCCGCAATGCCAGAGGTCACGACGTGGGTGGTCGAGACCGGGCCTCCGGTGAAGCCGGCAACGCCGATCACCACCGCTGAGACCAGCTCCGCCGAAGCGCCCTGTGCGGGAACGAGGTGCGATTTGCCCAGCTTCTCGCCCAGAGTCACGACGATCCGGCGATAGCCGACCATCGTGCCGATGCCGAGGCACAGCGCCGAGAGAATGCGCACCCACCACGGGGCATATTCGATGGTCTTGCCCAGCGTACCACCAAGCGCCTTGGCCTGCTTCTTGACGGCATCGGGTGCCGTGGTGCCGCGATCTTCGGTGATGGTCTGGAGCGCGGCCTGGACGCGGGTCACGTCACCGCGCACATGCGGACGGTCGGGCCGGGCGATGTCGTGCATCGAGGTGACACCGGCAAGGCGCGCCTCGAGGTCGGTGGCCGCCTTCAGGCCGCGCGCCTTGTCATAGCCGCCGTAGCTCTGGATCAGCGCGGCGGCTTCGTGTGCGGCAGGGGCCAGTGCGGCGACGTCGGCAGGCTTGCGGTCGAGATCGATGGCGAACGAGAAGGGCGCAAGGCCGATCACCACCAGCATGATAAGGCCGATGCTCTTCTGCCCGTCGTTGCTGCCGTGCGAATAGGACACGCCAGTACAGGTCAGGATCAGCAGCGCGCGCACCCACCAGACCGGCGGCGTCTCGCCTTCGGGTTGCTGGTAGAGCGCGCGGTCCTTGAACAGCAGTTTGACCACATTGAACAGGATCAGCGCGCAGACGAAGCCGATCAGCGGCGAGAACAGCAGCGCTTCCAGCACCTTGACGATCTGGTTCCAGTCCACGCCGTTGTTCAGCGGAACGTGGGTGTGGAGCGAGGAGGCGATCGAGATGCCGATCAGCGAGCCGATCAGGGCATGGCTGCTCGAATTGGGAATGCCCAGCGCCCAGGTGGCGATGTTCCAGCCGAAAGCCGAGACCAGCAGCGCCGCGAGCATGCCGATGGCCGGGTTCGTGTCTGGCGGGCTGAGCACTTCGGGCGGCAGGATATGCACCACGGCATAGGCCACGGCGATACCGCCGGTCAGCACGCCCAAGAAGTTCATCATGCCTGACAGCACCACGGCCGGCACGGGCTTGAGCGAGTTGGTGTAGATCACCGTGGCGACGGCATTGGCGGTGTCGTGAAAGCCGTTCGAGAACTCGAAGGCGAGGACAAGCAGGAGGCAGATCACCAGCAACACGATGGCTGCGGTCGATCCCGCCGTGACGAACCAGAACATGCCGAAAGCTCCCGGTGTGGAGTGTTGATTAACGAGGTCTTTCCTGCCCAAAGCAGGCATGCATGACGGGACTGTGACACTATCCCCGGTCTCGGCGCGATCTTGTGCTGGGTGATAACGAAATTTCACGGGACGCTGCGAAAGATATTCGGGCTGGATCGAAATGGATAGAGGGACTACCCCTCCCGACCGGTCACAAACCCAAGAGTCCCAGGGAGCACTCATCCATGCGCCGTTCAATCCTTCGTCGTTCGTCCGCCCGTCGCGGTCTGGCAGGCGTCGCCGCCGCCACGCTGGCCTTCGTTCTCGCTCAAAGTGCCATGGCTGACGAAGTGCCGATGCCGCAGCCGGGGCCCGGCACAACGGCGGTCGTGCCGCTGACCGATGCGATCCCGACCAGCCTGCCGCGCACCGCGCGTCCGATCCACTACAGGATCGACATCGTGCCCGACACCAAGGCGCTGACCTTTGCCGGCACCGCCTCGATCGATCTTCAGGTCTTCACGGCCAGCCCCAGCATCACGCTGAACGGCAACGAACTGACCGTTTCGAAGGCCAGCCTCGTGCCGACCGACGGGAAGGGCAAGACCATCGCGCTGACCGTCGCCATCGATGCCGACGCGCAGACGCTCACCTTCACCGCGCCTGCCGTCATCGCTGCGGGCCGCTATCGCCTCGATATCGCCTATACCGGCAAGATCGGCACGCAGGCGGCCGGTCTGTTCGTGCTGGACTATCCCGATCCGGCCACCGGCAAGGACGTGCGCGGCCTGTTCACCCAGTTCGAGGCGCCCGATGCGCGCCGCATGATCCCCAGCTTCGACGAGCCGAGCTACAAGGCGACCTTCGACCTCTCCGCGGTGGTTCCCGCCGACCAGATGACGATCGGCAACATGCCCATCGCCAAGACCGACGACCTCGGCAACGGTCTGAAACGCGTGACCTTCCAGACCACGCCGAAGATGAGCAGCTATCTGCTGTTCCTCGCCTCCGGCCAGTTCTCGCGCAGCGCAATGAAGGCAGCGGACGGCGTTGAGGCCGGTATCGTCGGGCCGAAGGGCACCGAGGCGCAGATGGCCTATGCCCGCGATTCGATGGCGCAGGTGCTGCCATTCTACGACGAGTACTTCGGCGCGCGCTTCCCGCTGCCCAAGCTCGACAACGTAGCCGCGCCGGGCGCCTCGCAGTTCTTCAGCGCGATGGAGAACTGGGGCGGGATCATGACCTTCCAGCGCCTGCTGCTGCTCGATCCCAAGCTGACCAGCCCCGCTGCCAAGCAGGGCATCTATTCGGTGCAGGCGCACGAGATGGCGCACCAGTGGTTCGGCGATCTGGTGACGATGGCCTGGTGGGACGACATCTGGCTGAACGAGGGCTTCGCCAGCTGGATGGCCGCCAAGGCGACCGCGCACTTCAACCCGGACTGGAACTGGCTGCTCGGCCAGATCGACGGCCGCGAAGGCGCGATGGCGCAGGACGCGCTGCCCACCACGCACCCGGTGGTCCAGCATGTGCGCACGACTTCGGAGATGGAGCAGGCCTTCGACGGCATCACCTACCAGAAGGGGCAGGCCGTCATCACCATGCTCGAACACTATGTGGGCGAGGATACCTGGCGCGACGGCATCCGCCGCTACATGAAGGCACACGCGTTCTCGAACACGCAGAGCCACGATCTGTGGTCGGCTATCGAGCAGGCGGGTGGCAAGGACGTGAACCGCATTGCGCAGGCCTTCACCACGCAGCCGGGCGTGCCGCTGGTGCGCGTGACCTCGGTCTCTTGCAAGGGCGGGCAGACCACGCTGCAGCTCGAGCAGGGCGAATTCTCGACCCGCAACACCACGGGCGAGACGGCCAGCCTCTGGCCGATCCCGCTGCTGCTCAGTGCAGGCGAGGGCGAGCCGGTCCAGCACCTGATGACCGGCAAGACCGACACGGTGACGATTGCCGGCTGCGGTCCGCTGGTGGTGAACTCGGGCCAGCTTGGCTACTACCGCACGCTCTATCCCAAGGCGGCGATTGCAGGGCTGGTCAAGGGCTTCGCCAAGCTCTCCTCGATCGACCAGTACGGCCTGATCCGCGACAACCTCTCGCTCGGCAATGCCGGGTATCAGGACATGTCGGTCGGTCTCGACCTGCTGAACGCGGTTCCGGCCACCATGGACCCGGTGATGGCGGGCAATGTCGTCTCGCTTTGGGCAGGGCTGTACGAGAGCGTGGACAATGCGGCGGACAAGGCCAAGATCCGCAAGCTCGCCATCGCGAAGTTCGGCCCGCGCCTGAAGGCGCTCGGCTTCGATGCCAAGCCGAACGAGAAGCTGGTCGAAACCTCGCTGCGCGCCGATCTGATCGGGCGCCTGGGGGCGATGGGCGATCCCACTGTAGTCGCCGAGGCCCGCAAGCGCCTGAGCGCACTCGCCAGCGATCCGCATGCGCTGGACGGCCCGCTCAAGCCGACGTGGATCTCGGTCGCGGCCAAAAACGCCACGGCGCAGGACTGGGAACTGATGAAGGCACTCGCGGCCAAGTCGGGTTCGATCGTCGAGCGCCAGATCTACTATGCGGCGATGGGCGCGGCCCATGACGATGCACTGGCACAGAAGACGCTCGATCTGGCGATTTCCGGCACGCCCGACGCCACCAGCGGCTCACAGATGATTGTCGCGGTTGCAGGCGATCACTCTAACCTCGCCTGGGAGTTCGTGCGCGCACATCAGGCCGAGACCGACAAGCTGATCTCCAGCGCCGGTCGTCCGCGCTTCCAGGCCAATCTGGTGCGCAACAACGACGATCCGGCGATGGTCGGGAAGCTGGCCGCCTATGCCAGGACGCTGCCGGTCGATCAGGCCAAGCCGATCAATCAGGCTCTCTCGCGCCTGCAGGAACGCCTGAAGAACACGCCGCGCACGCGTGTCGAGATCGGCGCCTGGCTGAAGACCGCGAAGTAAACCTTCCCGGTTTTCGAGCCATGCAAGACCCCGCTCCGGCCCTCGCGCCGGCGCGGGGTTTCTGTTAGAGGCCCCATACGCAGTTCTGAGCGCCCCCTTTATCCAGACAGGAGCCTGTCCGCTGTCTTCCTCTGCAATTCGCCGCCCGCTTGCCGTGATCTTCGATATGGATGGCACCCTGCTCGATACCGAGGCGATGTTCCATACCGCGCTTGGGCAGGCCGCCAATGCCGTTGGACAGGTGCTGACGCAGGACCACATCCACCAGATGGTCGGCATTCACCGTGAGGAAAACGAGAAGCTCCTGCGCCGTCTGTGGGGTGAGGATTTCCAGCTCGAAACGTTCTATCGGCAGGTCGACGTGCTGTTCGAGGCTGCATGGCGCGAAGGCGTGCCGCTGCGACCCGGTGCGGTGGAATTGCTCGATACCCTGCGCGAGGCTGGCCTGCCGCTGGGCCTGTGCACCTCGTCCGCCAGTCCCGATGCCGAGGAGCGTCTGAAGATCGCCGGGCTGTTCGACTATTTCCAGCACATCGTGACGATCACCCACGTTACCAACCCCAAGCCGCATCCCGATCCCTATCTGCTGACGGCGAAGAAGCTCGGCATCGATCCGGCGGACTGCGTGACTGTAGAGGACTCGCCCAACGGCCTGCGCGCAGCGGCAGGTGCGGGCACCATGGCATTGCTGGTGCCGGACATGGTGCCGGCCAACGACGAGACCCGCGCGCTGGCCTGTGCCGTACTGCCCGATCTTCACGCCGTGTCCGACTGGATCGCGCAGGCACTGACGCTCGAAGAGACGCCTGCCGAGTGACCCGATAAGTCGGGCAAAGCAGAGCCTTGCCCGATCTTTCAGATACTTGCACTGCCGTCGTGTATCGCAGCCCGTCCAGACTGCGACACACGACGATTGCCCACCGTTTCCGCACAGTCCCCGCATTGCCAAGTCTCATGCTTGTCTATAGCACTGTGAAGTACCGCACCGGTAAAGCCGGGCGGCGATACACAAGACAATAAAAATAACATCTTTGGGAAGAGGAGAGTGGCGTGAACCTTATCACGATCGCACTTGTCCTGGGACTTGTGGCCATCGGCTACGGGCTCGTTACGGCGCGGCAAGTGCTTGCTGCGCCAGCGGGTTCTGCCGCCATGCAGGCCATCGCCGGGGCTATCCAGGAGGGCGCGCAGGCCTATCTGCGCCGGCAATATCTGACCATCTCGATCGTCGGCATCATCGTTGCGGCCGTGCTTTCGGCTTCGCTGGGGCCGGTGTCCGCTGCCGGGTTCATCCTGGGCGCGCTGCTTTCGGGCGCGGCGGGATTCATCGGCATGACGATCTCTGTTCGCGCCAACGTGCGTACAGCCGCCGCCGCACAGAGCGGGTTGCAGCAGGGCCTGACGCTCGCGTTCCGCTCCGGCGCGATCACCGGACTGCTGGTGGCGGGGCTGGCGCTGCTGGCGGTCGCCGGATTCTACGCGCTGCTCATCGGCCCCGGAGGGCATACGGTGGGCGGCAGCGACCGCACGGTGATCGAGGGCCTCACCGCACTGGCCTTCGGCGCTTCGCTGATCTCGATCTTTGCGCGGCTGGGCGGCGGTATCTTCACCAAGGCGGCGGACGTCGGCGCCGATCTCGTCGGCAAGGTCGAGGCGGGAATCCCCGAGGACGATCCACGCAATCCCGCCGTCATCGCCGACAACGTGGGCGATAACGTGGGAGACTGCGCAGGGATGGCCGCCGATCTGTTCGAAACTTATGTCGTCACCGTAGGCGCGACGATGGTGCTGACGGCGCTGCTGCTCGGTTCTGTCCCGCAGATCGCTTCGCTGATGGCGCTGCCGCTGCTGATCGGCGGCGTGTGCATCGTCACCTCGATCATCGGCACGTTCGCGGTGCGCCTTGGCGGTTCCGACAACATCATGGGCGCGATGTACAAGGGTTTCCTGCTGACGGCAGTCCTGTCGATCCCGGCGATCCTCTGGGCGTTTCACATGGCGCTGGGCGGGCTCGATGTCGTGCTGCTGGCAGGCGGGCACAGCGTGGCTGTCTCGAACCTGTTCTGGTGCGCGATGCTGGGCCTTGCGATCACCGGGCTGATCGTGTGGATCACCGAATACTACACCGGCACGAACTATCGCCCGGTCCGCTCGATCGCCAAAGCTTCCGAAACGGGGCACGGCACCAACGTCATTCAAGGCCTTGCGATCAGTATGGAGGCGACCGCACTGCCCACGCTGGTGATCGTGGCGGGCATCGTCATCGCCTACCAGCTCGCCGGGCTGCTCGGCATTGCCTATGCGGCGACGGCCATGCTGGCGCTGGCGGGCATGGTCGTCGCGCTCGACGCCTATGGGCCGGTGACGGACAACGCGGGCGGCATCGCCGAGATGGCGGGACTGGACGACGATGTGCGCCGCCGGACCGACGCGCTCGATGCCGTGGGCAACACCACCAAGGCCGTGACCAAGGGCTATGCCATAGGCTCGGCCGGGCTCGCCGCACTGGTCCTCTTCGCCGCCTATACGACCGACCTGAAAGCGTTCTTTCCGGGCGTCTCGGTCGATTTCAGCCTTGAAAACCCCTATGTCATCGTCGGCCTGCTGCTGGGAGCATTGCTGCCGTACCTGTTCGGCGCGCTCGGCATGACCGCGGTGGGCCGCGCGGCAGGTGAAGTGGTGATGGACGTGCGCGAGCAGTTTCGCGAGGCGCCCGGTATCATGACGCGTGAGGTGCGGCCCGACTATGCCCGCACCGTCGATCTCGTCACCCGCGCCGCGATCCGCGAGATGATCGCGCCCTCGCTGCTGCCGGTGCTGGTGCCGATCGTCGTATTCTTCGCGATCGGAGCAGTGGCCGGGCGGGCCAACGGCTTCGCGGCTCTCGGCGCGCTGCTGCTGGGAGTGATCGTCAGCGGATTGTTCGTCGCCTTGTCTATGACGTCCGGCGGTGGCGCCTGGGACAATGCCAAGAAATACATCGAGGACGGCCACCACGGCGGCAAGGGTTCCGAAGCCCACAAGGCCGCCGTCACCGGTGATACCGTTGGTGATCCCTACAAGGACACCGCCGGGCCTGCCGTCAACCCGATGATCAAGATCACGAATATCGTGGCGCTCCTGCTGTTGGCGGCTCTCGCCGGCGGCACCTGAGCGTCCCGAACGGGGGGAGCACGCGATCTGCGCAGGGTGGTCGGGCACCATCCCGCCGGGTCGCGTGCTTCCACTCGCTTTCGACATCGAGCGGCAACGTTAGGACTTCCTTGAGCGGACTGTGCTATATCCGGCCTGTCCAGTTCTCTGGCCAGTCCCCAAGCGAGTACCTCTCCCGACGATGCCTCAAGCGCAAACCCGGACTGTTTCTGATGCGCCCGCAAAGGGAATGCTGACGTGCGTGCCATGGCCGTCCATGGAAGCGGACATCGCATCGTGGGATGCGCTCGCCGGCCGCGCCTCGGAGCCCAACCCCTTCTTCGAGAGCTGGTATCTGCTTCCCTCGCTGCGGCATGTCGCAGGGAGTAAAGGCGTCTCGATCCTGCGCTTCGAGGTCGAGGGGCGTCTGGCCGGACTACTGCCGGTCATCCGCGCGCCTCGCTATTACCGCTATCCGTTACCGCAACTGGCAGGCTGGGTTCACGACAACTGCTTCCTCGGCGCGCCGCTGGTCGAGCAGGGTTGCGAGGCGGCGTTCTGGCGCGCGATTCTACGCTGGGCGGATCGCCGCGCGGGCACATCGCTGTTCCTGCATTTGCGCAGCCTGCCGCTGGGTGGCCCGCTTCACGAGGCGCTGGAAACAGTGCTGGCGGAACAGAGGCGTCCCGGCGCCGTGGTCCACCGCGAGGCGCGGGCGCTACTCGCTTCCAACCTCTCGCCCGAGGCCTATCTCGAAGCCTCGCTGACCGGCAAGAAACGCAAGGAGCTGCGCCGCCAGAGCACGCGCCTGTCGGAACTGGGCCACGTTGCCGTCGAACGGCAGGAGGACGGTGAGGGCATCGCGGCATGGTGCGAGGAATTTCTCGCACTCGAAGCCAAGGGCTGGAAAGGCGAGGCCGGTTCCGCGCTGGCCTCCACCCCCGGTACGCGGGCGCTTTTCGTCGAGAGCCTTGCAGGCGCGGCGGGGCAGGGGCGGCTTGAACGACTGACCCTGCGGCTCGACGGCAAGCCCATCGCCATGCTCGCCAGCTTCCTGACGTCGCCCGGCGCCTTCTCGTACAAGACCGCGTTCGACGAAAGCTTCGCGCGCTATTCGCCCGGTGTGCTGCTCCAGCGCGAGAACCTTGCGATGCTGGAGCGTCCCGGTATCGACTGGACCGACAGCTGCGCTTCTGCCGATCACCCGATGATCGACCACCTGTGGCGTGAGCGGCGTATCGTCGGGCGCTATTCCATCGCCATCGGCGGGGCCTTGCGCCGTGCCCTCTTCACTCGCCTGTTGCGTGCTGAGACGGCCCGCGCGGCGCCTGTCCTGCCTCCTTCGGAAGATGTCCCTGCATGAGCGTGTTCCCGACCGAGACCCGCGATCTGTTCGCGGCGAACTACCCCGAAGTGCCGCATATCCTGCGCCACGATCTTGGCCTGCACCCGTTGCTGGAACTGGAGCCGCTCGCCGCGCTGGCCGAAAGTCTGCCCTCCGCCAGCGTCGAATACAACTTCGGCAACCAGCCCCTCGGCGTCGACGGCAAGCCCGCGCCGACCGGGATTCCCATCGGCAAGACCATCCGCGAGATCGAGACGACCAATTCGTGGGCGGTGCTCAAGAATATCGAGCAGGACCCGGCCTATGCCGCGCTGCTGGGCGATCTCCTCGCCGAAATCCGCCCTGCGATCGAGGCGAAGACCGGCAAGATGCTCAAGACGCAGGGCTTCATCTTCGTCACCTCGGCAGGCGGCGTCACGCCCTATCACTTCGACCCGGAACACAACATCCTACTGCAGGTGCGCGGCGCCAAGACGATGACGCAGTTCCCGGCAGGCAATGCCCGCTTTGCGCCCGATACCGTACACGAAGGCTATCACACCGGCGGCGGGCGCGAGCTGAAATGGTCAGACGATCTCCACGAGGGCGGCAGCGAGTTCCCGCTTGTTGCAGGCGAGGCGGTGTTCGTGCCGGTGATGGCCCCGCATTTCGTAAGAAACGGCACCGCGCCTTCGGTGTCGCTGTCGATCACCTGGCGTTCGGAATGGAGCTTTGCCGAGGCGGATGCCCGCGCTTTCAACGGATTACTGCGCAAGTGCGGGATCAGCCCCCGCGCGCCCGGCCGCTGGCCCGAGCGCAACCGCGCCAAGGCACTGGGCTGGCGTATCGCCCGAAAGCTGGGCGCGGGCTGACGAGGCTATAGCTTAGTGCTGATAGCCCAATTTTGCGGGCAGGGGGACAGCCTCCCCACCATCGCGCAGGCTTATGCCGCTGCCTTCCACAACCTCACCAATGCGGACGAGCGTCTGGCCGAGGCGGTCCGCTTCGGCCAATAGCGCAGGTTCATTGGCGGCTGGCGCGGTGAACAGCAGTACATAGTCGTCACCCGCCGTCGCGGCGAAGAGGCGGCGTTCGCGGCTGTCTCCGGCTATGGCGCGAAACGGCACCGAAAGCGGCAGGCGCGCGAGGTCCACGGTCACACCTACGCCACTGGCCTCGGCCATGCGCGCCGCATCGACCAGCAGGCCGTCGGACACGTCCATCATTGCGCTGACATGCGGGGCAAGGGCAGGGCCGAGGCGACCGTCAGGGGTCGGTCGTCGATAGGCCTCGCACAGAGCTTTGGGCAGATGCGCGGTCTCGGCGGCGTCGAAACCATCGAGACCAAGGCGATGCGCCAGCCACAGCCCTGCATCACCCAGCGATCCCGCGACCCACAGCCCGTCCCCGGCCTGCGCACCCGAGCGCGAGGGCACCGGAACGCCGCCCTCGACCAGACCCAGCGCGGTCAGCGAGAAGCTTCGCGCCGAGCCCTGCGGCATACGCACGGTATCGCCGCCCAGAACCGGCAGGCCGAAATGGCGGCAGGCAAGGCCCAACCCCTCGACGAAGCGCGCATCCCATTCGGGCGCACCCAGCGCGTGCGATGTCAGGCAGCCGAGCGGTCCGGCGCCCTTGGCGGACAAGTCCGAGGCGTTCACCGCCACCAGCTTCCACGCCACCGTTTCGGGCGGATCATCGGGCAGGAAGTGGACGCCCTCGACGATGGTGTCCATCGTCAGCACCAACTGGCCATGGCCGAGCGGCAGCACGGCGGCATCGTCCGACAGTCCGCGCGCGGCAGGGTCGGTGGCGATGGCGCGCAGGGCGTCGATAAAGGCGAACTCGCCGCTCATGGCATCAATTCCCGAGCAGCGATCCGCAAATTCAGCGAACCGACTTGCCGACCGCGTCGAGCACGCCGTTGACGAACTTCGCCTCGCGCTCGTCGAAGAAGGCATGGGCGACGTCGACATATTCGCTGATCGCTGCGGCCATCGGCACGTCGGCGCGCGCCATCAGCTCGTAGGAACCCGCACGCAGGATCTGCAGCATGGTCTTGTCGAGCCGGTGCAACGACCAGCCCTCGGCGAGCTTGGACGACAGGATTTCGTCGATCTCGTCACGGCGGGCGATGGTGCCCTTCACCACGTCGTCGAAGAAGGCGGTCTCGCCCTTGACGCTCTCGTCCTCGGCGAGCACCGCGCCGCCGCGATGGCGGTGGAACTCGTCGAGCAGGATGGCGAGCGGGGTCGCTTCCATCTGGAACTGGTAAAGCGCCTGAACGGCGGCGAGGCGGGCAGCGGCGCGGTCGCGCTTGCTGGAGGGAGTTGCGGCGGTCATAGGCCAAGTCTCAATTCGATCGAGCGCGCATGCGCGGGAAGCCCTTCCGCATCGGCAAGGGCAATGGCGGCGGGGCCGACGGCTTGCAGCGCGGCCTCGTCAAGCTGGATGAAGCTGGTGCGCTTCATGAAATCGAGCACCGAAAGTCCCGAGGAGAACCGCGCCCGGCGCCCGGTGGGCAGCACGTGGTTCGGTCCGGCGACATAATCGCCCACGGCTTCGGGGGTCATGCGGCCGAGGAACACCGAGCCTGCATGGCGGATGCCGCGCATCAGTGCTTCGGGATCGTCGGTGGCGATCTCGACATGTTCGGCGGCAAGACGGTTGGCGAGCGCGGGCGCTTCGTCGAGGCTTTCCACCTCGATGATGACGCCATGCGCGTCCCAACTGGCCTTCGCGGTGCGCGCGGTCGGCAGCATGGCGATCTCGACCCCGACGCGGTCGGCCACGGTATCGGCAAACAGCGCATCGTCGGTGATGAGGATCGACTGCGCGGCAGGATCATGCTCGGCCTGGCTGAGCAGATCGACGGCGGTCCACTCGGGGTCGTTCTTCCCATCGGCGATGACGAGAATTTCGCTGGGGCCTGCCACCATGTCGATGCCGACGACGCCGTAAAGCTGGCGCTTCGCCTCGGCCACCCAGGCATTGCCGGGGCCGGTGACGACATCGACGGGCGCGATCTTCTTGGTGCCATAGGCCAGCGCGCCCACGGCATGGGCACCGCCCACGCGCCACAGCTCGTCCACGCCTGCCAGATGCGCGGCGGCGAGCACGAGCGGATTGACCTGGCCCTTGGGGGTCGGCGTGACGACGACCAGCCGTTCGACGCCTGCGACCTTGGCCGGAATCGCGTTCATCAGCAGCGAGGAAGGATAGGCCGCGCGGCCACCCGGCACATAGAGCCCGGCCGCATCCACGCCCCGCCAGATCGCGCCGAGGCGCACACCGGTCTCGTCGACATAGTCGCGGTTTTCCGGCAGCTGCGCCTCGTGATAGGCGCGGATGCGCTGGGCGGCGAGTTCGAGCGCGGCGCGCAGATCCGGCTGGAGCGCATCGAAGGCCTCGCGGCACTCGGCAGCCTCGATCCGCCAGCCGGTCTGATCGAGATCATGACCATCGAAGCGGCGGGTGTAATCCGCCAGCGCCTCGTCGCCGCGATTGCGCACATCGGCGAGGATCAGCGCAACGTCGCGGGCGATATCGTCACCGCTCTCGCGGCGATCGCGGACCAGACGCTCGAACGCCTGAGTGAAATTGGGATCGCGGGTGGAGAGGCGCAGCATTTACAGCGCCACTTCCGGCTCGGCAGCGACCAGTTCGCGGAACGCATCGACCAGCGCGGCGACGCGTTCGTCGGTCTTGAGTGCGGCACGGTTGACGATCAGGCGCGCGGAAATTTCGAGGATATGGGCGGTTTCGACCAGCCCGTTTTCCTTGAGCGTGCGCCCCGACGACACCAGATCGACGATCCGGCTCGACAGGCCGAGCGAGGGCGCCAGTTCCATCGCACCGTTCAGCTTCACCACCTCGGCCTGCACGCCCAGCTTCTCGAAGTGGCGGCGGGTGAGGTTGGGATACTTGCTCGCAATGCGCAGGTGCGAGGGCAGCACGGCAGATTCCTGCCCAACCGGCTCGGCTACCGACAGGCGGCAGTGACCGATGTTGAGATCGACCGGGGCGTAAAGGTCGGAGTAGTTGAACTCTTCCACCACGTCCGAACCAACGATGCCGACCTGCGCAGCGCCATGCGCCACGAACGTCGCGACGTCGAACGCGCGCACGCGGATCAGGCGCATGTCGCTGTTCTCGCACGCGAAAGAAAGCGCGCGGGACTTCTTGTCGTGGAACTCGGCCTCGGGCACCACGCCGGCGCGCGCCATCAACGGCAGCGCCTCGTCGAGAATGCGCCCCTTGGGCACGGCGAAAGTCAGCGGTTCGGGCATAGCCCGCGCATGTACGCAAGCCCCCGGCAAAGGGCAACCGGGTTAACGCCCCCGATTGCCTCTATATTGCACGTTCCGCTTGCTCTTCGCGCCTACTCGCCGGGTGCGCGGGCCTTGATGGCGACGGCGTGGACGCGATTTCCGGGAATGTCTCCGAGCGCGGCATTGACCATGCGCTGGCGCTGGAGGCGCGAAATCCCGGCGAAGGCCGCGCTTTCGATCTCGATGGTGAAGTGCGATTCGCCGCTGCCGTCATCGCCCATATGGCCGCTGTGCTGGGCGGAATCGTTGGAGACGACGAGCGATGTCGGGGCGAGCACGGCGGTCAGGCGCGCGTGCATTTCCTGTGCGAGAGGTCCGGTCATGGGGTTTCATTTAGCGCCAAGTGCCTCCATCTTGAAGCCGGTGATGAGACACGACAGATTTCATGGGCGCCATCGCACCGCCGGACGCGGATGTTCCTGGCCGGGCTGCGAGGAGGCGGGGGAGTTCCGGGCGCCGGGCGGACGGGCGCCCGGCTTCGACGGGCCGGGCGATTATCGCTGGATGTGTCTGGAGCATGTGCGCCAGTTCAACTCGGGCTACGACTATTTCGAGGGCATGGCGGCCGAGGAGATCCTGCGCGCGCAGTCGCCGATCCATGGCTGGGACACGCATTCGCGCGCCTTTCGCGCCGATGCGGGGGTGGATGGCGTACCGCGCTGGGCGGACTTTTCCGATCCTCTCGAAGCGATCAGCGGACGCGCCCGCGCGCATGTCCGTCGTCGTCGGGAAGAGATGGCCCGTGCCGAGGCCCGACCCTCGCGGTTCTCGCCCGGCGAATGGCAGGCGATGGAGACGCTGGGTCTGGAGGCGGATGCCGACCGCAAGACGCTGCGCCTGCGCTACACGCGGTTGCTGCGCCAGTATCACCCCGACCACAACGGCGGCGACCGCAGCCACGAGGCGCGCTTGCAACAGGTGGTGGAGGCCTACCAGACGCTGCGCGGCGCAGCAGCGTTCCGCGCCGAGGCGTAGGTGGTTTGGGCAGGTTGGCGTCAACTGAACGAGGAGAAGAGTGAGAAACGGTCACACGACCGAGCACTCCATCTTCGTCATTCCCGCGAAGGCGGAAATCCAGTCAGCGCAGCGCTTCGAATCCGAGTTCGCGCCACTCGGGATTTCCAGCTTTTCGATAAGCCGGTGTTTCCGGAACCGGTGCCATATCTCGATCCGCGTGTGCTGGACCAGATTTGAGGTGGTGCCGGTGTGGAGCGTGCCGTCTGACGCCGATGCGAAGACGAAAACATCCTCTATCGTGACGTCGCTTCTGGATTCCCGCCTTCGCGGGAATGACGAAGAAGGGTGGGATGCGGTCGTTCTCATAATGCCGTCATCCCAGCGAAAGCTGGGATCGCTCTCGGTCAAACGAGACGGTCGAACAGATCGCGCCATCCGGGATTGTGCTTTTCGACTTCCGGCGCGGTGCTGCATCATCCGCGACGCAGGAATGCAGGTCCAGCCTCCCATCCCGCTATCGTTACATAATGCCGGAAGCGATCCCAGCTTTCGCTGGGATGACGACAGGATTTTAATGTCCGCTCGGGGGCGTCTGCCGACAGACCATCCAAATCTGCCTGTGCCACTTCCAGTCTCACCCCTCGCACAGCTTGGCAAGCTGCTCGGCGGCGGCGGTCCAGCCGGGGGTGAAGCCCATTGCTTCGTGCGCGTCGCGGTCTTCCGCGCGCCAGTGGCGGGCGCTGGCGGTGTAGCGCGTTCCCTCGTCTTCGGGCGCGATTTCCCACACGCCGATCATGAACGGTCCGGCAGGATGAAGCGTGGAGGTGATCGCATCGGTGGTCACGAAGCGCACGCCGGGTTCGAAGGCGAGATAGATGCCGTCCTGCGGGATCGTCTCGCCGTCCGGCCCGTGCATCGTCATCCGCAAGGCGCCGCCGGGGCGGTGGTCCTGCTCGATCACCGAGACGCGCCACGGGGCGGGGCACCACCATTCCTCGATCCGCGCGACCATGGCATGCCACACCGCCTCGGGCGGCGCGGCGATATACCGGGTGATCGACAGATCGAAAGGCCCCTCGGTCGCTCCGGTCATTTCTTCATCTCCGCGATCAGCGCGTTGTCGATGGCCTTGGCCGCCTTGTAGGCAGGGCGCGCCTGCAGGCGTTCGGCATAGGCCACGAAAGCCTCGACCGGCGGCATCGTCCCGAAAGTCAGCCCCCAGTCCACCGCGCTGCCTACATAGACATCCGCCATCGTGAAACGCGCACCACACACGTAATCGCGATTGGCCAGATGCGTCTCCAGCGTGGTCATCGTGCGTTCGTAGCTGCCGAAGCCGACCATGCCCTTCTGTTCGGGCGCGGGCTCGAACTTGAGCGCGCGGGCCGTCACCGCCTGTTCGACCGGTCCCGCCGCAAAGAACGTCCAGCGCAGGTAATCGGCGATCTCGGGCGGGGTCGGCAAGAGGTTCGCCTGCGGATGCATCTCCGCGAGATAGAGACACACCGCCGCCGCCTCGCTCACCACCCGGTTCTCGCCCGCGACATGGTGGACGAGCGTGGGCACCTTGCCCATCGGGTTGATCGCCAGCAGCGCCTCGGGCTTGGCGCGCCAGTCGACCAGCACCTGCGTATAGTCGGCACCCGCCTCGTGAAGCGCCCAGCGCGCGATCTGCCCGCGCGACATGGGGTTGGTATAGAAGGTGTATTCGGCCAAGGCTTGCGTGCTCCGCTGCGAGGAAATGGGGGAAGGATCGAGGAAGGGCGCCTGCTCAGATCGCGACGAGTTGCGGCCCGACCAGCCCGAAGGCCGCGCCTTGCGGATCGGCGGCCAGCACGATCCAGTCACCGCCCGGCACCTCATGCGGCCCCATGAAGACCTGTCCGCCGTTCGCCACCACCGCCTCTGCCGCTGCCGTGATCGAGGGAACCCCGAAATAGAGCGTCCAGAGCGCCGGATGCTCGGGGTTGCGGCTCTGCCAGATTGCGCCGACCCGCAGGCCCGCGTGATCGATAAAGCGATATTCGCCCAGCTCGCCCATATCCATCGCCTCGTCGAACACGAAGCCGAAGTGCCTGGTATAGAACGCCTGCGCGCCTGCCTGATCGGGGCTGGCAAGTTCGTTCCAGCGGACGTGCTGCACCGCATCGGGCGAGAACACGTCGCTGCGCTCGCCCTCGCGCCCCGGCACAGGCACCGGCGCCATCACATAGAACGGCACCCCTTGCGGATCGGCGAGCATGGCAATGCGCCCGACCTCCAGATCGGCAGGCGGCATGAGGACATGCGCGCCATCCTCGGCCATTGCCGCCACGGCCACATCGACGTCGATCACATGGAGGTACGGCATCCAGCAGGGGCGGGTGCCCTGTTCGACCATCGCGGTACTGAGCGTCAGCACGCCCCCGGCAAAACCACCGTCGGCGCGGCCGATCATGCGATAGTCGATATCTCCGGCGACCGGCGCCGCCGCGCCTATCGTCCATCCCACCACCGCGCCATAGAAGGCAGCGGCCGCATCGGGATCGGGGGTCATCAGTTCGTACCAGATGAAGCTTCCGGCAGGGTTCAGCATCCTAGGAGGGCCTTTCGTGTCGGAGGAATGGAAGTCAGGGGGACAGGACGAGCGCGGGCACGAAGCCGCCGTAGATCATGCGGGCACCGTCGAAGGGCATCGGGGCGTCCTCCGGGAAAAAACGCGGATCGCTTTCCATCGCTGCAAAGCAACGGTCGCGCGTGGCCTTGTCGGGCCATTCGATCCAGCTGAAGACCACCGCCTCGCCATCACCGGCCTCGACCGACCGGTAGAAGTCGGTGCGCTTGCCGGGCGGCACATCGTCGCTCCAGCACTCGACCACGCGCAGCGCGCCATATTCGAGGAAGAGCGCATCCATCGTGCGGGCGTGTTCGTAAAAGGCCTCCCGTCCGATCACCGGGACGGGAATGACGAAGCCATCGACATAGCCCAGCCCCTGTCCGGGCTGAGGGACGATACCTTCTGCGGAAATGCTCTCATCGGACACTTGGACTTCTCCCGGTCGATTCGCAGTTCTGAAGCGAGAGTGCGCGTGCTCTCCCGGCTTGGCAATCGCGTTCGCACCGGTGCCCGCGCCGATACCCGCCACTCTATATCGCATCTGCACGCAAAGGGTGTTGCGAGCGCTCGCCCCGTCCGTTAGTCGGGTGGGCAAGATGACCGACAGCGCAAAGATTCACACCGAAAGCCGCGACAAGACTGTCCTGGCCGCCCCCGACATCGAACTGGACGTCCGCGAGACCTTCGGGATCGACATCGACATGATGGTGCCCGCCTTCTCGCAGGCAGACGAGCGCGTGCCCGATCTCGACGAGACCTATGTGTTCGATCCGGACACCACGCTCGCGATTCTGGCGGGCTTTGCCTATAACCGCCGCGTGATGGTGCAGGGCTACCACGGCACCGGCAAGTCGACCCATATCGAGCAGGTGGCCGCACGCCTCAAGTGGCCGTGCATCCGTATAAACCTCGATGCGCATATCAGCCGTATCGACCTGATCGGTCGTGATGCCATCGTCCTGCGCGATGGGCTTCAGGTTACGGAATTCCGCGAGGGCCTGCTCCCCTGGGCGCTCCAGCACCCGGTCGCGCTGGTGTTCGACGAGTACGACGCGGGCCGTCCGGACGTGATGTTCGTGATCCAGCGCATCCTCGAAACCGAGGGCAAGCTGACGCTGCTCGACCAGAACCGCGTGATCCGTCCCGATGCGAACTTCCGCCTGTTCGCCACCGCCAACACGGTCGGCCTTGGCGACACTTCGGGCCTCTATCACGGCACCCAGCAGATCAACCAGGGCCAGATGGACCGCTGGAACATGGTCGTGGGTCTGAACTACCTGCCCGAAGACACCGAGGTCGCCATCGTTTCCAAGAAGGTGCCCAAGGTTTCGGAAAAGACCATCGCCGACATGGTGAAGGTGGCGGACCTGTCGCGCCGCGGCTTCATGAACGGCGATATCTCGACGGTGATGAGCCCGCGCACAGTCATCACCTGGGCGCAGAACGCGGCGATCTTCAGCGACGTGGGCTTCGCCTTCCGCCTCTCGTTCCTCAACAAGTGCGACGAGACCGAGCGCGTTCTGGTGGCCGAATACTACCAGCGCGTCTTCGGCACCGATCTGCCCGAAAGCGTGGTCGGGAAAGCCTGATTGGGCGACTGATAGACGAACAGGGAAGGGAGGCTGCGGCCTCCCTTTTTTATTAGCGATGCGAGGACAGTCCCATCTCCGTAAGCCCGTATATCCCGGCGCACCCTCCTTACATCACGCAGCGCCACCCTCACGTCATCCCAGCGAAGGCTGGGATCGTTATGGGCTGGGTACGAACTCGAAGCGATCCCAGCCTTCGCTGGGGTGACGACCGGACTTAAGGCTGGATTTGAGCCCGAACTTGAGCCCGGATTTTCCTACAGACGCAGCTTGATCTATTTCCGATGGATGCCCGCAATTCGCCCTGACATGTTCGGCAAACCTGTTCTGCGTTCACGCCGCAGAGCCAGGCTGGCCGCCCGCAAAGTGACACTTTCTCCCGGAATTGCGCGTCTTCCTCTGAACCGTGTCAACTGTGTCAACCAGAGTGTCACCTTGCGTGGAAGCAATTTACTCGTCCGGGTACGTCGCCTTCACGAAATAGAGCCCATCCGGCGGCGCATTCAGGCCCAGCGCCTGCCGGTCGCGCGCTTCCAGTGCCTCGCCCATCTGCGCCTCGCTCCACCGGCCCATGCCGACCAGCGCGAGACAACCGACCATCGAGCGCACCTGATGGTGCAGGAAGCTGCGCGCCTCCGCTTCGATCAGCACCATCTCGCCCTCGCGGCGCACGTCGAGCCGGTCGAGAGACTTCAATGGCGAGGCGGACTGGCAATGGGCGGAGCGGAAGGTGGTGAAATCGTGCCGTCCAACCAGCGCCTGCGCCGCGCGGTGCATTGCCGCTGCGTCAAGCGGCTGCATCACCTGCCAGGCCTTGCCGCGCTCCAGCGTCAGCGGCGCCCGGCGGTTGGCGATACGGTAGATATAGGCGCGGCCGGTACAGGAAAACCGCGCGTGCCAATCGTCCGCCACCTCGATACAGTCGAGCACGGCGATCGGGTCGGGACGCAGCCTGGCATTGAGCGCTTCGCGCAAGCGGAACGCACCGAGCGGCTTGTCGATCTCGATATGCGCGCGCATGCCCAGCGCATGGACCCCCGCATCGGTGCGACCGGCGGCATGCATGATCACCGGATGTCCGCACACCGCTTCGGCAGCCTCTTCCACTGCCTGTTGCACGGACGGCCCGTGCGACTGACGCTGCAGCCCCATGAACGGGGCGCCGTCGAACTCCAGAGTCAGTGCGAAACGGGTCACGAGAGCTGCGTTCCCGCCGGGATCGGGCGTCCCCGCAGCAGGTCTGCCGCGGCCATCGCCGGCTTGCCTGCGCGCTGGATCGTCACGATTTGCAGCGCACCAGTGCCGCACGCCACCGTCAGCGCATCGTCCAGCGTCGTTCCCGGCGCACCTGACATATCCGTTACCACCTCGGCGGCGAGCACCTTGTAACGCTCGCCTTCCAGCTCGAAGAAGGCCCCCGGCGCCGGGACGAAGGCCCGGACCTGCCGCTCGGCCGCCTCGGCGTCCTGCGAAAAGTCGAGGCGCGCTTCGGCCTTGTCGATCTTGCTGGCGTAGGTCACGCCCTCTTCGGGCTGGACGACGGCACGGTGGACCGCGAGATCGCGCAGCGTCTCGACCATCAGCCGCGCACCGCGTTCCGCCAGTTCCTGCGTCAGTTCGCCTGCCGTCTTGCGCTCGACGGGCGTGCGCAGCGTCGCCAGCATCGGCCCGGTGTCGAGCCCGCTCTCCATCTGCATGATGGTGATGCCGGTAGTCGGATCGCCGCTGAGGATCGCGCGCTGGATCGGCGCGGCACCCCGCCAGCGCGGCAGGATCGAGGCATGGATGTTGAGGCAGCCAAGCCGCGGAGCATCGAGCACCGCGCGCGGCAGGATCAGGCCGTATGCGGCAACCACCGCGATATCCGCCGCCAGCGCCGCGAAGGCTGCCTGCTCGTCTGCGCCTTTCAGCGAGACCGGGTGGCGCACCTCAAGACCAAGCCGTTCCGCTTCTCGCTGGACCGGGGAGGGCGTCAGTTCTCGTCCGCGCCGACCGCCGGGGCGTGGCGGCTGGCTGTAGACCGCGACGATCTGATGTCCCGCCTCATGCAGTGCCAGCAGCGCGGGCACTGCGAAATCGGGCGTTCCCATGAAAATGATGCGCATGACTGGGGAAACTCCGAGGTTCGAGGGCAGGGCAGTACAGACAGGCACTATCGCCGGGTCGGCGCAGGCCCTATCTGCCTGAGGATGGCATCGCAAGAGATCGAGACGCTGACCGCCGCGCTTTCGCGCCTTCCCGGCCTCGGGCCGCGCTCCGCCCGTCGGGCGGTGCTCTGGCTCATCAAGCGCCGCGAGACCGCACTGGTGCAGGTGCTCGATGCGCTGGAGGCCGTTCGTGGCGCGCTGGTCGAGTGCGGGACCTGCGGTAATATCGATACCACCAACCCTTGCGCGATCTGCGCCGATCCCCGCCGGGATGTCCGCTCGATCTGCGTGGTGGAGGAAGTGGCCGACCTGTGGGCACTCGACCGCGCGCGCCTGTTCACCGGGCGCTATCACGTCCTTGGCGGCAGGCTCTCGGCGCTCGACGGCATTCGCCCCGAAGACCTCGCCATCGACAGCCTTCTGCGTCGGGTCGAAGCAGGCGGTATCGACGAAGTGCTCCTCGCCATGAACGCCACGCTCGAAGGCCAGACCACCGCGCACTACATCGCCGAACGGCTGGAGGCCATGCCCGTCCGCGTCACGCAACTGGCGCATGGCGTCCCGGTCGGCGGCGAACTCGATTATCTCGACGAAGGCACGCTGGCACAGGCGATCCGCGCGCGCAGGCCGGTGATCTGACAGGCCGTTTCGTACCGCGCCTTATCCGATCACGTTGATCGCAAGCGCCCGGATTGCGGAATCGCGACGATGCGCTTATTTAGAGCGCATGGCTATCCGTGAAATCATCGAAGTTCCCGACCCGCGCCTGAAGCAGGTCTCCAAGCCCGTCGAAACGTTCGACGACGAGCTGCGCACGCTCGTCGAGGACATGTTCGAGACGATGTACGATGCCCCCGGCATCGGCCTCGCCGCGATCCAGGTTGGCGTGCCGCTGCGCGTGCTCGTCATCGACCTGCAGCCCGACGATACGGATGCGGAGCCGGAGAAGTGCCACTCGCACGGCGATCACGAGCACTATCACCAGCCCACCAAACGCGAGCCGCGGGTATTCATCAACCCCGAGATTCTCGATCCTTCGGAAGACTATTCGGTCTATTCCGAGGGTTGCCTCTCGGTGCCCGAGATCTTCGCCGAGGTTGAGCGTCCGGCACGAATTCGTGCCCGCTGGCAGGACCTCGACGGCACTGTCCATGAAGAGGTCATGGACGATCTGATGGCGACCTGCCTCCAGCACGAGATGGACCATCTCGAAGGTATCCTGTTCATCGACCACCTCTCGCGCCTCAAGCGCCAGATGGCCCTCAAGAAGCTCGACAAGCTGCGCAAAGCGGCCTGATCCGCCAATCTGGTGGAAATCCTGCAATAGAGACTGGCGTTCCCTGAATGTTCCCGATAAGCTCGGGACATGCAGGGAATCGTCTTCGCCATTGTCGCGCTCGTCATCGGTCTCGTTCTGGGTTGGGTCTTTGGCTCACGACCCGGCGCACAATGGCGGGCGATGGCCGACGCGCGCGAAAAGGAAGCGCGCGAGGCCGATGGCAGGTATCTGCGCGCCTTCGCCGAACTTGAGGCGGCGCGTGAAAGAGCCAGCCGGGTAGACGAACTGACTACGACCCTTGAACGGGCGAGAGCGGAACACGCGTCGCAGACCGAACGCCTCCGCGGCGAAAGCGTCGCAACGCTTCAACAGACCCGCAGCGAACTGGAGCAGGCGCACGAGCGCACCCGTGTGGAGCATGCCCAGCGCATCGGCGTATTGCTGGGTGAGCAACGCGCACTTTCCGATGAGCTCTCGACCCTGCGCGAAAAGACCGCGAACTTTGATGAGCAAAAGCGCCTGCTGATCGAAGCGCAGGAAGGCTTGCGCAAGGAGTTCGAGAACGCCGGTGCCAAGGTGCTGGCAGGTGCGCAGGAAGCGTTTCTCCATCGCGCCGGTGCGCGTTTCGAGGAAAGCGAAAAGGCGAGTGCAGAGCGCATCGCAACTTTGCTCGCACCTGTCGGTGAGCGCTTGAAGAGCTATGAATTGCAGGTCGCCACGCTGGAAAAGCAGCGCACCGACGCCTTCGCCACGCTGACGGGGCAACTTGTCGAACTCAGCGCAGGCCAGGAACGCGTGCGTGCCGAAGCCGCCCGCCTCAGCAACTCGCTTCGTAATGCCCCCAAGGCGCGCGGGCGCTGGGGCGAGCAGCAGCTGAAAAACGTGCTCGAACAGTGCGGCCTGACCGAGCATACCGATTTCGAGACCGAACAATCGATCGAGACCGAGGATGGGCGGCTTCGTCCTGACGCGATCGTGCGTGTACCCGGCAACAAACAATTGGTCATCGACGCCAAGGTTTCGCTGAACGCCTATCAGGATGCGTTCGAAGCTGAGGACGAAACACGCCGGGCGGCCTTTCTCGATCAGCACGCCGCTTCGATGCGCAATCACATTCAGACGCTGGGCGCCAAGAGCTATCAGAGCCAGTTCGAGAATGCGCCGGATTACGTCATCATGTTCGTGCCCGGCGAGCATTTCATCGCCGCCGCGCTCGATCACGATTCCGGGCTGTGGGACTATGCTTTCGACCGCAAGGTGCTGCTGGCAAGCCCGACCAACCTTGTCGCGATCTGCAGGACAATCGCACAGGTCTGGCAGCAGGAGGGGTTGGCACGCGAAGCACGCGAAATCGGCAAACTCGGCAGCGATCTCTACGATAGTCTCGCCAAGACGCAGGACGACCTTGGCAAGGTAGGTGTGCACCTCGGACGTGCAGTGAACAGCTTCAACGACTTCGCGCGAACCTATGACGGCAATGTCCTGAGCCGGGCCCGCCGCCTCAGCGAGAAGCACATCAAGATCGGCAAGCGCGAAGTCTCCGATGAAGTCGCGCTGGTGGAAACGAGCCCGCGTTATGGGACTGCGGCAGATAGTGCTGAAGCATCAGACGCTGACCTGCCGCGTATTGCCGCAGCCGAATGACCGCCCGTATGAAACCGGAGCGCGAAATCGCGCTTCGGTTTTGAAATCTGGCTGCTTTGTAAATCGGTTCAGGTAGCTCAGACCTTGATGCGGGCCAGAGCTTCATAGGCGAGAACAGCTCCGGCAATGGCCGCGTTCAGGCTATCGGCACGGCCGAGCATCGGCATGGTGACGCGGATATCGCATGCCTTTTCATACGCCTCCGGCAAACCTTGCGATTCGTTGCCGACCATCAGGAAGCAAGGGGCCGTGTAAGCCGCATCACGATAGCCGGTAGGGTCACGCAGCGAGGCGGCTACGAGCTGGCCGGGACCAGAGCGCAGCCAAGGCTCGAACTCGTTCCACGAGGCCATGACCAGCTTCTGGGTGAAGATGGCACCCATGCTGGCGCGCACGGCCTCGACCGAGAAGGGGTCGGCGCAGTCGTCGATCAGGATCAGGCCGCCAGCGCCCACGGCATCGCCGGTCCGCAGCATAGTGCCCAGATTGCCCGGATCGCGCATCGCCTGCGCCACCAGCCAGATCGGGGCCGCATTGCGGTCAACGTTGGCAAGCGAAGTGTCGAACTCTGCGAAAACGCCTGCGACTGCCTGCGGGTTGTCCTTGCCCGTGACCTTGGCGAGGATCTCGACATCCATCTCGACGACATCGCCACCGGCAGCCAGCACGTCTGCTTCCAGTGCTTCGAGCAAAGGGTGCGGATCGCGCCCCGTGGCCATCACCAGGATTTCGGGAAGAATGCCGTTCTCGCGGGCATCGGTCAGCAGCCGCAGGCCTTCTGCGAGAAAGCGGCGCTCACGTTTGCGGTGCTTTTTCTCGCGCAGGCTGCGCAGAAACTTGACGAGCGGATTGGAAAAGCCCGTGATCGTACGGCGATGCATGGAAAAATCAGTCCTCGCCGAAGCCGTCGCGCACCAGCGCACCAAGCGTCTCCATCGCGTACTGCGCGCCATCGCCACGGCAGGCGATCTCGATGGTATCGCCCTTAGCGGCGCCCAGCATCATCAGTCCAAGAATGGAGTTACCGGCAGCTTCCGTACCGTCCTTGCTCACGATAACACCGACGGTTTCCGGCAACTCCGATACGTAATTGACAAATTTGGCACTGGCACGTGCATGCAGGCCGCGCTTGTTGACGATAAGGATCGTCTCGCGAAATTCGCTCATGCGTCCTGACCCAGATATTCGCTGGCGATGGTGATGTAGTTCCGGCCTGCATCCCGCGCGGCGGTCACGGCATCACGGACTGGCATACAGCGGCGCGCCTTGGCCAGGCGGATCAACATCGGCAGATTGATCCCCGCGATCACTTCGACTTTGCCCGCCTGCATAAGCGAAATCGCGAGATTTGAAGGCGTTCCCCCGAAAAGATCGGTCAGAACGATCACCCCTTCGCCCGAATCGACAGTAGAGATGGCATCTGCAATCTCGGAGCGGCGACGCTCCATATCGTCATTGGGGCCGATGCAGATGGTGGCAACTGCGGCCTGACTGCCCACGACATGTTCCATCGCATTGACGAATTCGACGGCAAGATTGCCGTGCGTGACGAGGATCATGCCGATCATTGGAAAAGAACGCTCCGAATTTCCTGCGAACGCATCCTGGTCCCAGTCTTTTGCTCAGTTGCCACGAGACAGTCCTCCTTCGAGAAGGTCTGCCGCTCTTGCCCCCAGGTTGCGGTGCAGCAATGTGGGCGAAAAACCCGCAAGACGCAAGACTTCGCCCATACGTTCGGCGGTAAAGACCGAGCGGTGTCGGCCGCCTGTGCAGCCGAAGGCGATCGTGACGTAGCTTTTTCCTTGCGCCTTGTAGCGCGGAAGCAACAGCAACAGCAGATCGCGGATTCGCTCGAAAGCCTCCCCAAACGACGGATCTTTTAGAATATATTCCCCCACAGGCGCGTCCTGCCCGGTCATCGGGCGCAGCACCGGATCCCAGTGCGGGTTATCGACAAAGCGCATGTCGAACACCAGATCGGCTAAAGGTGGCATGCCGCGCGAAAACCCGAAACTGGTGATGGTAATCGTCATTTCGGCAGGGGACTCGTCGCCAAAGCGGTCGCGAATAGCGCGCTGAAGGTCGTTCGAGGTGTAATCGCTGGTATCGATCAGTACGTCGGCCCAGCGGCGCAGCGGTGCCATCTGATCGCGTTCGGCGCGAATGCCCGCGCCAACAGGGTTATCATGCGCAAGCGGATGGCGGCGGCGCGTTTCGTTATAGCGACGTTCGAGTTCGGCAGACGTACAATCGAGGAACAGCGTAGTCAGTTCGACACTGCCGCGCTCAACCAGCGTCTTCACCTGCCGGATAATCCGCTGGGCATCGAAGCCGCGCGTCCTGGAATCGAAACCGATGGCCAGCGGGCCGGAGGTGTCGCTTTCCTCATGGTTCGCCGGGTCGAGAAGACGATCCAGAAGACGCACGGGGAAATTGTCGATAATCTCCCAGCCCAGATCCTCCAGCACCCGCAACGCGGTCGTCTTGCCTGCACCCAGCATGCCGGTCACCAGCAGGAGTTGCTGGCGATCCCGCTTCGCATCGCTGTCGGCAGATACTGCCTGAGGATGAACCGATAGACTGTCTTCACTCATGATCTTTATATCCGCGCCCGCCCGGAGCCGTCAGCAGTTGGCCCTACCTGATCGGCTTGTCCCTTCGCATCGTCACTCTCCCCGGAAAAGTCCATAGGCTTTGAGCGCAAGCTCAACCTTGATCGCCATCAGTGTCGCTTCCGTTGGCCAGATATCGAGGTGGGGAATCCGATATCCCAGAATATCACGCTTGCCTGCCGCCTCGATGAACCGCGGCGCGTCACCACTGAGCCTGATCGATAGCCCGACCGGCGCACTATCCAGCGGCGCTGTCGGCAAAAGCCCCAGATTACGTACTTCCAGCAGGCCAGTGGTGCGCGGATGGGGGCGAGCGAAAAGACATTCGCCGCTATCGTAGAGCAGCACTGAATCGTCGCCAATCAAGCGTGCGCCACGATCGATCAGCATCATGGCAAGGGAGGATTTTCCAGCCCCTGACACACCATCGATCAGCACAGCAATCCCATTGATGGCAACGGCCGTCAGTTGCTGAGCAGCCCCGGAGGTCTCGTACATATCGCCTCTTTCGGTATCGAGACTCATGGCGCGTCTTCCCAGGCAGGCAATGTCAGCTCGAAGCGCGCGCCCGCACTACCGTCATCGCGCGACATGGCGACCAGCCGCCCATAATGTGCCTCGACAATCGTACGTGCGATGGCCAGTCCCAACCCGCTGTGCCGCCCAAAGGCTTCGCCATCCGGGCGAAGCGAATGGAAGCGCTCGAAAATCCGCTCTCTCGCATCCTTTGGAATGCCGGGCCCATGATCGCTCACGGCGATGCGAACGCGATCGTCCCTGCGCGACAGGGCCACTTCGACGCTGGTATTTTCAGGAGAGAACGAGACCGCATTATCGAACAGGTTCTGCAGAACGCGAGCGAGCCGCGAAGCATCTCCGGGCACCAACAGATCCTGCGCGCCCTCTCGCCCGATCACAATACGGCAGGTTCCGTTCACGCCGCGCTGGTCGCGCTCTGCAACAAGAGCTCGAACCAGGCCGGTCATGTCTATGGGCTCGAAGGTGGTGCGGCTGAGTTGCGCATCGATGCGACTGGCATCGGCGATCTCGGTGATGAGAAAGTCGATACGACGCACATCGTCCTGTGCGACACCCAGCAACTGGCGCCGCAAGTCCGGCTGTTCGACCCGGTCCAGACTTTCCAGCGCGCTGCGTAGCGAGGTGAGGGGGTTCTTCAACTCGTGCGAAACGTCCGCCGCAAAACTCTCGACGTCGTCGATGCGCTGGCGCAGGGCGAGGCTCATGTCGGAGATGGCGCGGGCCAGCAGGCCGATTTCGTCACGGCGGTCGGGAAGACGCGGCACGATCACGCTGCGGTCGCGCCCGAGACGTACGCGTACGGCGGCGCGAACCAGTTTGCGTAACGGTTCGACAATGGTGCGGGCCAGGAACAGTGACAGCAGCACGGACACCGCCAAGGCTGCGCCGACGATGATGGCCAGCGTCTGGCGCGCCTCGCGCACGTTATCGGTAATGTCGCGGGCATTGCGGGTGGTCAGCAGGGCCTCGCCATCGGTTCCTACGGGCGTTGCGGCGATGATGACCGGGGTCTGATCCGGCGCTGCCATGTGCTGGATGCGTGTCTGGTGCGCCGCCAGTGCTTCGGCGATCTCTGGCCAGCTTGCCGCCCGATCTACAGCCGGGTCACGGTATGCGTCGAGCGGCCGCGAGCCGAGAATGACGTCCATCGCGCGATCCAGCATCCGCGCAGCATCCTGCACCCATGGCTCTCGCGAGGGGTCGACCAGCGTATAGGACGGCGGGGCGAGCGCGAAGCTGTCAGCGACAAGTTCGCCCTTGGCATCATATAGCCGCAATCGCAGGTGTTGCGTGGTGCCGATCCGGACCAGTAGGTCCAGCCGCTCGTAAGGGCTGCGCATGGCCAAAGCGCTCGCGGCAATCTCAGCTTCCGCACCAGCAAGGCGATAGCGTTCGGCCAGCAATTCGCGACGATAACTGTCGATATAGAACAGGCTGCCGGCCATCAGCGCCAGCGCGATCACATTCACGGCAAGTATGCGCGCGGTCAACGAGACCCGCCGCGAAATCCCGAAACGGGGTTTGAAAGGATGCCAGCCCGAAACGGGCCGCGCCTTAGCCATCGGCGAAGGCATAGCCAGCACCATAGAGGGTATCGATCGCGCTGAATTCCGGATCGACCTGCCGGAACTTGCGCCGCATGCGCTTGATGTGGCTGTCGATAGTGCGATCGTCGACATAGATATCGTCGTTGTACGCGGCGTCCATCAACTGGTTCCGGCTCTTGACCACGCCGGGGCGCGCGGCGAGCGCTTCGAGGATCAGAAATTCGGTCACGGTCAAAGACACCGCGCGTTCCCGCCATGTCACCATGTGGCGCGCCGGATCGAGTTGCAGGCGGCCGCGCACCACAGGGTCGGGAAGCGGCTCGTTTTCCGAGATGTCGCCTGCCTCGCGAGCCAGATCGCTGCGGCGCAGGATCGCGCGGATACGGGCGACCAGCAGGCGCTGGCTGAACGGCTTGGTGATGTAGTCGTCAGCACCCATCGCCAGCCCCAGCGCCTCGTCCGGCTCCTCGTCCTTCGATGTCAGGAAGATGACCGGCAGGCTGGACTTCGCTCGCAACGCCTGGAGAAGGGCGAGGCCGTCCATGCGCGGCATCTTCACGTCGAAGATGGCAAGGTCGGGCGGATTGTCGAGCAGGGCGCGTAGCGCGGTCGCACCGTCGGCATAGACGCGCGTTGCAAAGCCTTCTGCCTGCAACGAGATGGAGAGCGTCGTGAGAATATTCCGGTCGTCGTCGACGAGCGCGATCGTCTGCTGGCGTTTGGTCGCCTGCGATGGAGCGGAGAGCGACTCCGGCTGCGACTCCGGGGGGGCGGACGCGGACATGACGGACCCTGCAAACCTTCCTAACTCGCGGATTCGGCAGTGCATCGCTACCCGTCGAACCGCTGTCGTCTTCGGACTTGTGAGTAGCCCGCCCATGCCGCGCTGACAACGCGTGGAATATCGTTTGCAACACCCATTTGGACGCACTCTGCGTTCCATTCTGTGGGATTTGTGCACATTCTGCATCCGCCTGCCGCATCTTTCTTCCGAGGGAAGGGGCGACAGGTACAGGAATGGGCGCTCCGACGGGAAAATCGGAGCGGGCAAGTCATAGGAGGAGATGACCTTGACCACAGTTCTCAACACACCGCTTTCCGCGCAGGGTATCGAGACCACTGCAACGATCCACGCCAATCTGCAGACCACACCGCTGGTCGAACATGCGGTCCGCAACGGGGAGGGTGTGCTCGCAGCGGACGGCCCGTTCGTCGTGGCGACCGGCAAGCACACAGGCCGTTCGGCCAAGGACAAGTTCATCGTCCGCGATGCGACGACCGAAGACACCGTATGGTGGGGCGACGTCAATCGCCCCATGACCGAGGCGCATTTTGCCGCGCTCAAGAGCGATTTCCTGAAAGCGCTGTCGCAGAAGGACACGCTTTACGTCGCGGACCTGTTCGGCGGCTCGCAGCCGGAGCACCGCGTGAACGTGCGCGTGGTCAACGAATATGCCTGGCACAACCTGTTCATCCGCACGCTGCTGGTCCGTCCCACGCAGGATGAACTTGCCAGCTTCGCGCCCGAATACACGATCATCGATCTGCCCAGCTTCCGCGCCGATCCCGAGCGCCACGGCTGCCGCAGCGAGACGGTGATCGCGGTCAACTTCACCGAGAAGCTGATCCTGATCGGCGGCACAGCCTATGCGGGCGAGATGAAGAAGTCGGTCTTCGGCATCCTCAACTTCCTGCTGCCCGCCAAGGGCGTGATGCCGATGCACTGCTCGGCCAATATCGGCCCCGATGGCGATACGGCGGTGTTCTTCGGCCTTTCCGGCACCGGCAAGACCACGCTCTCGGCCGATGCCTCACGCACGCTGATCGGCGATGACGAACATGGCTGGTCGGACACCGCCGTCTTCAATTTCGAAGGCGGCTGCTACGCCAAGATGATCCGCATTTCGGCCGACGCCGAGCCGGAAATCTACGCCACCACCAAGCGTTTTGGCACCGTGCTCGAAAACGTGGTGATCGATCCCGACACGCGCGCGCTTGATTTCGACGATGCCTCGCTCGCCGAGAACTCGCGCGGGGCCTATCCGATCGACTTCATTCCCAACACCTCGGAAGAAAATCTGGGCCCTGTGCCGCAGAACATCATCTTCCTGACCGCCGATGCCTTCGGCGTGCTCCCCCCGATCGCGCGCCTCACACCCGAGCAGGCAATGTATCACTTCCTCTCGGGCTATACCGCCAAGGTCGCGGGCACCGAGATCGGCGTGACCGAGCCGGAAGCAACGTTCTCCACCTGCTTCGGTGCGGCATTCATGCCGCGTCACCCGTCGGTCTACGGCAATCTGCTGAAGGAGCGGATCGCCAGGGGCGGCGTGAAGTGCTGGCTGGTCAACACCGGCTGGTCGGGTGGCAAGGCGACGATGGAGGGCATCAAGCGCATGCCGATCAAGGCCACGCGCGCGCTGCTGAATGCCGCGCTCGATGGCTCGCTCAACAATGCCGAGTTCAAGGAAGATCCGAACTTCGGCTTCGAAGTGCCTGTTTCGGTTCCGGGTGTCGATACGAAGTTGCTCGATCCGCGCAGTGCTTGGGCCGATCCGGTTGCTTATGACGAGACCGCACAAGCGCTGGTTAAGCGCTTCATCGACAACTTCGCGCAGTACGAAGCCCACGTCGACGAAGGCGTTCGCAAGGCCGCACCGGGGCTCGCTCCCACAGTCGAAGCGGCCTGATGGGAAGGTGACGAACAGCGGGAGGCCCCCTGCTTTGGTTGGGGGCCTCTTGTTCTGTCATGACAACCGTGCATGATCGCGTGAATGCCAAGAGTGGCAGCCCGTCGTTAAGAAGGAGTACGCGAAATGGGAATGTTCGATTCGATCCTCGGTCAGGTGAGCGAGCACGCCGACGTCGAGAACCTTGCCGCCAAGCTCGGCATCGATCCCGCGATGGCGGAGAAGGCGATTGCCGCGCTCGGCATCGCGCACCAGCAGCCCGGCGACACTGCCGAACTCGCTGCCGAGAAGACCGGGCTCGACCTTGGCACGATCCAGTCGCTGATCGGCCATATCGGCGGCGAAGGCTCGCTCAGCGAATTTGCAGGCCAGATCGCCTCCGATCCCTCGAAGATCGCCTCGATGTTCGACAAGGACGGTGACGGCAGCGCGATCGACGATATCACCGATATGGCCAAGGGCTTCTTTGGCCGCTCGTAATCGCCTGAAAGCCTGATGAAAAGGCCGGAAGCCCAGCTTGGGTTTCCGGCCTTTTCGTTTGTTCACAACCAGGCGTCTCGGATCACTTGATCGGGCAATCCGGCGCGAGGCGCATGTCGAGATAGCGATCGACCGAGGTCATCAGTTCGGCCGTCTCGTTCTCGAAGAAGTGATTGGCGCGCGGAATCTCGTCGTGATGGATGGTGATGTGCTTTTGCGTGCGCAGCTTGTCGACGAGCTTCTGCACGGCATTGGGCGTCACCACCGTATCGCCGGTGCCCTGGATGATGATGCCCGAAGCCGGGCAGGGCGCCAGGAACGAGAAATCGTACATGTTGGCGGGCGGTGCGATCGAGATGAAGCCGCGAATTTCGGGGCGACGCATCAGCAACTGCATGCCGATCAGCGCGCCGAACGAACTACCCGCGATCCAGGTGGTCGAAGCCTCGGGATGGATCGACTGTACCCAGTCGAGTGCGGCCGCGGCGTCCGAAAGCTCGCCGATGCCGTTGTCGAAGCTGCCCTGGCTGCGGCCGACGCCGCGGAAGTTGAAGCGCAGAGTCGCAAAGCCGCGGTTCACGAAGGTCTTGTAAAGGTGCTGCGTGATGCGGTCGTTCATCGTGCCGCCGGCCTGCGGGTGCGGGTGCAGGATCATCGCCACGGGCGCACGGGCGCGGGTTGCGGGCTGGAAGCGGCCTTCGAGGCGGCCTTCGGGACCGGGGAAGATGACGGCTGGCATAGTTGTGTGTCGACCTGACCTGTTGAAACTCCCGCCCAGGCCACGATCGTATCGACCGGCGGCCACAAGCGGGAGTGTAAAAGAGCAAAGTCCGTATATAGAAACGGCTTCCTTGAAAACAACTTTACGATCCGAGCGTGCCGGAAACCATCTATCTCGATCATGCCGCCACTACGCCGATGCTGCCTGCCGCCCGTGAGGCCTGGCTCGAAGGCGCTGACATCTGGGCCAATCCCTCCAGCCCTCACAAGCCGGGCCGCGCCGCACGCGCCGCGCTGGAAGACGCGCGCGAACGGGTGAAGGCCGCGCTGCAATGGCAAGGCGAGGTGATCTTCACCTCGGGCGCCAGCGAAGCGCTCGCGCTGGGGCTGGGGCGAGCCAAGGCAGAGCGCAGGCTGGTCTCGGCCGTGGAGCACGACGCCGTGTTCCGCGCCGCACCGGGGGCGGAGGTGTTGCCGATCCGCGACGGAGAAGTCGATCCCGAGGCTCTGGCCGCAGCGCTTTCGCTGCCGGGAAAAGCGATAGTTGCGGTCCAGTCGATCAATTCCGAAACCGGCACCGTTCTGCTGCCCTATGCCCGCAATCCGGTGATCGAACAGGTTCGCGGCGCCGGAGGGGTGGTGCTGGCGGACTGCTCGCAATCGGCCGGCAAGTCGCCTTTCCCCGATGCCGACATGATCGTGCTCTCCGCACACAAGCTCGGTGGCCCCATCGGTATCGGCGCGCTGTTAGTACGCGATTTTGTCATGATAGAGCCTAACGGCGGGCAGGAGCGCGGCTATCGTGCCGGCACCGAGAACCTGCCCGGCGCGATGGCGTTCGCCGCAGCGCTGGAAGCAGGCGGCATCGACAGTTGGGCAACCACCGCCGAGCAGCGCTTTGACTTCAGGAATCGTCTCTACGACTATGGCGAGGTGCTGCAACCGGGCTTTCAGTGCTCGCATATCTTTGCGGTCGCCGCACCGAAACTCGCTGCGACCGCGACGCTGATCCGTATGGATGCACTCGGCTTTGCCATTTCGGCGGGAAGCGCCTGTTCGTCGGGTACTTTGAAACCAAGCCGGGTCTTGCAGGGTTTCAACATAGACCCCGATCTGGCGAAACGCACGGTGCGCGTATCTATCGGATGGAATACGTCGCCTGAGGATCTCTCGGCCTTTGCGCAGGCCTGGGAATCGATCCATAAGAGGCTGCCGTAAGGATAAGGGAGAGGGACGCATGATCTACCTCGACTATCAGGCGACGACGCCGCTGGCGCCCGAAGCGCGTGAGGCGATGCTGGCGTGGCTTTCCGGCCCGGATACCGACGGCTTTGCCAATCCGCACAGCCCGCACCGGGCAGGTCGCGGTGCCGCTGCCGCTGTCGAGATCGCGCGCGAGCAGGTGGCGCAGCTTCTGCCCCCCGGTGGTCGGGTGATCTTCACCTCCGGCGCAACCGAGGCGATCAACCTTGCGCTGCTGGGTTCGGGACGCAGGCATCTTGCCGTCTCCGCCATCGAACATGCCGCCGTGCTCGATTGCGCGCAGGCGATAGACCCGGCGCTGGCCATGTTGCCGGTGGATAGCGAGGGGCTGGTCGCAGGCGATGTGCCGCTCCCAGCGCAAACCGGCCTCGTTGCGGTGATGCAGGTCAACAACGAAATCGGCACGATCCAGCCGGTCGAAGCTCTCGCCGAGCGCGCCCATGCGCAAGGCGCGCTGTTCCTGTGCGATGCGGTGCAGGGCGCGGGCAAACTGGCTCCGCCTGAGAACGCCGACCTGATCGCGATCTCCGCGCACAAGCTCTACGGACCCAAGGGCATCGGCGCGCTCTGGGTACGCGATGGTGTTGAACTCACCCCGCTGATCCGGGGCGGCGGGCAGGAACAGGGCTTGCGCTCCGGCACGCTCAGCCCGGCGCTTTGCGCGGGCTTCGGTGCCGCTGCGGCACTGGCCCATCGCCGTCGCACCGAGGATGCCGCGCGCGCCGAAGCCCTCTGGCACCGGACCCGCGCCATGCTGGGGCGCTGGACGCTGAACGGTTCGGCGATCGCGCGCTGGCATGGCAATCTCAACCTGCGTCTGTCGGGGCTGGATGTCGCACGGCTGATGTCGGACCTTCGCGACGTGGCGTTCTCTGCCGGATCTGCCTGCGCCAGCGGTTCGGGGCGCCCCAGTCATGTGCTGCGCGCGCTGGGGCTTTCAGATTCCGATGCAAAGACCTCTATCCGCCTCGGATTCGGACGTTATAGTCACCTTCGGGACATTGAGGATGCCTGCGCACGCCTGGAAGCCGCCGCTGCGGACCAGGGCGTATGAGTTGCAGGAGTATGAATTGCCGGACGTACGTTTCGTAACGGAGCAGGGCGAGATCGTCCTCGCCCATGCCGCCAGCGGCGAGAGGCTGCTGAAAGTGGCGCAGATCGCAGGCATGCCGCTGGAAGGCACCTGCGAGGGGCAGATGGCCTGTTCCACCTGCCATGTGATCGTGGCACCCGACTGGTTCCCGCGTCTGCCCGATCCGTCCGACGAGGAAGAAGACCTGCTCGATCTTGCCGCACACGTCACCCGGACCAGCCGCCTCGCCTGCCAGATCAGCGTGACCGAGGATCTCGACGGGATCGAGGTGCGCATTCCCCGCAATGCGCACAACCTGCAGATCGGCTGACCGCTTCCGCTCCCTCCATCCTCGCGAAAGATCGTCGGAAAACTTGGGTCAAGGGTATTCCGGTCTGCCGATCGCGTTGCTAGGCTGTTCCTACCATGGTGAACACGATCGACGACGCTCCGGACCCTTTCGACGCCATTGTCGATGCGCCTTTCGATGCCGCGCTCTCCGAGCGCTATCTCGTCTATGCGCTTTCGACGATCACCGCGCGGTCGCTGCCCGATCTTCGCGACGGGCTGAAGCCGGTCCACCGTCGCCTGCTCTGGGCGATGCGGCAGCTGAAACTCGATCCCGCCAGCGCCTACAAGAAATCCGCCCGTGTCGTCGGCGACGTGATCGGCAAATATCACCCGCATGGCGATGCCTCGGTCTACGATGCGATGGTCCGTCTCGCGCAGGACTTCTCGCTGCGCTATCCACTTGTCGAGGGGCAGGGCAACTTCGGCAATATCGACGGCGATAATGCCGCCGCCTATCGTTACACCGAAGCGCGCCTGACCAAGACCGCGATCCAGCTCATGGCCGGGCTGGACGAGGGCACTGTCGATTTCGTCCCCACCTACAATGGCGAAGAGAGCGAGCCGGATATCTTCCCCGGCCTGTTCCCGAACCTGCTGGCCAATGGCGCCACCGGCATCGCGGTGGGCATGGCGACCTCGATCCCCAGCCACAACGTCGCCGAGATCATAGACGCCACGTTGATGCTGATCGACAATCCGCAGGCCGAGCACGCGCAGATCATGCAGGTGTTCAAGGGGCCGGACTTCGCGACCGGCGGCCTCGTGGTCGACAGTCCCGAGGCGATCAGCCACGCCTACGAGACCGGCAAGGGCGCCTTCCGCGTGCGTGGTCGTTTCTCGACCGGGCGCAACGAGGACGGCAGCTGGGAAGAGACCGGCATCGAAAAGCTGGGCGGCGGCCAGTGGCAGCTCGTCATCAGCGAAATTCCCTACATGCTGCCCAAGGGCAAGCTGATCGAGCAGGTCGCGCAGCTGATCGCCGATCGCAAGCTGCCGATCCTCGAAGACATTCGCGACGAGAGCGACGAGAGCATCCGCATCGTCTTCGTGCCCAAGAGCCGCAATGTCGATCCGGAGCTGTTGAAGGAAAGCCTCTACCGTCTCTCCGATCTGGAGAGCCGCTTCTCGCTCAACCTCAACGTGCTCGACGCGCATCGCACGCCGGGCGTTCTCGGCATCCGGCTGGTGTTGCAGGAGTGGGTCTTTGCGCAGATCGACATCCTGCTGCGCCGCACCCAGCATCGCCTCGAAAAGATCGCCGCCCGCCTCGAACTGCTCGAAGGCTACATCATTGCCTACCTCAACCTCGACCGGATCATCGAGATCATCCGGACCGAGGACGAGCCCAAGCAGGTGATGATGGCCGAGTTCAGCCTGACCGACCGTCAGGCCGAGGCGATCCTCAACATGCGCCTGCGCTCCTTGCGCAAGCTGGAGGAAATGGAGTTGCGGCAGGAACATGCCGAACTGCTGAAAGAGCAGGACGACCTCACCAAGCTGCTCGAAAGCCCGGCCCGCCAGCGCACGCGCCTCAAGCGCGATCTCAACACCCTGCGCAAGGACTATGCCGAGACCACCGTGCTCGGCCGTCGCCGCACCACCATCGCGCAGGCGACGCCCACGGTCGAATTCTCGATGGATGCGATGATCGAGAAGGAGCCGGTGACGGTGATCCTCTCGGCAAGGGGCTGGATCCGTGCCGCGAAGGGCCATGTGCCCCTCGATGGCGACTTCAAGTTCAAGGAAGGCGACGGCCCTGCCTTTGCGTTCCATGCCCAGACCACCGACAAGATCCTGATCGCGGTGGAGAACGGTCGTTTCTACACGCTCGGCGCCGACAAGCTGCCCGGCGCGCGCGGCTTTGGCGAACCGATCCGCACGATGGTCGATATCGACGCCGACGCGCACATCATCGCCGCCATGCCGCACAAACCCAAGGCGCAACTGCTGCTCGCCTCGAACATCGGGCGTGGGTTTGCGGCGGACAGCGACGAACTTCTGGCCGAAACCCGCAAGGGCAAGGCGGTCATGTCCACCAAGCCCGGCGTCACGCTCACCATCGTTCGCGAGATTCCGGCAGAGCACGATCACGTTGCCGTGGTGGGTGACAACCGCAAGCTCGTCGTCTTCAGTCTGGAAGAGCTTCCGGTGCTGGCCAAGGGGCAGGGCGTTACGCTCCAGCGCTATCGCGATGGCGGTCTTGCCGATGCGATCACGCTGAAGCTGGAGGATGGCCTCTCCTGGACGATGGGCGGCGATACCGGTCGCACGCGCACCGAAAAGGACATGGTGCTGTGGAAGGTCGCGCGCGGTGCCGCCGGACGCCTGCCGCCCAACGGCTTCCCGCGCGACAACAAGTTTCAGGGGTAATCCGAATGCATCATCCCGGTGTAGGCCGGGATGATGATGGCGGCGTCAGGCCCCCGTCACCTTCTGCGGATGGTGCGGTTCCAGAATCAGCGTGTTGCGCTCAACGCGCCAGCCCGCGAGGCGCGAGAGCAGGTTCATGCCGATAACATTGGCATCCTGAAGGCCTGGCACGATCACGGCGTCGAGATCGCGGGCGACGATATTGCCCATGTGCATCTCGTCGATCGTGGCCATGTCGGCGGAGACGGTGCCGTTGGCGGTCTGCATCATCACTGCACGTCGGATCGGCTGCACCTCGACGCCTGCCTCATGCGCGGCACGCGGGCTCAGCGCGGTGATGGTCGCGCCGGTATCGACAAGGAAGCGGATCGGGGTGCCGTTCACCTTGGCACGGATCCAGAAGTGCCCGTCGGGCGACATCGGAACCCGCGTTACCCGGCCTTCCACCACCTGCCTGGGAACGCCCAGCGCGGGGATGGAGATGTCCGCGCTGGTCGAAAACCGCGCGACCTGCGCCACTGTCAGCAGCAGCGCCGCTACCAGCCCGAGCGTACCGATCCCTCTCAGCAGTCCTGCAATCCACGGGAGCGGGCGGCGCAGCACGCCGCCCAGCACGCTGACGAAGATCGCCGCCAGCGCGAGCGCCAGCAAGGGCTGGCCCCGCAACCACGGCAGAAGGTCATGAAAGCCCGAGAGATCGAAGCCGGAAAGGTTCATATACCGAGCGTTTAGTTTCCGCCGGCTTTCTCGTCGCTGACTGGCCGGCTTGTCGCACCGGCAGACGGCACCAGCGTCATCCGGTCACCGTCCACCCGCCAGCCTTTCAGGCGGGAAAGCAGGTTCATGCCGATCACGCTGGTATCGCCTGCACTGTCGGGTGTGACCGCCACCGGGAGTTCGCGCGCCGAAACGCCGCCGAAGTCCAGCGATCCTGCGGTCGACATACGCGCGACGATAGTGCCGTTGGCGGTATCGAGCATGCGGCCCTCGCTATCGGGATCGACAATGATGCCTGCCGCCTGCGCGACGCTTTGCGAGATCGAGGTGTAGGTCGCACCGGTATCGATCAGGAAGGCGGTAGGCACGCCGTTCAATTTCGCCTCGACCCAGAAGTGGCCGTCCCGACGTTTGGCGATCTGCGTCTCGTCACCTGAAACGGTGGCGGGGCGGGTGTGGTCGAACCAGTCCGCGGCCTCCGACCTGTCGTTGTTGAGTGCAGATTCTGCGACGGTCAGCAAGATCACGGCGGCCATGATAAGATAGGCCCCGTTGCGCAAACCCTGCGCCAGACGTGTGCGCTCGGGCGACAGCATCATTGAGGCGATACCCGCCAGCACCGCTATCACGGCCAGCGCCAACAAGGGATTGGCATAAAGTTGCGCCCCCAGTTCACCCAGGTTCACGAGGCGAGTTCCTTGTCCAGCATTGCGTCGATGGTTGCAGGATCGGACGGGAAGCCTGCCGCGATCCAGCAGTCCTCTACCCTTCGCAGCGTGGCAGCAACCTGCGGCCCGGCGCTGACACCGCGCGCGACGATCTGCCCGCCTTTCACCGGAAAGAGAGGAATATCCCAACGGCTGAGCGACGAGGTGTCCGCGCCTGCCAGAAGCAGACGATCTAGCGCCTCGTCACGCCCCAACCGATAGGCGAGTTCGCGGGCGGATGGCATCTCACCGGTCCGTGCAGCCGCCAGTGACAGGCGTTTCCTCTGCGCGCCAGAGAGTCGGAAACGCGCGGCGACCTGTTCGGCGAGCCCCGGCTGCTGCGGCACCAGCGCTGCCAGACGACGCAGCGGATCCGGCGCGATACCTTGCGCCTTTTCCGTCGCGACAAGCCGGGCGAGGGCGGGAACGTCTGCTTCCGGCAGGATTTCGCGCAAGACTCCGAGTTCCTCCATCCGCGCCACGGTTGGTGCCGGATCGGGCAGTCCCAGCAGGTTCATGGTCTCCATGCCGACCCTTTCGCGCGACAGGCCTTTCAGCGTGGCGGCAAGATCATGGCATGCCTCTTCTGCCTGTTTATCAGCAGGTTGCGCTCCAAACCTCGCCTGAAACCGAAAGTATCGCAGGATGCGCAGGTGATCCTCACGGATGCGCTGTGCGGCATCGCCGATAAACCGGACCTTGCGGGCATCGAGATCGGCCAGCCCTCCGAACCAGTCGAATACCTCGCCGGTCAGGGGATCGGCATAAAGCGCATTGATCGTGAAATCGCGGCGAGCGGCATCCTCGCGCCAGTCGCTAGCGAAAGCCACGGTCGCGCGGCGGCCATCGGTGCTGACATCGTGGCGCAGCGTGGTGATCTCGACCGGACCGCCCGGCAGGACAGCGGTCACGGTGCCGTGCTCGATTCCGGTCGGCACCTTGCGGATAGCCGCCGCATCAAGGCGCTGCATGACCTCTTCTGGATGCAGCGCCGTCGCCATGTCGATATCCTTGACCGGCGCGCCGAGCAGACTGTCCCGCACCGCGCCGCCGACATAGCGCACGTTCTCCCGGCCCAGCGCCGCAACCAACGCAGCCAGATCGGGCCGCGCCATCCATTCGGCCTCAAGCCGTTTCGTCATGCCAGTTCAGTCTTCTTGCAAGGTTGGAGAGGATCGCCCCGGTCACGCCCCAGATGACATGGCCCTGCCAGTCGATCTCGATGACAGGATACTGTCGGCCATTGCGCTCCAGCAATCGGGTGCGCTGGTTGGTCGGATCGAGCACGAATTCCGCAGGGGCTTCGAACCATTGCGCCACTTCGGCAGCATTGGGACGAATTTCGATATCGGGGGGAATGATACCGATCACCGGTGTAATTTCATAGCCGCTGCCGGTGCGATAGACGTCGGTTGCACCCACCACGCGAACGAGATCGGAAGGAATGCCGAGTTCCTCCTCTGCCTCTCTCAAGGCTGCCTCTGTCGCGTTCTCCCCCGGTTCACGGCGACCGCCGGGAAGGGCGATCTGCCCCGGATGGGCGCGCATCGTCGAGGGACGATGGAGCATGAGGATTCCAGGGGTATCCCGTTCTGTCAGGGCAATAAGGACTGAAGCCGGCTTCAGTTCGAGGTCGCTGTCTTTCACGCGCGGATCGGACAGGCGCATCGGAGGTTGCTCTGCATGCGCATAGGCGAGGCGCTGCGCCACTCGTTGGAACAGGTCACTCATACAGATGGCACCAGCGCAAAGGTGCATCCCTTGCTGCTGACCGACATGTCTGAGAGTTCAATCGCAATTTCAGCGAGTTGCAGCCATGTGCTGCGATCCAGTCTGGCTTCAAGCCCATGGCGGACTGCGAGATAGATCGCCGGTGCCTCGATGCTCCCACGGGCGATCAGCGGATGATCGCTATCGGCAATAACGAACTCATCGGTGTTCAACCGAAAGACCAGCGCATCATCTTCGTGCTTGAGATCGACGGCAAGAAAAGCGGCATCGTCCACCACGATCGACAGCTTCTGTCCCGGCGTGACCAGCCAGTGCTGCCCTTGCGCATCACGGATCAGCAGCTGCGAGAAGGCGCGAACCATCGCGGCGCGGCGAATTTCCGTGCCTTCATGATACCAGGGCCCATCTGCGGCGATCCGCATATCGCTATCGCCAACCACATCCGGTCGCCACGTATCGACCGGCGCGAGCCTGCGCTCGGCGACCAGTTCGGCGATACGGGACAGACTGAGGCCTGCCAGATCAGGGGGCGGATCGTAAGGCATGGCGCCCGGATGCCAGATCGGCACCCCGACGCCAAGCGTTCCTTGTCGACATCAGGCCTTGTCAAAATCAGACCTTGTCGAAATCAGGCGGTGAACTCAGCGCAGCCAGGGGCCGAGCATACCCGCTTCGGGCAGGACCGCCGCGTTAGGCGTGCGCACCAGCAGGCGATGACGCTCGAACGGTCCGGGCAGATCCCAGTCGCCCGTGGGGCCACTTTCGAAGCCCCAGAAGCGGCCATAATACTCGGGATCACCGATCAGGACCTGCGGCAGCGGCGCGCGCGGATCGAGGCCTGCGAGCGCAGCGGACATCAGCGCCTGACCGTAGCCCATACCCTGATGCTCGGGCAGCACGGCAACCGGGCCGACCATCACCATCGGATGGGCACGGCCTGCCGGGTCGGTGAGAGCCACCGGCCAGCACTGGATCGTGCCGACCAGCATCTCGTTCGCATCCATCGCCGCGAAGCTGAGCGCCGGGAGCCAGTCGGTCCCTTCGCGCACCTTGTAGGCGGTTCGCTGGTGTCGCTCGGAACCGAAAGCGCGGTCGAGCAGGCTCTCGACAAGCACGGGGTCGACGTTATCGAGCGGGATCAGCGTGGATTGAACGGTGTCGGACATGGCGCGCGCGGATAGGCGGGTCTGCGGGGTTTGTCGATTCAAATCGCAGGATACAGGCCTGCCTGTACAGTAATCGCCACATTGGGACGGATCTTGCCCCGCCGCGATACAGCGGCGATAGACGCTTCCCATGAGCACCTCGCCTGCACCGTTCGTCCTGCCACCCCGCATCGTCATCGGCGTGGATGAAGCCGGGCGAGGGCCTCTTGCAGGACCAGTGGTGGCGGGGGCGGTGATCCTGCCCAAGCCACGACCTTCCGGCCTCGATGATTCCAAGAAGCTCTCTGCCAAACGCCGTGCGGAGCTGGAAGCTGTGATCCATCGCCGTTGCCTGTGGGCGCTGGGCGTCGTCGATGTCGAGGAGATCGATCGCCTCAACATTTTCGGCGCCACGATGCTGGCGATGACCCGTGCGGTAGCGGCGCTATGCGCCCAGATCGGCCAAGAACCCCACGAGGTATTGATCGACGGCAACATGACACCTGCGGGACGTCGTCCGGAATGGCGATGGAATGCCCGCGCCATCGTCGGCGGCGATGCGCTGGAGCCTTGCATTTCCGCAGCCTCGATCGTCGCCAAGGAGCATCGCGACCGGGTGATGCGGGGCCTTGCCCAACAGCACCCGCACTACGGGTGGGAACGCAATGCCGGATACGGCACCGCGCAACACCTCGCCGCACTGCGCGAACATGGCGCGACCGTACACCATCGCCGCAGTTTCGCGCCGGTTGCGCAACTCTCGCTGCTGTAAGCGGAAAACTGGTTCAAGCCTTTCCGGATTGTTCCTGGGCACGAAATAAATTTCGCATGAGAGTCGTGCGAGTCACACCGCAGAATCTTGAGTCATCGCGATTCGCAAGCCCACTACATCTTGTGTCGGATTCGTTTTGTTCCGCTTCCGATTCATCTGAATCGCCAGAGATTCCCACGAGTCGCGGCTTGACGGCGAGTCTCTGACGACTCAAAAGGAGGAACATTTTCCACATCTGAGTTTCGGAGCACACATGGGTCAGGTCCTCGTCAAGGAGCGTCTTCGCGCAGCAGCACCGGCGCCCACGCCGCGCGAACTGCTGCCGCTGGGCCGCATCATTCCGGGCGACTGCATCGAGGCCATGCGCTCGCTGCCGGACGCCTGCGTCGACATGGTTTTCGCCGACCCGCCGTACAACCTCCAGCTGGGCGGCGACCTTGCCCGTCCCGATGGTAGCCACGTCGATGCCGTGACCAACGACTGGGACAAGTTCTCCAGCTTTGCCGCCTATGACCAGTTCACCCGCGAGTGGCTGACCGAGGCGCGCCGCGTGCTCAAGCCCGACGGCTCGCTGTGGGTGATCGGCTCGTACCACAACGTGTTCCGCCTCGGCGCGATCATGCAGGACATGGGCTTCTGGATTCTGAACGACATCGTCTGGCGCAAGGCGAACCCGATGCCCAATTTCAAGGGCACGCGCTTCACCAACGCGCATGAGACGCTGATCTGGGCGAGCATGGGCGAGAAGTCGAAGTACACCTTCAACTACCGCGCGATGAAGACGCTGAACGACGAACTTCAGATGCGTTCGGACTGGGTGCTGCCGATCTGCAACGGCGCCGAGCGTCTCAAGAAGGGTGGCCGCAAGGTTCACCCGACGCAGAAGCCCGAAGCGCTGCTCTACCGCGTCATGCTGGCGACCACCAATGCCGGCGATGTCGTGCTCGATCCGTTCTTCGGCACCGGCACCACGGGTGCAGTCGCCAAGCGCCTTGGCCGCGAGTGGATCGGCTGCGAGCGTGAGAGCGACTATCGCGAAGCCGCCCTGGAGCGTATCGAGATGGCACTGCCGCTCGACGAGAGCGCGCTCAAGACCATGCAGTCAAAGCGGACCGCCCCCAAGGTCGCTTTCGGCACGCTGGTCGAGACCGGCTGGATCGAACCCGGCACCAAGGTCTTCGACAAGAAGCGCCGCCATGTCGCCTCGATCCGCGCCGATGGCTCGCTGATCCAGGGCAATGCGACCGGCTCGATCCATGGTCTGGGCAAGGATGTGCAAGGCGCGCCGTCGTGCAACGGCTGGACCTTCTGGCATCTGGAGCACGAAGGCGAAGTGAAGCCGCTCGACGCGATCCGTCAGCTCTACATCCTCGCCACCGAGCCCTGAACTTCAGAGCGGCATCATGACGCGGCAGGTTTACATCCGTCCGATCGGCTTTGCCGAAAGCCCGCAAAGCGAGCTTGGCGAAGCCATACGGCTGGGCGGCTCGATGGTCTGGGCCAGCCGCTTTGCGCTGATCGTGCGCGAGGACGGCGTGGTGACACGGCGCGAGCGGGTCGATGTTCCAGCTATGCCGACCGCGCTTGCCGGTCTGCCAGACGATCTGGCGCAGGAAGCGGAAACGCAATGGGTGAACCTGCGCAAGAGCCATCCTGCGTTGCAGTGCGGAAACCGGACTATCCGCTTCGACCAGCCTCAGGTCATGGCGATCCTCAACCGCACGCCGGACAGTTTCTCGGACGGAGGCCGCTTCGACAGCGACCTTGATGCCGCCGCCGACCATGCCATGCAGATGCTGGAGGCGGGGGCCGCGATTATCGATGTCGGCGGCGAGTCTACCCGCCCCGGCGCTGCGTCCGTGTGGGAGGGGGACGAAATCGCCCGCGTCGTGCCGATCGTGGACAGGCTGGCCAGGGCAGGCGCTGCGATCAGCGTCGATACCCGGCGGGCCGGGGTGATGGAAGCCGCGCTCAAGGTCGGCGCACATATCTTTAACGACGTCTCGGGGCTGCGTTTCGATCCGCGCAGCGCCGAACTGGCTGCCAACGCCGGAACGCCGGTGGTACTTATGCATGCTCCCGGCGACGGGAACGACCTGCATGCCGAACATGGCTATCGCGATGTCGTGCTCGACGTGTTCGATCGCCTGAAAGGCCTTCGCGATCGGGCGATGGAACAGGGGCTCGCTCCGGAGCGCATCTGGCTGGATCCGGGCATTGGCTTTGGCATGTCCGTCGCCGAAAACCTTGCCTTGATGAATGGCCTGCCGCTGTTCCACGCTCTGGGGCACCCGATCCTGCTCGGCGCTAGCCGCAAACGAATGATCGGCGCGCTTGCGGGCGAAGTCCCTGCAGATCAGCGCCTGGGAGGCTCGCTGACACTGGCCCTGAAGGCCGCTGAAGCGGGGTGCCATGTGATCCGCGTCCACGATGCCCTCGAAACCGTTCAGGCCCTGCGTGTCTGGCGAGGTCTTCGCGACAGTGCTCTGACAGACTTCTCGCAAATACCGGAATAAAGCGCACCAGCTGCGCCTATATCGGCTGTAAATCTGAATATCCGTACAGAAAGAGTAGTTCCCAGAGCACATAATAACATGTTGCCGGTGGAACGGCTCGCTTCATCCATTTTGCGGACGACTTTTTCCGACTTGCTCGTTTCTCCCTCAAACGCAGGCAATCGGGCCTGTGTCGTACAAGCGAAAGGGAGTAATTCCATGAAGCAGACCACGACCATCCGAGCCGCTCTGGCCGTCGCCGCGCTGGGCGTGACCGGCGGCGTAACCGCTACCGCCATGGCCGCCTTGCCCATGATGTACGAGGAATCGCTCGCCCATCAGGAAGAAGGGCGGATCATCAAGTCTCCGATCGGCGGGATCGAGAACAGCCACTGGTTCAATTATCGCGCCAACATCAACGAGAGCCGCAAGGAGCTGGTCAGCGACATGCGCCATGCCAGCGATACCGAGGATCGCCGCGATGCTTGGGACGAATACGCGCACGAACTGGGCCATGAGCGCGCCGGCTACGTGAAGTACATGGCCAAGCGCGGCTACCGCATGCCTCAGGTCTACTTCGAAGGCATGTAAACCAGCCACCGAGGGATGAAGCCTCTCCCGCTCTCGGGCGGCAGAGACTTCGCCCGGGCAAAGGGGTCGGACTCTGGTCCGCCCCCTTTGCTCATACCGCTTTCAAATCGATCAGCGCGCCAGATAGCCGCCATCGACCGGATAATACGTCCCGGTCATGAACGAGGCTTTCGACGACAGCAGGAACAACGTGAGGTTGGCGATCTCATCCGGCGTCGCAAGGCGGTTGAGCGCGTGCTTTTCGGCGAGCGCAGCGATCGCCTCATCGGTCATGTTCTTTTCCAGCGCAGGCGTGGAGACAAAGCCCGGCCCCACCGCATTGATGCGCAGACCATCGGCGGCATAATCGAGCGCGGCGGTCTTGGTCATCCCCAGCAGCGCGTGCTTCGCGGTAACGTATGCCGCCGAGCCCTGCCACGCGACGGCGCCGAGGATCGAAGCCATATTGACGATCGAACCGCCACCGCTCGCTACCATCGCCGGGATCTGGTATTTCATGGCGTAGAACACGCTGTTCAGATCGACATTGAGCACGCGCTGCCAGTTCTGGAGGGGAATATCGGCCAGCTTCATAGGTTTGTCGCCGATCCCGGCATTGTTCACGGCATAGGCGAGCGGGCCGAAGCGCTCTTCGGCGAAGCGGACCAGTTCCTCGTTCGCTGCGGCATCGGCGACGTCGATGCCGAATACGGCGGTCTGTTCGGTGCCCAATTCCTCCGACAGCGCGTGGGCCGCCTCTTCATCGAAGTCGGCAATCACGACGCGGGCACCGGCCTTGGCCAACTGGCGGGCGATAGCCGCACCGATCCCGGAAGCTGCGCCAGTCACGATGGCGCAGCGGTTGATAAAGTCTTCCATTCTTGAAATCTCCCACTGGATTACGTCTCACAACGCATGGGAGCATCAGAGGTTTTCTTTACAAACGAGAGACTTGTAAAAAAACTCAGGCCACGTTGTCGATTCCGAGTTCGCTGAGCTTGCGATAGAGCGTTGACCGGCCGATCCCCAGCCTTCGGGCGACTTCGGTCATGCGCCCCCGGTAGTGGCCGATGGCGAGGCGGATGACATCGGCCTCAATCTCTTCCAGCGGGCGCAGGTTGCCGTCCGCCGTGTAGAGCATGACGCCGCTGGCTTCCTGACGCGGATTGCCGTTGGCATGGGCCGTCCCGTCGCCGAGGATCGCCAGAAGCTGCGGAAAGTCCTCGGCGGTCAGCGCGTCGCCGTCGCAGAACACGGCGGCGCGGAACAGCACCGCCTGCAACTGGCGGACGTTGCCCGGCCAGTCGTAGGACGACAGCAGCGAAAGCGCGCCGTCGGTAATGCCAAGCTCGCGCAGGCCTGGCTGCTCACCGATGCGAGCCAGGAAAAAGCGGGTGAGGGCGGGAATGTCGCCAGGGCGTTCCCGCAAGGGCGGCAGCAGCACCTTGGTGGGAGCGAGCAGATCGTGAAGCCCCACAAGGAAGTGACCTTGCGCAACCAGTTCCTCCAGCGGGATATTGCTGGCGACAATCAGGCGGACATCGACCCGGAACGAATGGCGCGCGCCGATCGGTCGTACATCGCCGCGCTGGAGCGCTTCGAGCAGGCGTTCCTGCACCGAGAGCGGGAGGCGATCCACTTCATCGAGCGCAAGCGTGGCCCCGTCGGCATTCTGCAATGCGCCGACATGACGGTCGAACGCGCCGGGGAAAGCGCCTTTTTCATGCCCGAACAGCACCGATTCCACGGAGCTTGCCGGAACGCCGCCGAGATTGACGATGCGCAGCGGCATCTTCGCGCGCGGCGAGGCTGCGTGCATGGAGCGGATGAGCATTTCCTTGCCGCTGCCACTCTCGCCCTCGACCAGCACCGCGCCGTGGCTGCGGGCGGCCTTGGCGGCGACAGCCAGCGCCTTGCGGAAGGTGGGTGCTGCGCCAACCATCGATTCGAAGTCGGGGCTGAGCATCAGCTTTTCGGTAAGCGGCGCCAGTTCGTCGCGCGGCGCCTCGAGCATGGTGGCGGCGCGCAAGGCGTGCATCAGGCGATCGGGCGCGACGGGCTTTACGAGATAGTCGGTCGCCCCCGCACGCATCGCATCGACTGCAAGCAGCGGCGAGGTGCTGGCGGTCAGCATCAGGATCGGCAGGGCTGGGCGGCGGGCTTTCAACTCGGCAATCAGCGCGCAGGCATCGTCGCCCGGCACCCACTGGTCCAGAATGATCGCCGAAAGCCGCATCCCCTCACGCGTTCCCAGCGTGGCGATCGCCGTCTCGGCATCGCGCACGAGCAGGCATCGCCAGCCCTCGCGCGCGGCAAGCGCGGAGATGAGCCGGCTCTGCCCCGGTTCATCGTCAATCAGCATCAAGAGGCGCTGCTCGATTTCAGCCATGATCCCTGTTTCTTCGTCCGCGACCCGCCAATGTTGCAACGGCCTTAGCTTACGGGGAGTAAAGACTGAATTAAGCACAGGGGCAACCGCGAAGCGCGCGGCTCAGATCCACCTTGCCGCGCCAGCTCCACAGGCATAGCATCGTGCCAGTTCCGGCTTGGGAGAGCGGATAAGGCCATGACACCCGACAAGAGCATCGCAGCCGCGCAGCAGACCTATCACAGCTTTCTGAAAGTGCTGGGCTGGGCCGTGCCGATCATCCTGCTGATCGTGGCCTTCGTGGTGTTTCTGCTCACCTCGTAACATTCGCTCATCCTGCGGCAATACTGACCCGCGCAATGAGGGGCCTTGCGTGCGACTCGCCTCGCCTGCCACAGGAGCCTTCATGCGTATTGCCCCCTTGCCCCTGATCGCCTCGGCACTTGCGATCGCTGCGGGCCTTTCGCTCTCGGGATGCGCCTCGCGCATAGCGTATTCGCACGTCCGGGATTCACTGGTCGAGGCTGGCGTGCCGCCACCGACCGCCGAGTGCATGGCCCAGCGCATGACCGATCGCCTGACCGTCAAGCAGCTCAAGAAGCTCAAGGCGCTGAAGGGTGCAGGGCACGCCAGCATGTCCGATCTTGCCCTGCTTGCCGCCCGCATCGACGATCCCGAAGTGGTGCGCGTCACGGTGAAGTCAGCCGTCGTCTGTTCGGTGCAAACCGCGCGTTAGGGAATGGACCTGGATCGCCTGCCCGGTTAGGGCGGTATCGATTGCGACCATCCCAACGCGAAAGGATCTGCTCCCTTGCGGAAAATCGGCCTGATCGGCGGTCTCAGCTGGTACTCGACCCAAACCTACTACGATGCCATCAATCGCGGCGTGCAGAGCCGCATTGGCGCGAACCATTCCGCCCCCATGGTGATCGAGAGCCTCGATGCCTCCGGCCTGACCCGGCTTTCCAGCGCGGATGACTGGGCGCGGGCCGGAGACGAACTGGCCAGCGCGGCACAGCGGCTTGAAGCGGCGGGCGCAACCTCGGTGCTGATCGGCGCAAACTCGATGCACAAGGTTTACGACAAGGTCGCCGCTGCGGTTTCGGTGCCGGTGCTGCACATCGCCGAGTGCGTGGCCGAGCGCATGGTGTCGGACAAGGTTGGCCTCGCCGGGCTGATCGGCACGCGCAACGTGATGCTGGAAAGCTTCTATCGCCAGAAGCTGATCGCGCGCGACATCGAACTGCTGCCCCCGGTGCTCACTCGCGTCGAGGCGCTGGACAAGATCATCTACGACGAGCTGATGCTGGGCAAGGTCACGCGCCAGTCCGAGCGCGATCTCAAGACGATGCTCACCAACATGGCGCAGGAAGGTGCTCAGGCCATCGTGCTGGGCTGTACCGAACTCGCCATGATCGTCGACGTCGATGCCAATGTCCTGCCGGTCTACGACTGCACCCGCATCCATGCGGAAGCGGCGGTCGACTGGATTCTGGGGTAAACCATCTTGGCACGCGCCCCTTACGCCTCCGACCCGGCCCGCTCACGCGGGCGTGAGTTCGCCATTGAAGGCTCGCTTTCGCGCGGGCCACGCAGCGACTATCAGCGCGACCGCGACCGCATCATCCATTCGATCGCGTTCCGGCGTCTGCGCTACAAGACGCAGGTCTTCGTCGCGCCCGATGGTGATCATTACCGCGTCCGCCTGACGCACAGCCTCGAAGTCGCGCAGATCGCCCGCGTGATCGCCCGTGCGATGAACCTCGACGAGGATCTGGCCGAAGCGCTGGCGCTGGCGCACGATATCGGCCACGCGCCGTTCGGCCATGCAGGCGAGGACGCGCTGAATGCGGCGCTCGTCAATGCCGGCGGCTTCGACCACAACGCGCAAAGCCTGCGCACGCTGATGCGGCTGGAAAGTCCCTATTGCGAGCACGACGGGCTGAACCTGACGTGGGAGACGCTGGAGGGTCTCGCCAAGCACAACGGCCCAGTGCTCAACCCTGGCTGGGCGCTGACCGAACTGGACGCGGCCTACAACCTCGATCTCGGCTCGCACGCTTCGCTGGAGGCACAGGTCGCGGCGCTGTCGGACGATATCGCCTACGACAATCACGATATCGATGATGGCCTGCGCGCGGGATTCCTCAACCTCGACGAAGTGCTTGCCCATCCGTTCGTGGCGCAGCAGTGGGCGGCGGTCGAGAAACGCTATCCCGGCGTGCCGCGCAATCGCCAGTTGTCCGAACTGATCCGCAGCCAGATCGGCGTGATGGTCAACGACCTGCTCGAAGAAAGTGCGCGGCGTCTGGTCGGCATTACCTCGGTCGACGAAGTGCGGCAGGCCGGGCGCCAGCTGATCGCGTTTTCGCCCGAAGTCGAGGAGGGCGAGCGCGCCTTCAAGCGTTTCATGTACGAGAAGCTCTATTTCCACCCGGAACAGCTGGAAACGGCGCGCCGGGCGCGGGCACTGCTGGCGGAACTCTACTCTGCCTATTCGCAGGATCCGGTGTTGATGGACGAGGAGTGGATCGACACGCTGCCCCGCCACGAGCCCGAGCGCAGCCGCCATATCGCCGATTACATCGCCGGTATGACCGACCGCTTCGCCATCGCCCGCCATGCCGAGATCTACGAGCGCACGCCCGAAGTCCTGCGCAATGTCTGACGCCAGCGAAGAAGTGGAGGAGCCTTCTTCCGCTTCCTTGCGCATCTGCCTGCTCGGCGCGTCCGGGCTGGTGGGGCAGGCGGTGGTCGCGGCGGGCGCAAAGGCTCCGGGCCTGCGCCTGACGGCCATATCCCGCCGGGAAATTCCGCTGCCGGAAGGAGCGCGGATGGAGGTTCTGCTGGACGAGCCGTCCGGCTGGGCCGATCTCGTCCGTGCGGCCCGCCCCGACGTCGTGATCTGTGCACTGGGCACCACCCTGCGCAAGGCCGGATCGAGAGAAACCTTCCGCGCCGTCGATCACGATCTCGTGCTCGATCTGGCCAGAGCCGCGCGCGAGGCGGGGGCAGACCACTTTATCCTCGTTTCCTCCACCGGCGCCGATGCCGCCAGTGGCAACTTCTACCTACGCACCAAGGGCGAGACCGAACAGGCCGTGCAGGCGCTGGGCTTTGCCCGTGTCGATGTAATGCGTCCGGGTGTGTTGCGTGGGCCTCGCAGCGAGTTCAGGCCCTTGGAACTGGTCGCCCGCATCACCGCGCCCGCCGTCGATCTTGCGATCCTGCGCGGACAATGGCGCCGTTTCCGCTCGATGCCCGTGCGTCGTCTTGCCTCCGCTATGCTGTCACTGGCTCGCCAGCGTGAGCCGGGGGTGTTCGTCCATGACTGGGACGCGGTTGACACCCTCTTGCGCAAGGCGGCCTGATCGGGCGGTGGAAATTGCGCGGGCTTGCGTCTCGCGGACGTTGACTTGCGTTGCGCGCTCGACCAAGGCTTTGCGCGTCGCTGACAACGCGGGAGAGACCCGCCGATTCGGACGGGTCTTGCCCCTGGGGTAAGCTACGGAAGAACGGCAGGCGCCGAAGGAGCAACCGCCCCGGAAACTCTCAGGCAAAAGGACCGCGCCCGTCGATAGCGACGCTCTGGAAAGTGCCCCTCCGGCAACGGTGTGGCCGCCGAAGGTGTAACCTTGCTCCCCGCAACGGGTGAGTGGGGGAAAGCTCTCAGGCTTCCGTGACAGAGGGGGCACCTGGAATGGTGTGCCAATGCTGTGCGGAGCTGTGTCTTGAGCGAATTTTCCATGAACGATGACGATCAGGTCGAAGAGACCCTGGAGCCGATGATCCTGCCGCTCGATGCCTGGCATCGCGAGAAGGGCGGCCGCATGGTCGAATTCGCCGGTTACATGATGCCCGTCCAGTATGAAGGCATCATGGCCGAACACCTGTGGACCCGCGAGAATGCAGGGCTGTTCGACGTCAGCCACATGGGCCAGCTGTTCCTCTCGGGTGAGGGCGTGGAAGCGGCTATCGAAGCCGCGCTGCCCATCGACCTGTCGACCCTGAAGACCAATTCGGTGCGTTACTCGCTGCTGCTCGACGAAGAGGGCGGCATCCTTGATGACCTGATGGTCACGCGCTGGGACGATGGTTTCTACATGGTCGTCAACGGCGCGACCAAGTGGGACGATATCGGCACGCTGCGCGAACTGCTGCCCGACGATATCACCCTCAACCACCTCGACGACCGTGCGCTGCTGGCGCTGCAGGGCCCCAAGGCCGTCGCGGCGCTGGAGCGCATTGCCGAGGGCGAGCAGGCGCTGTCCTCGCTCACTTTCATGAAGGGCGCGCGCTTCACGCTGGACGGCGTCGAGGCGTGGATCAGCCGTTCGGGCTATACCGGCGAGGACGGTTTCGAGATCTCGATCCCCGGCGAGGATGCCGCCAAGGTCGCCGACCTGATCTGCGCACAGCCGGAAGTGAAGCCGATCGCTCTGGGCGCGCGTGATTCGCTGCGCCTCGAAGCCGGTCTGCCGCTCTATGGCCATGACATGGACCCCGCGCGCGGTCCGGTCGATGCGGGCCTCGCATTCGGCGTGAACAAGCGCCGCCGCCTCGAAGGCGGTTTCCCCGGCGCCGAGCGCGTCCAGCGCGACTTCGCGCAGGGCACCGCCCAGAAGCGCATCGGCCTCGTGCTCAAAGGCCGCATGGCCGCGCGCGAGGGCGCCAAGGTGCTGAACGGCGAGACCGAAGTCGGCGTCGTCACCTCGGGCGGGTTCTCGCCCAGCCTGCAGAAGCCGATCGTGATGGCCTATGTCGATGCGGCCCTGACCGCCGACGGCACCGCGCTCACCATCGAAATGCGGGGCAAGAAGCTCGACGCCACCGTCGCGCCCATGCCCTTCGTCCCCAACCGCTATCACCGCTGAAGGAGCCAAGGCGATGACACGTTATTTTTCCGAAGACCATGAGTGGATCGAAGTCGAGGGCGACCTCGGAACCGTCGGCATCACCGACTATGCGCAGGGCCAGCTCGGCGACATCACTTTCGTCGACCTGCCCGAAGTGGGCGCCACGTTCGGCAAGGGCGATTCCGTTTCGGTCGTCGATTCGGTGAAGGCCGCCAGCGACGTCTACACCCCGGTTTCGGGCAGCATCGCCGAAGTGAACGATGCGCTCGCCGACCAGCCCGAGCTGGTGAACACCGAGGCCGAAACCGGCGGCTGGCTGTTCCGCATCACGCTGTCGGACACTGCCGAACTCTCGGGCCTGATGGACGAGACCAACTACAAGGCTTTCGTCGAAGCCCTCTGATCGCCTGACGGGGACGCTGCGAGCGCAAAAGCGCCGCGCGTCCCCAACCGGCCTCACCCTTCTCCCGAGGATCTGCCCCTTGCGTTACCTCCCCCTGACACCCGCCGACCGGGCCGAGATGCTCGGCGTGATCGGCGCGGCCTCGGTCGACGATCTGTTCGTCGATGTTCCCGAGGAAGCCCGGCTTGCCGGACCGATTTCCGGCCTTGCCCTCCACGCCAGCGAAATGGCCGTCGAGCGCCACATGTCGAAGCTCGCTGCGAAGAACATGAGCGCGGGTTCCGTGCCGTTCTTCCTGGGCGCAGGGGCGTATCGCCACCATGTGCCGGCCTCGGTCGACCACCTGATCCAGCGCGGCGAATTTCTGACGGCCTACACGCCCTATCAGCCGGAAATCGCGCAAGGCACGTTGCAGGTCCTGTTCGAGTTCCAGACGCAAGTCGCGCGCCTGTTCGGCACCGACATCGCCAATGCCTCGATGTACGACGGTTCGACCGCGTGCTGGGAAGCGATCCTGATGGCCGCACGCGTCACCCGCAAGGGCCGCAGCGTCCTGTCGGGCGGCCTGCACCCGCACTACGGCGAAGTCGTGCGCACGATGGCCAAGTTCACCAAGGACGACATCGTCTCGCTCGGTGCCGAACTGACCGCCGAGTCCGATGACGCCGCGCTGATCGCCGCGATCGACGACAAGACCGCCAGCGTCGTCGTCCAGTACCCGGACGTTCTCGGCCGCATCCCCGATCTCGCCGCGATTGCCGAAGCCGCGCACGCCAAGGGCGCGCTGATGATCGTGGTCGTCACCGAGCCGGTCGCGCTCGGCATGATCGAGGCACCGGGCAACCTCGGCGCCGATATCGTCGTGGGCGAAGGCCAGTCGATCGGCGTCGGCCTCCAGTTCGGCGGGCCGTACCTCGGCCTGTTCGGCTGCCGCGAGAAGTTCGTGCGCCAGATGCCGGGGCGCCTCTGCGGCGAAACCGTCGATGCCGAGGGCAAGCGCGGTTTCGTGCTCACGCTTTCGACGCGCGAACAGCACATCCGCCGCGAGAAGGCGACGAGCAACATCTGCACCAACTCCGGCCTCTGCGCGCTGGCGTTCAGCATCCACCTGACGCTGCTGGGCGGCGAGGGCATTGCCCAGCTGGCGGCGGTCAACCATGACCGCGCACAGGCGATGGTCGAGGCGGTCACGCAGATCCCCGGCGTCACCTGCCTGAACAATGCGTACTTCAACGAGGTCACGCTCGTCCTGCCGACTGATGCCCGCGAAGTGGTCCGCCAGCTGGCCGACCGCGAGGTGCTGGGCGGCGTGTCGCTTGGCCGCCTGTTCCCCGACGCTTCGGGCCTGCACAACGGCCTGCTCGTCACTGCCACCGAAACCACCACCGACGAGGATATCGCGACGCTCGCGCGCGAACTCGCCGCCGTTCTCGAAGGAGCCGCCGCATGAGCGCCGTGAATGCTGCCGGATGGCGCCCCTCGATGGGTGAAGGTTCGACCGGATCTGCGCTCACCACCAACAGTGGCGATCGCGGCCTGATGCTGGAAGAAGCGCTGAGCTTCGAACTTGGCTCGGACGGCAAGTGCGGCGTCGATATCGACGTTCCCGCGCGGGCGCCTGCTGCGGGCGTGTCGAAGTTCCTGCGCAAGTCGGCCCCGGCACTGCCCGGCCTGACCGAGCCGGAAGTGGTGCGCCACTACACCCGCCTGTCGCGCCAGAACTATGCGATCGACCTCGGGCCGTTCCCGCTCGGGTCGTGCACGATGAAGCACAACCCGCGCCTGAACGAGAAGATGGCGCGACTGCCGGGCTTCGCAGACGTCCACCCGATGCAGCCGCAGGGCACCGTGCAGGGCGCTCTCGAAGTCATCGAGCAACTGGCCGACTGGCTCATCACGCTGACCGGCATGGCCTCGGTGGCGATGAGCCCCAAGGCCGGTGCCCATGGTGAGCTGTGCGGCCTGCTGTGCATCCGCGCCGCTCTGGATGCGCGCGGCGAGACCCGCGATGTCGTGCTGGTGCCCGAGAGCGCCCACGGCACCAACCCGGCGACTGCCGCCTTCGCAGGCTTCAAGGTCCAGTCGATCCCGGCAACGCCCGAGGGCCGCGTCGATGTCGAGGCGCTCAAGGCCAAGCTGGGGCCGAACGTTGCGGGCGTGATGATCACCAACCCCAACACCTGCGGCCTGTTCGAGCCCGAGTTGAAGACCATCGCCGATGCGGTCCACGAGGCCGGCGGCTATGTCTACTGCGACGGTGCGAACTTCAACGCCATCGTCGGCAAGGTTCGCCCCGGCGACCTCGGCGTCGATGCGATGCACATCAACCTGCACAAGACCTTCTCGACACCCCACGGCGGCGGTGGTCCGGGTGCGGGTCCGGTTGTGCTTTCCGAAGCGCTCGCACCTTTCGCGCCGCTGCCTTTCGTCACCCGTGGTGCCGACGGTTCGATCCACCTCGTCGAGGAAGAGAACCGCGGCGAGGGTCATGACAAGGCCTTCGGCCGCATGGTCGCCTTCCACGGCCAGATGGGCATGTTCACCCGCGCGCTGACCTACATCCTCAGCCACGGTGCGGACGGCCTGCGTCAGGTGGCCGAGGACGCGGTGCTCAACGCCAACTACGTGCTGCGTTCGTGCGACGACGTTCTCCAGGCCCCGTTCGGTGCCAGCGGCCCGTGCATGCACGAGGCGCTGTTCAGCGACGCCGGGCTGGCCGATGGCTTCTCGACGCTCGACATCGCCAAGGGCCTGATCGACGAGGGCTTCCACCCGATGACGGTCTACTTCCCGCTGGTGGTGCGCGGCGCGATGCTGGTCGAGCCGACCGAAACCGAGAGCAAGGCCGGTCTCGACCGCTTCATCGGGTCGCTGCGCAGTCTGGCGGAGCGCGCCAAGCAGGGCGACGACACGCTGCATTCGGCGCCGCACTTCGCCCCGCGTCGCCGTCTTGACGAAACGCTCGCGGCGCGCAAACCTGTGCTGGTATGGCAAGGCGATGTGGCTCCGGCAGGGACGCCCTCGCTGAGCGAGATCGGCGGAAGCTAAGGGGTATCATATGACGGGGGATGCAAAGTCGCTGCTGGGGTATTTGCCGGTGGCGATTTTCGCCCTCGTCATGCTCCTGCGTTATCGCAATCTGCAAAAGGCACGACCGCTGCGGCTGTCGATGCTGTGGATCATGCCGGTGATCCTGTGTGCCGTGGTGGGGCTTGCCCTGTTCGGTATGCGCCCCAGCCCGATGGGCTGGCTGGCCGTGGCAGGAGGAATCGTCATCGGCGCCGCCATTGGCTGGCAGCGTGGCCGCATGATGCGCCTTCACGTCGAAGGTGAGGGCGAAAGTGCCCGCGTGATGATGCGCCAATCGCCTGCGGCGCTGTTGTTCGTCGCCGCGATCTTCATCGTCAGGCGGGTGATCTTTCCAAGCTATCAGCCGGGTTCAACGCCTGAGCATCATCCCGCCGCCGGAGCCCTGCTGGTGACGGACGGCATGCTCGGTCTGGCGCTGGGAATGGTGCTGGCGCTGCGACTATGCCTCTGGCTTCGTGCCCGCAAGGTGGCAGAAGAGCATCGTCTCAGGAAAACCGAAGAAGTCTTCCAGTAAGATAAAAGCCCGCGCCCTGGGTTTAAGGGCGCGGGCTTTTCTGACGGCTTACTTGCCGTTGATGGCGTCGTCGCCAGCCTGGCCGACCGACGTCACGTCGCGACCGGCACCCTTCACGGTGTTGCAGGCGGTCGCACCCAGCGCGATGCTGGACGCCACGAGCACGAGAACGACTTTCTTGATCATGACGGGAATTCCTTGTTCCTGTTGTCTCCGCCTGCCGCCAAGAGCGTGCGGATCGGGAGAACAAACGTGCGTCTCCAGACGAGGTTCCCATACTCGGTCGATGCTGCGAAGCGTTTCTGCGCAAATGGCCGGAACCGCATCGCCCGGTTTTCCGGAAGTCGGGTTTAGCGGAGAGACCGGGGAGGCGGGAAATTCACCGCGCTCCCGCTTCGCTCTTTGATTCGAAGCGACTTCAAGGCAAGAGGCCGGATGGATCAAACCGACATCCTCTTCGCCTCGGGCGGGGCCATCTGCATGGTGCTGGCGACCACCGCCTGGCTGGCCGATCATCTGCGCGCGCGGCGCCGCGATCTCGACCGGGTGGGCATGATCCCGTGGACAGGCGTGTTCTTCATCACCTTCCTGCCCGGTATCCTGATGCTGGGCCTGGCCTCGCGCGCGATCGTGACGACCCTGATCGCGCGCTTTCAGTAAAGTTCAGAGGCAGGCTTCGAGGAAGGCCTGATCGAAGCCGAACTGACGCGCCTTCTCCAGCGTATAGGGACGCAAGCCCGAGGAGCGGAATTCACCGATGATCTTGCCGTCGTCGGTCTCGTCCAGATACTCGAACTTGAACAGTTCCTGCGTGACGATGACATCGCCCTCCATGCCGATCACCTCGGTGATGTTGGTGGTACGACGCGAGCCATCCCGCAGGCGCTTCACCTGCACGATAAGGTCGACCGATTCGGCGATCTGGCGACTGATGGCTTCCTTAGGGATCTTGATGTCGCCCATCAGGATCATGTTTTCCATACGGCCGAGGCACTCGCGCGGGCTGTTGGCGTGGAGCGTACACATCGAACCGTCGTGACCGGTGTTCATCGCGGCAAGCAGGTCGAAGCACTCGGCGCCACGGATTTCGCCCAGGATGATGCGGTCAGGACGCATACGCAGGGCGTTCTTCACCAGATCGCCGATGGTGATCGCGCCTTGTCCTTCAAGATTCGGAGGGCGGGTTTCCAGCGGCAGCCAGTGCGGCTGCTGGAGCCGGAGTTCGGCCGCGTCCTCGATCGTCAGCACGCGCTCGCCCGGATCGATCATCTTCGAAAGGGCATTGAGCATCGTCGTCTTGCCCGAGCCCGTACCGCCCGAGATCACCACGTTCATGCGGCAGGCCCCGGCGATCTTGAGGGCGGTCGCCATCTTCTCGCTCATCGAGCCGAAGCCCTTGAGCATGTCGATGGTGATCGGCTTTTCGGAGAACTTACGGATCGAGATAGCGGTGCCGCGCAAGGACAGCGGGGGCACGATCACGTTGACGCGGCTGCCGTCCTTGAGGCGGGCGTCGGCCAGCGGCGTGGTCTGATCGACACGGCGGCCGACCTGGTTGACGATGCGCTGGGCGATCTGGAACAGGTGCTGCTCGTCGCGGAACTTGGTCGAGGCGAGTTGCAGCTTGCCCTTCTTTTCGATGTAGGTCTGGTTCGGGCCATTGACCATGATATCGGACACGTCCGGGTCATTCAGCAGCTCTTCGAGCGGCCCGAAGCCCAGCAGTTCGTCGATCAGCACCTTCTCAAGCGCGAACTGCTCGCGGCGGTTGAAGGTGATCTTCAGCTCCGCCAGCACTTCCATGATGATCGGGCGGAATTCCTCCGACAGTTCATCCTTGGTCAGCGTGGCCGCCGCTTCGGGATCGACGCGCTCCAGCAGGCGCGGGAGCACCTGTTCCTTGATCTTGTGGATCGAGGCCTCGAAGCCGCCTTGCTCGTTGGAAGCGTCGTGAACGGCATTGGCACGGTCCGCGAGGCGCGCCATGGCGTCCTCGCCGCGCGCCTTGGGACCGTCCGCGATCGGCGCCGCAGCAGGCGCGTCGGCAAACGGCGTTTCCGGCATTCCGCCTTTGAGCGGGCGAGCGACGCCAAAAGCAGGGCGTGCCCCCTGCGTCATGCCGTTGATACCGTTGCGCCGACCGAATGCCGTCATCTTGATCCTCAATTCCTGTTCGCAATCGCATGCCTCTTTGCCGACGCACGCAGGCGATTGAGCACCGGATTAAGGTTGAAACTTTGATAACTTCCTAATGCCGGGAGGTATCCGGCGGCTAACACGGCGAAGCGAACTTGATCGGCCCGGCCAAGTCCACCATTTTCCGGACATGATGGATGCACCGCAAACCTGCTGCTGGCTATGCGAAAGACCTTTGGGACAGCGCGCCGAATGGCATCATCCCGTGCCCAAGAGCCGGGGAGGGCGCCGGACGGTTCCCGTCCATCCCATCTGTCACCGCACATTGCATGCAACCTTTCCGAATGCCCGGCTGGCAAAGCTGGGCGAGGATCTGGCAATGTTGCGAGCCGCCCCCGAAATCGCGCGTTTCCTTTCATGGGTCGCCCGAAAGCCTCCAGATTTCCATGCCCCGACCGCGAGGAGAAAATAAAGAAAAGGGCGCCGCCGGACATGCCGGGGCGCCCCATTCTTCGCGTGATGTAAAAGGCGTCAGCCGTTCACATGCTCGGCCAGAACCGTCAGACCGTTCGCGCCGACTTCCGCGAAGCCGCCGGTGATCTGGATCGCCTCGGGCGCGGCGTTCTCGGTACGATAGACCATGAGGGCGCCATCGGCGACGGTCGACATGAAGGGCGCGTGGCCCTCCAGCACGCCGAACTCGCCTTCGGTTCCGGGGACGACCACCATGTGGACTTCCTCGGAGCGAACGAGCCGGGCCGGCGTCACGAGTTCGAAGTGCAATGCCATCGGTTCGTTTCCTTGCGTTCGATCAGCAGACGTGACGATCAGGCGTCAGCGGCCAGCTTCTTGGCCTTCTCGACGGCGTCGTCGATGCCACCGACCATGTAGAAGGCCGCTTCCGGCAGGTGATCGTACTCACCGTTGACCACCGCCTTGAACGACTTGATGGTCTCTTCCAGCTGCACGAACTTGCCCGAGATGCCGGTGAAGACTTCGGCAACGTGGAACGGCTGCGAGAGGAACTTCTGGATCTTGCGGGCGCGGGCGACCGTCAGCTTGTCCTCTTCCGACAGCTCGTCCATGCCCAGGATCGCAATGATGTCCTGCAGCGACTTGTACTTCTGCAGGGTTTCCTGAACGCGGCGGGCGGTCTCGTAGTGCTCGGCACCGACGATGCGGGGCTCCAGCACGCGCGAGGTCGAGTCGAGCGGGTCGACCGCCGGGTAGATGCCCAGCTCCGAGATCGCGCGGTTCAGCGTGGTCGTCGCATCGAGGTGCGCGAACGAGGCAGCAGGCGCCGGATCGGTAAGGTCGTCTGCGGGGACGTAGATCGCCTGGACCGAGGTGATCGAACCCTTGGTGGTCGAGGTGATGCGCTCCTGCAGCTGGCCCATGTCGGTCGCCAGCGTCGGCTGATAGCCCACGGCCGAAGGAATACGGCCCAGCAGAGCCGACACTTCCGCGCCTGCCTGCGTGAAGCGGAAGATGTTGTCGACGAAGAACAGCACGTCCTGACCTTCCTGGTCGCGGAAGTACTCGGCCATGGTCAGACCCGACAGGGCAACGCGGGCACGCGCGCCCGGCGGCTCGTTCATCTGGCCGTATACGAGAGCGACCTTCGAACCGTCCGAGGTGGCGTTGCCTTCGGCGTCCTTGGCGATAACGCCCGCGTCGAGGAACTCGTGGTACAGATCGTTACCCTCGCGGGTGCGCTCGCCGACGCCCGCGAAGACGGAGACGCCGCCGTGGCCCTTGGCGATGTTGTTGATCAGTTCCTGGATGAGCACGGTCTTGCCGACGCCTGCGCCGCCGAACAGGCCGATCTTGCCGCCCTTGGCGTAAGGGGCGAGAAGGTCGATGACCTTGATGCCGGTGACGAGGATCGCCGCTTCGGTCGACTGCTCAGTGAACTCGGGCGCCTTGGCGTGGATCGGGGCGAACATGTCCGAACCGATCGGGCCACGCTCGTCGATCGGATCGCCGACGACGTTCATGATACGGCCCAGGGTCTTGGGACCGACCGGAACCGAGATCTGCGCGCCGGTCGACACGACGTTCTGACCGCGGGTCAGACCCTCGGTGCTATCCATGGCGATGGTGCGAACGGTGTTCTCACCCAGATGCTGGGCGACTTCGAGCACCAGCTTCTGGCCGTTGTTCTCGGTTTCGAGAGCGGAGAGGATCGACGGCAGTTCGCCATCGAAAATCACATCGACGACAGCACCGATGATCTGGCTGATCTTGCCAGTAGTGGTCTGGTTAAGCACGGGGGCGGTGGCCATTTTGGGTTCCTTGCCTGCGGTTTCTTGAAGCGCTTCCGCGCCAGATTTTTCGGGTGCCGTTAAAGCGCTTCCGCGCCGGCGATAATTTCGACGAGCTCAGTGGTGATCGCGGCCTGACGGCTGCGGTTGTACTGGATCGTGAGGTTCTTGATAAGGTCGCCGGCGTTGCGCGTCGCGTTGTCCATGGCGGTCATCGACGCGCCCTGTTCGGAAGCGGCATTCTCCAGCAGCGCCCCGAAGATCTGGGTCTTCACGTAGCGCGGCAGCAGGGCTGCCAGGATCTGCTCCTCATCGGGTTCGTACTCGACGACGGCATCGTTGGCATCGGCAGCCTCGACCTTGGGGGTCGGGACTGGAATGACCTGAACGCTCGTCGGCTCCTGAAGAAGCGCGGTGCGGAACTTCGAGAAGAACAGGTGGGCGACGTCGAAGCGGCCTTCGTCGTAGAGCTTCACCAGTTCGTTGGCGATCTTCTCTGCCTCGTCGAAACCGGGGTTGCGCACGTCGGTGGTGTCGAACGTGTAGGCGACCTGGTTCGGGTAGGCGCGGGTGATCGGCGCGCGGCCCTTGCGGCCCACGAGGTAGAACAGAACGGTCTTGCCCTGGGCTTCCAGCTCGCGCGCCTTGGCCATGGCGGCCTTGACGATGTTCGAGTTGAAAGCGCCCGCCAGACCCTTGTCCGAGTTGGCGACGACGAGCAGGTGAACCTGATCGCTGCCGGTGCCGGTCAACAGCTTGGGGCTGGAGCCGCTGAGGCTGACGCGGCCCGCCAGCGAGGCCATGACGCGCGTCAGACGCGTGGCGTAAGGACGCGCGGCCTCGGCGGCCGCCTGTGCCTTGCGCAGCTTGGCCGCAGCGACCATCTGCTTGGCCTTGGTGATCTTCTGGGTCGATTTGACCGAGCCGATCCGGCCCTTGAGTTCCTTGAGCGAAGCCACTCGTTTGTCTCCGAATTACCGGCCGGACCCGAAAGCCCGGCGCGGCGGCGTCACGTCAGTCTCAGGCGAACTGCTTGGCGAAGGCGTCGAGCGCGGCGACGGTCTTGTCCTTGATCTCGCCCTCGAACTTCTTCGTATCGCGGATCATGGCCAGCACGTCGGCATGCTCGGCGCGCATGTAGTCGAGCATCTCGGCTTCATATTCGGTGACGCGGGTCGCCGGAATCTTGTCGAGATAGCCGTTGGTGCCCGCGAAGATCGAGACGACCTGCTCTTCCATGCCGAGCGGCGAGAACTGCTTCTGCTTGAGCAGCTCGGTCAGGCGCGCACCGCGGTTGAGCAGCTTCTGCGTCGAGGCGTCGAGGTCCGAACCGAACTGCGCGAAGGCCGCCATTTCGCGGTACTGCGCCAGCTCCAGCTTGATCGAACCGGCAACCTTCTTCATCGCCTTGGTCTGCGCAGCGCCGCCGACGCGGCTGACCGACAGGCCGACGTTGATCGCCGGACGGATGCCCTGATAGAACAGGCCGGTTTCGAGGAAGATCTGGCCATCGGTGATCGAGATCACGTTGGTCGGAATGTAGGCCGACACGTCGCCTGCCTGCGTCTCGACGATCGGGAACGCGGTCAGCGATCCTGCGCCCTTGTCGTCGCTCATCTTGGCCGCACGCTCAAGCAGGCGGCTGTGGAGATAGAACACGTCGCCCGGATAGGCTTCGCGGCCCGGCGGACGGCGCAGCAGCAGCGACATCTGGCGGTAGGCTACGGCCTGCTTCGAAAGGTCGTCGTACACGATCACGGCGTGCATGCCGTTGTCTCGGAAGAATTCGCCCATCGCAGCGCCGGTGTAGGGCGCGAGGTACTGCATCGGTGCGGGCTCCGAAGCGGTTGCGGCGATGACGATGGAGTATTCCATCGCGCCGTTCTCTTCGAGCTGGCGCACGATCTGTGCCACGGTCGAGCGCTTCTGGCCGACAGCGACGTAGATGCAGTAGAGCTTCTTGTTCTCGTCGTCGCTCTTGTTCGCTTCCTTCTGGTTGATGAAGGTGTCGATGGCGACGGCGGTCTTGCCGGTCTGGCGGTCACCGATGATCAGCTCGCGCTGGCCACGGCCCACGGGAACCAGAGCGTCGATCGCCTTGAGGCCGGTCTGCACGGGCTCGTGCACCGACTGGCGCGGGATGATGCCGGGAGCCTTGGTCTCGACGCGGCGACGCTCGGTGTACTCGATCGGGCCCTTGCCGTCGATCGGGTTGCCCAGGGCATCGACGACGCGGCCGAGCAGGCCCTTGCCGGTCGGGACGTCAACGATGGTGTTCGTGCGCTCGACGATGTCACCTTCCTTGATCTCGGCATCCGAGCCGAAGATCACGACGCCGACGTTGTCGGCTTCGAGGTTGAGCGCCATGCCCTGCGTGCCGTTGGCGAACTTGACCATTTCGCCGGCCTGGATGTTGTCCAGACCATGGATGCGGGCGATGCCGTCACCCACCTTGAGCACCGAGCCGACTTCCGAGACCTGGGCCCCGGTGCCGAAGCTGGCGATCTGGTCCTTGATGACCTTCGAGATTTCTGCCGCGCGGATATCCATTGTTCTGCCTTTCTTAGCCCTGCATGGCCTGGGCGAGCGAATTGAGACGGGTGCGGATCGAGCTGTCGATGCGCTTGGACCCGATAGTGACGACGAGGCCGCCGAGCAGTTCCGGATCGATCCGGGTGCTGAGCTTGATCTTGCGGCCTTCGCGCGCCTCGAGCTTGTGACGCAGTTCCTCGACCTGGGCTTCGCTCAGCGGGTGAGCGCTGGCCACTTCGGCCGAGACTTCACCGCGCTGGGCAGCGGCAATCGCGGCGAACGCGGTGACGATGCCCGGCAGCGAGGCCAGGCGACGGTTGGCCGCCAGCACGCCGAGGAAATTGCGGGTGAGGGGCGAGACACCGAGCACACCGGCCACGGCATCGATCGCCTGACCGGCCGCCTTGCGGCTCAGCTGGGGATTGCGAATCAGATCCGCCATTTCCGCGCTTTCGCGCAGGGCCTGCCCAAGACCTTCGAGGTCGCTCTCGACTGTCGAGACGGTGCCCGCTTCGCTGGCAAGATCGAACAGCGCCGAAGCGTATCGTCCCTGCAGGCTGGCTTTGATTGCGCCGGAATTCTCCACGCCGTCCTGTTCCTTACATCGGTGTGTCTGAGGCACGACGAGACAGTGCGCGAAAGCGCTCTCCCCGGCCTGCTGTCGGGGCCGCATAGCGACGATAATGCGACGACGCAAGGTGGGCGGATTGTCTATGCGCGACCGCAATCGAAGTGATTTGAAAGCAGAAATCGGGAAGCGCTGCCGTGTGCACGCAATTACTATGCGCGCATGACCTTCATTTCGCCAAAAACTGCGCCGCAAGCGGGACACACCCTGCCGATTTTCCAGCTCGGAAATGGTGCAAGCCCGCGCGATCTTTCACGCTTGCGCCTTGACCCGGCAGGTCGGATGACGGATTCGGACGGCATGGCGAACAAGATGCCCGATGATGATACGGCCTGGCGCGCGGTACTGGCCCGCAACCGGGATTATGACGGGCATTTCGTGACGGGTGTGCTCTCCACCGGGATATACTGTCGTCCTTCGTGCGCGGCCCGCCACCCCCGGCACGAGAACGTGCGGTTCTTCGCGACGCCTTCGCAGGCGCGCGAGGAAGGCCTGCGCCCGTGCCTGCGCTGCCATCCCGATGACGTATCGCGGGATGAGGTCGCGCTGGCAGAGGCAGTGCGACTGCTCGCGCTCGACGAGGCCGTCACCGTCGAGCAGGTGGCAGGCCATGTCGGCTATTCGCCCGCCCATTTCCAGCGCCTGTTCAAGCGCGCGCTAGGCCTGACGCCTGCCGCCTATGCCCGCGCCCGGCGCATGGAACGCGTACAGAACGCCCTACAGGAGGCACACAACGTGACAGAGGCCATCTACGAGGCCGGATACGGCTCCGCATCCCGCTTCTACGAAGCCAGCGAGGCCCGGCTTGGCATGACGCCCTCGGCATGGAAGCACGGCGGGCGCGGCGTGACGATCCATTGGGCGGTGGTTCCCACCAGCATGGGCGCGATGCTGGTGGCTGCGACAGATAAGGGCGTGTGCCGCCTCTCGTTCGACGAAGGCGTCGAGACGTTGGCCGAGCGTTTTCCCAATGCCGATCTGATCGAGGGCGGCGAGGATTTCGCGGCCTTACTCCGACAAGTGATCGACGCGGTCGAGCGTCCGGGCGATGCGCGCGGCATTCCCCTCGACGTGGCAGGCACCGCATTTCAGGAAGCGATCTGGCGCGAGCTTCAGCGCATCCCGGCAGGCGAGACGCGCAGCTATGCGCAACTGGCCGCCGCCGTGGGCAAGCCCAAGGCCACGCGTGCGGCAGGCTCGGCCAATGGCGCGAACTGTGTGGCAGTGCTGATCCCGTGCCACCGCGTGGTGCGCACCGATGGATCGATCGGCGGCTATGCCTATGGCACCGGCATCAAGCGTGAGCTGCTGCGCCGCGAAGGTGTCACGACGGAACACGGCGACACGCCCGATCTTTTCGCTGATCGGACGCTCCGGACAAGTCAGACAAACGAGTAAGGGTCGATATCGATGTTCACGCGCACGCCGCGCGGAAACTGGAGCGGCTCCAGCCACTCGCGCAGCACTTTCTGAAGGCTGGCCGAGCGTCGCGCATTGATGAGCAGGCGGAAGCGATGCCGTCCGCGCAACAGCGAGAGCGGGGCAGGGGCAGGGCCGAGCACCAGCATGTCGGGCAGGTCCGGCGCAGTACCGCCGATGGCACGGGCCGCATCGCGCGCCTCGTTGAGTTCCTCGGAAGACACGATGATCGCCGCCCAGCGTCCGAACGGCGGGGCACCGGCATCGCGGCGCGCCTCGGTCTCTGCGGCATAGAACGCATCGCGATCGCCCGCCGCCAGCGCGGCGATGACGGCGGCTTCGGGATGCCGGGTCTGGAGCAGCACCTGTCCCGGCTTCTCGCCGCGCCCGGCGCGCCCGGCGACCTGCGCGATCTGCTGGTACGTCCGCTCGCCCGCGCGCAGATCGCCACCTTCGAGGCCAAGGTCGGCGTCGACGACACCTACCAGCGTCAGCTCGGGAAAATGGTAGCCTTTTGTTACCAGCTGCGTACCGATAATCACGTCGATCGCGCGGCCTTCCGCCATGGCAACGAACTCGCCGATGGCTTCGGGCGTGTTCATCGTGTCTGAGGTGACAAGCGCGGTGCGCGCCTCAGGCAGCACTTCGGCCACTTCGTCGGCGATACGCTCCACACCCGGCCCGCAGGCGACAAGGCAATCCCCGGTGCCGCACTCGGGACAGGCCTCTGGCGCAGGCGTCTCGTGGCCGCAGTGGTGGCAGGCGAGGCGCTTGGAAAAGCGGTGCTCCACCAGCCAGGCGGTGCAGTTGGGGCACTGGAAGCGATAGCCGCAGTTGCGGCACAGGGTCAGCGGGGCATAACCGCGCCGGTTGAGGAACAGCAGCGACTGCTCACCGCGCGCCAGCCGCGCCTTCATCTCCTCGACCAGCCGAGGCGCCAGCCAGCGGCCGCGCTCGGGTGCCTCACTGCGCAAGTCCAGCACCTCGATCGAGGGCAGGCTGGCACCGCCGAAGCGCCCGGCCAGCTCGATCCGGCGATAGACTCCCGCCTCGGCCAGTTGCATCGATTCCAGCGCGGGAGTCGCACTGGCGAGGATTACCGGAATACCCTCGAACCGCGCGCGGATCACCGCCACGTCGCGGGCGTTGTAGCGCACCCCGTCGTCCTGCTTGAACGAGACCTCATGCGCCTCGTCGACGACGATCAGGCCGAGCTTGGCGTAAGGCATGAACAGTGCCGAGCGCGCGCCGACGACGACCTGCGCGTCACCATTGACGATCGCCCGCCACGCCCGTCGTCGCTCGCTAGCCTTGAGCGATGAATGCCACAGGATCGGTGGCACGCCAAAACGATGCTCGAAACGGCGCAGGAAATTCTCGGTAAGCGCGATCTCGGGCAGCAATACCAGTATCTGCCGCCCCAGCCGCAGCGCTTCGGCGACGGCCTCGAAATAGGTCTCGGTCTTGCCCGAGCCGGTCACACCATCGAGCAGGAACGGCGCAAACTCATGCGCGGTTACGGCCTCGATAAAGGCATCCGCCGCCGTGCGCTGTTCGGGATTGAGGTCGGGCACCGCATGCTCGGGATCGGCGGCGGGGTAGGGGCGGTCGAGATCGACCGTCACCGCCTCCAGTATCCCCGCGCCCACCATCCCGCGCAGCACGCCTTCGGAAACGCTGGCGAGTTCGGCCAGTTCGCGGATCGAGGCCTGTTCGCCCTGCAAGGCGTCCATTGCCGCTGCACGCTGGGGAGTGAGGCGGGCGGGTTCCACGCCGGTCAGGCGATACTCGGTGGTCGTGCCGCCGCCGCGCAGCGCCGCGCTGCTGCCCAGTGCCATGCGCGCGACCGAGGCCATCGGCGCGCAGTAGTAATCGGCCGTCCACTCCACCAGCCGCCGCAGCGGTTCGGGCAGCGGAGGCACCGGCAACACTTCCAGAATGGAACGCAGTTTTGTTTCAGGCACTTCCTGCGCATTCAGGCGTTGTGGCTCCCAGACGATTCCGAGTATCTGTCTGGGCCCCAACGGCGCCACCACCACGGCGCCCGGCTGCGGGTCCATGCCGTCCGGCACGCGGTAGTCGAGCACGCCGAGCGCGGCATTGAAGACGAGGAGGCGGACGCGTTTCATGTCGCGTCGATATAGGCACCGCATCGGGTGTTCGTGAAGCAGGAGGGCATTGTGAACTGGGGATCGCGTAACAAATTCACCGCGCAAGGCGCGTTTTCCGGACCCGAGGCGATCGTGGCACGCCGCAGTGTGCTGGGTTTCGCCGCAGCAGGACTCGCTGTGGCCCTGACCGGCTGCGTGACGGGCGAAGGCGGCTCCCGCCCGCATACGGCAGGCCCGCCGCCAGCGAACGAAGGTGCCGTGCGGGCACTGCTACACCTCGCCAGCACCCGTGCTTTTGTCCAGTTGAGCCAGCCGGACGGCTTCTGGAACAGTCCGGTCGCGCAGATCGGCCTGCCGGTCCTGTTCCAGCGTCCCGGTCGCACCCGCAACAATGCGCTGCGCTCGGCGAAATTCCGCAACGACCTTGCCCACCGGCTCAACACCTTCGCCGAGGCCGGCGCGAAAGTCGCAGGACCGCTGATCGAACGCGCGATCGACGAGGCGACCTTTGCCAAACCCGACGCGCTGCTCACCGCAGGTCGCACCGCCGCCAGCAGCGATTTGCGCCAGCAGATGGGCCCGATGCTGGTCAACGCGATGATCCCTGCGCTCGAACAGGCCATGCAGGCCAGCAACGATCCGGTACTGGCCAAGGCCATGGCGGCGGTTTCCGGCGTGACGATCACCGATGCCGCGCATGCGCTCGCGCTCGGCGCCGACAATGCGATCTGGTACGAGATCGGTGCCGCCGAAGGGCAGGTTCGCGACGATCCCACCGCTGGCGGAAACGCCATGCTCGCCGCCGCTCTGCATCGCCGATAACCGATTGCCTCCGCCGCATGACGTTACACAGTGATACTTGACTGTTATGCGATGAAACGAACGCGCCATCGCGACGAAACGAGCTTTTCCTAGCCCTTTGCCATCGAACAGGTGGCGGAGGGTTGAGGGGAATGACGACAGGCGGTTTCGAGCAGGTCTTCAAGCTGGAGAAGACAACGCGGCGAGCGGCTCTCGCCAGTGGCGGACTGCTTGCAGCAGGACTTCTGTCCGGCTGCGCGGCCTCGATGGTGCATTCCGGCCCAACGCTGACCGGGCGGCGCCTGCTGACGCTCTCGATCGAGCGCAGCTATGCCCAGCTTGCCAGTGCAAACGGGTTCTGGGACAGTCGCTACCGGCTCGCCATTCCGCGCCTTTCCGGCACACAGCCCGCCTCGGCCTCGAACGATCCCGCGCTTCAGCGCCAGCTCAACGATTATGCCTACAAGGCCATTCTCGAAGCACAGCCGATCCTGATGGATGCGGCCGAGCGTTTGCCGATGAAATATGGACGGCAGGCCTATCGCGGGCAGATGTCGATCAGCGCCTTCATGCGGCGCGGGTTCGGCGCGTCACTGGACAACGTGCTGTTCTCCAACCTCTATACGATCATCGGTAATGGCAGCGGTGTCTCGCTCGCCATGCAGCAGCAACTGGCGCACGATGCCGCCGATGCGCTGTGGCGCGCGATCGCGGCGAACGAGGCCGAACTGAAGGCGCACCCCGGCCAACTCGATGCCGAACCGATGCACACCGCCGTCTGAGCCGTTCGCCCCGACGGCATCTCTCACGCGGATCAGCCTCACACGGGGTAGCCCCGCGCGGACGGGACGCCTATAGCGGGGCCAGAATCGCAAACCCATCGAAGCCGGGTCTTGCGGGCCGGGCATGTCCGCCCTGCGCCTGCCAGTGAACCGGCTTTTGCAGCAGGATGTTTCCCGAGCCATGAAGTTCTTCGTCGACACCGCCGAAATCGCCGACATCAAGGAGCTTGCCGAAACCGGCCTGCTCGACGGTGTGACCACCAACCCCTCGCTGATCGCCAAGTCGGGTCGTGACTTCATCGAAGTGACCAAGGAAATCTGCGCGCTGGTGGACGGACCGGTCTCGGCCGAAGTCGTCGCGCTCGACCATGCAGGCATGATGCGCGAGGCCGAAAAGCTGCGCAAGATCGCCGACAACGTGTGCATCAAGGTGCCGCTGACGATCGACGGCCTCAAGACCTGCAAGGCGCTGACCTCGGACGGCACGCAGGTCAACGTGACGCTGTGCTTCTCGGCCAACCAGGCGCTGCTCGCCGCCAAGGCCGGTGCGACCTTCATCTCGCCCTTCATCGGTCGCCATGACGACAACGGCTTCGACGGCATCCAGCTGATCGAGGATATCCGCATCATCTATGACAACTATGCCTACGAGACCCAGATCCTCGCGGCGTCGGTGCGTCACCCGATCCATCTTCTCCAGTGCGCGAAGATCGGCGCCGATGTCGCCACGATGCCGCCTTCGGTCATCAAGAACCTGTTCAAGCACGTTCTGACCGAGAAGGGTATAGAGGGCTTCCTCGCCGACTGGGCGAAGACCGGCCAGTCGATCTGATCCGGAAAGGTCGACCTGATCTCAAGAGGTTGGCCTAGCTAATTGTAATACGAAGGTTCCCCCGTTTTGAGCGAAGAGACACCGGCAGACCGCTTCAAGGCCGCACTGGCAGGCGCCGCGCGCGCCATTGCCGACGAGACCGAGATCGAGGTCAACTGGACGTCCGACGCGCCTAGCCAGACCGGGGGAACCTTCCGCCTGCCGCTGCCCGCCCGCAGCCTGCCGGCGGATCAGGCTGCGCAGCTGCGCGGCTTTGCCGACAGTTTCGCGCTGCGCCTGCGCCACCACGACGAAAAGCTGCATTCGCGTAATGCCCCCGTCGAACCTTCGGCGCGCGCCTGCTACGATGCGGTCGAAGCGGTGCGCTACGAGGCGATGGGCGCGAACCGTTTCGACGGTATGCGCGACAATCTGAACGCCGCGCTCGATGTGCGCATCGCCAGCGATCCGATCACCCGCGCCAAGTCGCCCGACGAAGTGCCGATGCCGACCGCACTGGCGCTGCTTCTGCGCGAGCGGCTGACCGGCGAGCCGATCCCCGAGGTTGCTGCCGAAGGTGTCGCCATGCGCCGCCGCTGGATCGAGGAGAAGGCGGGCGAGGATTTCGAGGCGCTGGCGAACTCGCTGTCCGACCAGAAGGCCTTCCAGTCGCTCTCGCTCGACATGCTGCGCCACCTCGAAATGACGCGCGTCGACGAGCTGGACATGCCGCCTGAGGATTCAGAGGACATCGACGGCGACGAGGAGACCGAGCAGGACGAGCAGGGCGACGAGAGCGGGGAGCAGCAGCAGCCCGCCGAGATGTCGACCGAGCCGGTGCGCGGCGAGGACCAGGGCGACGCCGAGGCCGAGGGCGACATGCCTGACGACGTCGAGGACGGCCAGGAAGGCGACGAGGGCGAGGAGGGCATGATGCCCGTGCGCCCCAATCGCCAGTGGACCGATATTCCCGACGGTTTCGACTATCAGGTCTTCACCGAGGCGTTCGACGAAGTGGTCGCCGCGCACGAGTTGTGCGACGAGGAAGAGCTTACCCGCCTGCGCGCCTATCTCGACGCACAGCTGAAGGGCCTCCAGGGTCTCGTCACCAAGCTGGCGAACCGGTTGCAGCGCCGCCTGATGGCGCAGCAGAACCGCTCGTGGGACTTCGATCAGGAAGAAGGCCTGCTCGATGCCGCGCGCCTTGCCCGCGTGGTCGTCTCGCCCGGCAGTTCGCTGTCCTACAAGATCGAGCGCGACGTCGAGTTCAAGGATACCGTCGTCACGCTGCTGCTCGACAATTCGGGCTCGATGCGCGGGCGGCCGATCTCGATTGCCGCGATCAGCGCCGATGTGCTGGCCCGCACGCTGGAGCGTTGCGGCGTCAAGGTCGAGATCCTTGGCTTCACAACCCGCGCGTGGAAGGGCGGGCAGAGCCGCGAGACCTGGCTGGCCAACGGCAAGCCGGTGCATCCCGGCCGCCTCAACGACTTGCGTCACATCGTCTACAAGAAGGCCGACGAACCGTGGCGCCGCGCGCGCCGCAACCTTGGCCTGATGATGCGCGAGGGGCTGCTGAAGGAGAACATCGACGGTGAGGCGCTGCTCTGGGCGCACAACCGCATGCTCGCACGGCAGGAAGACCGCCGTATCCTGATGGTGATCTCCGACGGTGCGCCGGTCGACGATTCGACGCTTTCGGTGAACTCGGCGGGCTATCTGGAAGCGCATTTGCGCAAGGTGATCCAGTGGATCGAGAGCAAATCTCCGGTCCAGCTCGTCGCCATCGGCATCGGCCACGACGTGACGCGCTACTATCGCCGCGCGGTGACGATCATGGATGTCGAGCAACTCGGTGGCACGATGATCGAGCAGTTGGCGGATCTCTTCGAGGAAGAGTGAGATATCGGGGATGGTGAGGGGGATGCCCCTTCGCCCCCCCATCGATCAGCATACCGACTGCGGAAGCTGATCCCACACGCAGCGCCATCGCGCAGGCGATCACGAAATGTGTCAAGGCCGCATAGCCATCAAGCGCTTCCACCGGAAGTGCATCTGACGCGCGATACCCGTAAGCCCCAATGCCCGTAAACATGGCCCAGTTCGGTTTTGTATCGGGAAGCCGGCCGCGCCAGCATCAGCGCCATCTTGTCCTACAGATATTGCAGAAATCTGCGGCTCATCCCGGCCATGACGCTGCCCGCCTCCTTCCCGATGTAAGCATCTCCGACAGATGCGCGCAAATTTTGCGTTACTCTGCAACAAAGATGAAATCTTCGGGAAGGAATTAACTCCGACAAATGCGCTCGCAAAAAGCGAGTCTGAGGGGACCGGGAAAGCCTGCCCCTCACATTGGGAGGGTGATTTATGGCGTTCCGGCCATTCGTATTCTGCACAGCATCGGTCATTGCGCTCGGCATGAGCGGCGTCGCGCAGGCGCAAACCGCGCAGGTCAACGCGACCGCGCAGTCCGGCGGCGATTCCGCCGACAGCGCCTCGACCTCAGCCGCGCCGACGGACAACTCGGAAATCATCGTGACGGGCGTACGCGCCTCGCTGATGTCGGCCGAGAACATCAAGAAGAACGCGATCAACATCGTCGATTCGATCGTGGCCGAGGATATCGGCAAATTGCCTGACAACACCGTGTCCGACGCGCTCCAGCGCGTGACCGGCGTGCAGATCACCCGCGCGGCAGGTGAGGCCAGCTCCGTCCAGATCCGCGGCCTTCCCAACGCCGCCACGCTCGTCAACGGACTGGAGACCTTCACCGGCACGGGCCGCGCGGTCGCTCTGGGCGATATTCCTGCCGAACTCGTCAACGGGGTCGATGTCTACAAGACCAGCACGCCCGACCTGATCGAAGGCGGTGTCGCGGGGGTCATCGACGTGCGCCTGCGCCGTCCGTTCGACTTCAGCGACGGCCTGCATGTGGCAGGTGGCATTCGCGGCATCTACTCCGACCAGTCGGACAAGGGCAGCTACGTGGGCAGCGCGCTTGTCAGCGATCGCTGGCAGACCGGCCTTGGCGAAATGGGTCTGCTCGTCTCGGTCTCGTACAACCGCCGCAAGTACCAGGATCAGGACGCGTTCAATTTCGTCAGCACCGGTGATCCGGTCGCCATTCCGGATACCGTGGGCGGCATCTATGCCGGCGGCGACCGCGAGCGAACCGGCGTAAACGTCGCCTATCAGTGGCGTCCGACCTCCAATCTCGAAATCCACGCGGACGGGCTCTACACCAAGTACCGCAATCTCTATAACAACAGCTACTTCATCGGCATTCCGGGCGCCGGGACCATCACCTCGACCACGCCCTACGACGATTACGACTTCCTCGCCGGAAGCACCACGACAAGCAACGCCTACACGCTTACCAGCATGCAGGCCTATCTCGACCAGACGCAGAGCTACCAAGGCAATCTGGGCGCACGCTGGAACAGCGGCAACGTGACGATCTCGTCCGAGCTGACCTACAACTACAGCAAGATCAAGGATCGCAACGTCATCGTCGATACGTCGTTCAACGCGCCGTCGATGACTATCGATTACGACAAGGGCGGCACGCCGAACGTCGACATTTCGGGCGTCGATATGACCGATCCGTCGAACTACACGGTGCGCAACCTGTTCGACAACCACTCGCTTGCCACCAGCAAGCAGTGGGCCTGGCGCAACGACATCCAGGTCGACACCGGCGACGGGTTCTTCAAGAACATCAAGGTCGGCACGCGCTATACCCATCGCGAAGTCGTCTCGCAGGCAACCACGTCGACGCAGTACGTTTCGGACGGCACGACAACGCTAGATATGCTGTCGGATGATGCATACACCACCTCGCCGACGGGCCTCGTCAAGGGCGCGCTCGGCGTGGGTCAGTACCTCACGATGGACCCGGACTACCTGCTCAAGCACACCGATGCGATCCGCGAACTGTTCGGTCGCCCCGATGGCGATGCAGCCTACGATCCGGCGAACTATTTCGCCGATACCGAGGATACTTACGCGTTCTACGGGCAGTTCCAGTACGGCTTCAACATCGGCTCGATCCCGATTACGGGTGTGGGCGGCGCACGCGTTGTCAACACGGTGGAGCGACTGCTCGGTGACACGGTTGGCTCCAAGCAGAACTACCTGAACGTCCTTCCCAGCATCAACGCCAAGGCCGAACTGGCGGACAACCTGTTCCTGCGTCTGGCCTGGGGCAAGACAGTGACGCGGCCTGAATTCGCCTCGCTCAACCCGCTGGTGGCCTATGCCCCCAGTGGCACGACCGGCATCAGTGGCGGGTATTACGGCACTGGCTCTGGCGGCAATCCTGACCTTTCTCCGGTCAAGTCGACAGCTTACGACGCCAGCCTGGAATTCTATCCGTCGCGGTCGACCTCGCTGACGGCGGCCGGATTCTATCGCTCGATCGATGGCTACATCGTCACCTATTCGGCCGATGAGGAAATCGACGGCGAGAAGTATCTCGTCAGCCGTCCGCGCAACACGCACGACGGCAAGCTCTATGGCGTGGAAGTGGCCTACCAGCAGTTCTTCGACTTCCTGCCGGGCGCCTTCAGCGGCCTCGGCGTACAGTTGAACGGCACCTACAGCGACGGCACCGTCGAGGATCCGATCAACGGCGGGCGTGAGCGCGTTCCCGATGTCTCGCACTGGTCCTACAACGCCGTCGCCATGTACGAGAAGTACGGCATTTCGGCACGTCTCGCCTACAACTGGCGTTCCAGCTACGTCGACAGCTACAATTCCGGCGGCGTGCAGGGCAATACGATCATGGTCAAGCCGACCGGGCAGCTCGACTTCTCGGCAAGTTACGATCTTACCTCGAACGTGACGCTGACCTTCAACGCCACGAACATCACCGACCGTACCTATCATGACTACTTCGTGGGCACAGGATCGACCGGCGAGAGCAGCGTGACACCGCGCGATACCCGCACCTACGACCGTACTTTCGAGTTCGGCGCCCGCTTCAAGTTCTGATCGAGCCTGAAGGTCGCACAACAAAAAGAGCCGGGGGACCAGCGAGGTCTCCCGGCTCTTTTTGTGTTGCCGTCATGCGAAAGGGAGAGATCAGCTTTCGGGGAACATCGCATCGCGCGCGGCACGAGCGGCCTGTGCTTCCTCGGCCGTCAGGTCGAGGCGATCGAAGGCCTCGTCGAGCATGATCGGCAGCGGCGCATCGGGATGGCGTATGGCGAGCACGAAAGTCTCGTTGTACATCGGCACGAAATGCATCCACGGCGTCTCGGTCTTGCGGAACAGCGAGACGACCGAAAGGCGCGTCTTGCGACCGGTCACAGGCGCATAGGTAATGCGGTCCTTGCCCCGCTTCTTCATGCGATGGGTGATGCGCGCCCAGATCGGCTCCAGCTTTGCGGCGCCTTTGATGCCCTTGTAGGTCGCCGCCATGTGGAAGTGGCGGCGTATCAGCAGCACCGACACCACGCCCAGCAGCACGACGATCGCCAGCGAGCCGAGCGCACGGTTCCAGAACTCGTCGATGGCAAGCGAGAGCGTCATGTTCTCGGGATGCCCACGCTGGGCAACGACGGTGGTCTCGTAGTCACCGCCACCGATATCGATGAACGAGAAATCGACATCCTTGATCGCGGTGGTGCCATCGGGCGCGGTGTAAGCGATGCCCGCCTTGCAGTTCACCGTCATGCGCTTGGATCGACATTCGCTGCTGGCGAGCGAGGCGTCGGTCACTTCCACCGGATCGAGCTTGATCTGGAAGTCGCGATAGAGCCCCGGCCACACGACGATGGCCGTTCCGATGGCCACAATGCCCATGATGATCGCGATGAAGACCATCCGATAGCGATCGGCCAGGCCGGGATTGCGCACTCCGATCGGTCTGTCGGGCAGCAAGCCCGCAAGGCTGGGAAGGTCGAAATCGGTTTTCATCTGAGGCTGTCCCCCGTTACTTTTCATTAAGGATAAAGCGATCACCCCAGAACCGAAAAGCCAATCAAGGCAATGGACTAAAGGCAATGACTCCACTCAAAAGCAGATCGGGGCAGGGGGTTAAAGTACAGCTGTCGGAAATGCGGCACGCCTCGTCCCTTCATGTCGGACAAGACGTGCCGCAACACGGGACGGGCAGAGCGGGAAGCAGTCTAGAGCAGTGTGCCCGACAGGATCGCCAGCGCGATGGTGAAGTAGATCACGAGGCCGGTCACATCGACCAGCGTTGCCACGAACGGGGCCGAAGCGCTCGCAGGGTCGAACCCCAGACGTTTGAGCGCGAAAGGTAGCATCGCGCCTGCCAGCGAGCCGAAAGTGACGATGCCGACCAATCCGCTTGCCACCGTGATCGCGATCAGCATCCAGTGGTCGCCGTAGTCGTAGAAGCCCAGCAACTGCCACGCGGTGATCCGCACGAGACCGACCATGCCCAGGATCGCGCCCAGCGCCAGCCCGGTCGGCAGTTCGCGCAAGGCGACGCGCCACCAGTCCTTCACCTTGACCTGTCCCAGCGCCAGGGCCCGGATGATGAGCGAGGTCGCCTGACTGCCGCTGTTGCCTCCCGAACTCATGATGAGCGGAATGAACAGCGTCAGTACTACTGCGCGCTCCAGTTCGCTCTCGAAATGCTGCATCGCGCTGGCGGTGAGCATCTCTGAGACGAACAGCACGCTGAGCCAGCCCGCGCGCTTGCGGATCATCGCAAGAAAGCCGGTTTCCAGATAGGGCCGATCGAGCGCCTCGACGCCGCCGAACTTCTGCGCATCCTCGGTATGTTCGGCGACCAGCGCATCCAGCACATCGTCGACGGTGACGATACCGACAGGGCGATGCTGTTCATCCACCACCGGCAAGGCGAGAAGATCGTGTCGGCGGATAAGGTCGGCAACCGCCTCGCGATCGGTGCGCGGCGAGACGACGACAGGCATCCGCCCACGGGATAGTTCGATCGCAGGAGACTGCGGCTCGGCCACGATGAGACGGCGCAAAGAGACTGTCGCCTCCAGCCGCCCTGCAGCGTCAAGCAGAAATACCGAATAGACCGTCTCACGGCTGCGTTCGACCGTGCGGATATGGGTGAGCACGTCCGCCACGCTCGCAGTTGCGGAGCAGGCGACATACTCGGTGGTCATCATGCCGCCCGCGCTGTCTTCGGGCCATGCAAGCAGGGCCGAAAGCGAGCGGCGGACGTCGGGCGACACCCCCGCCAGGATCGCTGCGGCGACTTCGCTGTCCATCTCGGCCAGCACATCGACCGCACGGTCCTCGGCCATCTGCGCGATGAACTGGATCGCGCGGGACAGGGGCATTGCCGCCAGAACATCCGACGCATCGGTAAATTCGGGCCGGTCGAGCACGCCCACGGCCCGCACGTTTTCCATACGGGCAAGCTGCTCGGCCGCCACATCGGGGGAAAGCCCTCGCAGGCTTTCCACCACGTCTGCAAGGTAGAGCCCGCGTTTTGCGGGCCGGAAACCGGCAGCCACGCCGGCAATGAGGTCGTTCACCATTCTTCACCTGCCGTCCGCACGACCTTCGCGGACGACAACCAGCAGTTCAGCCAGCCGTCAGCCGCGAGGGCGTGCGATGCTACTGGAACTGTCGCTGGACATGTTCTCGCTTCCTGAAGCGGCTATTGGAGCAGAAACACTCCCTTTACGCCGCGCGCTCACCTGCTGTCCGCACCGTTGCGAAGGCAGGCCATGGGTATGTGGCGGACAGGGTGGGATTCGAACCCACGGTGAGCTTGCACCCACGGCGGTTTTCAAGACCGCTGCCTTAAACCACTCGGCCACCTGTCCATCGGGGATTGCGCATAGCGCAAAGCGGGCGCGGTGCAAGAGGCGTTCTCACGCCATCAGCGCGAAGACGGAACGCGCGATGCGTGCGATGGCTTTCCACGACGAAGCAGGGCTTTGCATTTCCTTGGGCTCCCGATTGTGCAAGGTTGTCCGGCGATGACTTTGGCGAACCGAATTTCGACCCGTTTCTCCGCCGCGACCCGTCGGCGAGGCTTTCGTGCAGCCGCTCTGGCCGCTGCACTGCTGGTAATGCCCGGATCGGCGTTGCAGGCACAGCCGGGTGGCCAGTCGTTCGACAACTATATCTCGACCGTGGCGGCCCGCGCCCGCCGCGAAGGGGTGAGCGAGGCGACGATTGCGCGCATGCTGACCGGCCTCACTCCCAACGACAAGGTGATCGCGCTCGATACGCAGCAGCCCAGCCGCCAGAGCGCGCCACCCGCGATGTCCGGTTACCTCGCCAAGCACCTTGGCGCAGGGATCGTCCAGCGCGGCAAGGCCAACTACGCGCGCATGGCAGGTATCCTGCCGGGTATCGAACAGCGCTATGGTGTTCCCGCCCCGGTCCTGTTTGCGATCTGGGGGCATGAAACGAATTTCGGCAGCTATACCGGCGATTTCGATCTCAACCGTTCGCTCGCGACGCTGGCCTGGGAAGGGCGCCGCCGCGCGCTGTTCGAAGGCGAACTGATCGCGTTGCTCAAGATGGTCGACCGGGGCGTGCCGCCCTCCAGCCTCAAGGGCAGCTGGGCAGGGGCCTTCGGTTATCCACAGTTTCTGCCGAGCGTCTATCTGCGCCTTGCCGTGGATGGCGACGGCAATGGCGATGCCAACCTGTTCAGCGCCGCCGACGCGATCGCCTCGATCGCCAACTATTTCCGCGATGCCGGATGGCGCCCCGGACAACCCTGGGGCGTCAGCGCATCGATACCCTCGGGCTTCAACACCGCCGCCTATGCCCCCAAGCTGAACGCAGCGAGCTGCAATTCGGTCTATGCGCGGCATTCGCAATGGAAGACGGTTTCGGAATGGCGCGCACTCGGCGTGCAGGCGCTGGCCCCGATCGCAGGCAATGTGCAGACCGCGCTGTTCCAGCCCGATGGGCCCGGAACGCCGGCCTGGCTGTTAACCGGTAATTATCGGGTCATCCTCCAGTACAACTGCTCGAACTACTACGCGCTTTCCGTGGGGTTGCTTGCAGATGAAATTGCCCGTTAACCACGCCGCCTCGCTGGCGACCGTGATCCTTCTCGCCACCGGCGGGATCGCCTTGCCCTTGCTCGCCGTTCCCGCGCTCGCGCGCGATCATGACAAGCATCAGACCGAACAGGCCGAGCCGACGAACGGTCCCGCGGCCGACTATCCGGTGGTGATCGGCGATCCCTTCACCATCGGCACCACGACATGGACGCCCTCGGATCAGCTCAACTACGATGCGGTTGGCTATGCCAGCGTCGATAGCACCGAAGGGCTTGTCGGCGTCAGCGCGGCGCACAAGACGCTGCCGCTGCCGAGCTATGTCGAAGTGACGGCGCTCGATACCGGACGCACGATCCTGCTGCGCCTCACCAAGCGCGGACCGATGAGCAACGACGTGCTCGTCGGTCTTTCACCCGATGCCGCCGCGCAGCTCGGGATTGCTCCCGGCTCGCATGCGCCGGTTCGCGTGCGCCGGGTGATCCCGCCGGAACAGGAGCGCGCACTCCTGCGCGCCGATGGCCGTGCGCCTGAACGCATGGCAACGCCCGATGGCCTGCTGCGTGTGCTGCGCCGCAAGCTCGCCGAGCAATCGCCGCTGCTCCCGCCGCCTTCCACGCCGCCGACGATGCCCTCCGCCATTCCCACCGACGCCAAGGTCGGCGCCTTTGCGGGCGGTCCGGCTGCCCCTGTGGCGAAGCCGGATTCGGTCGTTGCGGCGCAGAAGGTGGCGCCTAAGCCACTTCCGGCAGCGCCGAAGCCTGTCGTTGCGACAGCGCCCAAGGTGGAGCCGGTTGCAACGCCGAGGCAGACGCCCAAGCCGGAAGTCAGCGAGGCCACGAAACCGGCTCCCAGGCCTGCCGAGAAACCCGCCCCGTCTGTCACGGACAAGGGTTTGGCCAAGGACTGGGCGGTGCAGGTCGGCGCCTTCTCGTCCGCGCCCAACGCCAAGGCGCTCGCCCGCAAGCTGGGCGGCAGCGCGACGGCCAGCGGCAAGCTGACGCTGGTGCGGATGGGGCCTTTCGCAAGCCGTGCACAGGCTGCCGCAGCGCTGGAGAAGGCCAAGTCCGCAGGGTATAGCGACGCCCGGATAGTCCACCTAGACTGATCCTGCACGTGGACTGATCCGGGGCTATCGGCTGGCGCCGCATTGACCCGGCACACCTTCTCCGCGATGCAAAAGGACGAGTTACCGGAGAAGCGGGTCTTGAAGTCTTACGTGAAATTCGCCAGCGCGCTCGCCCTTGCAGGCGGCGTGGTGGCGACCGGCGCTGCAACCGCCGCCAATACCTCCACCACGGTCCGCACCGTTTCGCTCCCAACGCCGCCGCCAGAACTGGCGAAAGTGCCGGTGAGCATCCTTGTCGATCTCGGCTCGGGTCAGGTGCTCGAACAGCGCCGCCCGGACGTATCGTGGCTCCCCGCCTCGGTAACGAAGGTGATGACGGCCTATACCGCCTTTCAGGAAATCGACGCGGGGCACCTCAAGCTTGACCGGCGCTTCCCCGTGCCCAAGGCGATTTCGGACGAATGGTTCGCCAAGGGTACGTCGATGTACCTGAAGCCCACCGACAGCCCGACCACTGCCGATCTGCTCCACGGTATCCTTACCCAATCGGCCAACGATGCGGCAATCCTGCTCGCCACCGAATATGCGGGCAGCGTACCTGCATGGACGGCGAAGATGAATGCCAACGCCCGCGCGCTGGGCATGGCGCACAGCCACTACAACACGCCCAACGGCTGGATGGACGAAGGCAATACCTATGTCGCTGCGCGCGACATGGTGAAGCTCGCCGATGCGATGATCATGCACCACCCCGAACTCTATCACGAGTTCGTCGGCAAGAAGCACTGGTTCTGGCGCGATGTCGCCATGCGCAGCCACGATCCGCTGGTCGACGTGTTTCCCGGCGCCGACGGGATCAAGACCGGCTACACGCGTGAGGCGGGCTACAACTATGTCGGCACGGCAGAGCGCGATGGCCGCCGCCTCGTGCTCGTGCTTGCCGCTTCGGCCACGCCCAAGATCCGTGACGATGCCGCCAAGGCGCTGATGGAATGGGGCTTCTCCGGCTGGCAGGCGCACCACCTGTTCGACAAGGGTGCAACGATCACCGCCGCCCGCGTCCAGAACGGCGCCCAGCGCACCGTGCCGCTGGTCGCCGACCGCGAGGTTCACGCCACCGTTCTCACCGGCACCGATCCGAAGATCACGCTTACCGCGCATTACGACGGCCCCTTGCGGGCTCCGATTGTGCAAGGGCAGAAAGTGGGCGATCTCGAAATCCGCGTCGGCGATCTGCCTGCGGGACACATCGCCCTCTACGCACGCGACGACGTGCCTGTCGCCGGGCCGGTGGACAGGATCGTCAACGGGTTTATGAACCTGTTCTCATGAGCCAGAGCATCACCAAAGGACGCTTCATCGCGCTGGAAGGCGGCGAGGGGGCAGGCAAGTCGACACAGGCGCGCCTGCTGGCCGAGCGCCTTCGCGCGCAGGGCCTCGAAGTCGTCAGCACGCGCGAGCCCGGCGGCACGCCCGGCGCCGAGGCGATACGGCACCTGCTGCTCCACGGCGTCGATACACCGCAGGGTACCGCAGGCTGGAACCCGCGCGCCGAAGCGCTGCTGTTCGCCGCCGCGCGCTCCGATCATGTCGAAACGCTGATCCGGCCTGCGCTCACGCGCGGAGCATGGGTGGTGTGCGACCGCTATCTCGATTCGAGCCGCGCCTATCAGGGCGGCGGCGGCGGGCTGTCCGACGCCGATATCGTCACGCTCCACAGCGTGGGGAGCGAAGGGCTGCTGCCCGACCTCACGCTGCTGGTCGAGATCGACCCTGAAGTCGCCGCCGCACGCCTCGCGATCCGCGATGCCGACGGCACCGACCGGATCGGCTCGCGCGGGAGCGACTATCACGCCCGCGTCGCCACCGCCTTCGCCGCCTTTCGCGAGGAAGACCCTGCGCGCTACGCCCGGATCGACGGCAACGGCGATGCAGATGGCACCGCCGCGCTGATCTGGCAGGCCGTCTCCCGCCTGATCGAAGCCCCCGCCGCATGACCGGCAAGCCCGACACGGTGATCGGCCAGGACGCTGTCTGGGCCGAATGGATGGCCGCGCTCGCGTCCGAGCGAATGCACCATGCCTGGCTGCTTGCCGGTCCCAAAGGGCTCGGCAAGCGCGACTTCGCCCATGCCGCCGCCGCCGAACTTGTACGCGAAGAGGGCGTGCGCCAGCCTCCGCTCGATCAGCACCCCGACATCCTGTTGCTCGAACCTCTGCCCGCCAACGACGACGAGGCCAAGAAGAAGGCCGAGGGCAAGCCGTTCCAGACCAAGCGCAACATCTCGGTCGATCAGGTGCGCACGATGATCCGCAAGCTGGCGACCAAGCCGACGCTCGGCAACCGGCGCGCGATCATCGTCGAACCGGCCGACGATCTGGAAAAAGGCGCGGTCAACGCGCTGCTCAAGGTGCTGGAGGAGCCGCCCGCAGGCACCTACTTCCTGCTGATCGCGCACCAGCCCGGCCGCCTGCTGCCGACCGTGCGCTCGCGCTGCCGCACCTTGCGCTTCGCCCCGCTGGAGCGTGACCAGCTCGACCGGATGCTCCGTCAGGCCGAGCCGCAGGCGGACGACGCCTCGCGCGCCGCTGCAATTGCCGCTTCCAACGGCTCGCCCGGCCTCGCGCTGACGATCGTCCAGCTCGAACTTGGCGCCATCCACGCCCTGATGCAGCGCATCCTTCACGAAGGCGACCGCCATATGCAGTTGCGCGGCGCGCTGACGCAGGAAATAGGCGCAAGGCCGACGCGGGAACGGCAACTGGCCGCGCTCGAACTCGCCCGTGCCGAACTGGCAGGCGCATTGGCTGGTGCCTCGGGCGAGCGGCAGATGCGGATCATCGAAGCCCATGCGGCGATGACGCAGCTCTCGGTCGAGGCCGGAACCTACAATTTCGATGCCGGGCTTCTCATATTGGAAATTGGCGGCTTGCTGGCCTCGGCTGCGGTGCCTAGAGAAGCGGTTCGCACACCACGGTAATCATCACAGAAAGTCGCGACGGCGCCATGGCCGAGCCCTATTACATCACCACCGCGATCAGCTACCCCAACGGCAAGCCGCATATTGGCCATGCTTACGAGGCCATCGCTGCCGACGTCATCGCCCGCCATCGCAAGGCCGAAGGCCACGAAGTGCGCTTTCAGACGGGCACTGACGAGCACGGTCTGAAAATGGCGCAAAAGGCCCGCGATCTGGGCATGACCGCCGCCGAACTTGCCAATGAAATGTCACAGCATTTCATCGATATGTGCGCCGCTCTTAATATCGATTACGATGTCTTCCTGCGCACGACCGAGCCGCGCCACCATGCTGCCAGTCAGGCGCTGTGGCAGCGCATGGAAGCCAACGGCGATCTCTACCTCGATCGCTACGAAGGCTGGTACTCGCTGCGCGACGAGGCCTATTACGACGAGAGCGAACTGGTCGCAGGCGAGGGCGGCGAGAAGCTGTCTCCGCAGGGTACGCCGGTCGAGTGGACGGTCGAGGAATCCTGGTTCTTTCGCCTCTCGAAGTATCAGGAGCCGTTGCTGGAACTCTACCGCAACGCCGACTTCATCCGTCCGGAGAGCCGCCGCAACGAGATCGTCCGCTTCGTCGAAGGCGGGTTGCGCGATCTGTCGGTCTCGCGCACCAGCTTCGACTGGGGAGTGAAAGTGCCCGGCAGCGACAACCACGTCATGTACGTGTGGGTCGATGCGCTCACCAACTACCTGACTGGCCTCGGTTTCCCCGAGCAGACCGAGGATATGGCCAAGTTCTGGCCCGCCGATCTGCACCTGATCGGCAAGGACATTGTCCGCTTTCACACGGTTTACTGGCCCGCGTTCCTGATGAGCGCCCAACTGCCGCTGCCAAAGCAGGTGTTCGGCCACGGCTTCCTGCTCAATCGCGGGCAGAAGGAATCGAAGTCGCTCGGCAACACCACCGATCCGGTGGCACTGGCCGAGACCTTCGGTGTCGATACCGTCCGCTACTTCCTGATGCGCGAAGTCGCTTTCGGGCAGGACGGTTCGTGGTCGCCGGAAGCCATCGTGACACGCTCTAACGCCGAACTCGCCAACAGCTTCGGCAATCTGGCACAGCGCAGCCTTTCCATGATCTTCAAAAACATGGATGGCGAAGTGAAGTCTGGGCTTGAACTGTCCGACGCCGACATCGCGCTCGAAACAACCGTTGCGCAGGGCATCGTCGAACTACGCGAAGCCTTTGGCCGCCTTGCCTTCTCCGATGGCCTGGACGCCTGGATGCGCGCTGTTTTCGCCTGCAACCAGTACGTCGACGAACAGGCTCCGTGGGCGCTGCGCAAGAGCGATCCGGCGCGTATGGAAGCCGTGTTGATGACGCTGTTCCGCGTGGTGCGCGATCTCGCGCTCGCTGTCCGACCGGTTGTGCCCGGCGCCATCGACGCGCTGCTCGATCAGATGGGACAGGTTGCGGACGAACGCACCTATGCCGCGCTGGCGACAAGCGACTGGTTCGCCACACTGGTCGCCAGCGGCTACAAGGTCGGCAAGCCGCAGGGCGTGTTTCCCCGCCTTGAACTGCCGGAAGAGGCCGCCGCCTGATGCTGATCGATTCCCACTGCCACCTCGAATACGAAGGCGTCGCCGAGGATCGCGCGGGCGTACTCGCCCGCGCAAGGGCGGCGGGGATCGCTGGTTTCCTCAACATCTCCACACGCCAGAGCGAGTGGGAGAGGGTGGTCGGCACCGCCGAGCGTGAGCCCGACATCTGGGCTTCGGTCGGCATCCACCCGCACGAGGCGGACAGCCATGCCGATCTCGGCGAGGCTGTCCTGCTGGCCGCTACGGCCCATCCCAAGGTGATCGGCATCGGCGAGACGGGGCTGGATTTCTATTACGACAAGTCCGACCGGCAGGTGCAGGAAGACCTCTTCCGCATGCATATCCGCGTTGCGCGCGAGACCGGTCTTCCGGTCATCATCCATACCCGCGAAGCCGAAGCGGATACGCTGCGCATCCTGGAAGACGAACTGGGAAAGGGGGCGTTTCCCGCACTCATCCACTGCTTCACCGCCTCGCCCGAATTTGGCCGCGCCGTGCTCGATCTGGGCCTTTGCATCTCGATTTCAGGCATCGTGACTTTCAAGAATGCCAAGGACTTGCAGGCCTTTGTTCCGACCATTCCGGAAGATCGGCTACTGGTAGAGACGGACTCGCCGTTCCTCGCGCCGGTGCCCCATCGTGGGCGCCCGTGCGAACCGGCCTTCACCGCGGTCACCGCGCAGTTCGTGGCGGACCTTCGTGGTATACCGCTTGAGGAACTCGGCGCCTCGACCACCCGCAATTTCTTTACGTTGTTCTCGAAAGCACAGCCGGTGCAGGCGGTTACGGCGTGAAAGTCACTATCCTTGGCAGCGGGACGTCTACCGGCGTGCCGCGCCTCGGCGGCGAGGATGGCAAGGCCGATTGGGGCCTGTGCGACCCCAACGAGCCGAAGAACCGTCGCACGCGTGTTGCGATCCTGCTGGAGAGCGATGCCGGCGCGCGCATCCTCGTGGATACGCCCACGGATCTGCGTCAGCAGTTGCTCGACAACGACATTCATCGCCTCGACGCGGTATTCTGGACGCACGATCATGCCGATCACTGCCACGGCATCGATGATCTGCGCCCGCTACGCTATGGCCGCGCCGGCCCGATACCGGGCTTCGCGCATTCCGAGACCGTGCGCCGTCTACGCCAGCGTTTCGGCTATGTCTTTGCGGGGCAGTACGGCTATCCGACGCTGATCCAGCTCGACAATCTCGACACGCTGCGGCTGTGCGAGGGCTTCCGCGTCGATCACTGCCAGATGCCGCATGGCGGGATGGAATCGACCGGATATCGCTTCGACTGCGATGGCAAGTCTGTCTGCTATACGACTGATTTCAATGCGATTACGCGTGATATTGAAGACCTGTGTTACCGCGCGGACCTGCTGATCGTAGACTGCCTGCGCCGTGAACCGCATCCCACGCATGCGCACCTTGCCATGTCGCTCGAACTGATCGAGCGCTGTCGCGTGGGCCATGCGGTGCTGACACATCTCGACAAGAGCATGGATTACGCGACGCTGGCGGCCGAGATGCCCGATAACGTTACGGTCGGCTATGACGGGCTGGTGATCGCGCCATGAGCAGCATGGGTACCATCGTTGCGATCATCACGGTGTTGGGCTCGCTGTTTCTGGTGACGCGCGGTTCCACGTTCCAGTCGATGAAGGCATCTCAGACGATCAAGCTTGCTGCGATCTGGGCCGCAATCATCCTCGGGCTCGTGCTTCTTATTTCGTTTCTGCAGCACTGACGGTCGCTCAAAGGCCCGCTTTCCCGATGCTTAATTTAACATAATATAGATTATCAATCATATCTGGCGCGTGCTATTATGGCCCCCAGATTAGGAATCTGGGGCTCAATCCATCGAACGCCCGATGCCAAATCAGCCGCTGCGTTGAAGTCTACACCGTCCTGACGATTGCCAAGCGTGAAACGCCAAGCTAGAGGCATCCGCGTTGCATCCGTAGCTCAGCCGGATAGAGCACCAGATTCCTAATCTGGGGGCCATGGGTTCGAATCCCGTCGGGTGCACCACCCCCCTCAAATCAGTTGGCCTTTTCCGGCGTCAACGGAAACAGCAGCGGCGCAAGGTCGATGCCTTCCTCGGCCAGTGCACGGGCATCGGCTAGGCTGGCCTCGCCATGGATCGCCTCGGCATCCTGCTCGCCATAGTGCATCGCGCGCGCCTCCTTGACGAAGTGCTTGCCGACGTAGCGCGAAGACTTGAGCGCGTTCGCCTGAAGCGTCGCCAGATGGGTCAGTACGGCAGCGAGTTGTTCAGGACTTGGCGGCGGAGCCTGCGGCGATGAAGCGGCTGGTACGGCAGCCTGTTTCGGCGTCTTGGCGGGAGCCTGCGCATGCTGTGGCAACTGGTTGCCCTTGCGCGTCAGGCGCGGTGCCTGCACCGCCTTGCCGATATCGGAGCAATCGCAGTGCGGGCACGAAATCAGCCCCTTGATCTGCTGATCCTCGAAATCGCCTGAACTTTTGAACCAGCCTTCGAAACGATGATCGCCGCCCGCGCACTGGAGATCATAGACGATCATCGAGCAACCTCGCGGCGGTTGGCAAGGCTCGGCAACTGTCTGCGCACTTCGACGAGACGCGCCGGATCGAGATCGACGAAACCGAGGCCCGAAGCCTCACCGCCCATGTCGAGCAAGACCTCGCCCCAGGGATCTATCGCCAGCGAATGGCCGTAGGTTTCGCGCCCATCCTCGTGGGTGCCGACCTGCGCCGCGCTCAGCACGAAAGCGCTGGCCTCAACCGCACGGGCGCGCTGGAGGAGATGCCAGTGCGCCCGGCCCGTAGGCACCGTGAAGGCGGCCGGAATGGCGATCACATCGCACTTCACGCGACCAAGTGCCTCGAACAGCGCCGGGAAGCGAATGTCGTAGCAGATCGCCAGCCCCAGCCTGCCTATCGGAGTTTCGACTGTGGTGACGGCATTGCCCGGTGCATAGGCGCCGGATTCGCGCCAGGTCTCGCCGGTATCGAGCTCGACGTCGAACATGTGCATCTTGTCGTAGCGCGCGGCGATCTCACCTTGCGCGTCGATCACGAAAGCGCGGTTGGCGAAGCGCTGGTCCTCTGCCCCCTCCTCGGGACGGATTGCCAGCGAGCCGAGGTGGACCCACAGCCCTTCCCGCGCCGCCGCCTCGCGCACGGCCGCGAGCACGCGGTCTTCCGTTTCGGTCGCAACCTTGGGGCGCCCTCTGGCGCGGTCGCGATCGAGCAGGCCGGACATCTCGGGCGTGAACAGCATCGCCGCTCCGCCCTCACGCGCGGCCTTCACGGCTGCGACAATGGCGGCGGCGTTGGCATCGGGATCGATGCCGCTGGTCATCTGCAGGATCGCGGCGCGGGGCATGGTGGTCTGGAAGCTCGCGATCAGAGGCCGAGCACAGGGTCGAGCTTGCCCGCGCGGTCCAGCGCGTTGATGTCGTCGAAACCGCCGAAGGGTGTGCCATCGACCAGCACCTGCGGAACGGTGCGGGCGCCGGGTACGCGCTCTTCCATCTCGGTGCGCTTGGGGCCGCCCATGGTGATGTCGTATTCCTCGTAGGCCACGCCCTTGTCGTCGAGCAGCGCCTTGGCGGCCACGCAGTACGGGCAGCCCCACTTGGTGTAGATCTCGACTTTCGGGGTGCTGCTCATCTGCGATGCTCCTTGGGTATTGCGCGACCGTTCGAAGGGAGGCGTGAAAACTCTTTCATCGTGCCCCTTGAAAGCCTGCTGCGCTACCATAACTTGGGAGCAGAGTCATGGCCCGCCAAGGGGATGGCTCGATAACCGGGGCGCCGCAGTACGGGCCCTTCACGAAGATTGCTCAGCAGAGGATTTTTGTCATGAACCGTGTCGATTTTTCGCCCTATCGCCGCACCATGGTCGGTTTCGATCGTTTGTTCGACATGATCGAGAACCAGAACCGGGTGAACGGCGGCGACAAGTACCCCCCGTTCAATATCGAGCGCCGTAGCCAGGACGACTACCGCATCACGCTGGCGGTCGCCGGTTTCAAGTCCGCAGATATCGACATCACCGCGCAGGCCAATCTGCTGATCGTCAAGGGTTCCAAGCCCGAGGATCATGCCGAAGGCGAATACCTGCACGTCGGCATTGCCCAGCGCGGGTTCGAGCGCCGCTTCGAACTGGCCGATTATGTGCGCGTCACCGGCGCCGACATGGCCGATGGCCTCCTGGTGATCGACCTTGCGCGCGAAGTGCCCGAGGCGATGAAACCCAAGAAGATTGCCATCGGCGGCAACCAGTTGACGGTGGTGGAGAACGACGAAGGCAGCGCGGCGGCCTGATCCGCCGCCCTTCCCTCTCCCTTGTTGCGTGTGACACGGGGCGGTCCGGTTATCCGGGCCGCCCTTTTTCGTGAAGATTGCGAGCCAAGAAAAAGGCCGGAAGCGATCATCCCGCCCCGGCCTTTTCGTGTTTCAGTCTGCCGAGAGAAACCTCAGACCAGACGCGCCTGACGCAGCGCGGCGGCAATGAAACCGGCGAACAGCGGGTGCGGCTCGAACGGGCGAGACTTCAGCTCCGGGTGGAACTGCACGCCGACGAACCACGGATGGTCCGGGCGCTCGACGATCTCGGGCAGCAGGCCGTCGGGCGACATCCCTGCAAAGATCAGGCCGCTGCCTTCCAGCTGATCGCGGTACGAGGCGTTGACCTCGTAGCGGTGGCGGTGGCGCTCGCTGATCGTGGTCGAACCGTAGAGCGAGGCAACGTGGCTGTTGGGCGAAAGCTCGGCAGTGTAGGCGCCAAGGCGCATGGTGCCGCCCAGATCGCCGCCCGAGGCGCGCTGCTCAAGCCCGTCCTTGCCCATCCATTCGGTGATGATGCCGACGACGGGTTCCTCTGTCGGGCCGAATTCGGTCGAGCTGGCCTTGGCGACACCGGCATGGCGCGCGCCCTCGATGCAGGCCATCTGCATGCCGAGGCAAATGCCGAGGAATGGCACGTTGCGTTCGCGGGCGAAGCGGACCGAGGCGATTTTGCCTTCCGCGCCACGCTCACCGAAGCCGCCGGGCACGAGGATGCCGTGCATCGGCTCCAGTTCGGCGGCGATTTCCGAATCGGCCTTTTCGAACAGCTCGGCGTCGATCCACTTGATGTGGACCTTGACGCGGTTGGCCATGCCGCCGTGGACGAGCGCCTCGTTCAGCGACTTGTAGGCATCGGGCAGGCCGACGTACTTGCCGACGACGCCGATGGTCACTTCGCCTTCGGGATTCTCGTAGCGATCGGTGATGTCGTCCCAGCGCGCCATATCCGGCGCCACCGAAGTCTCTTCCATCCCGAAGTGATGGAGCACTTCGGCATCGAGGCCTTCCTGATGGTACTGGAGCGGCACCGCGTAGATATTCGGCGCGTCGAGCGCCTGGATGACCGCCTGCGGGCGCACGTTGCAGAACAGCGCGATCTTGCGGCGCTCGCTCTCGGGCAGAGGGCGGTCGCAGCGGCACAGCAGGATGTCGGGCTGGATGCCCAGGCCGGTGAGTTCACGCACCGAGTGCTGCGTCGGCTTGGTCTTCAGCTCGCCCGCTGCGGCAATGTAGGGCACCAGCGTGACGTGGACGAAGCAGGTCTGCTCGCGGCCCAGTTCGTTGCGCAGCTGACGCATCGCCTCGACGAAGGGCAATCCCTCGATATCGCCGACGGTGCCGCCGATCTCGCAGAGCACGAAATCGAGGTCGTCGGCATCGTCGAGTGCGAAGTCCTTGATCTGGTCGGTGACGTGCGGGATCACCTGCACCGTCGCGCCCAGATAGTCGCCACGGCGCTCCTTCGTGATGATGTCACGATAGATGCGGCCCGAGGTGATGTTGTCGCTCTGGTGGGCCGAGACGCCGGTGAAGCGCTCGTAGTGGCCGAGATCGAGATCCGTCTCCGCGCCGTCGTCGGTCACGAAGACCTCGCCGTGCTGATACGGGCTCATCGTGCCCGGATCGACGTTGAGATAGGGATCGAACTTGCGGATGCGCACGCGATATCCGCGTGCCTGCAGGAGAGCCGCGAGGCTCGCTGCCATGAGACCCTTGCCGAGCGAGGAGACCACGCCGCCGGTGATAAAAATATGCCGCGCCATGGGAGTCGGCCCCTAAATCGCATGGAGGCCCAAAGGCAAGAGCCCTTGTGCCGAAATCCACAAAATGAACAAACGAAAGGCGCCCGACCCTGCCGGGCGCCCGCGAAAAATCAGGCTCTCAGGTGTCGGCCGGGTTGCGACCGACAAGGCGCCATTCCAGCAGTAACTGGGCCAGCAGATTACTGCTTGGCGGCACCCGAAAGCGGATCGGCAGCAGCGCCGGTCGCGGCAGGTGCCGGAGCCGGGGCAGCGGGTGCGGTCGAAGCCGGTGCCTGCTGCTGGATGTTGCGCTGCAGCGACGTATCGATCTGGCGGCCCGAGCTTGCGCCCACGGCCAGCGAGGCGAGCACGATGCTGAGCAGCACGAACACGCCCGCCAGAATGCCGGTCAGGCGAGTCATGAAGTTGGCAGCGCCGCGCGCCGACATCACGCCCGAGGGGCTGCCGCCCGTGCCAAGACCGCCACCTTCGGACTGCTGCATCAGGATCACTGCCACGAGAGCGGCAGCCACCAGTGCCTGAACGATGGTGAGGAATTGGAACAGCATGTCAGAATCAGCCTCATCGTGGGCCAAGCGCCCGCCTTGTTGTCGCGCAGATAGGGCCAAGCCCTCTCCTGCGCAACCCGCTTGGTCCGCTGCGGGCGCAAGCCCGACTGCGAACCGTCACAAATATTCCCCGACTCAGTCCTGCAGGGCCGCTGCCGCGCCGACGATGGCAAGGAAGCTTTCCGCCGTCAGGCTGGCGCCACCGACCAGTGCGCCACCGACTTCCGGGGTTTCGAGCAGTTCGCCCGCGTTGTCCGCCTTGACCGAGCCGCCATAGAGGATGCGTACCTGCGCGCCTGCCTCGCCGTAGACTTCGACCAGCTTGGCGCGTAGCGCCGCGTGCATCTCGGCGACATCGGAAGCTGCGCAGACCTTGCCGGTGCCGATCGCCCAGATCGGCTCATAGGCCACAGACAGCTTCTCGGCAGCCTGCTCGGACAGCGGCAGGCTCTCGCCCAGCTGCGCGGTCACGACATCGAGCGCCCTGCCCGCCTCGCGAACGTCCAGGCTTTCGCCCACGCAGACGATCACGCCAAGATTCGCCGATAGCGCGGCTTCCGCCTTGGCGCGTACGTCCGAATTGCTCTCGCCATGGAGCGTGCGGCGCTCGGAGTGGCCGACGATGGTGAAGTCGGCACCCGCATCGCGCAGCATCGGCGCCGAGACGTCGCCGGTGAAGGCGCCCGATTCGAGCGCATGGCAGTCCTGACCGCCGATCCCGATCAGCTCGACCGCGTCACGGGCGCGGAAGATCAGCGTGGCAGGCGGCGCGATCGCCACCTGCACGCGCGGCAGACGGCCAGCTGCGCGGTCGATCGCACGAAGCTCGTTGAGCATCGCACGCGTGCCGTTCATTTTCCAGTTGCCGACGATGTAAGGCAGAGCAGCCATAGTAGTACCTTCAATAAACCCCCGCGGCGAACAGGGCTGCGGCGCGGACGCGCTCGACAGACATTACCCGGACGATTCCCCGATCAGAAGAGGAATCATGTCGCCACCATTGCCGGGCAGCTAGGCCAGTGGAGGGCGACTTGTCAAAACCGGTGCGACAGGACGTGGCTTGCATTTCCTGCCCCGTTGATTGCATCCGTGCGCGTCGCCAGCCATTGCAGGATGGACAAAGCCCCCCTAAAGCCTGCCGCGATCCATCTGCCGGACGCGCATGCGTGCGGCGCACATGGACATTTTGTCATATGCAATTTCGGCAGGGTCATGCTTTCTGGTCTTCGCTCCCTAATCAAGTCCAAGGTCGGTGCTGCCATCGCGGTGCTGTTCCTCGCTGTCATCGCCCTCTCCTTTGCGAGCGGTGACATCTCGAACTTCACCTCCAGCGTCACCGGCGACGACAGTTCCGGTTCGGTCGCGGTCGTCGGCGGCAAGCCGATCGACCAGCAGACGCTCACCCAGTCGATGCAGGTCGCCTTCCAGCGCATCCAGCAGCAGCAGCCGACCGCGACGATGGGCCTGATGATCGCCCAGGGCGCGCTCGACGACGTGCTGAACGATCTGGTCGACCGCGTGGCCGTGGGCGTGTGGGGCCAGAAGCACGGGATCGTCGCGGGTGACCGTCTGATCGACAGCGAGATCGCCTCGATCCCGGCGTTCGCGGGCGTTGACGGCAAGTTCAGCCAGGACACCTTCAAGCAGGCGCTGGCTCAGCGCAACATCACCGAGCAGTCGCTGCGCGACGACATCGCCCAGGGCCTTATCGCCCGCCAGCTGGTGGTGCCTGCAGGCTTCGGCACGGTGATGCCCAAGGCACTTGCGGAACGCTATGCCGCGATGCTCGGCGAAAGCCGTGAAGGCGCCATCATCGAGGTTCCCGCGCTGGCCTTCGCGCCGCAGGGCGATCCCTCGGCCGCGCAGCTGAACGCCTACTACAACGCGCACATCACCCGCTTCCAGCGCCCCGAACGTCGCACGGTGCGCTATGCCCTGTTCGACGAGGCGGCGATGAAGAATGTGCCCGCGCCGACAGATGCCGAGATCGCCGCGCAGTACCAGAAGGATCAGGCGCAGTATGCCGCGCAGAACCTGCGCAGCGTGACCCAGCTGATCGTCGCCGACCAGAACACCGCCAACGCCGTCGAGGCCGAAGTCAAGGGCGGTAAGTCGCTCGACGACGTGGCCAAGGCCAAGGGTCTGTCGACCGCCAAGGTCGGCCCGCTCGACAACAACGCTTTCGCAAACCAGATCTCGCAACCCGTCGCCAACGCGATCTTCGCAGCCCCCTCGGGTCAGCTTCTGCCCCCACAGAAGGGCGTGCTCGGCTGGTACGTGATCCATGTCGACAGCGTAACCACCAAGCCCGCGCAGTCGCTCGACCAGGTGAAGGCGGATATCGCCAAGACGCTCGCCACTGCCAAGCAGACCGCTGCATTCTCGGCAATGCTGAGCAAGATCCAGTCGCAGTTCGACGGCGGCGCAGGCCTGCCCGACGTTGCCAAGGCGATGGGCCTCGAAGTCAAGACTTCCGAACCAATCACTGCCGACGGCAAGGTCTACGGCAAGCCGCAGGAGGCGCTCGCGCCGGAACTGGTCCCGGTAATCAAGACCGCGTTCTCGATGGAACAGAACCAGCCGCAGGTTGCAGAGGCCGTACGCGGCAAGAGCGTGATCCTGTTCGACGTGTCCCAGATCGACGAATCGGCGCCTGCGCCGCTCGCACAGATCAAGGGTGACGTGGCGCAGGCCTACAAGCTCGACGCCGGGTTCGATGCCGCCAAGGGCGCAGCCCTGAAGGTGCGCGATGCCGTGCTCAAGGCCAAGGACCCCGCCGCGGGCCTCTCGGCTGCGGGCAAGCCGCTGCCGCCGGTTCAGCCGATTGGCCTGTCGCGCGCAGTGCTGACGCAGATGATGCAGCAGGGCCGCCAGATCCCGCCGCCGGTCTCGCTGCTGTTCCATATGGCTGAGGGCACCGTGAAGGTGCAGGCAGCGCCCGACAAGCGTGGCTGGTTCGTGGTCTTCCTCAAGACCGTGAAGCCCGGCGCGCAGGTTCCGCCGCAGGCCATCGCTTCGGCGCAGACCGAACTGGGCCAGCAGCAGGGTGACGAGTACACCCAGGCTCTGACCAAGGCGATCCGCAAGGACGTGGGCGTGATCAAGCATCCCGCCGCGATCAGGACGGTGGCCCAGCAGCTGGGCGGTAACGCGCCCGCCGCCTCGACCAACTGATCGACGCTCACCTGACAGAATGCTCCGGCGGCCTCCCTTAACGGATGGCCGCCGGAGAACAGCATACCCCAAACAGCATACCGGGAACCCAAGTGATGGTGCATGAAACCGACCGCGCGGCCGCGCTCGTCTGCCTCGAAGCGGGACGTCCGGCTCTCGCCTGGCGGCGGTTGGTTGCAGACACCGTCACTCCGGTCGGCGCCGCGCTCAAGCTGTTCGAGGACGGCCGCGGCGATTTCGTTCTCGAATCGGTGGAAGGCGGCGAGACGCGCGGGCGCTACAGCCTGATCGGCCTTGATCCCGACCTCGTATTCCGCGCCATTGGCCCCAGGGCTGAAATCAATCGCGGCTGGAAGCATGATCGCAAGGCCTTCGCGCCGCTTCCCGGCGACAGCCTCACCGAACTGCGCCGCCTTGTCGCTTCCTGCAAGATGGACGTGCCTGCCGAGCTGCCACCGGCGCTTGCCTGCGTGGTCGGCTACTTCGGCTACGAGACCATCGGTCTGGTCGAGAAGCTGCCGCGCGCGCCGCAAAGTCCGCTCGAACTGCCCGACATGCTGTTCGTGCGCCCCTCCGTCATCCTCGTGTTCGACCGGCTGAGCGACGAGCTGTTCTGCGTCGCCCCGGTCTGGCCACAGCCCTTGTGGAGCGGCCCCGCAGACGCCCAGCGTGCGCTCGACATGGCGCATGACCGCATCGACGACACGCTGCGCCGCCTGGCCGAGCCGGTTCCCGCCCAGCCCGCTGCGCTCGAACTGCCTGAACCCGAACGCAAGCCGGTGATGGCCCCTGAGGATTACCGCGCCATGGTCCTTCGCGCGAAGGACTACATCGAGGCGGGCGACATCTTCCAGGTCGTGCTGGCCCAGCGCTTCACCTGCGAGTTCCCGCTGCCGCCGCTCGCGCTCTACCGATCCTTGCGCCGCATCAACCCCTCGCCGTTCCTCTATTTCCTCGATCTGCCCGGCTTCGCGCTGATCGGATCGAGCCCCGAGATTCTGGTGCGCGTGCGGGATGGCGAAGTCACCATCCGCCCGATCGCGGGCACCCGTCCACGCGGCAAGACCGCGATCGAGGACAAGGCGAACGAGGAAAGCCTGCTCGCCGATCCCAAGGAGCGTGCCGAGCACCTCATGCTGCTCGACCTCGGACGCAACGATGTGGGCCGGGTGGCCGCTGCGGGCACTGTCGAAGTGACCGACAGCTACACCATCGAGCGCTACAGCCACGTCATGCACATCGTCTCGAACGTCGTCGGCCAGCTCGACGACAAGCGCCACGATGCCGTCGATGCGGTCTTCGCAGGGTTCCCGGCAGGCACCGTCTCGGGCGCGCCCAAGGTTCGCGCCTGCCAGATCATCGCCGAGCTCGAACCTGAGACGCGCGGTGCCTATGCGGGCGGCGTCGGCTATTTCGCGCCGGACGGCTCGGTCGATTCGTGCATCGTCCTGCGCACCGGCGTCCTCAAGGACGGCGTCCTCCACGTTCAGGCGGGTGCCGGTATCGTCGCCGATTCCGATCCCGAGTACGAACACCGCGAGTGCGAGGCCAAATCCGGCGCGCTGTTCGCCGCTGCCCGCGAAGCCCTGCGCGTCGCCGGGGAGCCGGGCTTCGGCCAGTGACGGATTTAGTGACGGAAACCCGGGCATGAACGGGCGCCCCGCCGGTCGCGACATCGAAATCGTCCTGACCGAGGCGGATATTCGCGAGGCGCTCACCGCCCGGCGTAGCCTTGGTCGCGAGGTGTTTCGCGATCCGTTCTTCGGATTTCTGCTGGCGGTCATCGCCATGGTGATCGGCAACGGCGGGCAGTTCCACGCGCTCTATCTGCTGAGCGGACTGGCCGTGATGGTCGTTCTGGCAGGCTGGTACTACTGGCGCCGAGAGCCGCGCTTCGAGGCCGAAGTGGCGCGCGAACTCCGCTATCGCCAGACCCTCGATGCCAACAAGGGGCCGCTGCACGTCATCGTCGCGCGCGAAGGCCTTGCCATGGCGCGCGACGGCAAGGTCGAGCAACTGCCCTGGAGCGCCCGTAAGCTGCGCGGCGAACTGGAAGGCGTCTTCCTCGTACGCGACGATGTGCTGCCCAAGCGGTTGTTCTCATCCGCCGAAATCAAGCTGCTGCGCACAGGGCTTCCCGACAATGCTGCGCCGCGCGGTTGAGCCTGCCTCTCGCCTCGCGCTGACGATGGGCCTGCTCGCAGCCCTCGCCGCGTGCTCGCCATCAAAGTCCGAGAAGCCTGCTCCGCAAGCCAGCGAGACCCCGCCGCCCGCCGCCTGCGAAAGTGCGCAGTTCGAGGGCACCCCGCTCACCCACTGCACCGCACGGCCCGGCCACAACCGGATCGAAACCGTACTGGGACCGGCAGGCGGCAAGCCCTACCGGAGCCTCTCCGAACTGGCGCTGGCGCGCAGCCATGCCCAGGGCGGCAAGGCTCAGCCCGCCGTCGCCTTCGCGATGAATGCAGGCATGTTCGATACGCAGGGCCTGCCGATCGGCTACTACGTCGAGAATGGGAAGCGCGCCCACGAACTGAACACCAAAGATGGCTGGGGCAACTTTCACCTCAAGCCCAACGGCGTGTTCTACGGCGCGGCAAACGGTCCTTGGGCGATCCGCACCAGCGACGATTTTCAGGCCCATGTCTCCAGCCGCCCCGACTTCGGCACGCAATCCGGGCCAATGCTGGTGATCGACGGAAAGCTGCACCCCAAGCTCGACAGCGATGGCGCTTCCCTGAAGCTGCGCAACGCAGTGGGCGTGGACGAGGCGGGCAACGCCCATTTCGTCATCGCCGATGCCCCGGTCTCGTTCGGGCGCCTCGCGCGCTATTTGCGCGACGTGCTTCATTGCCGCAACGCGCTGTTCCTCGATGGCTCGGTCTCATCCTTGTGGGACCCCGAACATGGCCGTGTCGACGGCGGACCTGCGCTCGGCCCCTTGATCGTCGTCGAGAAAAGGACGAAGGCGAAACCATGATCCTCGTCATCGACAATTACGACAGCTTCACCTGGAACCTCGTCCACTACCTGATGGAGCTGGGCGCGCAGGTTGAGGTCGTGCGCAACGACGCGCTTTCCGCCGCGCAGGCCGTGGACTCGGGCGCCAAGGGCTTCCTGATCTCGCCCGGCCCCTGCACGCCCAACGAGGCAGGCGTCAGCCTCGATCTCGTAGGCGCGGCGGCGGACAGCGGCATTCCGCTGCTGGGCGTGTGCCTTGGCCACCAGTCGATCGGCCAGTATTTCGGCGGCAAAGTCGTGCGCGGTGGGCTGATGCACGGCAAGACCAGCCCGGTCACGCACGATGGCAGCGGCGTCTTCGCCGGGCTCCCCTCGCCGTTCACCGCCACGCGCTATCACTCGCTGATCGTCGAGGACATTCCCGAGGTGCTCCACGTCAACGCGCGCAGCGACGACGATCACGTCATGGGCTTCCGACACAGGACGCTGCCGATCCACGGCGTGCAGTTCCACCCCGAATCGATCGCGACCGAGCACGGCCACGCGATGCTCGCCAACTGGCTCAAGGCCTGCGGTGTCGACGCAGTGCTGCCCGAGCGGGTGCGCGCGAAAGAAAGCCTGAGCGCGTGATCGCCACCCTCCCCGATCCGCTTCACCCGATTGCCGAGGACGAGGCCGAAGCCGCGTTCGGCGCTATTCTCGACGGGGAGGTGCCCGAAGAGACCATCGCCGCGTTCCTGATCGCACTGTCCGAGCGCGGCGAAGTCGCCAGCGAGATCGTCGGCGCGGCACGAGCGATGCGCGCGCGCATGATCCCCATCGATGCCCCCGCCAATGCGCTCGACGTGTGCGGCACGGGTGGCGACGGGCACCACACGCTCAACGTCTCGACCGCCGTTTCGCTGGTGGTCGCCGCCTGCGGTGTGCCCGTTGCCAAGCACGGCAACCGCGCGGCCAGTTCCAAGGCGGGCGCGGCGGACACGCTCGAAGCGCTCGGCCTCAATCTCGACCGCGCGGCAGAGACGGCGGAAGAGACGCTGCGCGATCTCAACATCTGCTTCCTGTTCGCTGCCGCCCACCACCCGACCATGGGGCGCCTGATGCCGCTACGGCGCGCGATCGGGCGCCGCACGATCTTCAACCTGATGGGCCCGCTCGCCAACCCCGCGAAAGTCACGCGCCAGCTCGTCGGCATCGCCCGCCCGGCCTACGTGCCGATCTATGCCGAGGCGATCCTGCGGCTCGGCACCGAGCATTCGATGGTGATCTCGGGCGACGAAGGCCTCGACGAGCTGAGCCTTGCGGGCGGCAACGAAGTGGCCGACATTCGCGGTGGCGAAGTCTCGATGCGCCGCGTCGCGCCGCTCGATGTGGGTCTGCCCGAAGCCGGGATCGATGCGATCCGGGGCGGCGATCCGGCCTACAACGCGGCGGCGCTTCGGGGGCTGCTGATGGGTGAGCCCTCGGCCTATCGCGATGCAGTGCTGCTCAACGCGGCAGGTGCGCTGATGGTCGCCGGCGAAGTCTCCTCGTGGCGCGAAGGCGTCGAGGAAGCTGCCGAGGCCATCGACAAGGGGCTCGCCAAGGCGCTGCTCGACTGCTGGATCGATACGCTCCGCTGAGCCTCTATCTACTTAATCAAGGTTTCTCCCGATGGCCGACAAGCTCACCGAAATCTGCGCGACCAAGCGCGAGGAAGTTCTCGCCCGCAAGGCGCTGACCACGCTCGCCGATCTCAATGCGCGCGCGGCCGAACAGAGCGCCCCGCGCGGCTTCGAGGCCGCGCTGCGGGCCAGGGCCGAGACCGGCTTTGCGCTGATCGCCGAGATCAAGAAAGCCTCGCCCTCCAAGGGCCTGATCCGCGAGGATTTCCGCCCTGCAGAGCACGCCATGGCTTATGAGCAGGGCGGCGCGGCCTGCCTTTCGGTACTGACCGACGCCCCCTACTTTCAGGGGCACGAGGACTTCCTGATCGAAGCGCGCGCGGCCTGCTCGCTGCCGGTGATCCGCAAGGACTTCATGATCGATCCGTGGCAGGTGGCGGAAGCCCGTTCCATCGGCGCCGATGCCATCCTCATCATCGTCGCCGCACTCGACGATGTACTGATGGCCGAAATCGAAGCCGCCGCGCATAGCTACGGCATGGACTGCCTTGTCGAGGTTCACAACGAAGAGGAAATGGCCCGCGCGGCCAAGCTGAAGTCGCGCCTCATCGGCGTGAACAACCGCGACCTCAAGCGCTTCGTCACCGATATCGGCGTGACCGAACGTCTCGCCCCGCTGGCGCCCGAAGGCACCCTGCTGGTGAGCGAGAGCGGCATCAACACCCACACCGATCTCACCCGCCTCAGCGCGTGCGGCGCCCGCACCTTCCTCGTCGGCGAAAGCCTGATGCGCCACGCCGACGTCACCGCCGCCACCCGCGCGCTGCTGACCGGAGCCTGAGGCTCCTACCCCTCCAGCGGCAGCATCAGTTCGGTGAGCGCCTCGGTTTCAGGCACCATCGGGTAGAGCCGAACGCGCTCGCAGAACAGCGGATAGTCGCGCAAGGTCTCGCCGCTGGCAGGAAGCCAGTCGCGATAGAGCGCGATGGCCGGGGCTTCGAGGTCCATGCCGCGCCCCGGCACCGGCAGCACCGCCACGCGCCCGCCGGGGATCTCGATCCGTTCGACATTGGCAGTCGCATCCCCCTTGAACCCACCCAGCTTTGCGGCCGGAACCGAAGCGCAGAGCACCAGTCGATAGTCCTCCACCGGCACGCTGCGCGGATCGACCGGGAACAGCGTGAACGTGCGACTGATCGGCGGCACCAGCCCCGCCTCGCGCCGCCAGTCGATGAAGCGGCGGATGGTGTCCTCCAGCTTCGCCGGATCGCCGCGATGCTCCATGGCGGCGACGGTCACGGGGGCAAAATCGCGAATTTCAACGCTGTCTAGCATCGTATCGGTCGTCATCACACGTCTCCTTGCCAGTTGAAGTCTCTCGCTCAGATTGCGCCATGCGCTCCAGTCCGGCGCGCGGCGAAAGGCGCTGGGCGAGGTTGCGAACTGACGCCGGAAAGCGCGGGTGAACGCCTCCAGCGTTTCGTACCCGGCATCGAACGCGAGATCGGTCACGCGCGTCCGCGGGTGGAAGCCGCGGCGATGCGCCGCGCGGTGAAGTCGCAGGCCTTGCGCGAAATCATGTGCCGTCAGGCCTGTCGCGCTGCGGAACTGGCGATGAAAATGATAGCGCGAGAACCCTGCCGTCTCGGCCAGTGCGTCGAGATCGGCGAGACGCCCCTCCTCGGCCTCGATCAGCGCGATCACGGCAGCGAAGCGTTCGGCGTAAGGGTTCTGGCGGGGCGGGTTCTGCGTCATGTCGCTGCTTGTGACAGGATTCGCAGCGGCCCGCCTGCCCGATCTTGCGCCGGTGCCCCCCCCCTTTGAAAGCATATCGTTTTTGTCAGGCACCCTGTCCTACTACGCGCGATTGTGCCAACCAGAGCGCATGTTCCGCCCTCTATTCCACGCCCTGCCCCTGCCAGCTGACACTGCCGAGCGCCAAGGCGACACCTTTGCACTTGAAAGTAACAGCGTTAACTTAGATAAACTTCGCGTTTTCAATCAAGTAAGGCAGTGTGTCACGCCCAAGGTGACAGTCATGCCCTGGACCGTGTCAACTGTGTCAACCAGCCCCGCTTCGAAGCCGGCTTCGGAAAGGTCCACCGCATGACCCGCTCGCTCACCCACATCGATGCCGAGGGGACCGCGCGCATGGTCGATGTCGGAGCCAAGGCCGAGACCCAGCGCCTCGCCATCGCCTCGGGCCGCATCACGATGGCGCCCGAAGCGCTCGCAGCGATCCGCGCCGGGAACGCGCCCAAGGGTGACGTGCTGGGCACCGCGCGCATCGCCGGGATACTCGCCGCCAAGAAGACCGGCGACCTCATTCCGATGTGCCATCCGCTCGCGCTCGACGCCGTCAATCTGGACTTTTCATTCGAGGAAGATGCCGTGAGGGCCACCGCCACCGCCTCGCTCACCGGGCGCACGGGCATCGAGATGGAGGCGATCACCGCTGTCTCAATCGCGCTGGTGACGATCTACGATATGGCCAAGGCGCTCGACAAGGCGATGGTCATCGAGGACATCCGCCTGATCGAGAAGCGCGGTGGCAAGTCCGGCCACTGGCGCGCGCCCGACGCGCCGGAGCCAATAGTATGACACCACCGCTGCCTCTGGAGGACGCGCAGGCACGCCTGCTGGCCCTGGTCGAACCGCTATCGCCGGAAACGATCGCGACGCCGGATGCCACGGGCCGCTGCCTTGCCGCGCCTCTGCTCGCCCGGCGGACCCAGCCTGCCGCCGACATCTCGGCAATGGACGGCTACGCGGTTCGAGCCGACGATCTTTCAGGCCCCTGGCGTATGATCGGCGAAAGCGCTGCCGGACATCCCTTTGCCGGCAAGCCAAAGGCGGGCGAAGCGGTGCGGATCTCCACCGGCGCTCTGCTTCCCGCAGGCGCAGAAGCGGTGATCGTACAGGAAGATGTCGTCCGTGAGGGGGATGTTCTCACCCTGACCGGCGACGGCCCGGACACGCCCCGCCGCCACGTCCGCCCGGCCGGGATGGATTTTCGCACGGGCGACACCGTCATTCCGGCCGGAACGCCTCTCGGCCCGGCAAGCCTCGCCCTTGCGCTTTCGGCAGGGCATGGCACGCTCGATGTCCATCGCCTTCCCTCACTCGCCGTCATCGACAGCGGCGACGAACTTGCAGACGATCCCGCCGATTGTCCCTTGCATCGCATTCCGGCGAGCAACGGCGCTATGCTGACCGCCCTTGCCGCACCGCTCTGCCATGGCGTTACCCGGATCGGTCCGGTGGCGGATCGTAAGGATGCGCTTCTCGCGGCGTTCGAAAGCGAACGCGATACCGATGTCATCGTCACCAGCGGCGGCGCCTCGGTGGGCGACCACGACCTGATCCGGCCCACGCTGGAAGCCTGGGGGGCGCAACTCGCTTTTTGGTGCGTGGCGATCAAGCCCGGCAAACCGCTGCTGATCGCGACGCGCGAAAATGGTGCCCGTCGCCAGGTCATCGTGGGATTGCCCGGAAATCCGGTGTCGGCATTCGTGACCGGGTATTTCTTCCTGCTCCCTTTGCTACGCCGGCTGGGTGGCGCGGAAATGGCAACCCCGCGCTCGATCGCCACCCGTTTGGCCGGCTCGACGCCCGCGACCGGTAGCCGCCGCGAGTTCGTTCGGGGAATATGGGACGGCGAAGCGATTCATCCCATAACCCTGCGCGATAGTGGCGCACTGACATCGCTGGCACATGCCAATGCCCTCATCGATCTTCCCGCTGGCAGCCCGCCCCGCCAGCAGGGTGACAGTGCGCGCATCTACTTGATCCGGAACGGCGGTATTGCTTGACCGGGCGCAATTTGTTGCTTAGTTGTTCTCACATTGTTCACGCTTTAGAGCAGTGAGGCGGTCATGCCTCACCAGATCGGCAAGAGGCAGCGACCATGTTGACGCGCAAACAGCACGAATTGCTCCGGTTCATTCAGGTCCGTCTGGAAGAAAGCGGGATCTCGCCAAGCTTTGAAGAGATGAAGGAAGCGCTCGACCTCAAGTCCAAGTCGGGCGTCCACCGTCTGATTTCGGCACTGGAGGAACGCGGCTTCATTCGCCGCCTGCCGAACCGCGCCCGTGCGCTGGAAATCCTGCGCCAGCCGGAAGATGCCACCAGCAAGCCCGCTCTCCCCCGTCCGGCAGAGGCTGGCGTTGCAGCCCCCTCGCTCGGGAGCGGTACGCCGGCGCCTCGCACCCCGGCAAACAACAATGATGTGATCGAGATTCCTCTTCATGGAAAGATCGCTGCCGGCGTTCCGATCGAGGCCCTTGAAACGCACGCGATGCTGCCCGTGCCTGCCGCTCTGCTGGGCGCTGGCGACCACTATGCGCTGGAGGTTTCGGGTGACTCGATGATCGAGGCAGGTATTCTCGATGGCGACTTCGCCCTGGTCAAACGCACCAATACAGCGCGCGACGGGGAAATCGTGGTGGCACTTGTGCGAGGAGAAGAGGCAACCCTCAAATATCTTCAGCGGGAGGGCGGCATGGTTCGACTGGAGCCTGCCAACGCCGCCTACGAGCCGCAGATCTATGCCCCGCAAGACGTCGAAGTTCAGGGCAAGCTCGCTGGCCTGCTGCGTCGCTACCATTGAACCTGAATTGCCGCAGATGACTGCTTCGACATGGCAGAGCAGTCATCTGCAATCGACAGGCAGGCTAACACCTCGCAACCGGGTCCAGGCCTCTATGGCGCTGAAGGCGATACTGAACGCCCGTCATACCGGGAACGCCCGCCTGACCGGGAACGATCGTCGGGCCGGGAACGATCGTCGGGCCGGGAGCTATCGTCGGATCGCAGTCGATGGTTCGTGCCGCTGGGTATGGGCCGCCACCAGCCGTGCTCCCCTTGCCCTGCGGCAACGGTATCGACTGACTGGTGTTCCAGATCGATCGTCAGGCCGCCGGTATGCGCCAGCACATCGCGATCAATCAATAACCATGCGGGTCGGCAACTCGATGCAAGCCAGCGATCGGCAACCACAATGTCGGCGCGGGCGCATGCAGCCGCAAGACTGCGCTCGCTGACCGCTTCATGCCCGCGAGACAGGAGAACGCGCCACAAGCGCCCTGTCTTCGAAATATCGATACGACAGAAATCGTCATTGCATCGCGCCGATGGCCAAGTCTCCAATGGTCGCAGATCTCCGGAAAAGCCGGCGATTTCCTTGATATTCTGGCGGGTATAATCGCTGCGGGTATTACGCAGGGTCAGCAGAGTGCGCCCCTCGTCCTCGACGATGGCAACATGTCGGCCATCACCTGTAACGAGAATGTCGGGCGGTTGCAGAGCGCATAGCCACAGCACGCCTACAAACGCGGGCAACAGCCCCCACAGGCGCACAGACCCGCGCCAAAGTCCCAACCATAGCCCGCCAAACGCGAACAGGGCAAAAGCCACACCGCTCATCGTCGGCAACAGCGTGACAGCGCCTGGGCGCTCGGCCACCCAGTGCGCCAGCCCGATCAGAAAGCGGATCGCCTCCCCCGCCACCCACCATGCCGGCGCTCCAAGGTGGGCAAGATCCAGCACAAGCGCCAATGCGACCGCAGGCATAATCACGACAGTCGTCAGCGGGATCGCGATGACATTCGCAATCGACCCGTAAAGCCCCGCTCGATGAAAGTGATAGAACCCGATGGGCATCAACGCCAATTCGACGACGATTCCCGAGATGAGCAGCATCGCCGTCGCACGGACGGTTCGCGCGATTACCCCCTCTTCGCGAGGCGCCAGAAATCGCCGGACCGGCTGCGCACCACTGAGACTGACGATTGCCAGAACGGCAGCGAAGCTCATCTGGAAGCTGGGCCCTACCATGGCTTCCGGCCAGATCAGCAGAACGCCGAAGGCAGCAACCGCGAGCATGCGCAAAGACAGCGCCTCGCGCCCCGTCGCCATCGCCGCCAATACAAGTAGCGCCCCAAAGCAAGAGCGCATCGTCGGCACCTGCGATCCGGTTAGCACAGTGTAGGCGATCCCCGCCATCGCCCCGGATACCGCCGCCAAAAGCGGCAGGCGTGTTCGCAAGACGATCGCAGGCACCAGCGCAAGCACGCGCAGGACGAGAAAATAGGCTGCCGCGATCACTGCACTGACATGGAGTCCGCTGATCGATAACAGATGCGCCAACCCGGCATCGCGCATCGCCTGCGCGTCGCTTTCAGGAATGGCGCCGACATCGCCGGATGCAAGCGCGCTGGCAATGCCGCCTGTATCCTTGCCCAGCCGGTCGAGGATATGGGCCGCTAATCGGTTGCGCAATTCACCCACCCGGTCTCGCGCCCCGTCATGCGAAACGACTCGCAGTTCCGACATCGCCGATCCGGTCGCCGACAACCCTGAAAACCACGCCGTGCGGGCAAAGTTGTAGGCACCGGGCAACATCGGCGGTGCTGGCGGCATCAGTCTGACTTTCGCGCGGACGGTATCTCCCGCCTTCTCCCCCCCGCCACGATACTCATCCGGCACATTCACGCGCACTTTCGAGGCTCCAGACCCGGAAAGCGTCCCAACAGCCAAAATCAATTGTTCGCGATGCAGTGCCGGTTGTGGTTGCATAGCAAGCACAACCCCTTCGATTTCCGACACGCCACTGCCTTCGAACGGCGCCGGACCAATAATGCTCGAACGCGCCCAAACGACGCACAAGCCTGCCGCCGCCATCAACACGATGCCCATCAATGCTTTGAAAATATGCGGATAATTGTAATACACTGAGCGAAACAGCCACAGCAGCCCGATGATCGTTGTTGCACATGCGAGGAACAGGGACCACTCCCGCACAGAGCCAAGCGCGAACCACGATACAATGCCTGCACCAAATGCAACTGACAGCCACGGCGCGCGTTCGTATGCCGCCCGGACAAGAAATTCTTCGAGCCCGGCCAAACCCCTCGACAAACGCCTCGCGGTGTTCCAAGGCCCCTGCTGCAACGCAGCGGGCGCCGGATCAACCGGCGGCGAACTGCGGTTTCGGGACGCGGCGTGAGAGGCCATGGCGCCCATAGGACAGGAAGGACGAATAAATGGCAAGCGAGGTTGCAACGGGATCTGCGGCAGGCAAACGGCCGGTCGTCACCCGGTTCGCGCCCTCGCCGACCGGGTTCCTTCATATCGGCGGCGCGCGCACGGCGCTGTTCAACTGGCTGTTCGCCCGCCATCACGGCGGCAAGTATCTCCTTCGTATCGAAGATACCGACCGTGAGCGCTCGACCGAGCCTGCGATCGAAGCCATTTTCGACGGCCTGCGCTGGCTGGGCCTTAATGGCGACGAAGCGCCGGTGTTCCAGTTTGCCCGCTCCGACCGCCATGCCGAAGTCGCAGCGCAGATGCTGGCCTCGGGCGATGCCTATCGCTGTTATCTGACGCAGGACGAACTCGCCGAGCGCCGCAAGAAGGCGCAGGAAGAACGCCGCCCCTTCCGCATCGACAGCGAATGGCGCGATGCCGATCCCTCTACCTGGCCCGCCGACGCTTCGTATGTCGTGCGCGTGAAGGCGCCGCGCGAAGGCGAGACGACGATCGTCGACCTCGTTCAGGGTGCTGTCACCGTCCAGAACGTGGAAATCGACGATTTCGTGCTGCTGCGCTCGGACGGCACGCCCACCTACATGCTCGCGGTAGTTGTCGACGATCACGACATGGGCGTCACCCACGTCCTTCGCGGTGACGACCACCTCAACAACGCGTTCCGCCAGCTTGCCATCCTGAACGCCATGGGCTGGGATGTCCCGGTCTATGGGCACGTTCCGCTGATCCACGGCGCAGACGGCGCCAAGCTCTCCAAGCGCCACGGCGCGCTCGGCGTCGATGCCTATCGCGACGAGATGGGCCTGCTGCCCGAAGCCGTGTTCAATTACCTGCTGCGCCTTGGCTGGGGCCATGGCGACGACGAGATCATCTCGTGCGAGCAGGCCGTCGAGTGGTTCGACATGGCCGATGTCGGCAAGTCGCCCTCGCGCTTCGACATCGCCAAACTGCAGAATCTCAACGGGCATTACCTGCGTGAAGCCGACGATCAGCGCCTTGCCGCGCTGGTCGCGCCGCGCGTCGAGGCTGCCGGCTATGCCGACATCGACCTTGCGCTGCTGGCCCGGGCGATGCCCGTACTCAAGGTCCGCGCCAAGGACCTGAACGAACTTGCCGAAGGCGCTGCCTTCCTGTTTGCCAAACGCCCTCTCGCGTTCAGCGAGAAGGCACAGGCGCTGCTGACCGACGAGGCGCGGGGGCGCCTCGCCTCGATGCACGAGCGCCTGTCCGGTCTGCCCGAGTGGGCGCCGGAGGCACTGGAAGCGAACCTGAAGGCAATGGCCGAGGACCTGGGGGTCGGGCTCGGCAAGCTCGCACAACCGTTGCGAGCCGCTCTGACGGGTCAGACGACCTCGCCAGGCATTTTCGACGTACTGGTTCTGCTCGGGCGGGACGAAAGCCTTGCGCGCATCGGCGCGCAAAGCTCTGCCCCGGTCGGGTCCCAATCATAAAACAAAGGAGTTTGGATAGGTGGGTGATCAGGCAAAACTGAGCTCGGAAGGCAAGGATTTCGAATATCCGGTCCTCAAGGGCAGTGTCGGTCCCGATGTCATCGACATCCGCAAGCTATACGGCCAGACGGGGAAGTTCACCTTCGACCCCGGCTTCACCTCGACGGCCAGCTGCGAAAGCGCGCTGACCTACATCGATGGTGACGAAGGCGTCCTGCTGCACCGCGGCTACCCGATCGGCCAGCTGGCAGAGCAGTCTTCGTTCATGGAGACCAGCTATCTGCTGCTGAACGGCGAACTGCCGAACGCGGAAGAGCTGAAGGACTTCGAGTACACCATCAGCCGCCACACCATGCTGCACGAGCAGCTCAAGAGCTTCTACAGCGGCTTCCGTCGCGACGCGCACCCGATGGCGGTGATGTGCGGCGTGGTCGGCGCGCTCTCGGCGTTCTACCCTGACTCGACCGACATTGCCGATCCCGAGCAGCGCAAGATCAGCGCGCATCGCCTGATCGCGAAGATGCCGACGATCGCTGCGGCCGCGTACAAGTACTCGGTCGGCCAGCCGATGCTCTATCCGGACAACAAGCTGTCCTACACCGGCAATTTCCTGCGCATGACCTTCGGTGTGCCGGCGGAAGAGTATGAAGTGCTGCCCGAGGTCGAAAAGGCCATGGACCGCATCTTCATCCTGCATGCAGACCACGAGCAGAACGCCTCGACCTCGACCGTGCGCCTTGCCGGTTCGTCGGGCGCGAACCCGTTCGCGTGCATCGCGGCCGGCATTGCCTGCCTCTGGGGGCCCGCACACGGCGGTGCCAACGAGGCTGCTCTCAACATGCTGCGCGAGATCGGTACGCCCGATCGCATCCAGCACTACATCGATCGCGCCAAGGACAAGAACGATCCGTTCCGTCTGATGGGCTTCGGTCACCGCGTGTACAAGAACTACGATCCGCGCGCGACGGTCATGCAGAAGACCGTGCGCGAGGTGTTCAACGCGCTCAAGGTTACGGATCCGGTCTTCGAGACCGCCCTGCGTCTTGAGGAAATCGCGCTGTCCGATCCGTACTTCGCGGAGAAGAAGCTGTTCCCGAACGTCGATTTCTACTCAGGCATCATTCTTTCGGCGATCGGCTTCCCGACCACGATGTTCACCGTGCTCTTCGCGCTGGCCCGCACCGTGGGCTGGGTCGCGCAGTGGAACGAAATGATCTCGGATCCAGGCCAGAAGATCGGCCGTCCGCGCCAGCTCTACACTGGCCCCACGCAGCGCGATTACGTGCCGCTGGCCCAGCGCTGAACACTTGCAGATCCGATCATCGGATAAGGAAAAGGCCCCGGAAACGGGGCCTTTTTTCGTGCCTGTCCACGCTGATCCCGGGAGATCGACCGATTCGTCAGTTCTAAAAAGCCGGTAACGATAATGTAAAACGCGCGCCCTGGCCTTTGACGCTGGAAACAGAGAGCTCGCCCCCCATCGCGGCAGCAAGCCGATGGGAAATATAAAGCCCCAGTCCCGATCCACCGTCTCCGCTGCGCCCCAGACGCTCGAAACGCTCGAAAACCTTGCGCTGCTCCTCCTCCGTGAGCCCCGGCCCCTCGTCGGTCACGTGGACGCTGTGCGCTTGGCCGGCCAAGCCTTCCTCAATCGCCACTTCCACACGGCTATTCTCCGGAGAATACCGAATAGCGTTGCCGATCAGGTTGAGAAGAACCTGAAGAACCCGGCGGAACTCTCCGCGCGCACTCAGTTCCTGAGCGAGACCGGGGGGCTCGACACGAATATTCTTTTCCAGCGCCCGCACATTCAGGATGCCGGCAGCCTGTCTCGCCGCCTGCACCAGATCGATTTCCTCGCAATCGACGCTGAAACCTGCATTCTCGACGACTTCGAGGTCCGCGAAGTCGTCCAGCAATCCGGCGAGCAGAGTACCCGCCGCCACGATCTCACCGGCATATTCCGCATAGGCATCGGGCAAGGGGCCTGCCAGACGCGAACGAATGGTCTCGGCATTGGCAATCACGCGCGAGATCGGCTGCCGAAGCGCCGGGGCGAGATCCTGCGCCACCACGCCGCCGGAAAGCGGTTCAGGGCCGAAATCGGCACCTACCGACGGCTGAATGTCTACAAGCTCCTCCGGTTCATCCGACAGGAGAAGGAGATCGAATCCCGCTGGTTCGGCACCGGGTTGCAATTGGGGTACGAGCGAAACGTACCAACGCCGCGTCGAGCCTGATACCGTTACTTCCACGCCGTCCAGCAGTCGCCAGTGGAGGCCATGCAGCCCCGGGAGTCCCACCGGCTGCAGGATATCTGTCCAGGGACGCCCTACCGCCTCCATGAAGATCTGCTGCAGCCCTGCCAGCGCATCCGAACCGGAGTGGGCGGCAAGCACGCGCTGCTGGCTATCGAGCACTGCCGTCAACTCTGAAACGGCCCTGTCGGTCATATTCCGACGTCGCGTCGCAAGATGTCCGTCCTCGGCCAAGGGGGATCCGGCCTGCCACGTGCGCAACCGGATCTCGCAACCGGTCTCGTCGCCAAGAGGTACGACATCCACCCATGCCCAGATATGCTCAGCGCCATCAAAGGCCGTAATCTGTCGTGTCAGTGCTGCCTTGTTCGATCGGGCAAGCCGCACGACTTCCAGCAATTCCGGGATTGCCAGCGTTCCGGGTATTTCACCGCCGCAATGCAGCTGAAGCGAGGCGAGAGGCTCTTCCGCCATCATGACGCGATCGAGCGCATCCGTCATGACCTTCGCCAACACGGGAAAGCGGGCGTTCATGCCGCTCCTCCTCTTTGTGCCAAAACCTCAGCTGCCCGGTCTGCTCCCAGTGCCTCGATACCCACAGGCAACGGCAGGCCGGGATGGATCATGACAAACTGCAACTCGACCGCCGCAGCGCGCAGCCCGGCGGCTCGAAGCTGTAACAGCAGGCGCGCACTCTGCGAGGCGTGCAATGAAAAAGCCACTTGATCGCGCGCTTCACCCAAGGCGCGTGCCAGCGTGGAAACGAAAAGGCCAACGCCTGCATGTTCGATGGATAGGGCCTTCTCGGCGCCAACAGGCAGTGCATCGACGATGCTTCTGGCAAGGTCGAGCCGGCATCGTCCCACGCCGCGCGCTTCTCTCAATCGCCGGACGCAATCGGGCAGACGTTCGGCAACGACAGAATGCTCGGCAGCTACGCCGTGAAGCGCAGCCATGATCACGTCGAACTGCGCGGCAGGCAATTCCGCAAGCGTAATCGCCATCCGACGCTGGGACTGGCACCACCGCGCCTGCGCCGCCAGATAGGCCATGGCGAGCGACTGAAGCTGCATATCGCTCGATGCTATCAATTCCCGTACCAATGGAGACGTCACGGCATCCAGCGATAATCTGGCCTGCAGGCGCTGCGTCACCTGATATTCCAGCGCCATGGCATGGAGATGCTGGAGCATGGCCTCATCGACCACCAGCAGATGGACAAGATCGTTCTCGATCATGTTCCGCCGCGCGGCTTCGGTATAATGATCGTCCGCAAAGATCGCATCTTGCAACGCATGGGCCAGCGATCGGATCATACCCTTGACCCGGGCAACGATCTCTTCGCTGAACAGATCGTTGCTGTCCTGCTGCAGTAAATGGCGCAGAATTGGTCGTGCTTCCTGTGCAACGGCCTCGCCCTGCATCAGTTGCACGCGCATCGCGGCTTCAAGGGAACCGGCACCGGAGAGATGGTCTTGCGTATCGCTCATCCCTTCCTCGCTAGCCTCACAGTGGTTAAAGTGGCGTTATTCCCGAAACGAACGGGGAATGCACAGGCACGTTACCGCGAGCGCCAGCGCGATAAGCTCCACTGCCGGCTGCACCTGACCAAGCACTGCGGCCAACACCAGCAACAGCGAGACCGCAGCCCTGTCCGAAACCCAGCAAGCAATGGGCGCGGGAACCAATCTTGGCATCAACAAAAGCAGCAAAATCAGCGAGAGCGGCGCATAAAGCCAGTCGATCCAGGCGCTTCCCGTGATCGGCTGGGCCGCCAGCATCGTACCTGTAAAAACCGCATCCCTTGCCCATGCCAGAACCTCGGCACGAGTAATGGCCGGAGGCAACTGCCCCACCGACTGCCGCTCGATATTGCGCAGCAGACGCCCGGCCTCGATGCCCACGCAGGCCAATGCAACGGCTGCAAAGCCTGCCCACAGCATAGAAAACCACGTCATGACAGAGCCGATGAACAGCAACGCCAGGACGGCAAGGCTCATCCCGTTGCTGGCATTTCCGGCATGAAGAAGCGTCGCACCCAGTGCTTTTACGCCAAACCCGGCCACGCGCGTAGACAGCCCGGCATTCTGCCCATCGCCAAGGCGCGAACGCAACCAATGCACTTCCGCATCGTGTGCCTCACCCTCGTCACGGACCATCCGCCAGGCACCGCTGCTCCGCAACGACGCCCCGATCTCGCACGTCTCGACACCAGCCTGAAGCGCGATCCGGGTCAGTGCAGACGCCACCTCGACATCTGACGGAAGATCATGAAGCTTCTCAACAAGCTGCGCGGAAATCCGGATGACCCCCCCCGCAGCGCGATTGATGTCGATCCGTTCGAAACCCTCACCGACCGCGCTTTCGACCGGTTGCACAAGAACGGCCTGCGCCCGCTTCTCCAACAGCCCCGCTGCTGCGGCACCATCCGCAAAAAGACCTTCCGAGATTACGACCAACTCGTCGCGCGCCGTCACCAGGCTCGACAGCTGATGGCTCGCCCCAGCGACGTGGAATTGCAGCCCCGCGTTCTCTGCCACGATCTGAAGGGCTGACAGTTCCGGATAAGGACGCCGGGCAAGACAGATCACCCGTTGACAATCCAATGCCAGCGCGATGCCCAACTGGTGCTGCGCGACAGTCGCCCCCGCCACGCGCAAGAATGCGCGCGGCGTATTCTGTCCCGCAACAGCAGGCTCGGTGATGGCGAGCAAAGCGATACGCAATGGTGATTCCCGAATATCCCAGGGCATTATCTAGGTTGACCGCCGCCCAGTGCCAAGCAGGGCCAGCGATTTGCACCCGGTAATATTCCGCAAGTCCGGTGCAGCGCTTGTCGGCCATTGCCGAAAGCGGCTGAGGCTGCTGCAAGAGATTCCGGTGGCGGCTATCCCCAGTTAATCGCCGGTTCGTTCAATCGAGGGTTTTAACACCGGGAACACGGGAGTATCCCGTCCGGATGGCAGGGGAAAAGAGCAGGATCGTCCCGATCGGGTCCAATGGCAGCGTCAGCGAAGGCGAGGCGCACAGCGGCGCGTCCGGATCCGAGACATCCAATCCCCCTTCGCCACTGCCAGACCAGGTCCACTCCGAACAAGCCTGGGTGGAATATCATCCTCACGCCGAGGACGAGACCGATCAGAGCTTGTCACAAGGATCGCGATTATGGATCGCGCCTGTCGTGGCCGGTGGCACCCTGCTGGGATGGACTGCCTTCTTCCTGTTCGCCAACAGCAAGACTCTGACCGGCGCCAGTTCCGTTCAGGTCTCGGCACTTGTCTCACAATGGGCGATGCCTGCCTCGTTCATTGCGGCCCTGCTACTGCTGGTCCTGCGCAGCAGTACGCGTGAAGCCCGCCGGTTCGGCGATGCGGCATCGCGCCTCTCGCAAGAGTCCCTGTTGCTCGAACACCGCCTGACATCGGTGAACCGCGAACTCAGCCTCGCCCGCGAGTTCCTTGCCTCGCAGTCGCGCGATCTCGAAACGTTGGGGCGGCTTGCCAGTGAGCGCCTCTCGACGAATGCTGCACGGCTGGAGGAGCTGGTTCGCGAAAACGGGGAACGCGTGGAGACAATCAGCACGGTCAGCACCCGTGCGCGGGACAACATGGAACAGCTTCGCGACCAGTTGCCGGTGATCGCCAACGCCGCCAAGGACGTCACCAACAATATCGCCGGTGCCGGACGCATGGCGCACGGACAACTCGACGACATGATCAGGGGCTTCAACCGGCTCAACGAGTTCGGCATCGCCAGCGAGCGTCAGGTCGAGGCGCTCAACCGCACCACACAGGGCACGCTGGCCATGTTCGCCGAGCGACTTGAGCAGATGCGCGTACTGGCGGATGAGCGATTTGCGGTCCTGACGCAGAACGGCGAGGCGCTTCGCAGCCAGTGGGATTCACAGGAGCGCGAAACACTCGCTGCCATGCGGCATCGGATCACGGCGCTTGGGACCGAAATCGACGAAGCCCGCCTGCAACTGGATACGCAGGAAGCCCAGAGCCTTACCTCCCTGCGATCGCGTCTCGGCGCGCTGCGCGACGAAAGCGATGTCGTCTCGCGCGCCTTCCGCGACAGCGAACAACGCGCGCTGCTGGCTCTGCGCAGCACGCTGGCAGGCGTGGAAGAAGAACAACAGCGCCGCAGTGCCGAGATCGAGCACCATCAGAATGCGGCGACTTCCACACTGTCAAAACGTCTTGCCGACATCGCTGATGAGATCGCCCGACTGAACGGGTCGCTCACGCGCGACGCAGAGCAGTTCCACAGCGAGATCGAGCAGCGCCGCAAGCTGGCGCTCCAGCACGAAACCGAAGGCGCTGCCCGCCTGACCGGTCTGCTTGCGGCCCTTGACACCGAGGTTTCCGCTCGCCTTGCAGGCCATCGCGAACACACGGACGCGCTCAAGCAGCGCTCCAATGCCCTTTCCGATCTGCTCGACAGCCACGATCAGCGCTTGGCCAGCATCGTTCAGCAGGCCGAAATCGCAGAGACACGCCTTGCCCGCACGCTCGACGTGCTGGCTGAGCGCCTTTCCGCGGCCCGGGGAACACTGGCTTCGGCCGATGGCGATGTGTCCGGCCTGACCGATGCCGCGCTGCGCCTGCTCGAACTCGTACAGGCCAGCGGCAAGCAGGTTCATGACAGCCTGCCCGAAGCGCTGTCAATCAACGAGGATCGACTGACCCGGCTCGATCACGGCGTTTCGGGCCTTCTCGATCTCCTGCGACATTCAGCGGACAATGGGGAACGCCTTGCCGACAGCGTTGGAAACAGCCAGTCGCAACTCGGCGCGCTCAATACGGCTCTGCTCCAGTCGCAGGCAGCCCTTTCGACCAGCGGCAAGGCCCATGCCTCGCTTCTCGACGGCTTGCGCCTCTCCCTGCTCGAACTCGAAGAAGCAACCGATCGCACGGCGGACAAAGCACAAGGCGCTTTGCACGATGCCGTTCACACTCTGGCGACCAGCGCTGGAGAAGCGGTGTCCTCCATCGAGACCGATACCGCCGCGCGCGTGCTGGCCCTTGCCGCTCGTCTCGGTGAAGAAAGCGACAAGGCCATCGACAAGGCGATGCGCGCCAAGGTGGCAGAAATCTCGGGGCGGCTCGAACAGGCCGTGGCCCATGCCTCTGGCGTCACGCATGAAGCGACAGGCCAGCTTCGTGAGGAACTGGCCCGTGTCGATGAACTGGTCGGTAATCTCGAAGCGCGCGTCGCGGATGCCCGCACCAGGGCCGAGGAGCAGGTCGACAACGACTTCGCCCGGCGCGCCGCGATCATCAGCGAATCGCTCAATTCTCATGCCATCGACATTGCGGGCGCCCTTTCTGTCGATGTCACCGACACGGCCTGGGCATCCTACCTTCGCGGCGATCGCGGTATCTTCACGCGACGTGCCGTCAGCTTGCTCGATGCAGGGCAGGTCAAGGCGATCCAGCAGACCTACGAGCGCGACGATGCCTTCCGCGATCATGTGAACCGCTACATCCACGATTTCGAATCGATCCTGCGCCAGATTCTCTCCACGCGTGACGGCAAGGCGCTGGGCGTCACCCTGCTGTCGTCGGACATGGGCAAGCTCTACGTTGCGCTGGCACAAGGGATCGAGCGCCTGCGCGGTTGATCCGGCTGTTGATATACGGCAGGCGCAAGCGCCTCACCTCGTTTAGTACCCGAGATCCTTGACCGGAGGGCGGCCGAACACGTTGAGGTCGGCAAATGTCACCCAGCCCTCCTGCGCGTTCAGGTAGAACAGCGCGAACAGGATGGCAGCAAGCACCGTTGCGCGTATCGCGATCCGTCGCGGGCGGAAGTTGACAGGAGCGCTGTCGGCATGGCCCTTGCCGACGTTGTGGTCGCGCACTTCATCGGGCGTGCGCAGCCCGAAGGGCATGACCAGAAACGCGCTGAACACCCACAGAAGCCAGTAGACGGCCAGCATAGACAGGGGCTTCATCGGCATCCTCTCCCAAGGAGAGCGACAGGGCGCCGGGATTGTCCGCGGTCCAGCCCATCGCTCTTTCAATCTGCCGGATCAGTCCTCCAGCAGCATGACCTGCACCTGCGGCTTCTTGCCACTCCAGCGCGTTGCCGCACGGCGAACGGCAAGACGCATCGCCTCGACCCGGTCCTCGCGCGAACGCTTGCGCGTCTTGCCCAGAGCATCCGCCACATCGCGGCGGGCTTCATCGAGGAACGTCTCGTAATCTTCTTCGAGCGGCAGGCCCAGCGCCGAAACCTCGACCTTGCCGCGACCATCCGCAGCCACCGAGACCACGCCGTTGTGCGCCAGACGGCGGCGCATCACCACGGCCTGTCCATCGGCAGGCGCGATGATGTCGCCGTCCAGAACCAGGCGGCCATGCTCGACCTCGCCGAACTTGCCCGGCTTTCCGGGCGCCAGACGCACCAGATCGCCGTTTTTCTGGAACACCGCATCGGGAATGCCGCTCGACAGGCCAAGCCGCACCTGCTCGCGCATGTGACGGATCTCGCCATGCACCGGCATCAGGATCTGCGGACGCAGCCAGCCATAGATCGCTTCCAGCTCCGGTCGCCCCGGATGGCCCGAGACGTGAATCTCGCTCTGGCGATCCGTCACCAGCACGATACCGGCATCCGAAAGCCGGTTCTGGATGCGGCCGATGGCGATCTCGTTGCCGGGGATCTGGCGGCTGGAGAACAGCACCACGTCACCCGCCTCCAGCGAGATCTGATGGTTGCCTTCCGAAATGCGCGAAAGCGCTGCACGCGGTTCGCCCTGACCGCCGGTGGCGATGAACAGCACTTCCCCGCGCGGCAGGTTCATCGCCGTCTCGAAATCGACGAGGTCCGGCATTTCCTTGAGATAGCCGCTGGCCTGCCCAACCTCGATGATCCGGTCGAGCGAGCGCCCGGCAACGCAGAGCCTGCGGTTGGTGGCCTTTGCGATACGTCCCAGCGTATGCAGGCGCGCCACGTTCGAAGCGAAGGTCGTGACCAGCACCCGGCGGCCCTTCCAGCGCTTCACTTCGTCCAGCAGCCCGCGATAGACATCGCCTTCCGAGCCGGATGCCTTGGGGTTGAAGACATTGGTGGAATCGCAGACCAGCGCCAGTACGCCATCGTCGCCAATGGCCTTGAGTTCTTCCGCCGTGGCAGGCGTTCCCACCTGCGGCTCGTCGTCGAGCTTCCAGTCGCCGGTATGAAAGATCCGGCCGAACGGCGTATCGATCAGCAGGGCATGCCCCTCGGCGATCGAGTGTGCGAGCGGCAGGTAGCTGATACCGAACGGACCGATCTCGAACTTGTCGAGGTTGTCGACGACGATTAACTCGATCTCATCGAGAATGCCCGCTTCTTCCAGCTTGGCGGCCACCAGACGCGCGGTGAACGGCGTCGCATAGATGGGAACGTTCAGTTCCTGCGCGAAGTACGGCACCGCGCCGATATGGTCTTCATGCGCGTGGGTCAGCACGATGCCCAGCAGGTTGTCGCGCTGCTGCTCGATAAAATCGAGGTCAGCAAACACCAGTTCGACACCCGGATATTCGTTCATGCCGAACGTCATGCCAAGATCGACCATCAGCCACTTGCCCTGACAGCCGTAGAGATTGACGTTCATTCCGATTTCGCCCGAACCGCCGAGCGCGCAGAAAATCAGTTCGTTACCGGGAATCACTTAAGCGCAGCCCTTTCAGCCAGAATCGCCAGGCCTTCGAGTGTCAGGTCGGCATCGACCGCATCGAAGATATCGGTCGCCTCGTCAAACAGAACGGCCAGGCCGCCGGTCGCAATGACTTTCGCGGGGCGCCCGATCTCGGCACGCATCCGCGCGATCAGCCCCTCCATCGTCGCGACATAGCCCCAGAACACGCCGATCAGCATCTGGTCTTCGGTGTTCCGGCCGATGACGCTGCGGCTCTCCGGTGCACGGATGGCGATGCGCGGCAGCTTTGCCGTGTTGCCCACCAGCGCATCGAGCGAGAGATTGATGCCCGGCGCGATGATCCCGCCTTTGTACGTGCCGTTGAAATCGACGACATCGAACGTGGTCGCTGTCCCGAAGTCGATCACGATCAGGTCGCCCGGATATTTCTCGTGCGCGGCGATCGCGTTGATCGCGCGGTCCGCGCCCAGCGAACGCGGCTGATCGACGTCGATCTCGATGCCGTATTCGGCGCAGCCCTGCCCGGCGATCAGCGGCTCCACATCGAAATAGTGACGGCAGAGAATTTCGAGATTGTGCAGCGCACGCGGCACCACCGTTGCGATGATGACCCGCTCGACCTCTTTCGGATCGACCTTGCGGATGGCCAGCAACTGCATCAGCCACACGGCATATTCGTCACCGGTACGGCGCGGATCGGTGGCGATACGCCAGCGCGCGCGCATTTCGCGGCCGTCGAACAGGGCAAAGACGACGTTGGTATTGCCGACATCGATGGCGAGCAGCATGGAAAGTGTCAGTCCTTCAAAAAACGGCGGGCGGTCGAGACGGAAACGTCATGCCGGTCTCGGCAGGTCGACATCCCCGGCGTGGATCGTGCGCAGCGACCCGTCATGGAGCGTGAGCCGCAGATTGCCATCCTCGGTCAATCCCGCAAAAGTACCCTCTACCGGTCCTTCACCCGGTGCGATCACGCGCAAAGGCGTACCCACCGGATGCGCCGCACTCTGCCAGCGGCGCACCAGCGGCGCAAGTCCGCCAAGCCGCCAGCGTTCGAGTTCCGTCGCGAAACTGCGGACAAGCGCATCGGCGAACGCGTCGCGCGAAACCTCGATGCCATGCGCGGCAAGCGAAGTCGTCGCCCTGTCCGGCAAATCCGGGGCAGCGACAAGATTGACGCCGATCCCCACGATCACGGCACCGGCGACGCCTTCCAGCAAGACGCCACTGATCTTTGCTCCATCCAGCAGCACATCGTTGGGCCACTTCAGGCGAAGGTCGGCGTTGCGCCCTAGCCAGCCTGACAGCGCATCCTGCACCGCGAGCCCGGCCACCAGCGCCAGCGACGCGACCGGCGGATCGCCATGCCCTGCACGAACGATTCCCGATCCCATGAAGTTGCCGCGGCCGTCGAACCACGTCCGGCCAAGCCGTCCCCGGCCTGCCGTCTGCCGGTCCGCCAAAAGCCAATGCCCCTCGGGGAGGTATTCTCCTCCCCTCAGGGCATCGGACAGATCGGCGTTCGTCGATCCGGTTTCAGGTACAATCTGGATCAAGCTCTGGCTCGGTTACGCGCCAGCGAACAGGGCCTTGGCAGCGGTAGCAGCCAGACCGTTCAGCCAGCCCATCGCCAGATAGCCAAGCGGCGAGATGAACAGCGTCGCAACCGTCAGCAGCACGTAATGCGCCACGTCGCCCTTGCCCTTCACCACATCGGCGGGCTCGTCGAAGTACATGATCTTGACGACCTTTAGATAGTAGAAGGCGCCGATCACCGAAGCGACGATACCGATCGAGGCGAGCGGGACCATATGGGCCTGCACGGCGGCCTGGAACACCACGACCTTACCCCAGAAGCCCAGCAGCGGCGGAATACCGGCAAGGCTGAACATCACCATGGCGAGCCCCGCTGCAAGACCGGGGCGCGTCCGCGACAGACCGGCCAGCTTCGGGATCTCCTCCACTGCATTGCCATCCGCATCGCGCAGCAGCAGCACCGCCGCGAAGCTGGCAACCGAGGTCGCGACATAGATGCCGAGGTACATCAGCATGCCCGTGGCGCCGCTGAGCGTCGCGGTCGACAGGCCGATGAGCAGGAAGCCCACGTTGTTGATCGACGAATAGGCGAGCAGGCGCTTGATATTGCTTTGCCCCATCGCGCCCAGAGCGCCGATCACGATCGAGGCCAGCGCCAGGAACATGACGATCTGCTGCCAGGCATGCGCCTGATCGCCGAACGCCTCGAACACGATACGCATCAGCAGCGCCAGCGAGGCGACCTTCGGCGCCGTCGCGAAGAACGTCGTCACCGGCGTCGGCGCGCCTTCATAGACGTCGGGCGTCCACATATGGAACGGCACGGCGCTGATCTTGAAGGCCATACCGGCCAGCATGAAGACGATACCGAACAGCGCACCATTCGACAGACCGTGCGACAGCGCCGCGCTGATACCGTCGAACGAGGTCGTTCCGGTGAACCCGTAGGTCAGGCTCATGCCGAACAGCAGGATGCCCGATGCCAGCGAGCCCAGCACGAAGTACTTGAGGCCCGCTTCCGCCGAACGATCATCGACCCGCAGGAATGCAGCCAGCACATAGGCGGCGAGCGAGTTCATCTCGAGGCCGATGTACAGCGTCAGCAGATCGCCCGCAGACACCATCATGCCCATGCCGAGCGCGGCAAAGATCACGAGGATCGGATATTCGGCCCGCATCGCCTTGAAGCGATCGAAGTACGCAGGCGCCACGATCAGGCCCACTGCCGAGGACAGATAGATCAGGATCTTGGCGTAAGACGCGAAGGCGTCCGCCTGGAACTGGCCATAGAAGGCCGAAGCCTGCTCGCCCATAACGCCGCCGCACAGGGCAGGCGCGACCATGAACGACACGCCGACCAGCACTGCAACGGCAAGAACCGAGATCAGCTTCGCAGCCTTGTCACCGCCCCAGGCGGCGATCATCAGCAGGACGAGGCCTGCGATGCTCAGCGTTTCTTCCGGCGCGATAAGGCGCAGGGAGTGCGACCAGTCCATCAGTGTGCCCCCTCGTGCGCGGCTTCGGCCTGCGCAGGCTTCTTGTTACTAGGCATGAAGACCTTGGCGTCTTCCTTCGGCTTGGCGCCTTCGAGCCTTGCGTCGATCGCGGCAATGTCCGCGCGCATCGGTGCAATGAAGCTTTCCGGGTAGACACCCATCCAGAACACCACAGCCGCCATCGGCAGAACCATCAGGAACTCGCGAAGATCGATGTCGCGCATGGCGGCGGCATCGGCGTTGACCTGCGCGCCGAACACGACCTTGCGGTACATGTAAAGCATGTAGACCGCGCCAAGAATGATCGTGGTGGTGCAGACCGCCGCCGTCCAGGTGGAGACGCGGAACACGCCGCCAAGGCTCAGGAACTCACCGACGAAGCCGCTCGTGCCCGGAAGACCGATCGAGGCCATGGTGAAGATCATGAAGAACAGCGCATAGCGCGGCATGTTCACCGCAAGGCCCCGATAGCGGATGATCTCGCGGGTGTGCAGGCGGTCGTAAAGCACGCCCACGCACAGGAACAACGCGCCCGAAACGACACCGTGGCTGAGCATGAGGATCATCGCGCCTTCAAGACCCTGCTGGTTGAAGGCGAACAGGCCCACCGCATCGACGGCCATGTGCGCGACCGAGGAATAGGCGATCAGCTTCTTCATGTCCTGCTGCACGGCTGCGATCAGCGAGGCGGTGATGACCGCCGCCATCGACAGCGCCCAGACCAGCGGCGCGAAGTACGCCGAGGCTTCCGGGAACATCGGCAGCGAGAAGCGCAGGAAGCCGTAGCCGCCCATCTTCAGCAGCACGCCTGCCAGAATGATCGAGCCTGCGGTCGGCGCCTCGACGTGCGCGGCAGGGAGCCAGGTGTGGACCGGCCACATCGGCATCTTCACCGCAAAGCTCGCGAAGAAGGCCAGGAACAGCCAGGTCTGGACATGCGGATCGAAGTTGTAGGCCATCAGCGTCGGGATGAAGCTGGTGCCGGTCTGGTTCACCATCCACAGCATCGCGATCAGCATGAGAACCGAGCCGACGAGCGTGTAGAGGAAGAACTTGTACGAGGCGTAGATGCGGTTGGGACCACCCCAGATGCCGATCGCGAGGTACATCGGGATCAGGCCGCCTTCGAAGAACATGTAGAACAGGAACAGATCCTGCGCCGCGAAAGCGCCGATCATCAGCGTTTCCATGAGCAGGAAGATCGCCATGTACTCGCTGACGCGGTTCTGGATCGATTTCCAGCTGGCACCGATACAGATCGGCATCAGGAAGACCGTCATGACGATCAGCAGCATGGCGATGCCGTCGACGCCAAGCGAATAGGAGAAGCCGGCGAACAGCGGCACGCGTTCAGTGAACTGCCACTGGGCGCCGCCCACATCGAAATTCAGCCAGAGCACGATGCCAAGGGCCAGGTCCGCGAGCGTGGCGACGAGCGCAAGCATGCGCGCCGCCTTCGCATCAAGGTACAGACAGACCAGTGCCGCCGCAAACGGCACCAGAAGCATCAGACTGAGGATCGGAAAACCACTCATCATCTTATCCCGCGATCGCCCAGCTGATGGCGGCGACAAGCCCCAGCAGCATGACAAGTGCATAACTGTACAGATAGCCCGTCTGGACCTTCTGCGCGTAAGTGGAGCTTTTGGCGACGAGCCAGGCCACACCATCGGGACCGAACCTGTCGATCACGTTGATGTCCAGCACGTCCCAGAACTCACGGCCGAGCCACATCGACGGGCGCACGAACAGGAAGTCGTACAGGTCGTCGAACATCCACTTGCGATAGATGAAGGTGTAGATCGGGCCGAGCTGCTTCGCGACAGCTGCCGGGAAGCGGGTGTTCCGGATATAGCCGTACCAGGCGATCACGAAACCGATCACCATCACGATGAAGGGCATGTACTTCACCAGCCCGGTGATGCCGTGCATCGCATGGAGCAGGTTCTCGTTGTAGACCAGCGCCCCCTTCCAGAACTCGCCGGAGCCAGGGCTGACGAAGGCATCCTCGAACACCGCACCTGCCGCGACCGCGCCGACCGACAGCAGAACCAGCGGCAGCCACATGACCCACGGGCTCTCGTGCGGATGATAACCACCCGTACCGTCGTCGTGCACGCCATGGTCGTGAGCGTGCGAATGATCCGCGTGCCCATGGCCGTGGGCATCGTGCAGCGCATGCTGGATATGCTCGGACTGCGCCCAGCGCGGCTTGCCGAAGAAGGTCAGGAACACCAGGCGCCACGAGTAGAAGCTCGTCAGCAGCGCGGCGAGCACGCCCATCCAGTAGGCGAACAGACCCATGTTGCTGCCCGAAGCATAGGCCGCCTCGATGATCGAGTCCTTCGAGAAGTAGCCCGCAAAGCCCCAACCGAACAGACCGAAGCCGGTGATCGCCAGCGTACCCAGCGTCATGGCAACGAAGGTGATCGGCACCTTCTTCCACAGATTGCCATAGTACCGCATGTCCTGTTCGTGGTGCATCGCATGGATCACCGAACCGGCGCAGAGGAACAGCAGCGCCTTGAAGAAAGCGTGCGTGAAGAGGTGGAACATGGCAGAGCCGAACGCCCCCACGCCTGCGGCGAAGAACATGTAGCCCAGCTGCGAACAGGTCGAATAGGCAATGACGCGCTTGATGTCCCACTGCGTGCAGCCGACAGTCGCCGCGAAGATACAGGTCGCCGCACCAATGAAGGTGATGAAGGTCATCGCCGCAGGGCTCGTCTCGAACAGCGGCGACAGACGGCAGACCATGAAGACACCCGCCGTGACCATCGTCGCCGCGTGGATCAGCGCCGACACCGGGGTCGGGCCTTCCATTGCGTCAGGCAGCCAGGTGTGCAGGCCAAGCTGCGCCGACTTGCCCATCGCGCCGATGAACAGCAGGATGCACAGCACCGTCATGGTGTCGAAGTGGCTGCCCAGGAAACTGATCTGCGAACCTGCCATCGCCGGTGCAGCCTTCAGGATCTCGGGGATCGAGACCGTGCCGAACACCCAGAACACGCCGAAGATGCCGAGCATGAAGCCAAGATCGCCCACGCGATTGACCACGAAGGCCTTGATCGCAGCCGCGTTTGCAGACGGCTTGCTGAACCAGAAACCGATCAGCAGATACGAGGCAAGGCCCACGCCTTCCCAGCCGAAGAACATCTGCACCAGATTGTTCGCCGTCACCAGCATGAGCATGGCGAAGGTGAATAGCGACAGGTAGGCGAAGAAGCGCGGCTGATCCGGCTCGTCGCTCATGTAGCCCCACGAATAGAGGTGCACGAGCATCGAGACCGACGTCACGACTACCAGCATGACCGCAGTCAGCGTGTCGACGCGCAGGTTCCAGTCGAAGACGAGACCACCGGAATGGACCCACTTCAGCACCGGAACGACAGTCGCTTCGGACGTGCCGTTCAGGAAGCCGATGAAGATCGGCCAGGACAGGACACAGGCGACGAGCAGCGCGCCGGTCGTGATGACCTTGGGAGCAACCAGCCCGAACGACTTGTTGCACAGCCCGGCAACGATCGCTGCCAGAATAGGCAGGAAGACAATGAACAGGATCGGGTGCAAGGCCTTATCCCTTCATCCGGTTGACGTCGTCGACGGCGATGGTGCCGCGGCCACGGAAATAGATCACGAGGATTGCAAGCCCCACTGCTGCCTCGCCGGCCGCCACGGTCAGGACGAACATGGCGAAGATCTGCCCGGTCAGGTCTCCGAGGAAGGAACTGAAGGCGACGAGGTTGAGATTGACCGCAAGCAGGATCAGTTCGATCGCCATCAGGATGACGATGATGTTCTTGCGATTGAGGAAAATGCCCAGAACGCCGAGCACGAACAGGATCGAGCTCACGACCAGGTAGTGTTCGATGCCGATCACAGCTGGACCCCCTTGCCGACTTCCGGCTTGACGTTGACGGTAGCATCGCCCGGACGGCGCTTGACCTGTCGGCTGATCTTCTGGCCACGGGTATCACCGCGCTGACGATGGGTCAGAACGATCGCACCAATCATGGCTACCAGCAGAATGACGCCTGCTGCCTCGAACAGGAACAGATAGCGACCGTAGAGAACGGAACCGATAGCGACCGTGTTCGATACACCGGCCGGACCTGCAGCGAGGCCATCGGGCGTTCCCAGATGGATAACACCGGCCCGGTAAGCACCGATGCCGAACACCATTTCTGCCAACAGGATCACGGCGACAAGCGCACCGAACGGAAAATACTTGACGAATCCGCCCCGTAGTTCGGCGAAATCGATGTTGAGCATCATGACGACGAACAGGAACAGTACGGCAACCGCACCGACATAGACGATGACAAGCAACATCGCGATGAATTCGGCGCCGGTCAGCACCATCAGACCTGCGGCGTTGAAGAATGCCAGAATCAGCCAGAGCACCGAATGGACCGGATTGCGAGCCAGCACCGTGCAGGCCGCAGCCGCGATGGTCATCACCGCGAAGAGATAGAAGGCGATTATATGGATCATGAAGCCCTCCCCTCAGCGATACGGCGCATCGGCTTCAAGGTTCGCGGCAATCGCCCGCTCCCACTTGTCGCCGTTGGCCAGCAACTTGGCCTTGTCGTAGAGAAGTTCCTCGCGCGTTTCGGTCGCGAACTCGAAGTTCGGTCCCTCAACGATCGCATCCACCGGACAGGCTTCCTGACAGAAGCCGCAATAGATGCACTTCGTCATGTCGATGTCGTAGCGCGTGGTACGGCGCGAACCGTCGACACGCGGCGCGGCCTCGATCGTGATAGCCTGCGCTGGGCAGATCGCCTCGCACAGCTTGCAGGCAATGCAGCGTTCCTCACCATTGGGATAACGGCGAAGCGCGTGCTCCCCGCGAAAACGCGGCGAAAGCGGGTTCTTCTCGAACGGGTAGTTCACGGTGGCCTTGGGCTTGAAGAAATACTTCAGAGTCAGCCCATGCGCCTTCACGAACTCCCAGAGCGTGAAGCTCTTGATGAAGTGTCCGACGGTCATGCGAAGTGTCCGGTAGCCATGAGGTAGCCGCTGACGAGGATTACGAACAGCAGCGAGGTGGGGAGGAAGACCTTCCAGCCCAGGCGCATCAGCTGGTCATAACGGTAACGGGGCACCGTCGCCTTGATCCAGCTGAACACGAAGAAGCCAAACAGAACCTTGACCAGGAACCAGATGAAGCCCGGCACCACGTAAAGGATCGGAATATTGAGCGGCGGCAGCCAACCACCCCAGAACAGCGTCGCGTTGAGCGCGCACATCAGGATGACGTTGGCATATTCGCCAAGCCAGTAGGCCGCGAAGGCCATCGACGAGTATTCGGTCTGATAACCGGCGACGAGTTCCGATTCCGCTTCAGCCAGATCGAAGGGCGCGCGCTGCGTCTCGGCGAGGCCCGAGATCAGGAACATCACCCACATCGGGAACAGGAAGACGTTGCAGGCAAAGGCGTTGACGATACCGAAGCCATGGCCCTTCTGGGCTGCGACGATATCGTTCAGATTGAACGTTCCCGCCCACAGCACCACGCAGACCAGGATGAAGCCGATCGAGACTTCGTAGCTGATCATCTGTGCCGAAGCGCGCATAGCGGAGAAGAACGGGTATTTCGAGTTCGACGCCCAGCCCGCCATGATCGTGCCGTAGACACCCAGCGAACTGATCGCGAGCACATAGAGCAGGCCGACGTTGATGTTGGCCAGCACAGCACCCGAGTTGAACGGGATCACCGCCCAGGCCATCAGCGCGACCGTGAAGGTCACGATCGGCGCGATCAGGAACAGACCCTTGTTCGACGCCGAAGGAACGATGGTTTCCTGGAGGAACACCTTCAGACCATCCGCGAAGGACTGCAGCAGGCCGAACGGGCCGACCACGTTGGGGCCGCGACGCAGCGCCATGGCCGCCCAGATCTTGCGATCGAGATAGATGATCATGGCAACGGCCAGCAGTAGCGGCAGCGCGATCAGCAAAATCCCGCAGATCGTGGAAATGAACCAAGCCCAATCGTGGCTCATTCCCAAAGATTGGAAGAAAGCGGTCATTCCGCGGCCTCCGCGATCTCTTCGCCATGCAACAGCTCGGCCGAGCATTGCTGCATCGTCGCGCTGGCGCGGGCGATGGGGTTGGTCATGTAGAAGTCCTTGATCGGATAGGCGATCGCACCGGATGCTGAACCGCCACCGGCGTTGAGAGCCGTGCCGTAATCTGCGAGATCTTCGATGCCAAGTGCAGGAACCGCTGAAATCATTGCATTTCGCAGTTCATCGAAGCTGTCGAACCCGACATTCACGCCAAAGGCATCGGCCATCGCACGAAGGATCGTCCAGTCCTCGCGCGCATCGCCCGGTGCGAACACCGCTTTGTCGGAAAGCTGCACGCGGCCTTCGGTGTTGACGTAAGTGCCTGCCTTCTCGGTGAAGGCGGCCCCCGGCAGAATAACGTCAGCCGCGTGGGCAGCCTTGTCGCCGTGATGGCCGATATAGACGATCATCGAATCCGCGAACTTGGCATAGTCCACTTCGTCCGCGCCGAGCGAGATCAGGACCTTGGGCTTTGCCGCCACGAGATCCGCAAGACCGCCCTTCTGCGCGAAGCCGAGCATCAGGCCGCCCATGCGGGCCGCTGCCATGTGCAGGACATTGAAGCCGTTCCAGCTCGAACCATCCTCCAGCGTGCGCACGAGGTTGAACTGCGCAGCTGCGGCAAGTCCGGCTTCGAGACCGCCCCTGCCCAGGGCCGCACCGCCCAGGATCATGGCCGGACGCGATGCGTTCGACAGCGCCTCCGCAACATGCTGCGGCAGGTTACCGAGCACCGGCAGGTCATCGCCCAGGAACTCGCCGCCGAACGTGGTCTCCCACTCGGGGCCGATCAGGAACACCTTGGCGCCGCGACGTACCGCCTTGCGCAGGCGAACGTTGACCAGCGGCGCTTCCCAGCGGACCATCGAGCCGACGATCAGGATCGCATCGGCGGTTTCGATACCCGAAAACGTCGTGTTGAAGTTCACCGACGCGAGGCTGGACGTATCGTAGTCCATGCCGGTCTGGCGGCCTTCGAGCAGGTCCGAGCCCAGCGCGCCGACGAGCGCCTTGGCGGCGAACATCGTTTCGCAATCGAGCATGTCGCCTGCGACAGCCGCAATCGACGCTCCCGGATTCAGCGTGGCGATGGCGGAAAACGCTTCGCTCCACGTTGCCGGAACAAGCTTGCCGTCGCGGCGCAGATAGGGCCGGTCGAGACGGCGCTTCATCAGGCCATCGACCTGATACCGCGCCTTGTCGCTGATCCATTCCTCATTCACGTCATCGTTGATGCGCGGAAGAATGCGCAGGACTTCGCGGCCGCGCGCGTCGATGCGGATATTCGCACCGCACGCGTCGGACACGTCGATGCCGAGCGTCTTCTTAAGCTCCCACGGCCGTGCCTCGAACGCGTAAGGACGCGAAGTGAGCGCGCCGACCGGGCACAGATCGATCACATTGGCCGACATCTCGTGCTTTGCAGCCTGTTCGAGATAGGTCGTGATCTGCATGTTCTCGCCGCGATAGAGCGCGCCGATCTCGCTGACGCCCGCGATCTGCTCCGAGAAGCGGACGCAACGGGTGCAGTGAATGCAGCGGGTCATCTGCGTGCGGATCAGCGGCCCCATGTACTTCTCAGTCACGGCGCGCTTGTGCTCGTGATACCGCGAAGCGCCGCGGCCATAGGCCATCGACTGGTCCTGAAGGTCGCACTCGCCGCCCTGATCGCAGATCGGGCAATCGAGCGGGTGGTTGATGAGCAGGAACTCCATCACCCCTTCGCGTGCCTTCTTCACCATCTCGGAATCCGTGCGGATCTCCTGGCCTTCGGCGGCGGGAAGCGCGCAGGAAGCCTGCGGCTTGGGCGGTCCGGGCTTCACCTCGACGAGGCACATGCGGCAGTTGCCCGCGATGGACAGCCGCTCATGATAGCAGAAACGCGGGATTTCCTTGCCGGCAAGCTCGCAGGCCTGCAGCACGGTGGCGCCTGCCGGAACTTCGAGCTCTACGCCGTCAACTTTGACTTTTGGCATCGTTTCAGCCTTCCGGGTGGACTTGGGGACCGGCCAGCAGGCGGTAGGCACCAAGCGCGTACATCGCGCGGACCGCCGGACGGTTGAGCTTCATGGTCACGCCTTCGGGCACGCAGCCGGGAAGGTCGGAGCCGGTAGGCTGGAGCGCTGCCAGTTCCTCAGCGGAATTGGGCGAGGTCTTGAGCAGCGCCGCGACCGCCTCGGGCTTTTGCAACACCACGCAAAGGCCGACAGCCTCCGAGACGGTATCCGCGTGCGATGCGGCAAAGGCACGGAGCGTCGGGGCATCGACCGGCTTGCCGTCCGCGTCCTGTCCTGCCGCCTTTTTGCGCTCGGCATCCAGCGCGGCGGCGGCATTCGCAAGCGAACGCCCTTCGTAGCGGGTAGCCAGAACGGCCTCGGCAAGATCACCGGCGAACGGCAGTCCGGTGAACTTCAGCTCCGTTCCCGGACGCGTGCAGTAATCGTGGCCCCTGCCGAAGCGCCTGAGGGCGGCGTTATACTCCGCCGAGGTGTGGTCCATGGCCAGCAGCTTGACCGCGCCGTCCGGCGTACGCTGCACCGCGCACAGCGCGTAATTGTGCAGAGCTTCCAGTGCGAGGGTGTTCTCCGCGCCCGGATCGGCGGCGACCGGCGCAGATACTCCCGCGCCAACGATTGCCAGCGCCAGGGCTCCGAAAAGCCCCCCTGTCGCGCGCAGCGTCTTCATTCTGCCGCCTCGGCCAGACCGTGACGTTCGCCGATGCGACGCTCCAGCTCGGGGCGGAAGTGACGGATCAGGCCCTGGATCGGCCATGCCGCAGCATCGCCCAGCGCGCAGATGGTGTGGCCCTCCACCTGCTTGGTCACCTGCTGCAGCATGTCGATCTCATCGATATGCGCATCGCCGGTGCGCAGGCGCTCCATCATGCGCCACATCCAGCCCGTGCCTTCGCGGCACGGCGTGCACTGGCCGCAGCTCTCGTGCTTGTAGAAAGCCGAAATACGGCTGATCGCACGGACGATATCGGTGGACTTGTCCATCACGATGACCGCTGCCGTGCCGAGGCCGGAGCCGACAGCCTTGAGGCCGTCGTAATCCATCGGTGCGTCCCAGATCTGCTCGGCAGGCACCAGCGGCACCGACGAACCGCCGGGGATCACCGCCAGCAGGTTGTCCTTGCCGCCGCGAATGCCGCCGCAGTGCTTTTCGATCAGTTCGCTGAACGGGATCGACATCTCTTCCTCGACCACGCAGGGACGGTTCACGTGCCCGCTGATCTGGAAGAGCTTGGTGCCCTTGTTGTTCTCGCGCCCGAAGCTGGAGAACCACGCTGCACCGCGCCGAAGGATCGTCGGGGAAACCGCGATCGATTCCACGTTGTTCACCGTGGTCGGGCAGCCATAGAGGCCTGCGCCTGCCGGGAACGGCGGCTTGAGACGGGGTTGCCCCTTCTTGCCTTCGAGGCTTTCGAGCATCGCGGTCTCTTCGCCGCAGATGTAGGCGCCCGCACCGCGATGGACGAACACGTCGAAGTCGTAGCCCGACCCGCAGGCGTTCTTGCCCAGCAGGCCCGCCGCATAGGCTTCGTCCCGCGCCGCGAACAGCGTCTCTGCCTCACGGATATATTCGCCGCGAATGTAGATGTAGGCCGCCCGCGCGCCCATTGCGAAGCCCGCGACGAGCGCGCCTTCGAGCAGCAGGTGCGGGTCGTGACGAAGGATCTCGCGATCCTTGCACGAACCGGGTTCGGATTCGTCCGCGTTGATGACGAGGAAGCTGGGCTTGGGATTGCCGTTCTGGTCGACCGGCGCCTGCTTGGGCATGAACGACCACTTCATGCCGGTGGGGAAGCCCGCACCGCCACGCCCGCGCAGTCCCGATGCCTTCATCTCGTCGATGATGGCATCGCGTCCGCGCGCGATGATGTCCTTGGTGCCGTCCCACGCGCCGCGCGCCTGCGCTTCCTTCAGGTTCCACGGCTGGAACCCGTAGAGATTCGTGAAGATGCGATCCTTATCGAGGAGAGCCATTACCACTCACTCCGGTAGTCATGGTTGCCCGAGGTCATGGCGACGAGCGTGGTCGGACCACCCGAAGGCTCGACCGTGTGACGGCCCGGCTCCTGCGTCCCGGCCTTCGGGCTCTCGCCACGCGCCAGTGCGTCAAGCACGGTGTCCAGACGCTCGACCGTCAGGTCCTCGTAGTTGTCGTCGTTGATCTGCACCATCGGCGCCGAGGCGCAGTTGCCCATGCACTCGACCTCGGTAAACGACCACAAGCCGTCCTCGGTGATGTGCCCGGCCTTCATGCCACGCTTCTTGCAGGCCGAGATCAGATCGTCCGAGCCGCGCAGCATGCACGGCGTGGTGCCGCAGACCTGCACGTGGAAACGGCCGATCGGCGCGATGTTATACATCGTGTAGAACGAGGCGACCTCGACCACGCGAATGATCGGCATCCCCAGATAACCGGCGATATATTCCATCACCGGGATCGGCAGCCAGCCTTGCGTGTTCTCTTCCGCGCCGACCTGACGCTGGGCAAGATCGAGCAGCGGCATCACCGCCGAGCGCTGACGCCCCTCGGGATAGCGCGCGACGATCTGCTTCGCCTTCTCGGCATTCTCGGCAGTCCAGGCAAAATTACCCCAGCGCGCCCGCAGTTCGGGCGTTTCGGGTTCGATGTAGCGGTCAGCCATGCTTACCCCTGCGCTTCAGCCATTCGTCCTGGCCGAACAGAAACAATTCAAAACCACCGATGGCCGTGACCAGCATGGCCAGCACCGGCGAGGGATTTGCCCGGACGTAGAGCATCCCGAAATACGTGACGGCGAGCAGCAGCCCGGTGATCGCCGCCCATACGCGGGCGAGATCGAGGGTGTTCATCTTCATCGGATGAACTCCACGCGCGAGCACTTGTCGCCCTCGAAGCTGTAGACGGCCACAACGTCGAACGGTTCGACCAGTGCCGAACCATCGGTGGCGGGGCCGCGCGTCACATGTTCGCGCATCAGGACGTAAGCCCCGATGGCCTGCGCCTCGACGATTTCAGCCCGGTTCTGCGGCCAGCGCGCGAAAGCTGCAGCGAGGCCCGAACGCGTGCCTTCCTTGCCTTCGCGAACCACATCGCCGCGATAGTTCGCCTCGCAGGCCGCGTCAGTCATGTACGAGACGTAAGTATCGACGTCCTGCGCATTGTAGGCCGCGATCATCGCCTTTGCGGTATCGAGATGGCTCATCGGTCACACTCGCCGAACACGATGTCCATCGCGCCCAGGATCGCGGTCGCGTCAGGCAGCATGTGGCCCCTGCTCAGGAAATCCATGGCCTGCAGGTGCGAGAACGCGGTCGGGCGGATCTTGCAGCGGTACGGCTTGTTGGTGCCGTCCGAGACCAGATAGACGCCGAACTCACCCTTGGGGCTTTCGGTGGCGACGTACACTTCACCCGCCGGGACGTGGTAGCCTTCGGTGTAGAGCTTGAAGTGATGGATCAGCGATTCCATCGAGCTCTTCATCTCGCCGCGCTTGGGCGGTCCGACCTTGCGGTCGGAGGTCATCGTCGGGCCTTCGGGCAGTTCGTTCAGGCACTGGCGCACGATGCGCGCGGACTGGCGAACTTCCTCGACGCGCACCATGATGCGATCGTAGCAGTCCGAATGGCTGCCGACCGGAATCTCGAAGTCCATCCGGTCATAGACGTCGTAAGGCTGGCTCTTGCGGATATCCCAGGCGAGCCCGGTCGCGCGGATCATCGGCCCCGAGAAGCCCCAGGCAACCGCATCCTCGCGCGAGATCTTGCCGATGTCGGCATTGCGCTGCTTGAAGATGCGGTTGTCCATCCACAGCTTGCAGCCTTCCTCGAACAGCTTGGGAAAGCGCGTATCCAGCCACTCGCCGATATCGACCAGCAGCTTGAGCGGCACGTCCTGATGCACGCCGCCGGGACGGAACCAGGCCGAGTGCATGCGAGCACCCGAAGCGCGCTCGAAGAAGTTGAGCAGATCCTCGCGGATTTCGAAGTACCACAGCATCGGCGTCATCGCGCCGACGTCCATCACATGCGAACCGATGTTCATCATGTGGTTGGAAATGCGGGTCAGTTCCGCGAACATCACGCGCAGATACTGCGCGCGAAGCGGCACTTCGACGTTCAGCAGCTTCTCGACCGCCAGAACGTAGGAATACTCCATGGCCAGCGGCGAGGAATAGTCCAGGCGATCGAAGTACGGCAGCGCCTGCGTGTAGGTCTTGTGCTCGATCAGCTTTTCGGTGCCGCGATGCAGCAGGCCGACGTGCGGGTCGATACGCTCGACGATCTCGCCGTCAAGCTCCATGACCATGCGCAGCACGCCATGCGCCGCAGGGTGCTGCGGCCCGAAGTTGATCGTATAGTTGGTGATGACCTCATCGCCGGTGGTCGGCGACTGTTCGAGCTGCATGCTCACTTGTCATCCTCCTTCTTGGAAGGCGCGGCGGCCTTGGAGTCAGCGGGTTCGCCCGCGCCACTCTCGCCCTTTTTCTCGGTCGTCTTGGGCTCGGCAACCGGTGGAGGCGCGGGCTGCTGCGCCGCTTTCTCGTCACCCGGCAGGATATAGTCGGCCCCTTCCCAGGGGCTCATGAAGTCGAACTGGCGAAGGTCCTGCGGCAGCTGGACCGGCTCGTAGACAACGCGCTGCTCCTCGTCGGAATAACGCAGCTCGACATATCCGGTCAGCGGGAAATCCTTGCGGAACGGATGCCCTTCGAAGCCGTAATCGGTGAGGATACGGCGCAGGTCCTGATTTCCGGCGAAGATAACGCCATACAGATCGAAGATTTCGCGTTCGAGCCAGCCGGCGTTCGGCCACAGCGTCGTGACGGTCGGCACCTGCGTCCTCTCGGAAGCGGAGACCTTGACCATGATGCGATGGTTCTTCGTCAGCGAAAGCAGCATGTAGACGACTTCGAAACGCTCGGGGCGCGACGGATAGTCGGCACCGGCCATTTCCATCAGCTGCTGGTATTCGTGGCCATCGCGCAGCAGGCGCAATGCGCTCTCGATCTCGTCACGAGCAACGGTGAGCAGGATTTCGCCATGCTCCTCCGTCGCGGAAACGAGCATGGTCCCGAGCGCGGCGGAAAGCGTGTCGAGCACACCCTCGTTCGATGCGAACTTGGGGGCGGAATGCAGAACGGGCATCCTGGCGATTACCTTTCGAGCGTGCCGACGCGGCGGATCTTGCGCTGCAACTGCATCACGCCGTAGAGCAGCGCTTCGGCGGTTGGCGGGCAACCCGGCACGTAGATATCGACCGGGACGATGCGGTCACAGCCGCGCACGACCGAATAGCTATAGTGGTAATACCCACCGCCATTGGCGCAAGAGCCCATCGAAATGACGTACTTGGGCTCCGACATCTGGTCGTAGACCTTGCGCAGCGCGGGCGCCATCTTGTTGCACAGCGTGCCTGCCACGATCATCACGTCAGACTGTCGCGGAGATGCGCGCGGCGCGGCACCGAAGCGCTCCATGTCGTAACGCGGCATGCTGGCGTGGATCATCTCCACCGCGCAACAGGCCAGACCGAAGCTCATCCACCACAGCGAACCGGTACGGGCCCACTGGAACAATTCCTCGGTCGTCGTGACCAGGAACCCCTTGTCGGACACTTCCTGGTTGAGATCCTTGAAGAACGCCTGATCGGGAGCGACAACGGCTCCGCCTGCGGCGTTCACGGGAAGCGGCTGCCCCGCAGAGTTGACGAGCGTGCTCATTCCCAGTCCAGAGCCCCCTTCTTGAGTGCATAGACGAGACCGATCGCCAATTCACCCAGAAACACCATCATGGTGATCCAGCCGGCCCAGCCCGTGAACTTGAGCGACACGGCCCAGGGAAACAGGAAGGCGGCCTCGATATCGAAAATGATGAACAGGATGGCGACCAGGTAGAAGCGCACATCGAACTGGCTGCGCGGATCCTCGAACGCGGGAAAACCGCACTCGTACTCGCTCAGCTTTTCGGCATTCGGCTTACTTGTACCCGTCAGTCGGGACACGGCCATCGGAAGAAAAACGATGATCGAGGAGAGCCCGACGGCGATGACCATAAAGATCAGGATCGGGAGATATTGTGTCAGATCAGTCAAGGTTTTCTGGCCTCATACCGCTGCGGCGCTGTTCGGACTCAATTGTCATGGAAAGCCCTGCCGTTGGTCGCGTCCTTAGGCCAGCCCACCCCCGTCCGCAACCCCGGCAAGTGCGAATTTGCGCCGGGATTTGAGGGACTCTAGCCAATTGTACCTGCATTGAGACAGCCTCGGATCCGGGCCACAATCGGCCTAGACTGCGGGGTTAGGTGTGACAAAGTGTCCTAGGGGTTGCATGAAACTGCACGCGCCATGCGCAAATGGGCGGATAAGATAAATTTCGAAAAATTTTAAATCACGAAGTAACCAATCAGTACATTCTTTGCGCTGCGACTCTTCCCGCGAAAGACCGAAGATCGCCCGCCCTGCGCCTTCTTTATGACGGCAATGGTCGCACGTTGCTTTTGAAACAGCCGCTGCCTATCTCTTCGCGAAGAGAAAATCCCGTTTCCACCCCGAGCGAAAGGCAGCAAATGCCGCAAATCTCCGTGAACGATCCGATTGTCATTCTCTCTTACGCCCGCACGCCAATGGGAGGGCTTCAGGGCAGCCTATCCGAAGTCACCACCACCGAACTGGGCGCCACCGCAATCAAGGCCGCCGTGGAGCGCTCCGGCGTCTCTGCCGAGGATATCGACCGCGCCTATATGGGTTGCGTGCTCTCCGCAGGGCTGGGACAGGCCCCCGCCCGTCAGGCCGTGATCAAGGCGGGTCTGCCCAAGTCGGTTCAGGCCACCACGGTCAACAAGGTCTGCGGCTCGGGCATGCAGACCGTCATCATGGCGTCCGAAGCCCTTGCCTGCGGATCGGCGGACCTGATCGTCGCGGGCGGTATGGAATCCATGACCAACGCGCCGTACCTCACCAAGAAGCACCGCTCGGGCGCGCGCATGGGGCACGACACGCTCTATGATCATATGTTCCTCGATGGCCTTGAAGACGCCTACGAAAGCGCCTCTATGGGCGCGTTCGCACAGGCCACCGCCGACGAGTACCAACTGACCCGCGAAGATCAGGACGGCTATTCGATCGAATCGCTCAAGCGCGCGCAGAATGCCATCGCCTCGGGCGCCTTCGCTGCTGAAATCGTTCCGGTCACCGTGAAGACCCGCAAGGGCGAAGTCGTGGTCGACACCGACGAACAGCCCGGCAAGGGCAATCCGGACAAGATCCCGACCCTGCGCCCCGCCTTTGCCAAGGACGGCACGATCACGGCAGCGACCTCCAGTTCGATCTCGGACGGCGCTGCCGCACTCGTTCTCACTCGCGCCAGCGTGGCCTCGGACAAAGGCTACACCCCCGTCGCCACCGTGATCGGTGTCGAAGCGCACTCGCACGAGCCGCAGAAGTTCACGACGGCACCGGTCGGTGCAATCACCAAGCTGCTCAAGAAGGTCGGCTGGGAAGTTGGCGATGTCGATCTGTTCGAGGTCAACGAGGCTTTCGCCTGCGTGGCGATGTTCGCCATGCAGGATCTCGGCATCCCGCGCGACAAGGTGAACATCCATGGCGGCGCCACGGCGCTCGGCCATCCGATCGGCGCCTCGGGATCGCGCATCCTCGTCACGCTGATTGGCGCGCTCAAGGAAAAGGGCCTCAAGCGCGGCATCGCCAGCCTATGCATCGGTGGCGGTGAGGCTACTGCAGTAGCCATCGAACTGCCCTGAGCTTTCTTGATCAAGCTAATAAAAAGCCCCGTCAATCTGGCGGGGCTTTTTCATGTGGCCGATAGTGCCTGCCCCATCAGGGGGCGACAGTGCCCCACAGGCGATCTTCGGGCGCGAAACCCTTGTGGCCGCCAGCATCAAACGCGCACCAGCCCTGCTTGCAGTCACCGAGCATCCCGGTGACGCCCGGCTCCACCTTCCAGGCGAGGCCGCCTGCGCCGCCTTCGCCGGTCCGCATCTCCGCCAGCCCGTCACCGATGACGATCGCCCCGCGCTTGCGCGAAAGCAGCAGGTCGCGCATCCACCCCTGCGTGCCCGAAGGGTCCTCGACCAGACGCCAGGGACCTTCACGGCGGATCACTTTCACCGGCAGGCCGACGCGGCGATAGACCCAGCTGATCCGGAACGTATTGCCCGGCCCCACCCGCAGGAAGGCCTTGTCTGCCGAGATGGTCGCCCAGTAGGGCACCTTGCCGTCATCGGCGGCATGGGCCGAGCCGGTGCTGGCGGTTAACGCTAATGCGGCCAGAACGGTTTTTGGGAAAAAAGATCGAATCATCGCCGCCTCTTAGTCCCCGCCTCCAAGAGGTATCAAGACCACCGTTCGCGTGCCGATGAAAGGGGTTTCACCCTTTCCTCACCTGTTTGCGACTAAGGATTTCACGAGTATCGCAAAATCGCCGATATTCGCAACGACAGGCAAGGACCGGGCGAGCCCGGTCTCGCCATAACAGCGCAGGGTAGCAGATGATGATGCGATCAGTCCTCCGACACAGGCGCAAGCCCAGTCCTGCCCTGCCGTTGGGCATGCTTTTCGCTGCTACAACCTTGATCACAGCTTCTACACCCGCCCTGGCCCAATCGACTTTCGCGCCGGGCACGGCGATCGTGACGGACAGCGGCGATACCGCGTTCGTGATCTGCTGCGCGCTGGTGGCGTTGCTGGGCATTCCAGGCATCGCCCTCGCCTACGCCGGGCAGGTTCGCGCCGCCAATGTGATCTCGACCACGGTGCAACCGCTGCTGATCGCCCTCACGGCCAGTCTTGCCTGGGTCGTGGCAGGATACACACTGGCATTCGGCAACGTCACCTCAGGCTGGATCGGCTCCGGGAACGCCTGGATGCTGCTGCGCCTTGGCAATGTCCGCGAGAATACAACCGTACCGGAGAGCAGCTTTGCCCTGCTCCAGATCGCCGTCGCCGTTATCGCACCTGCCCTGCTGACCGGCGCCTGGGCCGGACGGGCACGCCTGGGCTGGGTGCTGGCTTTCGCAACGCTGTGGAGCCTCGCCGTGCTGGCACCGCTGGAGCACTGGCTGTGGGGCGGCGGCTGGCTGTTTACATCGGTCGGCACACTCGACTGGGCTGGCGGCCTTACGCTACGCACAAGTGCAGGCGTTTCTGCCCTCGTCTGCGCGGCTATGCTGGGCCGGGGACGGGATCGCGCACAAATCTCTGCCGTCCACTCCTCCCCCGCATCCCCCTATGCCCTGCTGGCGCCGCTCGGCGCGATGCTCGGAGCGCTGGGCCTGCTGGGCATCTGCGCGGGCTGGGCCCTGGGGGCGAACGACGATGCATCCTCGGCGATCATCGCCGCCTATGCCGGTGTCGCGGCAGGCGTGCTGGCATGGCTGCTGGTCGGGCGCATCCGCCGCGAGCCACTGACCGCACAGGATTTCACACGCGCCGTGATCGCCGCCAGTGCCGCGCTGTCGGCTCCGGCAGGCTACGTATCGCCAGGTGGAGCCATTGTCATCGGCGTGATCGCGACGCTTCTGGCCCGGCTGGCGGACAGGATCATCGTCCGCTCGCCGCTGGACGATCGTCTCGGCGTCTTTGCTGGTAATGCTGTCGCCGGCGCGAGCGGCGCCCTCCTGCTGGCGCCGTTCATGGCACCGGCGCTCGGCGGCACCGGCTATCGTGCCGGGATGAGCCTGATCGCGCAAGTTGCCGCGCAAGGTATCGGCGTGGTGGTCGTCACGGTCTGGTCACTGGTAATGAGCGTCATCCTGGCCCTGATGGTATCCGTCATCTTCCCGATGCGCGTCAGCGAGGACGTGGAACTGCAGGGTCTCGATCCGGCGAACCACACAATTCGCTGACCCACGCGCACCTTTCCAAGCAGCAACTTCCGAAACGAAAAGAGGCGGCCCGCTACCGGACCCCCTCTTTTGTGTGTTCCGCCCTGACGGCAGCGCGCTCAGTCGCCGGTCAGGATACGGTCGACCAGTTCCTTAACTGTCGGCGTGAAGCCGTTGGAATAGAACGGGTCCTTCTTGAACATGTAGGCCGCGTGCCCGGCGAACATCAGGTTGTCGTCGATCGGGCCGCCGTGGGCGATGTCCTGCAGCGTCTTCTGGATGCAGAAGCTTCGCGGATCGGCGAGGCGCCCGGTGGTGTAATCGTCATGGTCCTTCCACGACGAGAACCCGCAGTGCGACAGACAGCCCATGCAGTCGGCCTGATCCTGACGGATCATGTTGCGCTCTTCGGGGCCGACGAAGATGATCGTGTCGTCGGGCGTGCGCAGGCCATCGGTGAAGCCCTGCGCCGACCACGAGCGCGCGCGCTCGAGATCGCCCGGCGTCACCCAGAAGTTCTTGCCCTTCACACCCACGTCCAGACGCACGGTGTGATCGCCCGCCTCGACCTTGGAATAGGGAATCTGGCGATCCGAGCGCGCTTCGAGGCTGCGCAGGAACGGATTGCGCACCGCCGAGGAGTAGAACCCGGTCGGTGAGAAGCGGTGCAGCAGGACGTCGCCCGGCTCCAGCGTGCGCAGATGGTCCTTCCACGGCTGCGGGATCGGGCTCTCGTGCGTCAACAGCGGGCGCGTGCCGTACTGGAAGGCGATCGAGCCAAGCTCGGGATTCTCGATCCAGTCGTCCCAGTCGCGCAGGAACCACACGCCGCCAGCCATCACGATCGGCACATCGTCCGAGATGCCCTCGGCCCGCATCGTATCGCGCAGCGCCTTGACGCGCGGATAGGGATTCTCGGGCTTGAGCGGATCTTCGGCGTTCGACAGGCCGTTGTGACCACCAGCCAGCCACGGGTCTTCGTAGACCACCGCGCCCAGCAGGTGCGGCACCTTGCTGTAGGCGCGCTTCCACAGCGCACGGAAAGCGCGGGCCGAGCTGACGATCGGCAGGTAATGCACGTTGAAGCGCGCCGCGATCTCGGACAGGCGATAGGGCATGCCCGCACCGCAGGTCACGCCTGTGACCATGCCCTGCGTCTGCTCCAGCACGCCTTCGAGGATCGGCTGCGCGCCGCCCATTTCCCACAGGACGTTGATGTTGATCGCGCCCTGACCGTTGGAAATCTCGTAGGCCCGGCGGACCTGCTCGACCGCACCGTCGATGCCGTAGCGAATCAGCTCTTCATGCCGCGCCTTGCGGGTCAGTTCCTTGTAGACCTGCGGGACGATCTTGCCTTCGGCATCGTAGCTGTCGGCATTGACCGCACTGACTGTGCCGATGCCACCGGCTGCGGCCCATGCGCCCGAGCTCATGTGGTTGGTCGCGGCAACGCCCTTACCGCCCTCGACGAGCGGCCAGACCTCGCGTCCACCATAGACGATCGGCTTGAGACCCTTGAAACCCATAGTAATCTCTGTCTTCCCCTGGCTGTGCGCTCAGCTCGTTACCGCCTGCGCCGTGCCAGATAATCGGCATGGCTTGATCTGCGACGGTTCCGGCCACGGTCCTGCGGCCTCGAACTGCGCATAGTAACCCTGCAGTTCCGGCTTACGGACAAATTCGGTCAAACGAAAGCCCACCGAGCCCATTTCGCAGAAAAGCAGGGCCGGTGGAATGCCGTGCCGGTCGGTGGCACGGTCGGTTTCGACCACGATCACGCGCCCGCCGGGGCGCAGCGCCGGGCGCAGATGCCATGCAAAGGCATAAGGCTCGGCCACTTCGTGATACATGTGGACAAGAAAAATGCGGTCGAAGCTGTTATCGGGCAGCTTCGGGTCTTCTGACGCGCCGAGGCGGATGGAGACATTCTCCAACCGCTCGCGCTCGATGCGCAGACCCAGATCGCGGATCACGTCAGGCTCGATGTCCTCGGCCAGCACCCGCCCCTTGCGCCCGACGCGCGGCGAAAGGCGCACGGTGTAATATCCGGCGCCCGCACCGATGTCGGCCACGGTCATTCCCGGCTCGATCTTCGCAAGATCCATCACCGTGGTCGCTTCATGGAAGCTGTCGCGCTTGACCTCGCTGGAGAAATCGTCGCTGACGGAAGAGACCGGACGATCCGCAACCGGAAAATCGCGCACATCGGCGGGGCGCCGCTTGTCCTCGCTCTGCGGCTGGCAGCCACCAAGGACCGCGCCCGCAGACAGACCCAGCGCGATCGTCGCAGCCTGGCGCCAGAGAGGCGACGCATTCATGGTCGATCTCAGTTCCACGGACCCGAGATGGCGAACGCGCGCGCCATTGCAACCCTGCGCACGGCTTCGCGGCGACGCAGGGTAGGCGCCAGCATGCCAGCCGTTGCGGCCTTCAGGGAAAGCGACGTGCGCAAGCGTTCAGCCCCGGCGATCAGTCGACGTCTTCGACCTCGACCTTCTCGCCGGTCACGCGCTGCGAGAGCGCGGCCGCCATGAAGGGATCGAGAGCCCCGTCGAGTACATCGCCCGGCGCGGTGGAGACGACACCCGTACGCAGGTCCTTAACCTGCTGGTACGGCTGAAGCACGTAAGAGCGGATCTGGTGGCCCCAGCCGATGTCGCTCTTGCTGGCGTGCTCGGCGCTGGCTGCTTCTTCACGCTTCTGCATCTCGGCCTCGAACATGCGCGCCTTGAGCATGCCCATGGCGATTTCGCGGTTCTTGTGCTGCGAACGGTCGATCTGGCTGGCCACCACGATGCCCGAGGGCTGGTGGGTGATACGCACCGCCGAATCGGTGGTGTTGACGTGCTGACCGCCCGCACCCGAAGCGCGATAGGTATCGATCTTCAGGTCTGCCGGGTTAATCTCGATCTCGAAGCTGTCGTCGATCACCGGGTAGACCCAGACCGACGAGAAGCTGGTGTGGCGACGCGCCGAGCTGTCATAGGGGCTGATGCGGACCAGACGGTGGACGCCGCTCTCGGTCTTGGCATAGCCATAGGCGTTCTCGCCCTTGATCAGCAGCGTGCAGCTCTTGATGCCTGCGGCTTCACCGGCGTGATAATCGACCAGTTCGACCTTGTAGCCATGACGCTCGGCCCAGCGCGTGTACATGCGCTGGAGCATCTCGGCCCAGTCCTGGCTTTCGGTGCCACCGGCGCCTGCGTGGACTTCGAGATAGGTATCGTTGCCATCGGCCTCGCCCGAAAGCAGTGCCGTCACCTTGTCCTGATCGGCACGTTCTGCCAGTGCCTTGAGCGCGGCGAGACCTTCGAGGATCGTGTCCTCGTCGCCTTCCATCTCGCCCAGTTCGACAAACTCGACCGCGTCGTTCATCTCGGCGCTGATCGATTTCACGGCGCCGATGGACGCTTCCAGACGGCGGCGCTCCTTCATGACCGCCTCGGCCTCCTTGGGCTTGTCCCAGAGAGTCGGGTCCTCGACGCGCGCGTTCAGCTCGTCGAACCGGCGCAGCGCGCGGTCCCAGTCGAGGAACTTGCGAACGAGGGCCAATGCCTTCTCGATGCGGTCGATATGGGCCTGCCCTTCGGCACGCATGACGGACTTCTCCTGAAACCAGCGGTCGATCGGCGATGCGCCCTCGCGCCTCCTGCCTCTCCCGTGCCAGAGGCACACGGCGACAGGACGCGCGAAACGCGTCGTCCGGAAAGGCGCGCTCTTACGCGCGAGTAGGGGGACTTAGCAAGCCCTGCCGCAGCGGAGCCTCAGGCCTGCGCGGCAGCGGGCGCTCCCTGTCAGCCAGAGCGGTTGACCGCGCCGACAGGCTCGTTCCACAAGGCTTGCCATGACCACCCCGAACCGTCCCCGTCGAAGCGCCCTGTTCATGCCTGCCTCGAACCCGCGCGCCATCGAGAAAGCCCGCAGCCTGCCCTGCGACGTGGTGATCCTCGACCTGGAGGATGCCGTGGCGCCCGACGCCAAGGCCACTGCACGCGCGGCGGCGGTCGAGGCGGTCAACCAAGGTGGTTTCGGCACGCGGGAACTGGTCGTGCGGGTCAATGCCCTCGACACGGCATGGGGCGCGGACGATCTGGCGGCACTTTCACAGACCGACGTCGATGCCGTGCTCGCCCCCAAGGTGGACAGCGCCGGGGATGTCGACCGCTACAGTGCGCATCTTGCCGACGCGCATCAGGGCCTTGCGCTGTGGGCGATGATCGAGACCTGCACCGCAATGCTCTCGCTGCGGGAGATCGCGGCCAGCGCCGCCACGTCGCGCCTTGGCGCCTTCGTGGTCGGCACCAACGATCTCGCCAAGGAAATGCGGGCCGAGCGTACGCCCTGCCGCACGCCGTTCCTGCCGTTTCTCTCGCTGACGGTCGCGGCGGCCCGCGCCCATGGCCTCGCGGTGCTGGATGCCGTCTGCAACGACTTCCGCAACCTCGACGCCTTCGAGGCCGAAGCCCGACAGGGGCGGATGTTCGGCTTCGACGGCAAGAGCCTGATCCATCCCGCGCAGATCGCCCCTGCAAACGCCGTCTTCGGCCCCTCGCCCGAACGCATCGCTCAAGCGCAGGCCATCCTTGCCGCCTTCGCCCTGCCCGAGAATGCAGGCAAAGGCGCGGTCAACATCGCCGGGCAGATGGTGGAGCGCCTGCATCTCGAAGAAGCGCAGGCGCTGCTGGCGATGGCCGAGCGGATCGCTGCGACCGACTGATCGCGGCGATCCGCCGGGCGCTGTCAGTCCCCGCCTTCGGGATCAGGCGCAACCGTCGCGATCGGTCCCGGTTCATTCGCGATGACCTTGAGCACGTCGGCCCAGGCATCGACGTTCTGCTGCAACTGGGCGGGGTCGATCTTGTCGAGCGTGTCGTCGGGCGTGTGGTGGATGTCGAAATAGCGGGTGCCGTCCTGCGCCAGATCGACCACCGCCAGCCGGTTCGCCGCGATGATCGGTCCCACGTCCTCACCACCGCCCGCGCGCCCCGGATGGGGCACGATGCCCATCGGCCACAGCGCGGCCTCGATCTTCTTCACCAGCGGGGCGTTCTGCGGCGCGAACGTGGTCTTGAGCGCCCATACGTGATCGGCGCCGAAATCGCTCTCCATCGCCACTGCATGGGGCTCTGCGCCGTGGGTCTTGAGGTAGGCATCGCCGCCACCGCCGGTCAGCCCCATCTCTTCGTTGCCCGACCACAGCACGCGGATCGTGCGCAGCGGCGGCCCGTCCTTTTGCGCGGCCAGCGCGGCGGCCGTGATGATGGCACACCCTGCGCCGTCGTCGATAGCGCCGGTGCCCAGATCCCACGAATCGAGATGGCAGGCGAGCAGGATCATCGGCAGCGAGGGATCACGCCCCGGCAGGTCGGCGATCACGTTGCCCGAAGGCGCATCGGGATAGGGCTTGCCCAGCAGGGTCATGTCGATGCTCATCGGCTTACCCCTTCCGGCGATGCGCGCGATCAGATCCGCATCCGGGTTCGATACCGCGCCCGAGGGAATCGGCGCGACGCCCTGCGGGAAGATCGTGATGCCGGTATGCGGATTGCGATGCTCGTCGGTTCCGGCCGAGCGGATGACGACACCTGCCGCCCCCTTCTGCGAGGCAAGACCCGGCCCCTTGCGGCGAACGTCCCCGTACGGACCATATCCCGAGCCATCCTGCGCGGCGAGCATGGCATGATCGATAAAGGCGACCTTACCCTTGAGCGACCCTGCCGGTGCCGCTTCGAGCGCGGCCAGCGTCGGAAAATAAACCAGCGGCGCCTTCAGGCCGGTGCCCGGCGTCGGCACCGAATAGCCCAGCGCCGTGATCGCCAGCGGCTGGTCATAGGGCGCGGTAAGCCGCGCATGTTCGGGCCCGCGTTGCCAGGCAAGCGTGCGGAAAGGCTCGATCCGCACGTTGCGAAAGCCCAGCACTTCCAGCTTCGCCTTGCCCCAGTCGCGCGCCTTCGCCTCGGCCACAGAGCCGGTCGGACGCGGGCCGATTTCGGTCGTCAGCCCCTCGACGATGGTCCAGGCCGTTCCGGTGCCTTCGACCGGGCGGGCCGAGACCGACGGAGACGGGAGGACGGCGGAGGCAGCGGCGAGCAGGGCCGCGCGGGAAAGTGTGTGTCGCATGGAACACAGGCGTAACGCGCGCAGTCGCACCTGCCAACCGTCTCGGCGCAAGGAACGTCACACTGTCTGTAGTACGGACAGGTCCATCGTGAAGAACTGGTTGTGCCGGCTTTCCTCGTAGTCGGCGAAAGGTCCGCACGAGACGAAACCCGCGCTGCGATAAAGGCCAACGGCGGGCATATGCATCGGTGCCACGCCGGTTTCCAGGCTCAGCCGTGCAGCCCCACGCCGCCGCGCCTCGGCGATCAGGTGATCCATCATCGCCCGGCCCACGCCCTTGCCCGTCGCAGAGGGCGCCGCCCGCATCGACTTGACTTCGGCGTGCGCGGGATCGAGCATCTTGAGCGCGCAGATGCCCGCCAGCTCTCCCTCGATCCACGCAGACCAGAACGTGATGTCCGGGTCCGCCAGTTCCGAGGCATCGAGCGCGAAGGCATATTCTTCCATCACTGCGCGCACCTGCGCCACATGATAGGCCAGCAACCCCGCAACATGCGGCGCCTGCGGATCGTCCTGCCGGATGCTGATCGTCACCGTATTCATCTGATCTCCCCGAACGCCAAACCCTGCCGTCCCCGCGCGGCACGCCCCTGCCGGGGGGTGCCCTTGGCAACACGCCACCGCCCCTGTAGAGCGGGCGCCAACTATTCCCGATCCAGATCCTATTTCCAGAGGAATCCGATGGCCGCGCAATACGCCTTCGTCATGAAGGACATGACCAAGACCTTCCCCGGTGCCCAGAAGCCGGTGCTGAGCAACATCAACCTGCAGTTCTATCAGGGTGCCAAGATCGGCATCGTCGGCCCGAACGGTGCCGGTAAGTCCACGCTCATCAAGATCATGGCCGGCATCGACACCGACTTCACCGGTGAAGCCTGGCCGGGTGAGAACATCACCGTGGGCTATCTTGAGCAGGAGCCCGAACTCGACCCGACCAAGACCGTTCTGGAGAACGTCAAGGACGGCGCGCGCGAAACCGCTGACATGGTGGAACGCTTCAACCAGATCGGCATGGAAATGGCCGAGGAAGACGCCGATTTCGACGCCCTGGGCGCCGAGATGAGCGAGCTCCAGGACAAGATCGACGCGGTCGATGGCTGGACACTCGACAACCAGCTCGAAATCGCGATGGAAGCACTGCGCTGCCCGCCGGGAGACTGGCCCGTGGACAAGCTTTCGGGCGGTGAAAAGCGCCGCGTCGCGCTCACCCGCCTGCTGATCCAGAAGCCCTCGATCCTGCTGCTCGACGAACCGACCAACCACCTCGACGCCGAATCCGTCGAATGGCTGGAGCATCACCTCAAGGAATACGCGGGCGCGGTGCTGATGATCACCCACGATCGCTACTTCCTCGACCACGTGGTGGACTGGATCCTCGAACTCGATCGCGGGAAATACTTCCCCTACGAAGGCAACTACTCGACCTACCTCGAGAAAAAGGCCAAGCGCATGGAGCAGGAGGACCGCGAGGAATCCGGTCGTGCCAAGGCGCTCAAGGACGAGCTGGAATGGATGCGCCAGACGCCCGCCGCCCGCCAGACCAAGTCGAAGGCGCGTATCCGCAAGTTCGAGCAGCTTCAGGAAGCGCAGTCCGGCCGCAAGCCCGGCAAGGCGCAGATCGTCATCCAGGTGCCCGAGCGCCTGGGCGGCAAGGTCATCGAGGTCAAGAACATCTCGAAGGCGTTCGGCGACAAGCTGCTGTTCGAGGATCTCTCGTTCATCCTGCCGCCGGGCGGCATCGTCGGCGTCATCGGTCCCAACGGCGCTGGCAAGTCCACGCTGTTCAAGATGCTCACCGGTAAGGAACAGCCCGACAGCGGCACGATCGACATCGGCTCGACCGTGCATCTGGGCTTCGTGGACCAGAGCCGCGATCACCTCGATCCCAAGAAGAATGTCTGGGAAGAAGTGTCCGACGGGCTCGACTACATGAAGGTCAACGGCCACGACATGTCGACGCGTGCCTATGTCGGCGCGTTCAACTTCAAGGGCGCCGACCAGCAGAAGAACGTCGGCAAGCTGTCGGGCGGTGAACGCAACCGCGTCCACATGGCCAAGATGCTCAAGGAGGGTGGCAACGTCCTCCTGCTCGACGAGCCGACCAACGACCTCGACGTGGAAACGCTGGGCGCGCTGGAAGAAGCCATCGAGAACTTCGCGGGCTGCGCCGTGGTCATCAGCCACGACCGCTTCTTCCTCGACCGTCTCGCCACCCACATCCTCGCCTTCGAGGGCAACAGCCACGTCGAATGGTTCGAAGGCAACTTCGAATCTTACGAGGAAGACAAGCGCCGTCGCCTTGGCGATGCGGCCGACCGCCCGACCGCACTCAGCTACAAGAAACTGACGCGCTAAGGCTTCGGGCTTAGAGCCAAAACAGAAACGGGCCGCCCCGCTCCCTACGAGCCGGGCGGCCTTTTTCGTGGGTTTATCAGGCCCGATACGTTTCTGAACGCCCGCTCCTGGCACCATTCACGAAACCGACAGCGCACACTCTGTAATTGTAGCGACACGAAAGGACGTCGGCAGGCAGAGAATCTCGCCGACGCTGGAGAAGATCGATGGCGGACAGGTACACGAACACAGCAGGCCGATGGTTGCAGGCAGGCGCACTCGGCGCCCTTGCGTTAACAATGGCAGCGACAGCCATTCCCGGCACGGCACTGGCGCAGGACGGCCACCGCGAACATGGTGAGCGCGGCAACGGCGGCGGCAATCGCAGTGGCAACAATGGGGGCGGTCAGCAACGCCAGCAGGCTCCGCGCCCGCAGGCTGCACCGCAGCAGCAGGCCCGCCCGCAGATGAATGCCCCCCAGATAAATCGTGGCGGCAATGCGCAATGGAACCGCAGCGAACGCCTCGACAATGCGAACCGTGATAACGGGGGCCGCGATAACGGCAATCGCGGCGCGTGGAATGCCGGTGGCAACAATCGCCCGGACGGCGGCAACGCTCGCCCCGACACCTCGCGCCCCGGTGCCTGGAATGCGGGCAACAACGGCCGTCCCGACGGCAGTGACAATCGCCCCGGTCGCGGCGACGACAACGGCCGCCCCGGCAATGATGCTCGCCCCGGTGGCAGCTGGAACAACGGGCGCCCCGGCAACGACGGACGCCCTGGCGGTAGCTGGAACAACGGTCGTCCCGGTAATGACGGTCGCCCCGGCGGCAGCTGGAACAATGGTCGTCCCGGCGGGAACGGCGCCTGGAACCGCAACGACTGGCGCCGCGACAACCGCTACGACTGGCGCAGCTATCGCAGCAGCCATGGGTCGATCTATCGCCCCGGCGGCTACTTCGCGCCCTATCGCGGATACTCGTATCGCCGCGTCGGCATCGGCTTCTCGCTCGGCGCGCTGTTCTATGGCGAGCGCTACTGGATCAACGATCCGTGGTACTACCGCCTGCCGCCCGCCTATGAGCCCTATCGCTGGGTCCGCTACTATGATGACGTGCTGCTGGTGAACGTCTACACCGGCGACGTGGTCGACGTGATCTACGACTTCTTCGATTAATACTGCGGGATCACGCAGAAGCATCGAAAGGCCTCTCGCCCCTGCGCCGAGGGGCCTTTTCGCATTCCCGCTTGCGCGCTCGGCGCTCTCCACGCAGGATGCCCCCTCTCAAGGCATGCCCGAGAGGGGCGGCGTGAGAGGAGACGGCATGGGAAGAGAGGGCATAAGCCATCGCGAGCATCCCGATACCCGCGCGCTGGGCCGCATCGGCTGCTGCGTGCGCAAACGTCTGGCCAAACAGGGCACCCTGGCCCGTCTGGACTCCCCCGATATCGAACTGTGGCACGCCGAAGCCTATGTCGAGCCGCATGCCTGCGCCCGCCTTATCGCCCTGATCGATACCGCCGCCGCACCCTCGCTGCTGGCACAGGAAGATGGCTGGGCAGGCTATCGCACCAGTTGCTCGGCAGACATCCCACCCGCCGACCGCGACGTGCGCGTGCTGGAGCAGCGCCTTTCCGACCTCACCGGCATCGATGCCTGCTGCGGCGAAAACCTGCAGGGCCAGCGCTATGCGCCGGGCGAATACTATCACACCCATTGCGACTGGTTCGACACCGCCGCGCCTTACTGGCAGCACGAGCGCCGCTGCGGCGGCCAGCGCAGCTGGACCGCAATGATCTATCTCAACGACGTGAATGGCGGCGGCGAAACGCATTTTCCCGCGCTGGGCCTGCGCGTGCGCCCGCGCACCGGCACGCTTCTGGTGTGGAACAACGCCCGCCCCGACGGCACCCCGAATCCCGCGACCCGCCACGCCGCCCTCGCGGTGGAACAGGGCACGAAATATATCCTGACGAAGTGGTTCCGGGCACGCGCCTGGGCGATGTGAAAGATACAATCGCGTCATCCCAGCGTAGGCTGGGATCGCTCTCAATGTCGCGCCTGGGGCGAAACGATCCCAGCTTACGCTGGGATGACGGTACAGATCCTCGCCCTATTCCTCGTCCGGCACGCCCATATGGCGCGCCATCGCGTCGAGGCGGCGATGGAGGCGCAGGATTTCGAGCTGGGTGCGCAGGTTCACCTCGTAGTCGTGCCGCGCGGTGATGCGGTCTCGGGCGGACTGGCGGTTCTGGCTCATCATGATAACCGGCGCCTGGATCGCGGCCAGCATCGAGAGCATGAGGTTGAGAAAGATATAGGGATAGGCATCGAAGGGATGCAGCCCGAAGTCTTCGAGGATGCGGCTATTGATCGCCATCCAGCCCAGCAGCACCACGCCGAAGGTGATGATGAAGCCCCAGCTGCCACCCACCGCCGCGACGCGATCGGCCAGACGGTCCCCGAATTTGGCATGGATCGAGGCTTCCTCGTCCGCATCCGGCCCCATGATGACGCCTGCCGCGATCCGACGGAGCACGCGCTGCTCCTCCGGGTCGACCTGATCCAGCCGGCGTCCGAGCAGATCCTCGCAGAGCTGCTCCGCCGTGGGACGGCGCAGGGCTTCGGGGCTCATGCGATCGGACTCAGGCGGATCACCCTCAGGCTGCCAGCGCTTCGGCGATCAGCTTGCGCGTTTCCGGCACGCCATACAGCGCAATGAAGCTGCCCATGCGCGGCCCCTGCGAGGAACCAAGCAGCGTTTCATACAGCGCCTTGAACCAGTCGCGCAGGGTCTCGAAGCCATAAGCCTCGTCCTTGCCGATCTCGTAGACCACGTTCTGGAGGTCTTCGGCGGACGCATCCGCCCCCGCCTCTTCCAGCCTGGCATCGAGCGTGCGCAGCGCGGCGGCTTCGCTCTCGCTCGGCGCGCGGCGCTGGAGCGTGGGGGCGATGTAATCGCGGTTGGTGGCGAGCGCGGCACGGACCATTTCGCCGAGCGCCGGATGCGCCTCGGGCGTGGCATCGGACACATAGTTGCCGAGGTACGACCACACCTGCTCCGCCGTCGCCTCGGCGCCGAGCACGCCCACAAGGTTCAGCAGCAACGCGAAAGTCACCGGCACGGTATCGCCCGCACCAACCACGCCCGCACCTTCGCTACCGCCGTTAGCGCGCAGCAGGTGCCACACCGGGTTGCCCAGTTGCTTGTCGAGCGCCTGCCCGGCCAGATTGCCGCGGAACTGCCAGTACTCGTCCACTGCCTTGGGGATGACACCAACATGCAGCTGCTTGGCGCTCTTGGGCTCGCGGAACAGGTAGAAGCCGAGGCTTTCCTCGGTGCCGTAGGTCAGCCACTGGTCGATGGTCAGGCCATTGCCCTTGGACTTGGAGATCTTCTCGCCGTTCTCGTCGAGGAACAGCTCGTAGATCAGCCCCTCCGGCTTGCGACCGCCCAGCACCTGCACGATCTTGCCCGACTGGGTTACCGAATCGGTCAGATCCTTGCCGCACATCTCGTAGTCGACGCCCAGCGCATACCAGCGCATCGCCCAGTCGACCTTCCACTGCAGCTTGGCCTTGCCGCCGAATACCGACTGCTCGACGACACTGCCGTCCTCGTCGGTGAAGCGCACCATGCCGGTGGCCGGGTCGAGCACTTCGACCGGCACCTGCAGCACGACGCCGGTGCTCGGCGAGACCGGCAGGATCGGCGAATAAGTGCGGCGGCGCTCCTCGCGCAGCGTCGGCAGCATGATGTCGAGGATGCCCTGGTTGCATTCGAGCACACGCGTCAGCGCGGCGTCGAATTCACCCGAGTTGTAGCGGTCGCTCGCCGAGACGAACTCGTAGTCGAAACCGAAGCGGTCGAGGAATTCGCGCAGCATCGCGTTGTTGTGATGGGCAAAGCTCTCGTGAGTCCCGAACGGATCGGGAATGCGGCTGAGCGGCTTGCCGAGATTGGCGGCCAGCACTTGCGCGTTCGGGATGTTGTCCGGCACCTTGCGCAGGCCGTCCATGTCGTCCGAGAAGGCGACGAGGCGGGTGGGTGCGCCGCCGGTCAGCGCCTCGTAGGCGCGGCGGACCAGCGTGGTGCGCAGCACTTCCTGGAAGGTGCCGATATGCGGCAGGCCCGAGGGGCCATAGCCGGTCTCGAACAGCACCGGGACAGGCGTCCCGTCCGGCGCGGTCTTGCCCTGCGGATACCGTTTGAGCAGTTTCTGCGCTTCCTGGAACGGCCATGCCTTCGAGACACGGGCGGCCTCGCAAAGAGTTGCGTCATCGGTTGCGGCGGAAAGGGCGTCAATCTGGCTCATGCGCGCGCTATTGCCGGATAAGGGGCGCTTTAGGCAAGTGTGAAGGTGATGCCCCGAAACGATGGGCAACCGGAGACCCGCTCGTCTCCGGTTGCCGCGTTTTCGGATCAGACGTCGAGACGTTCGATCCGACGCGTCACCTCGTCGATCGCCTCGGCGATCTGGAGGATGGTCTCGCGATCGGGCTCGCCCTTGGAAAGGCGCTCGATCACCGCGCTGCGCAGGCCATGGATGGCGCGGCGCACCGGCGCGGGATCGACCTGCGCGCGCACGCTCGCCATGCTTTCAAGACGGGCGCGCAGTTCTGCGGCCTTCTTCTCGTCGGTCATGACCTGCGCGCGGCCTTCGTCGGTAACGTCGAACGCCTTGCGCGCGCCCTCGCCCTGCACCTGTGCGATCAGCCCGGACTCTTCCATATAGGTGAGCGCCGGATAGACCACGCCCGGCGACGGCGCATATTCGCCGCCCGAAAGCGCCTCGATCTCGCGGATCAGTTCATAGCCGTGGCGCGGCCCCTGCGCGATCAGCGAGAGCAGCAGCGATTGCAGCTCTGCCTGATCGAACAAACGCCGACGGCGCCCGCCGCGACCGGCACCGCGACCACCGCCCCGACCATCGCGGCCGTCATCGCCGAAACCACCGAAGCCGCCCGGAAAACCGCCGCCGCCAAAGCCGCCGCCCATGCCTCCGAAACCACCGCCGAAGCCGCGACCGGACGCGCGGCGCAGGAACTCACGCCCCATCGCCTCGAAACCGCGCCCGCCGAAGTCCCGACCATCAAAGCCACGACCGCCAGCCATAGCGGCCATCATCCGCGCCCGCATCGCGCCGCGCAGATCGTCGCCATCGATGCCAAAGCTATCGCGCGAACCGCGACCGCCCCGGCGCCCAGGACGGCCACCGCGACGACCTCGACCGAAATCGCCGCCGAAGCCAGCCTCGTCAAAGCCGCGATCTTCCCCGCGGCCACCAAAAAATGTATTACGCATATGCGTTCCTTGATCTCTCATGATGGCTCTAAGATATATCTTAAAGCGAAAAGCGCAAGAGCTTTTCCGCAGCCCTGCCGCGCGTGGCGGTTTTCAGCCGCGCATGGCCTCCCTATTAGGGTGATATGGACCCCCTGCTCGTGCCTGCCCTTCATGCCAGCCACGCCGGATCGTGGCTGTGCGACCGGGGCGGGATCGCGCGCAGCGTCTCGAAGGGACAGGCGGTTTCGGCAGTGGCCGACACCCCGCACCTGATGCTCAACGCGCCGCTGCTGGCGACGCGGCTCGGTTATCCCGACCTGACCGGGCTGGACCTGCTGGAGCTTTACGCCTTCGTCCACCCCGCGCGCTTCGTGGTGCCGACCGCGCATGGCCTTGCCACCGCGCTCGACCTGACGCCGCCCGCCAACGATGCCGAAGTCCCGGCGCTGCTCCAGCAGGCCGCCGCAAAACTGATCGCCACGTGCGAGAGCCCGCCCGACACGCCTGAGTGGCCCGAGCGCGAAGGCGCCTGGACGGCGCTGCAATCGCTGGTGCGCCTGCGCTGGCCCTGGGCCTCGGTGCTGACCGGGCGTATTGCCCGTCCGCAACGCGCCGAGCGCTGGCTGTTCGCCAAGCTGCCCGAATGGGAAGAGGCACAGGACGTGCCCCAACCCCGGCAGGTCACGCTCGATCCCGAAGAGGTGACGCAGCACCTCACCCGGCTGACCGGCAGCGGCGCCGAACAGCGCCCCGGCCAGCAGGCTTATGCGCGCGAGGCTGCCGAGGCTTTCGCCCCCCGCACCCAGCGCGGGTTGCCCCGCATGATGCTGGCACAGGCGGGCACAGGCGTCGGCAAGACGCTGGGCTATCTCGCGCCCGCCTCGCTGTGGAGCGCGCTGTCGGGCGGCACGGTCTGGGTCTCGACATTCACCAAGGCGCTGCAACGCCAGTTGCAGAGCGAGAGCCGCCGCGCCTGGCCCGAGCGGCGCCCGGACGGATCGCGCCCGGTCGTCGTGCGCAAGGGGCGCGAGAATTACCTGTGCCTGCTCAATCTGGAGGACGCGCTGCAAGGCGGCTTCGCAGGCCGCGCCGCAATCCTTGCGCAACTGGTGGCGCGCTGGGCGGCCTATAGCCGCGATGGCGACATGATCGGCGGCGATCTGCCCGGCTGGCTGGGCACGCTGTTCCGCCAGCGCGGCATCACCGCCCTCACCGACCGGCGCGGCGAATGCGTCTATGCCGGGTGCCCGCACTACCGCAAATGCTTCATCGAGCGCGCGACGCGGGAAAGCGCGCAGGCCGATCTTGTCATCGCCAACCACGCGCTCGTCATGGTCAACGCCGCGCGCGGACGCGATGCCGCCGCGCGCCCGACCCGCGTGGTGTTCGACGAAGGCCACCACGTTTTCGATGCCGCCGATTCGACCTTCGCCGCCGAACTGACCGGGGCCGAGGCCATCGAACTGCGCCGCTGGGTGATCGGCCCGGAAAAGAACGCACGCGGTCGCCGTCGCGGCCTCTCCGCCCGTCTCGCCGATGTGGCGAGCTATGACGAGGCGGGCGGCAAGGCCATCGCCGCCGCCGTCACAGCCGCCGAGGCGCTGCCTGCCGACGGCTTCATGCAGCGCATCGTCGAGGGTGAGCCCTCCGGGCCGCTGGAACAGTTGCTCGCCGCCGTGCGTGCCACTGTTTATGCGCGTGACGAGAGCGGCGGACAGGAAGCAGGCTATGGCCTCGAAACCGAAGCGGCGGGACTCGACGGCGACCTGATCGAGCGCGCCGCCGAGGCCGGTCTTGCACTCGCCGAACTGCGCACGCCGCTGATGCGCCTGTCCTCGCGCCTCGAAGCGCTGCTGGAGGACGGGCCGGACTGGCTCGATGGACAGGGCCGCGCGCGGATCGAGGGCGCGCGCTTCTCGCTGGGCTGGCGAATTGATCTGATCGCTGCCTGGGAAGCACTGCTCGCACGTCTCGGCGGCGTTGCCGATCCCGACTATGTCGATTGGCTTGCGCTGTCCCGCTCGGAAGCGCGCGAATACGATGTCGGTCTGCACCGCCACTGGCTCGACCCGATGAAGCCTTTCGCGCATGTCGTGCTCGAACCCGTGCACGGCGTGCTGATGACCTCGGCCACGCTCAAGGACGGCGAGGACTGGACCCGTGCGGTCGCGCGGTCGGGCGCGCCGCATATCGACCTCGCCCCGCGCTTCGGCGAGCATCCCAGCCCGTTCGACTATGCATCGCAGGCCGAAGTGCTGATCGTGACGGACGTGCCGCGCGGCGACATTGCAGCCCTCGCGGGCGCCTACGGCAAGCTGATCGAGGCATCGGGCGGCGGCGTGCTCGGCCTGTTCACCGCAATCCGCCGCCTGCGCGCGGTCTATGCCCGCGTCGCGGACCGGCTCGCGCGCGGGGGCCTGCCGCTCTATGCCCAGCATGTCGATCCGATCGACACCGGCACGCTGGTCGACATCTTCCGCGACGATCCCGCCGCCTCGCTGCTCGGCACCGACGCGCTGCGAGACGGGGTGGACGTACCGGGCGAATCGCTGCGGCTGGTGGTGATGGAGCAGGTGCCGTGGTCGCGCCCGACGATCCTGCACCGCGCGCGCAAGCTGGCTGCGCAGGACCAGCCCGGCGGCGGTTCGGCTTACGAAGACAGCCTGATCCGGGCGCGGCTGGCACAGGCCTTCGGGCGCCTGATCCGCTCTAAAGGCGACAAGGGCCGCTTCGTGGTGCTCTCCTCCGCCTTCCCCTCACGCCTGCTCTCGGCCTTTCCCGAAGGCACCCCGGTTCACCGCGTCACGCTCGATCAGGCTTTACAGCGCATCGGCGGTCGTGCTTCAGCGGCGGGACCGGATGTGAACGAGGGAACCGGCGACGTGGCAGCCGCCGCTACGCCGCCCTCGATCCAGGACCGTTTTTTCTAGGCCGCGATGGCCAGCCAGCAAGGACGCGCGCGCTTCATGAAGACCCTCGGCCTGTTCCGCCACGCGAAATCGGACTGGCACGATGCGCGTCTGCGCGATTTCGACCGGCCGCTGAACAAGCGCGGGCGGATCGGCGCGGAGATCATGGGGCGGCATATCCGCCAGCACGGACTCGACACCGGCATCAAGTGGAACCGCGTGCTCGCGAGCCCGGCGGTGCGGGTCACGCAAACCATCGACATCGCTGCCGAGGCTGCGGGCTTCACCCCGCCGGTGAAGTGGGACCGGCGCATCTACCTCGCCAGCTCCCCAACGCTGATGGAAGTGCTGCGCGAGCAGGACGAGCATGCCGCCTCTGCGCTGATGATCGGGCACAACCCCGGCCTCGAAGACCTGATCTTCGATCTGGTCCCCGACGACGGTTCCAGCCCCTTGCGCGATATGGTCGAGGAGAAATTTCCGACCGCCGCCTTCGCGGTGATCGAACTCGATATCGAAACATGGTCCGATATCGACGACAATTGCGGACGGCTGATCCATCTGATCCGCCCCCGCGATCTCGACCCCGCCCTTGGACCGCAGGCCGAGTTCTGATTCGCGAGCAGTGGCCCCCGCGAATCGATTCGCGAATCAGGCTTCGGCGTCAGGCAGAAAGATCGTCTTCGAGGGCCTGCTTCAGACGCGTATGGATCGCCGCCAGTTGGAGGCGAACGTCATCGCGCGCTGACGGCGTAGACAGGTCATCAGGCGTCTCGCCCCCTTTTAGACCCGTCCCCCCCCCCTCTGGACCCGTCTCTGGCCCGCTCTCGATCTCGATCCTCGCACCGCGCAGGGTATAGCCCTTGCGATGTACCAGGTCGCTGATCCGCAGGATAAGCACCATGTCTTCAGGGCGATAATAGCGTCGCCCACCGCTGCGCTTGACCGGCTGCAGGCTGGGGAACTGCTCTTCCCAATAGCGCAGAACATGCGGCTTCAGCCCCAGCGCCTGCGCGACCTCACCGATCGTACGCAGCGCGCCAGGCTCTTTTTCGTCGTTAAACTGCAAATCTTCCAATGCTTTATAAGGCGGACCTCAGTCCGCCCTCCTCATCGGCCGATCGCCATGAAGCACGCCGCAACGTCAGGAACCGACAATCCGGTCCTTCAGCATCTGGCTCGCCCGGAAGGTCATCACACGCCGCGGCGTGATCGGAACCTCGACCCCGGTCTTGGGATTGCGCCCCACCCGCTCGCCCTTGTCGCGCAGGAGGAAAGTCCCGAACCCGGAAATCTTGACGTTCTCTCCCTCGGCCAGAGCTTCCGACATATGCTGGAGAATGGACTCCACCATGGTCAGAGATTCCGCCCGGGACAGGCCCAGTTTCCGGTGAATGGCTTCGGCTATTTCGGCTCTCGTCAAAGTTTCCGTCGCGCGCATCGCCCTGTATCCCCTCTGCTGCGCTGACCCCCGCTACAGATCATAAGAATTCTTGCAACGAAATCAACGCTGGTGGAAATACCGGGCGTGCAGGAAGCACTTTTGGGCGCGATTGTCCCGATCAGATACGGATCAGACTGGCGCCCCAGGTGAAGCCGCCGCCCATCGCTTCGAGCATAACGAGGTTTCCGGGGACGATTCGCCCGTCGCGAACCGCCCGGTCCAGCGCCAATGGCACCGACGCCGCCGACGTATTCGCATGTTCGGAAACGGTTACGACGACCTTCTCGACCGGCATGTTCAGCTTGCGCGCGGTGGCATCGAGAATGCGGGCATTCGCCTGATGCGGCACCAGCCAGTCAATGTCGTCGCTGGTCAGGCCGGTCTCTTCAAGTACTTCCTGAAGAACCTCGGCCAGGTTCACCACCGCATGGCGAAAAACCTCGCGCCCCTTCATACGCAGCTTGCCGACCGTCCCGGTCGTCGAAGGACCGCCATCGACATAGAGCAACGCGTTATGCTCGCCGTCGGCATGCAGGCGTGTGGCCAGGATACCGCGCGGCAAAGCCTCATCTTCCGGCTGCTCCTGTGCTTCGAGAACGATCGCACCGGCGCCGTCGCCGAAGAGCACGCAAGTCGCGCGATCTTCCCAGTCGAGGATACGGCTGAAAGTCTCCGCCCCGATCACCAGCGCCCGCTTGGCCATGCCGGAGCGCAACATCGAATCCGCCGTACCCAGTGCATACAGGAAGCCCGAGCACACGGCAGCGACATCGAATGCCATGCCGCCACGGCAACCGAGATCGGCCTGCACACGGGTTGCCGTGGCCGGGAAGGTCTGGTCGGGCGTTGCTGTTGCCAGCACGATCAGATCGATGGTTTCTGCTGCGATTCCAGCAGCATCAAGGGCTGCACGCGCAGCTGCCGTGGCAAGCGACGAAGTCGTTTCGTCCGCCTCGGCAATGTAGCGCTGGCGAATACCGGTACGCTCGACGATCCACTCGTCGCTGGTATCGACACGCTCAGCCAGATCGGCATTGGTAACAACCGTGCGCGGCAGCGCAGAGCCGGTGCCCAGCAGTACGGAACGACGCATCACGCGCGCTCTTCGGCCAGAGGGCTGCGACGCAGGGAATCTTCCCCGACGCGGGCCAGGTCCGCCGAAATGCGCTCGGTCACGTTTTCCTCCAGAAGCTTCGCGGTCACCGCCACGGCATTCGCGACACCGGCAGCGCTGGCGCCACCGTGGCTTTTCACGACAATGCCGTTGAGGCCCAAGAATACTGCGCCGTTATGATTGTTGGGGTCGAGATGGTGCTTGAGCAGTTCGGTGGCTGGGCGCGAGATCAGGAACCCGATCTTCGATCGCAGCGAACTGGAAAAGCCTCGCCGCAGCAGGTCTGCGACGAAACGCGCGGTGCCTTCGACCGCCTTCAGGGCGATATTGCCCGAAAAACCATCCGTCACCACGACATCGACGTTGCCGCGACAGATCTTGTCCGCCTCGGTAAAGCCGTCGAAGCTGATCGAAAGATCACCGGCCGCCCGCTTGAGCGTGGCTGCTGCATCGCGCAGCAGGTCGGTGCCCTTGATCTCTTCCGTGCCGATATTGAGCAGACGCACGCGCGGCACCTCGCGCCCCGTGGCGATGCGCGCATAGGCGGCACCCATCACGGCAAACTGCACGAGATTGCGGCTGTCGCACTCGGTATTGGCACCGAGATCGAGCATGATGACGTCATTGTCGCCCAGCGTTGGCAGCAAAGCCGCCAGGGCCGGTCGATCAATGCCGGGCATCGTGCGAAGAGTCAGCTTGGCGATCGCCATCAGCGCACCGGTATTACCGGCACTGACAGCGGCTCCGGCGTCACCCGCCTTCACCGCTTCGATCGCACGCCCCATCGAGGTTCCCTTGGCCCGGCGCAAGGCCTGGCTGGGTTTGTCCTCTCCGGAGATCACTCCATCGGTATGGAGGATTTCGGAGGATGCCCTGAGATTCGGGTGATTCTCAAGTGCGGCCTTGATCCGCACCTCGTCCCCGACCAGCAGGAACTTGAACTTGTCATGGCGTCGACGGGCGAGCGCCGCGCCTTCAACCATGACGCGCACACCCTCGTCGCCGCCCATCGCATCAACGGCGATACGCGGCAGACTCATGGGCAATCTCCGACTGCGCTTGCGCTCTTAGACTTCGACCGCGACGATTTCGCGACCGTTGTAGTGACCGCAGGCATCGCACAGGTTGTGCGGACGCTTGAGTTCACCGCAGTTCGGGCATTCATGGAATGCTGCAACCGTCAGCGCATCGTGGCTACGGCGCATGCCCCGGCGGGACGGGGTCGTTTTTCTTTTAGGGACAGCCATTTCGGCACCTGTTCCTGGAATTCGTTAGTGTCAAAAACGCCGCCGTAGACCGTTCAAGGAACACGGCGGCTTGCGAAGGCGCGCCTATAACCGATTTCTGCGAAGTTGCAAGCGCTCGTGGCATCTCGATGACAGCACGAAATCGGAAGACGAGAGCTGCATGCCTGCATCCGCACGCTGGCAACTCTGATCACGCGGCGCTATCTGCACGCATATGATCCTGCAGACAACCCTTTGCCTCGCGGCCGCAGCCGCCGTCATCAACCTGTGGCTGATTGCCCGCACTATCCAGATGCGCTTTGCCCTCAAGGCGTTGAACGGAGATGGCGGTGACGCGCGCCTCGCCCAGCGCATGCGCGCACAGGCCAACTTCGTCGAGAATGCGCCTTTCGCACTGATCCTCTGCGCGCTGATCGACCTCAGCGGCAAGGGCGGCGTATGGCTGGCACCTGTCGGCGCGATATTCATGATCGCGCGCGTGCTTCACGCCTTCGGCATGGACCGCCCCGCCCCCAACCCGCTGCGCGCCGGAGGCATGTTCCTGACCCTGCTCAGCCTCGCAGGGCTCGCCGTCGCTGCGGTGCTGATCGCAGTCGGCGTTCTCTAAGAGCCCGTTTAAAAATTCGCGGAATGCGAATTTTGCGGCACCGGCCCGCTCCCCCACCCTACCACCCAACGGTAGTATCCTGCGGGTGCTAGGGTGGGGGAGCGGGCCGGTGCCGCCTCAAAATGCCGCCCGCAGGCATTTTTCAAACGGTCTCTAAGACGGTCAGAAATGCTGTAGCGCTGGTATTTACCGCACCAGCGCTGCATCCCCGACGTAGGGGTTGGTCCGACGCTCATCACCGAACGTGCTCACCGGACCGTGACCGGGCACAAAAGTCACATCATCCCCGAGCGGCCAGAGCCGACCGGCAATCGATTCGACCAGATCATCGAAATTGCCGCGCGGAAAGTCCGTCCGCCCGATCGAGCCCTTGAACAGCACATCGCCGACAATCGCAAAGCGACTGGGCGCATGGTGGAACACGACATGGCCGGGCGTGTGCCCCGGACAGTGATAGACGTCGAGTTCCAGCTCACCGACAGTCACCTTGTCACCGTTTTCCAGCCAGCGGTCTGGAGAGAAGACGTGCGCCTCGATATTCCAGCGCTGCCCCGCCTCGTCGAGTTGGGCGATCCAGAACATATCCTCTTCGTGCGGCCCTTCGATCGGCACGCCGAGCTCTTTGGCCAGCACACCCGCCATCCCGCAATGATCGACATGCCCGTGTGTCACGAGGATCTTCTCCAGCGTAACGCCTGCTTTCGCCAGCGCCTGCTTCAGCTTGTCAAGATCGCCGCCAGGATCCACCAGCGCGCCGCGCATCGTGCGCGTACACCAGACAAGGGAACAGTTCTGCTGGAGCGGCGTGACCGGGACGATCGCGACGCGCATGGGGACGTCATTCTGGCTCATAGCTCAGCCATGACGCGCCCCGCGCCCGATTGCAACGCCTTAGACCCGCCCCCCCTTCCAGACCACCCTCCCAATCACCGAAACCTCTTCGGAACGGCATTCCACCGGCCGATAAACTTGATTGTCGCTCAGCAGGGTGATCACACCGCTCCGCGCGGTTTCAAGACGCTTGACCAGCACCGAATCACCGAGACGCACGACCCAGATTCCCTCACCAGCGACGGCAGAAGAGGTATCGACCAACAATTCATCGCCATGCCGCAAGGTCGGCTCCATCGAATCGCCCTGCACAGTCACAGCGGAAAGCTTTCCTACACGCAGCCCCATCTCCCGCAGCCATCGATCGGAAAACCGCAGCACCCCAACGAAACCTTCGCCGCCAGAAAGCGCACCCGCCCCTGCCGACACGCCGACATCCAATCGTCTGACATCCGCCCAACCGGGCGGATCATAGGAAATTTCCCGGTCAGAGCGCAATTCCGCCTCGTCCACCCCAAAGAATCTCGCGAGGCGGGCCCGATCGTGCTCCTCCAGCTTTCGCGGCGATCCCTTGCGCACGAATTGCTGAAGATAGCTGCTGTTTCGCCCGATCATCTGCGACAAAGCCGCCAAACTGGCGCCGTTCTGCTCGGCCAGCTCGAGCAATCGCGTGCGGGCGGGATCGATGTCCATAATGTAACATCCTATACGTAGGATTTTTCCTAGACAAGTTGGATTTCGGAAGGAACATTTAGTGAACATATTCACATCCGCCAGCAAGGACCGCCATGCTTTTGCGAGACATCGAACGCTTCCTGCGCCGCACCGACATGCCCTGGACGAAGTTCGGGCGCCTGGCGGTGAACGATCCCAGACTTGTCGCCGATCTGCGTAATGGCCGCACTCCGCGCGATGCGATGTGCCGGCGCGTCCACTCTTTCATGAACGCTTACCCGGAGTTCACCGATGTCCTGTGACTGCGCCCCCTCTCACTGAGCCCTGTTCACGCAGCCTCGTCCCCTGCTCACCCCTCTGCCCGCCCCGCACCTGATCGCCACCTTCAGCGTGGCCCCTGGCTGCGACTGGTCTCGCAGGTTCTCGCGCTGGCAGGGGATCAGGCACAGTTCGTCAGCCATTCCGAGCGCCCGTGGACATCCAGCCTCTTCGGCGGCTCGCGGCACCACGTCGTGCTGGCGTTCGAGCACGTTCCCGCCATCCTGCAGGGCGAGGATTTCATTGAGCAACTCATCGAACACGAATTCCACATCGCCAGGCAAGTCGTGGCAGACGCCAGCGTCACGGGCATTCATCACGAAACGCTGCCCGTCCCGCGCATGGTCGTCGAGACCGAATTCCTGCTGATCGAGAGCGACTGAGACCAAGGCACTGAGAGGCTGACATATCACACCCCTGAAATGCGCAAATGCCACAAGGGCTTGACCAAAGCACGATGAGTCAAGCTCGTCGAGCTTTGGTGTGAGCCCGCTTCAGTACCCTCTTGAAAGGTCGATACGATGCGCGAGCGCTTCACCCGCCAGGAAGCGCTCGCAGTTCTGGAGGAAGCGGTTGGCACCGCGCGACAGAAGCCGATCCTGCGGACAATTTGGCCCGATATGTTTGCCATTCGGGTGCCGCGACGGTGTGAGTAAGGGGTCTGACCCTAGCGCCCCGCACATCTTTCCATCCATTCCCCCGATGTCATTCGGGAACCCAATCCCAGCCCAGCGCATCACCGTCCATCACTTCTACTCCGCTGGCGACAAGTTGATCGCGCAAGGCATCGGACGCCGCGAAATCCTTGTTCGCGCGGGCCTGCCTGCGCTGTTCGAGAACAGCCTCGATCTCCCCCTCGGCGATCGTTGCATGACGGGGACGCAGACGCAGATCAGGGCGTTCTACCGCGAACAGCCCGAGACCAAGCACCGCATCGATCACTTCCACCGCCGCACGCTTGGCCGAAGCATCGACCTTCTTGGCAGACAGCACATCTTCCAGCGCCGTCAGCGCAATGGCGGTGTTGAGATCGTCGCCGATCGCCGCCTCGAAGGCATCGAGCATCGGCGCCAGCTTGGGGTGGCGCGGATCGCCTGCCGCCACATCCTTCAGCCGTTCCGCCGCCAGGATCATACGCTTGAGCCGCGTCAGCGCAGCGCCCAGCCCTTCCCACGAGAACTCCAGTTCGCTTCGGTAATGCGCCTGAAGGCACATCAGGCGATAGGCCAGTGGGTGATAGCCGCGGTCGATCAGCAATTTCAGACGCAGGAACTCGCCCGAGGACTTGCTCATCTTGCCGGATCGCTCGACGAGAAAATTGTTGTGCAGCCACATGTTGGCGCCGGAATTTGCGGCGCTGTCGAGGCTTCCGGCGCAGCAGAACGCCTGATTCTGCGCGATCTCGTTGGGGTGGTGAATCTCGCGATGGTCAATGCCGCCGGTATGAATATCGAACGGGAAGCCCAGCAGGTCGCCGCTCATCACCGAGCATTCGAGATGCCAGCCGGGCGCCCCCTTGCCCCACGGCGAATCCCATTCCATCTGCCGCGTCTCGCCTGCCGGGGTCTTGCGCCAGATCGCGAAGTCGGCCGCATTGCGCTTGCCCTCGACCGCCTCGATCCGCCCTTCTCCTTCGTCGGTAACGGCACGGGCCAGACGCCCGTAATCCGCAACGCTGGCGACATCGAAGTAGAGGCCGCCCTCCAGTTCGTAGCAATGCGCAGGCGCGATCTTTTCAGCAAAGGCGATCATCTGCGGCACATAGTCCGTCGCGATCGACCACTTTGCGGGCTGGCGGATGTTAAGCGCGGCGATATCGGCCCAGTAAGCCTGCGTGTAATGCGCGGCGATATCCCAGATGGACTGGCTCTGCGCCTTGGCCATCTTCTCCATCTTGTCCTCGCCGGCATCGGCATCGTCGGTCAGATGGCCGACATCGGTGATGTTGATGACGTGGGTGAGCTTGTATCCCTTGTGGCTGAGCGTGCGCCCGAGAATGTCTGCAAAGACATAGGCGCGCATGTTGCCGATGTGGGGATAGTTGTAGACCGTCGGACCGCAGCTGTAGACCCGCGCTTCCCCGGCATGGACCGGCCGGAACGGCTCGATCTGGCGGGTCAGGCTGTTGAACAGCGCAAGGGCGCGGGGTGCGGTCTGGCTTTCTTCGGTCATAGGCGGGCGATGGTCAATTCTGGCCGCATCCGTCAAGTACCGATCGCGAAGAGACGGCAAAGCCCGGCGCGATTCCGCAAGACGGAACCGCGCCGGGCAAACGATCAGAGCTTGGCCTGAACGCCGATGAACATGCGCTGCCCCGGATAGTAAAGCTCTACCGGCATATCCTTGTTGATGTAGCTCTTGGAATATTCCTTGAGGATGTTCTGCATCTCGAAGAACACGCTGAAGTGCTGCTCGGGGAAGCGCAGCGTGATCTTGCCGTCGAGATAGCCTTCGCCCTTGCGGTAGATCGGGTTGTTACCGTTGTTGGCATCCAGCACCGTCACCAGCCACTTGGAACGATAGTTGTAGTTCAGGCGAGCATTCAGGATGCCCTTGTCGTAGAAAATGCTCGCATTGTAAGTGTACGTCGAAAGGCCCGGATATTCCTTCAGCGGTTCGTTCGTCGCGCTGTTGGTCAGGTTGGTGCGGATCGCGCGGGCATAAGTCATGTTCCCCGTGATACCGAACCCGTCGAAAGGCTTAGGCAGGAACGAGAAGACCGTCTGGGCGCTGACCTCGATACCGTCGAGCAGCGAGCCGTAACCGTTGATCGGCTGGCGGACGGTATAGGTGGTTCCGTCGTGGAACAGGTCCACGCCGGTACGCACCACGTTCGGGATGACGAAGGTGCTCTCGTACTTCTTGTAATACCCCAGGCTGATCATCGTGTCCGGATTGGGATACCAGGCAAGGTTCAGTTCCCACTGGTCCGCACGATAGGGCTTCAGGTCCGGGTTACCCGCCGTGCAGACGTCGTCAGCCGCCGCGATGGTCGTGTCGTCAAGACAGTTGATGTTCGGCACCAGGTCGGTTGGCCGGGGACGGGCCAGGTTCTTGGCATAGTTGGCTCGCAGTGACAGCGTTGGCGTGATCGCCAGGTTGGCGTTGAAGGCCGGCAGCCAGTCCGTATACGAGTTCGCGATCGTCGCTTCCTGTGCGGCCAGAACCACCGTTTCCGTGCCACCCGTTGCATTGAGACGCGTGACGCGACTGACGTTGGTGCCCAGTCCGGTATCCTCGGTGTGGGTCCAGCGGATACCGGCGTTGCCCGTCAGCCGCATCCCGAACACCGGCGTGTCGATGTCCGCCATGATATAGCCGGAATAGATCTTTTCGGTGATCTTGGCACTCGGGATCTGCGGCAGACCATTCGCTTCCTTCACGAGATCGTGATTGAAGGTGGAAAGATCATAGTACTGCGACAGCACGTCGGGATCGAAGTTCAGATAGGCCAGGCGACTGGGAATACCGGAAGGCGCATTCTGCAATCCCGAATAGAGCGGTGCCCCCCCGGTAACGCCACCAAGCTGCGAGATCAGGTTCTGGTACTGCGCAGGCGTGATGTAGAAAGTATTGCCGTTACGTGCGACAGTCGGGTTGTCCTGAATGACGGTCGTGTACGAGACGTTCGCACTCGTCTGGTATGTCAGCGTTGCAGGATCGATCAGGCGCGATCCACCGCCCAGATAGTTCAGGAACTTCTGTTCGCGCCCCTGCACACCGAACTCGATCTTGTTGACGATCGGGTGGTCGATCTCCCAGTCGCCATCGAGTTTGAACTGCATTTCGGTATTGTTGTATTCCGCCGGACGGTATTGCAGCGAAGGACCGTAGATCGGCAGGACCTGCCCGTTGGCACCGGTCCGCGTCAGGTCACCGTAAACGTTCGGATCAGCCGGATCGAAGTTCGACGGGAAGCTGAAAACGGGGATGCCCTGCGCATTGTTGCGATCAATGCTGATGCCCGAAACGCTGGTACCCACGGCGATCAGGTTCGTCTCGGAATCGGTGTGTGCCTTGGCGTAAGAGGCCATGCCGTCGAATTTCAGGCGGCTGAGTTCCCAGGTAAATCCGCCCGAATAGTACTTCGAGTTCTGGTCATAGCTGAAATCGCGACGCTGCACGCCGACGATGTTCGCCGCACCGTTATAGTTGGGCGCCGCCGCCGTCCCGATATTCACGGCATTCAACGCAGTCGTCAGGCTGGTAACGACGTGGTTCTCGTTGACGGTAGACGTGCCGAGCTGGACCTGCGGACGAGACGTTCCGCCATTCGCACCCGCCGCCAGTTGCGGATCGAGATTGAAGCGCTCGATCCGCGTCAGGTCCACGGAATAGTTGGTGTCCTGCAGATTCTGCGTGCGGTTGTTGATTTGCGCTTCGACATAGGCCTTGAAATTGGGCGCGGCCTGATACTGGAGCACGAAATCGCCGGAGAAGCGCTTGTCCTCACGCACCAGGTTGCGATAGCGCGGAACCGTAGGCGCCCAGTCGAAGAACTGGGTTTCGCAAGCCAGACGGTTGGCCGTCGCAGCCGCCGTGGTCGCTCCACCGACACCGGCGCAACTCGCATACGTGTTGTAGTTTGCGTACTTGGGATCAGCGACGGTCTTCTGATCGGAATGATCGAAATCCGCCAACCTCGACCAGTTGGTGTTCGAGATATAGTCCTGACGCGTGCTGACGTCGCTGTAGGTCATGTTGACCATGGCGCCGAGGCCATCGATGAACAGCTTGGGCGTACCCGCCACGAACGTCACGCGCGGCTTCCAGTTCTCGGTCGTGTCGAGGTGCTGCCCGGAGATCACCCCGGTCGCCAGCGGCCCCTTGAGATCCAGCGGCTTGCGCGTCTCGATGCTGACCGTACCGCCGATACCGCCTTCGGTCAGGTTGACCGAATAGCCCTTGTAGACGTCGATCGACTTGACCAGTTCAGTCGCGAATTCGCGGAAATCGCCTGCTCGCTCACCGGTGGCGCTGACCTGGCTGACGCCGTTGATCTCGACGCGGTTGAGATCCGGCTCGACACCGCGGATCGAGACCTGAACACCTTCGCCAAAGTCACGGCTGAGCTGAACGCCGGTAATACGGGCCAGTGAATCGCCGATATTCTTGTCGGGGAAGCTCGCGATGTCGTCGGCCACGATGGAATCGACGACAGTATTCGCATTCTTCTTGCGGTTGATCGCCGATTGCAATGAAGCACGCGTTCCGACGACGACGATGTCGCTCGCCTTGCCGATGATGTCCTCTGCGGTGCGACGGTCCAGTTCCTCGGCCGGTCTCTTGTCGCGCCCACCGATTTCCTGTGGTGGATTACTGTCTGAACCGGAACTTGTCTGAGCATAGAGCGGTGAGGATACCGTCATCGCGATCGTGATCGCCAATCCGGAAGCGCCCACCGCCATGGAACGCGACTTGGATTTCGTGCGGATTTTGGACGCACTTTCAGTGACATGCTTGAGCATATCTTCTCCCCCTCTTTTTCTGTTCGAGCCGCCATCGGACGCTTTTGGTCCGTTGCTCGAATCAGTTTCTGGACCCAGACTTATTCTCCCTTTATGTGGGATGCAATTTTATATTTTGGACCAAAATAGAATTAGTAGGGAGAGGGCAAAGCCATGAACGCAAGAATCCGCTCATTTCCGGCAGTTTCACTGCTCGTTTCGACCGCGCTGACATCCGTTCCCGTAACGGCATACGCGCAAACTGAGTCCCACAGAGTGGAACCGGAGCATCTCGACCGTGGCGTGGTAGCCGTTCCCGCACAGGACGGCGGTATGCTGGTGGACTGGCGCCTGTTGAAGCAGGATCCCGAAAATGCCCGCTTCCAGGTCTTTCGAAACGGCAAGCTCGCGCATACCACCACGCCGCTCGAAGCCACGGCCTGGCATGACCCGCAAGGTCGGGAAAAGGATACCTATGCCGTGCAGAGACTGGGAGAGCGCACGACGCCCACCCCGGCCATCATGTTCCCTAACGGCTATCTATCGATCCCGCTCACCCCGCCGCCATCCGGCACCACGCCGGACGGACAAGCCTATTCCTACACCGCCAACGATGCGAGCGTGGGCGATCTCGATGGCGATGGGCGCTATGAGATTATCCTGAAATGGGATCCCACCAATAGCCACGACAACAGCCAGAGCGGCTATACCGGCGATGTCTTCCTTGACGCCTACCGACTGGACGGGAAGCGACTGTGGCGGATCGACCTTGGCCCCAATATCCGCGCCGGCGCCCACTATACCCAGTTCCTCGTCTACGATTTCGACGGCGACGGGCGCGCCGAAGTGGCGATGAAGACGGCGGACGGCACGATAGACGGCACCGGCAAGGCGATCGGCGATGCCAGGGCCGACTGGCGCAGTCACGATGGCGAGGTCGAGCAAAGAGATCGCACCGGCGCCAAGGTGCTGGCGGATGGCACCATGGTCGCCCAGATGAAGGGGCGGATCGTGCGCGGCCCCGAATATCTCACCGTGTTCGAAGGGCTGACCGGCAAGGCGCTGGCCACCGCGCCTTACGATCCGCCACGCTATCCCGGCGGCAATCCCACGCCCGAACAGCTCGCAGCCAGCTGGGGCGATGGCTATGCCAACCGCTCGGACCGCTTTCTCGCCGGGGTCGCCTATCTCGACGGCCATCTGCCCAGCATGGTGTTCGGGCGTGGGTACTATGCCCGCACCGCGCTCGCCGCGTGGGACTGGCGCGACGGCAAGCTGACAGAACGCTGGCTGTTCGATTCTGCCGCTCCCGGCAATCAGGACTACGGCAATCGCGGCAATCACCAGCTCGCCGTGGCCGACGTTGACAACGACGGGCGCGACGAAGTGATCTACGGATCGATGGCCATCGACGACAATGGCAAGGGCCTGTGGACCGACCCGCTGTTCCACGGCGATGCCATGCACGTCAGCGATCTCGATCCCGCCCGCCCCGGCCTCGAAAAATTCGGCGTCTTCGAGGAAGTGCGCAGCAACGGCCACATCGGATCGGCCCTGCTCGACGCGCGCACCGGCGAAGTCCTGTGGTCGAAGCCCGCCGAGACCGACACCGGGCGCGGGCTCGCCGCCGATATCGACCCGCGCCACTGGGGCGCGGAGTTCTGGGGCTCCAACTCGCCCGACCTGTTCGACACTGCGGGAAAGCCCATCGGCCCGCACCCCAAGCAGACCAACTTTGCGATCTGGTGGGACGGCGATCTGCTGCGCGAACTGCTCGACGGCACGACCATCTACAAGTGGGACTGGCAGGACGGCGTATCGGTGCCGCTGCTCTCCCCCACCGGCCTTGCCTCCAACAACTCGACCAAGGCGACCCCCGCCCTTTCCGCCGATATTCTGGGCGACTGGCGCGAGGAAGTGGTCTGGCGCAGCGCCGACAATCGCGAGCTGCGGATCTATTCCACGCCCTATCCCACCACGCACCGCATGGTCACGCTGATGCAGGACCCGACCTACCGCCTCTCGATCGCGTGGCAGAACACCGCCTACAACCAGCCGCCGCACCCCGGCTTCTACCTCGGCGCGCGCAAGGACGGTTCGCGGTAAATCTGATGCTGCATGCCGCGACGGGAGAGCCCATTCTTTCGTCGCGGCCAGGGCGTCGCGGCCGGGCCGTCATGACCAAACTAAAACTATCCAACACATTATATTCTATAGCATTGATTGAGATTTATCCGTGTCGCAGCTTGCCGTGCATTCCGCCTGCAATCGTTGCGACTGCAAATTCCTGTCTGCAGCCCGTTGACGATGCAATCCACATGATGAAATATCGTCCCACATAAGGCACCACATGATCGAATCCTCGGCGCCGCACTTCATGGGAGAGACAATGGACAAGCTCGTTCTGAGCCGCCGCCAGATTCTGGCATCGTCGGCTGTCGCCGGCAGTATGGCGCTGTTTGCCGAGGGTGCAGGTGCGGCGATCCCGACTCCGCCCCCCCTTCCCGCGACCGAACCGCTCGGCTCGCAGATCGCCCCGGGCGACGACACGGTATGGATCGACGGCACGCCACCGCCTGCGCATGAGGGCATGAGCTGGGGCCAGCCCTGGCCGCGCGGCACCCGGCTGTCGAAAACGGGCTATGTCCTGCAAGGGGCCGACGGCACCGCGGAAGCCGTGCAGACCTGGCCGCTCGCCTATTGGCCCGATGGCTCGATCAAGTGGACCGGCCATGCCACCGCTGCGAACGGCGGGCTTTCGAAAGGCCTGACTGTCGTCCCCGGTAAAGGCAAGCTCGCTGCCAGCCTTTCCGTGCGCGAAAGCGGCGACGCTGTGACCGTGACGGTCGGCGATACCGTGTGGACCGTCGGTCGTTCAGGCAAAGCACTGATCCGCTCGGCCAACGCAGGCGGGCGCGAGGTGCTGCAGACGGTGCGGCTGGTCGCCTCGGCGCAGGACCGGGCCGACGATGAAGGAGACGGCTCGCCCGTGGTCTCGCGCTGGACGAGCGCCATCGACAAGGCGGAAATCGAACAGAGCGGCCCCTTGCGCGCGGTCGTCCGGGTCAGCGGCAAGCATGCGGGCAGCCAAGGCGAGTGGCTGCCGTTCACCGCGCGGCTCTATTTCCATGCGGGCTCGGCTTCGGTGCGTATCGTCCATTCGATGGTGTTCGACGGCGATCCGGCCAAGCGCTTCATCCGCGGCCTCGGCCTCGAAGGCGCAGTGCCGATGCACGATGCCCCCTATGACCGCCATGTGCGGATTGCGGGTGAGGATGGCGGCCTGCTGGGCGAGGCGGTGATGCCGCTGACCGGCTTGCGTCGCGATCCCGGCAAGGCGTTCCGCACGGCGCAGGTCGCGGGCGAGAAGGTGCCCCCGCTCGACCAGATGGCCGCGCCCGTGCGCGAGAAGCTGCAATATATCCCGACCTGGGGTGACTTCCGCCTGCGCCAGCCCAATGCCGACGGGTTCTCGATCATCAAGCGCACCAAGCCGGGGTGCGGCTGGATCGATGTCGACAGCGCCGGTCGTGCGCCGGGACTTGGTTATATCGGTGGCGCGTCGGGCGGCGTGGCGTTCGGGATGCACGACTTCTGGCAGCGCTGTCCGGTCGGCCTCGACATTACCGAAGCCGCCGGCGACACCGCACGCTTTGCGGTGTGGTATCACGCGCCCGATGCCCCGGCGATGGACCTGCGCTTCTATCACGACGTCATGGGCATGGAGACCTACGAGAAGCAGAACCTCGGCCTCGATGTAACCTATGAGGATTACGAGCCCGGCTGGGGCGATGCCACCGGCGTCGCGCGCACCATGGAGTTCCGGCTCTGGGCGCTGCCCGCCACGCCTGCGCGCGAGCGACTGGTGCAGATGGCCGATACCCTCGCCAGGCCGCCGCGCCTGATCGCCAATGTCGCGCGCGTGCATTCGGCGCGGATCTTCGGGCCCTGGAGTCCGATCACGGATGGCGCCGGTCGCCACGCCCAGATCGAGACGCGGGCGAAGCGCGAGGTCGATTTCTACCTCGGCCAGATCGACCAGCGCCGCTGGTACGGCTTCTGGAACTACGGCGATATCATGCACACCTACGATAACGACCGCCACGTCTGGCGCTACGATATCGGCGGCTTCGCGTGGGACAACAGCGAGTTGTCGAGCGACCTGTGGCTGTGGTTCGCCTTCCTGCGCTCGGGCCGGGCCGACGTGTTCCGCATGGCCGAGGCGATGACGCGCCACACCGGCGAGGTCGACGTCTATCACATGGGCCGCTTCAAGGGCCTCGGCACCCGCCACGGCGTGCAGCACTGGGGCGACAGTTCCAAGCAGCCACGTATCTCGAACGCGGCCTATCGCCGGTTCTACTACTTCCTCACCACCGACGAGCGCTGCGGCGACCTGATGCGCGAGTGCCTCGATGGCGACTACACGCTCCAGCATGTCGATATCGGGCGCAAGGTCATGCACCGCGAGGGCGACAACAACCCGCCCGGCGGCACCGGCGCGGTCGTCAATACCGAGCCCTTGCCCAAGGGGCAGGTGTTCCTCCAGTTCGGCACCAGCTGGGGCTCGCTGATCGCGGCCTGGCTGGCCGAGTGGGAACGCACCGGCGACAAGCGCTGGCGCGACCGGATCACCACCGGCATGCGTTCTATCGCGGCACTGCCCAAGGGCTGGTTCGCGGGCGGCGCCAACTACGACCTTGCCACCGGGCGCTTCCTCGGCCCCGGCACCGAGGTCAGCATGAGCCACCTGAACGGCGTGTTCGGCGTGTTCGAGACGACGGCGGAACTGCTCGAACTGGTCGACGAGCCCGAATACCGCAAGGCCTGGCTCGACTATTGCGCGCTCTACAATGCGCCCGAGGCCGAGTTCCGCGCCGCCACTGGCTCTGCCGGCAAGGGCCGCGCGCTCAATCAGGCGCACTCGCGCTTCACCGCCTATGCCGCCGTGCAGCGCAACGATCCCGCGCTCGCCAAACGTGCGTGGAGCGAGTTCTTCGGCGCGGGCGATCAGGCGAGGCGCGATCAGGCCAGTGCAGGTCACAAGGTCAAAGGCAGCGACGTGCTGAAGCCTGTGGACGAGATCGACTACATCTCCACCAACGATGCCGCACAGTGGGGCATCGCGGCAGGCGTGAACCTGACCTTGATCGGAGACCTGCTGACATGAAACAGGCCGCTGCCGCGCTACTCGCCGCCTTCGCCCTGACCGGCGCGGCGCCTCCTGCATCAACAGACGATTTCCGCCATGGCCTTGCCGGGTGGACTGTCGAATCCGAGGCAGGCGCGAGAGGCCATGTCACGGTGTCCGGCGGCATCATGGACATCGACACGCCGCAAGGCATTTCGGTGTGGTGGAAGCGCAAGCTGACCGGGCCGGTCGCCATCGACTACGATGTCATGGCCGTGTCCGCAGGCGGTCCGAATGACGCGGTCAGCGACGTCAACGCGTTCTGGATGGCGAGCGATCCGGCGGCACCGAACGGCTCCCCCCTCGCCCATCCACGCAGCGGCGCATTCGCGGATTACGATACCCTCAAGACCTATTACGTGGGCATCGGCGGCAACCGGAACACCACCACACGCCTGCGCCGCTATGTGGGCAAGCCGGGCGACCGACCGCTGCTGCCCGGCAACGACCGCGCCGATCCCGCCTCGCTGCTCCAGCCCAACCGCTGGACCCATGTGCGCCTGACTGCCGAGGGCGGACACGTCACTGTCGAATACGACGGCAAGCCCCTATTCGGACTCGACGATGCCGATCCCTACCGCTCGGGCTGGTTCGCCCTGCGCACCACCAAGAGCCACCTGAAGATCCGCAATTTTCACATTGCCCCGCTGCGGACGGACGATGTGGCGCCAAAGCCCCTGTTCCGCGATCCGGTCCACGATGGCGCTGCCGATCCCTCGACGATCTATGACGCCGGCAAGCGCGAGTGGGTGATGTTCTACACCAACCGCCGCGCCGACCTGCCGATGGACGACAAGGACGACGTGCGCTGGGTCCACGGCACGGCCATCGGCACCGCCCGCTCGAAGGATGGTGTCCACTGGCGCTATGGCGGGACCGCCGCGATCCCTGCAAGCTGCACCGGCGAGACGCTGTGGGCGCCGGACGTGGAGCGCTTCGGCGGCCTCTATCACATGTGGGTAACGGTGGTGCCCGGCGTGTTCCGCGACTGGAAGGCACCGCGCTTCATCGTCCACCTGACCAGCCGCGACCTGGCGCACTGGACCTGCGGCGAGCAGCTGGACCTTGGCGCCGACCGGGTGATCGATCCCAGCGTCGTTGCCCTTCCCGGCGGCGGCTATCGCCTGTTCTTCAACGACGAGCGCATGGGCAAGGCGATCCGCACTGCCGACAGCGCCGATCTGGTCCACTGGACGGTGAAGGACCGCCTGACGCAAACCCCCGGCGAAGGCCCCAAGGCGTTCTTCTGGAAGAACCGCTGGTGGCTGGTCTCCGATGCGTGGAAAGGCCTGCTCGTCATGTCCTCCACCGATGGCGAGCACTGGAGCACCCAGCCCGGCTTCATCCTCGCCGATGCCGGAGCCGCGCCTACCGACCGCGCCAAGGGACAGCACCCGGACGTGATTGTCTCTGGCGCACGCGCGTGGATCGTCTATTTCGTCCATCAGAGCGGCGAGGACCGGACGAAGACACAGCCCGATTACTGGCGTCACACGGTCCTGCAGATCGCGGAACTGAAGGAGAGTGATGGCGTGCTCAGTGTCGATCGCAATGCCCCGGCCCATGTCGATCTCGTCCCCCCGGCGGGCCGTCGATGATCCGGTTTGACCGTCGCACGGCCTGCGCCGGGCTGGGTGCAGGTCTGGGGCTTGGTATGGGCCTTTCGTTGACCGGCGTGCGCGCGCTCGCAGCCACACCGTCAGATAGCAGCCCGATTGTCTTCGCCTATTTCAGCACCGGCAAGGGCGAGGCAGACGGCATGAAGCTGGCGATCAGCGAGGATGGTTACAGCTTCCGCTCGCTGCTGGACGGACGTCCGGTGCTGGTCCCGCAGGTCGGCGAAAAGAAACTGCTGCGCGATCCGTTCCTGTTTCGCGGGACGGAGGCCGAGCCGCTCTGGCACTGCGTGTGGACCACGGCATGGGACGGCCAGACCATCGGCCATGCGGTCAGCCGCGATCTCGTGACCTGGACCGACCAGCAGGCCCTGCCGGTGATGGCGGGCATCACGGGCACGCGCAACTGCTGGGCGCCAGAGGCAATTTACGACGCCGCGAACCGGCGCTGGGTGCTGTTCTGGTCGAGCACGGTCGAAGGCCGATTCCCGGAAACGGCGGGCACGTCGGAAGGCGGCTACAACCACCGTCTGTGGTACACCACAACGCGCGATTTCCAGACGTTCACGCCCGCGCAGGTGCTCTACGATCCCGGCTTTAGCGTGATCGACGGCACCTTTGCCCATGCACCGGACGGCTCGTTGTGGCTGGTGGTCAAGGACGAAACCGTCAAGCCGCCGCGCAAGTGGCTGCGTGCCGCGCCCGCAAAGGGCCCGCTCGGTCCGTTCGGCAAACTGGGCGAACCGTTTACCGACAGCTGGGTCGAAGGGCCGATGACCCTGCGCGTGGGCGACGAACTGCTGTGCTGGTACGACGTCTATCGCGAAGGTCGCTGGGGCGCGGCCGTCACCCGCGATATGGTCCACTGGCGCGATGCCTCGGCGCTGCTGCAGATGCCGCAGGGCGCGCGCCATGGCTCGGTCGTGCGGGTGAATGCTGCCGAAGGGGCGAGGCTGCTGGCTTTGGCCTGAGCATTGGGGGACGGATTGCCCCCGCGTTTTCCTACAGGGTGACGTTCGGGGTATCCTTCGGGAATGCGCCCCCGTCTTCGCCGCCCCCTGTCACGCTCGCGAAAGCGTAATCCATCTGCCTTGCGCCACGGTGACACCTGTCACCCTGGCAGTGCTGCTCCGTGCCCGAAAAGTGGCGCTTTCGGCCCGGAAATCCGCCAGTCAGGGGCAAGGTGACAGTTGCGCTCTGAACCGTGTCAACTGTGTCAACCAGAGTGTCACCTTACGAGGATGGAGGGCGCAGCGCGGAAGGGGCGGAAAGCCGTAGATGCCGGACCCTTTCGCGCCCCGAAGCGCAAAAGAGGTCCAGCATCCGGCCAGGGCTCCGACTTGGGAAGGTCTCATCGGAACCCCTTGCAGGATCGGGAACGTGGCGAGGTCTGGTCCGGGATTACCACCCCGCCAGATGCCCGGCCCACACACGGACCGGACACCCTCTCCCGATGCTGCATTCTTCCGATTCTCTGCCCGCCAAGAACAGGAATCGGACTTGCTTAAAGTTCCATTTTATGGAACCTTGTTGCACATAATAAGATCGCATCCCGGTTCCGCTGTCAACCCGTCCGTTGCCCTGCACCAGACCGACGATGCCCCGAATGCGGAGAGACCTGCGGACATGCCCTTCCTGCCGATGCGCGCGGCGCTCCCCGTTCCCCTGTTTGCCGGTCTTGTCGGCATCGCCCTTATCGGTATCGACCTTGCCGGAGTTCCCATGGCCCAAGCGAAGGCCCCTGCTGCGTCGGTCGCGGCACCTGCAGCACGGACCTATCCGATCGGCGATCCGACACAGCTGGCAGCCTACATGCCGGGCGGAAGTGGGATCGAGGCGATTGATCCCGCGCAAGGCTTCATCTGGTCCGTCGCCGTGCCAGAGGGGCTCTATCGCGTTACTGTGACGCTTGGCGATTCCCATCGCGCGGCACACACCACCGTCAAGGCGGAAAGCCGCCGCCTGATGCTGCGCGACGCAGCCACCCGCGCCGGGCAAAGCGTGGCACGCAGTTTCCTCATCGATGTGCGCCGCCCCGATCTCCCCACCGATCCGCACGGCGCGCCAAGCCTTCCCGATCACGTCCTGCTGGACGCCGACGACATCGCCAGCCGCGACTGGGACGACCGGCTGAGCCTCGAATTCCTCGGCACGCCAGCCGTGTCCTCGATCCGTATCGAGCCTGCACACGCGCCGGTGATCTACCTTGTCGGCGATTCGACGGTCGCGGACCAGTACGCAGAGCCCTATGCCAGTTGGGGCCAGGCGCTCCCGGCGCTGTTCGACAATGGCGTGGCGGTATCGAACCATGCCAAGTCCGGCGGCACGATGAAATCGCTGCTCGGTCAGTTGCGGCTGACCAAAGTGCTGTCGCGAATCCAGCCCGGCGACTGGCTGTTCATCCAGTTCGGCCACAACGACCAGAAACAGAACTGGCCGCTGACCTACCTCGACCCTAAAACCACCTACCCCGCCTATCTGCGCGCTTACATCGCCGAGGCCCGCGCGCACGGTGCAAACCCTGTGCTGGTGACATCGCCGGAACGCCGCAACTTCGATGCCGCCGGTCACATCACCGATACGCTCGGCGCCTATGTTCAGGCCGCAAGGCAAGTCGCGGCGCAGGAGCATGTCCCGCTGATCGACCTCAACGCCGACAGCCGCGCGATCTACGAAGCGCTGGGCCCTGCCCTGTCGCCCCGCGCCTTTGCCATGGAGGGGGCGGACCGGACCCACAACGACAACTACGGCGCGCTGCTGCTAGCCAGCGCCGTCGCCGAACGCGTGCGCGAGTCGATTCCCGCCCTCGCCGCGCACATCACCGCACCGCCGTTCGATCCGGCCTATCCTCCGCTGCCCGACGCGCTGAAAACACTCGAAAGCCTCAGCCACACCACGGAAAAGCCAAAAGGCAACTGACCCGGCGATTGACGCATGCCCAAATGATGATTACCATCATGCGGAACTTATAACCAAATAATGAAACCATAAATCGAACGGGAAAGAGGACAGGGATCGTGCAGCTCCACGCTTTCAGAATGCGACTGAAGCCCGGCAACCTCGATGAGTACCGCCGTCGCCACGATGAAATCTGGCCCGAACTTGCCGAACTGCTGCACCAGGCCGGCATTCGCGATTACTCGATCTTCCTCGACGAAGAGACGCTCGCGCTGTTTGCAGTCCTGCGTCTCGAAGAGAACAACAGCTGCGAGACCTTGCCCGATCATCCGGTGATGCAGCGCTGGTGGGAATACATGGCGCCGCTGATGGAGGTCGAACCCGACAACCGGCCGCAAGAACGCGCTCTGCCGCTCATGTTCCACATGGATTGACCCCATGATGCCGCGCGCCTTTTCCGCCCTCTTGATGCTGTCCAGCGCATTGATCGCGCCGGTTGTCGGCGCCCCGGTCGCGATGGCGCAAGAGGCGCACGCGCTGCCCGATCCCGCAGCACCTATGCAAAAATTCGGGCGCGTGTCCTACGATGCCCGCTCGCTCATGATCGACGGCAAGCGGCAGATCATCTGGTCGGGCGAGTTCCACCCGTTTCGCTTGCCCAGTCCCGACCTATGGCGCGACGTGCTGCAGAAGATGAAGGCAAGCGGCTTCAACACCGTCGCGCTCTATTTCGACTGGGGCTATCACTCGCCCAAACAGGGCGTCTACGATTTCTCCGGCATACGTGATCTCGACCGGCTGCTGGACATGGCGCAGGAGGAAGGCCTCTACGTCATCACCCGCGCCGGACCTTACGTGAATGCCGAACTTTCACGCGGCGGTTTTCCCGGCTGGCTGGTCAACCAGAAGGCCCGCGCCCGGACCGACGATCCCGAATACATGGCCGCCGCCGACGAGTGGCTGGATCACGTCAATGCGATCATCGCGCGGCACCAGATCAACGGAGACGGTCATGGCCACTCGGGAACGGTGATCCTCCACCAGATCGAGAACGAACTGGCGCTGACCACGCCTGCGCAACGTCGCTACATGGACCATCTCTACGCCAAAGCGCGGGCGGACGGCATCACGGTGCCGATCTTCCATAACGATCAGGGCCGCAATGGCTACTGGGTACCGAAAAGCTCCGGCGTCGAAAAAACCGTAGAGGGCCCGAACGACCTCTACGCCTTCGACGGCTATCCCGGTGGCACCTGCACCGTGGCCGGCAAGCCGACCCGGGGATCAGCCGCACCGGACTGGGGCTTCTACGGCCCCGGCGGCGCGAAGGGCGGTGCATCTGCATCCCCCAGAACGCCCGGTTTTCTGGCGGAGTTCGGCGGCGGCTGGTTCGACTACTGGGGCTCCAACGGCAATTACGAGTGCAACGCGATCCAGCGCGGCAATCGCTACCAGCGGGTGTTCTACGGCACCAACCTTGCCAACGGCATCGACATCCAGAGCTTCTACATGACGTATGGCGGCACCAGCTGGGGCTGGCTGCCTGCGCCCGTGGTGTTCTCCAGCTACGACTACGGCGCCGCGATTTCCGAGCCGCGCAACATCCGGCCCAAGGCGCTGGAGATGAAGCAGCTGGGCGAGTTCATAGCCTCAGTGCCGGACCTTGCAGGCATGGTCCCGGCAGGGCCAGTCGAGATTTCCTCGCCATCGGTTCAAGCCTACCACAACAGGAGCCCGGAAACCGACGCGCGGTTCCTGATGGTCACGCAAAAGCCCTCGAACAGCGACGGCAATGACCGTTTCACCGTTACAGCAAACCTTCCGGACGGGCGTTACACCCTTCCGCTGCAACTCAATGGTTTCGATGCGAAATGGCTAATCGCGGGCGTCAATCTCGGCGGCCAGCGACTGGTATATTCGACCTCGGAGCTGCAATCCGCCTCCAAAGCCGGAAGTGCTGACCTTCTGCTCCTTTACGGTCGCAAAGGGGAGCCCGGCGAGACCGTGCTGCGCTATGCATCGTCGCCCAAGATCGACGTAGTCGAAGGCAAGGCAGAGAGTAGCTTCAACGCAGCCAAGGGCGACCTAAAACTCACTTACACGCATCAGGGCCGGACCGTGGTGCGCGTTTCGGGCGGTGGACGCCCTCCCCTCACGCTGCTGCTCACCGACGAGACGGAAGCGCAACTTTACACCCGCATTGCGACCAGTGGCGGCGTTGTGTTGGCACGCGGCCCCGAACTGGTGCGCAGCGCAGCGATCAAGGGAGCCGCCCTCGCTTTGACCGGCGATACCAATGCCAGCACACCTTTGGAGGTCTGGGCTCCCGACACCGTACGTTCAGTCCGCTGGGATAGCGAAGCCATTCCGGTGAAACCTACTGCATCGGGCAGCCTCGCATCGAACCGACCTTTGGCTGGCCCCGCTCCGATCACGCTGCCCAGCCTCGACCGTTGGCGCATGGCGCAAGGTTCACCCGAAGCTGCCCCCGGTTTCGACGATAGCTCATGGCAACTGGTTGGCAGCAAACGCGGCGCCAGCATCACGGCACGCCCCGATGGCCAGCCCGACATGACCATGGACGCCTATGGCTTCCACGATGGGGACGTATGGTATCGCGGTCGATACGAAGGCGCCGATGCCGCTCGCGAATTGACGCTGGCCTACGGGCTGGGTGGCACCGGTCTCCTGCAGGTGTGGATCGACGGCCAGTTCATCGGCGAGGCAGAAACGCCCGGCGGCCTGCCCCGGCCGATCACGACCGGCATGAAGACCTTCGCGCTGCCAGACAGCGCCCGCAGTCCCGGCGCGCACGTCATCTCGGTCATGACGCGCAGCGACGGACACAACTGGGATCTCGATTCCGATGACTTCCACAAGGAAGCGCGCGGGTTGAACTCGGCCTCTCTCGCCAGCCCTGGTGGGCGCAGCTTCACCGTCCCCGTCGCGTGGAAAATCCAAGGGGCTCGTGGCGGCGAGGATCTTCCCGATCCCGCACGAGGCCCTGCCAACAACGGCGGCCTTTATGGCGAGCGCATCGGCTGGTATCTGCCCGACTTCGACGACACGAAGTGGCAAAGCGCCAGCCTTCCTGCGGCCACGGCAAAGCCCGGCACGACCTGGTATCGCACCCGCTTCGATCTTGCAGTTCCCAAGGGACAGGATGCCACGATCGGTGTGTCGATCGGCACCACCGAGCTGCCCCGCTCTCCCGGCCGCTACCGGGTACTGGTGTTCGTCAACGGCTGGAACATGGGTCAATTTATCGCCCATGTCGGCCCCCAACGGACATTCCCGGTGCCGGAAGGCATCCTTAACCACCACGGCACCAACACGCTTGCCCTGGCTGTGACATCCGACGGTGCCTCCGGTGATGCACTGGAGGCCGTTCGCCTCGTCACGCTGCGCAATTCGCGCGGCGGCCTGCCGGTTCACATGGTCGATGCCCCCCGGACACCGGAACAGCTCAAATGAACATTCTCAATCCCATTTCTCTCCCGCGCGAGACACAAGCCGCCGGGACTTTCAGGAGACCCCACTTGGCCGCCCTTACGCACGACATTCCGCGCGAGGACATCGTCCGCTCCATCGATCTGCTGATGGACAACCTCGTCAACATCAAGGACGAGACCGGCGAATTCCTCCTGCACCTCGAAGACGGCCGCGTGATCGACACCAAGGGCTGGGCCGGATGGGAATGGACCCACGGCGTCGGCCTCTTCGGCATGTGGCGTTATTTCGAGCAGACCGGCGATGCCAAGGCACTGGGCATCATCAAGCAGTGGTTCGAGGATCGCTTTGCCGAAGGCACGCCGACCAAGAACATCAACACGATGGCTCCGTTCATTACGCTCGCCTATCTCTACGAGTACGAGCCTGACCCGCGCTACATCCCTTATCTGGATACATGGGCCGAATGGCTGATGGCTCCGGATGGCCTGCCCAAGACAGAGGAGGGCGGCTTCCAGCACATCGTCTACAATGACGAGAATCCGGGCGAGATGTGGGACGACACCTTGATGATGTCAGTGCTGCCCCTCGCCAAGATCGGCCTGCTGTTGAACCGCCCACAGTACATCGAGGAAGCCAAGCGCCAATTCCTCGTTCACATCAAGTACCTGTTCGATCGCAAGACCGGGCTGTGGTTCCACGGCTGGGACTTCACCGATCGCCACAACTTCGCCGAAGCGCTGTGGGCGCGCGGAAACTGCTGGGTGACGATCGCCATCCCCGAGATCATCGAAATCCTGAACCTGCCTGAAGGGGATGCTTTCCGCACTTTCCTGATCGACACGCTCGCCGCGCAGGTAAAGACGCTGGCAGAGACGCAGGATGCGGAGACTGGCCTGTGGCACACGCTCATCGTCGATCCGACCAGCTATCTGGAAGCCTCGGCCACCGCCGGGTTCGCCTATGGAATCCTGAAGGCCGTGCGCAAGGGCTATCTGCCCCGCCATTACGAGGCTGTGGGCATCGCAGCAATAAAAGGCGTGCTCGCCAATATCGACGAGACCGGCGAACTGCAGCAGGTGAGCTTCGGCACCGCGATGGGCGACACGATGCAGTTCTACAAGGACATCGCCCTCACCTCGATGCCATATGGCCAGAGCCTGGCGATATGCGCGCTCGGCGAATTCCTGCGCAGCTATATTTAACTTGAAACGTCGCGCTCCGGCGCGGCACATTAACTCCGACAAGAAATGGCGGCAGCGGTCCTTCAAGAGACCGTCCCGCCAGAGCCGGACAACCGGCAAACCATGGTAGAGGATGCCCGCGATGCCAGAACAAGACGGCAGCCCCACGCGACAGGTGCGCCTGACGACTTATCTGGGCTACGGCTCGAACGACGTGCTGGGCGCGGGCTCGATGGCGGTGATTTCCGGCTGGGTACTGATCTTCTACACCCAGTTCTGTGGACTTTCCGCTGCTGAAGCCGGATTGATTTTCGCCGTGGCTCGCGTGCTCGATGCCTTCGCATCGCCGATGATCGGCTATATTTCCGACCACTTCGGCGCGACCGCACTCGGACGGCGATTTGGCCGCCGTCGATTCTTCATTCTCGCCGCCATTCCCCTCTTGCCCAGCTTTGCACTGATGTGGCTGCCCGGCATGCATTTCTGGTACTATCTGGTCAGCTACGTCCTGTTCGAACTGGTCTACGCGATGGAGATCATCCCGTTCGAGACACTCGCGGCCGAAATGTCGAGCGATTACCGCACGAAAGCCAAGTTCGCCGGATCACGCATCCTGTTCGGCCAGGCCGCCGCGATCCTTGCCGGATTTCTTCCGCTCTGGCTCATCACCGCGCTGGGCCGCGACAGCGCCGCGACGTTCTTCTACATGGGCTGCATCTTCGCCGTGCTGTTCATGGCGACCGCCGCCTGTCTGTGGGTGGTCAGTTGGGAGCGGCATATCCCTGCCGCCGCTGATCTGGCTCAGGCACACAAGCCACAGGCTGCCAGTCCTCTCGACGCGATCAAGGCCCTTTATCGCAATCTGTTCTCGACGATGCGCATCCGGGCATTCCGGCTGCATCTGGGCATGTATCTCGGCGGCTATATCAGCCAGGACATTTTCAACGCCGCCTTCACTTTCTTCGTGATCTTCGCGCTGGCAGGATCGACTGCTATGGCCTCGGGCCTTCTGGGGACAATGTACATCGTCCAGTTCGTTGCGGTAATCGTGGCGATCAATATGGCGCTGAGGGCATCCCCCTCCATGGCCTACCAGATCGCGGCGGCGTCGTTCGCGGCGGGGGCACTGATGCTGGTGTTCCTGTGGGCCATGGGCATTTCTGCGAGCGGCCCGATCATCTGGGCACCGATCGTGCTTGCCGGCCTTGGTCGCGGCGCGCTCAACTACATTCCCTGGGCCACGTACAACTACATGGCCGATGTCGACGAGATCGTGACCGGGCGTCGCCGTGAAGGTGCCTTTGCAGGTGTCATGACTTTCGTGCGCAAGGCGACCCAGGCTGCTGCCGTCGCCGGCGTCGGCATCGTCATGGAAGCGGGCGGCTTCGTTTCAGGGGCGCAGGTTCAGTCCGACGATGCCGTCGTCACGATTGCTGCGCTGCTGGGCTTCGGCACCGTCGCCATGCTGATTTTCGGCATTCTGGTCTCCACACGCTTTCGGCTTTCGCCCAAAACCCATGCCATCCTCATGACTGAAATCGAGCACCTGCGCGCTGGACATCGAATACCATCGAGCCCTGAAGCGGGCCGCGTGGTCGAAGATCTGTCCGGCTGGCGATACGATCAACTCTGGGGCCGCAATCCGCTAAGCGATGATGCGCCATCCGAGCTTCGCCCGCATCGCAATGTGAACCTTAATTCCATATCGCGGGATTAATTCTTTCACTCGCCGGCGAGCGCGCTATAACCGGCGACAAGAACACGAATTTTCGGAGAGTCCCATGTTTGAAAAGACCTACCACGCCACGCACCCCGACATGATGCAGTGCGTCGACAATGAGGACCTGCGCGATCGCTATCTGGTTGGCGGCATGTTCGAGCCCGGCAAGGTCTGCCTGAACTACTCTCATAACGAGCGTTTCGTGATCGGTGGTGCTGTTCCGGCCGGCGGCTCGATCAAGCTGCCGGAACAGAGCGAACCCGCTTCGGCCAAGGGCCACCCCTTTCTCGAACGGCGCGAGGCCGGCATCGTCAACATCGGCGGCCCCGGTGCCATTGTCGTTGACGGCACGCGGTACGAAATGGGCAACAAGGAATGCCTCTACGTGCCGATGGGCACGAACGAGGTCATCTTCGAAGGCGCCGAAGCGCGCTATTACATCGCCTCGCTTCCGGCCCACAAGGTGTGCCCGATCAAGAAGATCACGCTGGCCGAGGCGAACCCGCTGGAGCGCGGCGATCTGGCCAACTCCAACCACCGCACGATCTATCAGCTGGTCATCCCTGGCGTATGCGAAAGCGCGCAGCTCCTCCTCGGGCTGACCGTACTGGAAACCGGCAGCGTATGGAACACCATGCCACCCCACCTCCACGACCGTCGCAGCGAGATCTACCTCTACTTCGACCTTCAGGGCGGCGACCGCGTGTTCCACTACATGGGCGAGCCCGAAGCAATGCGCCACATCGTCATCGAGAACGAAGAAGCCGTGATCTCGCCTCCGTGGTCCGTCCACATGGGTTCGGGCACCAAGTCCTACGCCTTCATCTGGGCAATGGGGGGCGAGAATCTCGATTATACGGACATGAACGTCCTCGACATCTGCCAGCTTAAGTAAGCTTCCAGGCAAGAGGGCAGGACATGGCCATATCCTTCGATCTGACCGGCAAGACGGCGCTCGTCACCGGTGCCAATACGGGCATCGGACAAGCGATCGCGGTCGCCCTTGCCGAGGCCGGTGCCGACGTTGCCGTCGCGGGCCGCTCGGAACCTTCCGAAACGCTGGAGAAAATTGCCTCGACCGGCCGCAAGGCCGTCAACATTAGGGCCGATCTCTCCACGATCGCTCCGGTCCACCGCGTCGTCGATGAGGCCCTCGCAGAGCTGGGGCGCATCGACATTCTCGTCAACAACGCCGGGATCATCCGTCGCGACGACCTGCTCCAGTTCTCGGAAGAGGACTGGGACGCGGTCATTGATACCAATCTCAAGACGCTGTTCTTCCTCAGCCAGGCCGCTGCCAGAGACATGGTTGCGCGGGGTGCCGGCAAGATCATCAACATCGCTTCCCTGCTGACCTTCCAGGGTGGTATCCGCGTGCCAAGCTATGCTGCGGCCAAGTCCGGTGTCGGCGGTGTGACCAAGGCGATGGCAAACGAACTGGCGCCTCAGGGCGTGCAGGTCAATGCCATCGCACCGGGCTATATCGCGACCAATAACACCGCCGCCCTGCAGGCCGATGAAACGCGCAGTCGCCAGATTCTGGAGCGCATTCCCACAGGCCGCTGGGGACGACCGGAAGACATTGCCGGCGCGGCCGTGTTTCTCGCCTCTCAGGCCTCCGATTATGTCACAGGACAAGTACTGGCAGTCGACGGCGGTTGGCTTGCGCGCTAAGAGGTCTGTCCACATTGTCTGACCGGATATCGTTACGATGACTCGCATCGCCTGCTTCGGCGAACTTCTCTGTCGCTTTTCGCCTCCGGGGCGGACGCTGCTGCGCACGGCAACCAGCCTTGATCTGCATGTTGGTGGGGCAGAGGCCAACGTCGCGATCGGCCTTGCCAGCCTGGGGCATTCCACCAGCATGATCGGCCTTATTCCGGAGGACGGCCTCGGCGACACCGCGCTCGTTGCCTTGCGCGGTGCCGGCGTTGACTGTGGCGGATTGCGGAGAGAGCCGGGGCGTATGGGCCTCTATTTCCTGACCCCCGGTGCCAGCCTCCGGTCATCCGAAATCGTCTATGACCGGGCAAACAGCGTCTTTGCACTTGCCGCTCCTGAAAGCTGGGATTGGGCTTCCCTGCTGGATGGCATGGACTGGTTGCACCTGTCAGGCATCACCCCAGCCCTGGGCCCCGGCCCTGCCCTGGCGGCCGTCACTGCCGCGAAGGCCGCCAGGGCCAAAGGCATGAAAGTGATCTTCGACGGCAACTATCGCGCGCGGTTGTGGGAGGCATGGGACAGCGATCCCCGCGCGACCCTGACCGAACTGGTCAGCCAGGCAGACATAATGTTCGGCAATCACCGCGATATCTCGCTACTGCTAGGCCAGACGTTCTCAGGCGACGGGCCGGAACGACGCCGGGATGCCGCACTCGCAGCATTTGCCGCCTTCCCCAACCTCTCGCTGATTGCGTCCACGGCAAGACATCTCGTCGATGCCGATCATCATCGGCTCGCCGCCCGGATCGATACCCCTTCCCGGCATATCCAGACGAACGAACTCTCGATAACCGGGATCATCGATCGCATCGGGGGAGGTGATGCCTTCGCGGCCGGCGTCCTGCACGGTCTGCTTTCAGCGCCCGACGACATCGAGCATGCTGCACGTACGGGTCTTGCTATCGCCGCGCTCAAGCACAGCCTTCCCGGAGACGCGAGCCTGTTCGGGATCAAGGATCTCATGGCCTTTGTGGAAGGCAGTCTCGACGTCCGGCGCTAGTAGCGCCACTATCAGCGAACCCGGAAACCCACCGCCTCGCTGATTTCGGCAGCCGTCTTCACCACCTTGGCAATCAGCGCATCAGCGATATCATCGGTAAGATAATGCGCGGCACTGGCAATGGAGATCGCGATAGCCACCTCTTTCTTGGCATCGCGCACCGGCACTGCGATCGATCGCACGCCGTCGCCCAGTTCGCTATCGTGAAAGACATACCCACGGGCGTGGTGCCTGCGCATAGTCTCCATCCACGCCTTCAGGCGCGCGGATGAGATCTTGCCATCGTTCGCCTGTCGATAGAGCGACTCCCAAGTCGCCTCATCCTCGTCAAACAGCAGCGCCTTGCCAAGTCCCGTCTCGGCAATCGGACGGCGATCCCCCGGCGCCGTGGCAACGCGAAGGCGCTGACGGCCAGTCACGCGATCGAGATGTCGTGACCAATCGCCTTCACGCTTGCCCACGAAAACACAAAATCCCGTCTCCTCGGACAAACGTTCCATGAACGGGCGCGCAACCTGTACGTAGTCAATCTGTTCGGTTGCCATCACGCCAAGTTCAAGCAGTTTCGGACCCAGCCCGAAACCCTCGCGCGTTACCGAAAGATAGCCGCGGGACTTCAGAGCATGAACGAGGCGATGCGCCGTCGTCTTGCTCATTCCCAGCTTGCGTGCCAGATCAACGGCGCGGATCGGACCATCGATCACTTCATCGAGAATATCGAGCGCACGCATCAGCGTCTGCGTGCCCTTCACTTCGATTTCGGGCTTGTCTTCGGTAGCAGTTGCCATATGCGTGGTGCCATTATCTTATACCATCCCACTTTGCGGGACGATGACCCATAATTCCACTTGATCTAGAGCATCGCCACGCGCCGTCAACCGCTTCCTGTGCGCAACGGTATCGCACACGTTGCTCATACGCATCCGGACGCGTAACCTGGCTTCCTGTTCCCATCTCAACCGGAGTTTCCCGATGGCCGCGACGAACCGTACACCGGATCAGGAACTCGCTCGGCTGCTGGCCATCATGGCCCGCCTGCGCCACCCCGAGACCGGATGCGAGTGGGACCGCAAACAGACATTCGCGACGATTGCGCCTTACACAATAGAAGAAGCGTACGAAGTCGCCGAAGCCATCGCTCATGACGACCTCGTTTCACTGCGCGACGAACTGGGAGACCTGTTATTTCAGGTCGTGTTCCATGCACGCATGGCGGAAGAACGCGGCGCATTCGCTTTCGCTGACGTAGCCGCCGCGATTTCACACAAGATGGAACGCCGCCATCCACATATTTTCGGTGACGTGAACGACCAGCCCGATGTTGAAGGCGTACATCGGCGCTGGGAAGAGATCAAAGCATCCGAAAGAGAAGCAAAGGGCGAAACCAGCGCGATTGATGGCGTCGCCGTGACGCTCCCTGCCCTGATGCGTGCAGAAAAGCTGCAGAAGCGTGCAGCACGCGTGGGCTTTGACTGGCCCGAACCCCACAGCGCGGCAGCCAAAGTTGCTGAGGAAGTCGCCGAACTAGCCGAGGCCTCTCCTGAAGAAAAGCTGGAAGAGGCCGGCGACCTGCTGTTTGCTGCCGTCAATCTCGTGCGGCTCAACGGTATTGCCCCGGAAGACGCCTTGCGTGCGGCGAATGCCAAGTTCGAACGGCGCTTTCGCTCGATGGAACAGTTCGCCAGCGAGGACGGGCATGATTTCGCTGCACTCACTCTGGACGAACAAGAGCAGTATTGGCAGGCCGTCAAACGATCAGAGCGAACGGTAACGGCCTAACTCGCGCTCGGTCAGACGTACTTCGATACGGAGCATGGGGCCTTCGGGCCCTTCGCCTCCATCGGTCTCGCTAAGGACTTGCCCACGCGCATGCAAATAAGCGAGGCGCTGTCCGTCACCTGCCGAAATCAGGAATGTATAGACTTTCGCATCCACTGTAAGCCTGTGGCCAACCACATCGAGCAGCCTGTCACAGCCCTCTCCAGTCAGCGCCGATAATGGAACGATGGTTTCATCGGGACGATGTTCAACCGCCTCTTCCAGTTCAGCGACGCGTTCGGCGCTCAGCAAATCCCACTTATTCCAGACCTCGATAATCGGGATCGCGCCGTCGATGTTACCATCCTCGTCAGGCAGCACGCCAAGATCGGCCAGCACATCCAGCACCTGCCGTTTCTGCGCATCGGTATCGGGATTGGCGATATCGCGCACATGCAGAATGACGTCGGCGGCAGTCACTTCCTCCAGCGTTGCACGGAAGGCGGCAACCAGCTGGGTCGGGAGATCGGAAATGAAGCCCACGGTATCCGAGAGTATCGCCTTTTCTACCGCAGGCAAGCGAACCGCCCGCATCGTCGGGTCAAGCGTTGCGAAGAGCAAATCCTGCGCCATCACTTCTGCGCCGGTCAGGTAATTGAATAGCGTGGACTTGCCGGCATTGGTGTAACCGACGAGCGCAACGATGGGCCAGGGCGCCTTCTCACGACGATCCCTATGCAATCCTCGCGTACGGCGCACTTGCTCCAGTTCGCGGCGGATCTTCGCCATGCGGTCGCGAATCATTCGACGATCCGCCTCGATCTGGGTTTCACCGGGACCACCGAGGAACCCGAAACCACCGCGCTGGCGCTCAAGGTGCGTCCAACTTCGTACGAGGCGCCCCGCCTGATAATCGAGATGCGCGAGTTCTACCTGAAGGCGGCCTTCCGCTGTCGCCGCGCGCTCACCGAAAATCTCCAGAATAAGCCCGGTACGATCGATGACCTTGCGTTTGAGCTTCTCCTCAAGGTTGCGCTGCTGAATGGCCGACAACGCGCCATCAACGATAATCAGCTCAGCCTCATTCAATTCACAGGCTACAGCGATATTCTGGATCTGCCCTTCGCCAAAGAGCGTGCCCGCACGAGGTTCCCGGATCGGGATTGCCATCGCTTCGACGACTTCCAGGCCGATCGCCAGCGCAAGGCCACGCGCTTCTTCAAGGCGCGCTTCGGTATCGAGATCGCTTATAGGGCCACGTGGCCCTCGCATTTGCGGATAGGCCACGAGGACACGCGCACCGCGCGTGACCTCGCCCTTCAATTCATCTGTCAATGCCGGTCAGCTTTTTTCTGAAATGCCAGTTCAGTCGTCCTGCGCTTCTTCGTGCGCCTGCAGATCGACCGGTGTAACCGGCTGGATAGTCGACACAGCATGCTTGTATGCCAGCTGAACGTAGCCCTCACGCTCCAGCAGCATGCAAAACAGGTCATACGCGGCAACGCGCCCCTGAAGCATGACGCCGTTGATGAGGAACATGGTCACCTGCACGCTCGCACTGCGAATGCTAGACAGGAACACATCCTGAAGAACGCGAGTCTTCTTGGAGCCTTCCGGACCACCGAACTGGTTCACATCGACCGGGGTCGAAGGCATGATCGTCGAAATCGCATGCTTATAAACAAGTTGCGACTGACCATCACGGCGAAGCAGGATCGAGAAATTGTCGAACCAGGTCACGATACCCTGGAGCTTCACGCCCTTGACAAGGAACATCGTGACAGGTGTCTTGTTCTTGCGCAGCAGGTTCAGGAACTGATCCTGAAGGTTTTGCCCTTTACCGGCCGACGATCCGGCGCTTACCGGGCTTGCTGCGGCCGGCGTGGCAGCAGTCGCTTCCTGCGCTGCAGGCTCGGATTTTGGACGTGCTGTCAGCGTACGACCAGCCATCTCGTCATTCTCCTTCTTTTTGGCAGCCGCCTATGCGGTCCGCAATCTGGTCCGTGCTACCCACTTGGACCGTTGGAGGCGGAAAGCTACCTCCTTGCTGCAATGCAGTAAACGGGTAAAATTGTCCCAGGCGGTTACGTCTCGACCGAACCGTCTTCATCGCCTTCCAGTTCGCCCTCCCGCCGTTCGGACATACCCAACAGCTTGAGCTTTCGATGCAAGGCTGAGCGCTCCATGCCGATAAAAGACGCCGTGCGCGAGATATTCCCGGAAAATCGGCGGATTTGCACCTTGAGATACTCGCGCTCAAAGCTTTCTCGAGCCTCGCGCAAGGGAGCGCTCATCATGACTGACATGCCTGAATCGCCTTGACTGCGTGTACTGAAAATCTCCGGCGGCAACATGTCAGCGGAGATTTCCTCCAGCTTTTCCCGCGGCGCCATAATGACCGTCCGCTCAACGACATTGCGCAGCTGCCGAACGTTGCCGGGCCACTCATACGCCTGAAGCGCCGTCATCGCCTCGGCGCTTACAAGCGGCGGGATGACCCCCTGCTCGCTGGCATAGCGCGCAAAAAAGTGATCGATGAGAGCCGGAACATCTTCGCGCCGCTCACGCAAGGCAGGGATAGCGATTGGCACGACGTTCAGACGATAGAATAGATCTTCGCGGAACCGCCGCTCGGCTATCTCTTTCTCCAGATCGCGCGAGGTTGAGGAGACTACACGAACATCGACGCGTATTTGCCTCGTTCCGCCCACGCGCACAAACGCCTGATCCGTCAGCACCCTCAGGATTCGCGCCTGAGTGGAGAGCGGCATATCGGCCACTTCGTCGAAATAAAGTGTTCCTCCATCGGCCATTTCAAGGAGACCAGGCCGAATAAGCGCGCCATCGGCCTCCTCTCCAAACAATTCCTGCTCGAAACGCTCGGGCGTGATCCGCGCGGAATTGACGCTGACAAAGGCATTGTTGGCTCGCGGTGACCACGCATGGAGAATGCGTGCAGCCACTTCCTTGCCGGAGCCGGCAGGCCCAGTGATCAGCAGGCGGCTTCCGGTGTTCGCTACCCGCTTCAGCGTCGCTCGCACCTGATTGATCGCACTGCTGGAACCCGTAAACTCCTCATTACCGGAATAATCTTGCCGCAATTGCTGGTTCTCGCGCCTTAGGCGCTCGGTCTCAGTCGCCCGCCCGACAAGGTGCAAAAGGCGCTCAGCCTCGAACGGTTTTTCGATGAAGTCCATCGCACCACGACTGATCGCGGCAACTGCAGTGTCGATGTTGCCATGTCCGGAGAAAATGATGACCGGCAGCTCAGGCTCTCGCGCCTTGATCGCATCAAGGATTTCGAGCCCATCCATTGGGCTGCCGTGAAGCCATACGTCGAGCAGAACCAATGACGGGCGGCGTGCATCGACGGCCGCCAATGCCGCGACGCTGTCGCCTGCGGTACGGCATTCGTAACCTTCGTCACTCAGGACGCCAGCGACCAGCTCGCGGATGTCGCGCTCGTCGTCGACGATCAGGATATCAAGAGCCATGGGGGAATTTCTCGATGTGCTTGGGGGGAAAGGCATGAGCGAGGGAGATCATACGTCGATGGCCTCCGACTTGCGAGTGGCGAGAAGCGGGTCGGTCGCGAAGCGCATCACCACTTCGGTCCCACCGCCTACAGCAGGCAGGAAGGTCATCTCCCCACCGTGCTCCTCGATAATCTTGTTGACGATCGCGAGGCCAAGTCCGGTGCCCTTTTCCCGCGTGGTGACATATGGCTCGATGATCCGCTCGCGATCCTGCGAGAGGCCAATGCCGTTGTCACGAATACGGACACGGGCAGAGCCTGGAAGACCATCGACAGCAACTGCAATCAGGCCGCGATACCCTTCGCCAACTTGCGCCGCTTTTGCCTCGATAGCCTCGACCGCATTCTTCAGAACATTGGTCATGGCCTGCCCGAATTGATGCCGATCACAATCTATCGAGCCAAGTTCTGGATCGCTGGCGAACTCGAACTCGATATCGGGGCGCGCAATTTCCTGGAGGAACAGGGCTTGCCTGGTCAGCGCGACCGGGTCTTCGGCGCGGAAAACGGGTTTCGGCAAGCGCGCGAAAGAGGAGAACTCGTCAACCATTTTCCGTAAATCGCCGACCTGACGAATGATCGTTCGGGTCAAATCCTCGAATAACTCCGGATTATCCGTGATCTGCTTACGATAGCGGCGGCTCAAGCGCTCTGTCGCCAACTGTATGGGGGTCAGCGGATTCTTGATTTCATGCGCGATTCGCCTCGCGACATCCGACCAGGCTGCCGTGCGCTGATCCAGCAATTGCCGCGTGATGTCTTCAAAGGTAATGACATGGCCGGTCACATCGCGACTGGTCTTCACCGCCAGCGTCAGCAGATCCCCGCCCCGGCTGTATTGAACCAGCCCCCCGGCGTTCCCCTGTTCCACAACAGCCGCGATCTGCGGAGCCACTTCAGCAAGGCGCCGACCCACGAATTCGACGTCAGCCCCCGGTTGGCTCAGCAACTTCTGCGCCATCGAGTTCATCAACAGAACTTCACCTGCCGCATCGAGCGAAACAATGCCCGATGTCACCGATTCAAGCACCGCTTCGATAAACACGCTACGCTCGTGTAACTCACGGTTCGCGCTCAGGAGATCCTGCGTCTGCTTGTCGATCTGCGCGGTCATGCGATTGAATGCCCGGTTAAGCAGCCCGATCTCGTCTGCCCCCGTGCGTCCTTCAAGCCGCAAGGCATAGTTACCTGCACCAACCCGTCGTGCAGCATCGACCAGTTCGTAGAGTGGCTTGACCTGCCGGTCGGCAAATCGCAGCGCAAACCATATTGAAAGCCCGACCAAAACCAGCGAGGCAATGAATAGCGCGACATTGAAGCGCAACTGCAGCACTCGGGCGCGATTAGTCAGAACTTCGTAAGCCTGCACGATGTTCTCGGCGCGCTGCCCCTGACTGAGCGCCAGAAGATCAGATGTGCGGGCGGTATACAGATAGATGCCACGCTCACGCTCGATCGGGGCAACCGCAACAATCCGGTTTGCGTTAGATGCCGTCGCCATAGGCTCGCCCCTGTCAAGCTGGGCAAGCTCGTCCTTGGTGATCCGCTGCTCCTGCCCTTTCCTGTCAGGGTCGACGATAATCGGCGTTCGCTGTTTGCCGTCGGCATCAACCTGAACAATGGCAGCCATCGACAGATTGCGGCGCAGCACCGCATCAGCCAGAAACGCCTGAAAAGTGGGACTGGCAACCGCGTTCTCGTTCAGCATGATGCGCGTGTCCTGCGCCATCGCAACTGTTTGATATCCAACGTCGCGGCGTGCCTGGTCATAATATCCCAAGGCCAGTTTGTTGGCATTCTCCAACAGGCCGCGTGAACTGTCAGAGAACCAGAATTCCACGCCGGACTGGAACAGCCATGACGCGAACACCACCACGAGCAGCGTTGGAATGGCAGATATCAACGAAAACAAGAAGACCAGCCGAACGTGCATCAAGCCGGTGCCGCCGATACTCTCCTGCGCACGCCGAAGCGCCATGCGGCGCCCGAACAGCACCAGAATCGTCAATGCCGGAACGAGCGTCCCGACCAGCAGGCTCGCCGTAAGATCGGAAGGCAGCAACTTGCCGTTATCAGCATTGGACGTGAGCGCGTACCAAGTGGTCGCCGTCATCACCAGGAAGGCGACAATTGCGATCACGGCAATCACGGCGAACAGGTTTGCGCGTCGGGCTACGACTTGCATTCGTCGCCACCAGCGCGGCCAGGCGCGTTTATGAACGGTAAGCTCATCCATCGTTGCCATCATACAACACTGCTGTTGCTTAACGGCAAGAGAAAATCCGTAACCCGCGCATCAGGGACGACGGACAAACTCCTCCGGATCCAGAGCCAGTTCGCCGAGGCGCTTGCGCAATGTATTGCGATTTATACCGAGCGCGCTTGCCGCACGCAGTTGATTGCCGCCGGTCTCACGTAACACTTGTGCGAATAGGGGCCGTTCGAAGGCTGCCATGGCACGGACATAAATTGTCCCCGCTGTCGGCTGTTCCTGAGTCAACCACAGATATACAGCATCGTCGATGCCAACCGTGCCAGAATCTCCGTTCGCGGATTGCGTTGCTTCTTGCGTCAACAACGGCGCAAGTCCATCCACGTCCACCAGGTCTTCGCGCGCCAACAGCGCAAGACGATAAATAAAGTTCTTCAGTTCACGGACGTTACCCCGCCAAGGCTGCTGGCGCAGCAGTTCTATTGCCTGCGCCGTCAACTGCCTGCGCGGCAGCCCTTCTCCAGCTGCCAATTGCAGGAAATGGCGCGCCAATACATCAATATCATCCCGCCGCTCACGTAATGGTGGCGTCACGATCGGCACGACATTCAGACGATAATAGAGATCCTCTCTGAAGCGGCCAGCCGCAATTTCGGGCTCCAGATCCTTGTTCGTCGCAGCGATGATGCGCACGTCGAGCATCACTTCCTCGCGACCGCCGACCCGGCGAATCGAGCCGGACTGCAATGCTCTGAGCAGCCGCGTCTGTGCCTGCATCGGCATATCGCCAATCTCATCGAGAAAAAGCGTGCCGCCCGCCGCCTGTTCGAACTTGCCGACATGACGCGAAACCGCCCCGGTAAAAGCCCCTTTTTCGTGCCCGAACAACTCGCTCTCGATCAAATCCGCAGGGATCGCAGCAGTGTTGACCGCAACGAAAGGCCCCTCCCGGCGATGGCCCAACTGATGGATAGCTTCGGCAACCAGTTCCTTGCCCGTACCTGATTCACCAAGGATCAGCACCGTCAGATCATTACGAAGAACGCGCGTTATCATGCGAAACACGGTCTGCATTGCCGGACTGCGTCCGACCAGCGGCAACCCCTCGGCCAGCGGCTCGTCCTCGCCCAGCATACCGCCGACGGATGTTTCAGCAGCTTGTCGCACCGTTCTTGCGAGTTCGTCGATATCAAAAGGCTTGGGAAAATACTCAAAAGCCCCCGTGTCAGTGGCACGGACAGCCGTATCAAGAGTATTCTGCGCCGAAAGCACGATAACAGGAAGCGAAGGAACCACTTCTCGCACACGCCCCAAACTCTCGATGCCGTCACCGTCAGGCAGCATGACATCTGTCACCAACGCCGAGAAGCAATCCGACACCAGCAAGCGATCACGCTCGGCAAGGGTCGCACAATGCGTGACTGTCAATCCTTCGGCCTCAAGTGCCGCAGTTATGACCATTGCGATGGACATATCGTCCTCGACAAGCAGAACACTCATGATCGGTCTTTCTTTCCGGGCGTTCCGTGATTCAGGTGCTCGCATGAAAAATCCAGGGCCAGCGGCAGATGAACCCGAAAATGGGTAAGACCGCGATCTTCGTCGCGTTCATGACTGATACGCCCGTTCATGTCCCTTATCAGCTTACGTACAAGCGGAAGCCCCAATCCCTGCCCGCTCTTCTTTGTCGTTACGAACGGCTCGAAAATATGTTCGCGCATGGCGCCGTCGACACCGGGGCCATTATCCGTCACCCGCAATTCAATCGGCAGGCGCAGCGGAACTCCCGCATCGGTCGTATGAAGCTGCAAACCGCTTGCAAAACGGGACCTGATGGCCACTCTAGCCCCGGATACATCGCGGCAGGCCTCCACCGCATTCGACAGAAGATTGATGATGACCTGCACCAAACCGTCCGGGCTGCCGAGAACCGATGGCAAGGACGGGTCGAATTCCTCAACGATTTTCAGCGGTTCACCGCGTCCGACGCAGGCAGCTTCGATCACATCGACGGCACGCCGTGCGGAAATATGCAAATTGCAGGATTCCACCGGCGCAACCGTGCGTCGGCTCAATTTCTGCATCTGCTCGATCAACGTGGCAATCCGATCGACTTCCCCGGTGATCAGATCGGTGAGCGCCCGGTCGCGATCATCAAGCTTTCGGGCCAACAGTTGCGCGGCGCCGCGAATGCCTGCGAGAGGGTTCTTGATCTCGTGCGCGATAATTTCCGGACCGCGCAGCACGGCATTGTCAGCAGTACCCGAATCCTCTCCCAAAGCTTCAGCCGGACTGTTGTCGTGCAGCGCCAGCACTTGCCAGCCGGGGGTGTCCGCCAATGGCGCGAGATTTATGTCTATCCGGCGCTGCCCTCGCCCCCTGAGATTGACGGCGATCTCGCGCGCACTCAGAGGCGTTTCATAATCAAGCAAGCGCTCTGCAAGGCGCGGATCCGTCAGTTCCATCACCGCATCGAGCGATTGCCCGGAAAGGCGGCGCTGCGACTGGCCGAAGAATTGCTCTGCCGCAGGATTGACCGAAGCGATCCGCAAGCCTGGCTCCAGCAGGACTACCGCCTGCGGCAGACTGGCGAGCATCCGGCTCGCCTCGGGCAACGAGGGCGTGCGGACCAGCGGCGTCATGCAGCCCGCAAATCATCCGGAAGTTCGCCCACCTCATTGCCCTCACAATATGGGGCGTAGAAGGCTTCAAGCTCACGCAGAACGGCATCCGCGTCCTGAATGAAATTCACCTTGTTACGGAATTCCGCCGAGCCTCGAACACCCTTGATGTACCAACCCAGATGCTTGCGCGCCATCTTGACGCCGGTATCTTCGCCATAGTGGTCGAGCATGTCCTGATAGTGACGGCGGATGATTTCGTACTGTTCTGCCACAGTCGGATCCGCGGCAACCAACTGGCCACGCCACCACTGCATAACCTGAGCAAGGAACCACGGACGACCGTAGGCACCACGCCCGATCATAAGACCGTCTGCGCCAGACTGCTCCAGCGCCTGCGCAGCATCCGTGATCGTGCAGATGTCACCATTGACAACCACCGGGATCGAGACCGCATCCTTCACTCGGCGCACGAAAGCCCAATCGGCGCTTCCTTTGTACATCTGGTTACGCGTGCGCCCATGGACGGTAATCATCTTGGCGCCCAGATCCTCGGCAATACGGGCGAGTTCCGGTGCGTTCAGACTGTCATGACACCAACCCATACGCATCTTGACTGTCACCGGCACCTTTACCGCCTTCACGGTTGCTTCGATCAGTCTGGTCGCGAGCGGAACCTGACGCATAAGCGCGGAACCGGCATCACCGTTGACGACCTTACGGACCGGGCACCCCATATTGATGTCGATAATCGCTGCCCCACGATCCTCGACCAGTTTCGCGGCCTCGGCCATCTGCTCAGGATCGCAGCCAACCAACTGCATCGAGACCGGATCTTCGACCTTGTCCCACATCGCCTTTTGCAACGACACACGCGTCTCGCGAATTGCCGCGGGGCTCGCGATCATCTCGGTGACATTCAGGCCAGAACCGAACGCACGCACCATCCGGCGAAACGGCAAGTCCGAAACGCCCGTCATCGGCGCCAGCACGACCGGACAGTCGATCTGGACGGGACCGACCATGATCGGATTCAATGCGGGCGAAATCGGATAATTGGACATTTTGTGACCAGCGTGCCTAAAAAACAGGCAGCGCATAATCCATTGCCCTTCTCACGGCAAGAGACTACCGGCAACGACGATGTCGCCTACATCTGCCACATCTGCCCAGGATGCAGCCCAATTACCCGGAAAGGTTGGCGGCGTTGGCGCTATCGTCGTTGCCGCAGGCCAGGGCCTGCGCGCCGGTCAGCCACTTCCTAAACAGTTCGCCCTCTGGCGCGGCAAGCCGGTGATACGCCATTCAGTCGAAACGCTCGTTCGCGCAGGTATTACGCCGGTTCTGGTGGTCATCCCAGAAGGGACAGAACGGGTCGCTACATCCGCGCTTGCCGGTCTCGAAGGCGTTCACTTTACCAATGGCGGCGACAGCCGACAGGATTCCGTGCGACGCGGACTGGAGGCACTGGCCTCGCACGCGCCTTCCCAGGTGCTGATTCATGATGCCGCCCGACCTATTCTGCCAATGCCGGTGCTGGAACGTCTGCTCGAAGCTCTTGCCAGGCAGCCAGGCGCAATTCCCGTATTGCCTGTACCGGACAGTCTCATCCATATCGAGATCGACGCCGACATGCCGGTCATGGGCGCTCCGGCCCGCCGTGAAGATTTACGCCGCGTACAGACACCGCAAGCCTTTCGTTTCGCTGAAATCCTGTCGGCGCATCGCGCATGGGATGGTCCACTGACCGCGAGCGATGATGCGCAAGTCGCACAGGCCGATGGCCTCACCGTAGCGCTGATCGAAGGAGACGAAGCCCTGCACAAGCTGACTTATGCAGCCGATTTCGCTATTGAAGCCCCCTTGATGCGTGTCGGGACAGGCTACGACGTGCACGCCCTTGTCGAAGGGGAGGAACTCTGGCTCGCGGGGGTCCGCATCGAACACACGCACGGCCTTTCCGGGCACAGCGACGCCGATGTCGCCATCCATGCGCTTGTCGATGCCATTCTCGGCGCCGTCGGCGCAGGCGATATCGGCCAGCATTTTCCTCCTTCCGACCCGCAATGGCGCGGTGCAGCTTCCGATCAGTTCCTCGCCCATGCCGCGAAGCTGACCGCAGAAGCCGGTTATCGCCTGGGAAATGCAGATCTCACGATTATCTGTGAGGCACCAAAGATTGGCCCGCATCGCGAAGCGATGCGCCGACGACTGGCCGAAATTCTCAACGTCGATCTCACACTCATCAGCGTCAAGGCTACGACAACCGAGCGGCTCGGCTTTACCGGTCGCCGTGAAGGCATCGCCGCACAGGCGGCGGTCTGCATGATTCGAAACTGACCATCGCCGCCATGCAACGTTTCGTTTTCAGGTGGGCAACGATGAGTCTCGCTCTGGCGGCAACGGCCGTGACCGGCGTAGCTCAGGCGTCTGATGTCGGCTGCCTCACTCGTACCGAAGCTGCATCCCTGATGATGTATGCCCTGCCTGACATCATCACCGGGACCACAGAACGCTGTCGACAAGCCCTCCCTTCGCAAGCCTTCTTGCCGACCAATGGCAATACCCTGGCGCAGCGCTACGCCCGCCAACGTGATGCTGCCTGGCCTGCTGCTCGTGCGGCTTTCGCGAAATTCGCAAAATCCGGTGACCTTGATCAAGGTACGGGCCTGTTCTCCGCGCTACCCCAATCGAGCCAGCAGCAACTGGTGAGCATAACCATCCAAGGTCTTGTCGCTCAGGGCATAGCTCTCGATCAATGCAACAGCATCGACACTGTGATAGGGTTGATGGCCCAGTTGCCCCCTGAGAGCACCACTGGCCTGCTCACGATATTCATTGACATGGCCGCCAACAACCGGCGGGCAACTTCCACACCGTTCGGCGGCCTGACACTCTGCCGGAACTAACCTTTCTCGACCTTTCCAAAGACAACCACCGGGTATCCCCATGGCTCAGGCAACACTTCTTCCTTCCGAACTGATCGAACTTGCGCAGCGGGTGATCGACGAGAACAAGGCCGCAGGCCGTCGCGTCGCGCTGGCGGAAAGTTGCACAGGCGGCCTCGCCTGCGCAGCCTTGACCGAGATCGCCGGATCATCTGCCGTCCTGGATCGCGGGTTCGTGACGTATTCGAACGAAGCAAAGACCGATCTTCTGGGCGTATCGTCTGATCTGCTCGACGCAGTAGGCGCCGTATCGCCTGCCGTCGCCTGGGCCATGGCCCAAGGCGCGATCGCACACAGCAATGCTGACGTTGCAGTGGCGATCAGCGGCATCGCTGGCCCCGATGGTGGCTCGGAAATGAAGCCTGTCGGAACAGTCGTCTTCGCGCGCGCGCACCGCGGGGACGAAGAGCATAACGCCGAACAACAGCTTATGAACGGCAAAGATCGGAGCGAAATCCGCCTTCAGGCCGCAATTGTCGCCCTGACACTGCTGCTGCCCGAGAACGACACCGCTACTGCCAACTGACCGAATGTCCTGCGAGGTGTGATCTGACACTCCACCCGCAGGCTCTATTCAGACGCTTTGTGGCTTTCCGTAAAGCTGCGCAGCGCGTTCCTCAAACGCCGCAACCATCTTGCGGAAGGCCTTGTCGAAGTACTGCCCCGCCAGCTTTTCGAAAAGGGCGTTGCGGAATGTGAAGCGAACGTCGAACTCGACATCGCAGGCATGCTCATCGACAGCATGAAACGTCCAGCTGTTTTCAAGGTCTCGCATCGGGCCATCGACGTAGTGTACCTTGAGTTGCTGAGGACGCGCCTTCTCTACGCGTGAAGTAAACTTCTCTCGCAGCGCCTTGAACCCGACCAGCATATCAGCGACCATCTCGGTTTCACTGTCCGACTTCACGCGGGTCGCCACGACCCACGGCAGGAACTCCTGATAGTGCCCCACGTCAGCGACGAGATCGAACATCTGCTCTGCACTGTAAGGCAGTCGATAGGTCTCGTGAATACCGGGCATCAGCGCGAACCTGCCGCCTTCACGCCCGACTTGGCCGCTGCTGCCTTCGCCAGCTTCGCTTCACGCGCGGCACGCATCTCGGCGAAATCCTTGCCCGCGTGATAGCTTGAGCGGGTCAACGGCGAAGAGGCGACCTGCAAGAAGCCCTTGGCGCGAGCGATAGCACCATAAGCATCGAATGCCTTGGGCGTGACGAACTCCTTGACTTCCGCATGCTTCGGGGTCGGGCGCAGGTATTGGCCCATGGTCAGGAAGTCGATGTCGGCGCTGCGCATGTCGTCCATCACCTGATGGACTTCCAGGCGCTCCTCGCCGAGGCCAAGCATCACGCCGGACTTGGTAAAGATCGAGGGATCGTGTGCCTTCACCTCTTCCAGCAACCGCAGCGATGCGTAATAGCGCGCACCGGGGCGGATCGTCGGATAGAGGCGGGGCACCGTCTCAAGGTTATGGTTGTAGACGTCAGGGCGCGCAGCCACGATCGCCTCGATGGCGGGGCGCATCTTGCCGCGGAAATCCGGCGTCAGAATTTCGATGGTGGTCTGCGGTGTCGCGGCACGCAGCGCCTGGATGACCTTCACGAACTGGTGCGCACCACCATCGGGCAGGTCATCGCGGTCAACCGAAGTGATAACGATGTGCTCGAGCCCGGTCTTGAGCGCCAGTTCGGCGACGTGTTCAGGCTCGGCAGGATCGACGCGCCCCGGCATGCCGGTCTTCACATTGCAGAACGCACAGGCACGCGTGCAGGTGTCGCCGAGGATCATCACGGTCGCGTGCTTCTTCGTCCAGCACTCGCCAATATTCGGGCAGGCGGCCTCTTCGCACACGGTGTTCAGACTGAGGTCGCGCATGAGCTTGCGAGTCTCGCCATAGCCCTTGCTGGTCGGCGCCTTGACGCGAATCCAGTCCGGCTTGCGCTGGCGCTGCGGCGAATTTTCGGAAGGCGGCGTGCTGGAGAGGTCGTTCATGGGCTCCAGATAGTCTCATGCACGCGCCCTTGCCAGTGGGAATATCCGGGCTAAGGCGAGAGCAGAGTTTGAAGGAGCCCCACCATGACCGCTGAAAACGCAAACCCCGAAGAGAACCGCGTGCTCGACACGCTGATCGCCGGCTATCGCCGCTTCCGCAGCACCGGTTGGTCGCAGAACCGCGAACGCTGGGCTCAACTGAGCGAAGGCCAGCAACCCGAGGTCATGATCATCGCCTGCTCGGACAGCCGAGTCGATCCGTCGCAGATCTTCGATGTCGATCCCGGCGAAATCTTTGTGGTGCGAAACGTTGCCGCACTGGTCCCGCCGTTCGAGACCACGCCCGGCCTTCACGGCGTGTCGGCCGCACTCGAATTCGCGGTGCAGGTGCTCAAGGTCAAGGAAGTGGTCGTCATGGGCCACGGCATGTGTGGCGGCTGCAAGGCGGCACTAACGCGGGAACTGCATGGCACCCAGCCGGGTGAAGGCGGCTTCGTCGCCAACTGGATCGCCATGCTGGACGAAGCGCGCGAACCGGTCGCAGCCAAGCACGGCACCACCGGCCGCCCTGCCGAGCGCGAGATGGAGCAGGCTGCCGTGCGCGTCAGCCTGGACAACCTTATGACCTTCCCCTGTGTCCAGCGCAAAACTGCCAGCGGCGAGTTGCACATTCGCGGCGCCTTCTTCGCGATCTCCGATGGCGTTCTGCACCTGATGGACGATGAAACCCGCGAATTCCACGCCGTCGCCTGATCCCCGCGGACACGTGCAAACAAGACTGTCACGAGCATGAAAAAGGGCGCCGGTCTCGTGACCGGCGCCCTTTACAATTCAGTGAAAGAAGCCTGCCTTACAATCAGGCACCCGCCTTGCTCGCAGCATAAGCTTCCCACATCTTGGCGACCGAGGCCCGCGGCCCCGTCACCTTCTCGAAGCTGGTCTTGGCGTCGGCATACTTGCCCTGCTGGACCTGCGCCATGCCGAGGCGCAGCGCGACCTTGGCAGCATCGACACCCGGCATACCCAGAGCCTTGGTATATGCAGCCTCAGCCTGAGCCGGCTGGTCATAGCTCAGGAAAGCATCGCCAGCGGCCACAACGGTCGCCAGCTTGGCACCCGGCTTCATCGCATCGCGCTCCTGCGACGGCAGCGAAGCCTTGTCGCCCCCCACAGCCGCAGCCGCAACACCCTTGTCCTGCGCCACGGTGGAAGCATTCAGCTTGCCGGCCGCGACCCCCGCGTCGATGATCTTGATCGCCTCCCCCGGATAAGCACGCGGATCGACGTCGGCGAGGTACTCGAGATAGTCATTGCCGTTCTTGAGAGCACCGGTCGCGAACATCAGGCGCATCAGGTCAACGTTCTGGTCGTTGGGCAGACGTGCAAGCTGACGCACGACCGCCAGCGAGACGTTCCAGGTGTCCGGGCTGGGGTAATACTGCGCAAGCATCCCGGCATACTTCACCGACTGGTCCAGCTGCTTGGCATCGTAGGCAGATTGCAGCGCCGTGCGCACCGCATTCTGGTCAGGCTTCTGACCGGCAGCGATGGCCTGGTCAATCGACTGTGTCGCCATGCCAAGTGCAGCGCCCGCATTACCCGAACGCTTGTAGCTGTCAGCAAGCAGTGCAGGAATCAGGTTCTGATCGTCCTTGTAACCCGAATCGCTGGCCATTTTCAGATACTTGGCTGCATTTACATAGTCAGCCGACTGATAGGCGGTAACGCCGGTCAGATACTGGACCTGCGGGACGTTGGCTGCGTCAAGCGCACCGCTGTCCAGCATATGGACGAGGCCCTGATTCTGGACCTTGGGATCGTCCAGATAAACGCCCAGCATGCGCTCCATATCGCCCTGCTTGAGTTTGTCTGTCGGCGTGCTGGCGACGGCACCGGCAGCCTGCAGCTTGGCAGTGATACCGCCCATATCCGCATCGACCTTGGCCCGTGCCGCCGTCTTGGCCGCGTCGTCGGTTGCGGCCTTCACCGCCGCCACGTCAGCCTGAACCGTGGCATTGGTCTTGCCATCGGTGATCGTCTTATCGATCTCCTGGGCGGCCTTTGCATATTCGGGCGAGAAAGCCGACTTGGCAGGTTCGTCCTTCTTCTTGGCCGCCATCGCCGCCGAGGGCAGAACGGCGGCGGTCATGCCGCCCGACAGGGCGACCGCGAGAGCAAGACGGGACAGCAGGAACTTGCGAGCCATTACAGGCCAACTCCTCTTTCAGAATGGACCGAGCGCACCCCTTGGGCGGGCTCGACGGGGGTTTGCCGCTGGTGATGGCGTCGAAATACGGCCTTGGCAACCAGCTTGCCGGATTAGTTTCATGCGACTTAACGCCGATTGAATGCAGTTTGTCGCAGAGTGATCTGCCCACTCACCGCTCAGCATTGGCGATTCGTCGAAAATGGCGCGCAAGGTGTGGAAAAGCTCACCGCCAAAGCCGCCTCGCATGCGGTTACGGTGGCATTCGCACTCAAGCTGTCCTAGTGCAGAACATCCGCCCTTCCCTGCTTAGCAACGAAACGACGAGCCCGCGTGAGCGACGACACCGACATTCTCGAAAGCACCGGCCCCGAGGGCGAGTACCCCCGCGTCGACATCGTCGACGAGATGAAGACGAGCTACCTCGATTACGCGATGAGCGTGATCGTCAGCCGCGCGCTTCCAGACGTGCGCGACGGCCTGAAGCCCGTCCATCGCCGCATCCTTTTCGCGAGCCAGGAAGGCGGCTTCGTCGCCGGACGTCCGTTCCGCAAGTCGGCCAAGATCGTCGGCGACGTTATGGGCAACTATCACCCGCATGGCGACGCCGCGATCTATGACGCTCTCGCGCGCCTGACGCAGCCATGGTCAATGCGACTGCCGCTGATCGACGGTCAGGGCAACTTCGGATCGATGGACCCCGATCCGCCAGCCTCGATGCGCTACACCGAGGCGCGTCTTGGTCGCGTCGCCAATTCGCTGCTTGAAGATCTCGACAAGGACACTGTCGATTTCGCCGACAACTACGACGGTTCGCGCCGCGAGCCGACGGTTCTGCCCGCACGCTTCCCGAACCTGCTGGTCAACGGCGCGGGCGGTATCGCGGTCGGCATGGCGACCAACATTCCGCCGCACAACCTTGGCGAAGTGATCGACGGCTGCTTTGCGATGATGGAGAATCCGGGGATTACCTCGGAAGAGCTTCTCCAGATCATTCCCGGCCCCGATTTCCCGACTGCACCGCTGATCCTGGGCCAGGGCGGATCGCGCAATGCCGCGATTACGGGTCGCGGCTCGATCATCATGCGCTGCCGTCACAAGATCGAGGAAGGCCGGGGCGACCGCCGCTCGATCGTGCTCACCTCGATCCCCTATCAGGTCGGCAAGTCCAACCTCGTCGAGAAGATCGCCGAGGCTGCCAAGGACAAGCGGATCGAGGGCATCTCGGACATCCGAGACGAATCGAACCGCGAAGGCGTGCGCGTGGTCATCGACCTCAAGCGCGATGCCTCACCCGAGGTCGTGCTCAACCAGCTGTGGCGCAACACGCCCGCGCAGTCGAACTTCGCCGCGAACATGCTGGCGATCCGGGGCGGTCGCCCCGAAGTGCTGTCGCTGCGCGACATTCTCCAGACCTTCATCCAGTTCCGCGAGCAGGTCATCACCCGCCGCACCAAGTTCGAACTGAACAAGGCGCGCGACCGGGCCCATATCCTGCTTGGCCTCGTCGTCGCGGTTTCGAATCTTGATGAAGTGGTGCGGATCATCCGTGGCTCGCCAAATCCGGCAGAGGCACGCGGCAAGCTGCTCGCCAAGGAATGGCCGATCGGCGATATCGCGCCCTACATCCGTCTGGTCGAGGCGATCGAGCCGAATGCCGAGGAATCGGGCGGTTCCTATCGCCTGTCCGAAGTGCAGGTGAAAGCGATCCTCGACTTGCGCCTGCATCGCCTGACCGCGCTCGGCCGCGACGAGATCGGCGACGAGCTTAAGGAACTGGCGATCGCGATCGAGGAATATCTCTCGATCCTGGCCGACCGTGTGAAGCTCTACGCCGTCATGCGCGAAGAGTTGCAGGCCGTTCGCGATCTCTACGCCAACCCGCGCCGTTCCGAGTTCACCGCCGCTTTCGACGGTATCGACGACGAGGATCTGATCGAGCGCGAGGACATGGTCGTCACCGTCACCATGGACGGGTACATCAAGCGCACTCCGCTCTCGACCTTCCGGGCACAGGCACGCGGCGGCAAGGGCCGCTCGGGCATGGCGACCAAGGACGAGGATGCCGTGACGACGATGTTCGTCACCTCCACGCACAACCCGGTGCTGTTCTTCTCGACCGCCGGTAAGGTCTACCGCCTCAAGGTCTACAAGCTGCCTGAAGGCGCCCCGACCACGCGCGGTCGCCCCATCGTCAACCTGCTGCCTGCACTCGACAAGGACGAGACGATCCAGACCGTTCTGGCGCTGCCGGAAGACGAGGCGGAATGGGGCAAGCTCTCGGTCGTGTTCGCCACGGCCAAGGGCAATGTACGCCGTAACGCCATGGATTCCTTCGCGAACATTCCGACCAACGGCAAGTTCGCGATGCGTTTCGAGGACGATTCGGATGATCGCCTGATCGGCGTCGCCCTGCTCGAAGCGACTGACGATGTGCTGCTCGCCACCCGTCAGGGCCGTGCGATCCGCTTCGCCGGTGACGACGTGCGCGAATTCGCCAGCCGCACTTCGACCGGCGTTCGCGGCATGACGCTGAAGGATGGCGACGAAGTCATCTCACTGTCGATCCTCCACCGCGTCGGCGTGAAGGATCAGGACGAGCGCGATGCCTACCTGCGCTTTGCCGCATGGAAGGGCGAAAAGGACGGCGAACCAACGCTTTCGGCAGAGCGCATGGCCGAACTGGCGGAACGCGAACAGTTCATCCTGACCGTCTGCGCCAACGGCTATGGCAAGATGTCGTCCGCCTACGAATACCGCCGCACCGGGCGCGGTGGTCAGGGCATCACCAATATCGACAATATCGAGCGTAACGGCCCGGTTGTAGCCAGCTTCCCGGCGTTCCAGGCCGAACAGCTGATGCTCGTCACCGATCAGGCCAAGCTGATCCGTCTGCCGCTGCACTCGTTGCGGGTGATCGGGCGCGGCTCAGCGGGCGTGCGCCTGTTCAACGTCTCGAAGGGCGAGCACGTCGTCAGCGCCGTTCGCCTTGACGAGGAACAAGAGCCGGAAGAGATCGAAGGTGCTGAAATCGCGCCTGAAATTTCGCCGGAGGCTCCTGAAGCAGGCACCGGCGAGTGAGCGATCACCCCGCTGTCGCCTACAAGATCCTGACCGCAGAGCAGTTCTCCGAACTCTCTGCGGCAGGGACTTTCGCGGGTGCTCCGGTGGATCTGGCCGATGGCTATATCCACCTTTCTGCAGAGGGGCAGGTTCAGGGCACTCTGGACAAGCATTTCGCCGGGCAGAGCGATCTGGTGATCGCCGCCGTCGATCTTGCCAAAGTGCCCGATCCGGTGAAGTGGGAAGTCTCGCGCGGCGGTGCCCTGTTCCCGCATATCTATGGAAATCTGCCGTTTTCTGCGGTCTTCGCGCATGGAGCGGCGACGCTGGATGAGGCCGGAAACGTCGTTCTGCCGGCCTGAGACAGAGGCGGACTGAAACAGACCCTAAAAGGGGGATAGAGGGGGGCTAGACGGGGTCTAGCGCTACCATAAGCCAGTCTCCCCCTGTCCTGCCCTTCCCTGCGCGCGCCAAAACGGGTAGGCGCGCGCTCCATGACCCAGAACACCTCTTACGACGTCCACATCATCGGCGGCGGCCTCGCCGGAAGCGAAGCGGCCTGGCAGCTTGGCAAGCGCGGTTTCCGCGTGCGCCTGTCCGAGATGCGCGGCGCCCCTGCCGACAAGGGCGGCGAGCGTAGCCCCGCCCATCAGGGCGATGGACTTGCCGAACTGGTGTGCTCGAACTCGTTCCGTTCTGACGACGACGAAAAGAACGCGGTCGGCCTGCTGCATCACGAGATGCGCCGCTGCGATTCGATCATCATGAGCGCCGCTGCCGAAGCGCAGGTGCCCGCAGGCTCCGCGCTCGCCGTCGACCGCGAGGTGTTCTCCGCCGCCGTCGAGGCGCGCCTGACCGCGCTGCCCAATGTCGATCTGGTGCGCGAGCGCGTCGACACGCTGCCCGACGCCGGGATCACCATCGTTGCCACCGGACCGCTCACCGCCGCCAGCCTTTCCTCCAGCATCGGCAGCGCGACCGGAGCCGACAGTCTGGCGTTCTTCGATGCCATCGCCCCCATCGTCTATCGCGACTCGATCGACATGGACGTGTGCTGGATGGCCTCGCGCTGGGACAAGCCTTCCAAGCTGACCGGCGAGGCGAAGGACTACATCAACTGCCCGCTCGACAAGGAGCAGTACCTGGCCTTCCACGCCGCGCTGATCGCGGGCGAGAAGACCTCGTTCAAGGAGTGGGAAGCCAACACCCCCTATTTCGACGGCTGCATGCCGATCGAGGTCATGGCAGAGCGCGGGGTGGAAACCCTGCGCTTCGGGCCGATGAAGCCGGTCGGCCTCGACAATCCGCACTGGGCCACGCCCGAGCATCCCAACGGCCGCTGGCCCTATGCGGTGATCCAGCTGCGCCAGGACAATGCGCTGGGCACCTTGTGGAACATGGTCGGCTTCCAGACCAAGCTGAAGCATGCCGAGCAGGTGAAGCTGTTCCGCACCATCCCGGGCCTCGAGAATGCCGAGTTCGCGCGGCTGGGCGGCCTGCACCGCAACACGTTCCTGAATTCCCCCGAACTGCTTGACCGCCAGCTCCGCCTCAAGAGCGCGCCGCATATCCGCTTTGCCGGCCAGATCACCGGCTGCGAAGGCTATGTCGAAAGCGCCTCGGTCGGCCTGCTGGCAGGCCTGATGACGGCAAGCGAACTGGCAGGGCAAACGTGGCAGGCACCGCCGCGCGAAACCGCGCTGGGCGCCCTGCTCTCGCACATCACCGGCGATGCCGATGCCGAGACCTATCAGCCGATGAACGTCAACTTCGGCCTGTTCCCGCCGCTTCACGATGTGAAGAAGAAGGCCCGCAAGGAAGCCTATACCGAGCGCGCCAAGCGCGAGATCGGTGGCTGGCTTTCGGGGCTGGTCGGGCCTGCCTGAGCAGGAGCGGCCTGAACAAGCAGCCTGAAGTTCGCACGGCCTGACCCCTGCGAGCGTCAGGCCACGGCGTTCAGGGGGGCGGGCTTGCTGCGGCCGTTCATGGTCTCGAAAAACACTTTGAAATCGTATGCATTCAGGGCCTTGGCATAACGCCATCCCTGAACATAGGTGACGCCCGCCGCGCGCAGATAGTCTTCCTGAATCCGGGTCTCGACGCCTTCGGCAACGACATCGAAGGCCAGTTCGCGCGCCATTTCGATCACATGCGGCACCACCACGCTGGTCGCCGCTTCGGTGCCGATCGCATCGATGAACGACTTGTCGATCTTGAGCGCATCGAGCGGCAGGGTCTCCAACAGCGAGAGACTGGAAAAGCCGGTTCCGAAATCGTCAATCGCCACCTTGTGGCCCGCTGCGCGGGCCCGCTCGATCGTCGCGCGCGCGGCCTCTGCGTTCATGAAGCCGCGCTCGGTCGCCTCCAGCCACACTTGCGAAGGTGCGATTCCGGCAGCCCCAAGCGCGCGCGACAGCACCGGCAGGAAGCGCCCGCTTTGCATATCCGCCGCCGAAATGTTGATGGCAACGTGAGCCCGGCGATCCTTGCACAGCAGGTCTCCGAGATCGGCAACCACCTGCCCGATCACCAGATCGGTCAGCGGGTCGATCAGTCCGGTCTCCTCCGCCAGCGCGATGAAATAGTCCGGTGAGGTCAGCGAACCGTCGAGGCGGCGCCAGCGTACCAGAGCCTCGCCGCCGACACAGACCCCGGAGTGCAGGTCGATCATCGGCTGATAGCAGACCGTGAATTCACGCCTGCGTATCGCGATCGCCAGTTCGGTCTGCGGTGAAAGACGCAGGCGCGATGCCCACAGGATCAGGCCGACCAGCACGATCGACACCGCGACGCCGAGCGGCACCAGTGTCCACATCTCGCCACTGGTCCGCTTCTCCACCACCGCATAGCTGGTGACGGCGAAAGCCCGCAGACCTCCCCTTTCGACCGAGGCATAGAGCTGATCGCCGTCGCGCCCGAAACCCGCCTTGTGCTCCAGCCGGCCCAGCAACCCGGACGAGATCGGCCCCGACAACGCCAGCAGATGTCCATCGGGCGCAACCACGCCCAGTGTCATCTTCGTATCGGTCAGGACATCGACCAGCATCGCCGGATTCATCAGCGCGTTGTACCGGCCATAGCGCAGCACGTTCATCGGCTTGCCACCCGTGACCCGCGGCCTGATCGCAAGATCGAAGGCATAGCCACCGCCCAGTTGCACTTGCGGCGGTTCCACAAGGATGGTCTTGTCGACCTTGCCCCACACGGTGCAGGCGAGCCGACCGTTCTCGAAATAGCCGACCTCTTCCACCGATGCCGTATCCACGGAAACCCGGCGCATCCGGTCGATCTGGGCAGGCGTGCACCCAGACCAATGATCCCGTTCGAGCGAGGACAGCGCGGCCTTGGCCATATCGAGATTGCGCGTGGTGCGATCGAGCGTCCACCCCGCATATTCGCGCAAGTGCTCGCGCTCCCCCTCCATGGCCCGATGCCGCGAATAGACCGCAATACCCACCAGAGGGAGGATTGCCGCCAGCACAGCCAGCAGCGCTGCGATGAAAACAATCCTGCGGCGTTCCATTTGGCCGGGTTCCGGTTCGTTCTGGCGGTGGAGTGTGTTGGATAGTCTCGGAGCAAGAAGTGGATGAAATGTTAACCCGTGATCACAGGTCGTGCTTTTGCACCTATTTGCCGCAAGCGCACTGCAGTTTGGGCTTGGGCTTGGGGGGGGCCGTGCTGCGAAATTCCACGGGCGTCAGGTAAAGGTCATGGTTGGTATCGGCCCCCTGGAACTTGTCGACCGTGGTGACGGCCCACTCCTCGAAGGTCAGCAGGTTGTTGCCGTCCTTGTCCAGCTTGCGGAACGCTGCCGTGCGGGTGGAGAGCAGTTCGGCGCGTGAAACGCGGCCGTCGCGATCGCGATCGTAGCGGGCAAAGCGCTTCTGCTCGCGCGACAGTTCGCTGGCAACCGGCAGGTCCGGACCTTCGATATTGGCCAGCGCATCGTCGTCGGCGCTGGGCAGATCCATCGGATCGGGCGGCGGAGCACTGGGCAAGGCCGGCGGCGCCAGACGCTCGACCGACGCCTTGCTCTGCCACCAGAACAATCCCAGCGACACCAGCGCCAGCGCGCCGAGCGCACCCAGAATCACCCGGTTCATGGCCATCCCCCCTGCTGCCGGTGCCTATCGGCACATACCCGGCGGCAGGGTAGAATCGGGCAGGAACTACGGGAAATTACATAATGGCAAGCGGGCCTATCAGCCGCAAAACGTCAGCGTCCGAAGGCGCCGAGGCGAAGCGCCTGAAGCAGAGCGGCAGGCGAACGGGCGCCGTCATCGTGACCGGCGCGGAAACGCCGCGCGGAAAGCGCTTCGAGCACCAGCAGCGGTCGCAGATCGCGCGACACATAAGGGCGGCGCGAAGCGATCGCGGCTTCGGCGAGAGTACGTGCCGTCTCGCGCTCTCCCGGCTTGCCCAACCGCATCGCCAGATCGGTCAGCCCCCAGCGGCGGCCGAGGTCATGCGCCTTGTCCGCCTCCCTGTCGCGACCGATGGCACGGGCAAAGGCCGCAAAGGCCGCGCCGCGCCCCTCGGCCATGGTCTGCATGCCGTCTGCGGCCAGCGGCTCGGCGCCGGTCAGTTCCTCCCAGCCGTCGACCAGCGCGGTGAGGCCCAGATGCTCGCCGTTCCACTGCCGCAGCGAGGCCAGGAGCGGTTCGCCTTCGGGCCATCCCGCAGGATCGGCCTGCAGCGATTCGCGCCACCATGCCAGGCGAATGCGCGCCAGCATCGGCTCCTTGGAGTGGCGCAGCAGTCCGGCCATGCGCGTATCGAGCGCCAGCAGCACCGCCGTCTGTTCGCGCACCCGGCGCGGCGCATAGACCAGCGCGAGCCGCGAAAGATCGGGCAGCGCCTCGGTCAGCGTATCCAGAGTGGCGCGGGCGGCGGGCAGGGAAGCATTGTCGGGCACGCAGCCAGCCCTAGGCGCGTCGGGAGGCCGGAGGCAAGCGCAAGGACCGCCTTCAAGGCGCGACGCGGCGAAAATCACGCGCTCAGGCGCGCAGCGCTCGCTCAGGACACCAACTCCGGGCGCCAACTCTGGACGCCCGCTCCTGACGCCACCCACGCAAAAGGGCCGGGGAAGTCGCCCTCCCCGGCCCTTTCAGGTCCGTGTCACCGGAAGGTTTGCGAACCGCTTAGCGGTAGCAGACCTTCTTGGCGGCAGCGACGATGCTGTCGGTGTTGATCAGCGTCGCCTTTTCGAGGTTCGCCGCATACGGCATCGGCACGTCCTCGTTGGTCACGCGCAGAACCGGTGCGTCGAGGTTGTCGAAGCCTTCCTCCATGCAGATCGTCGCGATTTCCGAGGCGATCGAGCAGACCGGGAAGCCTTCTTCGGCCACGATCAGACGGTTGGTCTTGGCGAGGCTTTCGAGTACCGTGTCCTTGTCGAGCGGGCGCAGCGTGCGCAGATCGACGACTTCGGCATCGATGCCCTCTTCGGCCAGCTTTTCAGCAGCTTCCAGAGCCAGGCCGACGCCGATCGAGTACGACACGATCGTCACGTCCTTGCCTTCCTTCATGATGCGCGCCTTGCCGATCGGCAGGACGTGGTCATCAAGCTCGGGCAGCTCGAAGTGACGGCCGTAAACCAGCTCGTTCTCGAGGAACACGACCGGATCTTCCGAACGGATCGCCGCCTTGAGCAGGCCCTTGGCGTCCGAGGCGTCGTAAGGCGCGATCACCACCAGACCCGGAACCGAGGCGTACCACGGACCGTAGTTCTGCGAGTGCTGCGCACCCACGCGGGCAGCCGCACCGTTGGGGCCACGGAACACGATCGGGCAGCGCATCTGGCCGCCGGACATGTAGTTGGTCTTGGCAGCCGAGTTGATGATGTGGTCGATCGCCTGCATGGCGAAGTTGAACGTCATGAACTCGACGACCGGGCGCAAGCCCCCCATCGCCGCACCCGCGCCGATACCGGCAAAGCCGTACTCGGTGATCGGGGTGTCGATGACGCGCTTGGGGCCGAACTCCTGAAGAAGGCCCTGCGTCACCTTGTAGGCGCCCTGGTACTCGGCGACTTCCTCGCCCATCACGAAGACGCGCTCGTCACGGCGCATTTCCTCGGCCATGGCGTCGCGCAGAGCGTCGCGGACGGTCGAGGTCTTCATGTTGGTGCCGTGCGGGATCACCGGGTCCGAAACCTTGGGCCTGGCCGAGCTGGCAAGCTGCTCGGTGCCGCTGGCGGCAGCCTTGGGGGCTTCCTCGGCCGCAGCGGCAGGCGCAGCAGCAGGAGCCGCCGAGGCCGAAACGCTCGATGCGTCTTCGCCTTCGCCGGCCAGAACCGCGATCACGGTGCCGACCTTCACGCCCTCGGTGCCTTCGGCCACGAGGATCTTGCCGACCACGCCTTCATCGACGGCTTCGAATTCCATCGTTGCCTTGTCGGTCTCGATCTCGGCCATGATGTCGCCCGAAGAGACGGTATCGCCTTCCTTGACCAGCCACTTGGCCAGCTTGCCCTCTTCCATGGTGGGCGAGAGAGCGGGCATTTTCAGTTCGATCGCCATCTCAGTACTGCTCCACCAGGATGTCGGTATAAAGTTCGGAGAGTTCCGGCTCGGGCGACTTCTCGGCGAAGTCCGCCGCTTCGGCGACGACGGCGCGAACGCGCTTGTCGAGATCCTTGAGGCTCTCTTCGGTGACGCCCATCTTGATCAGCTCAGCCTTGGCGTGCTCGATCGGGTCGCGGTTGTCGCGAACGTCCTGCACTTCCTCGCGGCTGCGATACTTCGCAGGGTCCGACATCGAGTGACCGCGATAGCGGTAGGTGTTGAGTTCCATCAGCACCGGACCGTTACCGCCGCGCACGTGCGCCAGCGCCACTTCGGCGGCCTTGCGGACCTGCAGCACGTCCATGCCGTCAACCTGCATGCCGGGGATGCGGAAAGCATTGCCGCGACGGTGGAAGTGCGTTTCGGCCGAACCGCGCTTTACGGCAGTGCCCATGGCATAGCCGTTGTTCTCGATCACGAAGATGATCGGCAGGTTCCACAAGGCGGCCATGTTGAACGCTTCGTAGACCTGGCCCTGGTTCGCAGCGCCGTCACCGAAGTAGGCAAGCGTGACGCCGCCGTCCTCGTTGTACTTGTGCGCGAAGGCCAGCCCTGCGCCCAGCGGCACCTGCGCGCCGACGATGCCGTGGCCGCCGTAGAACTTATGTTCGACGGAGAACATGTGCATCGAGCCGCCCTTGCCCTTCGAGATACCGGCTTCACGGCCGGTAAGCTCGGCCATGATGACCTTCGGGTCGATGCCGTAGGCCAGCATGTGGCCGTGGTCGCGATAGCCGGTGATGACCGAGTCGACGCCCGAGGTCAGGGCCGACTGCAGACCGACCGCAACGGCTTCCTGGCCGATGTAGAGGTGGCAGAAGCCGCCGATGAAACCCAGACCATAGAGCTGGCCGGCCTTTTCCTCGAAACGGCGGATGAGCAGCATCTGCTCATAGAAGTTGAGAAGCTCCTCCTGCTCCGGCTGATACCGGCGGTCAGCATCGTAGGCTTCCTGGAGGGCATTCATGGCGAAGTTGTCGTCCGGTGCAGTTGCACCTGCGGCTTCCACCTCCGGCTGGACATCGTTTTTTGCTTTAGGCAACGGGGGCTCCCCATCGTTTTGTGTCGTCAGGTTGGGGCGGTATAGGAGCGGTATGGCGAGAGCGGAAGCGGCAACACCAAAAATTGGCCGCTTTGCCGGAGAAATTATGGCTCCGCGCAAGATTGATGCGTCGCGATGCAAAACACGCTTATGAAATGCGTCTGAACCATTCAGTACAGCGCACGAAGACACCCTCACCGATCATGCTGCGGCGCGGCAGAATCAGGTGCAATGCAGCAAGAAACTGGGCAGCAAAGAATTAGGCAGTAAAGTTATCGGAAGATCAGGAGCCCTGATGCGGCAGCATCATGATCATCTCGTCCGGGTGCGCGACGTTGAGGTCGCGGCGGACGAGCTCCCCTGCCAGATCCGGGTCCATGTGATCGGGTTCAAGCAGATTGACGCGGTTCTGGAGGTGATCGCGCTGGCCACGCAAACCGGCCAGCGTTACCTGTCGCGCCTGCAACAGGTGCGCGTTCTCGTTCCACGCGATCAGACCGCTGGGCCCGGCGATGACGAAGCCGAGCATGACAAGCAGGCTCATCAGGGCCATGCCCTGAATCATCCTCTCGCGTGCCATCCGGGGTTCGTGTCGCATCGTCCTCAATCGCAAGTCTGTATCACCGCGAAACACTGTGAATCACACCCGATTCCGTGTTGCAAGCCTTTTCATACGGAATGCGGCGAGTCGCGACCACAGCCGGGCGCTACGCCCTGCCGCAAAGGTTGTGCATAGCTGTTGATAAGTGGGCTGGACGGGCGCTGGACAACTGCGATGGGAACACCCCAAATCGTCGTCATTCCCGCGAAGGCGGGAATCCAGTTGGCGCCACCCTGGAGCAGAATGTAACTTTTCCCGCCAAGGCGAGAACGGAGAGAGCAGATCGGAAGGCATCCCCCATGGCAAGGTTACCACTGGATTCCCGCCTTCGCGGGAATGACGAAGAATGGTGGATTCCCGGCAGGCAGCTTTTTGGCGAGCAAGCTAGCGTTCGCAGTTGCTCGCTTAAGCGATGATCTCGATTTCGATGAGCCTTATATCGCCGTCAAACCCGTCGATGATGTAAGCGGAGATGTTGTCCGAGAACTCATCCATCAAGTTGAGCCCATCCGGGTCGTGATCATTTTCGGCTACAAGCCGCAGCGACTTTCCATCCCATGAACAAACGACATTGTGCTCGTGCGGGTAATTCGCTTTGAAGGCTTCTGTGATGTCATTTGCCGCTTCCTCTCCGGCGAGCACGGGAACGCCATCGCATTCTAAAATGATCCGGTACATGCTGTCACCCTCAGTGGCCTGTCGAGCATAACGTCTGTTGTCAGGCTCCGCTACAAGCGCGGTAAACGTCCGCTAAGGGGCGCTTGCGGTCACAAGCCCAACATTCGCACCAGCGCACCGCTCAGACCGCCGCCATCGAGGCGCCATATCGAGAGCGATCCCAGCTTTCGCCGGGATGACGATGTTGGTGAAGGCTCGACCTGCTAACTGCCCCTCTCCTTCGCACTCGCACACCTTCTTCGCACCTGCCCTTTGCGGCCTTGGCGATTGCCTGCTAGGCGCGCAGCCATGCTGACGATCCGCGACATTACCGTGCGCCTTGGCGGGCGCGTCATCCTTGACGGCGCGAGCGCCACTTTGCCGCAGGGCGGCAAGATCGGCCTCATTGGCCGCAACGGCGCGGGCAAGTCCACGCTGGTCAAGACGATCATCGGTGAACTGGAGCCGGACGGCGGCAGCATCGACATGCCCAAGCGCGCGCGCCTTGGCTATATCGCACAGGAAGCCCCCGACGGCACCCGCACCCCGTTCGAGGCCGTGCTGGAAGCCGATGTCGAGCGCACGCAGCTGCTTGCCGAATCCGAGAACTGCACCGACATGGACCGCCTCGGCGACGTCTACGAGCGGCTGATCGCGATCGATGCCTATACTGCCCCTGCCCGCGCCGCGCGCATCCTTGTCGGCCTCGGCTTCGACGAGGAGATGCAGGCGCGCCCGCTCAGCAGCTTTTCGGGCGGCTGGAAGATGCGCGTGGCGCTGGCCGCACTGCTGTTCTCCGAGCCCGACGTGATGCTGCTCGACGAGCCTTCGAACCACCTCGATCTCGAGGCGACGCTGTGGCTGGAGAACTTCCTCAAGAGCTACCCCAAGACGCTGCTGGTCATCAGCCACGAACGCGATCTGCTCAACACCGTGGTCGATCACATCCTGCACCTGCAGGCGGGCAAGCTCTCGCTCTATCCGGGCGACTACGACAGCTTCGAGCGCCTGCGCGCCGAACGCGCCGCTCAGGTTGCCGCCGCGCGCGCCAGCCAGGATGCCCAGCGCAAGAAGCTGGCGGACTATGTTGCGCGTAACTCGGCGCGCGCCTCGACCGCGAAGCAGGCGCAGTCGCGCGCCAAGATGCTCGCCAAGATGCAGCCGATCGCGGCGATGGCCGAGGACAGCTCGCTCAGCTTCGATTTCCCGAGCCCGGACGAACTGCGCCCGCCGCTGATCACCATGGATCTGGCATCGGTGGGCTATCAGGCCGATCTGCCAATCCTCAAGCGCCTGAACCTGCGCATCGACCCGGAAGACCGCATCGCGCTGCTGGGCCGCAACGGCAACGGCAAGACCACGCTGGCGCGCCTGCTCGCCCGCCAGCTGGAGCCGATGGACGGCGAGATGGCGTACTCGCCCAAGATCCGCATCGGCTACTTCACGCAGTATCAGGTGGAGGAGCTGCCCGGCGATTCCACCCCGCTCGAACTCATGTCGCGCGCGATGGACGGCAAGCCGACGACGGCGGTTCGCGGGCAGCTCGGCCGCTTCGGCTTCTCGGGCAACCGCGCGACGGCAGAGACCGGCACGCTTTCGGGCGGTGAGCGCGCACGCCTCGCGCTGGCCCTCGTGACGCGCGATGCGCCGCATATGCTGATCCTCGACGAGCCGACCAACCACCTCGACGTCGATGCGCGCGAGGCGCTGGTGCAGGCGCTCAACGATTTTGCCGGCGCGGTGATCCTCGTCAGCCACGATCGCCACATGGTGGAGCTGGTCGCCGACCGGCTCGTGCTGGTCGATGGCGGCACGGCGACGCCTTACGACGGCTCGATGGACGACTATGTCGACTTCGTGCTGGGCCGCAACCAGCCCAAGGGCGACGCCGCCAGCCAGCGCGCCGCCGCCAATGCCGCCGCAGCGCCCGCCCCCGCTCCTGCCAGGAAAACCGTCTCGCTCTCGCGCGAGGAACTCAAAGCGCTGCGCAAGCGGGCCACCGAGACCGAAACCCGCCTCGCGCGTCTTCAGACGCAGATCGAGGCGGTGGACGTGGCGCTGGTCGATCCTGCTTCGGCCAAGGGCGATCTCAAGGGTCTGACCACAGGTGCGCTCGGCACCCGCCGCAACGCGCTGGAAGAGGAACTCGGCGAGGCCGAAATCGCCTGGCTCGAAGCGAGCGAGGCACTGGAAGAGGTGATGGGCCCGCAAGGCTGAACCACGCCGAGCAAACGGACGGTCTCAAACCAAGAGCGCCGCACCCGTGCCATCACGACCGAAACCATAACGACTGAAGATTGTCGCGCGATGGCCCGTGCAGTTGCGCGCGGCCAAAGCGCCTGCCTTGCATCACGTTGCAACGCATAATCAGGGCAATGTGAGGCAAGGCGCCCGGAATAGTTCAAACATTACCCGACAGTGCAGCACTGTGTCCGTTTGACGCGCATTACAGTCCCGATTCGGACAGATTCATCACCAAGCGCGCAATTAACTTTGAAAAAATATTAATAATAATTAAATTAATAGATTTACTCCGATAATCTCTATAATCTATGATTTTTGCTATAGTATTCCTTCATATTTTCAGATAAATGACGCGACATTGCAAGGCATTGCAACAGATGTTGCCCGACAGTCACGGCATTTTCATTTAACGATGTCACAATCTGTTCGCCGCTTGGCGAAACCGTTTGGGCGAGCGCAAAAGAACCCCACGCACCGCCAGCCCTTGGGTCGCGACAGGCCCGGCGGTGTTTCAATCAGGGAGTTCTTGATGACATCGAAAATGAAGTGCCTGCTGCTGGCTTCGGCCTGCATCGCGGGCCTGCCCGCCGTCGCGCAGGCACAGACCGAGGCCGCTACCAGCAGCCCGGATACCGGCGCCTCCAACGATACCGCCTCCGACGCCAATGCGATCGTCGTGACCGGTTCGCGCCTCAGCAACCCGAACTTGGAGCAGGCCGCTCCGATCATGACGATGTCGTCCAAGACGATCGCCCTGACCGGCCAGCAGAACGTCGAGAACATCCTCGCCCAGATGCCCCAGATCGTTCCGGGCGAAGGTGCCAGCTCGAACAATCCCGGCGACGGCGTTGCCACCGCAGACCTGCGCGGCCTTGGCGCCCAGCGCACGCTGGTCCTGGTCAACGGCCATCGCTACGTTTCGTACGACACCAACCAGATCGTCGACCTCAACACGATCCCGGCTCCGCTGCTCGAGCGCGTCGATGTCGTGACCGGCGGCAAGTCGGCCGTCTACGGTTCGGATGCCGTCAGCGGCGTCATCAACTTCGTGACGAAGCAGGACTACCAGGGCGTCGAAGCTGGCGGCAACTACCGCCTGACGACGTATGGCGACGGCGGCCAGTACGACGGCTACCTGATGGTCGGCAAGAATTTCGACGACGGTCGCGGCAATATCACCCTTTACGGTGACTACATGCACCGCAACGGCATCCTGCAGTCTGCGCGCAGCTACACCGCGAACGCCCAGACCGATGACGGCAACGGCGGCCTGATGAACGGCGGCTCGAGCATCACCCCGCAGGGCTCCGCCGTGCTCAACGGCACGACCAACATCTTCGGCACGGACGGCAGCATCTCGCCCTACAGCTCGGGCGATGCGTACAATTATGCCAGCGAGAACTACCTGCAGATCCCGCAGACGCGCAAAATGCTGTTTGCGCAGTGGCACTATGACGTGAGCGACCATCTGAAGCTCTACGGAGAAGCCCAGTACGTCGACAACAAGGTGACGACGCAGCTCGCCGCAACTCCGGTCGACGACGACTTCGAGATCTCCGACAACTCACCTTATCTCAGCTCGGCCGCGCAGTCCTGGCTGGCCAGCGGCGATACGGACGGCGACGGCCTGACCACTGTCGAACTGAAGCGCCGCATGAACGAGATCGGCGATCGCATCCAGGTGCAGGACAGCAAGGCCTATCGCGCCCTGCTCGGCGCCAAGGGCAACATCACCGGCAACTGGAACTATGACGTCTACGGCAGCTATGCCCGTACCCATCTGGTCCAGAAGCAGTATGGTAACGTATCGTACAGCAAGCTGCAGCAGGCGCTGCTGACCACCACGGATGCCGATGGCAATCTGGTCTGCACCGACCAGAGCAATGGCTGCGTGCCGATCAACGTGTTCGGCGAAGGCAACATCAGCCAGGCTGCGGCAGACTTCATCTCGGTCAACACCGTCAACCGCTCGACGATCGTCGAAAAGGTCGCCAACGCCTCGATCACCAACAACAACCTGTTCGATCTCGGCGCCGGTCCGGCCGGGCTTGCCTTCGGTGCGGAATACCGCAGCGAACACGGCAACTACGATCCGGACGAAGAACTGGCATCGGGTGACGTAATCGGCTTCAACGCGAATGAGCCGATCTCGGGCGGTTACAACGTCAAGGAGCTGTTCGCCGAAATGGACGTGCCGCTGCTGGCGGACATGCCCTTCGTGCATAACCTCGCGTTCAACGGTGCGGCGCGCTATTCGGACTACTCGACTTCGGTCGGCAGTGTTGGCACCTACTCGGTTGGCCTCGTCTATGCCCCGATCAAGGACATCTCGTTCCGCGGCCAGTTCTCGCGTGCGGTGCGGGCACCTACGGTGAACGACCTCTATTCAAGCGCTGCACAGAACTACGAAGAAGCCGTCGATCCGTGCTCGGAAGCCGTCGCCCTCACCAACTCGAACCTCAATTCGAGCTGCCTTGCCTCGGGCGTTCCGGCCTCGGCCATCGGTTCGGGCTACCAGACCGACTCTCAGATCGAGAGCTACAACGGTGGCAGCACCAGCCTGAAGGCGGAATCGGCCTACACCTATACGCTGGGCGTCGCGCTGCAACCGAGCTTCCTGCCGCGCTTCTCGATGACGGTGGACTACTACCACATCAAGATCAGCAACTACATCACCACGCTGGGCACCCAGACGCTGATCAACCAGTGCTACGGCACGTCCGAGAACGGTTACACGCCGACCAACACCGATGCCTGCTCGCTGCTGCCGCGTAACAGCAACAGCTACAACATCGATGGCGCCATCGACGATCTGACCAACGCGGGCATGGTGAAGACCAGCGGCATTGACTTCGAAGCGAAGTACTCGATCCCGCTGAACTTCGGCACTGACCACTCGAGCAACCTCGACATCGACTTTGCCGGCACCCGCCTGATCAGCTGGACCCTGTCGCCCGACGGCGAGTCGGACGATGCCTACAGCTGCGCCGGCAAGTTCGGCGTGACCTGCGGCAACGTCTATGCCAAGTGGCGCTGGAACACCCGCGCGACCTGGTCGACCGAGGGCCTGACCCTGTCGCTCAACTGGCGCCACCTCTCGCCGGTCGACGGCGATGCCACCGGCTACAGCGTCGAGCACATCAAGGCCTACGACTACTTCGACGGTACGGCCCAGATCGACGTGAACCACATGTTCACCTGGACCATCGGCATGAACAACATGTTCAACAAGAAGCCGCCGATCCTGGGCGACAACCAGGAGCAGTCGAACACCTATCCGACGACCTACGACGTCATGGGTCGTACGTTCTTCACCGGCATCAAGGTGGACTTCCAGTAAGATACATGCGGGAGCCGTCATCCGGCGGCTCCCGATACATCGATATGGAAACGAAAAAGGGCCGCCGGACGATCTGTCCGGCGGCCCTTTTTCATTGCCCTTTCAGCGGATCGGGCGATCAGCGCCCCTTCTTCGGACGCCCCTTGAACCCGCCACCGGCAGCACGCTCGCCGCCGCCGTTACGGGGCCCGCGCGGACCGCCCTGCGAAGGGCGCGCCTTGTAGTGCGGCTTGCCGCCTTCACGCCCACCATCCCGATCGCCACCACGCTCGTAGCCGCCCTCGCGGCGACCTTCGCGACGGTTCTCACGCGCGGCCTCGCGCGGCGTTTCGGCAGCGCGCTCGATCACGATCGTGCTCTCGAACTCGTCGTTTCCGCTGGCGGTCCTGGCGACTGCACGCTCGAACTGCTCAGCCTGATCGCGCGGGATCTGGAAATGCGTCTGCTTCGCCGAGATCCGGATCGCCCCCACCGCATTGCGGGTGATGTGGCCGCGGCGGCACAGCAGCGGCAGAAGCCAGCGCGGATCGGCGCGCTGGTTGCGCCCGACGTCCATCGAGAACCACACCACGTCCTCGAAGCCGGGACGCTCACGCTGCTGCTTGGCCTGCGGACTGTTACCGATCAGTTCCTCGGGCGCGGGCATTGCAGCGCGGTGCGTGCGCACCAGCGCAAGCGCGAGATCCTCGGCCGAGACCTTTTCGAGCAGTTCCTGCGCGATCTCACGATCCTCGTCCTCGGCCTCGACCGGGAGCAACAGCTTTTCCAGCAGACGAGTACGGTCAGCGGCGTGAATTTCCTCCGGCCCAGGCGCCTCGCCCCACTCGGCCTGGATACGCGCGCCGCGCAGCATCGATTCGACGCGGCGACGGCGCGGATAAGGCACGATCAGAACGGCGGTGCCCTTCTTGCCCGCACGACCGGTACGGCCAGAACGGTGCTGGAGCGTTTCGGCGTCGCGAGGAATCTCGACATGGACGACGAGGCTGAGCGAGGGCAGATCGATGCCGCGCGCGGCAACGTCGGTGGCGACGCAGACCCGGGCGCGCTGATCGCGAAGGGCCTGCAGCGCATTGTTGCGCTCGCTCTGCGAGTGCTCGCCCGACAGCGCAACGGCGGAGAACCCGCGCTCCATCAGCGAGGCATGGAGGTGCTTCACGTTGTCGCGCGTGGCGCAGAACAGGATCGCCGTCTGTGCCTCATGCAGGCGCAGCAGGTTGATCACGGCATGTTCGATATCGGCCGGGGCGACGGTGATCGCCTTGTATTCGATATCGCCATGGCCGCGGCTCTCGCTCATCGTCGAGATGCGCAGCGAATCGGTCTGGTATTGGCGGGCCAGCGCCGCGATCGGAGCAGGCATCGTCGCTGAGAACATCAGCGAGCGGCGCTCGGCCGGAGTCGCATCGAGAATCTCTTCCAGATCCTCGCGGAAGCCCATGTCGAGCATCTCGTCCGCTTCGTCGAGCACTGCGACGCGCAGGCGTGACAGATGCAGCGCACCGCGCTCCAGATGGTCGCGCAAACGGCCTGGCGTGCCGACGACGACAGTCGCGCCGCGCTCCAGTTCGCGGCGTTCGGCGGAGGGGTTCATACCGCCGACACACGTCACGATACGCGCGCGGGTCTGGGCATAAAGCCATGTCAGTTCGCGACTTACCTGCAACGCGAGTTCGCGCGTCGGCGCAATCACCAGCGCCAGCGGCGCCGCGGGTGTGGGAACGGCATCGCCCTCCAGCAGTTGTTCCGCCATCGCAAGACCGAAGGCAACGGTCTTGCCCGAACCGGTCTGCGCGGAGACGAGGAGGTCACGACCCTTGGCCTCGTCCTCGATAACCGCGGACTGGACGGGGGTAAGCTGGTTGTAGCCCTGCGCCTGCAGGGATGCGCCGATAACGGCGGGAATCTGGGAAAACGTCATGTATCTCTCTGGGACGCTCCACATTGGGGAGCCTGAAATCCGCGCCGAAGCCGGCTCGACCCTCGACCCATGGCTCGCTTGTGCGGAATGGCCCCCATACACGCAAAAGTTTCGTTTGGCTCCCCCTGAAAATTCACAGGCGATTCCGGGGATGGGACGAGGCTTCCGCGCGATGAATCGATCCGCAATCACCCCATTCGCAGGCGCAGCATGATTGCCACACGCGTTCCAGATGCTATCGGGAACCTTACTCGACACTCTCGCAATCCGGGCGAAATGCGAAAATTTGCTTCTCTGGTCATGGTTATCGCTGCTGCGGGATGTACGACGGTGCAGCCGACAAGCACGCCCGAGACGCGCGCGCACCAGCTCTCCGACGGGATCGTGGTGATCGGTCACAGGCCCGAACGGACCCCGTGGTGGAAGGATGCGGGCGATCCGATTCTGGCCGCGCTGATCGATCAGGGGCTCTACAACGCCAGCGAACTCGGCTGCGGCGCGCAGGCAGTGCGGGCGTTCGAAAAGAGCCAGCAGGATCGCGAAGCCCACATCGGCAACCGGCTGGCAAAGCTGGTCGGCGAGAAACCCACGCAGGGCGATCCGCTGCTGCTTTCCGCCCGCGCCTACCGCTGGCTGGATACGCGCGGCCATTACGCCGAGCGCATCGCGCTCGCCTATTTCGAGGTCCGCCGCCTCCAGCGCCGTGAAGCGCTACGCAGCGCGCTGGCCGACCAGTTCAAGGACAACGGCGAGATCGCCCGCTTCCGCCGCGAGGCCGGACTGGTCCCGGCGATCGACGGCTCGCTGGCCGATAGCCAGGACGAGGTGAACCGCTCCGAACTCGGCCTCAACCAGGGACGGCTCGATCGCGCCGTCGCCGATCTCGCGACGCTTACGGGTCTGACGCCGGAAGAGATTCTCAAGCGCCTTGGCACCGCGCCCGACACCGCCGCATCCGCTCCCGATCCGATGGCCGCCAACGCCAATGTCGCAGGCGACCGGCCCGATCTGCTCGCCCTGCGGTCGGCCGGCATCGCCGACCAGCTTCACGGCAAGGTCGTGCAGAGCGATATCGAGGCGAGCTTTGCCGCCACCTCCGATCCCGCCGCGCCCGCCCTTCCCGCCGATGCCCCCGCAGGTCTGCTGCGCTACCGGCAGGCGCTCGATGCCGCCCGGGCGACCATCCAGAACGAACGCGCCACGCTCGCCAAGGCCGAACTCGACGAAGCCGGGCTCCAGACCGCGCTTGCCAAGGCGCAGCGCACCGTCGACGACGCCCGCCTTGCCTATCGCAACGGCATGGGCGATTTCTCGGCACTCTACGTCGCAGAAGCGGCCACCCTTGCCGTGCGCGAAGGGCAGATCGATGCAGAGGCCGCGCGCCTTTCCGCCATGGCGCGGCTGTGGACCGATCGCGGCGCCACATGGTCGCGGAACGATCTGAACCTGCTCGACAATGCCCTGCCCGAAGGAGCACCGGCCTGTGACTGAGACCGGCCCTGTGACCGAAACGGGTAGCGTGACCGAAACGGGTAACGGCGCCTACGAAGAGGGGGCCGCCGAGCACAGCCCTCTGGACGCTTTCCTCGGATCGTCGCCGCGCCGCGCCAAACGGCATGTTTTCAGCATTCTGATGCTGATCCTGATCGTGGTGGCAGCGGGTGTGTTTCTCCTCAAGTTCCTGGTCGGCACCGATTCGGCCTACTTCTCCAGCCCGGTGGAGCGTGGCGATCTGACGCCGCTGGTCTCCGAACGCGGCACGCTGCAAGGCAGCGGCGAAGTAACCGTGCGCGCGCCCTTCGACGGCAATGTGCTGGAAACGCCCGCACTCGGCCATACGCAAGTCAAAGCGGGCGACGTACTGGCCATTCTCGATGCCGCGCCGATCCGCAATGATATCGCCATGGCCTCTGCCGAACTCGCCGCCGCGCAGGGCGATCTGGCTTCGGCGCAGGCCGCCGTCGATCAGACCGGCGCGCGCCTGGCTCGCTTCGAAAGCGTCTGGCGCAAGTCGCAAGGCCGCGTTCCCGCCTTCAACGAACTGGAAACGGCCCGCACGCAGGCAGCGCAGGCGCTCGACGCCCGTGAATCGGCCTCGGCCCGCGCCAAGGCCGCCACACTGCAACTGGCATCCGACAAGGACCGGCTTGCAGGCGCCGTAATCCGAGCACCCACAGACGGCGTGCTGATGACGAGCGCCGCGCGCGTCGGCCAGCGCATCGCCGCGCAGGACACGCTGTTCACGCTCGCCACCGGCACCGACAGGCTCCACGTCGATCTGCAACTCCCGCAGACGCCGACCGGACCGTTGCAGGCAGGCGCGCTTGCCCATGTCCGCATCGACGATGCGCCGGACAAGGTGCAGGAAGCACGGCTCGACCGCATCCTGATCAATCCTCCCGGCGAGCCGGAAAAGCGCATCGCGCAGTTCGTGATCGACAAGCCGCAACCGCCCTTGCGCGCAGGTCTGCCGGTCAATGCCGAGATCCAGCTGCCGGTCCGCAGCAACGTCCTGCTGGTGCCAAATTCAGCACTGCATTTCGTACCGGCGGGCTCTGCCGATCCTAGGCGCCCGCGCGTTTATGTGCTGAACCGAGGCGAGCCACGCCGCGTTTACGTGACAGTCGGCGGCAACGACGGCGCGCATACCGAAGTGTTCTCGACCGACCTCAAGCCGGGTGATCGTGTCATCACCGGCTGGCGGGATTCCTCGGCAGGCCGGGAACCTTAAGGCGTTTCAGGAATCTTTCACTCGGATTGCAGGAGTCCGACGCGCAGGTGCGTCCGGAACACGGCATCAGAAAGGCCCGACGCGCCCTGACCGAGTTTTCAGCCACAAGGCACGTTAATTGGACGCTGCCCACCGTCACACGGCGGGAGGCGAGTGGCTTGCTGGCAGCGCTCGCCGCGACGCTTGGCCTGCCTCGACAGGTGCTTGCCGCAACATCGCCGCAAGTGCATCTGGGCGTGCCGCAGCCGTTCTCGTGGGATGTGCTGGTGGCGATGGCGCAGAAACTGGCCGCAGCGGCCTATGTCGCACCCAGGCCTACCCCCAATGCCGCGCCGGACTATGACAGCGCCGTCAAGGCCACCTATGGCCCGGCGAAGACGCTTGCGGGCAATGTCCGCCTGTTCCCCGCCGCGAAGATCAACGCGCCGTTTCCGGTCGAGATCGCGCTGGTGAAGGATGGACAGGCCCGGCGCGTGGTCGATACCACCGGGCTGTTCGTGGGCACGGCCCATTCCGACGCGGCGGGTTTCCGGGTGATGACGCCCGATGGCAAGTCCGACTGGCTGGCTTACATGGGCGCATCCTACTTCCGCGCCTCGGGCAGTCGCGACCAGTACGGACTTTCGGCACGCGGCATCGCCATCGACACCGGATCGAACCATGGCGAGGAATTTCCCAACTTCACCAAGTTCTGGTTCGAGGAAACCGGCGCCGACCGCGTGCGCGTCCACGCGCTGATGGACGGGCCGAGCCTGACCGGGGCCTATGCCTTCGACTGCGCGAAGACCAATACAGGCGTGGTGCAGGACATCCGCGCAACGCTGTTCCTGCGCAAGGACGTGGAGCAACTCGGCCTCGCCGCCGCCTCCAGCATGTTCTGGTACGATCAGGCCGATCCTCACAAGCGCCCGGACTGGCGCCCGGAAATCCACGATTCCGATGGCCTCGCCATCTGGTCGGGCAACGGCGAGCGGGTCTGGCGGCTCCTACAGGACCCGGCGGCTGCGAAGATGTTCTCGTTTCGCGCCGATCATCCCAAGGGCTTCGGCCTGCTCCAGCGCGACCAGCATTTCGACCATTACGAGGACGATGGCGTATTCTACGACAAGCGCCCCTCGCTCTGGGTCGAACCGCAGGGCGACTGGGGGGCGGGCGCGGTCTATCTCTACGAGATGCCCACGAAATCGGAAACGCTCGACAACATCGCCGTGTTCTGGCGCGGCGATGCGCCTGCCAAAGCAGGCGAACGGCGCGATTTCGGCTATCGCCTGACATGGACGTCGAACGACCCGACGATCGATACCAACGCGCGCTGCATCAACAGCTTCCTTGGCCCCGCAGGCATCCCCGGACACGAATACATCGCCGACGGCCTCAAATTCGTGTACGATTTCGCCGGCCCCTCGCTGAAGGGGCTGACCCGCGAGAGCGGGGTCAAACTGGTGTCGAGCGTCCCTCAGGCGGCACTGATTGCCGCCGAGGCCTATCCCATTGTCGGAACTGACGATATGTGGCGGGCCATGATCGATCTGAAGCCTGCGGGCCTTCCTGCCCCGGACTTCCGGCTGTTCCTCCAGCACGAGGGAACCGCCCTGACCGAAACCGTGATACAGGCTATCGAACTTTGACCATGACCGAACCTGCCGCTCTCCCCATGCTCCCGGCCGAAGCGCCGATGGAGATGCCGGTTCAGCGGCTCGACGGCAATCCGCCGGCCTCGCACGAAGTGCTCACCCGTCCACACGGGATGCTGGTGAAGCGCCTGCTGCTGATCGCGCTCACCGCGCTGATCGGGCTTGCCGCCTCCAGTTCGGTGCGTATGGCCTTCGCGCGCGACGGGCTCGATGCCTTCGAGATCGCGCTGCTGATCTTCTTCGTGCCGCTGTTCTTCTGGATCTCGTTCGGCTTCGTCACCTCGACCATCGGGTTTCTGAAGCTGATCAGCGGGGAGCATCCCGGCTTCACCGCGATCCCCAGTCCCGCCTCTACCCTGCGCCACCGCACCGCCGTGCTGATGCCGGTCTACAACGAGGACGTGGACGAGGTTTTCGCCCGCGTCCGCGCGATGACCACCTCGATCGCGCGCGCTGGTGGCAGTGAGTGGATCGACTTCTTTATCCTGAGCGATTCCAACCCCTTCCACGGCAAGCGAGAGGAAGTGGTCGCGCGTGAAGTCGCCGCGGAATCGCCGATCCCGGTCTATTACCGCCGCCGCGAGAAGAACATCGCACGCAAGCCCGGCAACATTGCCGAATGGGTGCAGCGTTTCGGCTCGGCTTACGAGAACATGCTGGTGCTCGACGCGGATTCGATGATGAGCGGCAGCGCCATCGTCGGCATGGCCTCGATCATGGAGGAACGCCCCTCGATCGGCCTGCTCCAGACGGTGCCGATGATCATCAACCCGACCACGCTGTTCCAGCGCTGGATGCAGTTCGCGAGCGAGGCCTACGGCCCCATCGCCTCGGCGGGGCTCCTGTGGTGGTCGGGCGCGGAGGCGAACTTCTGGGGGCACAATGCGATCGTGCGCACCCGCGCCTTCGCCGAAAGCTGCGGCCTTCCCGAACTGCCCGGCAAGGCGCCGTTCGGTGGCCATATCCTGAGCCACGACATGCTCGAATCCGCGTTGCTGCGCCGTCGCGGCTGGGCCGTTCACATGGTGATGATCGGCGGCAGCTACGAGGAATTCCCGCCCTCGATCGTCGATATGGCGATCCGCGACCGGCGCTGGATGCAGGGCAACCTGCAGCACCTGCAGCTCCTTGGCTCTTCCGGCCTGCACTGGGTCAGCCGCCTGCACCTTCTGATCGGCGCGACGGCCTATCTCACCTCGCCCGGCTGGCTGCTGCTGCTGATCACCGCCATCGCCCAGACCGCGACGCTGGGCAGCGACGAACGCTTCGCCGCCGTCACCCCGCCCGAAGTGCTGTGGCTGACGGTGGTGCTGCTGTTCGGCCCCAAGCTGATGGGCACGATCTGGATGCTGGCCGACAAGGGCCGCCGCGCCGCTTTCGGCGGTACGCTCGGCATCCTGAAATCGGTGCTGCTCGAAGTCCCGCTGGCCATCCTGCTCGCGCCTGTCACCATGGTCACGCAGACCAAGGCACTGCTCGGCCTGCTCACCGGCATTTCCGCAGGCTGGACCACCCAGCAGCGCGGCGCGCGGCGCATCCAGGTGCGCGAAATCGTGCCCGATCTGCGCGAGCACCTGCTGCTGGGCCTCGTATTTCTGGGGACGTTCTTCATCGACAAGGTGACGGCGATCTGGCTCCTGCCGCTCACCATCGGCCTGCTCCTCTCGCCCTGGCTCATAAGCCTGACCTCCAGCGAACGGCTCGGCACGAAACTGCACGAAAAGGGCTGGCTGCGCGTCCCTCCACCGCAGATTTCCGATCACGAGAACGGCCATCTGCTGACCGCTCCCCCCTCCTCTCCGCCGGAAGAAAGCCTGAATTCAGGCACCTGACACGCCCCTTTCACAAGGCTGCGACCCTTTGGTACAAAGGTGAACCGCCGCCTTGTCACATTGTTCATGGCGCCGTCATGAGATCGGCATAATAGCGCGTCCCAGCCGCATTCTGCGGCGGAGCGCTGTTACATGTCCCTGCCTGCGACTGGTCCCGACAAACGACTTCTCGCCTCGATCCACGACGTAGGGCCCGGCGCTGCCGAGCGCGTCGCGCGCCTCGTCGATCTGTTCGAAAAGCATCTCGGCACCGCGCGCTTCGCGATGCTGGTCGTTCCCGATCACTGGGGACAGCATCCGCTTGCGGCGGACAAAAATTTTCAGACCCAGCTGCGGGTCTGGGCAGAGCGCGGCGTCGAGATGTTCGTGCACGGATGGTTTCACAAAGACACGCAGCAGCATGCGGATGGGATGGCCCGGTTCAAGGCGCGTCATATGACCGCCGGCGAAGGCGAATTCCTGGGTCTCGACCATGCGACGGCGTTTCAGCGCATGCGCGATGGCAAGGCGCTGATCGAGGACATCATCGGACGCCCGACCGCCGGCTTCATCGCCCCTGCCTGGCTTTATGGCGACGGCGCCCGCGCTGCGCTGCGCGATGTCGGCTTCCCGCTTGCCGAGGATCATATGCGGGTGTGGGATCCGCGCGACGGCCGTGAACTGGCCAAGGGCCCGGTGATCACCTGGGCCAGCCGCTCGACGATGCGCACGGCCTCCTCGCTCGCCTTCGCCTCGCTTGCCCGGCTCGCCCTCCCCCGGCTCAACACCGTGCGTCTTGCCGTGCATCCCGGCGATGTCACCAAGGCTTCGCTGATCCGCAGCATCGACGCGACGCTCGCGCGTTTCGTACGCACGCACCGCCCCGCCCGCTACGCCGAACTGCTGGCCTGACACCCGATGTCCGTCGCGCTTCTGTCTCAAGTTGGCTCGCAAGTTTCGTGCAGGGCAGAGCGTCGTCACAGGACCGACATGACATATCCGTACCAGCGGGCAGCGAGGCAGCCGCTGGCACACGCGCGAAATTCGCGGGCAATCCAGTCGCCGCAGGCAGGAGCGTCGCAATGACCGAACCGAACCAAGCTGCCGCGCAAACGGTGCGCCTCAGGATCGCCGTGCCGATCCACAGCCTCGATCCCGGCGGCGTGGAACGCGTGGGCGTCAATCTGGCCGCCCGGTGGCATGAGGCTGGACATGATGTGACAGTGGTTCTGGGCCGCATCGCCAGCCGTCATCTGTCGAGCGCGCCTTCGATCAACTACTGGCGCATTCCCAACCGCTATGCCTCGGTCTCGTGGGAAACGCCGTGGATGATCTTCACGCTGCTGCGCTATCTGCGCCGCAACGAGACCGACGTGGTCTTCCTTCCGGGCAACACCTACGCCATCGTCGGCGCTGTCGTACGACTTCTGGCGCCGCTCGCTCTCGGGCAGCAAGTGCCCCCGATGGTGCTCAAAATCAGCAACGCGCTGGAGCGCGCCGATATGCCCAGGCCGCTGCGCCGGGGCTATGGCGTCTGGCTGCGCCTCCACGCTCGCCTGTTCGAACGCATGATCGCCTTGTCCGATGCCATGCGCGAGGAAGTGCTGCGGGTGACCGGAGCCAGCGCCGAACAAGTCCGCACCATCGCCAATCCGGTGCTTTCACGCCATCGCATCGATGCGCTCGCCCATATCGCAAGACCTGTGCGCCGTGACACCGCGATGCACTTCGTCAGCGCGGGTCGACTGGTCACGCAAAAGAACTATCCGCTGCTGCTGCGCGCCTTCGCCGCGATCTGGCAGGCTGGCGATAGCCTGACGATCGCCGGAGAAGGCCCCGAGCGCGCCAAGCTCGAACGGCTCGCAGCCGAACTCGGGATCGCCGCATCGGTCAATCTGCCGGGGCATCTTGGCTCGATCGACACTCTTCTGGCCAAGGCCGACGCCTTCGTGCTCAGTTCCGATTACGAAGGCCTTCCCGGCGTCGTCGTCGAAGCCCTGGGCGCCGGACTGCCGGTCGCCGCAACGAACTGCTGCGCCAGCATGTCCTGCCTGCTCGATCACGATCGCACCGGCCTGCTGGTCGCGCCGCGTAATGTCGAAGCCCTTGCAGAGGCGATGAACGAACTGCGCAGCCGCACCTTTTCCAGCGCCGAGGCGCGCACAACTGCAGCCCGTTACGAGATCGAGGCAGCAGCTGTGGAATATCTCGATCTCATGGCGGACCTGAAGGGGACACGGGCCGCCTCCGCCACCGCATCGCCTGCGCCCCGGACCATGCCCCCCAGCATGGCCCGTGGTGAAGGCCGGCGCCACCGTGCGCTCTGACTCTCTGGGAGTTCCCTAGCTTGTCCGACACTTCTCCCGCCATGGCCCTGGCACTGCCCGGAACCGTAGCCAGTCCGGCACCGTCGCTTAACCTGATCCCGCAGGACCGCACCTCGAACCGGGGGCGCAACGCGCTGGTCTCGATCGTGCTGTCGCTGGCGGTGATCGCGGCGGTCATCCACGAACTGGGCGGCCTGGACGTCCATCACCTGATCCGCATGGTGCCCACGCGGCCGGACTTCTGGCTGACTTTCGCCGCCTTCTATCTGCTCACACCCGCCTGCGACTGGACGATCTTCAATCGCCTGTGGCGCCTGCCCGGCGCCGGTTTCTTCGCGCTGCTGCGCAAGAAGGTCTACAACGAGCTTCTGCTCGGCTATCTGGGCGAGGCCTATTTCTATACCTGGGCCCGGCGGCGCGGGGCACTTACCGACGCACCCTTCGGCGGTGTGAAGGACGTGGCGATCCTTTCGGCCATGGCCGGCAACGGCGTCACCGTTGCACTGCTGGCGATCATGCTACCGATCGTTGGCACCACCAGCCTTGGGCTCGATACCCGGATGCTGACGCTGTCGCTGGGCGTGATCGTGGTCATCTCGATCGCCGCCATGGCGTTTCGCAAGCGGGTGTTCACGCTCTCTCGCCCTGAGCTGTGGATGATCACCCGCGTTCACCTGTTCCGCATCTTCGGCACGACGTTCCTCAACGCACTGCTGTGGCGCATGGTTCTGCCCGACGTGCCGCTTTCCTGGTGGCTCTATCTTGCGACCCTGCGCCTGCTCGTCTCGCGCCTGCCGCTGGTGCCGAACAAGGATCTGCTGTTCGCCGGGGTCGCCGTGGTGATGCTGGGGCACGAGAAGGATATTGGCGAACTGATGGCACTGATGGCGGGCCTGATCCTCGTCGCCCACCTGTTGCTCGGCACCCTGCTCGCCGTTCGCGATCTCGCCCAGCCGGAGCAGCCGGCATGAGCGCCCTGCTCGCCCTGCCGCTGCTGGCCGCCGCTGCCTCAGCACCGCCGCCCCGGCTGCGCTCGAGCCCCGATCTGGGACAGGCCGAAGGGCGCTGCCGCCCCGACGAGCGCGGCCCTGCCTTTCTGGTCAACGTGGCCGGGCTCAAGGACCGCGCGGGGATGCTGAAGCTCGAAGTCTACCCAGACAACGACACAGACTTTCTCGCCGACGACAACATTCTGGTCAGCGCGGGCAAGACCTTCCGCCGCGTGGTCATGCCGGTTCCCGCATCCGGCCCGGTCACCATGTGCGTGCGCCTGCCGGGACCGGGGCGCTACTCGGTCAGCCTGCTGCATGACCGCGATTCCGACCGCAAGTTCGAATGGCGTCATGACGGCATCGGCTTCGGCGGCAATCCGAAACTGGGCTGGAGCAAGCCCAGGTCCGCCGCCGCCAGTGCCGCCGCCGGGCCGGGCCTGACGCCGATCACCATTGTCATGAACTATCAACGCGGGTTCGGTATGAGCCCGCTGCCGACGAAGTAACAGGAGCAGATCGATGCGCATCGTCGATGTCTGTGCTTTCTACACCCCCCACGGCGGCGGCGTGCGGACTTACGTGGAACAGAAGCTCGCGGTCGGCCCCAAGCTGGGCCATGAGATCGTGATCCTTGCCCCCGGCGACCGGGACGAAGTGATCGAGCGCGGCCCGAACGCGCGGATCATCACGCTGAAATCGCCGCGCTTCCCGCTCGATCGCAAGTACTGGTACTTCGCCGAGAGCGCACAGGTTCATGACGCGCTGGATCAACTGCGACCGGATTTCGTCGAAGCGACCTCGCCCTGGCGCACCGCCTCGCTCGTCGCCGACTGGCATGGCGATGCCCCGCGCAGTCTGGTGATGCACGCCGATCCGCTTTCGGCCTATGCCTACCGCATTCTCGGGCCGATCTTCTCGCGCCAGACCATCGACCGCCAGTTCTCGATCTTCTGGGAGCACCTGCGCCGCAATTCGCGCCGGTACGATGCGGTCGTTTGCGCCAATGCCGATCTCGAACGCCGCCTGCGCGAAGGCGGCGTCCACGCGACGGCCACCATCCCGATGGGCATCGAGGCCGGACGCTTCTCGCCCGCGCACCGCGACGAGGCCCTGCGCGCGCGCATGCTCGCCGCCTGCGATCTGGGACCGGATGCCGCGCTGATGGTCGCGCTCGGCCGCCTTGCGCCTGAAAAGCGCTGGCCACTGGTGATCGACGCGGTAAATGCGGCCAATCGCCATACGCAGATCGGCCTTGTCATGCTCGGCGAAGGGCGCGAGCAGCGCACGATCCTCAAGCATATCGCGGGCAACCCGCACGTCCGCCTCTTCGCCCCCGAACGCGACCGCGAGGCATTTGCCCGGATCATCGCCAGTGCCGATGGCCTCGTTCATGGCTGCGAAGCCGAAACCTACTGCATGACCGCCGCCGAGGCGCGCGCCAGCGGCGTGCCCGTCATCGTCCCCGATGCCGGTGGTGCGGCAGACCATGCCGCAGGCGGCGCCGGATTGACCTACACCGCAGGAGACGCCGCGTCAGCCGCGCAGGCCATTCTCAAGATCGCGAAAGAACGCCCTCGCCCGCGTGCCGTCGCACGCACCATCGGCGAGCATTTCGAGGATCTTTTCGCCTCCTACGAGATGATTGCAACGGGCCGTCGCCGAGCAGCATGATCCCATGCGCCGCGCTAGGGTCATGACCCTAGCGGCGTGTGTTGCGTCGCAACGCATCCACCAGCAGGCGAAACGCTGCGGAAGGCTGGCGGCGACTGGCGTAGTAAAGGTGATAGCCTGCAAACGGCGCGCACCATTCGTCGAGAAGCGGGACAAGTCTTCCCGCCTCGACGTGGTGTGCGACGCTGGCCTCCATCACAAAGCCGATGCCGAAACCATCGAGGGTAGCCTGCTCGATCATTTCGATACTATCGCAGGTGAACTGCCCTTCCACCCGCACGTTGAGCGCTCGCCCATCGCGCTCGAATTCCCATGCATAGAGATTGCCGCGGGTTCGCATGCGCAGGTTGATGCAGCGATGCGCGGCAAGATCATGCGGTGTTGCAGGCGCGCCGTACTTCTCGATGTAGGAAGGCGCCGCATATGTCACCAACCGCATCGGTGGGCCGATGGGTATCGCAATCATATCCTTTGCGACGGACTCGCCGATCCGAATCCCTGCATCGAACCGCTCGGCAACAATATCGGTCAATCCCGCGTCGACGCTGATCTCGACATGAATATCGGGATAGCTCGACAGAAACTCGGCCAGGACCGGCCAGAGCACCGAGCGCACGGCATGGTCCGTCGCCGTCAGCCGGATCGTCCCGGCAGGCGTTTCGCGCAGTTCGGTCACTTCACCGATGCCGCGCTCGATCTCGGCCAGCGCGGGACGGATCGTCTCCAGCAACCGCTCGCCCGCCTCGGTCGGCGCGACGCTGCGCGTGGTGCGGGACAGCAGCCGCACCCCCAGACGCGCCTCCAGACGGCGCAGCGTATGGCTGAGCGCGGACTGGGACGTGCCCAGACGCGCAGCGGCACGGGTAAAACTGCCCTCGTCGGCCACGGCGATGAGAGCGGTGAGATCGGCCAGATGTTCGCGTTGCATTGATGAACATCTATCATGAGTTCGATGCGCCGACAGCCGCTAATCTTTACCGGTCGACAGCTTACATTCACACTGCCGATGCCGCGCCCGACGGCGTCGCTTTCGGCATATCCAGTTTCCCCGCCCAGTTTCCCTGCAATGAGGACCATCACCCCATGAAGACCATCGGTTACGCCGCCCAGTCGGCCGACACGCCGCTTGCGCCCTACGAGTTCGAGCGCCGCGCGCTGCGCCCCGAAGACGTCGCCATCGAGATCCTCTATTCCGGCGTCTGCCACTCCGACCTGCACACCGCGCGCAGCGACTGGCCCGGCACGATGTACCCGGTCGTTCCCGGCCACGAGATCATCGGCAAGGTCATCGAGGTCGGTGCCGATGTCGTGAACTTCGCCGTCGGCGACAAGGTCGGCGTCGGCTGCATGGTCGATTCCTGCCAGGAATGCGACCAGTGCCACCACGATCACGAACAGTTCTGCCGCGAAGGCTTCACCGGCACCTACTCGGCCACCAGCCGTGTCGATGGCACCGCCACGCAAGGGGGGTATTCGCGCCACATCGTCGTGCGCGAGGAATTCGTCCTCAGCATCCCCGAGGGCCTCGACATCGCGAAAGCGGCGCCGCTGCTCTGTGCCGGCATCACCACCTATTCGCCGCTGCGTACCTGGAACGTCGGTCCCGGCAGCCGCGTCGGCGTGATCGGCCTTGGCGGCCTTGGCCACATGGCCGTGAAGCTGGCCGTCGCGATGGGCGCGCAAGTTACCGTGTTCAGCCGCACGCCGGGCAAGGAGAAGGACGCTTTCGCACTCGGTGCCGACGCCGTGCTGATCTCCAGCGATGCCGCTGCCATGGCGGAAGCTGCTTCCAGCTTCGATCTGATCATCGACACCGTGCCGGTCCGCCATGACCTCAGCGGGTATACCCCGCTGCTCGACGTCGATGGCAGCCTCGTGATCGTCGGCCAGGTCGGCCCGGTCGACGAGACCAGCACGGTGCCGCTCATCATGGGTCGTCGCTCGATCGCCGGTTCGCTGATCGGCGGCATCGCCGAAACGCAGGAAATGCTCGATTTCTGCGGCCGCAAGAACATCCTGCCCGAAGTCGAGATGATCCGCATGGACCAGATCAACGAGGCGTGGGACCGCATGGAGCGCTCGGACGTCCACTATCGCTTCGTGATCGACATGGCGAGCCTCGCAGCCGCCGCCTGATCGGGCGCTGTCATCCGACAGATACTGAAGGGGCCGGATCGCCATAGGGGTGATCCGGCCCTTTTACTTTGGTGCAGCGCGAATTGACGGCGGCCTTGCACGAAATTGCGTTGTCATGCTGCGCACAACCGATAAGGATTGCGTGCATGGCAATTCACCTTTCCCGGCCGCTTGCATCGTGACGCGCCGTCCACCCACCTCGCACGATGTCGCACGGCTTGCCGGCGTCTCGCAGTCCGCCGTCTCGCGCTGCTTCACGCCCGGCGGCAGCGTCTCGCCCGCCATGCGCGAGCGCATCGAAGTCGCCGCGCGCGAACTCGGCTATCGCCCCAGCCGCCTGCCCGGCATGATGCTGAGCGGCAAGACCGGGATCATCGCGGTGGTCGTCGGCAGCTTCGAGAACCCGTTCTACACCGCCACGCTCGGCGCCTTCACCCGTGCGCTGAAAGCTGCAGACCGGCAGGTCATGCTGATGCAGGTCGACAGCGACCTCGCGCTCGACGATGCCGTGGGCGAACTGGAGACCTACCGCGTCGATGGCGTGGTCAGCGCGCTCGCCGTGTCCTCACCCGAAGTGGCCGAGCAGCTTGACCGCTACCAGTTGCCGATCGTCACGCTGAACTCGATCGTGTCGAGCGAATGGGTGCGCGTGGTCCAGTCCGACAACCGCGCGGCGGGCGTGAAGGCGGCGAACCTGCTGCACGAGTGCGGGGCAGCCAGCCTCGCCTATGTCGCAGGCGCGCCGGACAGCCTTTCGCAGATGGACCGCCAGCGCGGCTTCATCGAAGGCGTGGAGGCGCTCGGCCTCGACTCCCCACACATTGTCGATGGCAACTATACCTATGAGGGCGGCTGGCAGGCCGGACTGGAACTGGCCAAGGGCGATGTCCCGCAAGGGCTGTTCTGCGCCAACGACGTCACCGCTTTCGGCGTGATCGACGCCCTGCGCCGCACACGCGGCCTCGAAGCCGGGCGCGACTATCGCATCATCGGCTACGACAACCTCTCCGCTGCACGCTGGCGGGGCTATGACCTCACCTCGTTCGATCAGGATGTGGACGAGATGGCACGCGTTGCGGTCGAACTGCTCGACACCCCGGAAGCGGGACTGAACCCGGTCGAGGTTTGCGCCACGCTCCACCGTCGCACTTCCTGCTGAGAGCTGTTCCCGCATGCGTGATGTTGCCCGCGAGCTGCCCGGCTCGCTGATCCGCTCGATCGCCAATGCCGCGATGGGGCGTCCCGGCCTGATCCCCCTGTGGTTCGGCGAAAGCGACCTGCCGACCGCCCCGGTGATCGTCGAGGCGGCGCGCGAAAGCCTGCTGCGCGGCGAGACGCGTTATGGCCCGAACCTGGGCCTGCCGGAGCTTCGCGAAGGGCTCGACCGCTATCAGCGCCGCCTGTTCGCGACGAGCGCCGGTTTCGACAATATCGCCGTCACCAGTTCCGGCCTCAACGCCCTGCTGCTCACGCTCTCGGCGCTGGTCGATCCGGGCGACGAGGTGATCGTCCCGGTGCCGACGTGGCCCAACCTGCTGGCGATCCCCAAGGTGCTGAGCGCCACGGTGCGCGAAGTCCCCTTACGCCTGTGGAACGCCCGCTTCGACCTGCCGGTGGACGACATCCTGGCCGCCTGCACCGAGCGGACCCGCGTGGTCCTCATCAACAGTCCGCAGAACCCCACTGGCTGGCGCATGCCGCCCGAAGACATGGCGCGCCTTGTCGAGGAACTGGACCGGCGCGGCATCTGGCTGCTCGCGGACGAAGTCTATTCCCGCATCCTGCCCGAAGGTGTGGCGCCGGCCTCCTTCCTCGAACATTTCGACGAGCACCGCCGCATCGTCGTAGTCAACAGCTACTCCAAGACCTGGTCGATGACCGGATGGCGGCTCGGCTGGATCACCGCGCCCGCCGAACTGGTGCAGGCGTTCGAGCGGCTGATCGAGTTCAACACCTCGTGCGCACCCGATTTCGTGCAGCGTGGAGGCCTTGCCGCGCTTGGCGAGGAAGGCGAGACTTTCGTCACCATGCAGCGCGCACGGCTGGAGGCGGCACGGCTTGCCGCTGTCGAGGTACTGGGCGGCGATCCGCGCATCGAACTGCCGGAAATCGGCGGCGCGTTCTATCTGTTCCCGCGCATCGAGGGCCTTACCGATGGCGTGGCCCTCGCGCGCAAGGCTGTGGAGCTTGGCGTCGGTATCGCGCCGGGCGAAGGCTTCGGCGAGGAAGGACGCGGCCACCTGCGCCTGTGCTTCGCCCGCGATCCCGACGAAATTCGCACAGCAATGGAGCGCCTGCTCGAAGCCCTCAGGATCTGAGCAAGCGCGCCTTTTGCCTTACACCGTCGCCGGTTGCGGGCGGTTCGCCAGCAGGTGATCGACCACCGAAGGATCGGCCAGCGTCGAGGTATCACCAAGGTTCGACACGTCGTTCTCGCCGATCTTGCGCAGGATACGCCGCATGATCTTGCCCGAGCGGGTCTTGGGCAGGCCCGGCGCGAACTGGATCACGTCGGGCGTCGCGATCGGACCGATCTCGTGGCGGACCCACTGGATCAGCTCCTTGCGCAGCGCGTCATCGGGCTCGACCTCGGAATTGCAGGTGACGAAGGCATAGATGCCCTGCCCCTTGATCGGATGCGGCATGCCGACGACCGCCGCTTCGGCCACCTTGGCATGGGCGACCAGTGCCGATTCGATCTCCGCCGTGCCCATGCGGTGGCCCGAGACGTTAATTACGTCATCGATACGCCCGGTGATCCAGTAATAGCCATCCTCGTCACGGCGGCAGCCGTCGCCGGTGAAGTAATAGCCCTTGAAGGTGCTGAAATAGGTCTGGAAGAAGCGTTCGTGATCGCCCCAGACGGTACGCATCTGGCCGGGCCAGGATTCGGCGATGACAAGGCAGCCCTCGCCCGCGCCCTCGATCACCGTGCCATCGTTGTCGAGCAGCATCGGCTTGACCCCGAACATCGGCTTGCTGGCGGAACCGGGCTTGAGCGCCGTGGCGCCGGGCAGCGGGGTAATCATATGCCCACCGGTCTCGGTCTGCCACCAGGTATCGACGATCGGGCAGCGCCCCTCGCCCACCACCTCGTGATACCACGACCACGCTTCAGGATTGATCGGTTCGCCCACCGAACCCAGTACCCGCAGCGACTGGCGCGAGGTCTTCTTCACCCACTCGTCGCCCTCGCGCATCAGCGCGCGCAGGGCGGTCGGCGCGCCGTAGAACGCCTCGACCTTGAACTTGTCGACGATCTGCCAGAAGCGCGAGGGATCGGGCCAACTCGGCACACCCTCGAACATCACCGTCGTCGCGCCGTTTGCCAGCGGGCCGTAGACGACATAGGAATGCCCCGTGACCCAGCCGATATCGGCGGCGCACCAGTAGATCTGGCCGGGTCGGTAATCGAACACGTATTCATGCGTCATCGCCGCCCACACGGCATAGCCGCCGGTGGTGTGCAACACGCCCTTGGGCTTGCCCGTCGAGCCGGAGGTATAGAGGATGAACAGCGGATCTTCCGCGCGCATTTCCTCGGGCGCGCATTCGGCGCTCTGGTCGGCGACACCCGAGGCCCAGTCGATATCGCGGCCATCCTTCATCGGAACCTCGGCCCCGGTATGCGCCAGCACGATCACCGTATCGACGCCGGGGCAGCGCTCCACCGCCTCGTCCACGCAGGCCTTGAGCGCGATAGCCTTGCCGCCGCGCAGGCCCTGATCGGCGGTCAGCACGATGCGGCTATCACAGTCCTGGATACGGCCCGCCAGCGCATCGGCGGAGAACCCGGCGAAGACGATCGAGTGGATCGCCCCGATGCGCGCGCAGGCCAGCATGGCCACGGCGGCCTCGGGCACCATCGGCAGGTAGATCGTCACCCGCTCGCCGCGCTTGACGCCGCGCGCTTTCAGCAGGTTGGCGAAACGGCAGACCTGCTCATGAAGCTCGCGATAGGTGATCCGGCGCACATCATGCGTCGGATCGTCCGGCTCCCAGATGATCGCCACGGTATCGCCATGCTCCGCCAGATGGCGGTCGAGACAGTTGGCCGAGAGATTCAGCGTACCGTCGGTGAACCACGAGATGTTGAAGTCCGCCTCGTCAAAGCTGGTGTCCTTCACCACCGAGAACGGTTTGATCCAGTCGAGCCGCTGCGCTTCGTCGCGCCAGAAAGCGTCCGGATCCTCGATCGACTGGCGATACATCGTCTCGTAACGCTCGGCATCGATCAGCGCATCGCGCGCCCAGTCCTCGGGAACCGGATACAGGGCTTCGGCCATGGCGTTGTCTCCTCTCGCAAATTTCTGTGCGGCACCTCGCAGAGTGCCTTTGCGCACAGTCTTGCACATGGATGCCAACGCGAACAGGGGGGGAATCGTTGCAGGTGCGAAAGCGCGGGCAAGGTGTCCCGGCCCGGATACGATGACATCCTCCATGCCTGGCATTTGCGCTGGATCAAGGCGGCGCGCCGCGAATGGCCGCATAAGCCCGGCGTCTCGTGATGGGAGCCTATGTGTCATGACCGATCCTGCCGCCGCCACTGTCCTCGCCAACGCCGTCCTCACCACCCGCGCCGGTCTCGCGCTCGACATCCGCCCGGCGCGCGCTTCGGACATCATCATGCTGGTGGACTTCTTCGACCGCGTTTCGGAAGATGACCGCCGCTTCCGCTTCCTCAGCGGCGTGCGGCATATCGGCCCGGTGCAGTTGCAGCCGATCATCCACACCGACCATTTCCGCACCGAATCGTGGCTGGCCTTCGATCACGCCAACAAGCGGCTGGTCGCCTCGGGCGTGCTGGCCTGCGACGGGCCGCTGGAGAACGCGGAAGTCGCCGTGTCGATCTGCGGCAGCCATCGCGGCCTCGGCATCGGCTGGGCGATGCTGGACTTCCTTGCCGAACAGGCCGCGCACCGGGGCTGCCGCCGGGTGTTCTCCATCGAATCGCGCGATAACCGCGCCGCCATCGAACTGGAGCAGGAGAAGGGTTTCGTCTCGGAGGTCTGCGACGATGACCCAAGCCTCCTCGTGCTCAGCCGGGAGCTGCGCTGAACCGGTTTTCCACCGGATTGGTTGCACCATCATCCGTCTGGTAACGGCTTGGTAAGGGGCGGTGGTACATTCGGCGGGCATCCACTGGAGTGCCCCGCCCTTGGCTCAGTTCCCTTACCTCGACGACGAAGACGATCTGCAGCCCCAACGCGACGCGCGGGCCGAGGTTTCGATCGTCTGCGAGGCGCGGCAAGGCACCCGCCCCTGGCGCAAGGTGCGGCTGGAAGACCTCTCACCCGGCGGCTTTCGCGTAGCATGGATGCCCGATGTCCGCGCCGACACGCCCTTGCGCATCCGTATCCCCGGCATGCAGATGCTGACAGCAAAGATCGTGTGGCAGCGCGACAATGCGCTCGGCTGCGCGTTCGAGGAGCCGCTCTATCCGGCCGTGTTCGAGCATCTGGTGCGCACTGCTGGCTGATCATGCCTGCTGATTGTCTTTGCGAAGACTTCGCAAGCGGTTAGCCTCTTCCCCATCGACATCGTTTCGAGGGGAAAACACGTGAAGTCGACTATCGCCTTACTGATGACATTGCCTGCTTTTGCCACAGCAGCAACCGCGCAGGCCCAGAGCGAACCGCCGCAACCGCAGATTCTCGTCTCCGCCACCGGCGTCGCGCGCACCGCACCCGACCGGGTAACGATCGGTTATACCGTGCGCGGCGAAGGAACCACGTCCGATACGGCCATCACGAAACTGCGCGACTCGGCGCTGAGGATCGAAGGCGGGGTTCGCAGCCTTGCGAAAGATGCGGACCTGCATACGTCCGACCTCAACGTGGCAGAGATCCGCCCCAAGGAATGCGATGCCAACACTTACGGCACGCAGCGCCTGTCCGAAGGCCCTTGCGCCGTCATCGGCTATGTCGCGACGATGCCGGTGCAGGTCGAGACAGGCGACGTGGAAGATGCGGGAACGCTGACCGGCCTTGTCAGCCGTCTGGGTGGCACGCAGGTCGGAATCCAACGATTCTGGTTACGCGACGACGACGAGGCACGAGGCAAGGCCCTGACTCAAGCCCTCTCCGATGCGCACAAGCAGGCCCAGATGATCGCGGACAGCTCGGGCCGCAAGCTTGGGCCGCTGCTGCGCGTGCAGGATGGAGACAGCCGAAATCTCGCACCGGAAGTGATGGCAACCTCCCACCGGGTTCCTCCGCCACCTCCGCCGCCTGCTCCGCCGGCACCCATCAAGGTTGGCATGAAGCCCGCGCCGATCGAAACCAGTGCGCGGGTCATGGTTTCCTACGCCCTACAGTAAGCGCGCCAAACGAAAAGGGCGGGAGCATCAAGCCCCCGCCCTTTCGCGTTTCGACCTCTATCAGCCGATCAGATCTGCACCATCAGATGTGAATGGCGCGACCATAGGCAGCGAGCACCGATTCGTGCATCGCTTCCGAAATGGTCGGGTGCGGGAACACGGTCTGCATCAGTTCGAGTTCCGTGGTTTCCAGCGTCTTGCCGACGACGTAGCCCTGGATCATCTCGGTCACTTCCGCGCCGACCATGTGCGCGCCCAGCAGTTCGCCGGTCTTGGCATCAAACACCGTCTTCACGAAGCCTTCCGGCTCACCCAGCGCGATGGCCTTGCCATTGCCGATGAACGGGAACGTGCCCGCCTTGACGGTATAGCCCGCTTCCTTGGCCTTGGCCTCGGTCATGCCGACCGACGCCACCTGCGGGTGGCAGTAGGTGCAGCCCGGAATGTTGTTCCGGTCAAGACCGTGCGGGTGCACGTCCTTGTTGCCCAGTTCCTTGGCGATGGACTCGGCGGTCGTCACGCCCTCGTGGCTGGCCTTGTGGGCAAGCCATGGTCCGGGGGTGCAGTCACCGATGGCCCACAGGCCCGGTACGCCGGTGCGGCCATAGTCGTCGATCTGGATGAAGCCACGGTCCAGCTTGGCGCCGACCTTCTCCAGCCCGACGTTCTCGGTGTTCGGCACGATGCCGACCGCCGAGATCACATGGCTGTAGGTTTCCTCGGTGATCTTGCCGTCCTTGGCCTTGATCTTGACCTTCACGTCCGCCGCGCCGGCCTTGACTTCCTGCACCGCTGCTTCGGTGAGGATCTTCATGCCCTGCTTGGTGAGCGCCTTCTCCATGAACGAGGACACGTCCTTGTCCTCCACCGGCATGATCCGGTCGAGCATCTCGACGATCGTGACCTCGACGCCCATGTCGTTGTAGAAGCTGGCGAACTCCACGCCGATGGCACCCGAACCCATGACCAGCAGCTTGGTCGGCATTTCGGTGGGGGTCATCGCGTGGCGGTAGGTCCACACGCGCTTGCCATCGACGGGAGCGAACGGCAGTTCGCGCGCCCGCGCGCCGGTGGCGACGATGATGTGCTTGCCCGAGATCGTCTCGGCGCCCTTGTCGCCCTTCACTTCGATCTTGCCGCCACCCAGAAGGTTGCCGGTGCCCATGTGAACGGTGATCTTGTTCTTCTTCATCAGGTGCGTGACGCCCTGATTGAGCTGCTTGGCCACGCCGCGCGAACGCTTGACGATGGCATCCAGATCGGCGCGGATGTTGTCCGCCGCCAGACCGTAGTTCTTGGCGTGCTTCATCTGGTGGAACACTTCCGAAGAGCGCAGCAGCGCCTTGGTCGGAATGCAGCCCCAGTTGAGGCAGATGCCGCCGAGCAGTTCGCGCTCGACGATTGCGGTCTTGAGGCCGAGCTGTGCGGAACGGATCGCCGCAACATAGCCGCCGGGGCCCGAACCGAGGACGATGACGTCGTAGGAATCAGCCACTGCTTCAAATCTCCTGATCGATCACGCGGGGACGCTTGTTCTCGTCCACCGCGACGAAAGTGAACACCGCCTGGGTCACTTTCACTTCTTCTTCCTCGTGGCGATGCCGGCGCCAGGCCTCGATCGAGATCGTCATCGAGGTCCGGCCGACACGCTCCAGCGTGCCGTAGACCGAAACCTCGTCACCGATGCGGACGGGCGAGTGGAACTGCATCCCGTCCATCGCCACCGTAACGGCGCGACCGTGCGAATGACGCGCGGCGATCAGCCCTGCGCCCGAGTCCATAAGGCTCATCAACCAGCCGCCGAAGATATCGCCATAGGCGTTGGCATCGGCGGGCATGGCCGTGACCCGGATCACCGGATCGCGGCCATTGTTCACGGCACGCGCGGGCGCGTCCATTTACGCGATCATCCCGAGCGGGTTCTCGACGAAGTCCTTGAACGCGGCCATCAGGCGCGCGCCGTCGGCCCCGTCCACACCGCGGTGGTCGAAGCTGCCGGTCGCGGTCAGGATGGTGGCGACGCCGATCGAGCCGTCTTCCATCACCCAGGGGCGCTTCACGCCCGCGCCGATCGCCAGGATCACCGACTGCGGCGGGTTGATCACGGCAGAGAACTGCGTGATGCCCATCATGCCCATGTTCGAGATCGAGGCAGTGCCGCCCTGATACTCTTCGGGCTTGAGCTTGCCTTCCTTGGCGCGCTTGCCGAGATCCTTGGTCATCGTCGCGATCTGCGAGAACGACTTGCCGCCCGCATCCGGCACGATCGGAGTGATCAGACCATTGGGGATCGACACCGCGACCGACACGTCGGCGCGTTCGTACTTGATGATCTCGTCACCGGCGAAGGTCACGTTGCACTCGGGCACTTCGGCCAGAGCCATGCCGAGCGCCTTGACCAGCATGTCGTTGACCGACACCTTGATGCCGCGCTTTTCGAGCTGGGCGTTGACCTGCGAACGCAGCGCCATCAGCTTGTCGAGCACCACGTCCACCGTCAGATAGATGTGCGGTGCTTCCTGCTTCGACTGGGTCAGACGCTTGGCGATGGTCTTGCGCATGCCCGAAAGCTTCTCGACCGTGTGCGGGACACGGGCATCGAGCAGCGCGCGGGTGCTGTCGGCCATTTCGACGCTCGACGTCGCGGCGGCAGGGGCCGCAGCGGCAGCGGGCGCAGCCTTGGGTGCAGCGGCACCGGGCTTGGCGTTCTCGACGTCAGCCTTGACGATGCGACCGTTGGGGCCGGTGCCGGTCAGGGTCGACAGGTCGATCCCCTTGTCGGCAGCGATCCGGCGCGCAAGCGGCGAGGCGATCGAACGGCCTTCGGTCTTGGCAGCAGGCGCGCTGGCGGCAGGCGCCGGAGCAGCCTTGGCGGCGGCAGGAGCGGGAGCGGCTTCGGAAACGGCGGGGGCCGGTGCGGGTGCTGCGGCGGGAGCGGCTTCGATCGAAGACACATCCTCACCTTCGCCGGCCAGCACCGCGATCACGGCTCCGACCTTTACGCCTTCGGTCCCCTCGGCCACCAGGATCTTGCCGATGACGCCTTCGTCAACGGCTTCGAACTCCATGGTCGCCTTGTCCGTCTCGATCTCCGCCATGATGTCGCCGGAGGAGACGGTATCACCCTCCTTGACGAGCCATTTGGCCAGCTTGCCTTCCTCCATGGTGGGCGAAAGCGCGGGCATCTTGATCTCGATGGGCATGGATTCTTTTATGTCCCTTGCTTGGGTTGGCTGGGGTTGCACCCTCCTTGGACAATCTGTCGCCTCCACACAAGCGGCTTTGCATCCCTATTACGCATTCCTGATGGCTTGCACGCAAAGCCCAATGGCCGGATAAGCGGCGCCCGAGAGGAACTTCATGCGCGTCTATCTGGTCATCATCGACGAATCCGACGAAGCGCTGGTCGCGCTGCAGTATGCCGCGCGCCGTGCTGCGAGCACCGAAGGCGTGCTGCATCTCCTCGCGCTCGTCCCACCCCAGCCCTTCAACGCCTTCGCCGGCGTACAGGCGACCATCGAGGAAGAGGCCCGCGCCCGCGCCGAAACGCTGGTGACGGCAGCAGCAGGCAACCTGCTTTCGCAAGGCGGCAAGATGCCGGTAATCTCGGTGAAGATGGGCGAGGACGTGAAAGTCGTGCGCAAGTACCTCGAAGAGCACCCCGAGGTTTCCGCACTGGTGCTCGGCGCCGCCAGCGAAGGCTCCCCCGGCCCGCTGGTCTCGCACTTCACCGGCTCGGGTATGGCGCATATGACCTGCCCGGTATTCGTCGTGCCCGGCGGCCTGACGCCGGAGCAGATCGAGAGCCTTAGTTAAACCAGACCGGCGGCGCCCGCTTCTGCGCGGACGCAGAACCGAGCTTTATTTCTTCTTCTTGCGCCCCTGATGGCGGATGTTCGCCGGACGACCGCGCTGGCCGACGGTATGACCGCCGCCCTGCTTTCTGAAGGTGCCCTTGTGCTTGATCGGCTTGCCGGCCTGTGGACGACCGCGCGGCTCGATCCGGCCGCCGCCTTCCTCCAACTCATACTTGAGCGAGCCGGTCAGCGGATTGGCCTCAGCCAGTCGCAGCCGCAGGATCTGACCGACGGCATAGGTCGTGCCGGTCTGCTCGCCTTCCAGCACCTGCGCCTTCTCGTCATAGGAAAAGCGCTCGTCGCCCAGCGTCGAGACCGGCACGAGGCCGTCGCCGCCAAGGCCGACGATGGTCGCGAAGAAGCCGAATTTCTGGACGCCGGTGATGCGCGTGTCGAACACCTCGCCCACGCGGCCTGCCAGCCATGCCGCGACATAGCGGTCGATCGTCTCGCGCTCGGCCATCATCGCCCGGCGCTCGGCCTGGCTGATCGCATCGGTGATCCGCGTAAGATCGGTCCGGTCCCGCTCGGCAAGGCCTGACAGCGCAGGCAGATCGCTTTTGGGCGCAGGCTGCTCCAGCCCATAGGCATCGACCAGCGCGCGGTGGACCAGAAGGTCGGCATAGCGGCGGATCGGCGAAGTGAAGTGCGCATAGGAGCCCAGCGCCAGACCGAAGTGCCCTTCGTTGCGCGGACCGTAATAGGCCTGCGTCTGGCTGCGCAGCACCGCTTCCATGATCAGCGCCTTCTCGGTTTCGTCGGCGATGTCCTTCAACATGCGGTTGAACAGACCCGGCGTGATGACCTGCCCCATCGCCAGCTTCTTGTCGAAGGTGGCGAGATAATCCTTCAGCGCCATCAGCTTTTCGCGGCTCGGCGTCTCATGGATGCGGTAGACCACCGGCGCGACCTTGGCCTCCAACGCCTTGGCTGCCGCCACGTTGGCCGCGATCATGAAATCCTCGACCACGCGATGCGCATCGAGCCGCTCGCGCAGCGCGATCTCGGTGATGCGGCCCTGCTCGTCCAGCTTCACCCGGCGTTCGGGCAGTTCCAACTCCAGCGGATCACGCGCCTCGCGAGCCTTGGCCAGCAGCTTCCAGCAGGCCCAAAGGTCGTTGAGGTGCGCAGGCGCCTCGCCCGCATCGATGCGGCGCTGGGCTTCTTCGTAGGCGATAACCTCGTCGATCCGCACGATGGCGCGGGTGAAGCGCCACTCGGTAACCCGGCCCTGTGTATCGACCTTCATGTGGCAGGCCATCGCCGCGCGATCCTCGCCGCTGCGCAACGAGCAGACATCGGCGCTGAGCACTTCGGGTAGCATCGGCACCACGCGATCCGGGAAGTAGACCGAGTTGCCGCGCCGCCGCGCCTCGCCGTCCACCTCGCCGCCGGGACGCACGAAGAACGACACGTCGGCAATGGCGACCAGCGCCTCGAAACCGCCATGGCCATCGGGCCTGGCCCAGATCGCATCGTCGTGATCGCGCGCATCCGAAGGGTCGATGGCGACGATCGGCAGGTGACGCAGGTCTTCGCGCTTCTCGTGGCTGAGAGGCAGCTTTGCCGCGCGCTCGGCCTCGGCCAGCGTCTCTTCGGAGAAGTGGTTGGGAATGCCGTGCTTGTGGATCGCGATCAGGCTGAACGCCTTGGCCGCCAGCGGCTCGCCCAGACGCTCGGTGACTTTCACCGAGGCACGCACCGAACGCCCGACCGGCTCGGCCAGCACCAGTTCGCCCGCCTCGGCCCCGCCCATGTCGGAGATCAGCGAGGAATTGCGGATGCGCTTGTCGACCGGGGCCAGCCACGCCTTGCCCTGACTGTCGATCTCAATGACGCCCAGCATCTGCTCGGCGCGCAGTTCCAGCTTCTTCATCGGCCAGGCGCGCCAGCCGGTTTCACTCTCCTCGGTGCGCGACAGCACCCGGTCGCCCTTGCGCAGCGCCGAGCCGCGCGGGCCGCTCTTCGGCCCCTTCTCGACGAGACGGATGCGCGGCGGCGGTGTCGCGTCCTCGGGCGTCCAGGTATCGGGAATGGCGATGGCCTCGCCCTCGTCGATATCGACGACACGCAGCACAGTGACGCGCGGCACCCCGCCCATGCGGTGATAGGCGGTACGCCTGCCGTCGATCAGGCCTTCCTCGGCCATGTCCTTGAGCAGCGCCTTGAGCTGGATCTTCTCCGCCCCCTGAAGCCCGAAATGCTTTGAAATCTCGCGCTTGCCCGCCGGTTCCGCCGAGTTCTGGATGAACTCCAGGATCTGCTCGCGCGATGGCATGCCCGGCGCAGGACGCGCGGGCGACGTGCGCTTGGATGCAGGACGGTTGAGCGAGAGACGATCGGAGCCGGGACGGTTTTTGGGAGCCATGATCCTGCCATGCCCCCTGCACCGCGCAATTACAATGGGCCCGCAAATTCAGCCCCCGGACGGCACACCGCCCCAGTCAGGGATGATCGGGCCGGTCAGAGATGATCGGGCTCCGGCCCATAGCGGTTATCGCCATCGCTCGACGGCCAGACTCCGAACACCACGACGATCAGCAGCGGCAGCCAGCCCAGCGCGCCCTGCACCGCGAACTTGGCCTGATGCGCTTTCATCGACGCCTGCATCGCCACCGGATCTTCCGGCGTCAGGTGCGACATGTAGCTGACCATCTCGCCGATCATGCCGATGGTCAGGATTGCGGTTGCGATCTGCAGCAGCACGACAATCGCGGTGATCCAGCCCGGCTTGCCCGAATCGTGAAGCCGCCGCGTGAACGACGCCGAGACGAGGAACATCATCACCAGCGACAGCACGGCAGAGCCCCACATGGAGACGCGCATCATGCCCGCCATCCGGCCGAACATCGCGTGCTGAATAGCCACCTGATCGGTGCCCTTGCTGGCGGCATGGAAGGCATCGACCGCCATCATGCCGCCAGCCACCATCGACAGGGCCATAGAAATGACGACCTGAACGATCACCAGAAACAGGATGTAGAACCAGAAGGTGGAGCGCGAATCCCGCCCCGAAAACCGGGTCAGGTTGGTCAGATTATAGCGAATAGCCTCGAACACGCGCGCTCCCCCTCAAGCTGTCAGTCCCCAATAAGCACAGACCTTAATAGGACCGTGCAACATATATCCGCTCGACCGCCTCGCGTCCCGTGAAAATGCATTCACCGGCAACGGGTTCGCCCACCAGCGGGGTGTTACGGATGGTCAGTTTCAGCTCCTTCAGGCGCTTGACCACGCCTTCCAGATCCGCACCGGTCGGGCGCGCCCAGACCACTTCGGCCCAGCCGGGGTAGCGCTTGTCTTCGGAGAAGAACGCGGCCAGCTCGTCGAAGGTCGAAACCCTGGTGATGTTCGCATCGCGGCGCGCCAGCGCCTCGGCATGGAGCGAGGCCTGAATGTCTTCCAGCTCCGCAGCGGCACGCGCCACGAAATCGTCCTTGGCCAGCGCCTCGAAATTGGCCTTCGCGGCCTCGTTCCACAGCCTGTCGCGGCGCAGCATCGAGACCTGACCGCCTGCGGCATCGCGACCGCCGATCTCCAGAATCAGCGGCACGCCCTTCTTCACCCAGGCCCAGCGCTTCTGCGTGGCCTTGCCCGGACGCTTGTCGAGCAGCACGCGCACCGGCTCGCCCAGCGCGAACTGCGACACCAGCGACTTGCGCAGATCCTCGCAGTAATCGAGCAGCGCGGCGTCCTCATCATTGTCGCGCAGCATCGGCAGGATGATGATCTGCTGCGGCGCAATCGCGGGCGGCACGCGCAGCCCGTCGTCGTCGCCATGAACCATGATGACGCCGCCGACCATGCGGGTGGAGGTGCCCCAGCTCGTCGTATGCGCGAACTGCTGCTGGCCTTCCTTGTCCTGATACTGGATGCCCGCCGCCTTGGCGAAACCGGTGCCGAGATAGTGCGAGGTGCCGGCCTGCAGCGCCTTGCCGTCCTGCATCATCGCCTCGATAGAGTAGGTCGCGACGGCGCCGGGGAAACGCTCGTTCTCGGGCTTCTCACCCGTCGTGACCGGCATCGCCAGTACGTTCTCGGCAAATTCACGGTACATTTCAAGCGCGCGCAGGGTTTCTTTCAACGCATCCTCGCGGTCGACATGGGCGGTGTGACCTTCCTGCCAGAGGAACTCGCTGGTGCGCAGGAACATGCGCGTGCGCATTTCCCAGCGCACCACGTTGGCCCACTGGTTCACCATCAGCGGCAGGTCGCGCCACGACTGCACCCAGCGCGCCATCGCCTGACCGATCACCGTCTCCGAGGTGGGACGCACGATCAGCGGCTCTTCCAGCTTCGCTTCGGGATCGGGCACCAGCCCGCCCTTGCCATCGCCGATCAGGCGGTGATGCGTGACGACCGCCATTTCCTTGGCAAAACCGTCGACGTGCTCGGCTTCCTTGGCGAAATAGGACAGCGGGATGAACAGCGGGAAGTAGCAGTTATCGACACCGGCGGCCTTGATCCGGTCATCCATCAGGCGCTGCATGCGCTCCCAGATGCCGTAGCCCCACGGCTTGATGACCATGCAACCGCGAACGCCCGATTCCTCGGCCATTTCGGCCTCGGAGATGACTTCCTGGAACCACTGGGCGAAATCGTCCTCGCGCTTGATCGTGAGGGCGTGTCGGATGGCGGGCACTTGCGGCTCTTCCTGCTTGGGCGCGCGCCGGACCGTCCGACGCGCTTCATCCCGCGATGCGCGAACATGCGGGAACGCCTGCGCTGGCCCTTATTTACCCAGCGCGTCAAGCCTCTTCTGGATTTCAGCCATCTGATCTCGCAGTGCGGAAAGGTCGGAAGGCGATTCCTCAGCCGCCGGAGCCGGTTTCGCTTCCGGTGTTTCAGCACCGGGCATGAAGGCCGAGGCCGCTGCCTTGAACATCGCCATGTTCTGTTCGGCCAGCTTGGCCAGCGGGTTGTTGCCCATGCTGTCGCCGAAGGCCTTGCTCAGCTTGGCCTGGTTGGCGCGGAAGTTGTCCATCGACGCCTCAAGGTAGTGCGGCACCAGAGATTGCATGGAATTTCCATACATTGCAATGAGTTCGCGCAGGAAGTTGACCGGGAGCATCTGCTCGCCATGGGCCTCTTCCTCCATGATGATCTGGGTCAGGATCGTGTGGGTGATGTCCACGCCGGACTTGGCATCGAGCACCTTGTAGTCGATCCCCTCGCGCGTCATTTTCGCGAGGTGTTCCAGCGTGATGTAGCTGGATGTCCGGGTATTGTAGAGCCGCCTGTTGGCGTACTTCTTGATGATGACCGTACCGTCTTCGCTTTTGTCCGCCTTGGTCATGGCTGATCCTCTATCCTCTAGAGATCGCACGCTATCATTCCACGTTATCGCGGCGCAACCGCTTTTGCTGCGCAGCAACACCACGAAACCGCACCGTTTCGGTGAGAGCGACTGAAACGGACACAACCAGGATAGAGACGGACAGAAATCGACCTAGGCGAGAATGTCGAGCGCTGCGTCCCACACCAGCATGACGGCCCCGTGGCGCGCGGGATAATCACGGGCCGCCGCAATCGCATCGAGCCCGGGCCACCCGGGAAGCGTGCCCTCTCCCGCCAGCCAAGACCGCATCGCCTGCGCTGTCTGCCGGATCATTTCAGCATCCATACCCACCGCATGCTGCGCGAAGATCGCGGCAGACGCCTGCCCGATCGCGCAGGCCTGACAGCGCAGGCCCACCCGCGCGATCCGCCCTTCATCGTCCAGCGCCATCCCCAGTTCCAGCACGCTGCCGCAACTCTTCGAGCGGGCGCTGGCGCGCAGCGGCACGGCATCATCGAGCGGATGCTGGAACAGCACCATCGCCAGGCCGAGCACTTCGGGGGTGTAGAGCACCGTCGCCATGTCAGTCGGCGCTGGCCGTACCCGCTTCGGTGTCGCTGTCCTCGCCCGAGGTCATCGCCTGGTGGCGGTCCGAGATCATCTTCACCACCGCACGGCTGCTGGCATCGACGAAGGAATAGGTCCGCGCATCGACCATCCAGTCCGGACGGCCCTTCACGCCCCATATCGTGTCGTAGCCCAACACCACGACCGAGAAGCCGAGCACGACCACGATCATGCCCTTGAGCGCGCCGAAGCCGAAGCCGAGCACACGGTCGATGGGGCCGAGCACGGAGGCGCGGCTTCGCTTGCCCGCCCAGCGCGCAACGAGGCGGACGATCAGGTAGGGCACCAGCAGCAGGATCGCGAAAGCCAGCACCGCTGCCGCCGAGGAACTCGAAACATGCGATTCGAGCATCCGCGTCAGCGGCGTGTGGAGCCCCCTGATCGCCAGAATCGCAAAGATCCAGGCTGCAAGAGCAAGTATTTCCTGCACGAAACCGCGCAGGAATCCGATTATTGCGCCGATCCCGACGACAAGCAGGACGACAATATCAAAGCCAGTCATTTGCAGGCGAAACTAGGCCTCGCCGATGATCCGGTCAACGAGATTGGGCAGCATCGTCACAGCGCGGTAGGTGAGCTTGCCATCCGGCTCCGGCCCGCCTGCCGGACCGACCGCCCGCCCGAAACCGAGTTTCGCCGATTCGCGCTGGCGAATGGAGGAATGCGCGACCGGGCGCACCTCGCCCGCCAGCGAGACTTCGCCGAACCACACTGCATCGCGCGGCAGCGGCCTTTCGGACAGCGCCGAGATCAGCGCAGCGGCCACCGCAAGGTCCGCCGCCGGATCGGCCAGTCGATAGCCGCCCGAGACGTTGAGATAGACTTCCGCGCTAGAGAAATTCAGCCCGCAGCGCGCCTCCAGCACCGCCAGCAGCATCGCCATACGGCCTGAGTCCCAGCCGACGACCGCACGGCGCGGCGTCGCGCCGCTCTGCAACCGCACGATCAGCGCCTGGATCTCGACCAGCACGGGCCGCGTGCCTTCCATCGCCGGGAACACCGCACTGCCCGCCAGCGGCTCGTCCCGCCCGGACAGGAACAGCAGCGAGGGATTACCCACTTCGGCAAGCCCATCGCCTTCCATCGCGAAGACGCCGATCTCGTCCACCGGACCGAAGCGGTTCTTGAGCGAACGCAGGATGCGGTACTGGTGGCTGCGCTCGCCCTCGAAGCTCATCACCACGTCAACCATGTGCTCCAGCACGCGCGGCCCGGCGATATTGCCGTCCTTGGTGACGTGGCCGACCAGCAGCAGCGTGACCCCGTTCTCCTTGGCATAGCGGATCAGTTCAAAGGCGCAGCCGCGCACCTGACTGACCGTGCCGGGGGCACCCTCGATCTGGTCCGAATGCATCGTCTGGATCGAATCGATCACGAGGATCGAGGGCGGCTCCATCATTCCCAGCGTCGTCAGGATATCGCGCACGGAGGTCGCCGCCGCCATCTGGATCGGCGCGTCGGACAATCCAAGCCGTGCCGCACGCAGGCGCACCTGCCCGGAGGCTTCCTCGCCGCTGACGTACACCGCCTGTCGCGGGCTGCCCTTCGCCGCGCCTTCGCGCGCCATGTGCGCGGACACCTGCAACAGCAGCGTGGACTTGCCGATGCCCGGATCGCCGCCCATCAGGATCGCCGAGCCGGGAACGAGGCCACCGCCCAGCGCCCGGTCGAATTCGGCAAGGCCACTGGCGCGACGCACCGGCATCTCGCCCGGCTGGTCGAGCGGGGTGAACAGGATCGGCCGCCCGCCCGAAGACAGATCGTGCTTGGAGGAGAACACCGTCTGCGGTGCCTCTTCGGCCAGCGTGTTCCACTCGCCACAGTCCGGGCACTGCCCCTGCCAGCGGGTGGAGACGCCGCCGCAGGCGGTGCAGACATATCGACGCTTGGGTTTGGCCATGCGGCGGGCGTAACCGGAACAGATGCGGAACGCAATTGCCTTTTCCCCGCATGATCCCCATGCTTGGATTATGCGGCAGAAAGAACTGCGAATAGCTCTGGTTTGCTACGGCGGCGTCAGCCTGGCCGTCTACATGCACGGCGTCACCAAGGAACTGTGGCACGCCCTGCGCGCCAGCCAGACGCACTGGTCGGGCGAGGAACCGGAGGCCGGTGTCGCCGGGGTCTACCACCGCCTGCTGGCTGCCGTGAGCGAGCGTGGCCTGCGCCTCAAGGTGATGGCCGATATCGTGACCGGCGCCAGCGCGGGCGGGGTCAACTCGGTGCTGCTGGCGCAGGCGATCCACACCGGCCAGTCGCTCGACCCGCTGACCGCGCTGTGGCTGGAAGGGGCCGACGTCGACGAACTGCTGGACCCTGCGGCCAAGCCGGGCTCGGACCTTGCCAAGTTCTGGGCGCGCCCGTTGATCGAATATCTTCTGCGCCGCCCCGGCAATGCGGTGAGCGAGACGGTCGCCCCCGAAACCCGCACCGAAGTGCGCCAGAAGCTTTCCCGCCTCGTGCGCTCGCGCTGGTTCGAGCCGCCTTTCGGGGGGACGCGCTTTTCCGGCCTCATGCTGCGCGCACTGCGGGGCATGGCCGAAGGGCCGGTCGGCCCGCCGCTGCTGCCCGAGCGCCATCCGCTCGACCTGTTCGTGACCGCCACCGATTTCAACGGCCATCTCGAAACGCTGCGCCTCAACTCGCCGCGCCTCGTGCGCGAGAGCGAGCACCGCGTCGGCATCGAGTTCCATGTCGGCAGGCGCGGCGCGGCGGCAGGCGAGACGGCAAGCCTCGCCCCGATCGTCGAACTGGTCTTTGCCGCGCGCGCCACATCGGCGTTTCCCGGGGCCTTCCCCCCGCTTTCGCTGGCCGAGATGGACGGCTTTGCGAAAGAGCACGAGCTTGACTGGCCCGAGCGCGAGGCCTTTCTGCGGCGCATCCTGCCCGAACATGCGCGCGCGGGCGATCTCGACCGGGTGGCGCTGATCGACGGCTCGGTGCTGGTCAACGCCCCCTTTGCCGAGGCGCTGAAGGCGTTGCGCAACCGACCCGCCGCGCGCGAGGTGGACCGCCGCGTCGTCTATATCGATCCCCTGCCCGAACGGCACAGCGCGCTGATCGAGGATAGCGACGAACTGCCCGGCTTCTTTCAGGTAATCTTCGGCGCGCTCTCCTCAATCCCGCGCGAACAGCCGATCCGCGACAACCTTGATGCCATCGAGCGCACCTCGCGCGAGCAGGCGCAGTTGCAGCGCATCGTCCAGGCATTGCGCCCCGAAGTGGAGGACACTGTCGCGCGGCTGTTCGGCAGCACGCTGTTCCTCGACAGGCCAACGCCGCGCCGCATCGCCGCCTGGCGCGAGAAGGCGCACGGCCGGGCGATGGAGCAGGCGGGCTATGCCTGGCACGGCTATGCCCAGCTCAAGTTCGCCTCGGTCGTCGCGCAGCTGGGCCAGTTGATCGAACGACTGCTCCCGCGCGAGAACAACCCCGGCGCGACCGTGATCGCCGATCATCTGATGGTGCATCTGAAAGCCAGCGGTCTCGATCACAGCGAAGCGCTGCGCGGCAAGGGGACGCCGGAAATGGCCGCCTTCTTGCGGGCGCATGACCTGCCCTATCGCATCCGCCGCCTGCGTCTGCTCGCCCGGCGACTGGCGCAGGACTGGGACTTCGACGAGACGGTGAGCGACGCCGAGCGCGAAGCCGCGCGCACGCTGATCTATCGGGCACTGGCGATCTATCAGGAGAAGGAGCGCCTCTCGGTTCTGGGTGAAGACCTGTGCGAGACGGCTGGCCACGTTTTCGCGGAACCCGGCGCGGTGCTCGATGCCATCGCCGCCGCCCGCGAACTGATCGCCACCGACGAGCGCGTCGATACGATGCTGGCCGAAGCGATGGCCGACATGCCGCAACCGCTGCGCCGCAAGCTGCTGCTCACCTACCTCGGCTTCCCGTTCTACGACACGGTGACGCTGCCGCTGCTGCGCGGCGAAGGGCTGACCGAGTTCGATCCGATCAAGGTCGATCGCATCTCGCCCGAAGACTGCCGCAGCCTGATTTCCGAAGGCGGGGAAAGCCCGCTGCGCGGCGCGGAGTTCTATCGCTTCGGCGCCTTCTTCAGCCGCGCCTACCGCGAGAACGATTACCTCTGGGGCCGCCTCCACGGCGCCGAACGCACCATCGACCTGATCGCCTCGACACTGGAGGACGACAGCGCCCTGCCCCCCGCCGATCTGGCAAAGTTCAAGCGCGAGGCCTTCGCGGCGATTCTGGAGGAGGAAGATGGACGGCTGTGCGCGGACCCCTCGCTGATCGAGGGCATCCGCGCACGCCTGTCCGACAGTAAGCCCTGACCGTTACTCGGTCAGGTCGTTCCAGGCGTCCTTGATCCGGTCGAAGAAGCCCTTGGACTGGGGGCATTCGTCGCCGGTTTCGGTCGACTGGAGTTCGCGGATCAGTTCCTTCTGGCGCGCAGAAAGACGCGTGGGGGTTTCCACCGCGATCTCGATCACCATGTCGCCGCGGCCACGGCCCTGCAGCACGGGCATACCCGCACCGCGCTTGCGCAGCTGCTTGCCCGACTGGATGCCCGCCGGAATGTCGAGCGTGATACGCTCGCCATCGATGCCGGGAATCTCGATCGAACCGCCCAAAGCCGCCGTGGTGAAGGTGATCGGCACGCGCGTCGACAGCGTGGTGCTCTCGCGCTCGAACACCTTGTGGCGCTTCACATGCAGGAAGATATAGAGATCGCCCGGAGGCGCGCCGAACGGTCCGGCCTCACCCTTGCCCGAAAGGCGGATGCGGGTGCCCGAATCGACACCCGGCGGGATCGTCACGTCCAGCTTCTGCGGACGATCGACCCGGCCTTCGCCACCGCAGGCACGGCACGGCTTCTCGATCACCTCGCCCCGGCCATGGCAGGTCGGGCAGGCCCGCTCCACCACGAAGAAGCCCTGCTGCGCACGGACCTTGCCGTGGCCGCCGCACATGTTGCAGGTGCGCTTGCCGGTGCCGGGCTCGGCGCCCGAACCGTGGCAGGGCTCGCACGATTGCGAGACCTCGATCTCGATCTGGGTGTCCTTGCCGTGGAAGGCTTCTTCCAGGCTGACTTCCATATCGTAGCGCAGATCCGCACCGCGACGCGCCTGCTGGCGTCCGCCTCCGCCACCGCCGCCAAAGGCGCTGCCGAAGATCGATTCGAAGATATCGCCGATATCGCCGAAGTCGCCGCCGCCCATGCCGCCGGGACCACCGCCACCCATGCCCTGCTGGAACGCGGCATGGCCGTAACGATCATAAGCCGCGCGCTTCTGCGGGTCCTTGAGGCAATCGTAAGCCTCGGAAATCTGCTTGAACTTCGCCTCGGCAGCGGCATCGCCCGGATTCTTGTCCGGGTGCCAGCGCATGGCGAGCTTGCGGTACGACGACTTGATGATCTTGTCGTCGGCGGTCCGCTCCACCTCGAGCAGTTCGTAATAATCTATTTCGGTTGCTGACACGTCGTTTATCCCCTGGGGAATAACCTAAGCGCTGCCGACGCCAAATGCATCGGCAGCGCCCGTGGTTTTCATCAGGACTCTGGATCAGCCCTTGGTTTCGTCGACTTCCGAGAACTCGGCATCGACCACGTCGTCGTCGGCCTTGGGCGCGTCGGCACCCGGAGCCGCAGCCGAAGCCTGCTCCTTCTCGTAGATCGCCTGCCCCATCTTCATGGCGACTTCGGTGAGCGCCTGAGCCTTGGCATTGATCTCGGCAGCATCGTCGCCTTCGAGCGCGGTCTTGGTCGCGGCGATCGCGGCCTCGACTTCACCCTTGAGCGAGGCGTCGACCTTGTCGCCGTTCTCGGCCAGCTGCTGCTCGGTCGCGTGGACGAGGCTGTCGGCCTGGTTGCGGGCTTCTGCCGATTCGCGACGCTTCTTGTCCTCTTCGGCGAACTTCTCGGCATCCTTGACCATCTGGTCGATGTCGGAGTCCGAAAGACCGCCCGAGGCCTGGATGCGGATCTGCTGTTCCTTGCCGGTGCCTTTGTCCTTGGCGGACACGTTCACGAGGCCGTTGGCGTCGATGTCGAAGGTCACTTCGATCTGCGGCACGCCGCGACGGGCCGACGGAATGCCGACGAGGTCGAACTGGCCGAGCAGCTTGTTATCCTGCGCCATCTCGCGCTCGCCCTGGAACACGCGGATCGTCACCGCCTGCTGGTTGTCCTCGGCGGTCGAGTAGACCTGGCTCTTCTTGGTCGGGATCGTCGTGTTGCGGTCGATCATCTTGGTCATGATGCCACCGAGGGTCTCGATGCCCAGCGACAGCGGGGTCACGTCGAGCAGCAGCACGTCCTTGACGTCACCCTGCAGCACGCCGGCCTGGATCGCCGCGCCCATGGCGACGACTTCGTCCGGGTTCACGCCGGTGTGCGGTTCCTTGCCGAAGAACTCCTTCACGACTTCGCGCACCTTGGGCATGCGGGTCATGCCGCCCACGAGCACGACTTCGTCGATCTCCGAAGCCGAGATACCGGCATCGGCCAGCGCCTTCTTGCACGGATCGATGGTGCGCTTGATGAGGTCCGCAACCATCTTTTCGAGGTCCGAACGCGTCACCGTCTCGACGAGGTGCAGCGGGGTAGTAGCGCCGCCTTCCATGCGTGCGGTGATGAAGGGCAGGTTGATCTCGGTCGAGGCGGTGCTCGACAGCTCGATCTTGGCCTTCTCGGCGGCTTCCTTCAGACGCTGCAGCGCGAGCTTGTCGGTCTTCAGGTCCAGACCTTCCTTGGCCTTGAACTTGTCGGCCAGCCACTCGACCAGCTTGGTGTCGAAGTCTTCACCGCCCAGGAACGTGTCGCCGTTGGTCGACTTCACCTCGAACACGCCGTCGCCGATCTCGAGGATCGAGACGTCGAAGGTGCCGCCGCCAAGGTCGTAGACCGCGATGGTCTTGCCGTCCTGCTTGTCGAGGCCATAGGCCAGCGCAGCCGCGGTCGGCTCGTTGATGATGCGCAGGACTTCGAGGCCTGCGATCTGGCCAGCGTCCTTGGTCGCCTGACGCTGGGCGTCGTTGAAGTACGCCGGAACGGTGATGACCGCCTGCGTGACCGTTTCACCGAGGTACGATTCGGCGGTTTCCTTCATCTTCTGAAGGATGAAGGCCGAAACCTGCGACGGGCTGTAGTCTTCGCCGCCGGCCTGCACCCACGCATCGCCGTTCTTGCCACGGGTGATGGTGTAGGGAACCAGCTCGGTGTCCTTCTTGGTCACCGGGTCGTCGAAGCGGCGGCCGATCAGGCGCTTCACCGCGAAAATCGTGTTGTCGCCGTTGGTCACGGCCTGGCGCTTTGCCGGCTGCCCGATCAGGCGCTCACCATCCTTGGTGAAAGCGACGATCGAGGGCGTCGTGCGGGCGCCTTCTGCATTTTCGATAACCTTGGGCTTGCCGCCGTCCATGACGGCGATGCAGCTGTTGGTGGTGCCAAGGTCGATACCAATTACTTTTGCCATTATCCCCATTCCTCACGTCAGTGGGTGACACCGCCCGGATCGCCTCCCGCAAAAGCGGCAAGACGCGTTGCGCGGCTCGGTGACGTTCAAGTCGTCGAACCGGCATATAGGTGCGGTTTTTGTTGGAACAAGCCCGATGCGCTGGCATTACCGCGCTCTATTTGAAACACCCTGGCGGGAGGAGCCCAAACCCATGAACATGCGCCATCACATTCGCGCTGCCGCGCTGGTTGCGGGCACCGCGTTCGCCTGCCTCGCGCTCTCGGGCTGCGAAAAGGCCAATACACCCACGGTGGAAGACAGCGCAGCCGCGCATGACAGCGCCTCGGGCAATCCGGTCGCTGTGCCGGGGCCGGTCGCCGTGCCGGGCCCGGACGCCAAGCCCGGCATTTCCGCCCGCAACGGCAGGCTGGTGCTGGCACCGGTCGCAGGCAATCCGGCCGCTGCCTACTTCACCGTGCGCAACGGCGGGACGAAGACGGCGGAACTGGTGAGCGTCCACATCGATGGCGCCAGCCAGGCGATGATGCACACGACCGACGGCGGCTCGATGAAGATGCTAAACGAGGTGAAGCTCGATCCCGGCGCCGAAGTCAGCTTTGCGCCGGGCAAGATGCACGTCATGGTCTTCGGCCTGCCGAAAGACACCAAGGCGGGCACCAGCGTCGAGATGACGCTAACCTTCTCGGACGGCGACAAGCTCTCGATGCCGCTGCGCATTCAGGCGATGGGGTCCGGCATGGATGCAGGCATGGCCGAGGCAACCGGCATGGGCGGCCCCGGCGACATGAACGGAATGCATCACTGAAAAGCAATCACTGGCAAGCGAAAGGCCGGAAGCACAACGCTTCCGGCCTTTCTCGTTCCTTGGGGTCAGGCCCCCAGTCGTCAGCTTTTCAGCAGCGCCGCGAACTGTTCGGGCGTACACAGCCCCGGATGGCCGGGCACCTTGCACGGGGCAGGCACTAGCGCGGGGTGATAAAGCCGCCCCGGCGCGCGCGGGTTGCGGATCTGCTCCAGCGACTGCGCGCGGTAGGACAGACGGATGAACTGGGCCCCGCTGGCATCGTGCAGGCTCTCGATCACGATCGCCCCGCCCGGAACCGGATCGTCGGTGGCGACGCCCGGCACTTTCCAGTGCACATCCAGCAGCCCGCCGAGATTGCCCACGTTGCCATCGTGACCGGAAATGAACGTGATCTTCGCAGGGCCGGTGAGCCCTTCCATCACGATCGGCGCGAGCCCCGAGAAACCGGCCAGAGCGACCGGCCGCAGCCGCGCCATCAGCGAATATTCCAGCGCATGGAACGCCGAGAGGTCGGTCACGTCCTGCGCCGTCGCGCGCCCCCAGCCCACATCGGCCATCGGCTTGCCATCCGCATATTCCAGCAGCAGCGCCTGCCCCATGGTCGAGGCATAGTCGAGCGCGCCGGTCAGCTTGGGCTTGGAGGCGGGCGTGGTCCACTTCACGCCGGTCGGCTTCTGGCGCACCCCACAAGCGTCACCGCCATCGGGTCCGCACAGGATCGCGTCGACGCGCGCCAGCAGCGGAGCATAGCGCGCCTCCAGAGCCGCCACGCCGCCGGAGCCCAGAGCCGCCTTCAGCGCCGCGTCGCTGCGCGCCACGTCGAAAGTCGCGCCATTGCCGATGGGCGAGAAGCGCGGATCGGTGACGTCCTGCGGCTTGTGATCGCTCGGCAGCTTGCAGCCCGGCGCCACGGCTCCCAGCCACGCCGCCGCCGTGGCGATGGTGCGCTGGTCGCTGTCGGCCACCGTGCGGACGGTGCCCGCCTTCGGGCAGCCCGAGGCAGGCAGCAGACCGACAGCACGGAACGCCTTGCCGTCGCTGGCGCCCAGCCGCGCGATGGCATCGGTGCCGTGAGGCGTCAGCCAGCCGAACGCGACCGGCCACGAGGGCCAGTCCTGCGCAGCCATGCCTTCGGGCAGCGCCGGGTTCTTCGTCGGCGGGCGCACGCCGTGGCGCTGGACCAGCACGACATGATCGACGGTCAACGCAGGCGCCGCATTCACCTTTGCAGGCGCAGCTGTCGAAGGCGACGAAACCGTTCCCAGCAGCCCGAGAGCGAGCAGCGGAAGCGAGCGAAGCGGAAATCGTTTCAGGCGAGGTTTCAAACGACGGGGCCTTTTCTATTCGGACCAGGTGACAGCAAGCACAGGACCATTGCGCTGTCACGCGGCCCGCAAGGGAGCGACAGGTTCCCGTGGCAACGTATCATGACAGTTTTGTGATACTCGCTGCCGATAGCGAGGATGGTTACAATTTTAACAGGCCCTTTGCCGATCGGCATGGTAGCGATCCTAGGCATGTCATCCCCCGATCCCGCCTCCACACCCCGCTCGCTGACCGAGGCCGAGCGCGCCCTCGCCGCGCCGGTGTTTCGCGGCGCACTGGACCTCGACGCGGCGCGGATCGTGCGCAGGCGCTGGTGGCCGCTCCAGCCGCGCAACGTGGTGATGACCCCGCGCGGCTGCATCCACATCGCCCCGAACGCGCCCTTCACGTGCGACTGCTTCGCCTCGCAGCGACTATCGCTGCAGGCCTTGCTGATCCACGAACTGGTCCACGTCTGGCAACACCAGCAGGGCGTCAACCTCCTGCTGCGCCGCATGCCGTGGAGCCGCTACGACTATGCGATCAAGCCCGGCTGGACACTGGAGCGCTACGGCATCGAGCAGCAGGCGATGATCGTCGAGCACGTCTTCACCCTGCGCCACGGCGGCCGCATTCCCGGCGCGCCATCACTGGAGACGTTGGAAAGCATCCTGCCATTCTAGGGCTACGTGGGCGGAGGCGGGTGATCTGCAAGCGCCCCGTAGCCGCCGTTAAAATCCTGTCGTCATCCCAGCGAAAGCTGGGATCGCTTTCGGCATTATGTAACGATAGCGGGATGGGAGGCTGGACCTACATTCTTGCAAACAAGCCGCACGGCGTTCTGTACATCGGAGTGACCAGCAATCTAGCGTTGCGGATGATGCAGCACCGTGCCGGAAGCGGATCAGCATTTTGCCGGAAGTATGGCGTTACACGCTTGGTGTTGGTGGAGGAACACGCCGAGATAATTGCCGCCATTGCCCGAGAGAAGGCAATGAAGGCATGGAAGCGTGAGTGGAAAATCGAACTCATCGAAAAGCACAATCCCGGATGGTGCGATCTGTTCGACCGTCTCGTTTGACCGAGAGCGATCCCAGCTTTCGCTGGGATGACGGTATTATGAGAACGACCGCTGACCACCCTTCTCGTCATTCCCGCGAAGGCGGGAATCCAGTCGCAACCTCGCAATGAAGGACACTTTTGCGGCTGTCGCCTAATTTTCCCGCAGCGGCGCGCCCTCAGCAACGATCTCCGGTTCGAAGCGCTGCGCTGACTGGATTCCCGCCTTCGCGGGAATGACGAAGGTGTGAGCATTCTATCCTTTCAAAAAAGGATCTTAACAAACCTTCTTCACGTCACTTGTGAGCTTGCCGGATCAGCAGTTGCGGTCCCAGTAGCGGCGCCCGTCGTTATCGTAGCGGTAGCAGCCGTGATCGTCCTTCTGCTTGGTCGAGCCCGCCAAGGCGCCCGCCGCCGCGCCGATCGCCGCGCCCGTGCCGACATTACCGCCGGTCAGCGCGCCGACACCGGCTCCGACCGCGCCGCCTGCCACCGCACCCTCGCCTGCATAGTTATGCGCGCAGCCCGTCAGGCCGCCCGAAACGCACAGCGCACCTGCCGCCAGCAACGGCAAAAGGATCGTCTTTTTCATTGTCGCTCTCCGCATATGCCCCGGTCGTCGTGCCAGGGCTCGATGCCGAATCAACGGCCACGAAGACGATGCAGTTCCCGAAACGCAAAATGCCGGACGTCGGACGGGAGCTTCCCGCCAGACGCCCGGCATCGAAATTCGGCGAACCGATAAAGTGCGTCAGTCCGGCTTCTTGGCCACCGCGACCATGGCTGGGCGCAGCAGGCGATCCTTGATCATGTAGCCGGCCTGCAGTTCCTGAATGATCGTGCCCGGCTCGGCATCGGCGCTGGGCATCTCGATCATCGCCTGATGCTGGTTGGGATCGAGCGGCATGCCCATCGCGGCGATGCGGGTGATGCCGTGCGAGGCGAAGACCTTGTCGATCTCGCGCGAGGTCGCCTCGATACCCGAAACGATGACCTTGAGCGATTCGTCGTCACGCTTGTCGGCGGGGATCGCGCTCAGCGCGCGCGAAAGGTTGTCCGACACCGAAAGGATATCGCGGGCAAAGCCGGTCGCGGCATAAGCGCGGGCATCGGCGATGTCCTTTTCCAGACGGCGGCGCACGTTCTGCGTTTCCGCGCGGGCATAAAGCACGTCCTGCTTGGCGGCATCGAGCTGTTCGCGCAGCGCGGTCAGTTCGCCTTCCGAAAGCGAGGCCGAGAGTGAGGCTTTGTCGATCATATCCTCGGGCACGCCCTTCAGCTCTTCGGCCACGGCAGTATCTTCGGGCGACGGGGTCTTATCGTCGGTCATGTGTTCTCTTGTTCCAAGCTATCCGATGAGCTTGCCCAGGCTCTGGGCAGTGAAATCCACCATGGGGACGACGCGCGCGTAATTCAACCGAGTCGGGCCGATTACCCCCACAACGCCGACCACCCTGCCCTCGCGGTCGCGATAGGGCGAGGCGATCACCGAAGAGCCGGAAAGCGCGAAAAGCCGGTTCTCCGAGCCGATGAAAATACGCGTCGAACGCGCCTCGCGCGCCACCGCCAGCAGATCGGCGACCGACTGCTTGTTCTCCAGATCGTCCAGCAGGGAGCGCACACGCTCCAGATCGTGCAGCGCGCTTTCGTCGAGCAGGTTCGCCTGCCCGCGCACGATCAGCACCGGGCGTTCGAGCGTGTCCTGACTCCACACGGCGAGACCCCGTTCGACCAGATCGCGGCTGGCAGCATCGAGTTCGGAGCGCCCCGCCGCGATCTCCGCAAGCATCGCCCGGCCCGCTTCGGCGAGCGTGCGCCCGGCCAGCCGCGCGGTGACGAAGTTCGAGACCTCGGTCAGCGCTCCCGGCGACAGGCTTTCCGGCAGATCGACCAGCCGGTTTTCGACCGAGCCGTCCTCGCCCACCAGCACCGCCAGCGCGCGGTCGGGTGCCAGCGGCACCAACTGCAACTGGCGCAGGCGTGGCTCGCGGCGCGGCACCATGACCACGCCTGCCCCCGAAGAAAGGTTCGACAGCATCGAGCTTGCCGCTTCCAGCGCCTGCTCGATCGGCCCCGGCGAGGACAGCCGCCGCTCGATCGCGGCGCGTTCCTCCGGCGTAGGCTCGGCCACCTGCATGATGCCGTCGACGAACAGCCTGAGGCCCGCCTCGGTCGGCAGGCGCCCCGCGCTGGTGTGCGGCGCGGCCAGCAAGCCCACCGATTCGAGTTCCGCCAGGACCGAGCGGATCGAGGCCGAGGACAGGTTGACGCCACTGGCCCCCGACAGCGCCTTGGAGCCCACCGGTGCGCCGGTATCTATGTAGCCTTCCACGACGAGACGGAAAATCTCGCGCGCGCGGTCGGTCAGTTCGGTGATCGTCGGTGTGGCCATGTGCGCCACTATGGCGCCAAGCGCCTTGCATAGCCAAGCCCGATGCGCGAAGGGCGCTGTCGAATCCTGTCCAGCGTGACACATTCCTGTGCAACGACATCTAATCGAGGAATTCCCATGCGTCCTTCCGGCCGTTCGCCCGACGAAATGCGTACCATCGAGATCCAGACCGGCTTTACCAAGCATGCGGAAGGCTCGGTCCTGATCTCCTTCGGCGACACGCGCGTGCTCGTGACCGCCTCGGTCGAAGAGAAGGTGCCCCCGTTCCTGCGCGGCAAGGGCGAAGGCTGGGTAACGGCCGAATACTCGATGCTGCCGCGCGCCACGCATACCCGTGGCAGCCGCGAAGCCGCCAAGGGCAAGCAGTCTGGCCGCACGCAGGAAATCCAGCGCCTGATCGGCCGCTCGCTTCGCGCCGTGGTCGACATGAAGAAGCTGGGCGAGCGCCAGATCGTGCTCGACTGCGACGTAATCCAGGCCGACGGCGGCACCCGCACCGCCTCGATCTCGGGCGCGTGGGTCGCGCTGCGCCTCGCGGTCGACAAGCTGATGGCCGAGGGCAAGATCAAGGAAGACCCGATCCTGGGCCGCGTCGCTGCCGTCTCCTGCGGCATCTGCAAGGGTACGCCGGTTCTCGACCTCGACTACATCGAGGACAGCGCCGCCGATGCCGACGCGAACTTTGTGCTGATCGAGGGCGGCCAGATCGCCGAGGTTCAGGCCACCGCCGAGGGCGCGACCTATGACGAGGAAGGCCTGCTGCGCCTGCTGCGTCTGGCGCGCATGGGCTGCGACGGCATCTTCGCCGCGCAGGCAAAGGCTGTCGGGCGTTGAGCACGGTTCCCCGCCTCGGCACCGAACGCCTCGTCATCGCCACGCACAATGCGGGCAAGCTGCGCGAGATGTCGGCGCTGCTGGCCCCGCACGGCGTGGACTGCGTTTCCGCAGGCGACCTCGGCCTGCCCGAACCCGAGGAGACCGGCACCACGTTCATCGAGAACGCGCTGCTGAAAGCCCACGCCGCCGCCAAGGCCGCAAACCTGCCCGCGCTCGCCGATGACAGCGGCCTATCGGTCGTGGCGCTGGGCGGACGGCCCGGCGTCTACACCGCCGACTGGGCCGAACGGCAGTGGTTCGAAGGTGACAAGGGTCGCGACTGGTACATGGCGATGGGCAAGGTCGAAGGGCTGCTGTGCGAACAGGGCGCCGATGTCGACCGTTCGTGCTGGTTCACCAGCGTGCTCGCCATCGCCTGGCCGGACGGTTCGGAAGCGGTCTACGAAGGCCGTGCGATGGGATCGTTCACCTGGCCGCCGCGCGGAAAGATGGGCTTCGGCTACGATCCGGCCTTCATTCCCGCAGGCTACGACCGCACCTTTGCCGAACTGGAGCTGTCGGAAAAGCAGGCGATCAGCCACCGCGCCGACGCTTTCCGCAAGCTGGTGGCCGAACAGTTCCCCGGCTGATCTGAATTTACGACAGCGGGCCGCTTTCCTTGTCGGGGAGCGGCCCGTTTTCTTTACCCGACCCGCTCGCCCACAATATTCCCGAGCGGGGCATAGCGGCACACCAGCCAGTCGGTTCCGCCGCGGCTGACCAGCGCGCAGCCGACCTCGGTGGTATCCGGCCAGATCATCTGCGTGTAATGCGCGACCTCTTCCCACTGTCCGTCCCGCGCGACGCGGGGGAACACGCCGGGGCGGAAATCGCGCTTCTCGTCGATGAAGTGGCCCATCATCTCTTCCAGCGTATAGGCGCCCGCCGTGCCCTTCCACAGGTTCTCGCCTTCGCCCGGACGCGCGGCGTTCGAGGAATGCTCGAAGCGGTTCGTGCCTGCCAACTGCAGCGCATAGCGCTGTGCGTGATCGGCCAGCACCGGGTTCCACACCAACGGCGCAAGGCCCTGTCGCGCGCGTTCGGTATTGTGCGCGCGCAGCAGCCTTGCGGCAAAATCGGTGCGGTTGTCGGTAGGCGCGCCGTACCAGGGCTCGATCTCGCGCCGCGCGCCCGGCCCCGCGCAGGCGGCGGCGAGGAGGGAAATCAGCGCGGCTACTCGGTGCTTGGTACGCATCTTTTCTTCTTCTACGTGTGCTCTTGCCGGTGCGACCCTGGGCAACAGCTCTTGACTTCAAGCGGCATTGCAGGCCTTGGGATGCCATGGCGCGCGCGCTCTATATCCATTGGCCCTTCTGTCTCGCCAAGTGCCCGTACTGCGACTTCAACAGTCATGTGCGGGACAAGGTGGAGCATGAACACTGGAAAACCGCTTTGGTTTCCGAGATGCGGCGCGAGCGCGAAATCTCGGGGCATGACGGCACGCTGTCTTCGATCTTCTTCGGCGGCGGCACGCCTTCGCTGATGCCGCCCGCGCTGGTCTCGCACCTGATCGACACCGCGCAGGACCTGTGGGGCTTCGCGCCCGATATCGAGATCACGCTGGAGGGCAATCCCTCTTCGATCGAGGCGGCGAACTACACAGCGCTCGCCAGCGCCGGGATCAACCGCGTGTCGCTGGGCGTGCAGGCACTCGACGACGAGACGCTGCGTTTCCTCGGCCGCCTGCACAACGCCCGCGAGGCGCTGAACGCGCTGGAAGTGGCGCAGGGCCTGTTCTCGCGTGTCAGCTTCGACCTCATCTACGCCCGTCCCGGCCAGACGCTCGACGGCTGGCGCGCCGAACTGGAGCAGGCGCTGGCCTATGGCACCGGCCACCTCTCGCTCTACCAGCTGACGATCGAGCCCGGCACCCGTTTCGAGACGATGGTGCGCAAAGGCCAGTTCGCCCCGCTCGACGAGGACGCCTGTGCCGACATGTTCGCCCTCACCCGCGAGATGACGACGAACGCGAGGCTTCCCGCCTACGAGATCAGCAACCACGCCCGCCCCGGTGAGGAAAGCCGCCACAACCTGACCTACTGGCGCTATCAGGACTATTGCGGGATCGGCCCCGGTGCGCATGGCCGTCGCGGCGGCGTGGCGACCACCCGCCATCGCAAGCCCGAGAACTGGCTGGACGCTGTGGCCGCGCGCGGCGACGGTATCAACGAGACGCGCGACCTCGGCCTTCGTGAACAGGCGAGCGAGGCGATCCTGATGGGCCTGCGGCTGGCCGAGGGCGTGAACCTCGCGGCGCTCTCCACCCGCTTCGGCCTGCCGCGCGAAGCGCTGCACGATCCGCGCAAGGTGGCGTTCTACGAGGCGCAAGGATTGCTCTGGCGACAGGGTGATGTGCTCGGCGTCACCGAGGCGGGCATGGCTCTGCTCGATGGGCTGCTGGGCGAGATCGTGCCAGCCGACCTCGTTGAAAGCGCCGATCCGGTCGAAAGCAGACTGCCCTGAACGCCCCCTCTCCCATGCGTACCGACATGCTGGAGGCGTGGCACAGCCATCTCACCCATGCCCGGCGGCGCAGTCCGCATACTGTGCGCGCCTATCTCGCCACGGCCGCGCGGCTGCTCGATCATCTGGGCGAGACCGACTGGGCGCGTCTTGCAACGCTCGAAAGCGGCGCGCTGCGCGAGCAACTGGCCGCACGGCGACAGGCCGGGATCGGCAACGTTTCCGCCGCGCGCGAGCTTTCGGCACTCAAGGCTTTCCTCGGTTTCGCGCGCGAACAGGCGGGGGCATCGCACGCCGCCCCGCCGCGCCTGCGTGCGCCGCGCGTCAAGAAGGGCCTGCCTCGCCCGGTCACGCCCGACGAGGCGGTGAACCTTGCCGCCACGGTGGACGAGGACGCGAGCGCCCCGTGGATCGGCGCACGCGACCGCGCCGTTCTGCTGCTACTCTACGGCGCGGGTCTGCGTATCGCCGAGGCGCTTTCCCTCAAAGGCGGCGATGCGCCGCTGGGCGAGACGCTTGTCGTCACCGGTAAGGGCGGCAAGCAGCGCATGGTCCCGATCCTGCCCATCGCGCGCGCCGGGGTCGAGGACTATCGCGCCAGATGCCCCTGGCCGCTGGACCGCGACGCCCCGCTGTTTCGCGGGGCGCGCGGCGGCGCTCTGGCGCAGGGAATGGTGCAGCGCGCGGTGGCGCGGGCACGGGTCGTCCTTGGCCTGCCCGCCAGTGCGACACCGCATGCGCTGCGCCACAGCTTCGCCACGCATCTGCTGGGTGCAGGCGCAGACTTGCGCTCGTTGCAGGAACTGCTGGGCCATGCGAGCCTCGGCTCGACCCAGATCTATACGAAAGTGGACGCCGCCACGTTGCTCGACGTCTACCGCAACGCGCATCCGCGCGAAGGCAATACCTGAGATCTTATCCCGGCTCGCGCGCCACGCGGGCCCGACGCGGACGCCAGCGCAGCACGCGCCACAGATACCACACCACGCCCGCAACGCCGCCCGCGATCGCGCCCCAGGTGATCCACTTGTCGGCCTGCGCGAAGCTGTGCCCCAGCCACTGCCCGCCCAGGATCAGCAGCGTGTTCCAGATGCCCGCGCCGACGAAGGTATAGACGATGAACTTCCAGTGGCTCATGTGCGCCAGCCCCGCCGGAAGCGAGATCGTGGTGCGGAACATCGGCATGAAGCGCATGATGAAGACCACCCACTGACCATGCGCGCGCATGAAGTGGCCGGCCTTCTCGATGTCCTCCCACTCCAGCGTGACCCAGCGCTCCCAGCGCACGATCAGCGGTTTCAGGCGCTCGAAGCCGAGGCGGTCGGCGATCAGGAACAGGATGTAGTTGCCGATCGTGGCGCCCACGGTGCCTGCGAACAGCAGCGGCGTGAAGCTCATCGTCCCGCGCGCCAGTGCCAGCCCGCCGATGCCCATGATCAGCTCGGAGGGGATCGGCGGGAACAGGTTCTCCAGCATCATCAGAAAGGCGATGCCCCAGTACCCTCCGGCCTGAACGAAATGCACCACCCAGTCGTTCACTCAACACCCTCCTGCGGGCACGCAGCCCTTACATCGCTGCGTGCCGGACCTCGATAGCATCCCAGATGCGCGCAGCCGTGTCCGTTCCGTTGAACCGGTCGATAGCCACGATGCCCGTAGGCGATGTCACGTTGATTTCGGTGAGCCATTTTCCGCCGATCACGTCGATACCCACGAAAACCAGCCCCCGCGCCTTGAGTTCCGGCCCCATCGCCGCGCAGATCTCTTCTTCGGTCGAAGTGAGTGTCGCCGCTTCCGCCGAGCCGCCGACGGCAAGGTTCGAGCGGAACTCGCCCTCGCCCGGCTTCCGGTTGATCGCGCCTGCGAACTCACCGTCGACCAGCACGATGCGCTTGTCGCCCTCGGCCACGCCCGGAAGGAAGGGCTGGACCATGAACGGCTCGATCCAGGCGTTCTGGAACATCTCGATCAGCGCGCCCAGATTGCTGCCGTCGGCGGGCACGCGGAACACCGCCTTGCCGCCGTTGCCGTGCAGCGGCTTGATCACCAGATCGCCGCCGAAGCCCGCATCGACATTGCGCTGCTGGAATTCGCGCACATCCTCGATCCGGCGCGCGACGAAGGTCGGCGGCATGAAGCGCGCATAGTCGAGCACCATCACCTTCTCGGGCGCATTGCGCACCGAGGCGGGGTCGTTGACCACCAGCGTGCGGCCTTCGAGGCGCTCCAGCAGGTGCGTAGCGGTGATGTAGCCAAGGTCGAACGGCGGATCCTGCCGCATCAGCACCACGTCGATATCGGCGACCAGATCGATCAGGCGATAGTCGCCGCGCGTGAAGTGCGCGCCCGCCACGCGCTGCACCGTCACCGGCGCGCCCCAGCAGGTCAGCCGCCCGTTGGCGCCGAACGAGGCGTCGTAGGCCAGCGTCTTGACGTCATAGTGGAACAGCTGATGCCCGCGCGCCTGCGCCGAGAGCATCAGCGCGAAGGACGAATCCCCGGCAATGTTCACGGTCTCGAGCGGGTCCATCTGGACGGCGATGCGAAGGGTCATGAAAAAGTCCGTTCCGGGCAGGGATTAGCTTTGCAGATTCTCGTGCGGCTTAGTCGGAATTGTGTACGGTTGCGACCACTATTCGACACGCCGAGACGCGCAATCGTTCGATCCACGGTATCCAAAAACGCAAGTCGTGGCGGCTGGGCGCTGGATAACGGAAGATGGCGATTGTGCCGGATTTGGGAAGTTAGTTCCGGTAGCACCGGCCCACCCCGCTGCAATCAGGTTCCCAAGCCGGACGGGGCGGTCCAACTGCAACGTCCGTTATGGATAGCAATCGGATCATTACTACTTTATGTTTTTGGAATGAGTGGTTTGTCCAAGACGCAAATTATTGTTGCCGCACTCTCAATGCTGCTTCTCCTCGCGGCCCAATCACATCTGGTTTTGACAGCCAGCTCTGGCCTGATTGATCCTTGGGAAGGCTTAGTGTTCTGCCTGTGCATCACACCTATTTCTGTTGCAGGTAAGGAAGTCCGACAACGCTTTGAGGCTCTCGGTTTTGATAAGGCAAAAGCTATGCGGTCGGACGATTACATGAACCTGAGACGGGACATGCGCAGGTGGTGTTATATCGCTGTTCTCACCCTTGCAGCTTTGGCCGCCTTTCGATTTGGCTGGCCCATTCCTTTGACAGTTTGCTCGTTGGCAATAGCTCTTCCTATTGGAATGATAACTGTAGATCGAATCACTGGTTGGCATAGCAAGGCAAAAATCTAATCATCGCTCTGACCATCCTCGTCTTTAATGTCAGCGTCTCCATTTATTCCGCTTTGGAGCGCGACCCGAAGACTGGTTTCAAAAAGCTCCCATGAAACAGCGCCCGTCCGCTCCAAAACACACCTCACCCACCTAAATCCCCGGCTGCCACACATTGACGATCCGGCGCGGCCATGTGCCGGGGGCGACCAGCACCACGTCGATGCGCTGGCTGTCGCCGGGACGCACATAACGCGGCAGCATCGCTTCGGCGGCGGCGGCCACCCGGCGCAGGCGCCAGGCATCGATCGCGGTGTCCAGCGATTCGGCGCGGGCACGCCACTTCACCTCGACCGCCACGACCACCGTGCCGCGCCGCACCACCAGATCGATCTCGCCGCGCGGGGTCTTCACCCGACGCGCGAGCACGCGCCATCCGGTGAGCCGCAGATACCACGCCGCGATACTCTCGCCACGACGGCCCTGCCGCTCTGCCCGGATGCGCCTTTCGGTCATTTCAGTTCCAAGGCCCGCGCATAGAGCGTCTTGCGGTCGAGCCCGGTCGCCTTGGCGACGGCGGCAGCGGCCTGCGAGGCCTTGGCGAATTGCAGCTCGGTCAGCAGCAGCGCATCGACGTCGATCTCGCCCACCGGCTCGTCACCGGGCGGCGCGATCACCAGCGCGATCTCACCCTTGGGCGGATGCTGCGCATAGTGCGCGATCAGCTCTGCGGGCTGCGCGGTGCGGCATTCCTCGAACTTCTTGGTGAGTTCGCGCGCCACCGCCACCTCCCGGCCCGGCAGGACTTCTGCAATCGCGGTGAGCGCAGCCTCCAGACGCGGCGAGGTTTCGTAGAACACCAGCGTTGCGGGCACCTTGGCCAGTTCGCGCAGCACGTCCTCGCGCGCCTTGGCCTTGTTGGGCAGGAAGCCTGCGAACAGGAAACGGTCGTTCGGCAGTCCCGAGAGCGTCATCGCCATCACCGCCGCATTGGCGCCCGGCAGGCTGGTGACGGCAATGCCGCGCGCCTTGGCATCGCGCACCAGCCGATAGCCGGGATCGGAGATCAGCGGCGTTCCCGCATCGCTCACCAGCGCGACGGGTTCGCTCTGCATCAGCGCCAGCAGGCGTTCGCGGTCGCCCTCGCCCGCATGGTCGTCATAGCGAATCAGTTTCTGCTTGATTTCCAGGTGGTGCAATAACTTACCGGTAACGCGCGTATCCTCGCAGGCCACCGCAGAGACGCCTCGCAGCACCTCCACCGCGCGCAGGGTGATGTCGCCCAGGTTGCCAATCGGAGTGGCCACGATATAGAGGCCCGGCAAAAGAGAATGTTCCATGTCGCCATTCATGGCGAGGCCACGCGGGAGCGGCAAGCGATGTTCCACAGCCGATTGAACGGCGCCCTCAACCGACGGACCCTTCTGGCCGCCGGCGCACTGATGACTCTGGCCGCCTGTTCGGTCATTCCCAAGGGGCCGCGCTACACGCCCCCGCCACCGCCGCCCACCAAGGCGCCCAGTTCGAGCACCCTGCCGATGGACGGCGGGCAGCACCGCGTCGCGCTGCTGGTGCCGACCACCGGGCCGAATGGTTCTGCCGGGCAGTCCATCGCCAATGCCGCGACGATGGCGCTGCTCGATACCGGCGCCAAGGATCTGCGTGTCACCACCTATGACACCGCGACCGGCGCCACCGCCGCCGCGCAGCACGCGCTGGCCGATGGCAACGGCCTGATCCTCGGCCCGCTGCTGTCGGACGACGTATCCGCCGTGATCGCCGTGGCGCGGCCTGCGCATGTCCCGCTGGTGACGTTCTCGAACGACGAGACGGTCGCCGCCAAGGACGTCTTCGTGATGGGCAACCTGCCCGGCGCCTCGATGGCGCGCACGATCGCCTATGCCCAGAGCCAGGGCGTAAACGTGTTCTCCGCGCTCGTTCCGCGCGGCGAATATGGCGACCGTGCCTCCGCCGCACTGCTCCAGACCGCGCGCGCCAAGGGCAGCAAGGTGCTGAACATGCAAACCTATGACCGCTCTGCCGCGTCGATCACGGCGGCAGCGCAGCGTCTGCGCGCGCAGGGTGGTTATCAGGCGGTGCTGATCGCGGACGGCGGTTCGCTGTCGTCCAGCGCGGCGACTGCGCTCAAGAGCAAGGGCATGCCCGCCGGATCGCCGCGTCTGCTAGGCACCGAGCTGTGGAGCGGCGACAAGGCGATCACCGCCAATCCTGCGCTCGGCGGCGCGTGGTTCGCCAGCGTGTCCGACGCGCGCTTCCCGCGCTTCGCCGCCAGCTATCGCACGCGCTACGGCAAGACGCCCTATCGCATCGCGACGCTGGGCTACGACGGCGTACTGCTGACCCTGCGCGCCGCGCGGGACTGGCAGGCCGGGCGCCCCTTCCCGGTCTCCAGCCTGATCAACCCGGACGGCTTCCTCGGCCTCGACGGCGCGTTCCGCTTCGGACGCGACGGCGTGATCGAGCGAGCGCTCGAAGTGCGCGAAATCCGCCCCGGCGGCGCCACGGTGATCAGCCCGGCACCGACCAGCTTCGCGAAGTAAGGTAGGATAAGCGTGAAGCCGCGCTTGATCGCGGTTTCACGCACTGCTTATAGTCGTGGCCATGTCCGACGACCTCTTCGAGCAGCTTCCGACCGCAGCCGGCGAAACCTATGACGGTTCCGCGATCGAGGTGCTGGAGGGGCTTGAGCCCGTCCGCCGCCGCCCCGGCATGTATATCGGTGGCACCGACGAGCGTGCGTTGCACCACCTCGTCGCCGAAGTGCTCGACAACGCGATGGACGAGGCCGTCGCCGGTCACGCCAACCGCATCGAGGTGACGCTGGAGGAAGAACCGGGCACGGCGGGCCGCGTGACCATCACCGACAACGGGCGCGGCATCCCGGTCGATGAGCACCCCAAGTATCCCGGCAAGTCGGCGCTGGAAGTGATCCTTTCCACGCTGCACTCGGGCGGCAAGTTTTCCGGCAAGGCTTACGCCACGTCGGGCGGCCTGCACGGCGTCGGCATCTCGGTGGTCAATGCCCTGTCGGTGAAGACCCGCGTGGAAGTGGCGCGCAACAAGGAACTCTACGCGCAGGAGTTCTCGCGCGGGGTCACGCTCGGCCCGATCCAGAAGGTCGGCGCGGCCCCCAACCGGCGCGGCACCGCCGTCACCTTCACGCCCGACACCGAGATCTTCGGCGACCAGAAATTCAAGCCCTCACGCCTGTTCAAGCTGGTGCGTTCCAAGGCCTACCTGTTCGCAGGTGTCGAGATCCGCTGGAAATGCGCGCCCTCGCTCGCTTCCGAGGACGTGCCCACCGAAGCGACGTTCCAGTTCCCCGGCGGTCTGGCCGATCACCTTGCCGAACAGATCGGCAAGCGCGAATGCGTGACCACGCAGTTCTTCTCGGGCCGTCAGGACTTCCCCAAGGGCGAGGACGGTTCCGAGCAGGGCCGCGTCGAATGGGCGATCGCCTGGCCGCTCTACTCCGACGGCTCGTTCTCGTGGTACTGCAACACCATCCCCACGCCCGACGGCGGCACCCATGAACAGGGCCTGCGCGGCGCACTGACCAAGGGCATCCGCGCCTTCGCCGACCTTGTGGGTCAGGGCAAGAAAGCCAAGGACATCACCCCGGACGACATGATCACCGGCAGCGAAGTGATGCTCTCGGTGTTCATCCGCGATCCCCAGTTCCAGAGCCAGACCAAGGACCGTCTGACCTCGCCCGAGGCCGCGCGCATGGTCGAGGCTGCCGTGCGCGATCACTTCGACCACTTCCTCACCGACAATCTGGAGCGCGGCAAGGCGCTGCTCGGCGCGGTGATGGAGCGCATGGACGAACGCCTGCGCCGCAAGGCGGAGCGCGACATCAAGCGCAAGACCGCCACCAACGCCAAGAAGGTCCGCCTGCCCGGCAAGCTAACCGACTGTTCGGGCGAAGGCGATGGCGAGACCGAACTGTTCATCGTCGAGGGCGATTCGGCAGGCGGTTCGGCCAAGCAGGCGCGCGACCGCAAGACGCAGGCGATCCTGCCGATCCGCGGCAAGATCCTGAACGTCGCCTCGGCCACGGCAGACAAGATCCGCGCCAATGCGGAAATCGCCGACCTCGGCCTCGCGCTCGGTTGCGGCACCCGCAAGGACTGCAACGCCGACAACCTGCGCTATGATCGCATCGTCATCATGACCGACGCTGACGTCGACGGCGCACATATCGCAACGCTCTTGATGACGTTCTTCTTCCAGGAGATGCCGGATATCGTGCGGCGCGGGCATCTCTATCTGGCCCAGCCACCGCTCTATCGCCTCACGCATGGCTCGAAGTCCGCCTATGCGCGCGACGATGCCCACCGCGCCGAGCTGGAAGCGACGGTGTTCAAGGGCAAGAAGGTGGAAGTGGGCCGCTTCAAGGGCCTTGGCGAGATGAACCCCGGACAGTTGCGCGAAACGACGATGGCACCCGCCAGCCGCTCGCTGATCCGCATTACCCTGCCGCCCGAATACGAGAACCGCGCGGCGGTGAAGGATCTGGTCGACCGGCTGATGGGCCGCAACCCCGAACACCGTTTCCACTTCATCCAGAACCGCGCCGGTGACCTTGATCGCGACCTGATTGACGCCTGACGCCGTTCGCGCCACGCTCCCGCCCCGAGGGAAACTGGAGGATGGAATGGCGCATGGACGGTTTCGCAAGTTCGCAAGCCTCTGGGTCACCGCTCTCGCCGCCATGGTCGCACTCGCGGTGAGTGCGCCGGTCTATGCGCAGTCGGTCGACGAAGCGCTGCTGCGCCAGCGCAGCGACGATGTGCTAGCGGTGCTGGAAGGCCACAAGCCCGCCGCCGAGGTGTTCGACGCGACGTTTCTCGCTGCCGTATCGCCCGATCAGTTAAAAGCGCTCACCGCGCAACTGAGCGAGCGGGCAGGTCCGCTCGAAAGCTACGACCAGTTCAAGGTAGAAGGCCCCTTTGCCGCCAGTGTCATGCTGCATTTCGCCAAAGGCTCGGCGCCTGCGCATCTGGTGGTCGGTGGCGGCCCTGCGCATCTCGTCGCCGGATACCGCATCTTCGCGCTCACCCTGAACGACGACAGTTTCGCCAGACTCGACACCGATTTCGCCGCGCTTCCCGGCAAGAGCGGCTACGGCGTCTTCGCGCTCGACGCCGCTGCCGACAGCGCGCCGAAGCTGGTCCACGGTCTGGATCCGCGCCAGCCCTTCGCCATCGGCTCGACCTTCAAGCTCTATGTGCTCGCCGCCCTCGCCCGGCAGGTTAAGGAGAGCCAGCGCCGCTGGAGCGACGTTGTACCGGTCTCGGGCAAATCCTTCCCCGGCGGCACGCTGCACGGCTTTCCCGATGGCGCGCCGGTGACGCTGCACACGCTTGCCAGCCTGATGATCTCGATCAGCGACAACAGTGCCACCGACATGCTGGTGCGCCTTGTCGGGCAGGACGCCCTGGCCCGTGAAGTCGCGCTCGCCCACCACGCCCATCCCGACGCGCTGCGCCCGTTCCTGACGACCGCGCAGTTCTTCGCGCTCAAGCGTGCGGGGACGGACGCCACCGCGCGCTACGCCAAAGGATCGCCCGCCGAACGCGCCGCGCAGTTGTCCGCGCTCGACATGAGCGGGATCGCAGATGCCGATCCCGGCGCGGTCTTCGGACGCGGCCCGGTCGCCATCGACGAGGTGGAGTGGTTCGCCTCGCCCACCGACCTCGCCCGGGTGATGGAAGACCTGCGCGATCTGGACAGCCCCGAGGCCAGCGCGATCCTCACGATCAACCCCGCGCTCGATGCCCCGACACGCCGGAACTGGGCCTATGTCGGCTACAAGGGCGGCTCGGAAGACGGCGTGATCAGCATGACCTGGCTACTGCGCGCACCCTCCGGCGAATGGCGCATCGTCACCGGATCGTGGAATGACCCGAAAGCGAGCGTGGATGAGGGCCGCTTCCAGTCACTGATGCTGCGCGCGGTGAAGCTGGCAGGTGCGGGTTAGCCTCCGTTCAATGCACCGACGCCGATGCCATGACCGGAGCGCTGGTATTCGCCTGAAGCGGAGCACTGGTTCCTGCCGACTTCGGCACTGTAAACGCAACGTCCTCGTCCAGAAATGCCTTTACGGGAGACCCCGAGGCAATGAAAGCACTTGTGCCCGTCGTCAGAAAGCCTGCGATAGGAACAAAGGCGACCGCCGCGACTACGCCGCCCGTGCCGGTAACACCCTTGTCATCGAAAGTCCCGGACAACCGGATAGTCCTGTCGCCTACACGCAGTGAAATCACACGTGCGCCGATATAGCCGGACTTGCCCCACATGCCTTTGTTTCGAACTTCGGTTACTTCGCCAACGGCTGGCGTTCCGGCTGGAATCACGACCACACCGTTCTGTTCGACATTGGCCGCCACTTCCAACTGAAAACGTTGTCCAACCCGCAATTTCTTCTTTTTGGTTGTCAGTTCCTCTCGCAAAATAAGAGGAACTTCTGCCCCGGCACGCAAGATATTGTCCGATACAGCTGGTGCAATGGCTGCCGTGACGGGCGGCGGCGCCAAGGACGCTGCATCCGAAGCATGTGCGCTGACGGCGGGCACGAGCAATGCCAGGCTAATGCCTGTAAGCAGTTTCCAGTTCACGTAAGATTCCCCCGGTTAATTCCCCTAATTACCTGATGTCTTCTGCTCCCATTCCAGTCAAAGGGGGTGATGGTTAAATTATGTTCACATCGAACCTCGACGGACCTGCATTCAACGACAGCGCGGCATTACACATTGGCAGAGGCCAGCCGCTGGAGCCAAAACATGTCTCACACGCTCACGGATAGCCTTGTTGCTGGAGCGTACTGCGGCCAAGGTTGCCGCGAATTTTTGGAGTTGCCCCCATGACCGATCTCACGCCTCACCTCTTCACAGGACACTGCAACTGCGGCGCTGTTTCCGCCACGATCGACGCGGCGCCGCTGTGGGTGCGCCAGTGCTGGTGTGCGCAGTGTCAGCGGATCGCCTGCGGGAATGCCACGGTGAACGCCTCGTTCCCGGTCGAGCATATCCATCTTGAAGGCGAACTTTCGTGGTCTCCCAACACGGCGGCGAGCGGCAATGTGGTCGAGCACGGGTTCTGCGCGAAGTGCGGAACGCAGGTGATGAGCCGCAACTCCGGGCGGCTTCAGGCGCGCACGATGCGCGTGGGTTTTCTCGACCAGAGCGACGCGCTGGTGCCGGATTCGGCGATCTGGCTGGAAGAGGCGCCCGAATGGGTGCGCGTGCCCGAAGGCATGGAAGGCTTCCCGCGCCAGCCGTGATGCACGCCCCTGCCCGCCATACCCGCTTCGCCGCGATCCGTGCGCGGCTGGAGCAATTCGCACCGCCGCCGGGGCCAGCCTCGTGGCTCTATGAGTTCATACTGTTCGGCTTCAAGCAGGGCTGGGCCTGCCTGTTCGGCGCGCTGATGCTGGCGCTGCTGCTGGGCACGCACCTGTTCTATCCCGAGCATGCCGCGCTAGCGCGGTACGATTTCCTGACGCTGTGCGCGCTCGCCATCCAGATCGGCATGCTGGCGCTGCGGCTGGAGACCTGGGACGAGGCGAAGGTAATCCTCGCCTTCCACGTGGTCGGCACGGTGATGGAACTGTTCAAGACCGCGCACGGCTCGTGGACTTATCCCGAAGGATCGGTGCTGCATATCGGCGGCGTGCCGCTGTTCTCGGGCTTCATGTATGCCGCCGTCGGCAGCTATATCGCGCGGGTGTGGCGCATCTTCGACTTCCGCTTCACGCGCTATCCGCCACTGTGGGCGAGCGGGCTGCTGGCCGTGGCGGTCTACGTCAATTTCTTCGCGCACTACTGGTTGCCGGACGTGCGGCTCGGCCTGTTCGCAGGCATGGCGCTGCTGTTCGCGCGCACGCGCATCTGGTTCCGGGTCTGGCGCGAGGACCGCTGGATGCCGCTGCTGCTCGGCTGGTTCCTCGTCGCGCTGTTCATCTGGTTTGCCGAGAACCTCGCGACGTTCTCCAACGCATGGATCTATCCCAGCCAGAGCCATGGCTGGACGATGGTGCAGCCCACCAAGATAGGCGCGTGGTATCTCTTGATGTACGTCTCGTTCGTGCTGGTCGCCGCCGTTCACCGCCCGCGTGAGCGGGAGGCGACGGCGACAGGTGTTCCAGCTTAACGGTACAGCAGCAGATCCGCGATTTCGGCACGCCACGCGGCCTCGTCACGCGCCGCGATGGCATCGAGATCGGCAGGCGTGGAGGCGGGATTGTCCACCCATTCGCGCAAGGCAGGCCCACCGTTGATGACGTCGATCGCCAGCCGCTCGAACTCGTATTCGTAGGGAAAATCGCGCCAGAGCGGATAGTCGGGATAGAGGGTGCGGATCGCCTTGAAGGCCAGCGCCTGCAAGCGCCACGGACGGAATGCGGCGTGGTCGTAGAACGCGCTCTCCGCGTGGATCATCAGGGCGTTGCACAGCTGGCCGTGGTGCTTGTGGAAGGTCGGCTCGAACCAGCATTCGCGGATCGCGCAGCCTGCCAGCCACTCGGGCGCGAAACGGCGCATCTCGGCGAGTACGGCCCCGGCATCCACGTCGGGCGCGCCGAACAGCACTTCGAGCGGGCGCGTTGTGCCGCGCCCTTCGGACAGCGTTGCGCCCTCGATCATCACCGTGCCCGCATAGGCGCGCGCCATGTTGAGGTTCGCCGCGTTCGGGCTCGGGTTGATCCAGAGGCGATCCTGCGGCCAGCCGTATCCCGGCGCCGCCTCGGGCTCCCAGCCCTCCATGGCGATTACCCGGTAATCGACATCGAGATTGTAGTGGCGCACGAACCAGTGGCCCATCTCGCCCAGCGTCAGGCCATGGCGCATCGGCATCGGCCCGGCGCCGACGAAGCTCTCCTGCCCGGCCAGCAGCGTCGTGCCTTCCACAGGGCGCCCGGCAGGGTTTGGACGATCGAGCACCCACACGCTCTTGCCGCTCTCCGCCGCCGCTTCCAGCATGTAGAGCAGCGTGGTGACGAACGTGTAGATACGGCAGCCCAGATCCTGCAGGTCGAACAGGAACACGTCCGCCGTTGCCATCATCGCCGCACTGGGGCGGCGCACTTCGCCGTAAAGGCTGAAGATCGGGATGCCGTACTGCGGATCGGTCTCGTCCGCCGTTTCGACCATGTTGTCCTGCTTGTCGCCCTTGAGTCCGTGCTGCGGGCCGAAGGCGCTGGTCACGTTGACGCCCGCCGCGATCAGCGCGTCGAGCGAATGGACCAGCTCTTGCGTCACCGAGGCCGGATGCGCGACGAGCGAGACGCGCTTGCCGTCAAGCGGCGCGCGGAGCGAAGGGTCCGCCAGCAGGCGGTCGATGCCGAATTTCATGCGCCCTCGCCTGCCCCAAGGCGTGCGACGAAGCAAGCCGGGTCGTGGAAGTCCGGCGCCGCGCCGCCATGGGCCAGCGCCCAATAGCTCTTCACGGCTTCGGACATATCTCCGGCACGCTCCTCAATCACCGCGGTCATGCCAAGGCGCCACGGACGCGGCGGCAGCGTGGAGAGCGGCACGGCGGCATCGAAGATCATCAGGTTGCCGCTGCCGCGCAGGGCGCAGTCGGCATCGCGCGGCATGGGAAGCTCGGCCATGCCCTCGCGCCGACCGGTGAAGCTGTAGGCCGCCCATTGCTCGGAGGGCGCGAGGTTCAGCTCGACATAACTATCGCTGCCATCCTCGGACTGGAGAAACGCCTCGAAGCAGGTCGCCTGCCACAGGTTGTCCGCCCGCCCGCGCCCGGCGAAGGGCGGCACCACCAGCGCGCCCGCACCCTCGACTCGCCAGCGCAGCAGCAGCCAGTTGCCCTCGATCCCGGCGCCAACGGTGATGGCGCTGACATTCAGCGGCGGGCGGGCAGGATGGGCAGTCAGGTTCAAAGTGGGTGCTTTCCGAAACGAGGATAGCCCGCTGGCTAACGCACGCGCCGTATCGCGTCGAGAGCAACCCTGTTTTGCGAATCGCTCTTGCCCCGCCCCGCCCTTCCTGTGCTAAACGCGCGCGCATCATGACACAGTATCAGTCCGATCTGCTCCGCCTGCTCGAAGAGCGTGGCTACATCCACCAGACCACCGACGCCGAGGGTCTCGACGCGCTTGCGGCCAAGCAGGTCGTGCCGGGTTACGTGGGCTTCGATGCCACCGCGCCCTCGCTGCATGTCGGCAATCTGGTCTCGATCATGCTGCTGCGCCGCCTCCAGCAGGCAGGACACAAGCCGGTCGTGCTGATGGGCGGCGGCACCACGCGCATCGGCGATCCGACCGGCAAGGACGAGGTCCGCAAGATGCTGACCGACGATGCGATCGAGGGCAACATCGCCTCGATCCGCACCGCCTTCGAACGCTTCCTGACTTTCGGCGACGGGCCGACCGACGCGGTGATGGTCAACAACCACGACTGGCTCGGCCAGATCGGCTACATCGAGATGCTGCAGCGCGTGGGTACGCACTTCACGGTCAACCGCATGCTCTCTTTCGATTCGGTGAAGCTGCGGCTTGAGCGCGAACAGCCGATGACCTTCCTCGAATTCAACTACATGATCCTGCAGGGTTACGACTTCCGGCACCTCAGCGGCGCGCACGGCGTGCGGTTGCAGATGGGCGGGTCGGACCAGTGGGGCAATATCGTCAACGGCGTGGAACTCGCCCGCCGGATGGACGGCACCGAGGTCTACGGCCTGACCACCCCGCTCATCACCAAGGCCGACGGCACCAAGATGGGCAAGTCGGTCTCGGGCGCGGTGTGGCTGAACGAGGCCTCGCTGCCGAGCTACGACTACTGGCAGTTCTGGCGCAACTGCGACGACCGCGATGTCGGCAAGTTCCTGCGCCTGTTCACCGATCTGCCGATGGATGAGATCGCCCGCCTCGAAGCGCTGGAAGGCGCCGAAATCAACCACGCCAAGGAAGTGCTCGCCAACGAGGCGACCAGGCTGTGCCGTGGCGAGGACGCCGCCATCGCCGCAGCCCAGACCGCGCGCGACACCTTCGCAGGCGGCGGCCTTGGCGAAGACCTGCCGACCATCGAGGTCGGCCCCGACGGGATCCGCCTTGGCGCAGCCTGCACCGAACTGGGCTTCACCGCTTCCAACGGCGAGGCCAAGCGCAAGATCGGCGAAGGTGCGGTCAAGCTCGACGACGACGTGATGAGCGATCCTAATTTCCTGATAACGATTACACCGGGCAATACTTCCAAGCTTAGCCTCGGAAAAAAGAAGCACGGGATTATCAAGGGTATCTAACTTAATAGACATGCGCCGGATCGTCGTTTTTCAGCGACGATCCAGTGTGCAATTTACAAAATCTTTGCCTTTTGCCGGCATAGTACCCGCTCCCCAAACGGACATGCGAGGACAACGGCAAAATGAGCGCAGGAGCGCAGCTCACCGTCACGGACATGCGTCGCGCGGCGCGCCATCCGGTCGAGCACGCGGTGACGGCAGAGCACCGGTCATTGGGTGAGGTTCCCCTCAACATCGTTAACGTCTCGCCGCAGGGATTCATGATCGCGGGCGATCTCGGCCTTGAGCGCGGCGAGCGCCTCGTCATGCGCCTGCCGGTGATCGGCCGGATCGAGGCGCACATGATCTGGGCCCACGAAGGCCGCGCCGGTTTCCAGTTCGAGCGTATCGTGCGGATCGACGATTTCCAGAAGATGGTCGACACGATGCAGCCCAACCCAAGGCTGCGCCCGAAGCGCTGAAGACCCCTAGAGAATGCGCCTGACGGCGCACCCCGGCACCGGTACAGGCCCGCCCGCACTACGCCGATCAAACGGCTATTCGCTCCATTCCGCAGGCGATTAATATTTGATGCAGGCGCACGCAGCGGCTTGGCAACCTGATCGGGCGCTGCCATGCGGGATGACGTGAGTACGACCAGCACCCCGCCCGCCCCTCCAGAGCCGTTCGGCGATCAGTACGACGAACGCACATCTCCGCTGATCTTCCGCGATTTCCGGCTCTACTGGCTGGCCCGCTTCGCCTCGGTGATCTCCACCAACGGCATGGTCGTGGTGATCGGCTACCAGCTTTATGATGTGGCGCGCGGCGAATACGGGATGAGCATCTCGCGGGCCGCCTTCGCGCTGGGCGTGCTGGGCCTCGTGCAGTTCCTCCCGCTCTTCGTGCTGACGCCAGTGGCCGGCGTCGTCGCCGACCGGTTCGACCGTCGCCGAGTCGCCACGATGGCGATGATGATCGACATGGTCGTGGCTCTGGGTATGGCGCTGATCACCACGTTCCAGATCCACAACCTTGGCGCGATCTACGCCTTTGCCGCGCTGCACGGCGCCGCGCGCGTCTTCGTGCGACCGGCAATGGCAGCGATTGCGCCCAATGTCGTGCCCGTGAAGGTCATGCCGCGCGCCATCGCGATGGGATCGATGGCAATGCAGATCGGCACGATGATCGGGCCAGCGACCTACGGCTTCCTGTTCGCGACGCACCCCTCGCTGCCCTACTGGGCGACGGTGGCGATCCTTGTCGGCGGTTCGGTGGCGACGATGGCGATCCGCCAGATGCCGCCGCCGCCCGAAGAAGCACGCCGCACGCACCCGGTGCGCCAGATCGTCGACGGGTTCGTGTTCGTGTGGAAGGAGCGTTTCCTGCTCGGCTGCATCACGCTGGACCTGTTCGCGGTGCTGCTGGGCGGCGCGACCGCGCTGCTGCCGATCTATGCGCGCGATATCCTGCACGTTGGCGCCGAGGGTCTCGGGCCCATGCGCTCGGCCCCGGCAATCGGCGCGGCGGTCGTGGCGATCCTGTTCTCGGTTCGCCCGCTGGCCCATAACGTCGGTGTCAAGATGCTGGTCGCGGTCGCGGTCTACGGCGCCGCGACGGTCGCCTTCGGTCTATCGTGGAACTACTGGCTCTCGCTGGTGTGCCTTGCGGGCGTGGGCGCAGCGGACATGTATTCGGTGTTCATCCGCACCACGCTGACCCAGTTGAAGACGCCCGACGAGATGCGTGGCCGCGTTTCGGCGATTTCGGGCGTCGCCATTTCTGCCTCGAACGAACTGGGCGAAATGCAGTCCGGCCTTGCCGCCTCGCTGCTCGGCCCTGTCGGGGCTGTTGTGTTCGGGGGCGTGGGTGCGATAGTGGTCACAGGCATCTGGGCCTGGGGCTTCCCGGAACTTCGCCGGGCCCGGTCGTTTTCCCAGACGTACGAAGCCTAAGAGAGGGATTTTTCCGCCATGAAGGCCGACAGCATTCTCGCCACCATCGGCAATACCCCGCATATCCGCCTCTCGCGCCTGTTCCCGGACCATGAGGTCTGGATCAAGGCCGAGCGCGCCAACCCCGGCGGTTCGGTGAAGGACCGCATCGGCCTCGCCATGATCGAGGCGGCAGAGGCCGACGGCAGCCTCAAGCCCGGCGGCACCATCGTCGAGCCGACCTCGGGCAATACCGGCATCGGCCTTGCCATGGTCGCGGCGGTAAAGGGCTACAAACTGGTGCTCGTGATGCCCGAATCGATGTCGATCGAGCGCCGCCGCCTGATGCTCGCCTATGGCGCGAGCTTCGACCTCACCCCGCGCGAAAAGGGCATGAAGGGCGCCATCGAGCGTGCCAAGGAACTCGTCGAGCAGACCCCCGGCGCGTGGATGCCACAGCAGTTCGACAACCCCGCCAACGTTGCCGTCCATGTAAAGACCACCGCGCAGGAAATCCTCGCCGACTTCGCGCAGGAGCCGATCGACGTGCTGATCTCGGGCGTCGGCACCGGCGGGCACCTGACCGGCTGCGCCGAAACGCTCAAGAAAAGCTGGCCCTCGCTGAAGGCCTATGCGGTGGAGCCCACGCTCTCGCCGGTGATCTCGGGCGGCCAGCCCGGCCCGCACCCGATCCAGGGCATCGGCGCAGGCTTCATTCCCGGCAACCTGCATACCCAGGCCATCGACGGCGCGATCCAGGTCGAGGCTGCCGATGCCAAGGACTGGGCGCGACGCTGCGCCACGACCGAGGGCATGCTGGTGGGCATCAGTTCGGGCGCGACGCTGGCTGCCATCGCCAAGAAGCTGGAAGAACTGCCCGCCGGATCGCGCGTGCTCGGCTTCAACTACGACACTGGCGAGCGCTATCTCTCGGTGCCGGATTTCCTTCCGGAATAAAATCTTGCAGATACCTCCTGAGGCCCGGACAGACTCCGGGCCTCAACTGCTTTCACCGTTCCCCCTCCCCCCAAACGAACCGGGATCATCATGAGCACTCTTGAAACCGTTGCCTATTCGCACGCCGGCAAGGACCTGACCGGCTATCTCGCGCGCCCCGCAAGCACGCCGCGCGCCGCCGTGGTCGTCTTCCCGACCATCGCCAACGTCGATCCGCATATCGAGCGCCGCGCGCAAATGCTCGCCGACCTCGGCTACATCGCGATGATCGCGGATTTCTACGGCGATCCGGTGGAGAGCTTCGAAGCCTCGTTCCCGATGGCCGGTGCGCTTCGCGAAGACAACGCCTTCTACCGCGCACGCATCCGCGCCGCCTTTGCCAAGCTGTGCGAGATCGCACCGGGCCTGCCGATGCTCGCCACCGGCTACTGCATGGGCGGCGGCGCGATTCTGGAAGCCGCGCGCGACGGTGAGGACATTCTCGCCCTCGCCACCTTCCACGCCACGCTGAGCACCGAGGCGCCCGCAGCCCCCGGCGGCATCAAGCCGCGCATTCTGGTGTGCCACGGCGATGCCGACCCGCTGGTCCCGCACGATCAGGTCATCGCCTTCTGGGACGAGATGAACGCTGCCGATGCCGACTGGCACTTCCACTCGTACGGCAAGGTCAAGCACGGCTTCACCGCAACCAAGAGCGACACCATGGGCAAGGACTTCCTCGCCTACAGCCAGAGCGCCGACCGCCAGAGCTGGGCCTCGATGGTCGCGTTCTTCGACGAGACACTGGGCTGATCGCAGCTCGATGAATACCCCGTCGCCGCCTGAGCGGTGGCGACGGGATTTCCCGATTTAAGCCGCGATCCGCTCCGATTTTTTTATTCCGCTACCCGCTCTAATTTTTTATTCCGCTACCCGCTCCAGCACATCGCCGTCGAGCACGCGGTAGAAGCACGAAGGCGCACCCGTGTGGCACGCCGGACCTTCGGGCAGGACCAGCATCACCAGCGCATCCTGATCGCAATCGACCATGATCGACTGCACACGCAGGAAATGCCCCGAAGTCTCGCCCTTCAGCCACAGCTTCCCGCGCGAACGCGAATGGAAGTGCGCAAGGCCGCTCGCACGCGTCTTGGCCAGGGCTTCGGCATCCATGTAGGCGACCATCAGGATCTCGCGGGTCTCGGCGTGCTGGGCGATGGCGATCAGCAGCCCCTGCGCATCGAAGCGCGGCAGGAAATCACGGCCCAGTTCGCGCTCTGCTTTCGTCACGTCGCTCATTTCGTATATTATCCCGATAGACTGCCATGGTTTTGTAATGTTGCACGATAACCACAGGCATTCGCCAATATCCACAGCCCCTCGCGATTCTCCTTTCCAAGCCCTGAGATTCGGAAGAAACAGGAGAGGCAGTCGGGGGGCTGCACTGACGGAAAGGCCGCTGACACACAAGCGCCAATGGTTCAGGGATGGCCGTGATCGACCCAGGGGGGTCGGACCGGCCGCAAGGATTGAGGGATCGGACCAGACGACGCGCAGGGGGTCGTCTAATCGCAGAAATGCGGGGTCCAGCAGTTTCGTCACGTGGACGCCCGGGGCTAATCACCCCGGGCGTTTACTTTGTGGGGTGTTGCCAATGGCTCTTACCATCTTGCTCGCAGCCCAGGCGCTGACATTGCATCTTCTTTGCCCCGGACAAGGTCTGGACACCAAGGTCGGCGTCACCAGCGGGCAGGCTTTTGCCAGCAACGGAACCACCGCCACGGCAAACGTCTATCAGCGCAAGGCCAATGCCTTCGACGATGAAATCGAGATCACCCTGACCGACAACACCGCCAGCGTGCGCCTTCCAAGGTCTATCATACCCCCGATCCATGGCGGCAAGGACGGATGGTTCGACGTGAAGGACCTCAACGTCACGCCGGATGCCATCGACGGCAAGGTCCCGATCAATTTCACCAACGCCCCGCGCCTGCATATCAACCGGATCACGGGCAGCGTCGCCATCGAAGGCCGGGACGGCTCTTTCAATGGCCTGTGCCACGCCTACGACCCCGAAACGGTGAAGCACGCCTTCTGAAGCGCGCTCACACGAAGGCTGTCGAGCGCGACAGAGCATCCCATGCCTGCATCTCTTCGGCCATCGCCGAGAGCTTCTGTTCGACGAGTCCGAGGGCGTCCTCGCCCAGAAACAGGCGCTGCGGCGGATTTTCCGACTCAACCAGCGTCAGCAAGGCCTGCGCCGCCTTGGCCGGATCGCCCGGCTGGTTTCCGCTCTTGGCCTGACGGGCTTCGCGGATGGGGTCCATCACCGCATCGTAATCCGCAATGCTGCGCGCCGTGCGCTGCATCGAGCGGCCCGCCCACTCGGTCCGAAACTGCCCCGGTGCCAGCGCGGTGACGCGAATGCCGAGCCCAGCGACTTCCTTACCCAGCGATTCGGAAATGCCTTCCAGCGCGAACTTGCTGCCGCAGTAATAACTGATCCCCGGCATCGTGATGAACCCGCCCATCGAGGTGACATTCACGATATCGCCACAGCGCCGCGCGCGCATGCCGGGAAGCACGGCCTTCATCATCGCCACCGGTCCAAACACATTGGCGGCGAACTGGCCCTGGAGTTCCTCCATCGAGGATTCCTCCATCACCCCTTCGTGGCCATATCCGGCATTGTTCACCAGCACATCGATCGGTCCTGCGCGCCGTTCGGCCTCTGCCACCGCGCCCGCGATCGCCTCGAAATCGGTGACATCCAGCACCAGCGCATGGGCGCGCTGCGGTGCCAGTGCCTCGAAGGCTTGGGCATCTCCGGCGCGGCGCACGGTGCCTGCCACCCGGTGCCCGGCCTCAAGCGCCGCCGTGGCGAAGGCCTTGCCCAGCCCCGAACTGACGCCGGTAATAAGGAAAGTCTTGGGAGAGGCTGCTGCCATGGTACAACTCCGTCATGAACACGATAACTATATCATGATATAATAAAGCCTATGCCCCATTTCAAGGACAACCCCGCCCCTTCTCCCCGAGGAGAACCACTGCGCCAGCGCGTGCTCGATGCCGCCGAAGCCCTCCTGCGCAGCGGCAAGGCGGATTTCTCGATGCGCGATCTCGCCGCCGAAGCGGGCGTGAGCTTCGCGACACCGTTCAACCAGTTCGGCAACAAGGCGGCGATCATGCATGCCCTGTCAGCCCGGCGGATCGACGCGATGGCCGAGCGGTTCGGTCAGGCGAAACGCCTCCCCGAAGCACTGGATCGCGTGCTGCTCGCCACCGCCACGGCGGCGCAGGTCATGCTGGAGGAGCCGCAGGTCAATCGCGCGGTGATGGAATGGATCGGCACCGCCGCGCCGTCTCCCGGCAATGTCCTCGAACGCTCGTCCGAACTCTGGCGCCTTGCGATAGCGCGGGAGACTGGCGAACAGCCTGCCTCGGCGAGCGAAGACAACCTGCCCGGACTGCTCGCGTTCGGGTTCCGCGGCGTGCTCTCGTTCTGGACGGCAGGGGAACTTGCCGACGATGCGCTGGTCGAGCATGCACAGGATGTCGCACGCGCCATCATGGCAGGCGCTTCACTTCGATGATTACCTGACGCGGCCTCCTAACCCGGCCTCCTAACCCGGCAGGCCTTCATCCAGCACGCGGGCGTAACACGAGATCGCAACCGTCTTAGCCCCTGCGCGCTTGAGCGCCGAGACGCAGGCGTTGCTGGTCGCGCCGCTGGTCAGCACATCGTCAACCAGCAGCACCTGCGCGCCGCGCAACAGATCCTTGCGGCGCGGATTCACGGTGATCGCGCCGGACAGCGCCCGCTCGCGCGCCTTTCGCCCCAGACCGCCCAGCGATGGCGTGCGCTTGTGGCGCTCCAGCGCATCGACGATCAGCCGCGCATCGCGCTCGCGCGCCACGCAGCGCCCCAGTTCCACTGCCTGGTTATAGCCGCGCTGCCACAGTCGCCAGCGATGCAGCGGCACCGGCACCACCAGCCAGCCGGGCCCGACATGCGGCAGGCGCGCGGCCATCTGTCCCGCCAGCATGCCCGCCATCACGATCTTGCCGCCGTGCTTCAATGCCAGCACCAGCTTTCGCGAGGGATCGTTGTACAACGTCGCGGCGAAAATCCCGTCGTGGCGTGGCGGCTCAGCGAGACACGGAGCACAGATCGCGCCGTGCTCGATATCGCTGGCGAAAGGCCGACGGCACAGCGCACAGGCAGGCTCTCCGGGCACCACCATCCCGCTCCAGCATGCGGGACACAGGCCGTTCTGCACGGCGATGGCATCGCCGCAGATCGGGCAGCGCGGCGGAAACACCAGATCGACCACCGGCGCAATCGACTGCCACAACACAGCCCCCGCCCGCGCAGCGCGGGAGGGTCGACGCTGCGACAGTGTGGACGACAGCAAGGGAGCGGAAGTCTCCATGCCCGAAGCCTATCGTACCCGGTGAATGCGCCCAAGCGGGACCAGGCATCCTTACATAAATGTCATCCACCCACGCCAATCGTGCATCCCGCGATCGACGCGACACGGTTGCGCGCGGCGCCGCAACGCGGCAGGGCGAGACCCATGGCCAGCAAAGCTCCCCCCCGCATCTTCTCGCCCACGCGCCGCCTCGCCCTGCGCACCCGCGCGCTGCGGCTTCAGCAGGCGCCCGACGCGCCGCGTTTCCTGATCGAGGACATGATCGAGGATGTGCTCGACCGTCTCGCCTTCCTGCGGCTGGAACCGAAGCGGGTGCTGGTGATCGGCGATTTCACCGGCGATCTCGCCCACCAGTTGCGCGCACGCGGCGCCGAGGTGATCGAGGCCGAGCCAACGCAAGGCTTCGACGAGGAACAGCCCTACCCGTTCGAAGGCTTCGACCTGATCGCCAGCCTCGGCACGCTCGATACGCTGAACGACCTACCCGGCGCGCTCGTCCACATGCGCCGCGCGCTGGCACCGGGCGGCCTGATGATGGCGAGCTTCCTTTCGGCAGGCAGCGTGCCGGTGCTGCGCGAGGCAATGCTCGCTGCCGATGGCGAGCGTCCCGCCGCACGGCTCCACCCGACCGTGGACGTGCGCTCGGGCGGGCAACTGCTCCAGCGCACGCTCTATGCCGATCCGGTGGTAGATCACCGCGCGATCAACGTTTCGTACCGCTCGCTGCCACGGCTGGTGCAGGACCTGCGCGCGCTGGGTGCAACCAGCGTGCTCGCCGATCGCGGACCGGTGCTCGGCAAGGCGCCCTATGCCCGCGCCGCCGAGGTCTTCGCAGCCGCTGGTGCGGACGGGCGCACGACAGAGACCTTCGAAATCCTGACGCTTTCGGGCTGGAAGCCGAAAATCCCGGAATTCTGATACGAAAAGAGGCGGCCGGATCGCTCCGGCCGCCTCCCTGTCATTCTGTACCTTGTGTCCGCTTACTTGAGCGCGGCCTGCGCGGCGGCCAGACGTGCGATCGGCACGCGGTAGGGCGAAGCGCTGACGTAATCGAGGCCGACCTTCTCGCAGAATGCGATCGACGCCGGATCGCCGCCATGCTCACCACAAATGCCAAGCTTCAAAGCGGGATAGGTCGCACGACCGCGCTCGGCACCAAGCTGGACGAGCTGACCCACGCCCTCGATATCGAGGCTGACGAACGGATCGCGCGGGTAGATGCCCTTCTCGACATAGGGGCTGAGGAAGCGCGCGGCATCGTCGCGCGAGACGCCCAGCGTGGTCTGCGTGAGGTCATTGGTGCCGAACGAGAAGAACTTGGCCTCCTCGGCGATCTCGCCCGCCATCAGCGCCGCACGCGGCAGCTCGATCATGGTGCCGACCATGTATTCGAGCGTCTTGCCCTTTTCGGCGAAGACCTTGGCGGCGGTCTCGTCCACCACCTTCTTGAGGATCGCCAGCTCGCGCTTGGTGGCGACCAGCGGGATCATCACTTCCGGCACGATGGCTTCACCCGATGCCGCAGCGACGTCGCACGCCGCCTCGAAAATCGCGCGGGCCTGCATTTCGTAGATTTCCGGGAAGGTGATGCCCAGACGGCAGCCGCGATGGCCCAGCATCGGGTTGAACTCGTGGAGTTCGTCGGCCCGACGCTTGAGCGTGTCGATACCGATGCCGATGGTCTCCGAAAGCTCGGCGAATTCGGCATCGCCGTGCGGCAGGAACTCATGGAGCGGCGGATCGAGCAGACGGATGGTGACGGGGAGGCCCGCCATCACCTCGAAGATCGCGCGGAAGTCCGCACGCTGTTCGGGCAGCAGCTTTTCGAGCGCGGCACGGCGACCAGCCTCGTCCTCGGCCAGGATCATCTGGCGCACCGCCGAGATGCGGCCTGCATCGAAGAACATGTGCTCGGTACGGCAAAGGCCGATGCCCTCGGCCCCGAACTGGCGCGCCATGCGGCAGTCCGCCGGGGTTTCGGCATTGGTGCGCACCTTCATGCGGCGGATCTTGTCGGCCCAGACCATCAGCGTGCCGAAGTCACCGGCCAGCTCGGGCTCGATGGTCGGCACTTCGCCGGCCATGATCTCGCCGTTGGCGCCGTCCAGCGTGATGATGTCGCCTTCCTTCAGCTCTCGCGAGCCGATGCGAAGGGTGCGATCCTTCATGCTGATCGACAGGCCCGAAGCACCCGAGACGCACGGACGGCCCATGCCGCGGGCGACGACCGCCGCGTGGCTGGTCATGCCGCCGCGCGCCGTCAGGATGCCCTTGGCCGCGTGCATGCCGTGAATGTCCTCGGGCGAGGTTTCCACGCGCACCAGCACGACGGCTTCGCCACGCTCGGCGAGCTTTTCGGCGGTGTCGGCATCGAGCACGATCTTGCCCGAAGCCGCGCCCGGCGAGGCCGGAAGCCCCTTGCCCAGCACATCGCGCGGGGCATCGGGATCGAGCGTGGGGTGCAGCAGCTGATCGAGCGCCATCGGATCGACGCGCAGGATCGCAGTCTTCTCGTCGATCAGGCCTTCGCCCACCATGTCGACCGCCATCTTGAGCGCGGCCTTCGCGGTGCGCTTGCCCGAGCGGGTCTGCAGCATCCACAGCTTGCCGCGCTCGACGGTGAACTCGATGTCCTGCATGTCCTTGTAGTGCTTTTCGAGCAGTTCGAACACGGCAGCGAGTTCGCCGTAGGCGGCAGGCATCGCCTCTTCCATCGACAGCGGCTTGGCGCCCGCTTCCTCGCGCGCGGCCCTGGTCAGGTACTGCGGGGTGCGGATACCGGCGACGACGTCCTCACCCTGCGCATTGACCAGCCACTCGCCGTAATAGGCCTTGGTGCCGGTGGCAGGATCACGCGTGAACGCAACGCCCGTGGCCGAGGTATCGCCCATGTTGCCGAAGACCATCGCCTGCACGTTGACGGCGGTGCCCCAGCCGGCAGGAATGTCGTTCAGGCGGCGATAGACCTTGGCGCGGTCGGAATCCCACGAATCGAACACGGCGGCAATCGCGCCCCAGAGCTGTTCGTGAACGTCCTGCGGGAACGGCTTGCCGTCCTGCGCCTTGACGACGATTGCCTTGTATTCGCTGACAATCTTGCGCCAGTCGTCCGCCGTCATCTCGACGTCGTTCATGTAGCCGTTGTCTTCCTTGGCGACTTCGAGCGCTTCCTCGAAGAGGTGGTGCTCAAGGCCGAGAACGACGTCCGAATACATCTGCACGAAACGGCGATAGCTGTCCCAGGCGAAGCGATCGTCGCCCGAGGTCTTGGCGAGGCCTTCCACGGTCTCGTCGTTGAGACCGAGGTTCAGCACCGTGTCCATCATGCCCGGCATCGACACCCGCGCCCCCGAGCGGACCGACACCAGCAGCGGATCGGCAGCATCGCCGAACGACTTGCCCACGCTCTTCTCGATGTGGGCCAGCGCAGCGGCCGCATCGGCGCGAAGCTGGTCCGAGAAGTCACTGCCCTCGGCAAGGTACTTCACGCACTCTTCGGTGGTGATGGTGAAGCCCGGAGGAACCGGCAGGCCGATCCCCGCCATTTCTGCCAGATTGCCGCCCTTCCCGCCGACAATCACCTTGTCCTTCGCACGCGGATCGTCGTGTTGGACGCCGCCACCGAACGTATAGACCTGACTGACCATGAATCCCCGGACTTCCCTTTTAGTAATTGTTCGCGTTCGGGCGCGAACGAAAAATCGCTAACCCTCGATCTTCGAGAAATCAGCGACGTTGTGCACCGCAATACGGAACCTATCGAGCAGGTCCAGTCTTGCATTGCGTTTCAACGGATCTGAATCATTGACGATCACATCTTGGAAGAAGGCGTCGATAGGTCCGCGCAACGTTGCCAGCGCGCTCATGGCACTGGCAAAGTCTTCGGTTTCAACGGCCTGCAAGGCCAGAGGTTCCGCCTTGTCGAGCGCGTCGCGCAAGGAACGCTCCGCCGGTTCGGGTTCGTAGGCGGCCGAAGCGTACACATGGCGCATGTCGGCATCCTCGACGTTTTCGAGCGGATCCTCGTCACCGGTATGCTGCAACGCATTATGCTGCGCCGCATTCGAACCCGTCCAGTCTTCCTTCTTGAGGATATTGGCCGCGCGCTTGTAGCCTGCGAGCAGGTTCACGCCATCCTCGGTGCCGACGAAGTCCTGCAAAGCATGAACGCGCGCGAGCAGGCGAACGAGATCGTCCTCGCCACCGAGCGCGAACACCGCGTCGATCAGGTCATGACGGACGCCCGCTTCCTTCTGCTGGACCTTGAGGCGGTCAGCGAAGAAGTCGATCAACCTCGCAGCAGCTTGGCTAGCTCTATGCCCAAACGCTTCTAAAGCCTCTACGGAAGTAGCCCGTTCGATTAAACGTTGCTTGGTCTCAGCATACTCCTGCTCAGACATAGGATCATCCGCTGCGATCCGAGCCACCCTCAAAGCTTCAAGGTGCTCGCTGCCCTCAACCCCTCGGACCCTACCGCCAACACGTGCCATAGACAGCTGCGCAGGCTCAATTAGCTCGATCCTGATGTTGTTCTGCGTGATCAATTCAATGATAGAGATCGCCGCACGCCTGAGAGCAAATGGATCTTTTGAACCAGTCGGAAGTATGTCAGCTATAAAGAATACAGCGATAGTATCCAACTTATCCGCCAGCGACACCGCCACGCTGACCGGCGCGGTGGGGACGTCATCGCCCTGACCGACCGGCTTGTAGTGGTCGCGGATAGCATCCGCCACGGCATCGGGCAGACCTTCGGCGCGGGCGTAATAGCCGCCCATAAGTCCCTGAAGTTCGGGGAATTCGCCGACCATCTCGGTGACGAGATCAGCCTTGCAGAGCCACGCGGCAAGTTCTGCCTGATCGGCCAGTTCTTCCTTCGTTACAAGCGTAGCAGGAGAACCTGGATCCCCGCCTTCGCGGGGATGACGAAGGTTGATCGCAGTGGGGCTGGTAGCGCTGGAGGGACTCGAACCCACGATGCCTTCTTCCACCAGCCAGCGTGCCAGCTTCGCCACGCGCTCGACCTTGTCGGCAACGGTGCCCAGCTTCTCGTGGAAGGTGATGCGCTCCAGCTTCTTCGCGTGTTCGGAGAGCGGGGTCTTGCGGTCCTGCTCCCAGAAGAAGCGCGCGTCGGACAGGCGCGCGGCGAGCACCTTGCGGTTGCCCGCAACAATCGCCTCGCCACGGTCCGCCGCCTCGATATTGGCGGTGCAGACGAAGGCGTCAGCGAGCTTGCCGTCCTTTTCGCAGACGAAATACTTCTGGTTCACGCGCGCGGTGAGCTGGATCGTCTCGGGCGGAACTTCGAGGAAGTCCTCGTCGAAGCGGCCGAGCAGCGGCACCGGCCATTCGGTGAGCCCGGCGTTCTCGATCACCAGCCCCTCGTCCTCGACGAGCGTGAGACCGGCAGCGGCGGCGGCGTTGCGCGCCTCGTCGCGGATCAGGTCCTGACGCTCGACATGATCGACGATGACATGGCAGGCCGACAGCTTGCGGGCATAGTCATGCGCGCCGCCGATGGTGATCTCGCCCGGCGCGTGGAAGCGATGGCCGAGCGTGACGTAGCCCGAGCGGATACCGCCGACTTCGCACTCGACAAGGTCTTCGCCCAGAATGGCGACGATGCCCGAAAGCGGACGCACCCAGCGCAGGCTTTCGGTGCTGATCGAAGCGGCGCCCCAGCGCTGCGACTTGGGCCAGGGGAACGCGCGCACGATGGCGGGGATCACCTCGGCCAGCACATCCTTGACGGCACGGCCCGGCTTCTCGACCACCGCGAAGTAGGTCGGCTTGCCCTTGAGATCACGAACTTCGAGCTGGTCCCTGGTCAGACCCGTCTTGCGCAGGAAGCCTTCGAGCGCCTGCTCGGGCGCCGATATGGCAGGCCCCTTGGTCTCCTCGCTCACCGCCACCGTTTCCAGCGGCAACCCGGTTGCGATCAGCGCAAGGCGGCGGGGCGTAGACCACACGGTGATGGAACCGACAGCGACGCCGCCCGCTTCCATTTCCTTGCGGAACAGCTTTTCCAGATCGGCGCGCGCGCCGGCCTGCATGCGCGCCGGAATTTCCTGCGAGCGCAGTTCAAGGAGGAAATCAGTCATGATTTCCTCCGCAGCCCTCGCGAAAGCGGGGGCCGTTCGCCCCGCTCACAGCGGTCCCAGCCTTCGCTGGGACGACGAAATCGGAAACGTTGATCATACCGTCCACCCCGGGAATTTCGCTTCCCATTCGGCCTTGTTCTTGTCGATCCATGCCTGACACGATCCCTTTGCCAGATCGCGAACGCGGCCCATGTAGCTGGCGCGCTCCTGCACCGAGATCACGCCGCGCGCCTGCAACAGATTGAACAGGTGGCTGGCCTCGATCGCCTGCTCGTAGGCCGGAATGGGAAGCCCGGCGTTGAGACAGTTCTCGCATTCGGCCGCAGCCTTGCGGAAGCTGTCGAACAGCGTATCGGTATCGGCGACCTCGAAGTTCCAGGTGGACATCTCCACCTCGTTATCGTGGAACACATCGCCATAGGTGAAGGCCGGCTGGCCATCCTTGGGGGTGTTGAACGCCAGATCGTAGATCGAATCCTTGCCCTGAATATACAGAGCAAGGCGTTCGAGGCCGTATGTCAGCTCGCCCGCGACCGGCTTGCAGTCGAAGCCGCCCATCTGCTGGAAGTAGGTGAACTGCGTCACTTCCATGCCGTCGCACCACACTTCCCAGCCCAGTCCCCAGGCACCCAGCGTGGGGCTCTCCCAATCGTCCTCGACGAAGCGGATATCGTGCTTGAGCGGATCGATGCCGATCGCGGCAAGGCTCTGGAGATACAGCTCCTGAAGGTTTTCCGGGCTCGGCTTCAGGATCACCTGATACTGGTAATAGTGCTGAAGCCGGTTCGGATTCTCGCCATAGCGCCCATCGGTCGGGCGGCGGCAGGGCTGCACGAAGGCCGCATTCCAAGGCTCGGGGCCAAGGGCGCGCAGCGTGGTGGCGGTATGGAACGTGCCCGCACCCATGCGCATGTCATAGGGCTGGAGAATAAGGCAGCCTTGCGCGCTCCAGAAATTGTGGAGCGTCAGGATCATGTCCTGGAAGCTGAGCGGCTGAGTTTCGGCGGTCGACATCGAAATCCCGTCGGTCTTGTGTGATTGGGCGGCCTTTGGCGGATCGGCGCGACCAAATCAACTGCGCTGCGCCACCATGACGCAACCATATGTCCACCGGTTAGCACAGCGCGGCGTAAAACGTCACTTCGCTCGGGCAGGTTGAAATGCTGCGCGAAGAGATTTCCGGCCTGTGCGGCAGCATTTCCGGTTCGACAGCGGCGCTGCGCCGTCGCATGGGAGCGGACATGATCGACCTTACCCGCCGCCCGATGGCGATTCTCTATGCGCTTGGCCTCGCGCTTGCTCCTGTCGTTGCGGCGGCAGAGCAGGACACCCCTGCCGCGATCCCGCCCGCAGCGGCGCTGGCCGCCCCGCAGATCGAGGCGCATCCGGCGCTGTGGAAGGTGTCGGACGGAGACACTACGATATACCTGTTCGGCACGATCCACCTGCTGCCGCCCAATGTCGACTGGCTCGAGGGGCCGGTCGCCAAGGCCTTCGACGGCTCGCAGGAACTCGTCACCGAGATCGTCCAGCCCGATGCGCCGACGATGCAGAAGATCACGCTGGCTGCCGCCCGCCGCAATGACGGCAAGACCCTGCGCGCCACGCTCTCGCCGGAAGAAAAGGCGAAGTACGAGACCGCTCTGGCGGGTCTGGGCATTCCGGCGGGCGCGTTCGACAACGTCGATACCTGGTTCGCCGCCGTCACGCTGACCGTGCTGCCGCTGGTCAGGGATGGCTACTCCACCGAAAGCGGCGTCGACAACCAGCTGGGCGCCAAGGCCGATGTCCGCCATGTGCCGCACAGTGCGCTGGAAACGGCGGAATACCAGCTCGGCCTGTTCGACGCCCTGCCTGCCGACGTCCAGCTCCGCTACCTCGACGACACGCTCGACAAGCTGCCCGAAGTGGGCACGGAGCTGGGCAAGATGGTCAAGGCCTGGGAAGCGGGCGATGCCGATGCGCTGGCGAAGATGATGAACGACGACATGACCGACCCGGTGATCGGGCAAGTCCTCCTCACCAACCGCAACCGCAACTGGAGCCAGTGGATCGAACAACGTCTGAAAAAGCCCGGCACGGTGTTCATCGCGGTGGGCGCCGGACACCTCGCAGGCACCGACAGCGTGCAGGCGATGCTGGCGAAGGACGGTGTGACAGCGGTTCGGGTTCAGTGAAGTTGGGGCCAGTGAAATTGGCTTTGCTAACGTTCCGCCGCGTCGCGCTGCTGCTTGCCCTGCCGCTGGCGCTGGCCGCCTGCACGAAAGCGCCGCAGCCCGCGAACCCGGCGCTGTGGAAGGTCGAAAGCGCGGACGGCAAGGCCGGCTATCTCTTCGGCACCATTCACACCGCCCCGCAGCCGCTCGACTGGCGTACACCGGCGGTCGGCAAGGCGCTCGACGCTTCGGACACGGTGATGGTCGAAGTCGCCAATCTTGCCGACGAGAAGGCCGTGGCCGCGACCTTCGCACGCCTTGCCCACGGCGCAGGCGAACCGCCGCTATCGCAGCGCGTGCCTGCTGCCGATCGCAAGGCACTGGCCGCGCTACTTGCCAAGGGGGGCTATCACGACGGCGATTTCGCCGCGACCGACACCTGGGCGGCGGCGCTGATGCTCGCGCGGATCGGCCAAGGCGCGGACGACGGGAAGAACGGCGTGGACCGCGCGGTGATCGCCGCAGCCCCGCCACGCCCTGTCGTCGAACTCGAAGGCGCGGAAAAACAGCTGAGCCTTTTCGATTCGCTGCCCGAAGCGGACCAGCGACAGTTCCTCAGCGAAGTCGTCCGCGAGGCGAATACGCCCGACACCGACATTTCACAGGACTGGGCGAAGGGCGACATGACCGCCCTCACCGCCGAAACCCGTCGCGGCCTGCTCGCCGTGCCGGACCTTCGCGCCGTGCTGTTCACCGGGCGCAATCGCGACTGGTCAGGCCGGATCGCCGCGGCCATCGCGACCGGCAAACGCCCGTTCGTGGCGGTGGGCGCTGCCCATATGGCAGGACCGGAAGGCCTGCCCGCCATGCTGGCCGCACGCGGGTACACCGTCACCCGCGTCGAGTGAGGTCCGAAAACACGGGCCAGCTTGCAAATCGCCCGATTTTCGCGTAACGGCGCGCGCTTCCCGTCATGGTCATCCCTGGAGGCGTGGCGGGACGGTGCACAGCGATGGTCGCTGCGGCGCCGTGAACTTATCCAGTTTTGAAAGGCAAGTCCTATGAGCGATACGCTTAACCTGCCGGCCGAGACGCGCGAACGGGCAGGCAAGGGAGCCTCCCGTGCTCTGCGCCTCGAAGGCCGCGTCCCCGCCGTGATCTATGGTGGTAACGAAGCACCTCTCTCGATCCACGTCGAAGCCAAGGAACTGGCCCGCCAGCTGGGCACCGGTCACTTCTTCAACTCGATCATCGAGATCGAAGTGGACGGCAAGACCGTGCGTACGCAGCCCAAGGACGTTGCCTTCCACCCCGTCAACGAGCGTCCGCTCCACGCCGACTTCCTGCGTCTCGTCAAGGGCGCGACCGTGCACGTCAACGTGCCGGTGGTGTTCCAGAACGAAGAAGCCTCGCCGGGCCTGAAGCGCGGCGGCGTGCTGAACATCGTTCGTCACGACCTCGAACTGGTCTGCGATGCCGACAAGATCCCGCATGAGATCGTCGTCGACGTGACCGGCTTCGACGTGGGCGAATCGATCCACTTCAGCCACGTGAAGCTGCCGGCTGGCGCCGAGAGCGCCATCACCGACCGTGACTTCACGATCGCCACCATCGCTGCTCCGTCGGCGCTGAAGAGCGAAGAAGGTCAGGAAGAAGCCGCAGCCGAGTAATCGCGCCGCGCTTTTGCCGCTTTCGAAAGGCCCCGCCTGCCCCGGTTCGATCCGGCATGCAGGCGGGGCCTTTCTCGTATGCGGGACAGTTTACACCCTCCCGGCCTATGCGGAATGCCCCTCGCGCGCTATCCGCGCCGCTCAACCATCTGACTATCGGGAATATCGCCATGCAGCTGTGGGTCGGCCTCGGCAATCCGGGCGCGCAATATGCGCTCAACCGTCACAACGTGGGCTTCATGGCGATCGATGCGCTGGCCGAGATCCACAACTTCGGTCCGGTGCAGAAGAAGTTTCAGGGCTGGTTGCAGGAAGGCCGCATCGGTCGCGACAAGGTGCTGCTGCTCAAGCCCGCCACTTTCATGAACGAAAGCGGCCGCGCGGTGAGCGAGGCGATGCGCTTCTACAAGCTGGAGCCCGATGCCCTCACCGTGTTCCACGACGAACTCGATATCGAGCCCTTCCGCGTCAAGGTGAAGGTGGGCGGCGGCCATGCCGGGCACAACGGCCTGCGCTCGATCGCCCAGCATATCGGCCCGGACTATCGCCGCATCCGCCTCGGCATCGGCCACCCCGGCCACAAGGATCGCGTGACCGGCTATGTGCTGGGCAACTACACCAAGGCCGAGATGGACCCGCTGGCCGACATGCTGGGTGCTGTGGCCGCCGAGGCAGACCGGCTGGTGGATGGCGAAGATACCCGCTTCATGAATGACGTTGCCCTGCGGATGCGGGATTGAGCGCAACTGCAAGGATCGGCAGCTGCGCCGCGATATCCGTTAACCTTTCAGAAACACGGTAATTCAGCCCCCTAAAGTGTCGGAACCGCTTACAAGTTACCAACCGGCCGAAACGTGTTAACCTTTATACTGCACGCTTTTCCGTATTTGGCACGGGGTTTGCGAAGGATATTGGCAATCCATTTCGCAAACAGGGAACACTCGATATGATCCGCAAGACGCTCCTCGCCGCCGCGCTCGTCGCTGGTTCTTCGATCACTGCCGCCACTCCGGCGCTGGCCCATGGCGGCGGCTCTTCGGGCGGCTGCTTCCTGCTGATCTTCTGCACCCCCAGCTCATCGGGCGGCTCGTCGTCGGGCGGCAGCAGCTCGGGTGGTTCGAGCAGCTCGTCCTCGTCGTCCAGCTCGGGCGGCTGGAGCTCGTCGACCTCGGGCGGCACCACGTCGACTTCGGGTGGCACCACCACTTCGGGCGGTACGACTTCGACCTCCGGCGGCACCACCACTTCGGGTGGTACGACCTCGACCTCGGGCGGCACCACCACCTCGGGTGGCACGACCTCGACCTCGGGCGGTTCGACCTCGGGCGGCTCGTCGGGCGGCAGCACGGCCGTTCCCGAGCCGGGCATGCTCGGCATGATGGGCCTTGGCCTCGTCGGTCTGGCCGTTGCCCGCCGCCGTCGCACTGCTACCAAGAAGTAAGCGCTCCAGACGGAAGCCTACCGAAAGGCCCGCTCTACCTGTACGGTAGGGCGGGCCTTTTCCGTTTCAGCTCGTTGCCGCCGACCCGCGCATCCGCTTCACTTTGGCCAAAGCGGTTGCCAGCACCCTGTTCTGCGGCGCAGCGCTCGATGCCTGGGACAGCATCCTCTCCGCTGCCGCCAGATCGATCCCTGCATTCGAGCGAACCAGCCCGCCGACATAGAGCACATCGGTATCGTCCGGCGCGAGCGCCAGCGACTTGTCGGCATAGCCGATCGCCGCGGCATGCTGGCCCAGTCCGTCGCTGGCCAGCGCCAGCCGCTTGAACACTTCGGGATCGGGCGGACCTTCCGCCGACAGCTTGCCATAGACCGCCATCGCCCGGCTCCAATCGTGCGCGGCCATCGCTGCCGCGCCCTGATCGACCAGCGCCGTGTGCACCTTGAGCCGGTCGGGCTGGAGCCTCACTGCCAGCAACGCAGCCTCCGGCGCATGGATCATCCGCCCCGCCTTCTCCGCAGTACGCAGCGCCTCGGGATTCACCAGCGCGGATTTCGTCAGCGGGAACAGCGTGTTCCACGCGCTTTGCGGATCGCCCGACTGCAACTGCGCGATGCCCAGCAGCATCTGCGAATAGGGATTGTCCGGCACTCGCAATGTCGCCCGGTTAAGCATCACCCGCGCCTGCTCGGAATGGCCGGTATGCAGCAGCGCCTCGGCATAGGAGAGCCCGGTGGGAGAGGCCGGATCGAGATCGCTGTCCTGATCCTGCAGGGTCAGGCGAATCTTCTCCCATGCGCCCTGCCGGTAGAGTTCGCGGATCTGGAGTACCTGCACATCGGGATTGTCGGGCGCGAGCTTGCCCGCCTGCGCCACGGCCTGCGCCTCGTCGTCAAACGCGCCTTTCGCGTCGTACTGGTTGGCCAGCGCAATGACCGGCGCGATCTCTTGCGGGAACGCCGCAGTGGCGGCGCGATAGGCCGCGATGGCCGCCTCGCCCTGCCCGCGCGCGGCGGCGATATCTCCCGCCAGCACCAGCGTCTCGTAAGCCTTGGGAGCGCTCGCCTTCATCCGGTCATAAATGCGCGCCGCGCCATCCACATCGCCCGATTGCAGGCAGTAGCGGGCATAGGCGGTTTCCAGTTCGATATCGTCGCCGAGCGCGAGCCCCTTTTCGAATGCGAACACCGCGCCTCTTTCGTCCCCCAACGCCAGTTGCGCCTGCGCCCGCACTTTCCAGCCTTCGAGCGTGGCGTCGGCCCCGATCAGCGACAGCGCCGCCTTGGGATCGCCCTCCAGCAAGGCCAGTTCGGCACGCAAGGTGCGAAGCTGCGCCTCGCCTGCTCCTGCCTTCTGCAATCGCCGCAGCGTCGTCTCCGCGCCATCGGGATCGTCCAGCCGCAATTGCGCGCGCATCAGCAACACCAACATCGCAACATTACCGGGCCTCTTGTCGAGTGCCTTCGAGAGCAGGACGCGCGCCGCCACGTAGTTCTCCGAGGCGAAATCGGCCTGCGCCTTGGCATAGAGCGTTTCGGGACTGTCTCCGCATCCCGCCAGCAGAGCCAGCGCAGGAAGCGGTGCGAGAAGGCGAACAAGAGTCCTCATGGCATCCTGCTAGGGCCCCAGCCCTGAAATTTCCGTGAAGGACAAGGCTTGGTCGCACGCTGACAACTGGTCAAGCCGCGATACCGGCGCTATGGGCGGCGCATGTTCGCGCGACAGGCTGCGGGCGCGCGCCCGGCGCGGATGGTCGCCATCACTGGCCACACCGCCCAGCCGGAGCCTTCGCGTACCTTCGCAGCCGCGCCAGAGGAGAATGACGAGATGGGTTTCCGTTGCGGGATCGTGGGCCTGCCGAATGTCGGCAAGTCGACCTTGTTCAATGCGCTGACCGAGACGCAGGCCGCACAGGCGGCGAACTATCCGTTCTGCACGATCGAGCCGAACGTCGGCCAGGTCGGCGTGCCCGACGTGCGGCTGGACAAGCTGGCCGCGATTGCCGGTTCGGCCAAGATCATCCCGACGCAGCTTTCGTTCGTCGACATCGCCGGCCTCGTGCGCGGCGCCTCGAAGGGTGAAGGCCTGGGTAACCAGTTCCTCGGCAACATCCGCGAGGTCGATGCCGTCGTCCACGTGCTGCGCTGCTTCGAGAACGACGATATCCAGCACGTCGACAACAAGGTGGATCCCATCGCCGATGCCGAGACGGTCGAAACCGAGCTGCTGCTCTCCGACCTCGAAAGCCTCGAAAAGCGCGTCCCCGCCGCCCAGAAGAAGGCGACGCAGGGCGACAAGGAAGCCAAGATCACCGCATCCGTGCTCGGGCAGGCGCTGGACCTGCTGCGCGACGGCAAGCCCGCGCGCCTGACCCAGCCCAAGGACGAGGACGAAGCCCGCGTCTTCGCACAGGCGCAGCTGCTCACCGCCAAGCCGGTGCTCTACGTCTGCAACGTCGAGGAAGACTGCGCTGCCGAGGGCAACGACTTTTCCAGGCGCGTGTTCGAGAAGGCCAAGGCCGAGAACGCCACTGCCGTGATCGTCTCCGCCGCGATCGAGGCCGATCTGGTCGGCATGGACATGGAAGAGCGCCTCGTCTTCCTGGAGGAAATGGGCCTGCACGAAACCGGCCTCACCCGCATTATCCGCGCCGGGTACGAGCTGCTCGAACTGCTCACCTTCTTCACCGTCGGCCCCAAGGAAGCCCGCGCCTGGACCGTCCACAAGGGCGCCAAGGCGCCTGAGGCCGCGGGCACCATCCACTCCGACATGCAGCGTGGCTTCATCCGCGCCGAAACCATCGCCTACGAGGACTTCGTGACGCTGGGCGGCGAGAGCGCGGCCAAGGAAGCGGGCAAGCTGCGTCAGGAAGGCAAGGAGTATCTCGTGGCCGACGGCGACGTGATGCACTTCAAGTTCAACGTCTGATCCGCCTTCCCATTCGGGAACACGAAGAGGCGTCGCGGTTGCGGCGCCTTTTTCGCATGCACCGCGATTTCTTGCATGTTCACGCGATCCGGATGCTGAACTGTCATGATCGAGCGGCTAAGCATTGGCCCATGTCACGATTCGCTCCCCTGCTCGGCGCCCTGCTGGCGCTCTCGCCCGTTCCCGCTCTCGCCCATCAGGGAACTGCTCAGGAAGAGGCGTCTTCGAGCAAGCGGCCCGCAGTCATTCTGGTCTCCATCGACGGGTTCCGGGCGGACTACCTCCAGCGGGGTATCACACCCAATCTCTCGGCACTGGCGGGCAAAGGCATCTCGGCAGCGATGCGCCCTTCGTTCCCGTCCAAGACCTTCCCCAATCACTGGGCCCTCGTGACCGGCGAATACCCGGACCATAACGGCATCGTCGGCAACACGTTTGAAGATCCTCGTCGCCCCGGCGAGACGTTCACGATGAAAAGCGATGATCCGTTCTGGTGGGATGAGGGCGAGCCGATCTGGGTCGCCGCCGAAAAGGCCGGCATCCGCACCGCGACGATGTTCTGGCCCGGATCGAACATCGGCTGGGGCGGCGCCATGGCACAGCACGGTTATCCTGTGGTCACGGGCGGCACGCGGCCCGAGGACTGGCAGCAATACAACGGCGCCGTCGATGCCACCCAGCGCGTGAATGCCGTGCTCGACTGGATGCGGCGCCCTGCAGCCATCCGTCCGCGCCTCGTCACACTCTATTTCGACACGGTGGATACCGCAGGCCACATGTACGGCCCCGACGATGCCCGCACCAACGATGCGATCCATGAAGTCGACAGGCACATCGGCGATCTGGTCGCGGGGCTCAAGGCGCAAGGCATCAAGGCCGACGTAATCGTCGTCGCCGATCATGGCATGGCAGCCATTTCCAGTCAGCGGGTGGTCGCGCTCGACAAGGTGGCCGATCCTGCACTCTATCGGATCGTCGATTCCGGGCCTTTCGCGGCGCTTCAGCCGACCGAAGGCAACACCGGGAAACTGGAAGCCGCCCTGCTCGTGCCGCACGACCACATGCAGTGCTGGCGCAAGGGCGAGATTCCAGCGCGGCTGCACTACGGCACCAATCCGCGTATCGCGCCCTACTTCTGCCTTGCCGATACCGGCTGGCAGATCGCTGCGACGGCGCCCACCGAGGAAAAGACCGGCGGCAGCCATGGCTGGGACAATGCCGCGCCCGAAATGGCCGCGCTGTTCATCGCCGCAGGGCCCGACATCGAGCGTAAAGGCGCGCTTGCCTCATTCGACAACGTGGACGTGGAACCGCTGGTGCGCGACCTCCTCGGGCTCGCGCCCAAACCCGAGGCCGATGGAAACGACGTTCCGTTCAAGGCCGCCTTGCGCAAATAAGCGCTGGTTTGCCCTCAATTATGGCAGGCCATCGCCCCGTCGGCGGTGAAGACCACGCGATGATGCGGGTCATGGACGATCATGCGCGTGGCAAGGCCGTCCATCCCGTCACCTGAGTCCATGTCGGAGGGCTGGCGCAGGAAATCGACGGTATAGCGCAGGCCCACATAGCCGGTTCGCGCATTGTCGGTGATCTGGGCGGTATCCTCCTGCGCGGCGAAACGCTGGAGATCGCCATCGACCAGCATGTAGCCGTCCTGGGCCCCTGCGAAGAAGATCATCGCCGCCTGCCCATGCTTGGTGAACATGCAGCCCGGTCGATCGAGGCCGAAACGCGCGATCGCAGCGCCGTCCAGCGCCTTGGGCTGGATCGGCCGCAGCGGCGTCTCGTTCATCCGCTCCACCATCGCGATATCCCTGGCATCGGAAGCGCGATCTTCAGGGGTGGGCTGGTGGTGGCAGGCTGTCAGCGAGGCTGCCAGTGCAATGGGGGTACAAAAACCGAGAAGACCTTTTCTTGTCATTTTCGTCCAAACAGCTTTTCGATGTCGTTGTGTGCAAGTTTAACCCACGTAGGGCGTCCATGGTTGCACTGGCCCGAGCGCGGCGTTCGCTCCATTTCGCGCAGCAGCGCGTTCATTTCGGCCACCGATAAAGAGCGCCCTGCCCGCACCGATCCATGGCAGGCCATCGTCGCCAGCACGAGGTCGAGCTTCTCGCCCAGAAGCAGCGCGTCGCCGTTCTTCGCAAGGTCGTCCGACACGTCGCGCACCAGCGATTCAATATTCGCCTTGCCCAGCACCGACGGCACGCCGCGCACCAGCATCGCGGCGGGCCCGAAGCGCTCCAGCACCAGCCCGAAGCGCGCCAGATCCTCCAGCTTGTCCTCCAGCGCATCGCAGGCGACTTCCTCCAGTTCGACGACTTCGGGCAGCAACAGTGCCTGCGTGCGCTTCATCGCATCTTCGGCACCTGCCGCTTTCAGGCGTTCGAGCGTCAGACGCTCGTGCGCGGCATGCTGGTCGACGATGACAAGCCCATCCTCCGCCTCGGCGATGATATAGGTGTCGGACACCTGCCCGCGCGCCACGCCCAGCGGGTAGCGCAAGGCTTCCTCCTCCCCGGCGGCCTCTTCGGGCAGTATTTCGGCACGGCCCGAAGGCTCGGCCATGACCGACTGCTCATAGCTGCGCCAGACCTCTCCGGCCTCGGAAACGCGCGAGGGCTCGTAACGCGTTTCCGAAAAGCGTCCCGAAGTCGGGGCATATTCACGGGCAAAAAGCGATCCGAGGCTCGGTGCAGGTTCGGCACGCGGCGCCACCGGCTCGACCTGCCAGTTGCCCATCGCCCCTGCCGAAGGCGGCTGCGCGCTACGCTGGCCTGCGCCTTCCAGCGCATGACGCAGCGCACCAACCAGAAAACCACGGATGAAAGCAGGGTCGCGAAAGCGTACCTCCGTCTTGGCCGGATGGACGTTGACGTCCACTTCCTCGGGCGGAAGTTCAAGGAACAGCGCCAGCACCGCATGGCGATCGCGCGCCAGCATGTCCGAATAGGCACCGCGCACCGCTCCCACCAGAAGGCGATCCTTCACCGGGCGTCCATTGACGAACAGGTACTGGTGATCGGCGACGCCGCGATTGTAGGTCGGCAGGCCTGCGACGCCGGTCAGCCTGCAAGGGCCGCGTTCGGCATCGATCAGCACGCCGTCCTCGGCCAGTTCGCGCGCGATCAGGCGGGCGACGCGGGCCGCCAGTTCCTCGCGCGGCTGCACCGCAATCACCCGGCGCCCGTCGTGCTCCAGCGTGAAGCCGACATCGGGCCGCGCCATCGCCAAACGCCGCACCACGTCCTGACAGGCCGCATATTCCGAGCGCGCAGAGCGCAGGAACTTGCGCCGTGCGGGCACCTTGCCGAACAGATCTTCCACCCGGATGCGCGTGCCCGGCGGCAGCGCAGCGGGTTCGTCCACCGTCACCTGCCCGTGATCGACCACGCGGCGCCAGCCCTCATCGGCGTCATGCGGGCGGCTTTCGATAGTCAGCTTCGCCACCGACCCGATCGAGGGCAGCGCCTCGCCGCGAAAGCCCAGCGTGGCGACCAGTTCGATCGCCTCGTCGGGCAACTTGGACGTCGCATGCCGTTCCAGCGCCAGCGCGATCTGGTCAGGCTCCATGCCGCAGCCATCGTCGGTGACTTCGATCAGGTCGAGCCCGCCCGAGACCAGACGCACGGCGATCTCGGTGCTCCCGGCATCGATCGCGTTCTCGACCAGTTCCTTGAGCGCGGCGGCGGGGCGCTCCACCACTTCGCCCGCCGCGATGCGGTTGACGAGATGTTCGGGCAGACGGCGGATCAGGCGACGGATCGTGGGCATGATGAAAAGAATCGGTCCTTGGTTCGGAAGTGATTCGCAGGCTGAAACAAAGGCGAAAACGAACGTCCGGCAGAGCCGATTCGCACCATTACGCCACAGGCTTCACCGGCAAATGCGCCGTTGGGGCACACTATCGGCGAACTGGCGCCAATTCGAGACGGACGGGCACAGATTCCCCCTGCTTTTTGTCACAAAATTTTGGCGTTTGATCCCGCCATCGTCTAAGGGAGGCACCTTCCATGCCAACCTGCCCTTGGCGGATTCCCGATGGTTCGGGATCGGATCGGGGCAAGAAACGGATTTGTTGATGTCCTCGCTCATGTCGCGATTTTTCAAACTCGGTTCCCAGAACATGGCGATCGACCTGGGTACTGCCAACACGCTGGTCTACGTCCAGGATCGCGGCATCGTCCTGAACGAACCTTCCGTGGTCGCGATCGAGACGCTCAACGGCATCAAGAAGGTCAAGGCCGTCGGTGACGATGCCAAGATGATGATGGGCAAGACGCCCGACAACATCGAGGCGATCCGCCCGATGCGCGACGGCGTGATCGCCGACATCGAGATCGCCGAAGAGATGATCAAGCACTTCATCCGCAAGGTGCATGGCAAGAAGAACCTGTTCCGCTACCCCGAGATCGTGATCTGCGTTCCCTCGGGCTCGACCTCGGTCGAGCGCCGTGCGATCCGCGATGCGGCCAGCAACGCCGGTGCCAGCCAGGTCTACCTGATCCTAGAGCCGATGGCTGCCGCGATCGGCGCCGACATGCCCGTGACCGAGCCGGTCGGCTCGATGGTGGTCGACATCGGCGGCGGCACCACGGAAGTCGCCGTGCTCTCGCTGCGCGGTCTTGCCTACACCACCTCGGTCCGCGTCGGCGGTGACAAGATGGACGAGGCGATCGTCTCGCACGTTCGCCGTCACCACAACCTGCTGATCGGTGATGCCACGGCAGAGCGCATCAAGAAGGACTACGGCATCGCCACGATCCCCGCCGACGGCGTGGGCGCGACGATCCACATCAAGGGCCGCGATCTCGTCAACGGCGTGCCCAAGGAAATCACCATCACCCAGGCGAACGTCGCCGAAGCGCTGGCCGAGCCCATCGGTGCCATCGTCGAAGGCGTGCGCATCGCGCTGGAGAACACCGCGCCGGAACTCGCCGCCGATATCGTCGATCAGGGCATCGTGCTCACCGGCGGCGGCGCGCTGATCCAGGGTCTGGACGATTATCTGCGCGAAGAAACCGGCCTGCCGGTCAGCGTCGCCGAAGATCCGCTGTCGTGCGTTGCGCTCGGCACCGGCCGTGCGATGGAAGACCCGGTCTATCGCGGCGTGCTCATGTCGGCCTGAGCCGACACGACGAACCGTTTGAGAAATCGCGGGTTACGGGGTGCAGGCGCTTGATGCCGGCGCCCCGTAACCGCATCATGCTTAATGCCGGGTCGCATGTGGCCGCCCGGCTTCGATCGAGGGAGTTGAGAGCGCATGGCGCCGCCAGCCAACCGGCGCACCGGCTTTTCGCGCAGGGCGCAGTACTCGACCTTTGCCAGCTACATCGCGTGGTTCGTGGGTGTGGCGGTGGGCGTCATCCTGCTGGTGGTCTCGCTGACCAGCCCCGAAAGCTTCGCCCCGCTCCGCACCCTTGCCGCCGACGCCGGGGAGCCTGCCGCGAGGACCATCGCGAACACGCGTGCCGGTGGCCTCGACTGGATCCGTACCGTTTCCGGTTTCTTCCAGACCGGCGGCGAGAACGCGCGCCTGCGCCGTGAACTGGCTGTCGCCAAGGTCCGTCTGGTCGAGGCGCAGGCGACGGTTAACGAGAACCATCGCCTCAAGGCCCTGCTCCAGCTTGGACAGGACGACGATACCGTTGTCGCCTATGGCCGCCTGACCAGCTCGACCTCCTCCAGCGTGCGCCGTTATGCCACGCTCGGCGCCGGGGCCGACAAGGGCGTGGTCAAGGGCATGCCGGTGCGCTCGCGCCTTGGCCTCATCGGCCGCGTGCTGGAAGTCGGCGCGCGCAGCTCGCGCGTGCTGCTCATCACCGATACCGAAAGCGTCGTGCCGGTCCGCCGCGTGACCGATGGTGTCCCCGCCTTCGCGCAGGGCAACGGCGATGGCACGATCCGCATCCGCCTGATCAATCTGGGTCTCAATCCGCTCAAGGTCGGTGATGTCATGGTCACGTCGGGCTCGGGTGGCCTCTATCGCCCCGGCACGCCGATGGTGGTCATCACCAAGCTGCTGCGCGACGGCGGTATTGCGCAAGTGCTGACCAACCCGTCCGATAGCGAATTCGTGCTGGTCCAGAAAACCTGGGCACCACCGACACCGCCCGCACATCAGGATACCGAGGCGACCGGCACGGTCGAGACTGCCGACGAATCGAGCGCAGCTGCCGCCAGCGACGCCGCCGCGCAGACCCACGATCAGGCCGCAGACTGATGAGCCTGCTCCCTTCCGCCCGCGACCGGCTTGGCGGGCGGCCGCGGATCAACCGGGTGCCTTCGCCGCTTCTGGCCCACATCGTTCCGTGGCTTACCATCGTACTGTGCTCGATGGTGCCGGGCTGGCTGCTGATCGCTTCGGCCCCCGTACTGCCGCCCTTCGGTTTCCTGACCTATCTGGCCTGGCGGCAATTGCGCCCCGGCCTGCTGCCGATCTGGGCGGGCCTTCCGCTCGGCTTCGTGGATGACCTGTTCAGCGGACAGCCCATCGGCTTTGCGGTGCTTAGCTGGTCGCTTGCGGCCATCGCGCTCGATCTCGTCGAAACCCGCCTGCCGTGGCGCAATTTCATCACCGAATGGCTGGTGGCGGTCTCGCTGGTGATCACCTATATTCTGCTGGGCCTTGGCGTTGCCGATATCGACGGCGCCCATGCCATGGTGCAGGTGATCGTGCCGCAACTGGTGATCTCGCTGCTGTTCTACCCCCTCGTCGGCCGCGTCATTGCCGCTGCCGACCGTTTCCGTCTCAGGCCTATCAGATCCGCACGATGAAGTTCCGGTTCCGTTTCCAGCGTCACGTCAGCCCGGCAATCCTGCGCAACAGCTTTGACCGCCGCAGCCTGCTGGTCGGCGGCATTCAGGGCGGTGTCGGGGTGCTGCTGGCGACCCGCCTCGGTTACCTCGCCATTGCCGAGAACGCCAAGTACGAGCTTCAGGCCGAGAGCAATCGCGTCAACCTGACGCTGATCCCGCCGCGCCGGGGCTGGATTCTCGACCGCAAGGGCATCCCGCTCGCCTCGAACCGCGCCGACTTCCGCGTCGACCTGATCCCCGAACGCCTGACCGATCCCGCACATACCCTCGAGACGCTGGGCAAGCTGCTCGACCTGACGCCGGTTGACTTGCAGGACTTGCAGGACAAGCTCGACAAGTCGCACCGCTTCACGCCCGTCGAAGTCGCCACCGGGCTCGACTGGGACAAGTTCGCCGCCGTCTCGGTGCGCCTGCCCGATCTGCCCGGCGTCATCACCCAGCGCGGCTACTCGCGCTTCTATCCCTCCGGTCCTGCCGTCGGCCATCTCGTCGGCTACGTCGGCCCCGCCTCTGCCGAAGAGTACGAGAAGGATCACGATCCGCTGCTCATCACGCCCGGCTACAAGGTGGGCAAGGATGCGCTGGAAAAGGTCTACGAGAAGGACTTGCGCGGCACGCCCGGCGCCCGCCGCGTCGAAGTGACCGCCTCGGGGCGCATCGTGCGCGATCTCCAGACGCGCGAGGATATTCCCGGCAAGACCCTTCGCCTCAGCATCGACGCCGATCTTCAGGACTACGCGGCGCGCCGCATCGGCCTTGAATCGGGCTCGGTCGTCGTCACCGACTGCGCGACCGGCGACATGCTGGCGATGGTCTCGATGCCCAGCTTCGATCCCAACAGCTTTTCCGACGGCATCGGCCGTCTGGAATGGAAGATGCTGTCGGATGACGACCATGTTCCGCTGCGCAACAAGGTCCTGCGCGGGCTCTATCCCCCCGGCTCGACGATCAAGCCGTCGGCTGCGCTCGGCTTTCTCGAAGCCGGGCTCGATCCCGAAGAAAGCGTGGTCTGCAACGGCGGCCTGCGCGTCGGCAACCGCGTGTTCCACTGCTGGAACCACCGCGGCCACGGCTCGGTCAACATGGCCCACGCCATCCGCCAGAGCTGCGACGTCTATTTCTACTACTTCGCCCAGAAGATGGGGATGGACGTCATCTCGAACATGGCCCGCCGCATGGGCCTTGGCCAGAGCTTCGATCTGCCGGTGCTCGGCCAGTCGTACGGCACCGTACCCGATCCGGCGTGGAAGCTGCGCAAGTACGGCAAGGAATGGCAGACCTACGATACCGTCAACGCGACGATCGGTCAGGGCTACTTCCTCGTCAATCCGTTGCAGCAGTCGGTCGTCGCCAACCGCATTGCCACCGGCAAGAAGATGATGCCACGCATGTTCCACGGCGCGCACGATGCCGATGCACCTTCACTCGGTATTCCCGAGGAGCATCTCGCTCTGGTCCGCGAAGGCATGCGCCGCGTGGTGAATGGCCCTGACGGTAGCGCACCCCATGCAAAACTACCGATCGACATCCAGATGGCGGGCAAGACCGGGACTGCGCAGGTCGTCGGCCTGCAGCACGGTAACGGCAAGGGTGGGCTGTGGAAGAACCGTGACCACGGCCACTTCATCTGCTTCGCGCCTGCCGAAAATCCACGCTACTCCATGGCGGTCGCCATCGAGCACGGGGGCGGTTCCGGCTCCGCCTACCCCATCGCGCGGGATGTCATGACGTACCTGTTCGACAAGGACCTTGGCATGCAGACGCTGGAGAAGCTCGAGGCGGGCTGGGGCGGCACGCCCAAGCAGCGTCTCGATGCACGCTTCCGCCAGTATGTTGCCGAATATGGCACAGGCGCCCCCAAGGTCTCGAACGCAGAAGAGGCGGAGGAAGTCCAGCAGGTGGACAATACCCAGAACGCCCCGCAGCCGATCGTCAACGATGCGCAGTCACCCGCGCCCGAACCGGTGAACGTGACGCCCAATGCGCCCAAACCGGCTGCGCCTGTCATTCAGGCTCCGCCGGCGCGGCCGACCAACGGAGGCGGACAGTGATCAGCCGCTCGATCGTTCCCGACATGATCGCGCGCCAGCCCTGGCGCATGATCCTGCCGCTGATGGGCCTCGTCTCGCTGGGCGGCGCGGTGCTCTATTCCGCGGCCGGTGGGCACTGGGAGCCCTATGCCATCAACCACCTGATGCGCTTCGTCGTGTTCCTGGGCATGGCGATGGTAATCTCGCGCTTCAACCGCGATTTCTTCCGCAATTGGGCCTACCCGATCTACGGCGCCATCGTCGTGCTGCTGGTGATGGTGGAAGTGTTCGGCGCGGTCGGCGGTGGCAGTCGGCGCTGGCTGAACCTGGGCTTCATGACGCTTCAGCCCTCGGAGCTGATGAAACCCGCCATCGTGCTGGTGCTGGCCAAGTTCTACGAGACCTTGCCTCCGCCAATGACCGCCAGTTGGCGCGGTCTTGTACCCGCAGGCGTGCTGATCGGCATTCCGGCCGCCTTCGTGATGCTCCAGCCCGATCTCGGCACTGCCCTTGCCATCTGCTTTGGCGGCGCAGTCGTCATGTTCCTCGCGGGCCTGCCGATGTGGTGGTTCGTCAGCGCAGGGCTCGCCGGGATGATCGCAGCGCCCCTTGCCTTCTTCTTCGCGCTGCACGATTATCAGCGCAACCGCGTGCTGATCTTCCTCAACCCGGAAAGCGATCCGCTCGGCACCGGCTACCACATCACCCAGTCGAAGATCGCCATCGGCTCTGGCGGCCTGTTCGGCAAGGGCTTCGGCAACGGCACGCAGAGCCACCTGCAATACCTGCCCGAGGCCCACACCGACTTCGTCTTCGCCACCATGGCCGAGGAATGGGGCATGCTGGGCGGCCTCTTCGTGATCGGCGTGTTCAGCATCATCATCTCGTGGGGCCTTGGCGTCGCCCGCCGCTCGCAGGACCGTTTCTCGTCCTTGCTGGCGATGGGCATGACGGCGACGGTATTCTTCTACGTCGCAATCAACCTGATGATGGTCATGGGCCTTGCTCCGGTGGTCGGAATTCCGCTCCCCTTCATGAGCCATGGCGGCACTTCGATGATGACCAACATGATCTGTCTTGGCACCGTCATGGCCGTGAACACGTGGAACCGGGGGCCGAAGACATTAAATTGAGGCCGAGGGCATTTTTCCGCTTTTCATACTCGGAACAATCGCTATAGGAGCCTCTCCGCCGCCGAATCGGCGAGGACAGAAACCCTTCCACCAAAAGGGTTTTTACCTCAAACGGCAAGGTAGCGTGGACGCATAGCTCAGTTGGTAGAGCAGCTGACTCTTAATCAGCGGGTCCTTGGTTCGAGCCCAAGTGCGTCCACCAAACCTTACCATCCTGCGGTTCTTCCGTAGGCCTGCGGATATCCGTGGGGACGCATAGCTCAGTTGGTAGAGCAGCTGACTCTTAATCAGCGGGTCCTTGGTTCGAGCCCAAGTGCGTCCACCACCCCCTTCTTCCTACATATCTGAAACGCCACGCAGGCGGCGTAATCCGTTCATGGTGAGCGCGTGGCTCATGCGGATGAAATCTCGATCCCGTAGTGCGACGTCAAGCGTGACAGCACTTCCGGCGTCAGCGGCGTGTCGAAGATCAGCCCGCAGCGGTCGTCCGCCACCCAGCACACCTTTGCGGAAACGGCCTTGAGATCGGCGATTCGCAGAGACACCGCCTGCCCTTCGGTCGGCGCGCGCGCACCGCTGACGATGCAACAGCCACCGCTGGACAGGTTGCCGATCTCGACGCTGGCGACATGCCACGAAGACTGGCGAAAGCGACCCGACAACAGCACTTCGTGTCGCTTGGCACGCCTGTTGTCGTCGTTACCCGTCATTCACTTGCCCCACCTGATATCGCCAATCTCTTTGCCATCGGCGGGTAAAACAAAGGTTTAGGACAACACGTTCAGAGCGCCTCTTCGGAGGGCGCAGATGACGGGCCATCTGTCGGCACCGCCCGCATTCCGGCATCGATCTGCGTATCGATCTCCTTCGCGGTCTTGCCGATCGACTGCTGCGCCTCCGAATAGCGCTCATCGAATGTCGGCTCGCGGTGGCAGCCGCCGAGGCAAGCTGCCCCGGCGACCACTGCAAGCAAAGCGATCCTCTCCCGCCTCAGCCGACGCATCAGTAGTCCTTCTTGATCTTCACGCTGAAGCTGGTGGTGTTCGAGCCACCCGCCTGACTGATGACCGAGAGCCACTTCGTCAGGCTGATTTCCAGCTGCGTCGCGGTAAAGCCGCGCGCGTCGGTAATCAGTTCGACGTAGATGTCATCGGTGATGTACTGCCCTGCCGCCAGCGCCGTGCCACGCCCGGTGGTCTCGTCAGGGCCGAGGATACGCAGGCGGTCGATCCCGGTCGCCGAACGCAGCTTGCCCAGCGGGTTGAGCCCGCCGCCCGAGCCGCTCAGCGAATTGAGCGAGGCGGCCAACTGCACCGCCTGCAGGGCCGAGAGGTTGGACACCGAACTGCCGAACAGGATGCGCGAGACGATCTCGTCATTGGGCAGGCTGGGCGAGGACGAGAAGGTGATCTGCGGGTCGTAGGCACGGCCCGAAACGCTGACCGTCACGTCCACATCGTCGATCGAATCGGTCGCGGTGATCGCCACGCTCGGGTTGATCGGCGTCTCGCCAGTGAACGAGACACGCCCTTCGGAAAGCTCGAACGAGCGGCTGGCAAAGCCGAGCGTGCCACGGATCAGGTTGATCTCTCCCGATAGGCGCGGATCGGCGCTGGTGCCCTGGATCGCCAGCTTCGCGCTCCATTCCGATTCGAGGCCCATGCCCGAGACATAGAGCTTTTCGGGGGCGCGCAGCTTCAGGTCGAGGCGGATCAGCGAGAAGGCACTGGTGCCCGATGGTGCAGGCTCATCGCCGGTGATGCGCTTGGGCATGTTGTGCGGCTTGAAACGGACACCCGTCAACGCCGGAACCTGCGCGGCGCCTTCCCGAACGATGGTATAGCGCGTTTCAGGCAGCGTGATCGTGCCCGAGAGCAGCGCGGGCTGGCCAACCTGCTTGGTCAGGTGCAGCGTACCGTTGGCCGCCGCCGAGATGTTCTCGCTCTTGGCCAGCTGTGCGTTCTTCAGATCGACGGAGACATCCATCGGATAGCCATCTTCAGCCGAGAGGCCCACACGACCGCTGGCGCTGACGCTGCCATCGCCCGCCTTGCCGGTCAGGGTGTCGAGCACGAACTGGCTGCCGTCGAAATGGCCGTCCATCGAGATATTGCTCAGACGGGTGCCGTAGGTCTGGTTCTCGTAGTTGACGCCGCGCGCCTTCACTACGCCGTTGACGCAAGGCGCCGCCAGCTTGCACGAGAAGTCTGCTGCAAGGCCAACCGGCCCCGTGAAGCGCTGGCCGGTAGCCCCCGCGAACGAGAACAGAGTGTCGCCGGGTCCGTTGTAGCGGATGCCGCCGCCAAGCTGCGCCTGCTTCATCTCGGCCACCCAGTCACTGCCGCCTGGGATGGCGCTCAGCGTCGTCACCAGCCGTCCGATCACCGCACCGCGCTGGCGGATCACCGCGCGCACGTCCGCACCTGCGGTGGACAGCTTGCCGACGAAGTTCATGTCGACCGGCGTGCTGATCGTTGCCGAAGTCGTACGGGTGAAATTGTTGATCGAGAGCTGCGCATCCACCTGCGGCATCGCGCCGGTGGTCGCCTGCTCGTAGTCGACACTGCCGCTGGCCGTGCCGCCGATGCCCATGTCGGCCACGAAGCCGTTGGCCAGCGCCATGTCGACCTTTTCGAGCCGCGCCTGCATCTTGATGCCGGGGCCGTAGGAACCGCTAAGGCGCGCCGTGCCCTGATTGCCGAATGTCAGCGTGGTGGGCTGGAGTTCATATCCCGCCTCAGTCGGGACGATGCGGGCAGGCGATGCCGTCTTCACATCCACCCCACGCACGCGCCCGTCGAGTGCGACCCGCCACAGCTTGGGTTGCAGCTCGGCATTGGCGGCCAGCCGGAACGGCACGCCGCTGACGCCCTCGACCAGTGCCTTCGCGCGGCCCGTTCCATTGCGATAGTCGACGATCACGCGCGCGGCAGCGAGTTCGACCGCGCCCAGCGTCGTGCCCGAAACCTGTGCGTCGGCCACGACCTGCGGCTGATCGGTCAGCACCGCGCGCCCGTCGATGATCGCCGAGCCGATAGTCAGCTGCGCCGGTCCCTTGAACACCGCATCCTTGGCGCGCAGGTTGAAGTCCACCGCCTGATACTTGCCCTCGGCCGAAAGTTTCAAGGCGCCACCAATGCCGTTGCCTTCCGCGGTCAACTGGCCTGCGAACGGCCCGCTCGGCACCTGCTGGATACGGCCTGCAAAATCGACGCCCGACAGGTTCGCGCTGTTGATCTGTACGGCCAGCGCTTTCCCCATGCCCAGCGTCACATCGGCCTTGAGCGGGCCGTAATCGGTGTCGCTGGTCATCGCCAGTCGATACCCCTCGCGAACGCCCGTGACCCGCGCATCGACATTGGCAAGGCCTACGCCGAAGCCGGGATGCTCCGCCGTGACATGGGCATCGGGGTTCTGGATAGTGCCTTTCACGTTGACGCCGATGGCGCCGTAGCGGTCCGACGTGCCACTGGCGACGAGCGCGATGCGTCCGCTCGGCGACCAGCTGCCATAGCCGCCGCGCACTGCCAGATCCGGCGCGGCAAGGCGCAGGTCCGAGAAATGAGCGACGCCGTCGGTGCCATACTTCACATTGGACGAGGCCGCGAAATTACCGCCGAGATAGGTCTGCAGACTATCGTTCAGCAGCTTGGTCGAGCGCGCCCGCACAGTCCCCTGCAAGGCGAAGGCGCTGCCCTCGCTCTTGAGCTTCATGTCGGTGGTGATGTTGAAAATGCCGACACTGTCGAGCCGGTAATTGTCGATCCGCCCGTCGATGGCGCCGGTATAGAGCCCCTTCGCGGTATCGGCGACGACGATCACCTTGGCATCGATCCGGTCGGATTTAAGGCGCAGGTTGTCGGACAGAACCCGGCCGCCCTTGACCGCCAGATCGCCGTTCAGCCGCACGTTGGCGAGCGATCCGCCCGCCACGCTGTCAAGCCCGGTAATCCGGCGAACACTGGCCGAAACCGGGATCAGGATGCGATCAGCATCGACCGTTGCGGCGCCGGAGGCATGGAGCCCTTCCAGCCCCATGTCGTTCATCACCAGCCGCTGCGCATCGATCACATAGGCCACCTTGGGGGTGGCGAACGCGCCGTCCAGCGTCAGGTTCGCGCGCATGCCCGCACCACTCAGGTTCGGGGCGATGGCTGTCGCCTTGCGCAGCACGAAGGCCAGCTTGAGGTCTCCGAAGGTGTTCTGCCCCAGATCGACGACGCCATTGGGCGTCAGCGAAAAGGCATCGCTGGAAATCAGGCCGGAGACCGTCGCGCGGCGCTTCTCGAAGGCGGCGGTGAGGTCGACGTCGGTAGTCGGCCCCAGCAGCGCCGCACTTGGCCCCGTGACGAGCTTTGCGATCTGCGTCGGTCCCTTGATGTGGAAGGTGCCGTTACGCGCTTCGAGCGCGAGGTCGGCCAGCTTGCCGCCGCCCAGCTGCCCGATCAGATGACCGTTCCAGGTGGCCCAGTCACCCTTGCCGTCGACCCGCAGCGTCATCGGCTGCTTGAGCCCGCCCATCGTCGCGATCAGGCCGCCCGTGGGCGCCTCGACGTCAAGGCCGATGGCGAGGCGGTTCTTGTCCGGCACGGCATCGAGGTTCAGGCGGAAGCGATCGCCCCCCTCCTTGCCGTCGACGGCAATCGTGCCTCCGTTGGCATAGACCTGCGCCCGGCCATCCGAGATATGCGCGCGGCCATCCACCGTGACGATGCGCAGCTTGCCGGCGACTGGCGCCTCGGCGACGAAGCGGTCCACTTTCAGGCGTCCCACGTCGATATCGAGATCGGGCAGCAACGGCGCGTTGGGATCGGTCGGCGTCTGCTTGAAATGCGGCGTGCGGCGCAGAACAACGCGTTGGGCCGTGGCGCTGCGCACGTTCACATGATTGTCGAGGTACTCGAACGGGCGCCAGTCGATATTAATCTCGGGCGCGAACAGGAACTCACCCTGCGGATCGCGCACCGACAGATCGCGCAGCGTCATCTTCGAATAGAGCGAGCCGTCGATCCGACCCACGGTGATCCGCATGCCGTTGGCGAACTTCAGCGCGCCAATCTGGTCCGCGACAAAGCGCCGCCCCGGCCCGGTATTGATCCCGAAGACGATCAGCGCCGCCAGCGCGATCACGCCCAGGATCGCCGCGATCACCGTCTTGAGCAGGCGCATGCGAACGCGCTGCCACACGGTGCGGCGGGGCGATGTCAGTTCGTCTTCACCCATCGTTTCAGATCCGGGCGCAGCGACCTGATCTTCAGGCCCGTGATCCCCGGTCTCACGCGTGTTGTCCCCGTTCATCGATCCCGTGTCGTTCGTATCGTCCGTGCCCGCCATCAGAATGCCTGCCCGATCGAGACATAGATGTTGAGTCGTCCCTCACCCGGACGCCGATCAATCGGCGTCGCCACATCGAGGCGGAACGGACCGAAATTGGTATAGAAACGCCCGCCGATACCCACGCCGTAGCGCAAATCGTTGAACTGCGGCATCGTCTGGGCATAGGCCTGTCCGGCATCGACAAAGGCGACCACGCCGTAATTGCCGAAGCGATAACGCGCCTCGACCGAGGCCTCGTTGAGGCTGCGCCCGCCGACCGGCTTGCCGTCCGGTGCCTGCTCGCCCAGCGATTGGTAGGCATAGCCGCGCACAGAGCCACCACCGCCCGCATAAAGCCTGCGCGAAGGCGCGATATCATAGAGCCCGGAGCCCTGAATCGTCGCCAGTCGCAGGCGTCCCGCCAGCACGAAGCTGTCACCGAAAGGCTGGTATCCCGATACGTCGAGCTGGCTGCGCACATAGGGATTGAAGCCGGAGCGCAGCGTCGTCTCGGGCTCCGCGAACAGGGTGACGCGATAACCCTTGGTCGGGTTCATCAGGTTGTCGCTGGTGTCATAGCCGATCTGGCCGCTGACCCCAGCGACATAGAAGGTGTGCCGGTCACGCGTCTGCGTCGAGGGCTCGTAATCGGTTTCCGCCGTGCCCAGAACCTCCACGCCATAGGCATAGGTGATCTTCTTCTGCCAGATATTGGTCGAATCCCGGCTGATCTTGGCGGCGATGCGCCCGGTATAGGCGCTGTAGGCGTCGTAATCGTTGTGGAAGGCTTCCGCGACCAATTCGAAGGTGCGATCCCGCTTGCCTGCGTTCGAGCGGCGGAAGGTCAGCCCTGCCCCCTGCTGCAACGTACCGGCCAGCACATGCGCGATCAGTGCGCCTTCGGGCGGAAACATGTTGCGATGGGTCCAGGTTGCCTCCGCCGTCGCGCCCTCACCCGTCGCATAGCCAAGCTGCGCGGCGATGGTATGCGACGGGCCAGCATCCTGCTTCACGTCCAGTGTCACCAACTCGGTGCCATCGGGCGCCTTCTCGCCGCTGTCCTTGGGTTCGACGGTGACGGTCGAGAACAGGCTGGTCGCCACGAGTGCCTTGCGCAAGTCGTCCACCTTGCGGCTGTCGTACAGTTCGCCGCGCTTGAAGCGCGAAAGCACCGCGACGTGCTTGGCATCGAAGGCCAGATCACCCTCGGTGGTGAAGCCGCCGAAGCTGCCCCGCGCGCCGACATCGACCGGCAGCGTGTAATCGCCCTTGCCGGTATCCTCATCGAGCAGAATGTCGCGCTGGCCGATCTTGGCGAAAGGATAGCCGTTCTCGGGCAGCACCACGGCGATCTGCGCCTCGGCGCCCTGCACCCGGTCCGCCACGATCGGTTGCCCGACCTTGAGCGCGACGTTCTTCGAAACGAGATCGGCAGGGATCGTCGTACCGGCCTGAACGTCGATCGAGGCAAAGGTGTATCGCGTACCAGGCGTCACCGTGACGCTCGCCTTCAGCGGCCCGCCCGCCTCATCCGCCGGGGCGATGCGGGTCCGCACCACCGGCGAATACCATCCCTGCGAGGCAAGGATGGTCTCCATCAGCTTGCTGTCCTCGGTCAGCCGCGCTGACAGCATCGCGAGGTTCGCCGCCTTGCCATGCCCCTTGTCGAGCGCCGAGAGCGACTTGAACTGGCTGGCCATGTTCGTGTCGGTCTCCTCATCGGCATTTTCGAGGCCTTTGAGCACTGTGACATAACGCACTTCCGGCTGCTTGGCGCTCTCGTCCTTTGCCGTGAACTGCACCGGCGTCACCTCGAAGCTGTTCAGGGCCGGGAGCGGCTGCGACAGTTCGGGATCGCTGGAGGGATTGGCAGCAACATCCGCAGAGGCGCTCTGCGATGCGGAAGCATCCGCCGCTGCGGTCGCAGGAGAAGTTGCGGCAGCGGACTGCCCCTTGCCCGCCTGTCCATCCGTCGCCGGAGCCGCCTGCTCCCGCGCCATGCGGGACTCGAAATCGCCGATCGATTCCAGAGGCTTGTCCATCTCCGGATCATCTTGCGGCGAAAGCGCGGGAACGGCTCCGTTAAACTCCTGATCGGTGATGACGGGATCGACCTTGGGCAGCGGCACGTCGGCGGGTGCGGCCGGAACCGGAACCTTGCCCGCCTCCAGCGAGGCATCGGCATCCTGCGTCTGTGCCCCGCTCGGCACAGCGTCAGGCGCGGCGCTCGGTGCCGAAGGCTGCTGCGCGGCATCGGCCTTCGCCGCATCGTCCTTTGCCGTATCCTGTGCAAAGGCAGGGGCGCTCGCCAGCGCCAGAACCGCGACGAGTGTCAACGATCCCGCCTGCACACTGCGGGCCTGCGCGAAAACCTTGCGCACACTACGCCGGGAACCAGCCGCCTGATGGTCCATTAGCCAAGACATGCGATATGTGACGAGTCATCCCCCTCATAAGACCGGCCACCTGTCCATAACGGATAGTCCGAATCTTCCTGAATACGCCTATCGCATTGCAACACCGAAAGTTCCCGAAAGGCCAGCCCGCGCGTGATGAATCCGGCAACCGATCCACAACAACATCCCCCCGGTGCCTTTGCGCAGGCGCCCTGGCAGATGCCGCTCTCGGCCTGGCGCCGCGTACTCAAGCGCGTATGGGTGATGATCGGCTTTCACGAACTGGCGCTGCTTTCGGCAGGCCTGGCCTTTTATACTTTCCTCGCCATCACCCCGCTGATCGCCGCGACGGTCATGACCTATGGCCTCATCGGCGATGTGCAGACGGTGCGCGGACAGATGGAGGCGATCGTCAAGGTCGTGCCCGGCGACGTCGCCCGCCTGATCGAGGCGCAGCTCATGCAGATCGTCAGCACCAGCCACGGCGTGACCGGCTTCGCCCTGATCATCGCGCTGCTCTTCGCAATCTATGGCGGCATGCGCGCCGCCAACGGGATGATCAGCGCGCTCAACATCATTAACGAAGAGCGCGAGACCCGCAGCTTCATCGCCCTGTGGATGCGCGCAGCCTCGCTGACGGTCGCCGCCATCGGCCTTGCGCTGACGGGCGTTCTTTCGGGCGGCGTCTTTGCGTGGCTGCAAACGCAGGCGACCTATTACCTCGGCGATTCCACCGCGCTGTTCTTCAAATGGCTCACCTGGGCGCTGGCGGTGACGCTGGGCTCCTGCGGCTTCGCCCTGATCATGCGCTACGGACCGGATCGACGCCCCGCCAAGTGGCGCTGGCTCGCCCCCGGCTCGCTGCTGGCGACCTTGCTGTGGATCCTCGTCTCGTTCGGGTTCTCGCTCTACGTCGCCTATATCAGCAATTACAACGCCACGTACGGCTCGCTTTCGGCCATCGTCGTGTTCCTCATGTGGCTGTTCCTCAGTGCTTACGGCGTCCTGCTCGGCGCCCTGCTCAATGCCGAGATCGAGCGCCAGACCTTCTGCGATTCGACCGCCGGCCCCGACCGCCCCGCCGGGCAGCGCGGTGCCGTACTGGCCGATGTGATCGACGACCGCATCCCGCGCCTGCGCGATCTTCAGGCCCGCAAACGCCGCCGCGCGGACGAGATTCGCCACGAGGCGGATGACGGCCTCTGACAATCCCCTTGCATCATGATGTGACATTCGCCACATGAGAATCACATCACAATGTGCGAATGAGATTTCAATGTCCGGCAACATCATCGATCAGGTCCGTCGCCTCGTCAGCGAAGGCGGTATGAGCAAGGCGGGCCTTGCGCGCGCCGCAGGTCTTCACGCCAACACCTTGCGCGATTGCGCCGAGGAAAGCTGGAATCCCACCGCCGATACGCTCGGCAAGCTTGAGCGCTTCCTCACCTCGAACGACGACCGCCCGGTGCTCGTCCCCATCGAGGAGATCATCGACGAGGCACGCAATGGCCGCATGTTCATCCTCGTCGACGACGAAGACCGCGAGAACGAGGGCGATCTCATCATCCCCGCGCAGATGGCGACGCCCGCTGCGATCAACTTCATGGCCACGCACGGTCGCGGCCTGATCTGCCTTGCCCTCACCGGCCGCCGGATCGACGAACTCGGCCTCGACCTGATGAGCCGCAACAACGGCACCCGTCATGAAACCGCCTTCACCGTCTCCATCGAGGCGCGCGAAGGCGTGACCACCGGAATCTCTGCCGCCGACCGCGCCCGCACCGTCTCGGTCGCCATCGACGGCACCAAGTCGCGCGAGGATATCGTGACGCCGGGCCACGTCTTCCCGCTGCGCGCCCGCGAGGGCGGCGTGCTGGTGCGTACCGGCCATACCGAGGCCGCCGTCGATATCTCGCGCCTCGCCGGACTCAATCCGTCCGGCGTGATCTGCGAGATCATGAAGGACGACGGCACGATGGCGCGCATGGACGACCTGATGGCCTTCGCTCGCCTGCACGATCTCAAGATCGGCACGATCCGCGATCTCATCGCCTATCGCCGTCGCCACGACCGACTGGTCGAAGCGCGGGGCGAGCGCACGTTCCGCAGCCGTCATGGCGGCGAATGGGTGGCGCGCACCTATCACAACCGTGCAACGGGCGATGAAACGCTGACCCTCATCAAGGGGCGCCTCGATCCCAACAAGCCCACGCTGGTACGCATGCATGCGCTTTCCATGTATGCCGACGTTCTGGGCGAAAATACCCCCAACCGCACCGGCCTGCTGCATCGCGCGATGGACATCATCGCCGAGGAAGGCCAAGGGGTGATCGTCCTCATCAACCGGATGGGGCAGACCGCATCGACGGCGGCGCCTGCGCCCGAAGCCGATGAACTGCGCGACTACGGGATCGGCGCCCAGATCCTGGCCGAACTGGGAATCCACGACATGATCCTGCTCAGCAATTCGCGCCATTCGCTGATCGCACTGGAGGGCTACGGCCTTACCATCGCCGGTGAACGCCCCATTCCGCTGAACCCCACCCCTACCGCGTCGCTCGCCGACGTCGCTTACGGAGCATAAGATTCATGGCCCGCTTCCTCATCGTCGAAGCCCGCTTCTACGCCGCCCTCAACGACATGCTGGTGAACGGTGCCCGCGCCGCACTCAAGGCTGCCGGTCACAAGGCAGACGTCATCACCGTACCGGGCGCGCTGGAAATTCCCGCCGCGATCTCGCTGGCGGATGCGACCGGCGACTATGACGGCTACGTCGCGATCGGCGTCGTCATCCGTGGCGAGACTTACCATTTCGAGATCGTCGCCGGAGAATCCGCGCGCGGCATCATGGCAATGACCATGGATGGTCTTGCCATCGGCAACGGCATCCTGACCGTCGAGAACGAAGCGCAGGCCATTGTCCGCGCCGACCCTGCCCAGAAGGACAAGGGCGGAGAGGCCGCCAAGGCCGCGATCGCACTCTACGACCTGCGCGAGAAATTCGGAGCCTGATGGCCTGACGACCACAGGAAAACAGGGGAAGAGCCAGAACGCACCCGGCTTCTTCCCCCTGGATATGCACAGGAACGCAATCGCTTGGACAGTCGCCCCCGGCTTGCTAGGGCAGCGACATGGCAAGGATACTGGTGATCGAGGATGACGAGGTTACGGCCCGTGTCATCGTCGAGGAATTGCAATCCCACGGCCAGGAAGCCGAACACCGCGCGACCGGCGCCGAGGCTATCGCCTGCGCCCGGGAGGCTTCGTTCGATTGCCTGACCCTCGACCGCATGCTGCCCGACATGGACGGGCTTGAGGTTCTGGGCGAATTGCGCCGCCTTGGTGTTACCGCCCCCGTGTTGATGATCAGTGCGCTCAGCGATGTCGACGACCGGATCGCCGGTCTGCGCGCCGGTGGCGACGATTATCTGGTCAAGCCCTTTGCACCGGGCGAAATGGCCGTCCGGGTGGAAGTCCTGCTACGGCGCGCAGGCGCCGGCGGTGTCGACGAGCCTGTAATGCTGCAGGGCGGTGGGATCGTCTTCGATCTGGTACGCCGCAGCGTTGCCATCAACGGTGAACCGGTAAAGCTGCTGCACATGGAATTGCGCCTTCTCGAATTCCTTATGCGCAATGCCGGAGAGGTCGTCAGCCGCCGCATCATCTTCGAAAAGGTCTGGGGGTATTTCTTCGATCCCGGCGCAAACCTCATCAATGTCCATATCGCTCGCCTGCGCCGCAAGCTGGACCAACCCGGCACCCCCTCCCCGATCGTGACGGTGAAAGGCGAAGGATACCGTTTCGATGCCGGATAGCGGCATTCCGGATATGCCCTCGGATATCGGCCCGCACACCGCCGAAACCCGAACGCCCGGCTTTGGACTGAGCGACATGGCACGCCCCTGGCGTCTGCGCTTCGCCGATATCCGCAACACCAGCACCTTTCGCCTGACCGTGGTACTGGGCGCCGTCGCGATAGCCGGCGTGGCGCTGCTGATTCTCGTCATCTACCTGTTCAGCGCCGACCAGATAAACGCGCGCACCGACCGCATCCTCAAGCGCGAGGCGGCACGCATGCAGTCCATCCCGTCCGAAGACGTGCCACACGAAATCGACTCCTCACTCGCCCGCGATATCAGCGGACTGAACTATTACGCCTTGCTGGATTCATCCGGGCACCGAATTGCCGGAAACCTGACCGCGCGGGTCAGCGCCCTGAACCGTCATCCGCACGACCTGGCAGCCCAGCCCGGAATCCGCACCGCGATAAGGCTGCTTGCCGTGCCTGTCGGCAAAGGGGACATGCTTCTGATCGGAAGGGATATCACGCTCGTGGTCGATCTGCGCCAGCGTATGACCGTTATTTTCGTGGCGAGCGGCCTCGTGATCCTGTTGCTGATGCTGACACTGGGAACCGCACTCAGCCTGGCGCCGCTTCGACGGGTGAGTCACTTGCAGAACGTCGCCCGCCGGATCGCCGCCGGCCGCTTTGACGAGCGCATGCCGCTGACCGGCCGAGACGATGAGTTCGACCAGTTCGCCCGCACTGTGAACGCCATGGTCGAGGAAGTGGCACAGGTGGTCAACCAGACCAAATCAGTGACTGACGCGATCGCCCATGACCTGCGCACCCCCTTTACACGCGTACGCGGACGTCTTTCACAGATCCGCACAAAAAACGAAGGGAACCCCACGCTCATCAGCGCGCTTGATGCGGCGATCGGCGATCTGGATCACGCCCTTGGGCGCTTCGCAGGCCTGCTGCGCATCTCCGAAATCGAGGCCCGTACCCGACGAGCGGGCTTCGCCCCCGTAGATGTGGGCGACTTGCTGGCGACGCTGATCGACCTTTATCGTCCGTTAGCCGAAGAGCGTGCCCAGAACCTTACCTGCCATTCTGCCAACGCCCTATGTCTGTTTGCCGATGGCAGCCTGCTGTTCGAGGCGCTCAGCAACCTGCTCGACAATGCGATCAAGTATGCGCCGACATCCGGGCATATCGCGATCTCGGCCTCGCGGGACATTCGCGGCGCCGTGCGCATCACGGTGGCCGACGACGGGCCCGGCATCGCGCCCGGAGAGCGGGCAACAGCCCTCCATCGCTTCGAGCGAGGCATCGTCGGCAGCGGCATCTCGGGATACGGGCTGGGCCTCAGCATAGTTGCTGCGATTGCTCACTTGCACCAGTTCGAGCTGGAGCTTCGTGATAACGAACCCGGCCTTGCGATCGCACTGGTGACACCACCGGATGCCGTAATCGCCCCGCTTCCAGGTGAATTTTAATTCACTAGCGCAAACTCGCACAGAGGCCGATCTCGCGACAGTTCGATGGTGCAGTGCGGCACAACATGGCGCACCGCACTCTACCTGTTCTGCTTTGATCCGAGATGGCCATGCTCCAAATCGTCAAAATCGCGCTCAGCAAACCGCTGACGTTCGTCGTCCTAGCTATTCTGATCCTGATCGGTGGGACGGTAGCCTGGATGAAGACTCCGACGGATATCTTCCCCGACATCAAGATCCCGGTCATCGCGGCGGTTTGGACCTATAACGGCCTGCCCCCGCAGGACATGTCCGGTCGCGTCGTCTATTATTACGAGCGCACGCTATCCTCGACGGTCAACGATATCGACCACATCGAAAGTCAGTCGCTGGACGGCATCGGCGTCGTGAAGATCTTCTTCCGACCCGGCGTCGACATCCGCACAGCGACGGCTCAGGTCACCTCGATAAGCCAGACGGTGCTCAAGCAGATGCCGCAAGGCATCACCCCGCCGCTGATCCTGAACTACAGCGCCTCCACCGTGCCGATCCTGCAACTGGCCCTCTCTTCCAAACATCTTTCGGAAAAGCAGCTTTTCGACAGCGGACAGAACTTCATTCGCCCCAACCTTGCCACGGTTCAGGGGGCTGCGATCCCATCACCGTATGGCGGACGGACACGCCAGATCCAGATCGATCTCGACCCGCAACTGCTCGCCGCCCATCACCTCTCGGCGACGGACGTTGGCACGGCCCTGGCTGCGCAAAACCAGATCACCCCAGCAGGTACGGCCAAAATCGGCCGTTATGAATACGATGTCAGCCTGAACAACAGCCCTTCGGCGGTCGACACGCTCAACTCGCTGCCGATTAAAACCGTAGACGGCGTGACCGTGCTCATGAGCGATGTCGCCCACGTACGCGACGGCTCTCCGCCCCAGCAGAACGAAGTCCGGGTCGATGGTCATCGCTCGGTTCTGATGACGGTGCTGAAAGCGGGTTCCGCCTCAACCCTGGCGATCGTCGGGGGCGTGCAGGATCTGCTGCCCAAGATTCGTGAAACGCTGCCCAAGGATCTCGACATCGTCACCCTCTCCGACCAATCGCTTTTCGTGAAAGCGGCAGTGTCTGGCGTGGTGCGCGAAGGTGTGATCGCCGCGGCGCTGACCAGCCTGATGATCCTGCTGTTTCTTGGATCGTGGCGCTCCACCGTCATTATCGCGGCCTCAATCCCGCTTGCGATCCTCGCGGCGGTCGCCGGCCTGTCGATCTCCGGTGAAACCCTCAATGTAATGACGCTGGGCGGTCTTGCACTCGCGGTCGGCATTCTTGTCGACGACGCGACCGTGACGATCGAGAATATCAACTGGCATCTGGAACAGGGCAAGGGCGTACAGGAGTCGATCCTTGACGGCGCACGCCAGATCGTCGGGCCAGCCTTCGTGTCGCTGCTGTGCATCTGCATCGCGTTCGTGCCCATGTTCTTCCTTCCCGGGATTGCCGGCTATCTGTTTGCGCCCATGGCCAAGGCGGTGGTCTTCGCGATGATCGCATCCTTCGTGCTGTCCCGCACATTGGTGCCGACGATGGGCAACTTCCTCCTGCGTGCGCATGCCGGCCCGCATACGGTGGAGGAAATGGCCAGCCACAGCGCGATGGCCGGGCGTCCCAAAAGCCACAATCCGCTGCGCCGCTTCCAGCAGGGGTTCGAGAAGCGCTTCGAAGCCGTGCGCAGCTGGTATATCGAGCTTCTCACGTTCGCACTCGGCTGTCGCCGGATCTTTGTCCCGGGGTTCCTCGCGGTGGTGCTTGTCTCCTTCGCCCTCATTCCGATGCTGGGACGCGACTTTTTTCCCTCGATTGATGCAGGCCAGATCAACCTGCACGTCCGCGCCCCGGTCGGCACCCGCCTTGAAGAAACCTCAGCGCTGTTCGATCACGTAGAGGCCCGCATCCGCAACACGTTGCCGCCGGGCCAGATATCATCAATCGTAGACAATATCGGGCTGCCGGTCTCGGGCATCAACCTTGCCTACTCCAACGACGGCGGCGTTGGCCCGCAGGACGGCGACATCCTGATAACGCTGGCAAAGGATCACGGCCCGACCGCTGACTACGTCAAGGAACTGCGCAAGGTTCTGCCGGATGCGTTCCCCGGATCAACCTTCTCGTTCCTGCCTGCCGACATCATCAGCCAGATCCTGAATTTCGGCTCGCCTGCTCCGATCGACGTCATGGTCACCGGGCCGAACAACAAAGCCAACGAAGCCTATGCGCAGGAGCTCCTCGGCAAGATGAGCCATATCGCCGGCATCGCCGACGTCCGCCTGCAACAGGCCGAGAACTACCCCGAACTCAAGGTGAACGTGAACCGCGCGGAAGCCGATCGCATAGGCATCACCGAAGCTGACGTAACCAAGAGCCTTTCGGTCGATCTCGCCGGGTCGTTCCAGGTCGCCCCGACGTTCTGGCTCAACCCCAAGAACGGCGTATCTTACCCCATCGTCGTGCAAATGCCGCAATATCGCACAGATACAATGTCCGACATGGAAACGATCCCTGTCACGGGCAGCCAAGGCGCCTTCCAGACACTGGGTGGGATCGGCAACATCGTGCGCGAACCTTCGCCGGCAGTGGTTTCGCACTATGCCGTGCAGCCCGCGTTCGACGTCTATGCTGCACCGCAAGGCCGCGATCTGGGCGCTGTGGCGGCAGACATCGACACTGTCCTTAAGAATACCCGTGCCGACCTTCCGGCAGGCTCCAGCGTTCATCTGCGCGGCCAGGTCGAGACCATGAACACGGCCTTTTCGGGCCTGCTGCTTGGCCTGGCTGGCGCAATCGTGCTGATTTACCTGCTGATCGTCGTGAACTTCCAAAGCTGGGTAGACCCTGCGGTGATCGTCTCTGCGCTCCCCGCCGCGCTTGCCGGGATCGTGTGGATGCTCTTCGCGACGCACACCCCGCTTTCGGTGCCTGCCCTCACCGGCGCGATCATGTGCATGGGCGTGGCTACGGCCAACGCCGTACTGGTGGTCAGCTTCGCTCGTGAAAAGCTGGTCGAGCTGGGCGACGCCACCAAGGCTGCACTCGCGGCCGGCGGCACCCGCTTCCGCCCGGTGCTGATGACCGCGCTTGCCATGATCATCGGCATGGGCCCCATGGCGCTCGGCCTTGGCGATGGCGGCGAACAGAACGCGCCCCTTGGACGTGCCGTAATCGGCGGCCTGATCTGCGCGACGATGGCAACACTCGTCTTCGTGCCGGTGGTGTTCTCGATCGTCCATCGCAAGTACCGCCCGGCGCCCTCGCCCGACACTGCACCTGACCATTCCCCCTCCTCCGATCTTCCCCAGGGAGACATCGCCCATGCATGAAACCACCCCCCGGCAGGACACCACGCGCGCGCCGCGCGGCCTCAAGACCGCCGGCATCGTCGCCGTTCTCATCGCCACCGGCGTCGTCGCAACCGGTGCCGTCAGCCGCATGGACCAGCACCATGCCGCCCAGCACTGGGCCGATGCCCGCACAGTACAAAGCGTCCACCTCGTACCGGTCGGCGCCAACACCAAAACCCATTCGCTGTCTCTGCCGGGCACGATGGCAGCCTGGAACGAGGCCAAGCTGTATGCCCGCGTAAACGGCTATGTCGGCAGCTGGTCGAAGGACATCGGCGCGAACGTCGCTACCGGAACCGCACTGGGCACGATCGACACACCTGAACTGGATCAGCAGATCGCCCAGGCCCGCGCCCAGCTGGCACAGGCCAATGCCGATGCAGGTCTGGCCAAAACGACCGCAGCGCGCTGGAACGACCTGCTGTCTTCCAACTCGGTCTCACGTCAGGAAGCTGACGAGAAGAACAGTGATTCAGCGGCAAAAAGCGCCGGGGTTGCCGCAGCCAAAGCCGACCTCGACCGCCTGCTCGCGCTCAAGAGCTATACCGTCGTGCGCGCGCCGTTCCCAGGCGTGGTCTCGGCCCGCAACGCGGACATCGGCGATCTGGTCGGCCCCGGAGCCAGCAACCCGCAACCGATGTTCGAAGTGGCAGACCTGCACAAGATCCGCCTTTACGTCGGCGTTCCTCAGGACTTCTCTGCCGCTATCCATGACGGCCTCAGCGCGACACTGACAACGCCGAGCTATCCCGGTCGGACGTTCGCCGCACATGTCGTGGGCTCGGCTGGCGTGATCAATACTGGCAACGGCACGCTCAACGTCCAGCTTCTGGTCGATAACCCCGATGGCAAACTGAAGCCCGGCGGCTATGCCGAAGTCAATTTCGACCTGCCCGGTGACGCCCACACCGTGACCATCCCCTCAAGCGCACTGGTCTTCCGCTCTGCCGGAACACAAGTGGCAACGGTTACGCCCGATCATCGCATTGCCCTGCACAATATCACGCTTGGCCGCGACATGGGCAGCACCGTGGAAGTCATTTCCGGCGTTTCGCAGGGCATGGAGATTGTCGATAACCCGGCAGATTCAATCGCGCAGGGCCAGCAGGTTCAGGTGGAGAACACCCATGGCTGACCGTTTTGCGGGATGGCGTGCTCTCACGCTGACAGTCCTGACCTCCACTGCGCTGGCAGCCTGTTCGCAAGCTCCCGCCTATCGCCCGCCAACAATCACAGCGCCGGTCGCCTACAAGGAGGCAGGCCCATGGCAGCCTGCCTCCCCCGCCTCGCCAGCTATCTCCGGCGCATGGTGGACAGTCTACGGTGACCCGACACTGGATGCGCTGGAGACGAAGATCGACAGTGGCAATCCCACGTTACAGGCCGCCCTGGGGCGCTATCAGGAAGCGCGTGCCGATCTCGCCGAAGCACACTCGGCTGCGTTGCCGCATCTCGGACTGGGCGCCGATCCCACGTACAATCGCCAGTCCGACAATCGCCCTCTGAGAGGCAGCACCCAGCCGGACACCTACTCTGACGATGCCTTGGGCGGCACGGTAAGCTACGAGGTCGATCTGTGGGGCCGTGTACGCAATTCCGTGACTGCCGGGCGCGCCGACGCTCAGGCCAGTGCGGACGACCTTGCGGCAATCCACCTCAGTCTAGAGGCCGAACTGGCGCGCACTTATGTAGCCCTGCGTGGCGATGACCGGCAGATCGGACTGCTGCGCGAAACGGTCGATGATTACAGCCGTGCCGATGCCATGACCCGCCGCCGTTTCGCAGATGGCATCGCCAGCGGCATCGAGACCGGTCAATCCGGCACCCAGCTGGAAGAGGCCCGGGCACAGCTTGCAGACCTCAACAATTCCCGCGCCCTGCTGGAGCATGCTATAGCCAGCCTGATCGGTACGCCTGCGAGTTCGTTCTCGCTGGCCGCGTCACCCCAGATGCCCACCATACCGGACACGCCCGTTGGGGTGCCGTCCACGCTCCTGGAGCGTCGCCCCGACGTTGCCGCGGCCGAGCGGCGCATGTTCGCAGCCAACCGGCGTATCGGCGTCGCCAAGGCCGCATTCTTCCCCCAACTGATGCTCGGCGGCGAAGGTGGGCTGGAGAACACCGGCATCGCCGGACTGCTGAGCGCATCCAACATCTTCTGGTCGCTGGGACCACGCGCCGTGCTTTCAGTCTTCGATGGCGGCAAGCGTCACGCCAAGGTCGAACAGGCACGCGCGCAGTGGACAGAAGCAACGGCAGACTATCGTGCTTGCGTTCTCGGTGCCTTTCAGCAGGTGGAGGACAGTCTCTCGCGCCTGCATCATCTGGGCGATGAGACCAGGGCCGAAGCTGCGGCACAGCAGCAGGCCGGACAGACAGAACAGCTCAGTCTCAATCGCTATCGCAAAGGTGCCGAGGACTACCTTACCGTCGTCACCACGCAAACGACCGCATTGCGGGTCCGGCGCGCAGTGATCGCGCTCGACACGCGCCGTGTCGAGGCCAGCATCGACCTTATCCGCGCACTCGGCGGCGGCTGGAAACCGGCCGCCTGAAACACCCCTGCCACTGTCGCCCAACTGGCCGGAGAGGCTGGCTGCTGGCGGTAGCATCGTTGGATGTCCGCAACCGTTCCCCAGCATCTCGAAGAGAATGCAGATCAGTTTCCCCGCATTTCCAACGCTACCGCCCAGCCACTATTCACCAGTCGCTGGGCGTCTTCGTGCATTGGTGCTGGGCAGTAGCTGTCGTGGAGAGGAGGTAAGGTATGCCCAGCATAAGACGCGAGAGCCGATCCCGGCAGATCGCCTCCGTAGGCTACCACTACCAGTCGCTTTGCACTGCATGCGGGCAGAGTGATGCACTTTCGACAAGGCAGAAACCCGCAAGCTGGAAGAGAAAAACTCTTCCCAACTGAGCGCCAAAATACGCCAAACGCTTGCCCGCAAATTTCATGAAATCGATGAAACAGTGGTAGCGGAGGAGGGACTCGAACCCCCGACACGCGGATTATGATTCCGCTGCTCTAACCAGCTGAGCTACTCCGCCACATCGTGATCTTCAGTCAATGAAGATGCGATCTGGTACACCGTTGCTGCGGTGCAGGCCGCGTCCTCTAGGGGTGGGTCGCAAATTGGTCAACAGGGAAAATGACCTTCAGCGACGAAAAACAATCGTACGCAACGGACGCCACAATCCCTCCTCCCAGGCATAGAGCCCAAAGCCCTGAAAGCGGAACATACGTGGCCGGAAATTCGCAGCGAGTTCGCCCTGCAAGGCGCGCGCAAGACGAGATTCGACCTTGTTCTGGATGGTAATATGCAACCGGAGAGGTTGAGCGTCCTGACGCGAAAGCAGGCCATGCATCCGCTCGGCAATCTCAGCGTGAATATCCACCATCTCCGGCGAATCGACAGCAAGGGCCGTGCCGTTGTCGAGCTTCATCAACCCGCATATCTCAGCGGATGGTGCCGGCCTTGCAGCGATGTCTGCCAGCACCTGCACCACTTCCGCCTCGACCGAGGGCGGCAGCGCGTGGAAGAGCGTCACATGGGCGCGCAACCGGTTTCGCTCGGGCGGATAATGCTGCTGACGCAACTGGTCTGCCCAGCCCTGGACATCAGGCGGCAGTTCGGCAGTAACCAGCAGCGGCGCCCCGCGCCTACGCGAAGAGGCAAGCCCTTCGTCCGGGTGTGGAAGATTGGGATTACGCATCGAAGGCACCGGACACACGCACAAGGATCATGCAGCGGATCGTGCCATGAGGCGCACGCGCATTGCAACCGCCGTTGCCACAAGGCAAGCTTTCCCGCGGTGCTGCCGATCAGCTACCGACGCCTCTCGATCAATTGCAGCTGGCAGCTGCCTTGCGCGTTCGAAACGTCACCGTGGCCGTGTTGACGCCGACCTTGCGCTCGATCTGCACGAACAGCAGCCTGACACCGCCCTTTTCATCGAAACCGAGCATTCGGGTATAGGGGAACTGGTCACGCGTATCCTTCGCAAGCACAAGCCTGTTTTCCCGCGCCTGCCGCGCATAGAAATCGACAATGGAATCCACCGAGCCACGCGTGGTGAAGCGATAACGATAGCCGCATTCCGCCTTGAAGCTGTGATCCGGCGTCACGTCGGCATCGGGCATGGGGGTGCCGAGCGACGAGGAGGGCGCAGCTTGCTGCGGCAATTGCTGCGCCTGCTGCGGCGTTTCCGCCGACGCCGCAGCGAGCGTCGTCAGAACCATCAGTGGAGCCAGAACCGGCGCCAGAACGTATCGCATGACCTCTCCAGAAAGACTGTCCGTGCCGCCCTCATGGGCCAAGCAAGCGACTAGGAACGCCGGGCTGAACGGTGGATGACTCCCCTGCTCACGCCCGGCGCAACGCGCTCGCGCCCTGCCGCTTACATATCGCCCCGAGCGCGGCGAATGGCGAACCACTTGGCGACGTTGCGGTTATGCTCGGCCAGCGTATCGGCGAAGACGTGCCCGCCGGTGCCGTCTGCCACCATATAGAGCGCCTTGGTATCCGCCGGATGCAACACGGCCTCGATCGAGGCGCGCCCCGGATTGGTGATCGGATGCAGTGGCAGGCCGACACGTGTATAAGTGTTGTAGTCGTTGACCGCCTGAATTTCCGACTGCTTGATCCGGCGCCCGAGAGGCTTGCCCTTGGTGATCGGGTAGATGATCGTCGGGTCCGCCTGAAGCAGCATGCCGGTGCGCAGGCGGTTGGAATAGAGCCCGGCAACCATCGCTCGCTCGGACGGCTTGCCGGTTTCCTTCTCGACGATGGAAGCCAGGATCACGGCCTGTTCGGGTGTCTTGACGACGAGGTTAGGCGCGCGCTTGGCCCAGAGTTCCTCGACCGTACGAGCCATGCCCGCCTGCATGCGGCGCAGCACCGATTCGCGAGTTTCACCCTTGTCGATCAGATAGGTATCGGGAAGCACCGAGCCCTCTTCGGGCACGGCAAGATCGCCGTTCAGCTGCTTGTTCGCTTCCAGCCGGTCGTAGACCATGATCGAGGGCATACCCTCGGGGATGGTCACGAAGCGCTGAACCATGTCGTCGCTGGTGATAATCGCCAGCACCCGTGCGGCGCTGGCGTGGGCGGGGATCGCAAACTCGCCCGCCTTGATCGCCCCACCACCGCCGAACACGCGGGCACGCAGGGTAAAGCCGGTCGCCGAGCCGATCAGGCCCTTCTCCTGCAACCGTGCAGCGACAGTTGGCAGCGTTGCGCCGCTGGGCACCAGGAAGGTCGCATCCTTCTTCAAAGGACCCGAGCCGTACCAGCCACCCAGCAGCCAGACTATTCCTGCCAGAACGCCAACGGCGAGCGCCGCAGTTCCGACGCAGCCGCGACGCGACAGCATCAGTCGATCTTGCGCATCACCAGGCTGGCGTTGGTCCCGCCAAACCCGAAGCTGTTGTTGAGCACGGCGCGCACTTCGCGCTTCTTGGCAACGTGCGGCACCAGATCGACGCCCTCGCAGCCCTCGTCAGGCGTGTCGAGGTTGAGCGTGGGCGGCACGATCTGGTCGCGCAGCGCCAGAATGCAGAAGATCGATTCGACGGCGCCGGCGCCGCCCAACAGGTGGCCGATGGCCGACTTGGTCGAACTCATCGAAACCTTGCCGATATCATCGCCGAACAGACGGCGCACCGCGCCCAGTTCGATGGTGTCGGCCATGGTCGAAGTGCCATGCGCGTTGATGTAGTCGATGTCGGCAGGCGTCATGCCGGCCTTCTTCAGCGCCATCGCCATCGAGCGGAACGCGCCGTCGCCATCGGGATGCGGGGCAGTGACGTGGTAGGCATCGCCCGAGAGGCCATAGCCGATCACTTCGCAGTAGATCTTCGCGCCGCGCGCCTTGGCGTGCTCGTATTCTTCCAGCACCAGAACACCAGCGCCCTCACCCATGACAAAGCCGTCGCGGTCCTTGTCGTAGGGGCGGCTCGCCGCTTCAGGGCGGTCGTTGAAGCTGGTGTTGAGCGCGCGGGCCTGTGCGAAACCGGCAATGCCGATCGGGCACACGGTCGATTCGGCGCCGCCTGCCAGCATGATGTCGGCATCGCCGTCCTTGATCATGCGGGCCGCATCACCGATCGAGTGCGCGCCGGTCGAGCACGCGGTGACGACCGCGTGGTTCGGACCCTTGAGGCCGTACTTGATCGAGACCTGACCCGAGATCAGGTTGATGAGGCGCCCGTGCACGAAGTGCGGCGAGACGCGGCCGGGGCCCTTCTGGTCGAGCACGAGCGATTCGCTCTCGATACCCGGCAGACCGCCGATGCCCGACCCGATCGAGCAACCGGCCATGAGCTTGTCTTCCTCGCTCATGTCGGTGAGACCGGCGTCTTCAAGCGCCTGGCCCGCGGCATCGATGCCGAAGACGATGAACGGATCGACCTGACGCTGGATCTTGTGATCGACGCGCTTGTTCGCGTCAAAGCCGTACTCGTGATCGGCAGGCTTCACTTCGCAGGCGATCGTGCACTTCTGCCCGGTCGTATCGAACTTGGTGATCGTGCCTGCGCCAGACTTGCTGGCAAGGATGTTGGCCCAGGTGGTCTCGACGTCAGCTCCCAGCGGGGTGACAAGACCAAGTCCGGTTACGACGACGCGACGCATTCACGCTCTCCAATTGGCGGCCTCCAATTGTGGCGGCAGGCCAAAAAACAACACAGGGCCGAAGCGGCTTCACTCGGCGAAGGCACGATGTAGCCATCACCAGCCGAGACGGCAACAGGCCCGCCCCCTTAGAGGGCGAGCCTGTCGATTTCAATCCGGGTTCCGGCAAAAGACCGCCTTTTGCAAGACGACCCCACCCGGAGCAAAGGCTGAAAGATCAGCCCCAGGGATTAACCCTTGTTCTCGTCGATGTACTTGATCGCATCCGAGACGGTGCTGATCTTCTCAGCAGCATCATCGGGGATCTCGACGCCGAACTCTTCCTCGAAGGCCATGACCAGCTCGACGATGTCGAGCGAGTCTGCGCCCAGATCGTCGATGAAGCTTGCATCTTCGGTGACCTTGTCGGCTTCGACGCCCAGGTGCTCGACGACGATCTTCTTAACCCGATCCGCAGTATCGCTCATTCTAAAATCCCTTCACACATCCGGAGGATCAATAAATTCAGAGTTCGCCCTAGTCAGAACCCGGCGCGCTGGCAAGAGGGGCCGACACAGGTGTTCCCCGGCGCAAACGCACCTGATCGACGAGCGTTGCCGCAAACTCGCTCAAACGTCGAATGTCACCGTGCCACTCGCGTCAACGGACCATTGCTCGTTCCACGCGATTTCCCATGCATTGCCTTCGGGATCAGCGACATAGCCGCGCCATCCACCATATTCCGGTGCATCCGCCGCGCGCAGCAACGTGCCGCCCGCCGCGACCAGCCGCGCCATCAGCGCCTCGACCGCCGCCTGACTTTCGACGTTATGCGCCAGTGAAAAGCTGCCAGCAGGCGCGCAAGGACGCTTCATGTCACCTTCCAGCTGCGCCTTTTCCCACAGCGCGAAAGTAAGCGAACCCATCTTGTAGAACGCCAGATCGTCCATCTGGAAATCCGGCTCCCAGCCGAACCCTTCGCGATAGAACGCCTTGGCCCGCGCCACGTCGTCACAGCCCAGTGTCACGAACGATATGCCGATCATACCTGCCTCCCTTTCCCGACATTGCAAATGACGGCCCGAAACGACAGGCGCCCGTGCCGCTCTCCTTACAAGGCAAGGGAGTAGCACGGGCGCTGCTATCGACAACCGGGCATTCACCCAGCCCGGATCATGAGAGTACAGATCAGCCCGCGCTGGGCGTCACCACGTTGCCAGCCACCGCAGGCTTCTGCGGTTCGACCACGCGCATGTGCAGTTCGCGAAGCTGACGGGGCTCTGCCGGAGTCGGCGCGCCCATCAGCAGGTCTTCGGCGCGCTGGTTCATCGGGAACAGCGCCACTTCGCGCAGGTTCTGCGCGCCGCACAGCAGCATCACGATGCGGTCGACGCCAGCGGCCATACCGCCGTGCGGCGGGGCGCCGTACTGGAACGCGCGGTAGAGTCCGCCAAAGCGCTCCTCGACGTCGACTTTGGTCAGGCCCACCATCTCGAAGGCCTTGACCATCAGTTCGGGGCTCTGGTTACGGATCGAGCCCGAGGCGATCTCGAAGCCGTTGCAGACCAGATCGTACTGGTAGGCCTTGATCGTCAGCGGATCCTGATTCTCCAGCGCGTCCATCCCGCCCTGCGGCATCGAGAACGGGTTGTGCGCGAAATCGACCTTCTTGTTGTCCTCGTCCCATTCGTAGAACGGGAAGTCGACGATCCAGCACAGCTCGAAGCGGTCCTTGTCGATCAGGTCCAGTTGCTCGCCGGTGCGGATACGGGCGAGCCCTGCCAGCTTCGCCGCCTGCTCTTCCTTGCCTGCCGCGAAGAACACGCCGTCGTTGGGGCCGAGACCAAGCGCCTCGATGAGCGCGGCGGTCTTTTCCTCGCCGTGGTTCTTGGCGATCGGGCCGCCGGGGACGCCGTCCTTGATGTTGATATAGCCAAGGCCCGAATAGCCTTCGCCGCGCGCCCACACGTTCATCTCGTCGAAGAACTTGCGGCTGCCCGCGCCTGCACCCGGTGCCGGGATCGCGCGGATCTTGCCGCCATTGGCGACGATCCCGGCGAAGATGCCGAAGCCCGAATCGACGAAATGTTCGGTCACATCCTTGATGATCAGCGGGTTGCGCAGGTCCGGCTTGTCGGAACCGTAGTCCAGCATCGACTGGGCATGCGGAATGCGGCGGAAGCTGCCTGCAGGCGTCACCGGCTTGCCTTCGGCGAAATCGGCGAACACACTCTGGAGCACCGGCTCCATGGTCTCCCAGATTTCTTCCTGCGTGACGAAGCTCATTTCGAGGTCGAGCTGGTAGAACTCACCCGGCAGGCGGTCGGCGCGCGGGTCTTCGTCGCGGAAGCAGGGAGCGATCTGGAAGTAGCGGTCGAATCCCGCCACCATCAGCAGCTGCTTGTACTGCTGCGGCGCCTGCGGCAATGCATAGAACTTGCCTGCGTGAATGCGGCTGGGCACCAGGAAGTCGCGCGCGCCCTCGGGCGACGAGGCGGTGAGGATCGGCGTCGCGTATTCGGTGAAGCCGATGCCTTCCATCTTGCGACGCATGTCCGAGATGATCTTCGTGCGCTTGACGATATTGGCGTGCAGCGTCTCGCGGCGCAGGTCGAGGAAGCGATAGCGCAGGCGGATGTCTTCCGGATATTCCTGCTCACCCGCCACCGGCATCGGCAGTTCCTCGGCCTTGCCCAGCACCGTGGCGGCGCGGGCATAGACCTCGATCTGGCCGGTTGCGAGGTTCGGGTTCACCGTGCCTTCGCTGCGTGCCTTCACTACGCCCTCAATCGTCACGACCGATTCCGCGCGCAGCGAATCGAGCACGGCCAGCGCCGGGCTGTCGCTGTCCGTCACGACCTGGGTCATGCCGTAGTGATCGCGCAGATCGACGAACAGGACGCCGCCGTGATCGCGCTTGCGATGGACCCAGCCCGAGAGGCGGACGGTCTGGCCGACCTCGGCAGAGGTCAGGGCGCCGCAGGTGTGGGAACGATAGGGATGGGTCATGGCGTGTCCGCGTGGTTGTCGGGTGAAGCGTGTTGCAAGCCGCGCCCTCTAGTCCAGAGCCGCCGCGATTTCCAGATGCCGCGTGTTTTCGCATGTAAAGTGGCTGCGAACGCAATGCGCGACAGCTCGCCTCATCATCCTTGCATCCGCGGAAACCTTGATCTGCAATATGCTTGAAACCACATAAGGTTACAGCCTCTTTACGGGCGCCACCAACGAAGAAGACCGGAGATATATCCGAAATGACCGGCGAATCCGCCGAAAACCGCCTCCGTCAGGACGATACGACGGGCGATGAATACACCGGCACCGAAAGCTCCGACGATTTCGCGTGGCATTTGCCCCTGCCCGGCTCGCACGTGACCGGCAGCCAGTTGCGTCGCCGCCTGATCACCCCCGAGCAGATCGCCGAAGCGCTCGAACCGGACCGCCCCAAGGGCCTGATCGGACTGTTGCAGAGGATTTTCGGTCGCAGACAGCGCTGAATCGTGACAGTGCCCTCCAGCGCCGGTTGATCGCCGTTCATCTTCGTCGTAACGCCACCGACACATGAAGATACATCCGCTCATCACGACCTCCGACACGCTCGCCGAACTGTGTGAACGCCTCGCGAAATCCGAATTCGTGACGGTCGATACCGAATTCATGCGCGAAAACACCTATTGGCCCGAACTCTGCCTCGTGCAGATCGCCAATACCGAGGAAGCGGCCGCCATCGACCCGATGGCGGAAGGTCTCGACATGACCCCGCTCTACGATCTGCTGACGCGCAACGAGGATGTCCTCAAGGTTTTCCATGCCGGCGGTCAGGACGTGGAGATCATCTTCAACGCCACCGGCCGTACCCCGCACCCGATCTTCGACACGCAGATCGCCATGATGGCGATCAGCCAGTCCGAGCAGATCGGTTACTCCAATCTCGTCGAATCGTGGCAGGGCCTCACCATCGACAAGGGCGCGCGGTTCACCGACTGGTCGCGCCGCCCGCTGACCGAACGGCAGATCGAATATGCCATCGGCGACGTGACGCACCTCTCCAAGATTTTTCCCAAGATGCTCAAGCGCCTGATCAAGACCGGGCGTGGCCAGTGGCTGGACGAGGAAATGGAAAAGCTCGCCGATCCCGAGCACTATCGCAGCGATCCTGCACAAGCCTGGAAGCGCATCAAGGCACCGGGCCGCAATCCGCAAGTGCTCGGCCGCCTGAGAGCCATTGCCGAATGGCGCGAGATCGAGGCGCAGGGCAAGAACCTGCCGCGCGGCCGCATCGCCCGCGACGAGACGCTGGCCGACCTCGCCAGCCACCCGCCCAAGACCCAGGCCGACCTCGCCAAGGTGCGTGGTCTTTCGCAGGGGTGGAAGGACAACGAAATCGGCAAGCGGCTGATGAATGCCATCGCCAAGGCCCAGCCGATGACCGAGGACGACATGCCCCCGCGCACCCCGCGCGGCGCGCCGCTCGGCAAGGAAGGCGTGCTGGTCGCGGACCTGCTCAAGCTGCTTCTCAAGATCCGCGCGCGCGAGATCGACGTCGCTGCCCGCCTGCTTGCCCGCAGCGACGAGCTGGAAATGCTGGCCTCGGGCGTGCGCAAGAACCTGCCGGTGCTCACCGGCTGGCGCTACGAGGTATTCGGCCACGATGCGGTCGATCTGGTCGAGGGCAAGCTCGCCTTTGCGGTTGAGAACGGTCGTCTCAAGATGACTCACGTCGACGATGTTGTTGATGCCGCGCCCCCTGCCCCGGCAAAGGACGCCGCGCCGACGACCGACGCCTCCCCGACGACAAGCGACTGAGCCGGGAAGGCTCGGAACGCATGACGGTCTACCAGCCCACGCTCAAGCAGCTGCAATATCTGGTTGCGCTGCATGAGCATGGCCATTTCGGCCGCGCTGCCGAAGCCTGCTTCGTTTCGCAGTCCACGCTTTCGGCCGGCCTGCGCGATCTGGAAGCGCTGCTGGGTGTCGTGCTGGTCGAGCGCACCAAGCGCGCCGTCCGCTTCACCCCGCTGGGCAATGCCGTGGTCGAGAAGGCCCACCGTATCCTGCGCGAGACCGAGGAACTCTCCGAACTCGTACAGTCCAGCGGCAAGCCGCTCTCAGGCGAAGTGCGTATGAGCGTGATCCCCACGATCGCCCCGTTCCTGCTGCCCCGCATGCTGCCCCGCCTGCGCCGCGAGCGGCCAAGCCTCAAGCTGTTCCTGCGCGAAGAGCCCAGCCAGCAGGCCATCGAATCGCTCCACCACGGCCGCGCCGACTGCGTGCTACTCGCCCTGCCCTTCGCAACGGGCGAGGTGGAGAAGGAGACGATCGAACTCGATGCCTTCTTCGTCGCCTTCCCCGCCGACGATCCGCGCGATCCCCCGGCGGAAGTCCGCCCCGAGATCATCGACGAGAATCGCCTGCTCCTGCTCGAAGATGGGCATTGCCTGAAGGATCACGCGCTGGCAGCCTGCAACCGCCCTGAACTGCGCGCCTCGGCGACGATGATCGGCACCTCGCTGCATACGCTGGTGCAGATGGTCGATAACGGCCTCGGGTTGACGATGCTCCCCGAAATGGCAATCGATGCGGGCATTCTCAACGGAACGGACGTGGTCGCTCGCCCGCTGATCTCGCCCAACGCCAATCGCGAGATCGCGCTGGTGTGGCGCAAGAACTCGCCCCGTGCTGACGAATTCCGCCTGCTCGCCGACGAGCTTCGCGCCGGGTAATTACGTGGACCTGGCCTTGCGGCGGAGCACCTGCAAGGCCACGCCGATAGCCGCAATACCCAGCCCCAGCGCCGAAACGCCGGTCCAGCCATACGTATGCCACACCGTCGTCGCCGCGCCAGAAGCCGCCGCGCCTGACAGGAACATGCTGCCCATATAGACGGTGTTGATCCGTGACCGCGCCTCGGGACGCAGGGCATAGATAATGCTCTGGTTCGACACCTGGCAGGACTGGATCGCGAAATCGAGCAGCACCACGCCAACGATAAGCCCGGCGATCGACTGCCAGAACGCGAACACCAGCCATGAGGCGAACGTCAGCACCGTTGCCGTCACGACCACACCATCCGGGCCGCGCCTGTCGGCAAAGCGACCGGCCAGCGGGGCCGCCAGCACACCTGCTGCGCCTAGAATGCCGAATAGGCCTGCCGCCTGCGGCCCCATCGCGAAGCGTGGCTCCTGAAGGTGCAACGCCAGAATGGTCCAGAACACGCTGAACACGCCAAACTGCGTACACTGAGTATATGTCGCCAATCGCAGCGCGGGAAGTTCACGCCACAGATGCCACATCGAGGCCATGAGCCCGCCGTAACTCATCCCCGCCCGGTTCGGCTGTGAGCGCGGCAACATCGCCGCCATCAGCCCTGCAGCACCCAGCGCCAGCGGCACCGCCAGCCAGAACATCTCGCGCCAGCCCCAATGCTGGGCAACGACACCTGCAAGAGTGCGGCTGAGCAGGATACCGCAAAGCAGCCCTGCCATGGTCACGCCGACCACCGCACCGCGCTTTTCCGGCGGGGCATGATTGGCCGCGAAGGGAATGATCTGCTGTGCGACCGAGGCGACCACACCCACAGCCAGCGAGCCTACCAGCAGGATACCGCTCGTCGGCGCCCATGCTGTCAACGCAAGCGCCAGCGTCAAGGCCAGACACTGTGCAACGATCAAACGCTTGCGCTCGACCAGATCGCCCAGCGGCACCAGCACGAAAAGACCGAAAGCATAACCAAGCTGGGTTGCCGTGGGGACATACGTCACCAGACTGCCACCGATCTCTCGCTCGATCTGCCCGATCATCGGCTGGTTGTAGTAGATGTTGGCCACCGTCAGCCCCGCCGCAACGGCGAGCGCATAGACGACCGCGCCGGTCAGGACAGGGGGGATCTTCATGCCTGCAGCAGCGCGATGCGCATCGGGGCGGCGAGAGGGGGTCGTGGCGATGTCATGGCTCCTGTTGCTGACCTCCCCCGGTCAGGCTCCACCTGAGGAGCGGGCAGCATCATGCCAAGCGCAAGCGGGACAACCTGAATTGCAATTAACGCAACCAATGCTGTCAGTCCATGTGCTTGAGACCGACGCGCAGATAGTCCCAGCCAGTGATCAACGTGAGTGCGGCAGCAGCCCACAGCGTCACAAGACCAATCGTGTGGGGGATGTTCATCTCGATGCCGATGGTCACATTCCACCACGGCATCGCACCGCCCAGAATCAACGCGCCCAGCGAGACCAGCTGGAAGGTGGTCTTCCACTTGGCCAGCCGACTGACCGGCACAGAGACCTGCAGGCCACCCAGAAATTCGCGCAGGCCCGAGACCGCAATCTCGCGAATAAGGATGATCAGGCCCGCGATCACATGCATGTCGCTGACATAGGGGCCGGTCAGGATACCCTGCGCCGTCAGCACCAGAATCACTGCTGCTACCATAATCTTGTCGGCGATCGGATCGAGAAAGATGCCGAGCCGCGATACCGCGCCGCTGGCGCGCGCCAGATAGCCGTCGAAATAGTCCGTCAGCCCCATCAGGCAATACAGCGCGAAGGCCAGGCCATAGCCCAGATGCCAGGTCGGCCACCACAGCCAGAAGGCCAGAAGCGGAACAGCGAAGATGCGCGAAAGCGTCAGGAGATTCGGGACGGTCAGCATTCTATGAAAGGCCATAGCGCCGGACTCCCCCCCAAAAAAGGCCCCGCTTCCCGAAAAAGGGCGAGATCCTGAAAAAGGACACCAGGCACCGCGACAGTGTGGCAATAAAGTGGCGATCAGGGCTTGTGCCCTCGCCTCAGGCCATTAAGTGTCCCGGGCAAGCCACAGCGGCGAGTTGAAAAAGGCGCGTTCAAGCAAAAGTCGTTATGACCACCACGACCCAACTGATCCGCGCGCGCCGGTTCCTGCCCCTGTTCCTCACGCAGCTTCTCAACGCGTTCAACGACAACCTGTTCAAGAACGCCATGGTGCTGTTCGTGGTATACAGCGTATACCACTCCGAAGCGCAGGAGGCGCGCTTCAGCGCCATTGCCGCGGCGATCTTCATCATTCCCTTCTTCGTGCTCTCGGCCATCGCCGGGCAGCTTGCCGACATGCGCGACAAGGCGAGGATCATCCGCCTCATCAAGCTGTGCGAGATCTTCATCATGGCCGCCGGCGGGACGGGCCTCGCACTCGCTTGGCAGCATATCGCGCTGGAGACGGTCGCGATCCCGCTGATGCTGCTCGCACTGTTCGCGATGGGGGTTCATTCGACCTTTTTCGGTCCGATCAAATACGCGATCCTACCCCAGCACCTGCATGCAAACGAAGTGCTCGCCGGCACCGGACTGGTCGAGGCGGGCACGTATCTGGCTGTGTTGGCAGGCACCATCGTCGCAGGCTGGATCAGCGTCGATACCGCAGCGATCATGGTCATGATAACGGCGGTGATCGGCTATCTTGTGAGCTGGCGAGTTCCCCCCGCCCCGCCGATGGGCGAATGCGAGCCGCTGGACTATCACTTCATCCGCGCATCGATCCGGCTGGTGCGCACGACCATGCACGATCGCCGGGTGTTTCTGGCGATCTGCGCGATCAGCTTCTTCTGGGCGATCGGCACCGTGCTGTTCGTCCATTTTCCGCCACTGACCAAAAACATCCTTCAGGCCAGCAAGGAAGTGGCCAGCCTGTTCCTGGTGATCTTCTCGGTCGGCGTCGCCATCGGCTCGGTCATCATCAACGCCCTGCTCAAGGGCAAGGTTTCAGCGCGCTGGTCTCCCGTTTCGGTGGTCGCGATGGGAGTGTTCCTCGTCGGCTTCGAGGTCGTGTGCAACGCCTGGGTGCCGCATGCCCCCAAGGGGCACCTGATGGATGTCTCCACTTTCCTCGTCCAGCCGCTGGCAATCCCGCTGCTCGGCACGCTGCTGGGCATTGCCGTCAGCGGCGGCATGTTCGTGGTGCCGCTCTATGCCTTCCTCACCACCTTCGTCGACAAGTCGCAGACCGCACGCACGGTTGCTGCGAACAATGTCGTCAATTCGGGGGCAATGGTCCTCGGGGCGGCGATGACCGGGGTGATGACCCTGATCGGTCTCAGGGTGATCGACCAGTTCCTGGTGGTCGCTGCCAGTTGCCTTGCCGCAGCATGGCTCGGCCTCCTTCTGTACCGCGCCGAACGCGCCGCGCACGAAGACTGAGCAAGCGGCATCGTCGCTCCCGGCCCGCCAGTATTCAGGGCATAGCCCTCAGGTCAGATAAATCGTCATCGCCACGAAGCATGCGCAGTAGGCCTGCGCGAATCGGTGCCAGTCCCGCCCCGCCCCGCTCCAGCGCAGCTTCGCCTGTGCATTTTCAGCCGCGACACCATCCGGAGCCGCCCAGCCTTCGGCCTCGACCGAGCGCCTGCGCACATGCGGGGGCAACGAGCGACGGAACCAGTGCCGTGCCGCATCGTCGGTCAGAACAAGTGCGCGTCTTTTCATCGTCTGCATGACGCGCAGTTAAGGATTTGTTTACCTTTATGCCAAGCGCGCAAATGCACCTTTCCCGAAACGGGACGCGTATCTGGACAAGTCGTTGAACGAGGAACCTTTTGCGCATGGCAAAAGGGCCGCCTCTAGGGCGGCCCTTCCGGGAGGCTGTCGACCAAACTTCGCAAATAGCGAATTATTGGCGCCCGACCGTCATCCGATTCGTCAGATCTTGTCGCCGAACGCGCCCTTGACCTTACCGACGAGGTTCTGCGCCTCACCCTTGGTTTCCTGCGCCTTGCCTTCGGCCTTCAGCGCCGGATCGTCCTTGGCATTGCCGACCATCTGCTTGACGTTGCCGGCGATTTCGTTGCCGATACCCTTGGCCTTGTCCTTGAGTTCACCCATGGTGCTGCTCCTTGTGGTTGGTTGTTTCCAGCGCGACCGAGCCATCGGCCGCTGTCACAAGGAAAACATGCAAGCGGACGGATTGTTCCGGCGAGAATCTACTTCTTCGCCAGCCCCAGAATGTAATCCCACTCCGAGGCCGTGACTTGCGCAACCGAGAGACGCGAGAGACGCACCAGTTCCATCTCGGCCAGATTCGGGTCGGCCTTGATCTCGGCCAGCGTCACCGCGCGCGGCAGCTTTTCGAGCGGCTTCACTTTCACCGCCGCCCATTTGCCGGTCTCGTCGGTCGGGTCGATCAGGCCAGCCGCACTGATCTCGGCTATCCCGACGATCTCCTTGCCGATATTGGAGTGGTAGAAGAACGCCCGGTCCCCCACTTCCATCGCGCGCAGGTTATTCGCCGCACGATGGTTGCGCACGCCGTCCCAGGTTCCCTCCCCCTCGCGCACGAGATCGCGCCAGCCATAGGCGTCGGGTTCCGATTTCATCAGCCAGTAGCGCATTGCGTAAAGCCCTCGCCTTTCCGTTTCGCCCTGCGGCGCGATGCCTTATGGAAGACGCATAGCGATTCACTCGCGCGAGACAACGCGATTCAACCGCTCACCCAAATGCGATATGCGTCGCACATGACAACTCCCGCCGCACCTGGCGCTTTCGTCCCGGTCACGGACCAAGCCCATATCCTCGCGGCGGACGCGACACTGGACACGGACTGACAGATGGACCTTGCACAGATTCCCGTTCTCAGCCTTGAGAACGATACCGCCGAATTTCCCGCCCGCATCGGCGAGAGCTTTCGCACCTTCGGCTTTGCCATGGTGCGCGATCACGGCATCGACCAGGCGCTGATCGAGCGTGCCTGGGATCTCACCGCGCAGTTCTTCGCCCTTCCGGTCGAGACCAAGATGCAGTACTTCAAGACCGGCCAGGGCGGCGCGCGCGGCTATACCCCGTTCCGCACCGAAGTGGCCAAGGGCGCGAAGGAAAAGGATCTCAAGGAATTCTGGCACGTCGGCCGCGATCTGCCCGAAGGTTCGCCGCTCGCTGCCACCATGGCGCCGAACATCTGGCCCGCTGAGATCGACGGTTTCGAGGACACCTTCACCAAGCTTTACGCGCAGTTCGACAAGGCCGGAGCCCGCATCCTTTCCGCCATCGCTATCGACCTCGGCATCGGGGCCGACTGGTTCGATCCAGCCATCGAGGACGGCAATTCGGTGCTGCGCCTGCTGCACTACCCGCCAGTCGGCGAAGGCGCAGGCGGCGCGATCAGGGCCGGAGCGCACGAGGATATCAACCTCATCACCCTGCTGCTGGGCGCACAGGAGGCTGGCCTGGAACTGTTGAGCAAGGACGGGCGCTGGCTCTCGGTCGCGCCGCCCGAAGGCGCGATGGTCATCAATATCGGCGACATGCTGCAGCGCCTCACCAACCATGTTCTGCCCTCCACCACGCACCGCGTGCGTAATCCGGATGGCGAACGCGCTTCGCATAGCCGCTATTCCATGCCGTACTTCCTGCATCTACGCAGCGATTTCCCGTTCCACACGCTGCCCGGCTGCGTCTCCGCCGAAAACCCCGACCGCTATCCGGTCTCGATCACTGCGGACGACTATCTACAGGAGCGCCTGCGCGAAATCGGCCTGATAAAGGCCTGATTACCCCTCGGGGAGCAACATGTTCAGGGCATGGGGAGCACGGCTGCTTCTCATGCCCTCCCTCTTCCGGACGCGTTTCCAGCGCGCGAAATCTCCAGCGTATTACGCATATTCACGCATTATGATGATTTAACCGAAATTTCAGATCAATCGGCCTATCCCTATGCGCTGGAAATCAGGGGATCGCAGTGGCCGTCTTTTCGTTCTTGAAGAAACACCTCGTCGGTAACACGGCCGGTATCGGGACCGAGGCTGCAAAAGTCGATGTCGTGGCGCTGGGGATCGTTTCGGCCTCGATCATGCTGTTCATCGCCACGGGCGTTTCCGTTGGCCCTCACGTGATCGATGCCCTTGCTGGCCGGGGCGAGGGCCCGCAAAACTTCATGGTCGACGCCTTCCTCCTCAACATCGCGATTCTGCTGTTCGGATGGAGCCGCTATCGCGATCTGCTCAAGGAAGTCGAAACGCACCGGGCTGCGGAAAACGATGCACGCCAGATCGCGCGGACCGATGCCCTTACCGGTTTTCTGAACCGGCGGACTTTCGCGGAAGTGACAGCTTCTCTGCTCGAGAACGCAGGACGCGACGAGCGTATCGTGGTTGTCATGATGATCGATCTGGACAACTTCAAGCAGGTTAACGACTACCACGGCCATCAGACCGGCGACCTCCTTCTGCAGGAAATCGCCGCCCGCATAGCCTCGATCGTTCCGGCGGGCGCCGTTGTTGCGCGAGTCGGCGGAGATGAGTTCGCGCTCTCCATGTCCCTGCCGGAAAGTCGTCTGGAAACCGCCGATCATGTTGCAGACCAGATCGTGCGTGCGGTCGGTTCGGGCACGATGATCCGCAAGCTCAGTCTGGGCGTCAGCGCCTCGGTCGGCATTGCCCGTAGCGATGTTGCCAGCCGGGCTCGCCGCAACAACCCGAGCGAGCCTATCGATCCGCGCTCGATGCTCGATATGGCCGACATTGCCATGTACCATGCCAAACGTAACGGTCGAAACGGCCACTACTGGTTCGAGGCCTCGATGGCCGACGAGATGCGCATGCGCGGACAGCTGGAAGCGGGCATCCGCGATGGAATCGCGCGCGGCGAATTCGTGCCGTTCTACGAACAGCAGATCGATCTTGAAACCGGCACGCTGACCGGCTTCGAAATGCTCGCACGCTGGGATTCGCCCAGCTTCGGCCTGGTCTCGCCCGACTTGTTCATTCCTATTGCCGAAGAGATCGGTGCTATCGGCAGCCTTTCGGAAAGCGTGATCCAGCAGGCCCTGGAAGATGCGATGGGCTGGGACGCCTCGCTTTCGCTTTCGGTAAACATCTCCCCGCTCCAGTTGCGAGATCCCTGGTTCGCGCAGAAGCTGATGAAGATGCTGGCGGAGGCGAACTTCCCGCCGCAGCGGCTTGAAATCGAAATCACCGAATCATGTCTGCACGAGAACATCGCGCAGGTTCGCACCCTGATCGCCAGCCTCAAGAATCAGGGCGTGCGCGTTAGTCTCGACGATTTCGGCACCGGCTACAGCTCGCTGGCGCAGCTGCGCAACCTGCCGTTCGACCGCATCAAGATCGACCGCAGCTTCGTCACCAACCTTACCGAGAACGAGGACAACGCCGCGATTGTCCACGCAATCGCGCTGCTCGGCGAGGGGCTCAACCTGCCGGTTACAGTAGAGGGCATCGAAACCGGCGCCATCCTCGAACGTCTGCGTCAATATCGCGCCATCAAGGGCCAGGGATACCTTTATGGTCGCCCCCGCCCGGCCAAGGACTTGCAGGAATGGCTGGTCAAGCACGGCTCAAGCCTGCCTGCCGCCACAGTCGCCGCCATCCGTCCGCAACTGACCCTGGTCGAGAAACCCGAACCGGACAAGCCGACCCAGACAGGAAAGCGCCAGATCGGAAACCGATAGACCGGCTTGGCGCCACTGGACCTGAGGCGCCCGAGCGCATACATCGCGCCCATGCGGATCGACTTCACCAAGATGCACGGGCTGGGCAACGATTTCGTCGTGCTGGACGCGCGCGAAGGCCGTGCCCCTCTCCCGCCGATCGACGCGGCATTCGCGGCCGCCATCGCCCATCGCCACACCGGCATCGGTTGCGACCAGCTGATCGTGCTCCAGCCGTCCGAGACCTGCGACTTCACGATGCGCATCTTCAATGCCGATGGCAGCGAGGTGGAAGCCTGCGGCAATGCCACCCGTGCAGTTGGCCTACTTCATGGTGAACCTGCGCGCATAGAGACGCGTGGCGGCGTGGTCAGCACCCGCCCCGATGTCGCGGGCATCTCGGTCGAGATGGGCAAGCCCCGGTTCGACTGGGACGCGATCCCGCTTGGCTATCCGATGGACACCCACGCGATGCCGGTCGCCTGGGAGGAACTGGTCAACCCGATCGCCGTCAATGTCGGCAATCCGCACGTCATCTTCTTCGTCGCCGATCCCTACGCCATCGACATGGCCCGGCTCGGCCCACTGGTCGAGACCGACCCGCTGTTTCCCGAGCGCATCAATGTGAACGTCGCTGCCGTCACCGCGCGCGATGCGATCACCCTGCGCGTATGGGAGCGCGGCGCTGGCCTCACCCTCGCCTGCGGGACCGGCGCCTGCGCAACCGCCATCGGCGCCATGCGGCGCGGGTTGGTCGACCGGCAGGTGAGCGTGACTTTGCCGGGTGGCCCACTTGTGATCGAGTGGCGTGAGGATGACGAGATCGTGATGACAGGGCCTGCGGTCGAAGCCTATCGCGGCAGCTTCGATCCCGCCGCATTCGGACTGCGCATTTGAGCCTTGAAGTCCATTCACTAGGCTGTCGGCTAAACCTTGCCGAAAGCGAAGAGATGCGTGCGCTGCTGGCGGCGGAAGACAACCTCGTCGTGGTCAACTCCTGCGCCGTCACCGCCGAAGCCGTGCGCCAGACCCGGCAGGCGATCCGCCGCGCCCGCCGTGCCCGTCCCGACGCCCGCCTGATCGTCACCGGCTGTGCCGCCGAGGTCGAACGCGAGATGCTGGCGGCCATGCCCGAGGTCGATGGCCTTGTTGCCAATACCGCCAAGCTCGATCCGCGTGTCTGGAACGCAGCGCCTGCTCCTGCGGCGCAACCCAGGCGCGGCTACACGCGCGGTTTCGTGCAGGTGCAGAACGGCTGTGACCACGCCTGCACGTTCTGCGTAATTCCACAAGGCCGCGGCCCCAGCCGCTCGCGCCCGGTGGCCGACGTGCTGGCCGACGTGTCGGTCCATGTCGAAGCGGGCGTTCACGAAGTGGTGCTGACCGGAGTCGACCTCACCTCATGGGGGGCCGACCTGCCGGGGTCTCCGGCACTCGGCATGTTGTGCGAGGCGATCCTCATCCGCTTCCCCTTGCTTGCACGCCTGCGTCTCTCTTCTGTTGACGGTGCCGAAGTCGATCCTACTCTGTTCGAACTGCTGGCGAGCGAGGCAAGGCTGATGCCGCACCTGCACCTCTCGCTCCAGCATGGCAACAACCTGATCCTCAAGCGCATGAAGCGGCGCCATTCTCGCACTCAGGCGCTCTCGCTGGTCGAGGGGCTGAAGGCCCGACGCCCCGAAATCGCCATCGGCGCCGACCTTATCGCCGGCTTCCCGACCGAGGACGAGGCCGCCCATGCCGACAACCTCTCGATCGTCTCGGCGCTGGAGATCGTCCACGGCCACGTCTTCCCGTTCTCCCCGCGCCCCGGCACCCCCGCTGCGCGTATGCCTCAGATCCACCCGGCCACAGTACGCGAACGGGCCGCCGAATTGCGGCAGAGAGTCGCGCAAATCCGCGAAAGCTGGCTTGCCAGCCAAGTGGGCAAGACGCTAACCGTGCTGGCCGAACGCGGCGGCACCGGCCATGCGGAGAACTTCGCCCCCGTGCGCCTGTCACCCGGAACCGAAGGACCGCCCGGCACCTTGCTCCAGCTGGCGCCGAAAAGAGTTTTTGAAGGAATACTGGAATGAGCAGCGAGACCCCTCCGGCAGATCCCGCCTCGGGCGCCGTGCAGGATGACTGGTCCGGTCGCCTGCTGGGCGGTTTCCGCCGCACGTCCGAGCGCCTTTCCGGCAACCTGGCCGGAATCGTCGGCAAGACCCGCCTCGACGACAGGCAGCTCGACGATCTGGAAGACGCGCTCATCATGTCCGATCTCGGCCCCCGCGCCGCAGCCCGCATCCGCGCGCGGCTTGCCGAAGAGCGCTTCGAACGCGATGCCGACGAGCGCGCGATCATGGAAGTGGTCGCCCGCGAAATCGCCGAGATCCTGCGTCCGGTCGCCAAGCCGCTGGACATCATCGCCTTCCCGCGCCCGCAGGTGATCCTCGTCATCGGCGTCAACGGCTCGGGCAAGACCACCACCATCGCCAAGCTGGCGCACCTGTTCCAGGAACAGGACTACTCGGTGATGCTGGCGGCGGGCGACACCTTCCGCGCGGCGGCCATCGGCCAGCTGAAAGTCTGGGCAGATCGCCTGTCGATTCCGATCGTCACCGGCCCTGAGGGCGGCGATCCCGCCTCGGTGGTCTTCGATGCCGTCAAGGCCGCCACCGACACCGGCATCGACGCGCTGATCGTCGACACCGCAGGACGCCTGCAGAACAAGCGCGAGCTGATGGACGAGCTGGCCAAGATCCGCCGCGTGCTCGGCCGCCTCAATCCCGAGGCGCCGCACGACGTGGTCCTTGTGCTCGATGCCACCAACGGCCAGAACGCGCTTTCGCAGATCGAGATCTTCAAGGAAGTGGCAGGCGTTTCCGGCCTCATCATGACCAAGCTGGACGGCACCGCGCGCGGCGGCGTGCTGGTCGCAGCGGCGGAACAATACGGCCTGCCTATCCATGCCATCGGCGTCGGCGAAAAGATCGACGACTTGCGCCCCTTCAATCCCGACCTGCTTGCGCGGGTGATCGCCGGAATTGCGTGACCCATTCCATGACTACTCAAACGCCTGCCGAAAACACCAAGCCGAAAAGCTCCTGGCTCAACCTTGTCGTCGATTACGGGCCGCTGCTCGCCTTCTTCCTGGTCTATCGCCACTATGCGCCCAAGCAGGACACTGATGCTGTGGGCACGATGCTGGCGATCACCCGCAGCACCATCGGCTTCATGATTGCGGCAGTGGTCGCGCTGATCGTCTCGAAGTGGCGGCTCGGGCGAATTTCGCCGATGCTATGGCTCACGACGGTGCTGATTATGGGCTTCGGTACGCTCACCATCCTGCTGCGTGACCCGATCTGGATCGAGATCAAGCCTACCGCTGTGTACCTGATGTTCTCCATCGTGCTGTTCGCAGGGCTTTTCCGGGGCAAGCCGATGCTGCGCTACCTGCTGGAAGCGGCCTTCGAAGGGCTGACCGAGGAAGGCTGGCTGAAGCTCTCGCGCAACTGGGCATGGTTCTTCCTGGTTCTGGCCATCGCCAATACAGTGCTGGTCTACACCGTCAGCTTCGACGTCTGGCTGAAGGCAAAGGTCTGGGGCTTCACGACCGTCTCGTTCCTCTTCACGTTCTCGCAGATCCCGCTAGTGATGAGGCACGGTATGGGTGAGGACGCGAAGGACCAGGTCATCGAGAACCCGCCGCACGACTGACCCTGCCGCGCGACTGACCCTGCCACTAGGCGCCAATACTACGACCCCCCGCTCGTTCGCCTCCCTTTCCCGGGTTTCACGTCCATGCGCCCCATCATTGTCGTCGGCCGTACGAACAAGGCCCGCGAATCCGACTCCATCCGGCAAATGCTCGCGACGCTGGAAGCCTGTGGCCGTCCACTGATCTGGTTCGATTCAGCCTACTTCAGGTCCGAGGCGGAAATCGCGATCAGACTTGGGCGGCTGGCTCCCTCGCTGGTCACAGCATCTGGCGAACACTCTTTTTCCTACGTAAAGCGCTGGCAACGCCGTTTGCTGCGACTGATCTGCATCCTCTCCGACTACCGGCGCTACGACCATCTCTACACACGGGTTTTCGGCGTCGCGGCCAATGATGCCCGACAGCTCAGGGGCATACTGGCCCAGCTGCCAGAAGGCCCAGCCGATTTCGTCACCCATTCGTCAGGCGGCGTATCCGTCACCATGCTTGCGGGGCATCGCAAACTCGGACGGGTCGCCTGTTTCGGCTACCCGTTCCGGCATCCCGAACGCGTTCAGGAGCCTTACCGCATACGGCACCTCGCCAGCGTGACGACACCGCTACTCATCCTCCAGGGTGAGCACGATCCCTATGGCGCCAATCCTGCCGAGTTCGGATGCCATCTGCCCGCCCATGCCCAGATCGTAACACTTGCCTGCGACCATGACTGCGATGCGCTTCCCGCCCCCGAGTTCGCCCGCGCGCTGCATGTTCTGTCGCAGTTTCTGGACAACCCTGCGCAAGCCTGAGCCTACCCAGTTTTCCTACAGCCTGCGATCGTGCCATGAAGACACCTTTAGGGAGACTACATGGCATCCGATCTTTGGCATTGTCGGTTAAGGCGATAACGCAGCGTTCATGCACGACTGCGAACGCCGCAGATGTAGCGTTGATGGCAGAGGGCGACAGAGTCTCAGGACAGTGTAAACCGTGTCAACCTGGGTGTCACCTTACGGGCAAAGCCCAAACAGCCATTTTGCGCGGCAGATCAGGACAGCACAAAAGACCGTTCAAATCTCGAGTTGGCTACCCAGTTCGACCACGCGGTTGGTGGGCAGACGGAAGAACACCATTGCGCTGGCGGCATTGCGCATCATCCACGCAAACAGCTTTTCGCGCCAGATCGCCATACCGGGCTTGTCCGAAGGGACCAGGGTCTGGCGGGAGAGGAAGAAGCTGGTCTTCATCATCTCGAACGGGCCACCACACAACTGGTTGTGTGCGAGTGCCGCCGGCACGTCGGTCTCTTCCATGAAGCCATAGCGCAGCGACATGCGGAAGAAGCCCTGCCCCAGTTCCTGCACCTCATAGCGCTCGGTCGGCTCTACATAGGGCACATCCTGAACCTCCACGGTCAGCACCACCACACGCTCATGCAGAACCTTGTTGTGCTTGATGTTGTGGAGCAGCGCCGAGGGTACACCCGCAGAACTGGACGCCATGAAGATCGCCGTGCCGGGAACGCGAGTCGCCGAACCGTGCGCACTCTTGGCGAAGACGTTGAGCGGCAGCGCCGCCTCGGTCATGCGCTGGCGCATCAGCCGACGGCCCTTGTTCCAGGTCGTCAGCAACGTGAAAGCGATGCCGCCAATCATCAGCGGGAACCAGCCACCGTCCGGAATCTTGGTGGCGTTGGCCGCGAAATAGCCGCCGTCCACCACAAAAAAGGTCAGAATGACGGGCGCTGCCAGCCACCACTTCCAGCGCCACAGCACCAGCACCAGCACACTCATCAAACAGGTGTCGATCAGCATCGCCCCTGTCACCGCGATACCGTAGGCAGACGCAAGATTCGAAGAGTTCTGGAACACCAGAACCAGTACGATCACGCCGATCATCAACGCCCAGTTGACGAACGGGATGTAGATCTGCCCCACTTCGTGCTCGCTGGTGTGCCGGGTCGATAGGCGCGGGATGAAACCCAGTTGCATCGCCTGATGGGTGATCGAGAAAGCACCGGAGATCACCGCCTGGCTGGCGATGAAGGTCGCGCAGGTCGCAAGGATCACCAGCGGCAAGCGCAAATGGTCGGGCGCGAGGTTGAAGAACGGGTTGCGCATCGCTTGCGCGGCCATGTCGTCATCGAGACCGAGAATCATCGCGGCCTGTCCGAAATAGTTGATGAGCAGGCAGGGCATCACGAAGGCGAACCACGAAATGCGCAATGGACTGCGGCCGAAATGGCCCATGTCGGCATAGAGCGCCTCGGCGCCAGTCACGGCCAGCACGACCGAGCCGAGCGCCAGAAAGCCCAGAACCTTGTCAGTCAAAAAGAACTGGATCGCATACCACGGATTGAGTGCCACCAGCACATGCGGAAGCTGCACCAGATGATAGATCCCGAGAATCGCGAGGACCGAGAAATAGAGCACCATCACCGGCGCGAAGAATGCGCCGACCTTTGCGGTGCCGCTCTTCTGGATAACGAACAGGCAGACCAGCAGTACCAGCGCGATCGGCATTACAAACGGCGCAAGGCTGGTCTGGACTACGGTCAGACCTTCGACCGCCGAAAGCACCGAAACCGCGGGGGTAATCATCGAATCGCCGTAAAACAGCGAAGTCGCGAAAACGCCCAGCAGCACGACGAGACCGGAATAGCGCGACTTGCGGATGTGTCCGGAAATCAGCGCGACAAGAGCAAGGCTGCCGCCCTGCCCCTTGTTGTCAGCCCGCATCAGCACGGTAACGTACTGCAGCGCCACCACCAGTGTCATCGACCAGAAGATCAGGCTGACGACGCCGAGGATGTGCAGTTCGTCAATCGCCAACGGGTGCGGACCAACAAACGTCTCGCGGAAAGCGTAGATCGGGCTTGTGCCGATGTCGCCGAAGACGACACCGATAGCTCCGAAGGCCAGCTTCGTGAGGTTGCCCGAACCGTGTCCGTGGCCAGTAGCGGCAGCCGGTGCCGACGTGACGGTGGTCACGGCCAGCGGAGTATCGGCTCCCTGCGAAGTAGCATCACTCATTCATGCGCCCCGTCATGGGATCCGGAAGCGCCTTCGCGCCCCGGGCAAGGGGTGGCCGTTAGCAGCATGCGACGGGCCAAGCAACGTCACTTAACCGATTGTCAGCTTGGAGGTTGCGAGCGGGACAGAGCAAAACGGATATGATGCATGCAAATCCATCACAGCCGACCGGTGCGCAGGTGCAAAGCCATATGCACTTGCTTGTGCTCCCTGCGGTCGCAGGTCTCTCTTCGGCGGAACGGAAAAGGAAGAAATGGGGCGATCGATGGGGTTCGAACCCACGACCTCCGGTACCACAAACCGGCGCTCTAACCAACTGAGCTACGATCGCCACACTTCTGCGAAAGTCACCGTTGCGGTGAGCTTCGCGGGAGCGGCGCCTTTGCACCAGAGCGGCCTGCTTGCCAAGCGAAAAACGCACCCGAGACAAACAAAGGTCGATTTTCTTGAGCAGGCCACCGCTATACCAAGCAAGTGATGAAAATGCCTCGCGAATCGACAATTGGGGAAGGCCTTGCCGCACGAGCTCTCCAGCGCGTGCCCTCCCCCAGGATCGAGATGTTCCTCCAGCGCGGTTTCCTGGACGCCGATCACTGTCGCGATCTTATTACGCTGATTGAAGAACAACACCGCCCCTCCACGCTCGCCGATCATAATGGTGATTGCAAATTTCGTACGAGCTCGACTTGCGATCTGGCTTCAAGCGAGCCCGCCGTTGCACGCTTGGCCAACAAACTGACTGAACTTTCCGGCATCGATCCGACTTTTGGGGAGCCACTTCAGGGGCAACGTTATGAGCCAGGGCAAGAGTTCAAGGCCCACACAGACTATTTCGAGCCCGCCAATCCGGACTTTCAGCGCTATTGCGCCATCGCTGGCCAGCGCACCTGGACGTTCATGGTCTATTTAAACAATGTCGAGGCCGGTGGGGCAACCCGCTTCAAGACGATCGACAAAGTCATCCAGCCTGAAGCGGGGAAGCTTGTCGCCTGGAACAACCGGCGGCCCGACGGCTCACTCAATGCTGCCACACTCCATCACGCGATGAAGGTTCGCAAAGGCAACAAATATGTGATTACCCGCTGGTATCGTGAAAAGCCCTGGGTGTGATCCCCATATCCGCGCCGAGGCGTCGCGATAAGGCGAAGCGAAGCGAACCGCACTGCCAGCCCTGCTGCATTGATGCACAAAAAAGGCGGCCCGCAAGGACCGCCTTCTTCATGCCCACAAAGGACGTCTCGAACTCAGTTCTTCTTGAGCGAGAGACCACCGAAGCGCTTGTTGAACTGCGCAACACGGCCGCCTTCCTGCAACTGCTTGGTGCCACCGGTCCATGCCGGGTGCGACGTCGGGTCGATGTCGAGCACCAGCGTGTCGCCTTCGCTACCCCACGTCGAGCGGGTCTGGAAGGTGGTGCCGTCGGTCATCTGCACCGTGATCATGTGGTAGTCGGGGTGAGTATCGGCCTTCATGTCGTGTCTCTTTCGCATCTGGCCGGTTCCGACCGGCCTGGCTTGGAAAGCGGCGCCCTTACATTGCCCGCTCAAAAAAGGCAAGAGCAGCTCTGTAAGAGCACCGGAATATAGCGGGATCAGGCGTCGGCGATCATCGCCGTGAAGTTGACCTCGCAAGTCACCTTGTCACCGATCGAAGCTTTTCCCCAGAACTTGCAAACCCGCGAACGCTTCTGGACGAAGCCAGCACGCAAGTCCAACAAGTTGCCGGGCGTTACCGGATTGCGGAATTTGGCCTCTTCGATTGCCATGAAATACACGAGCTTACCGGTTCCGGCGAGCCCGAGGCTTTCGATAGCAAGGATACCAGCCGCCTGCGCCAGCGCCTCGATCTGCAAAACACCCGGCATGATCGGCCGGCCCGGAAAGTGCCCCTGGAAGAAATCCTCATTGAAGCTAACTGCTTTCACCGCATGGATCTCCTCCTCATCGAAGGAGACCACACGGTCGACCAGCAGCATCGGATAGCGGTGCGGAAGCGCCGCCAGGATCTTCGCGGTATCGTACACCGTCTCGTTACCGTCGCTCATGCCGGATACGTTCCTGCGATCAGCGGCCGGTCGGCGCTGCGGCGCCCGAAGCGGCAGGAGCCTGCTGTGCTGCAGCCTGCTGCTGTGCGCGCTGTTCACGAACCTGACGCGGCTCCCAGCCAGCCGGCGGAACCAGCTGAGCCGAAGGAATAGCAGCGTTCAGGTCGTTCAGGATGTCTTGGTTCAGGTTGTACGCACCGCCATTCAGGGCAAGAATCGCGTCCGGCGACAGCAGGATCGAGACGCCCTTCTTGCTCATCGCCGACTTCACGGCATCGTTGAGCTTGTCCTCGATCTGCTCCTGCACATACTGCTGCGAAAGACCAACAGGTGCCAGAATCTGCTGCAGTTCGCGCTTGCCGTTTTCCTGGATACCCTGAATCTGCTGCGCTTCCTGTTGCAACTGGGCATCGGTTGCCTTGCCGCCCGAACGATCGGCATTGAACTTGTCGATCAGCGGCTTGAGCTGGGCATTGATCGCATCGCTGCGGGTCTTCGCCTGGTCGAACTGAGTCTTGTACGTGGTCTGGCGCTGCGTCTCGGCCGTCTGATAGGCGGTCGAGTTAGCGACGATGGCATCGAAATTGGCGATACCCAGACCCTGCACAATCGTGCCGCCGGCAGCCGGAGCAGCAGTCGCTGCTGCCGGCGCAGCAGCGGCCTTCTTCGCGGCAAACGCGGGCTGAGCCGAGACGGCGCCCAGAGCGACAGTTGCAACCAGCAGGGTTGCCTTCGAGATGGTCTTCATCAGAATTGGGTTCCCACGTTGAAAGTGATGGTCTTGGTATCGTCGCCGTCTTCCTTGAGCAGCGCCTTGGCAAGGTCGATGCGCAGCGGTCCGAAAGGCGAATTCCAGTTCACGCCGATGCCGACCGCAAGACGCGGCCTCCAGCTATCACCGACATAATACTCGTTGAAATTGTACAGATATTCACCAGTTGGTACGTTCGCACCGCCCGTCTCGGAGTTGGTCGCACTCGTAACGGTCGAAGTCGTACCGTCGGTATTCGTCTGCGTGTAAGTTGCAATACAACCCGTTGTACAGTTCGACGTCTTGGGCGCCTTCACACCCCAGACTGCACCTGCATTCACGAAGACAGATGGACGCAGCCCCATGTCGCGCGCACCGGCGCCGAGCGGGATCTCCATTTCGGCACGAGCAAGGTAGTAATATTTGCCGCCCAGCGCGTCATCCGTCCAGTCACTGCGCTTGGTCGATTCAACGCCATCGGTGATCGGCTTGCGCAACACTCGCGGACCGACACCGCGAATGTCGAAGCCGCTCATCTGCGGCGAGCCGAGGAAAAAGCGATCCGTCAGACGAACGTCATCACCATCGTATCCAACGATCGCACCGCCCTCGGCAGACATCGAGAAGATAAAGCCGCTACCCACGTTCCAGTACTTCGCGGCCTGCGCGCGTGCCTTAACGTAATGAACGTCGCCACCGAGCCCCGAAACGTCGAGGTTGATCGACGCCGAAATACCCTTCGTAGGCCGCATGCGGTTATCGAGGGTATCATAGATCAGCGAGCCACCGACAATCGAGCTGAGGCGCTTGCCCACTGCGTCGCAAAGATACTGACCTGCATAAAGCGGGTCACACGTCAGCTGGCTGGGATCGAGACGATACGAATAGTACGTGCTCTTATCCAGGGAAACGTCATCGTAGTTCAGGGTATAACGAGCAATCGCCGTCAGGAATTCTGTCAGCGGCACGCCTGCGCGAACCTGGAAACCAGTGGTTGATTGCTCGTAGGTCGTATTACGGTCCGAATCGAGCGTGTTCCAGCTGTTGTAGTCGCGGCGATAGATATCGACGCCCAGCGAGATGTTCTTGTCGAACAGGTACGGCTCGACGAAGCTCGCCTGCACCGACTTAGAATAGTACGAATAGCTGCCCGACAGGCCGACCGTCTGGCCGCGACCACGGAAGTTACGCTGCTGGATCGAGGCCTGGAAGATGAAGCTCTCGATGCTCGAGAAGCCTGCCGACAGCTGGAGCTGACCGGTCGGCTTCTCTTCCACGTTGGCTTCGAGAATAGCGCGATCAGGAGCACTTCCGGGCTTCTGCTCGACCTCGAACTTCTCCTGGAAGTAGCCGAGCGATTTGATGCGGTTGGTCGAGCGCTTGACCTGCAGCGAGTTGAAGGCATCGCCTTCCGACAGACGAAACTCGCGACGGATGACCTTGTCCTGCGTCAGCGTGTTACCGTTGATATCGATCTTCTCGATATACACGCGCGGCGCTTCCTGGATGAGGAAGGTAATCCCCATCGTCAGGTTGTCCTTGTCGCGATGGTACTGCGGCTGCACATCGGCGAAGGCATAGCCGAATGCGCCTGCGGTCTCATTCAGGTTGTCGATCGTGTCTTCGACTTCCTTGGCGTTGTACCAATCGCCCTTGTGCATGGGCAGCGTCTTGGCGAGACGTTCACCGTCGAAGTCACGGATCTGGCTATCGACCTTCACATCGCCGAACTTGTAGCGCTTACCTTCCTCCACCACGTAGGTCATGATGAAGTCCTTCTTGTCCGGCGTCAGCTCGGCAACAGCCGAGACCACGCGGAAGTCGGCATAGCCCTGCGTCAGATAGAACTGGCGAAGCTTCTGCTGGTCGAAGGCCATACGATCGGGATCGTACGTGGTGCCGGAGCTGAATACGCGGAAGAAGCGCGACTGCTTGGTCATCATCTGCGCACGCAGTTCCGCGTCCGAGAAGTGATCATTGCCGATGATATTGATCTGCCGCACCTTGGACTTATCGCCCTCGGTGATCTCGAAAACGATATCCACGCGATTCTGGTCAAGCGTGACCATCTTCGGCTCGACCGTTGCTGCGTAGCGTCCCTGGCGCTTGTACAGCTCGATAATGCGGGCGACGTCGGCACGAACCTTGGAGCGGGTGAAGATCTGGCGCGGCGCGAGCTTGATCTCCGGACGAATCTTGTCGTCCTTGATGCGCTTGTTGCCCTCCAGAATGATCCGGTTGATCACCGGATTTTCCTTTACCTGAACCGTGACGTTACCATCGTCATTGCTGACCTGTACGTCAGCAAAGAGTTCGGTCTCGTAAAGGTCCTTCAGCGCCTGGTCAGCTGCCGATTTGGTGTATTGCTGGCCAACGCGCAGCTTGATGTAGCTGAGCACCGTCTGCGGCTCGAGGCGTTCAGCCCCCGTGACCTGCAGCGACTTGATCGTCACCGCCGGTTCGGGCGCGGCGGCAGGCGTCGTTGCGGCAGCAGGCGCGGCGGCCGGGACCGGCGCAGCGTCCTGGGCCATGGCGGCAACTGGCGTGCCGGCAAGGATCGTGGTGCCGAGCAGCACGGCCGCAAGATGCGGCGAGCGTCGGGCTTCAGTACTGCGACCCATTTCCCATCCCATCATTCTACGCAAAATCCCGTAAGCACTAACGCGAGGACCCATCACCGCCCTGACAGGCTGCCTGCCCGCCCGGCAAGCAATCGAAGCCATCTGCCTGATGGCGCGAAGGCAATCAAGCAAGCAAAGTCGGCAAGAGTATGTCGCTGGTGAAATTTCTCCAGGCTATCCACCGAATATCGGCAGCGAAGCCAGATCATTGACGGTCACGAACAGCATGAGCGCGAGTACCAGCATCACACCGGTACGGATAGCCCATTCCTGACTGCGAGCCCCCAGCGGCCTGCGACGAACGAATTCGGCCACGTAGAAAGCCAGATGTCCGCCGTCCAGCCCTGGGATTGGCAGCAGGTTGATGAATGCCAAATTAATCGAAATCAGCGCCACGAAGTTGACGAACTCCGGCCAGCCTAGACTGAACTGCTCACCAGAATATTTCGCGATCTTGATCGGGCCGCCCAATTCCTTGACCGAACGCTCGCCGGTAACGATCTGACCAATTCCATCCAGCATCGTGCGCATCAGCGACACGCTCTGCGACGAGGCGAGCCCAACCGCTTCGAACGCTCCGACAGGCACTATCCGTCCGGGACTGTTGGCAATCCCCAGTCGTCCGATGGCGATCTTGCGCCCTTGCTCATCAAGAGCAGATGCAGTTTCGAGATGCACCTCCATCGACATCGACTGCCCACTTCGGTCAATCACGACATTGACCGTACGCCCCGGATTGGGAGACACCGCGGCGATCAGATCCATGAAACTTCGCACCGGACTGCCATCGACTGCCACGATCCGATCTCCGATCTGCATGCCGGCATACTCGGCTGGCGAATCCTTCGAGAAACGACCAATCACCGCAGGCATGTAATCCACGCCAAGGTCAGCAACACGCGCGACATTACCGAATTGGTCGGAAACTTCCTGCGCAGACAAATGTACCGGCAGCACAAAGTCACGCCCATCCCGCTCAATCGCCAGCGGCAGTGTTCGGCCAGGGTACGGCGCCACCAGAGGCGCAATGTCGGTAAAACTGGCGACCTTCTGCCCGTCCACCGCAAGAACGCGATCCCCGACACGCAGCCCTGCGTCGCGGGCGTCCGAATGCTGCGCGAAACCCAATACCACCGGGTCCGCCTCAACTCTGCCATAGCCATAATTGAAGGCCGCAAAGACCGCGATGGCCAGCATCAGATTCGTCAACGGTCCCGCGAGCACGATCAGCGAGCGCTGCCACAGTGGCTTGGCATGAAATGTCCGTGCCCGCTCGGCAGGGGTCAGCCCATCCTCGCGTGGCGAGGGAGCACTCGACGGATTCATGTCGCCTGCGAACTGAACATAGCCGCCCAGCGGCAGCATCGACAGTTTCCACCGCGTCCCGCGCCGGTCAGTCCATCCAACGATCTCGCGACCGAATCCGATGGAGAAGGCATCAGCCTTCACTCCGAACAGGCGACCGACCAGATAGTGCCCCAGTTCGTGGAACAGCACCAACGGGCCGAGCACCAGAGCAAAGGCAAAGACGGTGGTCAGCAATCCGGGTGCGCTCGTCATATCAGGTCGCCTCGGTCAATTCGCGCGAACGGAAACGCGCCTCGGCATCCACAGCGAGTACGTCGGCAAGGGACTGCGGCGGAGGCGGCGCATAGCGGGAGAGGACATCCTCCACTTGTGCCGCAATACGCGTGAATGAAATGTGACCATCGAGGAACGCGGCCACCGCAATCTCGTTTGCAGCGTTCAAAACGGCTGGAATCGCCCCACCGGCCAAAGCTGCCTCACGCGCCAGACGCGTCGCCGGAAAGCGCACTTCATCTGGCGCCCGAAAGGTAAGCTCACCAATCGCCGCAAGATCCAGGGGCGCGCACGGGGTTTCCATACGCGCGGGGTAAGCCAGGGATGAGGCGATCGGCACCCGCATGTCGGACGGCCCCAGTTGTGCCAGCGTCGATCCATCGCGGTACTCGACCATCGAATGCACGACCGACTGCGGGTGAACGATGATCCGAAGCTTGTCGAGGCCGACGGGGAACAGATGATGCGCCTCGATCAGTTCGAGCCCCTTGTTGAACATCGTCGCCGAATCGACGCTGATCTTGGCGCCCATCGACCAGTTGGGATGGCGGACCGCTTCTGCCGGCGCCGCCCTTGCCAGTTGCTCGGCCGTCCAGTCCCGGAACGGGCCGCCGCTGGCTGTCAGCGTGATCCAGCGCACATCCTCAAGATCGTTGCCCTGCAGACACTGGAAAATCGCGTTGTGTTCGGAATCGACCGGCAGCAGTGTTGCCCCGTGCCGCGCCACCGCCGCCGTCATGACTTCGCCCGCAGAGACAAGTGCCTCCTTGTTGGCCAGTGCGATCACCCTGCCGCGCTCGATCGCCGCCATGGTGGGCTCAAGCCCCGCGCAGCCGACGATGGCCGCCACCGTCACCTCGGCATCACGCGCGGCAGCCTCGACCAGAGCGGCAGGACCGCCAGCCGCTTCGATGCGACTGCCGGACAGGGCTTCGCGCAGAGCAGGCAGGCAGGATTCATCTGCGACAACCGCCAATTCCGCAGCGAACTCCCGCGCCAGCTTTGCCAGTTCAACAGCATTGCCATTGGCAGTCAACGCGACAACCCGCCAGTTCGGGCGATCACGGCGAATCAGATCAAGCGTCGAGGCACCGATCGACCCGGTCGCGCCAAGCACGGTGATGGACCGGAGGCTCATAGATATCCACCTGCACGCAGCGCCGCGAAATAGAGCCCGAGCACAAAGCACAGCGCCAGCAGACCGTCGACACGATCAAACAGGCCACCATGCCCCGGTATCAGGCCGCTGGAATCCTTTACGCCGGCGCGGCGCTTCATCCAGCTTTCGAAGAAATCGCCGGTCTGCGCGACCACGGCGGCCAGCGCGCCCTCCAGCACTGCTGCGCCGACTATGGCAGTGGTCAAAGGATACCCAGCCCACCAGAAGCTGGCGACCATGACCGCGCCTGCCAGAATCATTCCTCCGATCAGCCCCGCCCAGGTCTTGGACGGACTGATACGCGGCGCGATCTTGGGTCCACCAAAGGTGCGCCCGCTGAAATAGGCGCCGACATCGGTCGCAATGACGAGCCCGAGTAGCACGAGCACCGCCATGCCCCCCATCGGCGCATCACGCAGCAACGCCAACGCTGCCGCAGCGACGACCACGTAGACGACGCCCGCTGCGTTCCACAGGCCGCGCTTCACCGGACTTGGCGTAATCGCGTGAACGAGCCGCACCCATTCCCAGAACACACCCGCTGCTACCGCGATCACGAAACCACGCCAGAACAAACCGCCCAGCCATAGGGCGCTACCGGCGACCGCCAGCATCACGATCGCGGAAAGGGTGCGAACCTTGAGGTCGGACTTGCGCCCTTCGACCTTGGCCGAAATTCGCTCAGCGTCCGCCATAACGGCGCTCCCGATTTCGGAAATCGTCGAGCGCCTCACGCAGATGCTCGACCGTAAAGTCCGGCCATAGCACTTCGGTGAACATCATTTCGGCATAGGCAGCCTGCCACAACAGGAAGTTCGACAGGCGCACTTCACCCGAAGTGCGGATCAGCAAGTCAAGCGGCGGCATATCCGCCGTATCGAGTTGCGCGGAGATGCTTTCCGGCGTGATCGGCCCGAGTGCAGCCGCCTTGGTCGCAGCACGGGCGATTTCGTCCTGCGCGCCATAGTTCAGCGCGACGGCCAGCGTCGTACCGGTATTCGCGGCGGTCTTGGCCACCGCACCGTCGATCAGTTCGACCAGATCGGGGCGGAAAGCACGGTAATCGCCGATGATCTTGAGACGCACGCCGGCGGCTGCGAACTCGTCGAGGTCGGACATGATGAAGCGCTTCATCAGGCCCATCAGGTCCGAAACCTCGTCCTCAGGACGACGCCAGTTCTCGGTGGAGAAGGCATAGAGCGTCAGCGCTTCCAGCCCCAGTTCGCGGGCGCCGCGCACGATCCGGCGCACCGCCTCCACGCCGCGTTGGTGGCCCAGCGCGCGCGGAAGATGGCGCTTCTTCGCCCAGCGCCCGTTGCCGTCCATGATAATGGCGACATGCCGGGCGCCCACGACGTCCTTCTTGGCCATCAGGCCTCCCTCACCCCGCAGAAACCCGACATCACTTGCCGAGGATTTCCTTTTCCTTCGCGCCGAAGACTTCGTCCAGCGACTTGATGATGTCGTCGGTCAGCTTCTGGACCTCGGTTTCGCCGCGCTTGCGCTCGTCTTCCGAGATTTCCTTCTTCTTCTCGTCCGCCTTGAGGTTCTCGATACCGTCGCGGCGAACGTTGCGCACGGCAACGCGGGCCTTCTCGGCATAGGAGCTGGCGAGCTTGGCCAGCTCCTTGCGGCGCTCCTCGGTCAGGTCGGGGATCGGCAGGCGCAACGTGTTGCCGTCGTTGATCGGGTTGAGCCCCAGCCCTGCCGAGCGGATCGCCTTTTCGACCGGGCCGATGTTCGACTTGTCCCACACCTGCACCGAAAGCATGCGCGGCTCAGGGGCCGAGAGTGTGGCGACCGACGTGATCGGCATGGCGCTGCCATAGACCGTCACCATGATCGGTTCGAGCAGCGCGGTGTTCGCGCGGCCCGTGCGCAGACCCGAGAGGTCATGCTTGAGCGCTTCGATCGCGCCGCTCATGCGACGCTCGAGATCGGCCTTGTCGTACTTTGCCATGGTTCAGGCTCCTTTTTGGACGAGCGTCTGGGTGCCTTCACCGGCGAGAACGCGGGCCAGATTGCCCTTCTCGCGGATCGAGAACACGACGATCGGAATATCGTTGTCGCGGCACAGGGCCACGGCGGAGGCATCCATCACCTTCAGATTGTCGGCGAGGACACGGTCATAATCGACTGTATCGTAACGGGTCGCAGCCGGGTTCGTCTTGGGATCACAGTCATAGACGCCATCGACGCTGGTGCCCTTGAGCAACGCGTCGCACTTCATCTCGGCGGCGCGCAGGGCCGCGCCCGAATCGGTGGTGAAGTACGGTGCGCCGACGCCTGCCGCGAAAATCACCACTCGCCCCTTTTCGAGGTGACGCTCGGCACGGCGGCGGATCACCGGCTCGCAGACCTGATCCATCTGCACCGCAGACTGCACGCGCGTTTCCACGCCGAGCTGCTCCAGCGCATTCTGCATCGCCAGCGCATTCATTACCGTCGCCAGCATGCCCATGTAATCGGCCTGCGCGCGGTCCATGCCCTTGGCAGCACCGGCCATACCCCGGAAGATATTGCCGCCGCCGATGACGAGGCAGACCTCGAGACCGGTCTCCTTGGCCGCCTTCACTTCCTTGGCCATCTCGGACACGAAGTCCGGGTCGATACCAAAGGGCTGGCTGCCCATCAGAACCTCACCCGACAGCTTCAGCAGGACGCGTTTGTAGCGGGGGGCACTCATGGTTTCAGGTTCTCCTGGGGGACAGACGGCCCCGGCTGTAGGAGCGTGCGGCGCCCTTGCCAAGGGGTTGCCCTGTGGAAGGCGCTCCTCTGGACCATGGAGGCCTCTCCGCTCAGCCGTTCAGACGCTCCATCTCGACATCGTAGGCCACCCTCGCCAGCGCCACCTGCCCCATCCGCCGCTCGGCCCAGTCGATCATCGCGCGCAGCGAATCGAGCAGTTCGGCACCCAGCGGCGCGATGGCGTAGCTGACCGAAACCGGCACCGTGGGCACCACCTGACGCAGCACCAGCCCGTCCCGCTCCAGCGAGCGCAATGTCTGGCTGAGCATCTTCTGCGAAATCCCCTCTATCCGCCGCCGCAGTGCGTTGAAGCGCATCTCCCCTCCGCCCAGCGTGGTCAGGATCAGCACGCTCCATTTATCGGCCACCCGGTCGAGCAACTGCCGCGTCGGGCAGTCGGCAGCGTAGACATCGGGCGCCCGCAAAGGGGCCACGCGGTCCAGCGTGGTTACTTCCGGGTGACCCGGTGCGAGCAAAGTGCCTTCTTGCATGGGCGCACTCTCTATCACACCTGGTCACTATCAGTAACCACCAAGGAGACACTTCATGAAGATTGCCGTCCTCGGCGCCAGTGGCCGCGCCGGATCGCAGATCGCCCTCGAAGCCGCAGTGCGCGGTCACGAGGTGCTCGCCCTCGCCCGTCACCCGGAGAAGATCCCGACTGCCTCGGGAATCACACCGCTTGCGGCCGATGCCAGCGATCCCGAAGCCCTCGCCCCGTTGATCGCCAGGTGCGATGCCGTTATCAGCGCGCTGCATTTCGACGTGACCGCCGAAACACTGCTCTCCGCCATCCGCAGCGCCGGGGTTCCCCGCCTGCTGGTGACGGGCGGCGCGGCCAGCCTGCTCGGCCCCGATGGCCAGCGCCTGATCGATTCGCCGGAGTTCCCGGCAGAGTGGAAGCCCATGGCGATGGGCGGCATCGCCTTTCTCGATGTCCTCAAAACGACGACCGACATCGACTGGACCTTCTTCTCGCCCGCCGCGCTGATCTTCGAGGGCGAACGCACCGGCCACTATCGCACCGATACCGATCACCTCGTCACCGATGCGCAGGGCGAGAGCCGCATCAGCTTCGCCGACTACGCCATCGCCATGGTCGACGAACTGGAGGCCCACAAGCACGGCCGGGCACGCTTCACCGCCGCCTACTGAAGCCCCCGCCGCTACAGCAGGCCACATCGCAAGGTGACACTCTGGTTGACACAGTTGACACGGTTCAGGGCCGAAATGTCACCTTGGCCTGAACCGGCGGATTTCAGCCCTTTAGCTGTCACCTTGCCCGCCGGAAGTGTCGCCTTGCCATCCCCGCAAGGTGACACTTCGCACGCAGCGTTGCGCACAAGCACACCTGCCCCCGCAGGGTGAAAGTCGGCATCGTTCGGCAAGAGGCGGGCGGCAAGGTCCATCGCCCGGCATCCTACCGCGAACGATGCCCTGTAGGAAAACGGACGCGGCGTAGACCACGAGGCCCGAGGGCACAGAAAAAGGGCCGGGAAGCCATCGCTCCCCGGCCCTTTTCGATTTCGGTGATCCCGAAGGATCAGCCCCGACGATCAGCCTGCAACAGCAGCGGCGACCTCGGCGGCGAAGTCCGTGACTTCCTTCTCGATGCCTTCGCCGAGCTGGAAGCGCACGAAGTCCTTGAGGACGATCTTGGCACCGGCTTCCTTGCCGGCAGCCGCCACGACCTGGTCGATCGGGGTCTTGTTGTCCATCACGAACAGCTGCGAGAGCAGTGCGTTTTCCTTGGCGTACTTGGCGATCGCACCGTCGACCATCTTGGCCTGCACGGCTTCCGGCTTGCCCGATTCGGCAGCCTTCTCTTCGGCGATCTTGCGCTCGCGAGCGATCAGATCGGCGTCGAGGTCGTCAGCGTTCAGTGCGAGCGGGAAAGCTGCAGCGATGTGCATGGCGATCTGCTTGCCCAGCGTGTCGAGCACGTCGGCGGGCGCCGACGATTCGAGCGCGACGAGCACGCCGATCTTGCCGAGGTTCGGTGCGGCGGCGTTGTGCATGTAGGGAACGATCAGGCCTTCCGAGACCGAAACCGTCTTCATGCGGCGAACCTGCTGGTTCTCGCCGATGGTCGCGACGTTGTTGGTCAGCGCGTCGCTGACGGTGCCGCCGGTCGGATAGGCAGCAGCCTTGAGCACTTCGACGTCATCGCCGTCCACACCCAGCGCGACTTCGGTGGTCTTGCGCACGAAGTCCTGGAACTGGTCGTTCTTGGCAACGAAGTCCGTCTCCGAGTTCACCTCGACGGCAACGCCGCGGGTGCCGGTGACGGCCACGCCGACCAGGCCTTCAGCGGCGGTGCGGCTCGACTTCTTGGCGGCAGCGGCCAGACCGCGGGCGCGCAGCGCGTCCACGGCGGCTTCGAGATCGCCACCGGTTTCGTCGAGGGCCTTCTTGCAGTCCATCATGCCGGCGCCGGTGCGCTCACGCAGGTTCTTCACGTCTGCTGCGGTGTAAGCCATCGCTCAAAATCCTCTTGTCTGGTCAGGCCCCGCACAAAGGAGGCCCGTTAGGTTCATTCCCGTAAAAGTACGGGACCCTGAATATGGGTTGCGCGCCGGGCCCTCGTGGACCCGGCGCGCGACAATTCCACGACGAAGTTGTCGTCGCCGGGAGCCTATCAGGCTTCGGCGGTTTCCTCGACCGGGGCGTCCATGGCGCCGAGGTCGATACCGCTGTCGATCACGCCGTCACGGTGGCCCTTGGTCGCAGCCTGCGCAATGGCCTCGCAGTAGAGGCGAACGGCGCGGCTGGCGTCGTCGTTGCCCGGAACCGGGAACGCGATGCCCTCGGGCGAGACGTTCGAGTCGAGGATCGCCACAACCGGGATACCCAGGGTGTTGGCTTCCTTGATCGCCAGGTCTTCCTTGTTGGCGTCGATCACGAACATCACGTCCGGGATGCCGCCCATGTCGCGGATGCCGCCGAGCGACAGCTCGAGCTTGTCGCGCTCGCGCGTCAGCTGAAGGACTTCCTTCTTGGTGAGACCGGCGGTGTCACCCGAAAGCTGCTCTTCCAGCGCCTTGAAGCGCTTGATCGACTGCGAGATCGTCTTCCAGTTGGTGAGCATGCCGCCCAGCCAGCGGTGGTTGACGTAGTGCTGGCCGCAAGCCTTGGCAGCCTGAGCGATCGGCTCCTGCGCCTGGCGCTTGGTGCCGACGAACAGAACCTTGCCGCCAGCCTGCACGGTGGCCGAAACGAAGTCGAGCGCGCGGGCCATTAGGGGCACGGTCTGCGACAGGTCGATGATGTGGATGCCGTTGCGCGCGCCGAAGATGTACGGCTTCATGCGCGGGTTCCAACGGTGGGTCTGGTGACCAAAGTGTGCGCCAGCTTCGATCAGCTGCGACATGGTAACGACGGGAGCCGCCATAAATACTTCCTTTTCCGGTTCAACCTCTGGGATGCTGGAACCGTGCGGTAGCCCGAAGGCCCTGATCCGCTGCGGCACCGGTATGTGTGCATCCCATGTGGAGTGCCGACCCGATTCGCGTACCGACAATTCGGCGCCAAGGGATCGAACGCGGGCCCCTTACGCGCAAATGCCCGCCAACGCCAGCACCAATTCACCGCAGCCACCACACCTGCCGCCGCGAGATGCCCGGTAAATCGCGACAAGCCGGGAACGCGGCCATTGCTGCGGCTTTCACCTGTGGAAAACACGCAATAGTTAACGGATCGCAAAGACAGTCCGCCCTCCGGGTCGGACGAGATGGAAAGGGGGAATGGTCGCCCGAGGTGGCCATTCGGGGGCATCATGACTGCGATTGCAGGAAAGGAACCTCGATGACCGCCCTCGCCCTGATCCTGTTCGCCACCGCTGCCGTGATCTGCATCGTCTTGGTCCGCCGGACAGTGCTTGCCAACGGGTCGGCCATCCACACCCTCTACCGCGAATGGCTCAGGCGGCAGGAACCGCTGCACCTCGAAGCGCACTGGCTCGATACCGCGCGTGGCCGTCAGGCCAATACGCGACGTCAGAGGGTCCGTGCATCCGGGCAAGCAGACAAACCGGCTGGCACGAACCCCTCGGGGCGCCATCACAAGGCGATTCCCAAGCCCGTCACGCATCGCCTGCATCAGACCCGCCACCGTCAGGACGATGCCGCGTAAACCGGATAACGCCCTAAAATCGCGTTGTTCTTTCTTGAGACATAAAGCTTGTTCCACCCTTGTTCCGCATTTTGCTTGACAAGGATGGAACAAAAACCGAACAACGGCACATCGGAACATTCAGAGAACCAAGTACCAATCACCCAGTGGCAGACCGCATTGGACAATGCGATGGAGCCCGAAGGCAAAGGATCAGGTCATGACTGCGTTCGCCGCCAGCCTCTTCACGCTCGCAGCCCTCTTCTCGGGGCTCGTCATCGCTCTGGCATGGTTGACCCATGGCCGCAGGGCGCTCGGCCTCGGCAGCCGCATCGCGCATTGCTCCGAAGAGCTGGTCGTCACCTGGAAGCGCGTCGAGCGCGTGGCCCTGCCGACCTCGGCACAGGCCCCACGCCCGCGCGGGATCAGTGGGCGCCGTCGCCCGGCAACGGTACGCTCGCCTCGGCTGGAGTGGCTTTCGCCGGAAAACCTTGCCGCTTGACGCGCAGATAGGTGATCAGGCCCAAGGGCAGCAGCGCGAGGTAGAAAACCGTCAGGCCGACCAGCGTCAGCCAGGGCTCGATCAGCAGCGCCGAGACGGTCAGGCCGACCAGCGCGATCAGTCCGATACGCACACCGCGCGGCGGACTGAGACGCGACCAGCTGAGCGTCGGCAGGTTCGAAATCATCAGGAAAGCGTTGATCAGCATCCACAGGCTCACCACCACAGGGTTGGCGAACTCGGGACGGCTGGTGCCGATCCACAGGTACATCGGCAGGAACGCCAGGCCAGCGCCCAGCGGTGCCGGAACGCCGGTCAAGAACCCCGCCGACTTGTGCGGCTGGTCCAGCATGTCGAGCCGCGCATTGAAGCGCGCCAGACGCAGAACACAGCAAATGGCAAAAGCGAGCGCCGCAATCCAGCCCAGCCCCGGCAGAGCATTGAGCGTCCACAGGTAAACGATCAGCGCCGGCGCCACACCGAACGAGATCGCATCGGCAAGGCTGTCAAGTTCCGCACCGAAGCGGGTCTCGGCCTTGAGCAGGCGCGCGGCGCGCCCGTCGATCCCGTCGAGTAGCGCCGCAACGATCACCGCCTGCACCGACTTTTCGAAATCTCCGGCAATCGCAAAGCGGATACCGGTCAAGCCGGAGCAGAGCGCCGCTGCCGTGATCGCGTTGGGTACGATGGCCCGAACCGACAGTCCCGCAGCAAGACGCCGACGCGGCCAGCGACCTCGGGCATCGTACATGTCAGCGGCATCGTCGAGCATATCGTCCTCGAAGCCATCCGCCGCCTGACCGCTCTCCCCGCGATCGATCACTGCGCGATGCCTTCAATCACATTGTCCGTGCCGATACGGCCCAGCACGGTTTCGCCCGCAACGATCTTCTGCCCCATCAGCACCAGCGGCTCGGTGCCTGCCGGCAGATAGACATCGACGCGGCTGCCGAAGCGGATCAGACCTACGCGCTGACCGGCAGCGACAATATCGCCCGGCTTGACGAACGGCACGATGCGGCGCGCGACCAGACCTGCAATCTGCGTAAAGCAGATCCGCACGCCATCGCTGCGCTCGACGAGGATATGCTGACGCTCGTTCTCCTCGCTCGCCTTGTCGAGGTCGGCATTCACGAACTTGCCGGGAATGTAGACGACGCGGCGCACGGTGCCGCCGATCGGCGTGCGGTTGATGTGAACATCGAACACGCTCATGAAGATCGAGACGCGCGTGACCGGCGTGGCATCGAGCGGACGCGTGCCGCTGCCATCGTCCATGGTCATCTCGCGCGGCGGCGCAACCTTCTGAATCAGCGTAACGAGGCCATCGGCAGGCGCAACAATTGCCGAATCATCCTGCGGCGTAACACGCACCGGATCTCGGAAGAACGCCAGAACACAGTAAGTGAGCACGGCCAGCGGCCAGCCGAACCACGGCCCCCACAGAATCCATACCACCAGCGCTACCGCACCGGCGATCGCACCGAACTTGCGGCCTTCGGGGTGAACCGTCGGCCAGCGCCAGGACGCTTCGCCGCGCCCCTGATTATCGAGAATATCGTTGGACATCGTGTGCATCTACGGGCTCCGCGAAAGGACCGCAATGGGCGCGGGCACGAAGAGCAGATGTGAGCCGACGAGACCGGGTACAAACCGGAAAAAAGCGCTCTGGGAAAAAGGCTGTCGCTCTGGGCTTCCCCTTGCGGGGCGGCTCTCAGAGCGAGAAAAGCTGGTGGTGGACAGAGCTGGATTCGAACCAACGTACGCTTGCGCGGGCAGATTTACAGTCTGCTGCCTTTAACCACTCGGCCATCTGTCCACACCAGCTTGCTGGCTTGCAAATCCTTTCGGATCCGCGATTTGGAGCGTTCCGAAGAGCGCCCCGTGCCGAGGAGACGCGCCTTTGCCGAAGCTTCTCTTGCCTGTCAATGCCCTCGCTGGCAGAGCGGGCGAGAAATTACGATTTTTTTGCTGAAAGGACGTTCTGATGAGCAATCGTGGCCGTGGTCGCGCCGGGACCTATGGAGGATCCGGCGATGACACCCGCGACAATGGCACCGGCGAAGGCGGCACGCGCAAGCGCGGCGCGCTGCGGGGCCGCGCCGGACGCATGCAGGGCGGCCGCGGCAGCGGTCGCGGAAGCAGCGGATCGGTGCGCCTTTGGGGCCGTCACGCCGTGGAAGCGGCGCTGAAAAACCCGGAGCGCAAGCACCGCAAGCTCTGGGCGACACGCGAAGGCGTCGCGTCACTGGATGGCGAACTGCCTGACGACTTCCCCGTCGAATGGGCGCAGCCTGCCGATCTGGCACGACTCGTTGCCCGCGATGCGCCGCATCAGGGCCTCGTGCTCGACTGCGACCCGCTGGAAGACATCTTCCTTGAAGACGTTCTCGATGGCGATGCCTCGCGCCCGGTGCTGGTGCTGGATCAGGTGACCGACCCTCACAACGTCGGCGCCATCCTGCGCTCGGCTGCGGCGTTCAACGCCTGCGCGATCGTGACGCAGGATCGCCATGCCCCGCCCGAATCAGGCACGTTGGCCAAATCGGCTTCGGGCGCGCTTGAAGTGGTGCCCTGGGTGCGGGTGGTAAACCTTGCCCGTGCGCTGGAGGACATCGCCGAGGCCGGTTACTGGCGCATCGGTCTGGACGGGGCGGCCAAATCGACCCTGCAAGGCGCCCTGCCCGCCGGGCCGGTAGCTCTCGTGCTCGGCGCTGAAGGCGATGGCATGCGCCATAACATCGTCCAGCACTGCGACGCGATCGCCAAGCTGCCGATCAGCGAGGCGATGGAAAGCCTCAATGTCAGCAATGCCGCCGCGATCTCGCTCTACGCGGTCGCCACGCGTGTTATCGACGCCAGCGAGGGCGAATAGGAGATAATCGCCCGGAGGCGCTGTAACGGCGCCTCCCCTCCAGCCTGGAAGGGTGAATATCCCGAACAACAAAAAACGCCGCGTGAACCGAAGTTCGCGCGGCGTTTTTTTTTGCGACCCGGGAGGCAGTGCCGGGTCGCCGGAACAATCGGTCTTAGTTGACCGCGTCCTTCAGGCCCTTGCCGGCCTTGAACTTCGGCTGTGCCGAAGCCTTGATTTCCATCGGCTCGCCGGTGCGCGGGTTACGACCAGTCGAAGCCTTGCGCTTGGCGACCGAGAACGTGCCGAAACCGACCAGACGAACTTCATCGCCAGCCTTCAGTGCGCCGGTGATCGCGTCAAACACGCCTTCGACAGCCTTGGTGGCGTCGCTGCGGGTCAGACCACTGGTTTCAGCGACCGCGCTGATCAGATCGTTCTTGTTCATTATGGGAACCCCCTAGCCTTTCAGTGGAACTATGGTTGGTGGGAAAAAACTTCAGCTGCCTCTCGAACGGCACGGAATTGAGCCAATTTTGACGACGGTGTCAAAGCCTAAACTGGCCGAAACTCGCAGTTTATCGTGTTTCTCCGTCGTTCGCAGCATCGAATGGAGGACAAAAGGGACGAGCGACCCGCCCGTCGCTCCGACTCGCCTGCCCATTAGGAAACAGCAAGCGCCAACTTCAAGCGGTCGAATTGACCACCTGCGCGGTTATCCACAGCCCCGAAGCCTGTAAAATGCGTGGTTTACTGCGGATAAACCACAAGAAGAAAGGGGTGACCCGGCAAACCGGATCACCCCTTCCTGAAACGAGCCTTTGCAGGGCTGCGTCGTTCGTGACCGAACGATCAGCCTTCCGCGCGGGTGTCGCGACGCTCGGCGATACGGGCGCGCTTGCCGGTACGACCACGCAGGTAGTACAGCTTGGCACGACGCACGACACCGCGACGAACGACTTCGATCGAATCGATGTTCGGCGAGTAGAGCGGGAATACGCGCTCAACGCCTTCACCGAAGCTCATCTTGCGCACGGTGAAGTTCGAACCCATGCCACGGTTCGAACGCGCGATGCACACGCCTTCGAAAGCCTGAACGCGGGTACGGGTGCCTTCAACGACCTTCACGCCGACGCGGACGGTGTCGCCCGGGCGGAATTCGGGAATGGTCTTGCCGGCCTTGGCGATTTCTTCGGCTTCGATCTGCTGAATCAGGTTCATCACCTGGTATCCTCATGCTTTTGCCGCGCGCCAGAGGCAGATCGGCCCCGAACGTCACCACGACGTTCCCAAAGGTCCGGCCTGCGTGACCGAGTATCCTGCTCCGCCTGGAGTTTCCTCCACGAAGCAATCTTCGCATGATCCCCCGATCGCAGCACTTCAGGGATCGTGCGCCCTTCCCATTCGACGGGTCGGGTATAGTGCGGGTATTCAAGAAGACCGTCCTCGAACGATTCCTCGGTCCCGCTGGAAGCCGCGCCCATTACGCCGGGAAGCAGGCGAATGCAAGCGTCGAGCAGCAGCAGCGCGCCGCATTCTCCGCCTGACAGGACGATGTCGCCCATGCAGACCTCCTCGACCTCACGGCCTTCGAAGATGCGCTCGTCGAAGCCTTCGAACCGACCGCACAGGATGGTCACGCCCGGCCCTGCCGCGAGTTCGCGGACCCGCGCCTGCGTGATCGGCTTCCCGCGCGGCGTCATCGCCAGCACCGGCGCCTCGGGGCTGATCGTGCGCGCATGGTCGATCACCGAGGCGAGCACGTCGACCTTGAGCACCATCCCTGCGCCACCGCCCGCAGGCGTATCGTCGACAGTACGATGCTTGTCCGTCGCGAAGTCGCGGATCTGCACCGCGTTCATCGCCCAGTCCCCGCGCTCCAGCGCACGCCCGGCAAGGCTGACGCCCAGCGGACCGGGGAACATCTCGGGATAGAGCGTGAGGACAATGGCGCTGAAGGTCATCGGGAAGCTCGCATTATTCGGCGAAGGCCGCGACGATCACCAGCTTCTCGTCGTTCCATTCGGGAACGGCGGCAGCAATCATCGGCACCATGAAGCGCTGGCGACGCCCCTTCTCGTCCGGTTCGGCGCGCTCGATTTCGAGCACGTCGCCGGCACCGAAGTTCTCGACCGCGATCACCACGCCGAGCGCCTGTCCCTCGTCCGAGACCGCTGGAAGCCCCAGCAGATCGGCGTGATAATACTCGCCATCTGCAAGATCCGGCATGGCCGAACGCGGAACGGTCAGCACGGTGCCGCGCAGTTTCTCCGCAGCGGTGCGATCCTTCACCTCGTCGAAGCGGGCAATGGCGCCGCCCTTGCCGTCGTCGCGCAGCTTGGAAAGCGTGAGCTGTGAATCGTTGAAGGCGCGGTAGCGCTTGAGCGTCACCACGCCTTCACCGAACAGCTTGAGGCGAACTTCGCCTGTCACGCCGTGCGCGCCGGAGACGGCGGCAAGCGTGACAGGGCGATCCTTCGAGCTGGAAGCCAAGACTTACGCCTCGGTCGATTCCTCAGCGCCCTCGGCAGCCGGAGCTTCCTCGGCGGGAGCGGCAGCTGCAGCAGCAGCGGCCTCTTCGGCCTCACGGATCTTCTCGGCGCGCTCTTCTGCACGCTCCTTGGCCTTCTTGCCCGGCTCAGCCTGCTTCGGGTTCACGGTAGCCTTGCGCTCCTTGATGCCGGCCTTGTCGAGCAGGCGGGCAACGCGGTCGGTCGGCTGGCCGCCAACGCTCAGCCAGTGGCGAACGCGGTCTTCGACCAGACGCACGCGGTTCTCGTCGTCCTTGGCGAGCAGCGGGTTGTAGGTGCCGACCTGCTCCAGGTACTTGCCGTCACGCGGCGCGGTCGAGTTGGCAACGACGATCTTGTAGTACGGACGCTTCTTGGCACCGCCGCGCGAAAGACGAATGGAAACGGACATGTGATTCTACCTTCCTGTGAATTTTCGAAAACGTGTGATTATTTCTTCAGAAACTTGCTGAGATCGGGAGCGCCGCCACCGCCGAGCCCCGGCATTCCGCCGAGACCGCCAGCAAGCCCGCCTGCACCTCCGGCGAGACCATCGAGCCCCGGCATCGCACCGCCAAGGCCACCCTTGCCGAACATCGCCGCGAGCCCCTTGAGGCCGCCCATCTTCTTGATCTGCTTCATGGCCTTGGCCATTTCGAGATGCATCTTGAGCAGCTTGTTGACGTCCTGCACCTGCGTACCCGAGCCGTTGGCGACGCGGATCTTGCGCTTGGCGTTGAGCAGTGCCGGGTTCGCGCGCTCCTTGGGCGTCATCGAACCGATGATCGCATCCATGCGCAGCAGGACCTTGTCGTCCATACCCGACTGCTGCATCGCCGCCTTGGCCTTCTTGAGGCCCGGCATCATGCCTGCCAGCGCGCCGAGGCCACCCATCTTCTGCATCTGATTGAGCTGCGTGCGCAGGTCGTTCATGTCGAACTTGCCCTGCTCCATGCGCTTGGCAAGGGCTTCGGCTTCCTCGACCTTGACTGCTTCGGCCGCCTTCTCGACCAGGCTGACGACATCGCCCATGCCCAGGATGCGGCTCGCGACGCGGCCCGGATGGAACACTTCGAGCGCGTCCATCTTCTCGCCGGTGCCGGCGAACTTGATCGGCTTGCCGGTGACGGCGCGCATCGACAGTGCCGCACCGCCGCGTGCATCGCCGTCCATACGGGTCAGCACGACGCCGGTCAGATCGACCTCGCCCGAGAACGACTGCGCGACGTTCACCGCGTCCTGACCTGTCAGCGAATCGACGACCAGCAGGGTCTCGCGCGGGGTGGCAATCGCCGCGACCGCCTTCATCTCGTCCATCAACTGCGTGTCGACGTGGAGACGGCCGGCGGTGTCGAGCAGCAGCACGTCCACCGCCTGAAGGCGTGCGGCCTGCATGGCGCGCGTGGCGATCTCGGTGGGCTGCTGTCCGGCGATGATCGGCAGCGTGGCGACCGAGACCTGCTCGCCCAGCACGCGAAGCTGCTCCTGCGCCGCCGGACGGTTCACGTCCAGCGAGGCCATCATCACCTTCTTGCCGTGCTTCTCGCGGAGAAGACGCGCGATCTTGGCGGTGCTGGTGGTCTTGCCCGAACCCTGAAGGCCGACCATCATGATGACGACCGGCGGCACGGCTTCCAGATCGAGATCGGCAGGCTTGTCGCCGCCCAGCATCTCGACCAGCGCATCGTTGACGATCTTGACGACCTGCTGGCCCGGCGTGACCGAACGCAGCACCGACTGGCCGATGGCCTGTTCCGTCACCTGATCGACGAAGCGACGGACCACCGGCAGCGCGACATCGGCTTCCAGCAGCGCGATGCGCACTTCGCGCATGGCGTCACGGACGTCCTGCTCCTTGAGCGCGCCGCGACCGCGCAGCTTGTCGAAGACGCCGCCGAGACGATCCGAAAGAGAGTCGAACATGAAACCCGTTCCTCAACTTCGTTCGGCCCGAGTCACTTGCCCGGACCTTTCCAGCGGCGTGAATACGCCAAAAAAGCCGGTGGGCGAAACCTCGCTGACCGGCTGATGCATGAGCGTTATAGCGAAAAACGCCGGTGGACGAAACCTCGTCAACCAGCGTATCGCATCATGCGAAACTGCAATGTATTTGAAATGGTGGAGCCTAGCGGGATCGAACCGCTGACCTCCTGCATGCCATGCAGGCGCTCTCCCAGCTGAGCTAAGGCCCCAATCATTTCAACCAGTTACCCCTGGGGGAGCAACCTGTTTCCCTCGTTTTGGAGCGTTCCGGAGAAGCACCGCCGCTTGGGAGGCCGCCCTCTAAGCGGGCTGGAAAAAGTTGGCAAGAGAAAAAATTCGAAGGTGCAATTTTTTTCGCCAGAGCCGCGAACGGCGCCACCAACCTCCTCCAAAACAAAAAAGGGCGGCACCGAACCGGCACCGCCCTTTTTGCTGGATCAGGGGATCAACCGATCAGTTGTCGTGATCCTCGTCGTCGTCACCGCCGCCGATGCCCAGATCGTCGTCGCCGCCGAGATCGACATCGTTGTCGGGCGAATCGCCGTCCTCGTCGATGTCCAGATCGTCATCGGCCAGATCGGTGTCTTCCTGCTCGACCGATTCCTTCTTCTGGATTTCCTCGAAAGGAATCGGCTGCTTGGACTTGAGCACCGGCTCGGGGTTCCAGGTATTGCCGCATTCGATGCAGGTTACCGGATCGTCCTTGCCCAGATCGTAGAAGCGGGTGCCGCATTTCGGGCAGCCGTGCTTGGCGCCCCACTCAGGCTTTGCCATGAATAGTCCTCGAAGATGGCGCGGGCATGCAGGCCCGGGCGTGAAAATCTTTGTACTTGATGGAAAGAGCGGCGCGCAAAATCAAGCGTTCCGCTCACATCAGGGCGCGCGCCTTGCCATAGGCGGCCCCCGCTGTCAAAAGCCGCCCCGATTTTCGCCGTTTTGCGGCATCGTTCGCCTCTTAACATTCGCCCTTAGGAAAGACCTGCCCTCGTGAGTCACGCCGATCCCGCCCAGATGCGCCCTCGCCGCTTCCTGCCCTCCGGTCCGCTGAAGGGCCGAATCCGGGTTCCGGGCGACAAATCGATCAGCCACCGCTCGATCATGCTGGGCGCGCTGGCCGTGGGCGAGACGAAAGTCACGGGCCTGCTCGAAGGCGAGGACGTCCTCTCCACTGCCGCTGCGATGCGCGCCATGGGCGCACAGGTGGAACGCACGGGCGAAGGCGCCTGGTCGGTCCATGGCGTAGGCGTAGGCTCGCTGCTGCAGCCGCAGGCCCCGCTCGACATGGGCAATTCGGGCACTTCGACGCGCCTGCTGATGGGCCTTGTCGCCACCCACCCGATCACCGCGACCTTCGTGGGAGACGCCTCGCTTTCCAAGCGCCCGATGGGCCGGGTGATCGATCCACTCTCAACGATGGGCGCCAGCTTCGAGGCGACAGAGGGCGGCCGCCTTCCCCTTATCCTCAAGGGCGCCTCGCCCGCCGTGCCGATCCGCTACCGCCTGCCGATGGCCTCGGCGCAGGTGAAGAGCGCGATCCTGCTGGCGGGCCTCAACACGCCGGGGATCACCACTGTCGTTGAACCCGTCCCCACCCGCGACCACTCCGAGCGAATGCTGCGCGGCTTCGGCGCCGAGCTTACGGTCGAGACCGACAGCGACGGCGCGCGCGTCATCTCGATCCGGGGCGAGGCGGAATTGAAGCCCCAGACCATCGAGGTTCCGGGCGACCCTTCGTCGGCAGCCTTCTTTATCGTCGCGGCACTGATCGTGCCGGGCAGCGAAATTCTGATCGAGAACGTCGGCCTCAACCCGACGCGCGCCGGGATCATCGAGGTGCTGCGCCAGATGGGCGGCCATATCGAGGAAGTGAACCAGCGCGAAGTCGGCGGCGAGCCGGTGGCCGACCTGCTGGTGAAGCACTCGGCACTCAAGGGCATCGCGGTCGATCCCGCGATCGTGCCCGCCATGGTCGACGAGTTCCCGGTGCTGTTCGTCGCCGCCGCGATGGCAGACGGCGTGACCACCACCACCGGTCTTGAGGAACTGCGCGTCAAGGAATCGGACCGCATCGCGGTGATGGCGGCGGCCCTGACAGCCGCAGGCGCCACCGTGCGCGAGACCGAGGACGGCATGGTCATCACCGGCACCGGTGGCGAGCGCCTGCCCGGCACAGCCAGCGGTTCGGGGCACGAGATCGCCACGCATCTCGACCATCGCATCGCCATGTCGATGGCCGTCGCCGGTCTCGTCAGCCGCGAGGGCGTGGAAGTGGACGACGTGCGCCCTATCGCCACCAGCTTTCCGGTATTCGAATCGATGCTCGAAGGGCTGGCGGCAGCATGAACGACCTGATCGTCGCCGTCGACGGGCCGACCGCCTCAGGCAAGGGCACCATCGCCCGCGCGCTCTCGGCGCATTTCGGCCTGCCGCATCTCGATACCGGCCTGCTCTATCGTGCGGTCGGCTATCAGTGCTTTCTCGACGGCGGCGATCCGGACGACAGCGCCGCAGCTCTTGCCGCCTGTTCGTTCCCCGATGCCCTGCTCGCCGAACCCGAACTGCGCTCCGAGGCCAGCGGCGGGCTTGCCAGTCGAGTGTCGGTGCATCCTGCAGTCCGGCAGGCGCTCTACGAACGTCAGCGCAGCTTCGCCACCCAGCCCGGCGGTGCCGTGCTCGACGGGCGCGACATCGGCACGGTAATCGCCCCCGAGGCCGCCGCGAAGCTGTTCGTCATCGCCTCGGTCGAAGCCCGCGCCCAGCGCCGCTTCCTCGAAATGCAGGGACAGGGCCGCAAGGTTGCGCTGGCGGACATCGCCGCCGACCTTGCCGCGCGCGACGAGCGCGACCGCAACCGCAAGGACGCCCCGCTCGTCGCCGCAAACGATGCCGTGGTGCTCGACACCTCCGAGCTTGGCCGCGACGAAGCGATCGCCCGCGCCATTGCCATCGTCGAGTCGGCAAGGGCGACGACGCGGGACTGACCCCGCCTTCCATATCGCGCGCTATTCCGGGGCGCCAACACACCCCAAATCCCTTGCATTTTGCCTGCCTCAGGCGTAAGCGCCGCCGGTCCGGTCGGGCCTCGCGCCTGAACGGGCGCCGTGTCCGGCATCCGGTCGCCACGGCAGTTCGGCCCTTTTGGCCCGCACGTCGCATGGGGCGGCTTGCGGAGAAAGACCGGCGGAGAAAACCGCCTGGCCGGTAAAATCGTACGAAACAGGAACCTGATACCCAATGGCTACTTCTGCCAATCCGACCCGCGACGATTTCGCGGCGATGCTCGACGAGCAGCTCGGCGGCGCTGCCGACGACGGCTTCGAGGGTCGCGTCGTCAAGGGCACCATCACCGCCATCGAGAACGACAAGGCCGTCATCGACGTGGGCCTGAAGAGCGAAGGCCGCGTGCCGCTTCGCGAATTCGCCCGTGGCGAGGACGAGCACGGCCTCAAGGTCGGTGACGAAGTCGAAGTTTACGTCGACCGCGTCGAGAACGCCGACGGCGAAGCGATGCTGTCGCGCGACCGCGCACGCCGCGAAGCTGCGTGGGACAAGCTCGAGAACGAGTTCGGCGAAGGCAAGCGCGTCGAAGGCGTGATCTTCGGCCGCGTCAAGGGCGGCTTCACCGTCGACCTCGACGGCGCCGTCGCGTTCCTGCCCGGCTCGCAGGTCGACATCCGTCCGGTCCGCGACGTCGCCCCGCTCATGGATGTGCCGCAGCCCTTCCAGATCCTCAAGATGGACCGTCGCCGCGGCAACATCGTCGTGTCGCGTCGCGCCGTTCTCGAAGAGACCCGCGCCGAGCAGCGCAGCGAGCTGATCGACAAGCTGAGCGAAGGCCAGGTCATCGAGGGCGTGGTCAAGAACATCACCGACTACGGTGCGTTCGTTGATCTCGGCGGCATCGACGGCCTGCTCCATGTCACCGACATGAGCTACAAGCGCGTCAACCACCCGAGCGAAGTGATCGCCATCGGCGACACCGTGAAGGTCCAGATCATCCGCATCAACCAGGACACCCAGCGCATCAGCCTCGGCATGAAGCAGCTGGAGAGCGATCCCTGGGAAGGTGCATCGGTCAAGTACCCGGTCGGCGCCAAGCTGCAGGGCACTGTCACCAACATTACCGAATACGGCGCCTTCGTGGAACTGGAAGCCGGCATCGAGGGCCTCGTCCACGTGTCGGAAATGTCCTGGACCAAGAAGAACGTCCACCCCGGCAAGATCGTCTCGACCTCGCAGGAAGTCGAAGTGGTCGTGCTCGAGGTCGATTCGGAAAAGCGCCGCATCTCGCTTGGCCTCAAGCAGGCTCAGCAGAACCCCTGGGAAGCCTTCGCCGAGAAGCACCCCGTTGGTTCGCAGGTCGAAGGCGAAGTCAAGAACGCGACCGAGTTCGGTCTGTTCATCGGCCTCGACGGCGACGTGGACGGCATGGTCCACATGTCGGACATCGCATGGGGCATCTCGGGCGAGGACGCTCTGGCCCTGCACCGCAAGGGCGAGGAAGTCTCGGCCGTGGTTCTCGATGTCGATGTCGAGAAGGAGCGCATCTCGCTCGGCATGAAGCAGCTTGAGCGTGGCGCTCCGGCAGCCGGCATCGCCGCTGCTGGTGGCACCCTGCGTCGTGGCGAGACCGTGACCGTGACCATCCTCGAAGTCCGCGACGGCGGCCTGGAAGTCCAGGCTGGCGAAGATGGCGCCACCGGCTTCATCAAGCGTTCGGACCTCGGTCGCGACCGCGACGAGCAGCGCCCCGACCGCTTCCAGGTTGGCCAGAAGCTCGACGCCATGGTCACCGGCTTCGATCGTTCGAAGAAGCCGAACTTCTCGGTCAAGGCCCGCCAGCTGGCCGAAGAGAAGGAAGCCGTGGAGCAGTACGGTTCGTCGGACTCGGGCGCTTCGCTCGGCGATATCCTGGGCGAGGCTCTGAAGGGCCGTTCGTAAGATCGGACCCAGCCTCACCGTCAGGTGAACACAAAAGCCCGTCCGGAGAAATCCGGGCGGGCTTTTGCTTTGGCGCAGATGTGATAGGCTTTGCACCATGGCATTGCGCAATCTTCTTGGGACATTCCTCAGTCGCCATGCGGTCGCCATTGCAGGTGCTTGCCTGCTTCTCGCATGGGCGGACGTTGGCCTGCGTCGGTTTGCGGCAATCCATCTTCCCGTTCTTCCCTTCGCAGTCCTGACCTTTGTGCTGCTTCTGGCAGGCAGACTCCGAAACACTGCCTCGCAGCACAAGACTATGCGCAAGATTCCAAAATCCAGACGCGCCATTACCGTACTGGCACTCTTGAGCTGGATCGCATGGGCCTACGCATGGTGGACGCAGACGAGCCCCGGCGTCGGAGTCACCGATGCCGCCTGGTATCTTCTCCTCATATCGACGACGCTCCTCGACTTTGCAGGCATGGAGCAGGCTGCCAAGCCTTCACACAAAGAAGACGCCTTCCCCATTACGGACTGAGCCCCTAGATCTCCCCTCCAAGGAGATCCCCCATGACCACCGCGCTCCAAGTCCATCAGTTCCCGTGCCTGTCCGACAACTACGGCTTCCTGCTTCACGATCCCGCCAGCGGCGAGACGGTGTGTATCGACACCCCTGACGCGGACGAATACCTCGCACAGGCCGGACTCATGGGCTGGACGATCACGCAGATCTGGAACACCCACTGGCATCGCGACCATGCGGGCGGGAACCTTGCTATCAAGGCTGCGACCGGCTGCACGATCAGCGCTCCCGCGGGCGATGCCGGGAAGATCGAAGGTGTCGACCGGCCGGTTTCGCAGGGCGACACGCTGCGCATCGGTGCCTATACGGCAGACGTGATCGACGTGGGCGGCCACACACTCGGCCATGTCGCCTACCATCTGCCTGAGGCGGGTATCGCCTTCGTCGGCGATTCGGTGTTTGCGCTGGGTTGCGGGCGCATGTTCGAGGGGACCGCGGAGCAGTTCTGGGCGAGCATCGAGCGGATCAAGGCGCTGCCGCCGGAAACGCTGCTCTACTGCGCGCACGAATATACCCAGAGCAACGCGCGCTTCGCGCTGCATGCCGATCCGGAGAACGCAGCCCTCGCCGCCTATGCGGACGACGTGACGCAGGCCCGCGCGCAAGGTCGTGCCACGGTGCCGACCGTTCTGGAGCGCGAACTGGCGACCAACCCCTTCCTGCGCGCCGACGAACCGGACCTCCAGAGCCGCTGGGCGCCTGCCGGGCATACGGGAGATGCCGTCGCCACCTTCGCGGCCCTGCGCGACGCCAAGAACACGTTCTGACGACGATGCTGCGCCCTCTTCTCCTCGCTGCCTCGCTCGGCGCGGTTTCAGCCCCGGTGTGGGCTGCGCCGGTCGTCGTGACCTCGCCCCAGGCCCTGCCCGCAGACCACGCGCACCCACGCGTGTTCCTGGGCGGCAGTATCGACATGGGCCGTGCCACCGACTGGCAGGCAGAGCTGATCGCCGCACTCAAGGATCAGGACGTCACCGTGCTCAACCCGCGCCGGGCGGACTGGAACCCGGCGTGGAAGCCCGAAGCCTCGGACCCGAACTTTCGTCAGCAGGTGGAGTGGGAACTCGCCGCGCTCGACAGCGCCGACGTGATCGTAATGTATCTCGCACCCGGAACGCAGAGCCCGGTCAGCCTGATGGAACTGGGCCTCCATGCCCACGACGGCAAGCTGATCGTGCTGTGCCCGCAAGGCTACTGGCGCAAGGGCAATGTCGATATCACCGCCGCCCGCTACGGCGTACAACAGGTGGCCACGATGGACGAATTGATCGCAGCTACGAAAGCGCGGATCGCGGCATGGAAGAAGGGGCGGAAGTAGACCACCTCAACGCTCCAACAAAAAAGCCCCCGACCCGAAGGGCGGAGGCTTTCGTGTTCGTTCGCGAACCTTGCGGGAAATCAGATCCCGGCGATCGCCTGATCGACGAGGCCCTTGTCCGCATCGGCGCCATGGTTGGCGGCGATGACGATGCGCGAGGCTTCGGCGGCAGCCTTGGCGGCCTGGTTCTGCAGACCGATCACGGCGGCGCGTTCGGCAGCCGAAATCTTGTCTTCGGCCATCTTCTCGCGACGGGCGATCGTCTCTGCCGTGTCTGCCTCGGCCTTGGCGACGATGGCGCCTGCTTCGTGACGGGCATGTTCGAGCATGGCCGCCGCTTCCTTTTCGGCGTTGGCGATACGCTCGGCATATTCATGACGAAGCGCCTCGGCCTCTGCGCGCAGGGTGCGGGCTTCTTCGAGCTGGGCCTTGATCTCGGCGATCTTGCCGTCGAGCCCGCGGCCGAGCATCGCAGGGACGCCCTTCCAGACCAGAATGATCAGCAGCACCAGCATCGAGGCACTGACGATGGCCATCGGCGGGGCAATGCCCAGCAGACGGGGTTCGGCGTGCACGGCGTCGTAGGGCGAGCCGGCAGCGGCGGCGGCAAGCGCCAGCAGCATCGTATTAGCCATGGACGAGGCTCTCCTTGACGGCGGCGCGGACAGCGGCGTCCTCGACGGAGAGGCCGGCCACGCGCGCAACGATGTCGCGAGCGGCATCGGCGGCCACGTCCTCGATCTCGGCAGCCGCCGAACGGCGGGCTTCCTCGATACGGGCCTCGGCCTGCGCGATGCGGGCGTCGATGGTGCCCTGCGCGGCGGCAAGGCGGTCGGCGGTGGCGGCCGAAGCCTTGGCACGCGCCTCGGCGATCAGGCCCTGGGCCTGCGCACGGTTCGCGTTTTCACGCTGGCGCCATGCGGCCTCTTCGGCATCGGCCTGGTCGCGCGCCTGCTCGGCGGCGCGCAGGTCGTCGGCAATCTGCTTGTCGCGCTGCGCAACCGTATCCATGACCTTGGGCACCATGCCCCGGCCGACCACGAAAAAGGTCAGCCCGAAGAAGATCAGCAACCAGAAGATCTGGCTGGAATAGGTCGCGGCTAGCTGGTCGATCTGAGGCATTGGTCAGCCCTGTCTCGAAGTGGCCGTGAAAAATCCGGTCCGCCCGCCCCGCATCTCGCCAAAGGCCGAGAGGGAGCGGACGGACGAAACGTTCGTCGCTGGTGCGATCAGGCGAAGATCAGCAGCGCGGCGATGACGAACGAGAGAAGACCGAGAAGCTCGGCACCGGCGAAACCGATGAAGAGACGGCCCTGCTGCGCGTCGGCAGCACCGGGGTTGCGCAGCGCGCCTTCAAGGAACTTGGCGAACACGTTGCCCACGCCGATCGAGGCGAGGCCGCAACCGATCGCAGCGAAACCGGCGCCGAGCAGCTTTGCAGCATCTGCTTCCATTACAAAAACTCCCTTTGGTAGAAAATCGAGCGAGATAAACTCAGTGAAGGTTCTCGGCGTCGTTGAGATAGACGCAGGTGAGAAGAGCGAAGACGTAGGCCTGGATGCCGGCAACCAGCAGCTCCAGCGCGCAGATGCCGACCATCAGCACGAAGCTGGGAATACCGGCGACCGCGAACAGGCCGATGTTGGCGTTGCCCGAGCTGATCACGAAGCTCGAAAGCACTTCAAGCAGGACGTGTCCGGCCATCATGGCCACGAAAAGACGAAGGCCGAGGCTGAACGGACGCACCAGGAACGAGACCAGTTCGACGAAGAAGATCGGAACGATCATCGCCACGGGCGTACCGTGCGGCACGAACAGCGAGAAGAAGTGCAGCTTGTGCTTGGCGAAGCCGACGACCAGCACGATCGCGAACGACAGCAGCGCCAGAACGCCGGTCACCGTGAAGTGGCTGGTGAACGTGAACGGATGCACGCCGAGCACGCCGAGCGGCATCAGGCCCAGGAAGTTCGCGAACAGGATGAACATGAACAGCGAGAAGATGTAAGGCACATACTTCTTGCCGTTGGGACCGACATTGGCGGCCAGCATTCCGGCGACGAAACCGGTGAAGGTCTCCACCGCCATCTGCCAGCGACCGGGCACGACCTGGCGCTTGAGGCCACCGGCCACGAAGATGACCAGCACAACCGTCGCCAGCGCCATCCACAACGCGCTGTTGGTGAAGGCGACATTATAGCCCGCAATGTTCCATCCATCCGAGCCGAACAACGGCTGGATGGTGAACTGGTGCATCGGATCGACCTTGCCTTCGGCTGCCACCTGAAAAAATCCCGTCGCCTGCGAGCATAAGCGCCCCTCCTGGCCCTTACCACAGGGTCATTCAGGACGCTTGCTCGTAATCCTAAGAATGTTCCTGAAGCCGACGAATATCCCGAAGAACATCATCGACAACAGACCCCAGGGCGACGTTCCGGCGAAGCGATCAATCACCCAGCCAAGAAACAGTCCGCCCGCAAGCCCCCCCAGCAGTTCGGCGAGGACGCGGTTGCCGATACGATAGTTCTCGTCGGCTTCCGCACCCCCTACCGGCCGGTTGCGCGCATCTTCCCGCTGCCTGAGAGCCTTGAGCTTCTCATCCAGCGCTTCGACACGGGCATCCTCGCCAACAGGGTCCTGGGCAGACGGCTCGTCGTTCATGTCAGGCTCCTCACAATAAAGGGAACGCTTGGACACGCCCAACGGCTGCCTGCCGAAGGCGCCGACCCCTTAGGGTGCCCCCCCAGTTGAGTCAACCGCACCTCCCGGCGCGTTTGCGCCCACTTGCGAGCTATCCGGGCCGTGACGCCCGATGCAAATTCAGCCGACGCGGCAAGATGCAATCATATTTCTGACGGAAAACAGAAAAATCCCGCAGAATTTCGCGGGATTGGCTGGAACGTGTCTGCTGCGTGACCAAATCTGGGGGCAATGAACAGGGTAGGACAATTCGTCCCGGATCAGGGACAGGGCCGGACCGGCTGCGCAGGTGCATTCAGCGCAACCGATCGGCACCGGTATGGTCAGAGATGTGATCAGGGGCAGCGCGGATCGCGATCGGGCGCACCTGCCCCGCGCGTCTTCCAGCTGCCGTCCGGCGCCTGATACTTCTCACCCGGCTTGGTCTCCGAGATCAGGCGGCAGGCCGAGACGAAGGCGAACTCCTCGATCGTGCCCTTGCCAGCGGCGCCCTGTGTGTAGACGGCGCGGCGCTGGTTGTTGATGTCGCGCACCATGGCCTTCACATCGGCGCTCTGGTTGCCGACGACACCGAGATAGCCATCGCTCTGCTCTCCCACCTGCCCGGCCGCGCGCGCGGCGGCGTAGGCGGGGCTGCGGCTCTGAGCCATGGCGGGTGCGGCGGCGAAGCCCGTCACCACCAGTGCGGCGGCAGCGAGGCCGGTCATCGCGAAACTGCCGGAACGAAGCATAGTCATCAGAAGATATCCTTGTTGTCGTCGATCGTCTTGGCCGCATCGGCAGCCAGCTTGTAAATCACTTCCTGGCGGATATTCACGTTCAGCTCGATCACGATCGGCTTGTCCGGCGCGGTGACATTGATGCACCCGCCCAGCAAGGCAGACGAGCCGGCCGCCACCAGCACCGTCCCGGCACGAAGCCCGCGTGAGGCCAGATGCCTTCCGAGCCACTGCCTTCCGAACTGCCCCATCGCCGTGCGCGTCCTGAGAGACTCACCTGTCGATGAAGCGGTCGATACATACGACGTCATGGTCTTTTCTCGCTGTCTGAAGGCTGAATGTTGGAGGAGGTGGAAGGGACCGGCGGTGGAGGCGCCACAAGTACCGGCGTTTTCACCGGCTTGCCGTCGGTCCCGATCAGGCCGAGCGTGCGCGGATCGGTCACGAAAGTCGGATCATAGAGCGAGCGGACCGAGCCGAACAGCGAGAAGAACGGCGCCTTGATGTTGACGATGAAGCGAATGGGCAGCTTCGCGATGCGCTTGGTCAGGAAGTTCTGTGTCGCGCCGTCACCCTGACTGAGCCCGTCGAAGCGGATGCGCGTCAGGATATCGCCCGAGAGCGAGCCGCCAAGGTCGATCTCCATCGCCTTGTACTTGACCGAGCGCAGCGCCTGGAAGGCGAAATTGCCCATCGTGCCCAGATCCTTGTAGGTCAGCGCGCCCAGATAGGCCACCGATCCGCCCGGATCGCGCGAGCGCAGCACGCCCTCCTCGATCCGGCCACCGTTCTGGTCGAACACCAGCGGCACTTCGCCATCGAACACGCCGGTGGCATTGATATTGCCGACCTGCAGGTTTTGCACGAAGGTCGCTGCGTTCAGCCCAGTAACCTTCAACGTATAGTGCCGGGTCTCGGCAATGCCGAGGCGCATGGTGGTCGGCAGCAGCTCCAGCGTGCCATCCATGAACGGCCACTTCGCGCCGTTCACCTGCAATTCGTGCCCCGGTTTAATCTGGTACGAGAGCACCCCGTCCGACACCGCGATGCCGGGGTTGATGCCCTTGATCGCGACGCTCTGGTTCGGCGCCGTCACCAACCCCAGCAGGTCGGCGAAGTGGATCGTACCCGAAAGCCCCGTCACCGGACCAAAGGCGGCGGCAAAGTCCAGCCCCTTCGAGGCGAACTGGCCGTGGCTGGTCACGCCCTTCGCATTCCAGTCGATCCGTCCCGAGCCCGTGACCGTGCCCTTGAGGTCGGAGACGATGCCCAGCGCCAGCGAGGAAAGCTGCGCGGCCTGCAGCTGTTTATCGAAAGTGATCCCCGGCACGGCCAGATCGGCATGGCCCGAGGCATCGCGCAGATCGTGCAGGATCGAGACCTGCGTGACCAGCCGTCGCGTGCCCGGCTCCAGCAGGCGCGCTTCGGCGGTGATGCGGTTGTCGAACAGGCGCAGCGTGCCGCCTTGGGCCACCATCGGCTCGAACCGGCTGACCTTTTCGCGATCCTGCAGGCGGAAGCCGGCATCGCTGAGCGTGAGCGCCCCTTGCGCATAGGCCCACTTGCCCGCCGTATCGTGCAGGTCGAGCGGCACGGCGGCAAGCGAGACGTCCGCACCGCCGAAAGTACCCGCGATATCGCGCCCCAGCTTCGCTTCCAGATCGGCGACGTGGAACAGCGAGGCGCTCTCCTGCGGTCCCAGCGCGATACGCAGGTTCTGCGCCTTGACCATGCCCGGCCACGCGAAGCCGACCGGGCCGCTGGCGATATGCACCGGCGTTGCGCCCAGCTTGCCGGTAAGGTCGAGCGCGGAGACACCCGCCGCGACATGCCATGCCTCGCCCTGGCGGGTGAGAATGGGCTTGCCTGGCGTCGGGCAGACCGAGAGCTTGCGCGCATCGAGTGTCAGGTTGGCCAGCGTCAGGCCATCGAAGGAAATGTCCGTGCACCGCTCCCACAGCGCCAGATCGGCGCCTGCCGAGACATGCCCGTCGAGCGGGATCACCAGATTGCGCGCCTCGCCGCCCGGCAGCGCACCGCTCAACCTTGCGGCACCGCCGAAGGTCAGCGCGCCGCCGGGGGCCTGATGGACACTGAGGCGCGGCAGCGCGGCCAGTGCGTTACCGGCGCGGTATTCCTCCATGGAAACCTGCAGGCCCAGATGCCCGTCGCGCCCGGCCTCCATGCGCCCGGTGATCTTCGGCAGATCGACACCGCCGGTGAAGAAGTTGCCGCTCATACGCGGCATGCCGTGGCCCGAGGTCAGCAGTTGCAGCCTTGAGAGCGCGAGCACCGTCTGGCCGCTGCGCCCGGTCAGCGTGCCCATCGGCACCACCAGACTGTCGCCATCGGCACTGCGCCGGGCGACCATCTCGGCCTGGAAGCGACTGCCGCGCCCTTCGCGAACGAGCGCCCCGCGCATCTTCTGGAGCAGCGGCACCAGCAGCGTGCCCTCGCCCGCCGCCTGTACCTTCGCAAGCGCCCGGTCCGGCGCATCGCCCGGCACAAGACCCGTGCCCGAGACCGTCCCTTCAGCATCGAAGTGCGCAAGGTTCGCGCTCCCCCGCCCCTGCCCGTCGAACGTCAGGGTCGAGAGCCGGGCGAAGTCGGTGACGATCCCGCCCCCGGTCAAAGTATAGCGCGCCGTCACGTTGCCACCCCGCAGGCTGGCGCGCACGCTGCCCATGAGGCTGGCGGCGCGCTGGCGATCCAGCGAGAAAGCCCCGCCTGCAATCCCCAGCACCGCATCGCCGCCATCGAGATGTTGGTCGAGCGTCAGCTTCGCCTGCACCGCGCTTTGCGCCGCCACGAAGCCTTTCGCGGGGCACGAGGCCGAAGCCAGCCGGATCGGTCCCTCGAACGAGGGGCGCTCCGCCCGGACCCACAACTTGCCATAGGCGGTCAACCTGCCGGTCTGGCAACCGTCAACCTTCAGCCCCGGCGTCAACGCCGCCAGCGTGCCGGTGAAACCGCCGCGCAGTTCGCCCTGCCCGTCAAGCTTGAGCGCCACCCGCCCCTGATCCGCATCCACCAGCGCGCGCCCATCGCGCACCGCGATGTCGAGATCGGGCAGGCGGAACGGTTCCTTGCTACCGGTGAACAGCACCTTGTCGAGCGCGCCGAAGCTGGGCTTGCCGTGATGCACCGTGCCATAGAGGCGCGGCGCGACGAGCGTGATCCGTCCGATGCCCGGCAGCCCCCACCACAACCGGGTGGCGACATGAACTTCCTTCACCGTCAGATCAGGCTTTGCCGGATCGCCGATCACAAGGTCGGTGATGACCTGCTCGGACGGGCTGATCGTGCGCACTTTATACTGCGCGGGCAGACCCATGGCCTTCAGTTCGGAGGCGATCAGATCGTCGGCGATGCGCTTGCGCAGCACCCAGGCTGTGCCGCCCGCCGCCACGCCGACCAGCAGCACGGCGACCACGGCCCGGCGCCAGACGCGCGCTTTCCCGCCGCGATGCACCGCATCGTCGCGCTCTCCCGCAGGCAGGCTCTCGCCATCCGCCACGCGGGTCCAGTCGTCGCCGGGATTATCCTTATCCGCCATTCGTTCCATCACTTGCGCCGGGCCGCGACGAAAGGCAATGTCTCACTGCCGATGCCGGACGATACACCTCTCTTCGCCGACATGCCCGCAGCGCACCCCGCCCCGCGCGACCAACGCGATTCGCGCCCTCAGGTTGCGACCGAGGTTTCCCCAAGCCATGTTGCAAAACCGGGTCACGATCCGTCCGGCCACCGCCAGCGCCTGCGTGCAAGGCTGCTCGACGGCGGTGCAGAGGCGCTGGCCGACCACGAGGTGATCGAACTGCTGCTGATGCAGGCGGTGCCCCGGCGCGACATGAAACCGCTGGCACGCACGCTCCTCCAGCGCTTCGGTTCGCTCGCCGCCGTGCTGCAGGCCGATGCGCGCACGCTGGCCGGGCACCCCGGCATGGGCGAGGCGACGGTCGCCGCGCTCAAGATCGTGACCGTCGCCGCCACGCGTCTTGCCCGCCAGAAAGTGCGCGAGGCGCCGGTGATCGGATCGTGGCAGGCGCTGATCGACTATCTCACCATCGACATGGCGCACCTGACGGTCGAGCGCGTACGCGTGCTCTATCTCAATGCGCGCAATATGCTGATCCTCGACGACATGGTGGGCGAAGGCTCGATCGACGAGGCCGCGATCCATCCGCGCGAAGTGATCCGCCGCGCGCTCGACCTTGGCGCGACGGCGGTGATCCTCGTCCACAACCACCCCTCCGGCTCCCCCCAGCCCAGCCGCGCCGATATCGAGATCACCAACCGCATCGCCGAAGCCGGCCGCCTGCTGGGCGTCACCGTCCATGACCACGTGGTGATCGGTCGCGAAGGCCACATCAGTCTGCGCGCGCAGGGGCTGATCTAGAGCGGTTTCCGATCTGGCTGCGCAGATCGACCGACCTAGCTCTTTTGTTCGTCGCATTTTCCGAGTCATCAGGTGTTTCCACCTGATTGGAAAATGCTCCAGACGGGGATCAGACAGCCCCTCGCGCGACAGTCATTTAGCCCAAAAGCGAAAGGCCGGCCCCAGATGGGACCGGCCTTTTCTTTGTTTGGCAATGACCTGTGATCAATACATCAGACGTAGTCTTCGGTGTCGATCGTCTTGCGGATGACCTCGGGATAGCGGTGGCCCGAGACGGTCTGCTGGTTGATCAGATCGCCCGCGCGGGTCAGGATCGCCGCCGGGATGTCCAGCGCGGCGACCGCGTGGTTCTGTTCCCAGTGTGCGATCGAGCGGGTGCCGGGGATCGCGTGGATGTGCCCGGCCTGCGCCAGAACCCAGCCGTTCGCCAGTTGCGCCGGGGTGATCCCGGCTTCTGCCGCGAGCGCATCGAACGCGTCGATCAGTTCGCGGTTGCGGGTCCAGTTGGTGCCCTGGAAGCGCGGCATACCACGACGCAGATCCTTCTCGACCAGCGTCTCGATATCCTTGAGTTCACCGCCCAGCGCCCCGCGCGCCACCGACGAGAAGGCGACGAGCGCGATGCCCAGCGCACGGGTGGTCTCCAGCACGCCCAGTTCGACATTGCGCGTCCACAGTGAATATTCGGTCTGCACCGCTGCCACCGGATGGACGGCATGGGCTTCGCGAATATGCGCCGAAGACCACTCCGAAACGCCGTAAGCGCCGATCTTCCCGGCCTCGATGGCGCGCACCATGGCGCCCACCGAGTCCGCGATCGGCACCTTGGGATCGAAGCGGTGCATGTAGAACAGGTCGACATGATCGGTGCCCAGCCGCTTCAGGCTGGCATCGAGCGAGGCAGTGATCGCATCGGGGCTGCAATCGATCCCGCGACGCACGCCGTCGACGATAATCCCGGTCTTGGTAGCCAGGAAGAACTCGTCGCGGCGATCCATGATCGCTTCGGACAGGATCTCCTCCGACACGCCCATTCCGTAGATATTGGCGGTGTCGAAGTGATCGCAGCCGTTATCGAGCGCGTGGCGGAACAGGGCCACGGCATCCTCGCGCGAGGGCGGCGTGCCATAGGCCCAGGCCACGTTCATGCAGCCCAGCCCCATCGGGTTGAGCTGCTTTCCGGCGAGGACGCGGGTGCGGGTCATCAGGCCCAGCCGTCCTGCGCTTCGAGGCTGGCGGCCAGTTCGCCGATCACGCGGTAGCAATCGAGCACCGAGGCAATCGAGCTGTTGGGCTGGCGCCCTTCCTTGATCGCGGCGATGAATTCGCGGTCCTGAAGCTCGATGCCGTTCATCGAGATGTCCACCTTCGAAACGTCGATCGGCTCTTCGCGGCCGGTGACGAGATCGTCGTAGCGCGCGATATAGGTGCCGGTGTCGCCGATGTAGCGGAAGAAGGTGCCGAGCGGGCCGTCGTTGTTGAACGAGAGCGCAAGGGTCAGGATCTGGCCTGCCTCGGTCTTGAGCTGGATCGACATGTCCATGGCGATGCCCAGTTCAGGGTGCTTGGGCCCCTGCAGCACGTTGGCCGCGATCACCTTCGAGCCGGTCATGTACTGGAAGATGTCGATCGAGTGGGCCGAGTGGTGCCACAGCAGGTGGTCGGTCCACGAACGGGCCTCGCCCTTGGCGTTCATGTTCTTGCGACGGAAGAAGAACGTTTCGATGTCCATCGCCTGGATGTTGAATTCACCGGCGTCGATCTTGTTCTTCACCCACTGGTGCGAGGGGTTGAAGCGGCGGGTGTGGCCGACCATGCAGACAAGGCCGGTTTCCTCGGCCTTGGCGGCAACCGCCTGGGCATCGGCCCAGGTATCGGCGGCGGGGATTTCCACCTGTACGTGCTTGCCCGCGTTCATGCAGGCGATGGCCTGCTCGGCATGCATCTGGGTAGGCGTGCACAGGATCACGGCATCGACGTCGGGCAGCGCCAGCGCTTCTGCAAGATCGGTGCCCGAGTGCGGCGCGCCATACTTGGCGGCGACTTCCGCTGCCTGCTCTGCCGAGCGCGAGATGACCGAGGCGATTTCAACGCCGTCGATATTCTTGAGGCCGTCGAGGTGCTTTTCGCCGAAGGCACCGGCGCCGATAAGGGCGATACGCATGGATTTCTCCTTTGTGGGAATGCGTCTTGAAAAGGGGAATGCCCGGCTGCTCGGGAAAGAGCAACCGGGCAGGCAGGGTTTGGATCAGCCGAGCGTCACGTCGTGCGCGGACGCCGCGGCTTCCAGCGTGTGGCTGGGCGGCACTTCGCCATCGACCGGTTCGAGCACGAGGTGCCCGATCGCGGTATTCGAGCACGGCACGTGGTAATGGCGGTGGAGCAGCCTGGTCTCGCGACCCATGGCGCCGCGCATGATCAGCCACATGACCATCTCGATACCTTCCGAGCCGGTCTCGCGCAGATACTCGATATGCGGGATCTTGCGCGCTTCCTGCGTGGTGCCGACCAGCTTGTCCATGAAGGCATTGTCCCACTCGGCATTGATCAGGCCGGCGCGGGGGCCCTGAAGCTGGTGGCTCATGCCACCGGTGCCCCAGATCTGGACGTTGAGGTCTTCGGGGAACGACTGCACCGCACGCGCGATCGCCTCGCCCAGCAGCCAGCAGCGGTTGCCCGACGGCGGCGGATAGGTGACGACGTTCACCGCGAGCGGAATGACCTTGCACGGCCATTCGGGCACTTCGCCGAACATCATCGAGAGCGGCACGGTCAGGCCATGATCCACATCCATCTCGTTGATGACGGTCATGTCGAACTCGTCGAGCACGAGGCTCTGGGCGATGTGCCAGGCAAGGTCGGGATGACCTTCGACGTCGGGCACAGGGCGCGGGCCCCAGCCTTCGTCGGCGGGCTTGTAGCGCTCGCCGCAGCCGATCGCGAAAGTCGGGATGATCTTCATGTCGAACGCCGAGGCGTGATCGTTGTAGACCAGGATCACGACGTCGGGCTTGACCTCGGGCTTCTTCAGCCAATCGCGGGTCCAGTCGTAGCCGGAGAAGATTGGCGTGAAGTAATCGTCGCGCTCCTTGCCCTGATCGGCAGCGACGCCAAGCAGGGGAACGTGGCTGGAGGCGACGCCAGCGGTAATGCGAGCCATCTCAGTGGGTCTCCGTCGTCTTGTCATCAGGCGTCAGGACGGCATCGTGCGCCTTCGCCTCGTTCTCGCGGATCGAGCGCTGCCCCTCGGGCGAGCGGCCACCGGCGTTCATCATCGCGGCATAATCGGGCACGGTCATGCCGGTCATCGTCGAGACGGCCTGCAGGAACGACTGGCCATCGGTCGAAAAGACCTTGGCCATGAAGTAGATGTTGCCGCCAAGATCGAGAAGCCGGTTGTAATCGCGGTCAAGCACCGCCTGCTTCTGCTCCGGGGTCATCGGGAAGCGATCGAGATAGGCGGGCTCGTCGGCCAGCCACTCCGCACGCCCCTCGGGCTTCATCAGCGTCATCGCGAACTGGTTGAGGTGATAGCCCCGGCGCGCGCGTGCTGCGGTGAACACGCGGGTGCCCGGAATATCCTCGAAGTCAGCGAGATACTCGTGAATGTCGACGTAGCCGCTCACGGCCGCTCCTCCTTCAGACCCTTTTCGTTCAACCGGGCATCGAGGCGCGGGAACACCGTGCGCACGTTGCCCTCGAAGATCATGTGGCGTTCGTGGTCCGAGATATCCAGAGCATCGACATAGCGCTTGGTATCGTCGAAGTAGTGCCCGGTCTGCGGATCGATCCCGCGGACCGCGCCGACCATTTCCGAACCGAACAGGATGTTCTTGTTCTCGATCACGTCGGCCAGCAGGTTGATGCCCGGCTGGTGATAGACGCAGGTATCGAAGAACACGTTCTTCATGATGTATTCGTCGAGCGAAGGCTTCTTGAGCATGTCCGCCAGACCGCGATAACGGCCCCAGTGATAGGGCACCGCGCCGCCGCCGTGCGGGATGATGAAGCGCAGCTTGGGGAACTTCGCGAAGAGATCGCCCTGCATCAGCTGCATGAACGCAACCGTGTCAGCCGCCAGATAGAAGCCGCCGGTCGCGTGCATCGCCGGGTTGCACGAACCCGAGACGTGGATCATCGCGGGCACGTCCAGCTCGGACATGACCTCGTAGATCGGGAACCAGTACTCGTCGGTCAGCGGCGGGTGCTCGAAGTGGCCGCCGCCCGGATCGGGATTGAGGTTGCAGCCGATGAAGCCCAGTTCCTCGACGCAGCGGCGCAGTTCCCTGATCGATGCGGTAAGGTCCGCCTTCGGGCTCTGCGGCAGCATGCACACGCCCACAAAAGTCTCGGGGAAGAGGTGGACGACGCGCGCGATCAGGTTGTTGCAGTGAACCGCCCAGGCCTCGCTCATCGCCTGATCGCCGATGTGGTGGGCCATGGCGCTGGCGCGCGGCGAGAAGATCGTCAGGTCCGCGCCGCGCTCCTTGATGAGCTTGAGCTGGTTCTGCTCGATCGTCTCGATGATCTCGGCATCCGAGATCTCGGGGTACGGCGGCGCTTCCTCGCCTGCCTTGAAAGCGGCGATCTGTGCCTCGCGCCAGGCGTCGTGCGCCTTGGGGAGGACGGTGTAGTGTCCGTGACAGTCGATGACGCGGGTCATTGTTCGCTGTGTTCCTTCCAGCCATTCGTCGCGGTGATCGCCGCGAGCTTTTCGTTGAAACCTTCCGGCACCGGCCGGATCCCGAGCCCGCCGAGCGAGCCCTGCCACGAGACCGTGCCTGCGGTCATGCGCGGGGCGATCCCCAGCGCGTCCAGCATCAGCGCGGCCTCGGCCATTTCCGCCGAGCGACGCGTGCCGTGCACGATCATGCGGTCGAGATTGTAGTCGGCACGCTGCTGCCAGTTGCCAGTTTTCCCGCCAGCCTTCTCGCTGGCATCGAGCGAGGCAAGCACTTCGTCCGCCACGCCCTCGGCCTCGGCCGCCATCATCATTTCGGCAGTGAGCGCTTCCAAGCCCTTGACCATGACCGAGCGGACCAGCTTGATCGCGGACGCTCGCCCAACGTCGGCACCGACCGCGCGAATCTTGGCAAAGCCCGCAGCGCCGAGCACCTGCACGGCCTCGTCCGCATCGGGACCGGCGACCAGCAGCGGCACATTGAGACGTGCGGGATCGACCGGCGCCATCACCGCAACGTCGACATAACGCCCCTTCCCGGCATTCACCAGTTCGGCATTCGCCCGCTTGGTCTGCGGCGCAATCGAGTTCATGTCGCAGAACAGCGCGCCTTCACCCAGCAGCGGCGCGGCGGCTTCAGCCACATCGCGGGCCGCATCGGCGGTCACCAGCGAGAGCACCACACTCGCCCCGTCGAGCGCCTCGGCCAGACTGTCGCAGGCGATAACGCCGAGCGAAGTCATCTCGTCACGGCGACCCGCTGCAATATCGAAGGCGCAAGCCTCGGATTCCCAGCCTGCGGCACGCGCAAACGTCGATCCAGCCTCTCCGAAGCCTATAAGGGCAATGGTTTTGCTCATGGCACCTCATGTGCCCTGCGAGGCGGAAAGCCGCCAATCGGAAGTGGCCGGGCGGTATAACCTGCGCCTAATCACCCGCACTCGGATACCGCCTGCAAACTATCCTTCCTCGATCGCCGCAGCCGCCAGATCCTCGAAGAATTCGCGCTGGACTTCGGTCGGGCGCAGCGAGCCGCGCGTGGTCATCCCGATGGTGCGATGGAAGCCCTTGGGCGGGCGCCCCAGTTCGCAGAGCCACCCGGCCTGCACTTCCACCGTCACCTGATCGGGCGAGAGCAGCGCGATGATATCGCTCTCCAGCATGATCTGGCGCATCATCATCACCGAACCGGATTCGATCGGGACTTCGGGCAGCGGCACGCCCGCCGCCGCGAAGAAGCGCTCGCAGCTGTCGCGCAGCGGCGCGCCCTGCGGCGGCAGCACGATGGGATAGGCCGCCAGTTGCTCCGGCCCCGCATCCGAGCCTGCCAGTGGATGCCCGACGCGCCCGAAGAATGCCGGCATGTCATCGAACAGCGGATGCTGGGCAAGGTCCGTCTCGATCAGCGGATCGCGCAAGGCCCCGACCATCACGTCGAGCGTGCCGCTGCGCAGCGGCTCGACCAGTTCCACGCGTGAGCCCTCGACAATGGTGAGTTTCACCTTGGGGCGCCGCCGCATGAACCGCGCCACCGCACGCGGCAGCACACGAGCACGCGAGAGCGGCATGGCACCGATGGTGATGCGCCGGGTCTCGTGGCCGCGCAGTGCGTCGATTTCGGAAAGCCCGGTTTCCAGCTCCACTTTCGCCAGCCGGAACTCGCGCGCCAGTTGCGTGCCCGCCTCGGTGGTGATGACCACCTTGCCCCGGCGCACCACCAACGGGCGGCGCAGCGCCAGCGACAGGTCGTTCACCGCGCGGTGGATCGAAGGAAGCGACAGCCCCGTCGCCTGCCCTGCCCCTGCATAGCTGCCCGTCTCCGCCAGTGCGAGCAGCGCGCGCAGGCGACTCATGGTGACATGCGGGCTCTGCACATGCTCCAGCGCGGCATGGATACGCGGCGCGAAGGCCTCGCCCGCCTGCGTCGGGATCATGCCGTCGTGTCGTCGCTCGAACAGCGGCATGCCGAGCTGCGACTCGAGTCGTCCCAACGCCTGTGTTATTGCGGGTTGGGACAGATTCACGGCGATCGCGGCGGCATTCACTGTGCCCAATTCCGCGATTTTCCCCACGGCACGCAAGTGCCTGAGGTTCAGGTTCCAGATCTCCATGACTCATCACTTAGCCAAAACCTATCGCCAAGCCAAAGTTTCTCTTTCACCCTTGACGCGTTCGCTCCCATCTAGCGCAAGGTAGAGAAGGAGTGACCTGATGAGTGGTATTGTCGTCCAGAACATCGAACGCGCGGACCAGGACGTGATCGACGGCCTCGCCGCCTGCGGCGTGGCGACCGTTCATGAAGCGCAGGGCCGCACCGGCCTGCTCGCCAGCTACATGACCCCGATCTATCGCGGCGCACGCATTGCCGGATCGGCCGTGACGATCAGCGCCCCTCCGGGCGACAACTGGATGGTGCACGTCGCCATCGAACAGCTGAAGGCCGGTGACGTGCTGCTGCTCGCCCCGACCAGCCCTTGCGAGGACGGCTACTTCGGCGACCTGCTCGCCACCAGCGCCATCGCCCGCGGCTGCCGTGGCCTGATCATCGACGCAGGCGTGCGCGACGTGCGCGATCTGACCGAGATGGAATTCCCCGTGTGGTCCAAGGCGATCCATGCGCAGGGCACGGTGAAGAACACGCTCGGCTCGGTCAACGTGCCGGTCGTCTGCGCCAATGCCGCCGTCCAGCCGGGCGACGTGATCGTGGCCGACGATGACGGCGTGGTCGTGGTGCCGCGCGAAAAGGCCGCAGAAGTGCTCAAAGCCGCACAGGCCCGCGAAGCCAACGAAGGCGAAAAGCGCGAGAAGCTGGCAAACGGCGTGCTCGGCCTCGACATGTACAAGATGCGCGAGCGTCTTGAAAAGGAAGGCCTGAAGTATGTCTGACCCGGCCCCTTCAGCAGAAGTGGGAACCGGTTCTGCGCCCGGAAGGGCCGCCAAAGAGTCCAGCGCTCCCTGCATGTGGATGCGGGGCGGGACGTCCAAGGGCGGGTACTTCCTGAAGGATGACCTGCCCGCAGACCCGGCCGAGCGGGACGCGTTCCTGCTCGGCGTCATGGGCTCCCCCGATCCGCGCCAGATCGACGGCATGGGCGGCGCCGATCCGCTGACCAGCAAGGTGGGCGTGGTTTCGAAGTCGGACCGCGAGGGCATCGACGTCGAGTATCACTTCTTCCAGGTCTTCGTGGATCAGGCGATCGTCTCGGACGCGCAGAACTGCGGCAACATCCTTGCCGGGATCGGCCCCTTCGCCATCGAGCGCGGCCTTGTTGCTGCCACCGGCGACGAGACCAAGGTAACGATCTACATGGTCAACACCGATCAGGTCGCCGTCGCCACCGTGCAGACGCCGGGTGGTGAAGTCACCTATAAGGGCGATGCGAAGATCGACGGCGTTCCGGGCAGCCATGCCCCGGTCCCGCTGGAATTTCGCGACACGGCCGGGTCGATGACCGGCGCGCTGCTGCCCACCGGCAACGTGGTGGACGAGGTCTGCGGCGTGAAGGTCACGCTGATCGACAACGGCATGCCATGCGTGGTGATGAAAGCCGAGGATCTGGGCGTCACCGGCTATGAGGACCGCGAGACGCTCGATGCCGACAGCGCCCTCAAGGAAAAGCTGGAAGCGATCCGCCTGGCCGTGGGCGAGCGGATGAACCTTGGCGACGTCAAGGACAAGTCGGTCCCCAAGATGTTCCTCGTCTCACCCCCGAAGAACGGCGGCGCGATCAACACCCGCAGCTTCATTCCGCACCGCGCCCATGCGACGGTCGGCGTGCTCGCTGCAGTCACGGTGGCCACGGCAGCGCTGCTCGAAGGCTCGCCTGCTGCGGAAGTGGCGCATATCCCGGATGGCGCGCGCAAGACCCTCTCGGTCGAGCATCCCACCGGCGAGATGAGCTGCGTGCTCGAAGTCAACGAAGCGGGCGATGTCACCAGCGCCGCGCTGCTGCGCACGGCGCGCAAGCTGATGGATGGAATTGTCTATGCCTGATCGTATCCTCTCCTGGCACAGCTCGCCGAGCAAGCCCGCTTTCACGCCGCCGGCGGGGGCCATCGACGCGCACTGCCACGTCTTCGGGCCGATGGCCGAGTTCCCGTTCAGCGCCAAGGCGAAATACCTGCCGCAGGACGCCGGGCCGGATATGCTCTTTGCCTTGCGCGATCACCTGGGCTTTGCCCGCAACGTGATCGTTCAGGCGAGCTGCCACGGCACCGACAACGCCGCAACGCTCGACGCCATCGCCAAGAGCGGCGGGAAAGCACGCGGTGTCGCGGTGGTCGATCCGGACATTTCGGAAGCCGATCTCCTTGCGCTGCACGAAGGCGGAATGCGCGGCATCCGCTTCAATTTCCTCAAGCGCCTTGTCGACAATGCGCCCAAGGACAAGTTCCTCGAAGTCGCCAGCCGCCTGCCGGAAGGCTGGCACGTGGTGATCTACTTCGAGGCCGATATCCTTGAGGAACTGCGCCCGTTCATCGATGCGATCCCGGTGCCGGTGGTGATCGACCACATGGGCCGCCCGGACGTCAGCCAGGGGCCCGATGGCGCCGACATGAAGGCGTTCCGCAGCCTTCTGGAAAGCCGCGAGGACATCTGGTTCAAGGCCACCTGCCCGGATCGCCTCGATGCCTTGGGCGATCCGTGGGACGACTTCGCCAAGGCGGTTGCGCCGCTGGTGGCCGACTATCAGGACCGCGTGATCTGGGGCACCGACTGGCCGCACCCGAACATGCAGGACAACATCCCCGACGATGGCCACCTTGTCGACATGATCCCCCGGATCGCGCCGACGGCAGAACTTCAGGAGAAGCTGCTGGTGACCAATCCGATGCGGCTCTACTGGCCCGAGGAACTCTGACACGCACAAGCCCCGGCGGATCGCTCCACCGGGGCTTTTCTTTTTATCGCATACGGTTGCTCAAGCCGGTTCAAGCACCATCGTAGCCCCTGCCGTGTTCGAGATCGGCGCGTGGTAATTGCGGTGCGTCTCCACGGCGCTTGCTCCCAGCGCCCCGCGCGCGGCGATCCAGTTGACCAGTTCGACGCCCTGCGCACCTGACAGCCGGATGATCTCCTCGATGCTGTCCGCCGCGATCCGGTCCGGGTCGCTGGCCAGCCGGTCCATGCACAGGCGGTCGTATTCGGGGTTGAGGAAGCCCGCCCGCTCGCCATCCAGCTGGTGCGAGAGGCCGCCGGTGCCGATCACCACGATGCGCTCGTCACCCTTCCAGCTGGAGAGCGCCCGACCGACGCTACGGCCGAGTTCGAGGCAGCGGCGAGCGCTGGGCAGCGGGAACTGTACGGTGTTGATCGCGATCGGCACCAGCTTGACCGGCCAGGCATCGCAATCGGGATAGGCCAGCTCGAACGGGATCGACAGCGCGTGATCCACCAGCATCGACTGGCATGTCGTGATGTCGAAATCATCACCGACAAGCTGCTCGATAACATGCCAGCTGAGTGCAGGATGACCGGAAAAGGGTTTGAAAACAGGCAGCCCCCAGCCCTCGTCCTTGTTGAAGTATTCCGCCGCCGCCCCGACCGCGAAAGTCGGCATCTTGTCGAGGAAGAAGTTCAGCCCGTGGTCGTTGTAGAAGCACACGGCAACATCCGGGCGGGTTTCGGCGAGCCATTCGCGGACCGGGGGATAGCCGTCGAAGAACGGTTTCCAGTACGGGTCCTGCTGCTTGCCGCCAAAGATCGCCCCGCCGATCGAGGGGACGTGGCTGGTGAAGTATGCACCGACGACTTTTGCCATGATCTTATGCCTTTCCCTGATCGATGAGATGCTGGCGAAATGCCTCGACGCTCATGCCCGTCTGCTGCGCACCGATGTCCTGCACGTTGAGCCCGAAAATCCCCGCCAGCTTGGCGAGATAGTAGATGTTGCCGCCAGCCTCGATCATCGCCAGCACGTTGCGCGATCGGACCGCCTCGCGCTGCTGCGGTGTCAGGTGGAACTGCGCACAGTAGGCGTCCTCGTCATTACGGAAAGCCACGCGATTACGGGCATCGTTGAAGGAAAAGCACATGGCGTTGAGCTGGTAGCCCTTCGCCGCCGCCGCCCCGTCGAAGAACGGTGTGCCCGGCACCGGTGAGTGGATTTCATGCCTTTCGAGCGACGGAATTTCCGCCTCGACAGCTGTACTCTGGTTCATCGTTGCGCGGCTCCTTCTCCCGGTCTCGATGGCCCCGGATGCCGCGCCGCCTGACGGCAATCCTTGACCTCGATCAAACTGCGGCTCGCACAGCCTTCCGAACGATCAGAATTAGCGAGATATTATCACGCATAGAAACGCCTCTGCTCGGTCCTCACTCCGGCGCAGGCATCCACAGCATCGTATCGTCGCGCGCCACCGCCGCGATCGACAGCCCGGCGGCATGAGCACGACGCACGGCAAGGTCGGTCGGCGCCGAGATCGCCACCAGCAAGGGCACCCCTGCGCGCACCGTCTTCTCGACCAGTTCGTAGGAGCAGCGCGAGGTCATCACCACGAAGCCCTCGGATGGATCGCGCCCTTCGCGCGCCAACGCCCCCAGCAGTTTGTCGAGCGCATTGTGACGCCCGACATCCTCGCGCACGAGATGCAGCATGCCCTGCTCATCGGCAAAGCCCGCGGCATGGCTGGCGCGGGTCTCGCGCCCCAAGGGCTGGCGTTCGCGCAGGGCGTGGAGCGCGCGGGCGATGGCTTCGGGCGTTGCGCCGGTGCGCCGCCCCAAAGGCGGCAGCGGGCGCAGCGCAGCCTCGACGCTCTCGATCCCGCAGATCCCGCAGGCGCTGTCGCCCACCCGTCCGCGCGCGCGGCGCATCACCGGTTCGAGGCGATGCGCAGGCAGGGTCACGCGCGCGACGTGCCCCGTGCCCCAGAGCGCATCCTCCACGGCGTGCAGCGCGATTTCGCCGATTTCGGAGGCTTCCGCCAGCCCTTCGCCGAGCAGGAAGCCGGTGACGAAATCCTCAAGGTCGATGGGCGTCGCCATCATCACGGCATAGGCCATGCCGTTGATCTCGATGGCGACCGGCGCCTCGACCGGCAGCGCGATTTCGACCGGATCACCAGCCGACCCGTCATAGGCACGGCGGCTGGCCGGGAATATCGCGCTTCCGGTCATGGCCCCGCTCACGGCTTCTGCGCCATCGCCTGCCGGATCGCCGCCTCTGCCAGAGGCTGCATCGCGGCGTAGCCTGCGGGATTGGGATGCACGCTGTCGAGCCCGAGTTCGGGCTTCAGCGCCCCCGATGGATCGGCCAGCACGCGCGCGTAGTCGACAAAGACGATCCGGTGCGCTTTCGCATAGGCAGCCAGACGCGCGTTGATCGCCACGATCTCCGCCCCCGGATCGCCGACCTCGGGCCGCCAGTTGAAATAGCGCGTCGGCGGTATCCCTGCGAGCACCACACGGATGCCGTTGGCCCGTGCGAGTTCGACCATCGAGACGATATAGCCGTAAATCTCGTCCGGCGTTTCCGGCCCGGTATTGCCCGCCACATCGTTCGTGGCCGCCATGATATGGACGACAGCCGGATGCAGCGCGATCACATCGGAGCGGAAGCGCAGCAACATCTGCGGTGCCGTCTGCCCGGAAATCCCGCGCCCGATATGGTCGGCGCGATCGCGCAGATAGGGCTCGCGCGCCCAGTTCTGGGTGATCGAATCGCCCATGAACACCACGCGGGCGGGATCGTCATGACCGCCAAGCGCTTCGTTCTCGGCCCGGTAGCGGGCAAGGTTGCCGAAATCGCCTGACGGCATCTGAGCCCGCGCCGCCATACCCACAGGCAAAGCGCCCAGTACCAGAGCGAACAGCGGCACGGCTATCCATTTGCGCATCGTTTCTCCAGTCGTCGACGGCCAGCATGCCCCCCATGCTTTCCTGTCGCCGCTTTCCTGAACCACACCTGTCGTCGTATCAATCCACCGGCTCATCCAGAAGAATAGACCGGAAGCGTGCCGCCGCCGGTGTCAGCGTTTCCTTGTGAACCATCCAGAGATCACTGGTGAACGGCACGTCGAGATCCCTGAACACAAGCCTTTCCACACTGATCCGGGCCAGCGAGTTCGACACCACGGTCAGTCCGAAGCCTGCCGCCGTCAGGCCGAGCAGCGTGGCCAGGCTGGAGGCTTCGAGCACCACGTCAGCCTCGAATCCTTCCGCACGGCACAGCGCAACAAGGTGATCGGCAAAGCCTGCCGCACGACTGCCCCCATAGAACACCAGCGGCTCCCCACGCAGGTCGGAGACCCGCGGGCGGCGATCCAGCGTGACGAACCGGTGATCGTCGCGCATCGCCACCACCAGCCCCTCCCGCAGCAGGCATTGCGAGACGAGACCCGGCGGCAGCGGCGGATCGACCAATGAACGCACGAGCGCGATGTCGATCTCGTCCCGAACTACACCGTCGATCTGCAGATCGCGCGCCAGTTCGTGGAGGTCGAGCCGGACCAGTTCGTTCTCCTGACGAAACCCTGATAGCGCCTTGACGATGCCCGGCATGAAAGGAACCGAAGTGGAGAACGACAGCGACAGCCGCCCGATCTCGCCGCGCTGCGCCCGGCGGGCGGTAAGCATGGCATGCTCGGCCTGATCGAGTGTCGCCTGCGCTTCGGGCACGAACTGGCGCCCGGCGACGGTCAGCTGCACCCGGCGGCTGGTACGCTCGAACAGTTGCACACCCAGTTCCTCTTCCAGCGCGCGCACCTGCTGGCTGAGCGGCGGCTGCGAAATACCCAGCCGCGCCGCGGCCCGCCCGAAGTGCAGTTCCTCGGCAACGCAGAGAAAATATCGCAAGTGTCTCAGATCCATGGCATCAATTCGTCCAGCCTATCGATCCAGCCGTAATATATATTGGACACATGCCTGACCAGAGGCCATCCGAAGCGTGAAAGCGCAACCATGCGTGCTCAATTTCAGCCGAAGCGACCGGGAATGCCCGGCAAAGCCCGGAACCTTCGCCCCCTGAACGTCAGGGCTTCAGCGACAGGCTTCGCCTGCCGCGCTGTCGTTTTTGGGCGAGCGACTCCGGTCCATCGAAATTTCGGGTTGAGGATTTGCTGTCGTCCGGTGGCCCCTCCACCTGTGCCGGACGGCTCTTGGAGTAGTCGATGATTGGAATCGTCAAGACCGCCCTGCACCGCCCATTGACGTTCATCGTCATGGCGATCCTGATCGCCATCGGCGGCACGATCGCCGCTTTGCGCACGCCGGTCGATATTTTCCCCGATATCAAGATCCCCGTGATCGCTGTCGCCTGGCAGTACTCGGGCCTTTCCCCTCAGGATATGTCGGACCGCATGGTCACGCCTTTCGAGCGCGTGCTGACCACCACCGTCAACGACATCGAACATACCGAGAGCCAGTCGCTCCAGGGTATGGGCATCGTGAAGATCTACTTCCAGCCCGGTGTCGACATCCGCACGGCAACGGCGCAGGTCACGTCGGTCTCGCAGACGATCCTCAAGCAGCTTCCCGCAGGTGCGACCCCGCCGCTGATCCTCAACTACTCCGCCTCAACGGTGCCGATCCTGCAGCTGGCGCTGTCGGGCAAGGGCCTGTCGGAAGGCCAGCTGTTCGATATCGGCCAGAACCAGATCCGCACGCGACTGGTCACGATCCCCGGCCTTGCCATGCCCTACCCCTCGGGCGGCAAGACCCGCCAGATCCAGATCGACCTCGATCCGCAGGCACTGCAATCGAAGGGCCTCTCGGCGCAGGACGTCGGCAACGCCATCGCCAACCAGAACCAAATCAATCCGGCCGGCTTCATCAAGATCGGCCCGACGCAGTACTCGGTCCAGCTCAACAACGCGCCGGACACCATCGACGGTCTGAACGACCTTCCGGTGAAGGTGGTCAACGGCGCGACGATCTACATGCACGATGTCGCCCACGTTCGCGACGGCAGCGCGCAGCAGCAGAACGTCGTCCACGTCGAAGGCACCCGCTCGGTCCTGCTGACCGTCTTCAAGAACGGTTCGGCGTCCACTCTCGCGGTCGTCAACGGCGTCAAGGCCGCCCTCCCCGTGATCCAGCAGGTCCTTCCCGACACGCTGAAGATCCTGCCGGTGGGCGACCAGTCGATGTTCGTGAAGGGCGCGGTCGAAGGCGTGGTCCGCGAAGGCGCGATCGCCGCCGCGCTCACCTCGCTGATGATCCTTCTGTTCCTCGGCTCATGGCGTTCGACCGTCATCATCGCGCTCTCGATCCCGCTGGCTATTCTGGCGGCGATCGCGGCGCTGGCAGTGTTCGGCCAGACGCTGAACGTGATGACGCTGGGCGGCCTTGCCCTCGCGGTAGGCATCCTTGTCGATGACGCGACCGTGACCATCGAGAACATCAACTGGCACCTCGAACAGGGCAAGGGCGTGATCGAGTCCATTCTCGACGGCGCCGCCCAGATCGTGACCCCGGCCTTCGTCTCGCTGCTGTGTATCTGCATCGTGTTCGTGCCGATGTTCTTCCTGCCGGGCGTTGCGGGCTACCTGTTCGTGCCGATGGCGCTTTCGGTGGTCTTCGCGATGGTCGCCTCGTTCATCCTGTCGCGTACCCTGGTGCCGACGATGGCGATGTACCTCCTCAAGCCCCACGCCACCCATGGCGAGGACGTGCACAACTCGGGCTCGCCCACCTCGCGCAATCCGCTTGTGCGTTTCCAGCGCGGGTTCGAGAAGCGCTTCGAGGTCGTTCGCGGCAACTACGTGGCGCTGCTGCGCCGCGCGCTGGGCGCCCGCAAGCCGTTCATGATCTGCTTCCTGGCGATCGTCGTGCTGTCCATGGGTCTTGTCACCTTGCTGGGCAGCAACTTCTTCCCCAACGTCGATTCCGGCCAGATCATGATGCACGTCCGCGTTCCCGTGGGCACCCGCATCGAGACTGCGGCGTCGGACTTCGAGAAGATCGCCCAGCAGGTTCGCGAAACGATCCCGGCCGACCAGCTGGAATCGATCACCGACAACATCGGCCTGCCGGTCAGCTCGATCAACACCGTCTACAACGCCAGCGGCACCATCGGTCCGCAGGACGGCGACATGATGATCACCCTGAAGGAAGGCCACGCGCCGACCGACGGCTGGGTCAACACCCTGCGCCGCGAACTGCCGCGCCGCTTCCCCGGAACGACCTTCTCGTTCCTGCCCGCAGACATCACCAGCCAGATCCTGAACTTCGGTTCGCCCGCCCCGATCGACATCCAGATCGCGGGTAAGGATCCCGAGGCCTCGCGTGAATATGCGCACAAGCTGATGGCCAAGCTGAAGACGATCCCCGGCATTGCCGACCTGCGTCTCCAGCAGCCCGAGACCAGCCCGCAGCTTTCGGTCGATGTCGATCGCAGCCGCGCCGGGCAGTACGGCCTCAGCGAAAAGGACGTGACGACCAGCCTGGGCAATACGCTTGCCGGTTCCTCGCAGACCGCTCCGGTCTACTACGTGAACCCCGACAATGGCGTGTCCTACGCCGTCGTCGCCCAGACGCCGGACTACATGGTCAACACCATGAGCGACCTCAACAACGTGCCGGTCTCCGGTTCGGCAGGTACGCCCACGCAGCTGCTCGGCGCCGTCGCGACGATCAAGCGCACCGGCACGGCCGCCGTGGTCTCGCACTACAACATCGCCCCGGTGCTCGACGTCTATGCCACGCCTTCGGGCCGTGACCTCGGCGCGATCGCCACCGACATCAACAAGGCCATCAAGTCGCTCGACAGCGCCGTTCCCAAGGGTTCGACGGTGACGCTGCGCGGCCAGTACCAGACCATGAACACCGCGTTCTCGGGTCTGGGCTGGGGCCTGGTCGGCGCCATCGTGCTGATCTACCTGCTGATCGTGGTGAACTTCCAGAGCTGGCTCGACCCGTTCGTCATCATCACCGCGCTGCCTGCGGCTCTCGCCGGTATCGTGTGGATGCTGTTCACCACTGGGACCACGCTATCGGTCCCGGCGCTGACCGGCGCGATCATGTGCATGGGCGTCGCCACGGCCAACTCGATCCTCGTCGTCTCCTTCGCCCGCGAGAAGCTGGCCGAAACCGGCGATGCCATCGAGGCGGCGATGCAGGCCGGCATGGTCCGCTTCCGCCCGGTGCTGATGACCGCGCTGGCCATGATCATCGGCATGCTGCCGATGGCGCTCGGCATGGGTGACGGCGGCGAGCAGAACGCTCCGCTCGGCCGTGCGGTGATCGGCGGCCTGATGTGCGCCACCATCGCCACCCTCTTCTTCGTTCCCACCGTGTTCAGCTTCGTCCATCGCCGCGTCACCCGCGACGAAAAGACCCCCCAGACGGAAATGCAGCCCAGCCATGTCTGAAACTCCCCTTCACGAAACCGAGGGCCCCAGCGCCCGCACCCTGAAGATGCTCGGCCTGGGCGTGGCGGTGATCGCCGTCGCCGTGGTCGGCTTCGGCACCATGAGCCGCCTGCGAGCGACCGGTGATCTCAAGACCGTGGCCGCAGACGCCTCGGTCCCCACGATCGCGCTGGTCCATCCGGCCAAGGTGACGGGCGACGGCTCGCTGGTCCTGCCAGGCAATGTCCAGGCGTGGAACAGCGCGGCGATCTTCGCGCGCACCAACGGTTATGTCCGCTCGTGGAACGCCGACATCGGCGACAAGGTGGGCGCAGGCCAGACCCTCGCGGTGCTCGACGCGCCCGACCTCGACCAGCAGCTGGCTTCGGCCAAGGCGGACTACCAGACCGCACTGGCCAACCAGAAGCTCGCCGCCAGCACCGCCAAGCGCTGGAAGAGCCTGCTCGCGCAGGATGCCGTCTCGCAGCAGGAAACCGACGAGAAGGCCGGTGACTATGCCGCCAAGACCGCGCTCGCCAATGCCGCGCTTGCCAAGGTGCGCGAGCTTCAGGCGACTTACGGCTTCACCCGCCTCTCGGCGCCGTTCCCCGGTGTCGTGACCAGCCGCTCGGCCCAGATCGGCGCGCTGGTGGTGGCGGGCAATGCCGCCTCGCAGCCGCTGTTCACCGTGTCCGACATCCACCAGATGCGCATCTACGTGAAGGTGCCGCAGGTCGATTCCGCCCGCCTCAAGGATGGCGACACCGCCACGCTGACGCTGCCGGAATATCCGGGCCGCGAGTTCCCCGCGATCGTCAAGCGCAGTGCCGGATCGGTGGACCAGCAGTCGGGCGCGGTGCTCGTCCAGTTGCAGGCCGCCAACCCCGATGGCGCGCTGAAGCCCGGCGCCTATGCGCAGGTCCACTTCAACGTGCAGGGTGACACCTCCGCCCTGACCCTGCCAGGCAGCGCGGTGCTCTACACATCCAGCGGTCCGAACGTGGTTGTGCTGGGCAGCAACGATCAGGTTACGCTGCACCCGATCACCATCGCGCAGGACATGGGCAAGTCGGTGCTCGTCTCGGTCGGCGTGAAGCCCGGCGATGCGATCGTGGATTCGCCGCCGGACTCGATCGCCAACGGCGACAAGGTCCGCGTGCAGACCGCTGCGGATGCCGGCAAGAGCGGTGGAAGCACACCTGCGGGCAGCAAGTAAGACCATGCGGCTCTCAGCTCTGTCTCGGGGCGTATTGTCCCCACTGGTGCTGTTCGCGGTGGCCGGTTGCTCGATGGCACCGGCCTACCACGCACCCCAGACCGCCGCCCCTGCCCAGTTCAAGGAAGTCGCCGGGTGGACCTCGGCGACCCCTGCCGACGCCAACGATCGCGGCGCCTGGTGGACCGTGTTCAACGACCCGGTCCTGAACGATCTCGAAGCCAAGGCCGCCGCCGCCAGCCCGACGCTGGCAGCCGCGCTGGCCCGCTACGATGCCGCCACCGCCTCTGCCCGGATCGACGCTTCGGCGCTCTATCCGCAGATCGGCGCCAGCGGCAGTGCCGAACGCGCGCGCGTCTCGAAGTACCGCGTGCGCTCGACGGGCACATCCTCGACCCAGAACGACTATATCCTGGGCGGCAGCCTCGATTACGAACTCGACCTGTGGGGCCGGGTTCGCAACACGGTGAAGGCCGGACGCGCCGAAGCCGCCGCCAGCGGTGCGGACCTCGCCTCGGCCCGCCTCAGCCTGCAGGCTCAGGTGGCCGACGCCTACTTCCGCCTGCGCGGGTTGGATGCGCAAGCGGACCTGCTGGTGCGGTCGGTCGATGCCTATACCAAGGCCTACAAACTGACCGAAGCGCGCCATCAGGGTGGTGACGCCTCGGGCATTGACACCAACCGCTCGCTGACCGTGCTGGCCAATGCCAAGGCGCTGGTTTCGACCACCGCCAACCAGCGCGCCGCGACAGAGCACGAACTGGCCGCGCTGACCGGCGCCGTCGCTTCGACCTTCTCGGTTCCGGTGCGGGTCGAGACGCTGACCCCGCCGGTCATGCCGGTGGCAACGCCTGCCGTGCTGCTCCAGCGTCGCCCGGACATCTCGGCAGCAGAACGCCGCGTGTTCGCCGCGAATGCCGAGATCGGCGTCGCCAAGGCCGCCTACTTCCCGCAGATCTCGCTGGGTGGCAGCGGTGGCTACGACACCACCGGTCCGGACTTCCTCGGCGCACCGACCAGCTTCTGGGGGCTTGGCCCGATCAGCGCGGTCCTGTCGATCTTCGACGGCGGGGCGCGCAAGGCCAAGGTGCGCATGTCGCGCGCCGAATACGAGGAGGCGACCGCCACCTATCGCGGCGCCGTGCTCTCGGCCTTCCAGGAGACCGAGGATGCGATCGCGGCGATGCACCATCTGGCCGATGCCAGCGCATCGCAGCACACCGCCGCCACGGCCGCGCAGAAGACCAGCGACATCGCGATGATCCGCTATCGCGACGGCGCCTCGGACTATCTCGATGTGGTGACGGCACAGACCGACGCGCTCAATGCCGAGCGCACCTACATCGCGGTGCAGACCGAGCAGATGCAGGCGGCCATCGCCTATGTGAAGGCCATCGGCGGCTCGCCCGACGCGGCGCCGGTTCCGGTGCCAGCGGCTGCACCCGCAAACGGCGGCTGACGCTCCGGGCCGATTACCGAAACAGAATGAGCCCCCGGCACATCGCGTGCCGGGGGCTCATTCGTTTTACATTACAGACCGGTCATTCGGGCAGCGGAATGAATTCGTGCTCGCCGGGGACATGATCGAAGCGGTCGGCTTTCCAGTCGACCTTGGCCTGCTCCAGCCGCTCGGGCGAGGAGGAGACAAAGTTCCAGAAGATGTGGCGCTGTTCGGGAAACGGCTCGCCGCCCACCAGCATCACCCGCGCCGCGCTCTCACCGCGCAGCACGATCTCGGCGCCAGGCTTGAACACCACCAGTTCGCCCTCTGCGAAGGCCCCGGTCTGCCCTTCGACCGCGACCGATCCCGATACGACATAGATCGCACGCTCGACATGCTCGGCAGTCAGGCGATAGCGACCGCCGGGTGCCAGCAGCAGTTCGGCCTCGATCAGGTCGGAGTAGGTCTTCACCGGCGAGGTCATGCCATCCAGCGTTCCGGCGATCACCGTCAGGCGCAGGCCAGCATCCTCGGCGAAAGGAATATCATCGGCCTTGTGGTGCGAGAAGTCCGGCGCGATTTCCTCGGCATGGGTCGGCAGCGCCACCCAGGTCTGCAAGCCCAGCAGCTTCGCGCTACCGTCGCGGGCATCGTCGGGGCTGCGCTCGGAATGGACGATGCCGCGCCCTGCCGTCATCCAGTTCACCTCTCCGGGCCGGATGCGCTGGAGCGAGCCGAGCGAATCGCGGTGCATGATCTCGCCCTCGACCAGAAAGCTCAGCGTCGAAAGGCCGATGTGCGGATGCGGACGCACGTCAAGACCGGTGCCCGCATCGAATGCGGCAGGGCCCATCTGGTCGAGGAAGATGAACGGCCCCACCATCCGGCGATGGTGCGAAGGCAACGCGCGGCGCACCTTGAAGCCATCGCCCAGATCGCGGACGGGCGGCAGGATGATGGCATCGACGCCATCGATATCGGTGGGGCGAAGGGTCATGGCTTGTATCTCCGGTCGTCGGTGCGGACGCAGCCGTCCGCTTGACCAACGCTCTACCCGCGCCAGTGGTGCCGAATAAGTGGGATAAAAGCGACGATCATGTTCGAAACTCTCGAACGTTCGAGCACACCGCTGAGAAGAAGTGGCCCGGCCGCGCTTCCGGGGACGGGGGATGGGAAGAAGCGCGCCGGGCCTATATTCCCCGGTGCGGGCGGCACTCGGGGAAACTGCATTCACCGGCGGAATACGAACCACCAGGGCCGCATTCCACAAGGCGGACGGTATCCTCGCATGACAGACCCGCCGCCCGTTTTGTCACGCACGAAGCCACGAGACTTCGAGCGATACAGGAAGTTTGGGGCAAACTTCTGTACCACTCGGTAATTTAAGACGGATAGAGAAAATTCAAGAGGTCAAAAATCACCGGATGCAATTATTTTGCAATCCGCCGCAACGTCCGGTGACGTCTTGCCTCCTTGTGCGCCTTTACGCGCCGGGCCAGCAGGCCAGCGTCGTCGCGACGATCTGCTTGAGCGTCTCGGGCTCGGCGCCGGAGCCCGCGCGTACCGACAGCCCCTGCAGAACCGTGGTCAGATAGGCGGCGATGGCGGCAGGTTCGACATGCGCGGGCAGATCACCCTCCTCGCGCGCCTGCTCCATGCGGCGGATCAGCGCGGTCTCGGACGACTTGCGCCGGGCGATCACTTCCTCGCGAATCGCTTCGGCCTCAGCCCCGCAGGCCACCGAACTGATGACGCCAAGGCACCCTTGCGGATCGCGCTTGCCGCAGTGCGTTTCGAGCGCACCGCTCAGTAGCACTTCGGCGACGCCGCGCGCGGTAGGCTCGGCCAGAGCACGACCGATGTAGGCCAGCTTTTCCTGCTCGTAGAGGTCGAGAGCCTTGCGAAACAGCGCTTCCTTGTTGCCGAAGCAGGCATAGAGGCTGGGCTTGGTGATCCCCATTGCCTCGGTCAGCTCCGCCAGCGACGCGCCTTCGTAGCCGCGCTGCCAGAAGACGCGCAGGGCCGCGGAAAGCGCGGTGTCGGGATCGAATTCACGCGGACGGCCGCGTGTCGTGGTTGCGGAGCATTCCATACCAGCCGGTATATAGGCGCACGGCAGGGCATCGTCCAGTGGACTCCCCCTTCCTGCTCCTCGGCCCCGCCCCTCGGCTCATCCGGAACCATCCGCCCCCGCGCCGGGTTGTCCAGGGCAGAAGCGATCCGCCCATGACCAGACCCGCGGACATTCAGGCTCCACAAGAGAGCACCCACAGGACAACCGGAGACATCACCATGGCCGAAGCCGATACCGCGTTCTTCACCGACGTCACCACCCTGCGCGAACGCGCGCGCAAGTCGCTGGGCGAAGGCCCGGTCACACCCACGTACGAAGGCGGCGTGGAACAGGCGATCGACCTGCTGCAGGGCGCTCTGGCGACCGAGATCGTCTGCGTTCTGCGCTACCAGATGCACGCCATTTCCGCCTCAGGCATCGATTCCAAGACCGTCGCGAGCGAATTCGAGGAACATGCCCGTTCGGAAGCCGAGCACGCCCGGCTGCTGGCCGAACGCATCGATCAACTGGGCGGCGTTCCGAACTTCGATCCCGAAGGCCTCGCCAGCCGCTCCGCCACCGAATACGGCAAGGCAGGCAATCTGGTCGAGATGATGAAGGAAGACCTCATCGCCGAGCGTGTCGTGATCGACCACTACCGCGAGCTGATCCGCTATTTCGGCGACAAGGACCCGACCACCCGGATCATGCTGGAGCACCTGCTGGCCGATGAGGAAGAGCACGCCGCCGACCTGCACGATCTGCTCGTCGCACATCAGGGCAAGCCGTTCCTCAAGGACTGACGTTCGGAAACCGGCGCCGCTGCCCTCACCGGTCCACGGCGCCGGTTTCAACCCTTGGTCAGCCTCGTGCGGCAGGCAATCGCACAGTAGCAGCCATGCCGCCGCCGGTACGGTTCTCCAGCGTCACGATCGCGCCGAAAGTTCCCGCCTGCGCCTGCGCGATGGTCAGACCGATGCCGGTGCCGTTGGTATTGAGGCTGGACGCGCCGCCCAGCCGCCAGAACGGATCGAAAGCCCTGGCCAGTTCCTCCTCCGGCAACCCCGGCCCGCGATCGAGCACCCGGATCAGCACATCGCGCCCTTCGAGCGCACATTCGACTTGCGCCCCGCCGCCGTACTTCACGGCATTCTCGACCAGATTGTCGACACAGCGTTGCAGCGCATTGGGCTTGACCCGGACATTGGCGCCGCACCCTGCGGTGAACTTCACATCGTGCCCGAACTCCGCCGCATCTTCGGACAGGCTGGACAGGAAGGAATCGAGATCGACGGTCGACCACGGCTCGCGCGCCTCGCTGCTGCGCGCAAGGTCGAGACCGTCACGCACCAGTTCGCGCGTGGCCGCAAGATCGGCGATCAGGCGTGCGCGCAATGCCTCGTCCTCGACCTGCTCCAGCCGCAACCGCAGGCGGGTGAGCGGAGTCTGGAGATCGTGCGTCACCGAGGCGAGAATCTGGGTGCGTTCCCGCAACCCTTCCCGCACGCGCTCCTGCATGAGATTGAACGTGCGCAAGGCCGTGAGCACCTCGCTTGGCCCCTTTTCCGGGATCGGCTCGGCATCCTCGATCAGCGAGAACGCCTTGGCCGCGCGTGTCATGCGGCGCAGGGGCGCCGTGGCGAAGCGGGCCGCCAGCACCCCAAGCGACACGCTCGCGATCACCATCAGTTCCAGATAGGGAAAGCCGAGTACGGGCTGATGATCGTCCCGCGCGGGCGGTTGTACGACCGTAAAGGCGCGCACCTGCCCCTTGGTGTCCCGAAAAGTCACGAACCAGCAATCAGGCATCTGCACGTAGCGCATGCCTGCGGCGCGCACCTGCTGGTTGAAGCGGCCGAAACAGACCGGCCCGGCGATGACCATGACCTTTGCCTGCGATCCGGCCCCGAGGCGATCCTGCAAACGCTTCGAATAATCCGCATTGGGGCGCGTCATGTGCCAGCGCGTGCTGGCGGCACCGGCGCCCAGCACATACCCGGCATCGAGCGCCTTGCGGGTGAGCACCGGATCCCGCTCCCAGCGCTGGGCGATATCGGCAGCGCTCAACAGCGACTGCTCGATCTGGTATTCGTGAAAGTGATGCTCGCGCAGCTTGATCGAGACGAACATCGCCGCCATCGCCGAGGCCGCCATGCCGATCGCCAGCACCATCGCCAGCCGTCCGGCCAGCGAGGCGAAGAATGCGGAGACATGGGAGAAAATCCGCCAGCGCGCGACCGGAGACGACAGTGTGGAGGGGGTCATGCTGGCTTGCCTTACTCGAAGTGGACCGGCCCCGGCAGCACGTACCCTTCGCTGCGTACCGTCAGGATCAGATCGCTGCCGCCCGCCTCGCTCGCCAGCTTGGTGCGCAGGCGGCTGATCTGGATATCGATCGAGCGGTCGAACGCCACGGTCGCGCTGCGTTCGGGCAGCAGTTCCTCGCGGCTCAGCACCCGGTTGGGCGCTTCGATGAAGCGGCTGAGCAGGCGGTATTCCGCCGAGGACAGCATCACCAGCCGATCCTTCGCGCCGATCAGCCGCCGCTGGTTGAGATCGAGCCGCCACGGCCCGAAACGTGCCAGCCGCGCGGCGCGCGGGCGGGCCTCATCGATCACGCGCGAACGGCGCAAAAGATTGCGGACGCGTGCCAGCAATTCACGCGGCTCGAACGGCTTGGTGAGGTAATCGTCGGCGCCGAGTTCGAGACCCAGCACGCGGTCGATCGGCGCATCGCGCGCCGTCACCATCATGATCGCGCCCTGATACCCTTCCGAACGCAACTGGCGGCAAACGTCGATACCGTCGCCATCGGGCAGGTTGAGGTCAAGGATCAGCACGTCCGCAGCCTCGCCTGCCAGAGCCACGCGCAGATCCGCGATACTGCCTACGGCTTCCACTGCCTGCGGTTCTCTGGCAAGCTGGGCCGTAATCAGTTCGCGGATATCCGGATCGTCCTCGACCACGAGGATACGTCCGCCGCCAATGTCTGTCTGCGGGGTCATGAAAACCGGCATAAACGCCTCATTCGCACGCGTCTCCTTACCTGATACACAATGAAACAATGCGCTACGGCAGGCAACTTGACGATACCAGCCGGTGATTGCCTCGAACTGCCGCATCGCACAATAGGGCCCAAATCATTTCATGAGCCATCTTCTTCTCCGCATGAGCCAGGGAGTTTTCCGGGTGCGTAGCCCTATCAGCCACATCGCTCTCGCCGCCGCGCTCGGCGCCGCCACGCTGACCGTTTCCGCCTGTTCGCAGAGCGGCCACCAGATGCCCCAGCAAGGCCCCACCGAAGTCGGTGTCGTCACGCTTCAGGCCCAGCCGGTCACGATCTCGCAGGAAATGACCGGACGCGTTTCGGCCACGGCAACGGCGGAAGTACGCCCGCAGGTCGATGGCGTGATCCTGCAGCGGCTCTTCACGGAAGGCTCGGTCGTCAAGCAGGGTCAGGCGCTCTACCAGATCGACCCGCGTCTCTATACGGCCACCCTGCAGACCTCGCAGGCCCAGCTCGAAAATGCTCGCGCCACGCTCTACACCGCGCAGGCCAAGGCCCGCCGCTACAAGTCGTTGAGCGACAATCAGGCGGTCAGCGCGCAGGACATCGACGATACCGTCGCCGCCGCGCGCGAGGCACAAGCCAGCGTGCATCAGTACGAGGCCTCGGTGAACAGCGCCAAGGTGAGCCTGGGCTACACCAAGGTCTACGCCCCGATCACCGGCCGGATCGGTCGCTCCGCCTATACCAAGGGCGCACTGGTGACGGCGAGCCAGACCGACGCGCTGGCCACGATCACCCAGCTCGATCCGATCTACGTCGACATCACCCAGTCCTCGGTCGATCTGCTCAAGCTGCGCAAGGCGCTGGCCAAGGGCAGCATACTCCCCGCAGACGCTGCGGTGACGCTGAAGCTGGACGACGGCACCGATTACCCGATCAAGGGTAAGGTCGAATTCAGCGAGGTCGATGTCGATCCCGATGCCGGGACCGTGACGATCCGTGCCCGCTTCCCCAATCCGGATGGCACACTGCTGCCGGGCATGTTCGCGCGTGTGGAAACACCGCAGGGCGTCGTGCCCAATGCGATCCTTGCCCCGCAACAGGGCATCAGCCGTGACGCCAAGGGCGATGCGACCGCCCTGGTGGTCGACGCCAACAACAAGGTCGTCCAGCGTCAGGTCACGCTGGGTCAGGCGATCGGCAGCAAGTGGCTCGTCACGGCTGGCCTGAAGGCTGGCGACAAGCTCATCGTCGAGGGGACCAGCAAGGTCCAGCCCGGCGCTTCGGTAAAGCCGGTCGAAACCAAGCTGGACAACTGACACCATGGGATTCAGCCGCTTCTTCGTAGACAGGCCGATCTTCGCCTACGTCCTTGCCATCGTCGTGATGATGGCAGGCGTCGGCGCGATCATGAGCCTGCCCATCGCCCAGTATCCCGATGTCGCCCCGCCGTCAGTCTCGATCAGCGCCACCTATACCGGTGCTTCGGCCCAGACTCTGGAGACCAGCGTCACGCAGGTCATCGAGCAGCAGCTCACCGGCATCGACAACATGCTGTACTTCTCGTCGACCTCCGACAGTTCGGGCTCGGCGCGGATCACCGTGACCTTCGCCAAGGGCACCGATCCTGACGTCGCGCAGGTTCAGGTCCAGAACAAGGTGCAGCAGGCCAACTCGCGCCTGCCCACCACCGTCCAGCAGACCGGCCTCACCGTCACCAAGTCGAACTCCGACATCCTGCTGGTGGTCGGCCTTTATGACGAGACGAACCGGACCACGTCGAGCGACGTGGCCGACTATCTCGTCTCGAACTTCCAGGATTCGATCGCGCGCGTCAGCGGCGTCGGCACCGTTCAGGTGTTCGGTTCCGAATATGCGATGCGCATCTGGATGGACCCGGCCAAGATGGCTGCTGCCCAGCTGATGCCGTCCGATGTCGAGACCGCACTGGAATCGCAGAACGTGGATCTGGCGGCCGGTCAGCTTGGCGACATGCCCGCTGTCAAAGGCCAGATGCTCAACGCGGTCGTGCGCGCCAAGTCGCGCCTGCAGACGCCTGACCAGTTCCGCAATATCGTCATCAAGTCGACGACCGAAGGCTCGGTGGTCAAGCTGAGCGATGTCGCGACCGTCGAACTCGGGCAGGAAAGCTATACCTCGGTCGCCAAGTTCAACGGCCATCCCGCATCGGGTATCGCCATTTCGCTGGCTTCGGGTGCCGACGCGCTGAAGACCACCGCTGCCGTCAAGGCGGAAGTGGCCTCGCTCGCCAAGAACCTGCCGACCGGCTACAAGATCGCCTTCCCGCGCGACACCAGCACCTTCGTGAAACTGTCGATCCACGAGGTGGTCGAAACGCTCATCATCGCGATCATCCTGGTCGTGCTGGTGATGTACATCTTCCTGCAGAGCTGGCGCGCCACGCTCGTTCCGGCGATCGCCGTGCCTATCGTGCTGCTGGGCACGTTCGGCATCCTTGCGCTGTTCGGATATTCCATCAACACGCTGACGATGTTCGCCATGGTGCTCGCCATCGGCCTGCTGGTCGACGATGCCATCGTCGTGGTCGAGAACGTCGAGCGCATCATGGAAGAGGAAGGCCTCTCCCCGCGCGAGGCGACGATCAAGTCGATGAGCGAGATCGGCTCGGCGCTGGTGGGCATCGCCATGGTGCTTTCGGCGGTGCTGCTGCCGATGGCGTTCTTTTCAGGCTCCGTGGGCGTCATCTACCGCCAGTTCTCCGTCACCATCGTCTCGGCCATGGCGCTGTCGGTTATCACTGCGCTGGTGCTCTCGCCTGCTCTTTGCGCCACTGTCCTTCGCCACACGCACAAGGCCGGCGACGATGCCCATGAGCCGGTTCAGCCCGGCATCCGGGGCAAGCTCGGCTATTGGCGCGGTCGCTTCTTCGGCGGCTTCAACCGCCGGTTCGACCGCATGTCGGAACGCTACATTTCGGCGACGCGTTCGGTCATCCATCGCCGGGGCCTGCACCTGATCGTCTACGCGGCCATTGTCGGCGTGATGGTCCTGCTGTTCATGCGCCTGCCCTCCGGCTTCCTGCCCACCGAGGATCAGGGCGCCGTGATGGTGATGTACCAGCTGCCTGCCGGTGCCACCAACGAGCGTACCGAAAAGGTGCGCGACGAGGTGGAAAAGGTCTTCCTCCAGAACGAGAAGGAAGACGTCTCGGGCCTGTTCACGATCGCCGGCTTCAGCTTCTCGGGCTCCGGCCAGAACGCAGGCATGGGCTTCGGCATCCTGAAGGACTTCGACCAGCGCACCGCCTTCAAGGATTCGGCCACCGCCGTATCCATGCGGGCCATGGGCCAGTTCGCCAAGATCCGCGATGCGCAGGTCTTCGCGCTGACTCCGCCCGCGATCAACGGTCTGGGCCAGTCGAACGGTTTCACGTTCGAACTGCTCAACACCACACACATGTCCTCGGATGACTTCAAGGCCGTGCGCGACAAGCTCATCGCTGCCGCCGCCAAGGATCCGATGCTGGCACAGGTGCGCATGAACGCGCTGCCCGATACGCCGCAGCTGCGCATCAACTTCGACGATGCAAAGCTTGCCGTGCTGGGCCTTTCGGAAGCCAATGTCACCGCGACGCTCAGCTCGGCCTGGGGCGGTACTTACGTCAACGACTTCGTCGACCGTGGCCGCGTGAAGCGCGTCTACATCCAGGGCGATGCGGAATCGCGCATGCTGCCCAGCGATCTCGACAAGTGGTACGTACGCTCCACCAGCGCCACCAACACCGACGGCACCTCGACAATGGTTCCCTTCTCCTCGTTCGCCACGGCGAACTGGGACGTTGGTGCCAGCAGCGTGAGCCGCTTCAACGGTTTTGAGTCCTACGAACTCAACGGTCAGGCTTCGAGCGGCTACAGCTCGGGCGCGGCCATGGCCGAAATGGTGAAGCTGCAGCAGCAGTATGCACCGGGCACGAGCTACGCCTGGAGCGAGCTGTCCTATCAGGAAAACCAGTCTACCGGCCAGCAGGGCAAGCTCTACGCCCTCTCCGTCTTCGTGGTGTTCCTGTGCCTTGCCGCTCTTTACGAGAGCTGGTCGGTGCCGCTCGCCGTCATGCTGGTGATCCCGCTGGGCGTGATCGGCGCGGTGCTGGCGGTTTGGGCGCGCGGTCTGGAAAACAACATCTACTTCCAGGTCGGCCTGCTCACCACCATCGGTCTTGCTGCCAAGAACGCGATCCTGATCGTCGAGTTCGCCGAAGCAGCTCGCCGTGAAGGCAAGGACTTCCTCGATGCCGCCATCGAGGCAGCGCGGGTTCGCCTGCGCCCGATCCTGATGACCTCGATCGCCTTCATCGCCGGCGTGTTCCCGCTTGCGGTCGCCTCCGGCGCCGGTGCGCAGAGCCGTATCGCCATCGGCACGGCGGTTCTGGGCGGCATGATCACGGCCACCGTGCTGGCGATCTTCTACGTTCCCATGTTCTTCATCGTCGTCGCTCGCCTGTTCCACCGCAAGGCGGACAGTCAGGACGACAACCGGGTTGCCACATCCCCCGCCACCGAGGGCAACCCGACCCCATCTTACGAGGACAACGCCTGATGCGCCGCGCCGCATTTCTTCCGCTGCTCGCGCTGACCACCGCCCTTGCCGGCTGTAATCTGGCGCCGCACTACAAGGCTCCGGCCAATCCCACCCCGCCCGAATGGCCGCAAGGCGCGGCCTATGCTCCGGCGCAGGCGGGCGAGGCCGGGATGCCCTGGAAGCAGCTGTTCGCCGATCCGCACCTGCAGCAGATCATCGCGACAGCGCTGGAAAAGAACCAGGATCTGCGCGCGACGCTGGCCAACGTGGCTTCGGCCCGTGCGGAATACCATGTCGAGCGTTCGTACCAGCTACCGACGCTCGCCGCGTCGGGCTCGGGCAGCATCCAGCGCCAGATCGACCATGGCGGGAACGCCGGTTCGGGCACGCAGGCCGGCAGTTCGACTGTCGGCGGCGGCTATCAGACCTTCAGCGGCAGCGTGGGCTTCAGTTCGTTCGAGCTGGACCTGTTCGGCCGCCTGAAGAACCAGAGCCGCGAGCAGTTCGAAACCTACCTGTCGAGCGAGTCGGGCTATCGCTCGGCCCGGCTGACGCTGGTTGCCAACGTGGCCACGGCATACGCCACGCTCGCCAGCGATCGCGATCTGCTCAGGCTGGCGCAGGACACGGCGACCAGCGCACAGCGCACGGTCGATCTCAACCAGACGCTGTTCAAGTCCGGCCTTACCGCCGGATCGGATGTCGCCACGGCGCAAACGGTGCTGGAACAGGCCAAGTCCGATGTCGCTTCGCAGGCGACGCTGGTTGCACAGGACCGCAACGCGCTGGACCTGCTCGTCGGTGAACATGTCAGCGACGACCTGCTCCCCGCCTCACTGTCCGAACTCGACACCACCATCGGACAGGTGCCTGCGGGCCTCTCTTCCGATATCCTCCTCCGTCGCCCGGACGTGGTGGAGGCCGAGCATTCGCTCAAGGCCACCTACGCCCAGATCGGCGCCGCCCGTGCGGCGTTCTTCCCGACAATCTCGCTGACCGGTGCGCTCGGTGCCGCCAGCACCGCGCTCAGCAGCCTGTTCGACAAGGGCAACCTGATCTGGTCCGCCTCCAGCAGCGTCAGCCAGACGATCTGGGGCGGCACCAACAAGGGCAATCTGGAATACGCCAAGGCACAGCGTGAATATTATCTCTCGCAGTACCGCTATGCCGTGCAGTCCGCGTTCAAGGACGTGGCCGATGCCCTCGCCCGGCGCGGCACGATCACCGATCAGCGTCAGGCGCAGGATCGTCTGGTCGATGCTTCGAACCGCTCGTACAAGGCCTTGTACGATCAGTACCGCGCCGGCACCGGCACGCTGATCGACGCGCTCAGCGCCCAGCGCACGCTCTATTCGGCCCAGCAGACGCGGATTTCCACGGTGCTGGCAGACCTGACGAACCGGATCACCGTCTACAGCGCGATCGGTTCGGACGACAGCCTCGGCAAGCTGCCCGATCTCACTTACGAGGCAGGCGACGGCAAGACGGCGCCCTGACGCACTGCTTCAGCCGCCTTGCGCGAATCACGAAGGCCCCGCTGCTCCACCTGAGCGGCGGGGCCTTTCCGTTTACGGCAAGGGCATCCGGGTGCCCCAAAGCAAGGAAACCATCGCTGGCACCCTGCCCGCGCGCACTAAGTGACGCATCGCAGGCCAAGTTCGAAATTTCATCCCGGCGCACTTTTGTTATCGTCTCCTGCAAGGAGATTGCCGATGGTACTGACGTCACGCCCCACCCAGGTCCCCGAGGAACTGCATCTGATTGATCGCCCGGAACTCGGGCTCAAGGGCGTGATTGCGCTTCACAGCACCTCGCTTGGGCCTGCTGCGGGCGGCTGCCGCTTCTGGACCTACGCCTCGCATGAAGCGATGGTCGAGGATGCGATGCGTCTGGCGCGTGGCATGAGCTTCAAGAACGCCATGGCGGGGCTGCCCTTCGGCGGCGGCAAGGCCGTGCTGGCGCGTCCGTCGGGCGATTTCGACCGCACCGCCGTATTTCACGCCTTCGGTGAAGCCGTCGAGGCGCTCGATGGCCGCTATGTCACCGCCGAGGACGTGGGCACCACGATCCCCGACATGGTCGCCATCCGCGAGCGCACCCGCAATGTCGCAGGACTTCACGCGGAGCCGGGCAGTGCAGGCGGCGATCCTTCGCCGTTCACGGCGCGCGGCGTGTTCGAATCGCTGCGCGACCTTTCGCAGACCTTCCTCTCGCTCGACCTTTCCAACGCGCGCGTTGCCGTGCAGGGCACCGGCAATGTCGGCGGCTATCTGTGCCGGATGCTGCGCGAGGCAGGCGCCGAAGTGATCGTCACCGACATCGACGAGGCGCGCGCCGCACGGCTCGCCGCCGAGATCGGCGCGATCACCTGCGCGCCCGACGAAATCCTCTTCGCCGATGCCGACGTGCTGGCGCCCTGCGCGCTCGGCGCGATCCTCGACGAGACCTCGATCCCGAAGCTTCAGGCCCGCCTGGTCTGCGGCGGCGCCAACAACCAGCTTGCCACTGCCCAGGATGGCGAGGCGCTCAAGGCCCGGGGCATCCTGTTCGCGCCCGACTACATCGTCAACGCGGGCGGGATCATCAACGTCTCGGCCGAGTTCCTGGGCGAGACGCCCGCGCAGGTTGCCGAGCGTGTCGGCCTGATCGCGCCGCGCGTGGTTTCGGTGGTTCGCCGCGCGCAGGAAACCGGCGAAGCGGTGAACGTGGTCGCCGACCGCATGGCGCAGGACGTGATCGACAAGGCTCGCCTGATCCCCGCGTAAAGGCGCCTCGCCGCCAAAGAAACGCTTCGCGCGCGGCGAAACGCGCGATTTTCCACATCCCACGGGCCATCCGGCCCGTGGGAAACACGCTTCGTCGCACCTCTAACATCGACAGCGCCGTTTCACGCGTCTATGGGGGCCGTTCGAATACGGACCGTACCGCTTCTCAGGAACACCCGGAGAGGCGGGACGGTCGCATAACTAGGGTAGAAGCACGTAATAGGCCGGCGCCGGGCGGCGCGCTTCGGCCTCGCTTTGATTTGCATGCCTTTCGGGTTGCAGCCAAAGCGGGATCGAAGCATGACAGCTCCCGGATTGCGTCGGTCGGCACGCCGCCCCGGGCATTCCGTCCGGTCCTGGCGCGTCTGCATGAAGGTCGCATATGAGCTGGTTTAACAAGGTACGCACATCCCTTGAGGGACTGAAGAAGCGGGACACGCCCGATAACCTGTGGATCAAGTGTCCCGGTTGCGGCGAGATGCTCTTCGCGCGCGAATACGAGGAGAACCTCTCGGTCTGCCCGCGCTGCGATCATCACGGCCGCATCGGCGCGCAGGCGCGCATCGACCAGCTGATGGACGCAGGCTACGACCTGCTCCCCGCCGTCAAGGTTCCCGAGAACCCGCTGAACTTCCGCGACAGCAAGAAGTATTCCGACCGCCTCAAGGCCGCCCGCGCCAGCAATCCGTTCCCCGATGCGCTGACCGCCGCTGCGGGCAGCATCGACGGCCACCGCGCCGTGCTCGCCGTGCAGGACTTCAAGTTCATGGGCGGCTCGATGGGCATGGCCGTGGGCGAAGGCTTCGTCACCGCCGTCGAGCGCGCGATCGCCGACAAGTGCGGCTTCGTGATGGTCACGGCCGCCGGTGGCGCCCGCATGCAGGAGGGTATCCTCTCGCTCATGCAGATGCCCAAGACCACCGTGGCACTGCGCCGCCTGTCGCGCGCGGGGCTTCCCTATATCGTCGTGCTGACCGATCCGACCACCGGCGGCGTCACGGCAAGCTACGCCATGCTGGGCGACATTCACCTGGCAGAACCCGGCGCGCTCATCGGCTTTGCCGGACAGCGCGTCATCCAGGACACCATCCGCGAGAAACTGCCCGACGGCTTCCAGCGCGCGGAGTATCTCTATGACCACGGCATGGTCGACATGGTCGTGCCGCGCAAGGACATGAAGACCACTCTCGCCGGGCTGCTCGGTTATCTTGAACGAAAGGACGTTGCGTGAACATCGATAGCGCGCTTGTACGCGAGCTGGCCGAACTGCTGGCCGAAACCGGACTGACCGAAATCGAGGTCGAGGACGGCGAACGCAAGATCAAGGTCGTGCGCCAGCTGGCACAGACCGTGGTCGCAGCCGCCCCTGCCCTGCCGATGGCCGCTGCCGTCGCCGCAGCGCCTGCCGCGCTCGACGTCGCACCTGCCGCTGCCGCAGCGCCGGTCGATGCCGTCAAGTCGCCCATGGTCGGCACCGTCTACCTCGCGCCCGAGCCTTCGGCTGCGAACTTCATCAGCGTTGGCCAGCAGGTCAAGGCGGGCGACGTTCTGCTGATCGTCGAGGCGATGAAGGTCATGAACCAGATCACCGCGCCCAAGTCGGGCACCATCACGTCGATCCTCGTCGACAACCAGCAGCCGGTCGAGTTCGACCAGCCGCTCGTCGTGATCGGCTGAGGGCGGTAGCTCCATGGCCATCAAGCGCCTCCTGATTGCCAACCGCGGCGAAATCGCGCTGCGCATCCACCGCGCCGCGCGCGAGATGGGCATCGAAACCGTCGCCGTTCACTCCACCGCCGATGCCGACGCCATGCATGTGCGTCTGGCAGACCACGCGGTGTGCATCGGCCCGCCCGCCGCGCGCGATTCGTACCTGAACGTCGCCGCGATCATCTCGGCTGCCGAGATCACCGAGGCGGACGCGATCCACCCCGGCTACGGCTTCCTGTCCGAGAACGCCAACTTCGCCGAGATCGTCGAAGCCCACGGGCTGATCTGGGTCGGTCCCAAGCCCGAGCACATCCGCACGATGGGCGACAAGGTGGAAGCCAAGCGCACCGCAGGCGCCCTTGGCCTGCCGCTGGTCCCCGGCTCGCCCGGCGCGATCGAGGACGTGGCCGAAGCCAAGGCGCTGGCCGAGGAAATCGGTTATCCGGTGCTGATGAAGGCGGCTTCGGGCGGCGGCGGTCGCGGCATGAAGGTGGTGCAGAACGCCGACGAGCTGGAAAGCCAGATGTCGCAGGCGCGTTCCGAGGCGAAGGCCGCCTTCGGTGACGACACCGTCTACATGGAAAAGTACCTCGGCAACCCGCGCCACATCGAGTTCCAGGTGTTCGGCGACGGCAAGGGCCAGGCGATCCATCTGGGCGAGCGCGACTGCTCGCTGCAGCGCCGCCACCAGAAGGTGCTGGAGGAAGCCCCCTCGCCCGTGATCACGCCCGAAGAACGCGATCGCATGGGCGGTGTCGTTTCCAAGGCGATGGCCGACATGGGCTATCGCGGCGCCGGCACCATCGAGTTCCTGTGGGAAAACGGTGAGTTCTACTTCATCGAGATGAACACCCGCCTGCAGGTCGAGCACCCGGTGACGGAGGCCATCACCGGCCTCGACCTCGTGCGCGAGCAGATCCGCGTTGCCGAGGGCAAGCCGCTGTCGGTCACGCAGGATGCGGTCGAGTTCAAGGGCCACGCCATCGAATGCCGCATCAACGCGGAAGACCCGTGGAACTTCACCCCCTCGCCGGGTCAGGTGACGAACTACCACGCGGCAGGCGGCATGAACGTGCGCGTCGATTCGGGGCTCTATTCGGGCTACCGCATCCCGCCGTACTACGATTCGATGATCGGCAAGCTGATCGTCTCGGGACGCACGCGCGAGGGCTGCATCATGCGCCTCAAGCGCGCGCTCGAGGAAATGGTGATCGACGGTGTGAAGACCTCGATCCCGCTGCATCAGGCGCTGATGGAAGATCCCGAATTCAACAGCGGCGATTACACCATCAAGTGGCTGGAGACCTGGCTGGCCGAGCGCGACGCGTAAGCGTTGCGAGCGGACAGACAGTCACGACACGGATAAAGACCGATGATCTCGTTCCTTGAATTCGAAAAGCCGATCGCCGAACTGGAAGCGCGCATCGCCGAGCTGCGCGCCACCGCAGAGAACGGCGATATCGACATCACCAGCGAAATCGGCCGTCTCGAGAAGAAGAGCGCCGCTCTGCTCGAGACGACCTATGCCAAGCTGACGCCGTGGCAGAAGACGCAGGTCGCCCGCCACCCGCAGCGCCCGCACTTCGTCGATTACCTGCGGATGATCTTCACCGATTTCATCCCGCTGGGCGGCGACCGCAACTTTGGCGAGGATGCTGCGATCATCGGCGGCTTCGCCAAGCTGGGTGAGCGTCGCGTCGTGGTGATCGGCCACGAAAAGGGCCACGACACCGCGACCCGCATCAAGCACAACTTCGGCATGGCCAAGCCCGAAGGCTATCGCAAGGCGATCCGCCTGATGGAACTGGCCGACAAGTTCGGCCTGCCGGTGGTCTCGCTCGTCGATACCATGGGCGCCTTCCCCGGCATCGAGGCCGAAGAGCGCGGTCAGGCCGAAGCCATCGCCCGCTCGATCGAGGCTTGCCTTGCGCTCAAGGTGCCGATGGTCGCCGCGATCGTCGGCGAAGGTGGCTCGGGCGGTGCGGTCGCGCTGGCGGCATCGGACCGCGTGCTGATGCTGGAGCACTCGATCTACTCGGTGATCTCGCCCGAGGGTGCCTCCTCGATCCTGTGGCGCACGCCCGAAAAGGCTGCGGACGCGGCCGAGGCGATGAAGGTGACCGCGCAAGATCTCCAGGCGCTGAACGTCATCGAGCGTATCGTGCCCGAACCGATGGGCGGCGCGCACCGCGATCCGGAAGCGACCGCCAGGGCGCTGGCAGAAGCCATCGAAGCCGAGCTGGCCGTGCTCGCCAAGAGCAGCGGCGAGGCCCGCATGGAAGCGCGCGAACAGCGCTTCCTGGCCATCGGTCGGCTCTGAGCCAGCGGTTCAGACCAATTACAAGCGGGCGCGCGGTTTTCACCGGGCGCCCGTTTTGATTCAGATCCCCATTTTGTTTTAGATCAATGCGCTGGCCCCGCCACACTCTAGCGGCCACTCTTTTGAAAGGGGCACCATGTCCGACGAAGAATATGTGTACGACGAGGAAAGCGGCGAGTGGATGTCCGCCTCGGACTTCGCCGCCAAGCAGCACGCCGCCTCGCAGGTTGAAGTGCGCGATGCGGTGGGCAACCTGCTGGCTGACGGAGATCAGGTCACGCTGATCAAGGATCTCGACGTCAAGGGCGCAGGCCAGACGCTGAAGCGCGGCATGCTCATCAAGTCGATCCGACTGACCGGCGACACGCAGGAAATCGACTGCCGTTTCGATGGCATCAAGGGCCTCGTTCTGCGCGCCGAGTTCGTCCGCAAGCGTTAAGGGCGATCCTCAAGCGATCTCCAGCGCTGCGCCTGTGAAGTCTTCCTCCGCCACCGTCTCGATAGACCGGACGATGCCTTTCGTCAGGCCAGCCGGGACGGTGACGCGGAAACCTCGTGCCAGCAGCCCGTCGATGGCCCACTTCACGCAATAATCGGCAGCGACACCGATCACGGTCACCTCCTGCACGCCCTCTTCCGCCAGTGCGGCAAAGAAATTCTCGCGCTCGATGCCCGTTCCCTCCGACGTATGGGCATCGTGGAGCGTCACGACGTCCTCCTCCCACATGTCGAACACGCCCTTCTCCAGCCGCCAGACCGGGATTGCGGCAGGCACGGCGCTGACCGGCACGACGTTCTCCCAACCATGCGTATACTTCACGCAGTGGATCGGGAACGCCTCGGCCTCGGGCGATCCGGCATAGACCTCGGGCACATGGGTATCGAAGGTGAACAGCACGCCTGCCGTCGCCTCGGGATCGAGCCCTGCCAGCCAATCGCGCATCGGCCCCGCCAGTTCGTCCGCCCCCGCGACGCTCAGCGCGCCATCGGCGTCCATGAAATCGTGCTGCGTGTCGATGACGATAATGAAGCGGGGCTCTGGGAAGCGGGGCTCTGGGGTCGCGGTAGCCAAGTGGCATCTCCTGCAAGTGCGCGTGCCTGACGGTGAATTGACATGGCCACGCGCGCCTCACAAGTAAACCGTTCAGGTTCAAAAGGGAGCAGGCCGGGCCGATCATGGCAGTCACCGATATCGCGACGCGCACGCACAATCACAATTTCCGCCTCGATCCCATCGTCCGCAGCCTGCTCGATACCGACTTCTACAAGCTGCTGATGTTGCAGATGATCCGCCATCTGCACCCCGATACGCAAGCGACATTCTCGGTCATCAACCGCTCGACCGAGGTGCGCCTTGCCGACGTGATCGACGAGAGCGAACTGCGCGCCCAGCTCGATTTCGCGCGTTCGCTGCGGTTTACCAAGAAGGAGCTGATCTGGCTGGCGGGCAACAGCTTCTACGGCAAGAAGCAGATGTTCGCGCCCGATTTCATCGAGTGGCTCGCCGACTTCCGCCTGCCCGACTACGAATTGCGCAAGGTCGATGGCCAGTTCGAACTGCACTTCGACGGCCCCTGGACCCACACCTCGATGTGGGAAATCCCGGCGCTTGCCATCATCAACGAACTGCGTTCACGCGCGGCGATGCGCGACAAGGGACGCTTCGCGCTCGACGTCCTCTATGCCCGCGCCAAGGCCAAACTGTGGGAGAAGGTGGAGCGTCTGCGCGAACTGCCGGACCTGCGCCTCTCCGACTTCGGCACCCGCCGTCGCCACGGCTTCCTGTGGCAACGCTGGTGCGTGGAGGCGCTGAAGGAGGGCCTGGGCGACCGCTTCATCGGCACCTCGAACGTGCTGCTCGCCATGGATGCCGATCTGGAAGCCATCGGCACCAATGCCCACGAACTGCCGATGGTGGCCGCCGCGCTTGCCGAAACCGACGAGGAACTGGCCGCTGCGCCCTACAAGGTGTTGCGCGAGTGGCAGCAGCATTACGGTGGCAACCTGCTGATCGCCCTGCCCGATGCCTTCGGTAGCGCCGCATTCCTGCGCGATGCGCCCGAATGGGTCGCGGACTGGACCGGCTTCCGGCCCGACAGCGCCCCGCCGATCGAGGCGGGCGAGCAGATCATCCGCTGGTGGCAGTCACAGGGCCGCGATCCGGCGAACAAGCTGCTGATCTTCTCGGACGGGATGGATGTAGGCTCGATCGAGCAGGTCTATCGCCACTTTCACGGCCGGGTGCGCATGAGCTTTGGCTGGGGCACCAACCTCACCAACGACTTCCGCGATTGCGACCCGGACGGCGCGCACGATCTGGAGCCGATCTCGCTGGTCTGCAAGGTGACGAGCGCCAACGGGCGCCCCGCCGTCAAGCTGTCGGACAACCCGGCGAAAGCAACCGGCAAGCCCGCGGAGATCGCGCGCTATCTGCGGGTCTTTGGCGAAGCGGGCCACCAGCGCCGCGCCGTCGAGGTCTGAGTGAGGCGGGGAGCCGTCGCGCTCCCCATCCCCGTCAGCCGAAGCGGCCGGTGATATAGTTGCTGGTCCGCTTGAGCTTGGGCTTGGCGAACAGCGTCTCGGTGGGCGCGAACTCGATCATCCGGCCAAGGTACATGAACCCGGTGTGATGCGAGAGGCGCGCGGCCTGCTGCAGGTTGTGGGTGACGATCACCACGGTCAGGCTGGCGGACAGTTCCTCCAGCGTCTCTTCGAGACGCGCGGTAGAAACAGGATCCAGCGCCGAGGCGGGCTCGTCGAGCAGCAGGACTTCGGGCTCCACCGCAATGGCACGCGCCACGCACAGGCGCTGCTGCTGGCCGCCGGACAGGCCAAGGCCGGAGCTGTGCAGCTTGTCCTTCACCTCGTTCCACAGCGCTGCACGGGTCAAGGCACGCTCGACCACCTCGTCCATCTCGGCCCGGCCCACCTTGCGGTAGAGGCGCACACCGAAAGCGATGTTGTCGTAGATCGACATCGGGAACGGCGTCGGCTTCTGGAACACCATGCCGACGCGGGCACGCACATCGGCGGCGCGCATGTCGTGCAGCAGGTCCTCGCCTTCCAGCAGGATCTGCCCTTCGGCGCGCTGGCCGGGATACAGTTCGTGCATGCGGTTGATCGTGCGCAGCAGTGTGGACTTGCCGCAGCCCGAAGGCCCGATCAGCGCGGTGATCCTGTTGCGCGCGACCGGCAGGCCGACGCCGTGCAGCGCCTTGGCCTGGCCGTAGTAGAAATCGAGGTCGCGCACTTCGAGATGCAATTGCTCTGCGGACGGCGGGACGATCGAGACGCCTTCGTCCTCCTCAAGGCCGGGAATGGGCGACTGGGTCACGGTGGGGATCATCATGGTCTGTGTCTCCGGCTGCCGATCAGGCGGCCCGCAATATTGGCGAGCAGCACGGCGAGCGCGATCAGCAGGGCGCCTGCCCAGGCAAGTTGCTGCCAGTCGGGAAAGGCCGACAGGGCAAACTGGAAGATGGTGGTGGGCAGGCTCGCCATCGGATCGGACGGGTTGGCGGCGAGGAACTGGTTGCCCAGCGAGGTGAACAGCAGCGGCGCGGTCTCGCCCGAGATACGGGCCAGCGCCAGCAGGCCGCCGGTGAGGATGCCGGGCCCGGCGGCGCGCCAGATCACGGTGCGGATCACGAAGCCCCGCCCGGCGCCCAGCGCCATGCCGGCCTCACGCAGCGCATCGGGCTGGAGCGAGAGCATATCCTCGGTCGTGCGCACGACGATGGGCGTCGCCAGGAATGCAAGGGCAACGGCGCCCGCATAGCCCGAGAAACCGCCGAACGGCGCGACCATGATCTCGTAGACGAACAGGCCGACAAGGATCGAGGGCGCCGCAAGCAGCACGTCGTTGAAGAAGCGAACCACCGTGGCGAGGCGGCCCTTACGACCATACTCGGCCAGCCAGGTGCCCGCCAGTACGCCGACAACCAGCGCGATGACCATGCCCAGCGCGCACATCTCGATCGAACCGACGATGGCATTGCGCAGGCCGCCGAGCGAGCCGGGTGCAGGCTGGTCCACCGTGAACAGGTCGAGAGAGAGCGCCGGGACGCCTCTGGCCACCAGTTCCCACAGGATCAGCGCCAGTGCGGCCAGCGCGACGAGCGTTGCCAGCACGCAGGCGCCTGCGAAGACCCCGCTGACGATACGGCGGCGGCGCGCACGGGGCGATTGGGCTAAAGTCTTGCTCACGCCGCCTTCTCCCCGATCAGCAGGCGGGCAATCGCGAGGACGCCGAACGTGATGCAGAACAGCACGAGACCCAGCGCCATCAGCGCGGCACCATGCAGCGCGCCGGTAGCCTCGGCGAATTCGTTGGCGATGGTGGAGGCGAGCGTCGAGCCGCTGTCGAACATCGAATGCGGGAAACCGTGCGCGTTGCCGATGATGAACGTCACCGCCATCGTCTCGCCCAGCGCGCGGCCCAGCCCCAGCATGACGACACCGATCATCGAGCGGCGCACGTAGGGGATCAGCACCGAGCGAGCAGTCTCGAACGGGGTGCAGCCAAGGCCGTAGGCCGCCTCGCGCAGGGTTGCCGGGACGGTCAGGAACAGCTCACGGAAGACCGAGGACATGTAAGGCAGGATCATGATCGCCAGGATCACGCTGGCGGTGAAGATGTTCGCGCCATTGGGCACGCCCTGCACCAGCTTGCCCCACCATGTGTCATCGCCCGCCGCCAGCAGCAGCGGCACCTGCACATGCGCGGCAAACCACGGCGCGAAGACGAACAGGCCCCACATGCCGTAAACGATCGAGGGAATGCCTGCGAGCAGCTCCACCGCCACCGCCACCGGCCGTGCCAGTGCGGGCGGGCAGAATTCGACGAGGAAGAGCGAGACACCCAGTGCCAGCGGCAGCGCAAGGATCAGCGCCAGAAACGCCGTGATCAGCGTACCGACGATCGGCCCCGCCGCGCCATAGACGTCGGTAACGGGATTCCATTCGCTGGAGGTGAGGAATCCGAAGCCGAAGGTGGAGAGCACCGGCCAACCACCGATGGCAAGGCTGACGATCACGCCCGCCAGCGCGGCCAGCAGCAGCGTTGCCGCGCTGGCGCAGGCGATACGGAATACCGTCTCGGCAAGATTGCCGGGGGCCACCCGGGCTTGTGTCGTGGCAGTCATCGCGATGGCCCTGTTCGGCAACGTCTGGGAACTTGTCGGGAAAGGAAAAGCCCGGTGCGATGACCGGGATCTTCCTTCAAGGCTTACTTGGCCGCCGGGGTGTAGACCGGCTTGCCATTGGCGACAATGCTGGTCTGCCACTGCTGACGCACCATGGCCTTCACCGAATCCGGCAGCGGCACGTAGTCCAGCTTCTTCGCGGTATCGTCACCCGAGGTATAAGCCCAGTCGAAGAAGGCCAGCACGGCCTTGGCGCGCGCGGCATCCCTGGGCTGCTTGTGCATCAGGATGAAGGTTGCGCCACTGATCGGCCAGGTGTCCTGCCCCGGCTGGTCGATCAGCATGATGTAGTTGCCGGGTGCCTTGCTCCAGTCCGCACCTGCGGCAGCGGCAGCGAAGGCATCGGCGGTCGGCGCCGGATAGTTGCCCGCCTGGTTGCGCAGCAGCGCATAGGTCGCGCCGTTCTGCTTGGCATAGGCATATTCGACATAGCCGATGGCGCCCACGGTCTGCTGCACGAAGGCCGAAACGCCGTCGTTACCCTTGCCGCCAAGGCCGGTCGGCCAGTTCACGGTGTCGCTCGCGCCCACCGCCGACTTCCAGCCCGCGCTCTGCGAAGCGAGGTAGGAGGTGAACATGAACGAGGTGCCCGAACCGTCCGAGCGGTGGACGACGGTGATCGGCAGCTTGGGCAGCGCGACACCGGCATTGAGCGAGGCGATCTCGGGATCGTTCCAGGTCTTGACCTTGCCCTGGAAGATATCCGCCAGCGCCTGCCCGGTCAGCCTGACCTGCCCCGGCTTGATGCCCGGCAGGTTGATCACCGGCACCACCCCGCCGATCACGGTCGGGAACTGGTAGAGCCCGTTCTTCTCAAGCTCTTCGGGCTTGAGCGGCTTGTCGGAAGCACCGAAGTCGACCGTCTTGGCCTCGATCTGCTTGATGCCGCCGCCCGAACCGATCGCCTGATAGTTCACAGCGACACTCTTGGCCGATCGATAGGTCTCGGCCCACTTGGCATAGACCGGAGCCGGGAAAGTAGCGCCCGCGCCGTTGAGCGCATTCGCAGCGCCGGACTTGCCGCCACAGCCGGACAGACCGCTGACCATTGCCACGGCGCCAAGCGCGAGAATCATACGACGGTTCATCATGCGTCCTTCATGAAATACACCCTGCCGATCGCGATTCTGCGGCCCTTGCGGCCCCCTTCCCGGCGAGTCCTCCGAGCGGTTACACGTGTTTTACGACTGATTTGTGACAGGCCGTCATCAAACTGAAGTGCGCCATGCCAACGTCACGAATTAACGCCATTGCCGCGCCTTGCGGACTTTCCCGAGCAACGGCTGCGGCGCAGGCGAACTCAAGGACTTATTCGCTGGACAGCAAGACCTAAAACGCATTTTCGCGGCAAAGTACGCATCTGAAGAATCACAGCGCCACCGGAATGCGCTGAGCCTCGAACAGATGATCGGCCCCGGCATCGTCCCGGCGCCCGGAGCGGTCAGCGAGACACCCCTTGAAGAACCCTCACCGTTCTTGACGGTGTCTGAGGGGCATGACGACTGTTGCCGTCATGCCCCTCTTTTTTCCATCAGCGATTATCAACACGCATCAGCCTGTGATCGCAAACTTCTTCGCACGATTGGCCACCTTGGGTTCGAGCGCGATCGCCGCCTTCACGTCTGCCTCGCCCTCCGCCTTGCGGCCCTCCCGCTCACGCGTCAGCCCGCGCATGTAAAGCGACCAGGCCTCCTTGGGCTGCTTGTCCAGCACTGCGTCATAATCGGCCTCGGCCTTGGCGTATTGCCCCATGCGGAAATAGACCAGCGCGCGACTATCCAGAATCGAAGGCGCGCCCCCGCTCCGTTTCACCGCCGTGTTGCAATCGTCCAGCGCCTTGTCGAGTTCGACATTGGCCAGAGCCCGCGCCCAGCAGCGATTGTTGAGCAGTCCCTGCAGGCGCGAGTCGTTGCGATGGTACTGGATCACATCGTTCAACATGGTGATTGCCCGAAGCGGCTGCCCCAGTTCCTGAAACAGCGTGGCAAGCGTGGCCGCATCCAGCGAAGCCGAATGTGTTACTTTCGCGGCCGCCTCCGCATCCGCGAGCGCACCGGCATGATCGCCCTCGGCCATCCGCGAGAAGCCCCTGCGCACCAGAAGATCGGCATCGGACGGGTCAAGCTCCAGCGCCTTGGCATAATCCTTTTCGGCGAGATCGCTCTTGTCCTGATCGGAATAGGCATCGGCGCGCGCTTTGTAGTAGGTCGCATTCGCAGGCGCGAGACGGATCGCATCGGAGAGATCGGCGATCCCGCCGTCCAGATCGCGCTGGGAAAGTCTCGCCGCCCCGCGCCGCGCAAAACCGTCCGCCGTGGTCGGCGCGGTAGCATTGTCGAGCGCATCGACCCGGTGTGTGCCGGTCGGCAGCGCCAGCGGCTTGTCGCTCGCTGCGACACCGTCTCCCTGAAACGGCTTCCCGCCGGTATAGGTGAAGTATATCTGCTTCTGTCGCCGAGCGACGTAGATGTGATGGGCCAGCATGTAATCCGCCCCCAGCAACATGTCCGGACCATCGCCTCCCGCCACGATCGGACCGTCAATCACCATGATGCGCGATCGCAGGATCTGCTCGTTACCGACCGAGACGTTGTCGACCGTCACCATCCACCCGCCGTTCAGATGCCGGCCGATACCGCCGATGTCCCTCACCGGGCGCACGTTGGGACCGTTCAGGTCGATTCCTGCCTTGATCGCGGCATCCTTGCTGATGATCGAGGTCGGCGAGCCGGAATCGTATTCCGCCTTCAGCTTGGCGCCGTTGATCGTGACCGGCAGACCGAACTCGTGGTCGTGCGGATCGTCCCCCGGCAGGAGCGACACCGCGAAATAGGAGCCGCTCTTCTCCCAGTAGGTCATGAGCGTGTGATCGCAGCCCTTGGGATAGATGAGCTTGACCGATCCATGCGCCAGATCGAATTCGGTATCGGCAATCGCCAGAAGGTTGCGTCCCAGCAGGGCGTTGCCGGTATCGCTGCCACCGACGATGAACTGTACGTTCTTCACATCGTTCGCGGCGATCGTGAAGGATTTCGCCGTGGCCACTTGCGCACTCGTCGATCCTCCCACACCGACCATCCGGAACCAGTCCGGAAGATCGGACAGCGGTAAACTGAGTTCCTTCGCCTTGGCCAGAGGCATGAAGCTGAAGAAGGCACCGCTATCCAGCCAGAAGCGATAATCGCTGCCGTTGATCTTGACCGGCACCGAAGCACGCAAGCCCTCCATCGTCACGGGAAGGTCGGCGATAATGCCAATCTGGCAGGCTTTCGGCTGGCCCGGTTCCGCTGCCTGAGCCTGCGCCGGAAGCAGTGCTGTCATTCCTGTCAGCAACGCCAGCGATCCTGCCGAAACTGCGCCCAGCATGCGGTACTTCTTCAACGTCATGAAACACCCCCACCCGCCGCCAGCGTTCTGATACGGCGCGTCATTTACATGCGCTTACAACTTCCCGCATGCTAGTGAAAATTTGGTATTCTATCAGTTGTGTAGCAGTTTCTTTGCCGCCCCCTGTCGCGCGGGCCGTCAAGTCTTGCGGCGCGCGCCATCAAGAGCACGCGCGCCTTGCATGAGATTGTGCAATTGCAACATGAGGCGATTCACGCCACGTAATACCCATGCCCCGCCAGCGGCCCTTTCAGGAGTTTCCATGCCCCGTTCGACACTCGTGATGTTCGCGGCCTCACTGGGCTTCTTCTTCGTGACCGCGACAACCTTCACCTCGCTGGGGTATGAGCTGTACACCATGGCACCGCAGCTGGGCTGGTCGCAGGCGGCGGCCGGCTTCAGCTTCTCGCTGCTGGGCCTTGCCTGCGGCCTTGGCAGTCCGCTTGTGCCGGTACTGATGAAGACGATCGGTTCGCGCCTGACAATGGTGGCGGGAAGTCTCGTCCTGTCAGCGGGCTTCTTCATCGCCGCCTCGGTCCACAGCCTTGCGCTGTTCTATGTCGCAACGACCCTGATGGGCGTGGGTTTCTCTCTGGTGGCACCCGCCCCTGCGGTCGATCTGCTGGCAAACTGGTACGGCAGCAAATCCGACCGGATGATCGGCTTCTACTTCATGTTCGGCGCTGCCGGCGGTATCGCCGGTCCGCAGATCGTCAATGCGATCTTCACCGCAACCGGGGACTGGCGCCTGAACTGGTCGATCATGGGCGTCGGCTCTCTGCTGCTGGCGCTTGTCTGCCTGCTGTGCGTGCGCGACCGCCGCGCTGAAGACGAAACCGCTGCCGCCTCTGACGCTCCTGTCCACAAGACCTCGGCCTGGACGGTCCGCATGGCGCTGCGCAGCCCGGCATTCCTGCTGATCGCAGCGATCATCACGGTCGTGCAGATGGCCGTAACCTCGCTGCATTCGCTGCTGGTGACGCACATCGCACACCTTGACGGCAGCGGCAGCCGCGGCGCACTGGCGATGAGCCTGATCGCGCTGGCCGGTGCCGGTGCCAAGGGCGTTACCGGCTCGATCTGCGAGAAGGTCGATCCCAAGGCCATCCTGGTGACCGGACTTGGCGTGCAGACCTGCGCGATGCTGGCGCTCTGGGCCACCGGGTCAGACCTTGTGGCGACGGGCGCGGCCATGGTTTTCGGCCTTGGCTGGGGCCTGGCATGGCTCTCGGCGCACATCCTGATCCTGCGTTACTTCGGACCACGCATCGCAGGTGACATGGTTGCCATGGCCACCACCGCGACCACTGTCGCCGTGCTCGGCCCGGTGGGTGCAGGGCGCGTTGCCGACGTGACCGGCAGCTATGCTCCGGCGCTGCTGGTCTTCGCCATCCTGCTCGGCATCACCATGATCGCTGCGCTGCTGTTTCTGCGCGCGCCAAAGCGGGTAAACGCCGATGTTCCGGCGGACGGCGAAAGCCTTGGCGAAGCGCTGTCCTCAACGATGATCGCGGCCGAATAACCTTCCAAGAACCTGCAGCGAATCCCCGACAGCCCGGCCGCTTGTGCCGGGCTTTTTTGCATCCCCCACGCGCTGGCGATCAACAGTTCATGCGCGACCGGGCGCGAGCGCTCCGCCCGGCTGAGCTAGGCCGAAGCAGCACCGCAACGCCAGCAAAGGGACACCGCTCGCGATGACCAACACCCTGATCTTCGTCGATTTCGCCACCGACGATCCCGCCGCCGCAGGGGAATTCTATGCCGAAGTCTTCGGCTGGGAGAACGACGCACGCCCGCACGGCATCTATCACCGCATGGTCCCCGGCGGTTTCTTCCAGCACAAGGACGGCACCGACAGCCAGATCGGCAACCTGCACTTCGGCGTGTTCGACGCGAAGAATGCAAGGCCCCACCCCAATCCCGAAGGCGTAGAACCGCGCACGCTCTCCACCGATGGCCGCAAGGCGCGCATCTGGGTGCTGGTGAGCGACGACGACGATCCCGAGCGCATCCTGTCCACCGCCGAGAAGCTGGGCGGCAAGGTCCTGTGGCGCAACCATTACTGGGCCGAGTTCAACGGCTACAACGCCGCCTTCGCAGATCCGTGGGGCAACGAGATCCTGCTGTGGATCAAGGCTGGCGAGAACCCGCAGATCCCCGCCGATTTCACGCGCGAATAAGGTGTCAAGCCGGCGCGAAACCCGCCCGATGGAGCACGCACGACAACTTGTTGTGCGCGCCCCCGCAAGACCGGAAACGCGCTTCGCATAGCCTGAAACCGCCACAAGCACACGCGACACAGAACGGCACCTAACGGGGGTAGAGCGGCCTGCAGATCCTGCACAGGCCGCCCCGGTGTCCGCCCACAGGAGTTCAGATGGCCACGTCCAGCCTTTCCCCCGCCCCCACCGGCGCTCCGCTTCGCGAAGCCGTCAAGCCGAGCGCGCTGCATCACCTGCGGGCCACGCCCGAGACCATCCACTGGGGCTACTTCTCGCCGGAAGTTCCGCCCGCGCTCAAGGTCAAGAGCGGCGACCTGGTGATGGCGCAGGCCGTCACCCACCATGCAGGCGACGATCCGGACCTGATGTTCGACGACGACATCCGCCGCATCTTCACCGAGGTCGATCCCGCCACCCGCGCACCGGGCTGCCACATCATGACCGGGCCGATCTATGTCGAGGGTGCGGAACCCGGCGACATGCTGGAAGTGCGCTATTTCCAGATGACGCCGCGCTTCAACTATGGCTCGAACCTGCAGGCCGAATGGGGGCATCTGTACAAGGAATTCGGCGAGACCGAGCGCGTCACAATCTACAAGCTCGATCCTGTCGCCAATACCGCCAGCGCGCTCTATGCCTACGATATCGAAGGCAAATACGGCACACCGGGCCGCATCACCCAGTGCCCGACCTGCGACCGTTCGCCCGCGCTTCCCGGCATCACCGTGCCCGCACGGCCGCACCTTGGCACCGCAGGCGTGGCGCCTGCCGTCAACGAGCCGGTCAGCACGATTCCCCCCGGCCTGCACGGCGGCAACATCGACAACTGGCGCATCGGCGCGGGTGCGACGATGTTCTACCCGGTGCAGGTCAAGGGCGGCCTGTTCTCGATCGGCGATCCGCACATCAGCCAGGGTGACGGCGAGATCAGCGGCACCGCCATCGAGGCCTCGCTCGACGTGCTGTTCCAGATCATCGTGCGCAAGGACTTCCAGTTCCCCTCGCCACTGCTGGAAACGCCCGACTACTGGATCGTCCACGGCTTCGGCGAGGATCTGGATCAGGCGATGAAGTGCGCCTCGGTGGACATGCTCCACCTGCTGACCGAGCATCAGGGTCTTTCGCGCCATGACGGCTATTCGCTGATGAGCGTCGCCGCCGACTTCGGCGTGACGCAGGTCGTCGATGGCACACAGGGCATTCACTGCAAGATCGAACGCCGCATCTTCCCCGAGAAGGGCGTGTTCAAGGATCCTGCATAAGCTACAAGATTTCCCGCGACGGGCCCCCAGCCCCCGTCGCGGGAAAACCTCTGAAGAGGACGAGGAAAGCGTGGAATACGAGACCATCGAAGTCCGCCCCATGACCCGCCGCATCGGCGCGGAAATCTTCGGCGTCGACCTGACCCGCCCGCTCGGCAACCAGACCTACGCCGAAGTGCGCGAGGCGCTGCTGCGTCATCAGGTGATCTTCTTCCGCGATCAGCAGATCGACCACGACGCGCACAAGGCCTTCGGCGCCGCCTTCGGCCCGCTGGCGATCCACTCGGCAGTAAAAGGCATCGACGGCTACCCGGAAATCGTCGCCATCCATGCCGACGAAAACAGCAAGTTCGTGGCGGGCGAGGACTGGCACTCGGACCTGTCATGCAACGAGGAACCGCCGCTCGGATCGATCCTCTACATGCACACCCTGCCGTCCGATGGCGGCGATACGCTGTTCGCCAGCATGTACGATGCTTATGAAGCGCTGTCCCCGGCGATGAAGGCCTTCCTCGATCCGCTGACGGCAGTGCATGACGCCAATCCGGTCTACAAGGCGCTGTTTCCCGACGATCCGCGCACCTATCCGTGCAACACTCACCCGGTGATCCGCACCCATCCCGAGACCGGGCGCAAGCTGCTCTTCGTCAATTCCTCGTACACCACGAAGATCGCCGAGCTGGAGCCGGGCGAGAGCAAGGCCGTGCTCGAATATCTGTTCCAGCATGTGAAGAACCCGAACTTTCAGGTCCGCTTCCGCTGGCAGAAGCACTCCATCGCCTTCTGGGACAACCGCTGCACCCAGCACTTCGCCACCTGGGACTATTTCCCCGACGTCCGTTCAGGCTACCGCGTAACGGTGGCGGGAGACCGTCCGTTCTGACGCGTTAGAGACAAAGCCCTTCGGGTCGCATCGCGGGGCTTCTGGAAGTTGCGTTGACCGGATTCCCGCCTTCGCGGGAATGACGAGGTAGTGGCTGGGAAAGACGACGCCAGATCATACCTCCGCGTTTCGTCATTCCCGCGAAGGCGGGAATCCAGATGCGCGAGCCTCTCCGCCAGCCGCCTCCATCACCCCGTGAACAGCGCCTTGCGGATCACCGCGTGGACGCCGTAGTTGCCGTTCACCACCTGGCTTACCCCGAAGTCCACGCCGACCGAGAGGAGCGAGATCGCCTCGTCCTCGGTCAGTTGCTTGGTGGTCATCAGGAAGCGGCGGGCCTTGCGGAAGGCGTCCCGCATCGCGGCGTCCAGCGAACTTTGCTTGTAGACCTCGCTCTGCGCGTCCTCGCCCAGTTCCTTGAGGTAATCGGGATGGCTGAAGCCCATCACCACCCATTCGGTGTCGGTCTCGATCAGAGGATAATCGACATCGCGCAACGGCCCGGTCAGGTCCGCCGCGCGGTGATGGACGATCTGGATCAGCCCGGTCATCGAACACTCGATGGCCGTGCCGCACAACTCGCTATCCCCTTGCGAGGCATGGGGATCGCCGAGCGACAACAGCGCGCCTGCCACCTGCACCGGCAGGAAGATGCGTGAGCCGGGGCCGGTGCGCCAGTTGTCGAGATTGCCGCCGAACGAGGCAGGCGGCACCGAGTCGACAAGGCCGCTATGCGCGGGCGCCACCGCGATCACGCCGAAGTGCGGGCGGATCGGGATCTCGACATCGCGCAGGATGTCGTAGTTGCGCTCGATGGTGTCGGGATCGACCGGCACGCCGGGGTAATCGTAGCGTTCGTGGACCACGCCCGAGGGATCGGTCTGCGGCGTCCAGCGATAGGAATAGACGGCGTGGGCGGTAGGGATGCGCCCGCCTGCGGCCTCGACCTCGTAGATCGTCACAACCTCGCGCATACGCGGCTCGGTGAGCAGATCCTGAAAATGGAAGCCCCAGTAGGTTGCCGCGTTCGAGCCGAACGACTTGCCCGCATAGCGCGAGTTGCCGCTGGGCCGGGGTTTCAGATCGAGCACGCGCACTTCGACGAGATCGCCCGGCATTGCGCCGTCAATGGCGATGGGCCCGGTGCAGATATGCACGCCGAAGCCCTCGCCCGCGCCGCGTCCGAAAGCGGAAGCGTCCATCGGCCCCGCGCCGCGCCGCTCGATGGTCTTGCCGTGCTCGTCCCAGTGATAGACGCTCTCGACGCCGGGATCGCCCTCGACCATGCGCTCGGGATCGTCGTTGGCGTGGTGGGTCAGCGTCTCGATAGTGACGAAATCGCCCGAGCACACGGTCAGCGCTGGCTTCAGGTTGCGGCTGAAGTAGCCCCAGTGGACGTTCTCGGGCGTCGCGGGCAGCACATGGTGGCGGCTGGCCGCCGGATGGACCGGCAGGCGCGTAGGCACGGCATCGGGCGCCGGAACCGTCGCTTCGTCGGCGATATCCTCCACTGCATCAAGGAGGCCATCGTCGGCCGGCAGACCATCGTCCTCCCGCGCAGCGCTGGCGCGGCGGGCGGGCCTTCCACGGCGCAGGGTCTTGGTCTCTTCAAGCGCTTCGGCAGGCGCCTTGCGGTATTCGCGCGGGGAAATGCCGTACTGCTCGCGAAAGGCGCGGCTGAACGAGGCGCTGTCGTTGAAGCCCCATTCGAACAGGATGTCCGAAATCGACTTCTGGACGTGGAGTGGGCTGCGCAGGTCCAGACGGCAGCGTTCAAGGCGGCGCACCTTCACGTAGTGTCCGAAGCTGTCGTTGATCGATTCGAACAGCTTCTGGAGATAACGCGGCGAGATGCCATGCTCGGCGGCGACCATCTGGTAGTTGAGATTGGGGTCGGACAGGCGGATCTCGATGGTCTGGAAAATGCGCTCCAGCAGCGCCGCGCGCATGCCTGCCGCGCCGCCCATCGCCTTGGGCGGGGCATTGTCCAACAGTGCCGTGACGAGGAATTCGGGGAACGCCAGTTCGACCGGGCGGGCCTGATCGGGCGTGATATCGCTGATCGCGTCGGTCAGAGAGCGCAGCATGCCGCCGAACACGCGCGCTGCGCCGCCATCGGTCGCGATCTTGCGCGGGGCACTGCCGATCGGCCCTTTCAGGCGCTGGCTGATCTCGCTGTGCGGCACCTGCACGACAAGACTGCGGTTATCTCCCGAGAAGGCGAAATGAACCGGCGTGTCCCCCTTTCCGCAGATGATGTCGCCATCGCCCATCGTCAGGGCCTGTGTGCCATCGCGCACGCTGGCCTGTCCATCGAGCACCATGACCAGCCAGTAGGTGGCGGGCTGGTCGCGGAAATCGACCGACCAGCTCTGCGCGGTGCCGGTCACGCGGGTAAAGGCGATGTCGGTGCCCGAACGGAACTGGATCAGCTCGCCATAGAGCGTCGTCTCGTCCACCTCGTCGAGCGTGATCGACAGGCGTTTGAGCGCGAAACGCCAGGCATCGCGGCGCTGCTCCTTGGGGTAGACGTTCGTCGTTATGCGCAAGCGCTTATCATCCCGGTATGTCTGCGCACCCTGCACCCGATATGGCCGCTCGGATCGACGCGGCGGCCTTGGCGCAGGGTCTATCGAGCGCTCATGACGCCGACAAGACCTCTTTCGGTACCGCCCGGTTCGTAAAACCGAAGCCCCCCGATTCAGAACGGGGACTCGTTGTCGCCATAGACGCTGGTCGGCCCATTGCCGACCGGACCGCCCTCGGCACGGCCGCAGATCGCCAGCATCGTCAGCGCATAGACGAGCGCGCTGGAAGCAAGGTCGGCACCGGTCGGGCGCCAGCGCGGCATGCCGGTGGTGACGGCGGGAATCCGGTGCATGTTGAACACGTTGTGATCGCGCCACATGCTGGAATAGACCGGGTGCGCGGGCTGCAGTTCCTCGCCCCGCGCCAGCTGCGTTGCGGCGGCGACCGCACCGACCAGCGGCGCGACTTCGGCAGGGTTCGCCTCGAAGCCGTGGCGCACGACCACCGGCTCCACCTCGAAGCCCGCAAGGTCGAGCCCGCGCATGGCATCGGTGATCCCGTGCATCGCCTCGGCTGCCTTGCGACGGGGGCTGAGCGAGACCTCGATATAGAGCGCGCAGACCTCGGTGCCCGCGCCGAAGTCGATCGGCATGCCGCCGCGCACCGAGGCGATCTGGACCTTGGGATGGATCGCGCCGCTGGCCGTCTCCATCACGCTCTCGCGTTCCCAGTCCTGGCCCCAGGCGTGGAGCGCGTCGATCACCGCACCCAGACGATAGATCGGGTTGGGATGCTCGGCGGCGAACTCGGGCGCTTCGAGGATAGGGGTGAACATGCCCTGCCCGAAAATCGAAACCTTGAAGAGCGCATAGCCGCAACCCTGCCAGGTCAGGCCGAAGTCGGTGCCTTCCGCCGCGATCGCATAGTCGGGCGCGACACCGCCATGGTGGAACAGGTAATGCGCACCGATATCCTTGCCATTGTAGGCGATACCGGAGAATTCCTCGATCGGCTCGGGACCGATCTCGCCGGGACAGGCGGTGATCCAGGTCTTGCCCGCGAGCGCGATTCCGGCCTTCTTCAGCGCCTTGGTGGCGATCAGGAAGCACGACATCGGCCCGCGATCGTTGCTGACCGGGTAGCCGCGCAAACGCCCTTCCTCGTCGAGCCAGCACTTCGACCATTCCGGGTCCGCCAGCGTGCTCTCGCGGTAGCGGAACCTGTCATGCTCAGCCATGCCGCTGGGGCTTTCGGTATCGAGATGCGCGGTGAACAGCAGGTTCGCGCCGCCGCCGTGTACCGGAATGCCCTGCCCGCCGTATTCTCCGATCACATTGGGCCGCTCAGGTGTCGCGCCGACCAGTCGCGGTCGGAAGCCTTCCGCCTTCATCCAGTCATGCACATGCATCGCCGCGGCCAGTTCCTCGCGCGAGCGGCTGGGGATGTTGCCCAGCGTCAATGCCAGTTCGACCAGTTCGTCGGTATCGATAGCCGCCGCGATGGCGGCGCGCTCCTCCTCGCTGACCGTGTAGGGCGCAAGAGTGGGATCGGCGAAAGGCTGGGTCATGATTACTCCTTTGATCCGCTCTCGCGGATAGGCGGCACCGGCCCGCGCCCCCACCCACCACCTTTAGACTACTGACGTCGGGTGGTGGGTAGGGGCGCGGGCCGGTGCCGCATCTCAAACTAACGCCACGCCGCGATCACATCGGCGCTGGTGGTCAGCAGCCCGATGTTCTTGCGCAGCACATCGAGCGTACCTGCATGCAGTGCCGGTTCGTAGGCGGCGCAGGCATCGCTGGCGAGGAACACGTTGTAACCGAGGTGGAACGCGGTGCGCGCCGTGCAGTCGACACAGCACTCTGTCGTGATGCCGGTCATCACCACGGTGTCGATCCCGCGCGCTTTCAGCTGTGCATCGAAATCGGTGCCGGAGAAGGCATCGAACAGCAGCTTTTCGATCTCGATGTCGCCGGGCTCGGGGAACAGGCGCCAGTAGTCCTCACCGCCGGAACCTGCGCGACAGATCGCCTCGCCGCCCGCCTCACCGCGCCGTTCCATCAGCAGCTTGAGCGCCCGACTGTCACTGTCCGGACGGGTGACGACCCGCAGGAAGGCGATGCTCGCCCCGGCCTTGCGCGCCGCCGCGATCATCGGCTCGATCCGCTCGATGGCGGCATGCGCAGGCGCCAGATCGACGCCGAACGAGCCGATCAGGCCTTCGGGCGCGGCAAAGTCCACCTGAATGTCGACAATGACGAGCGCGGTGCGCGCCGGATCGAGCATCGGTGGCAGGTCCACGCCCGCGACATGCGGCAGGCTCTCGACCGAGGCGATGGTAAGGTCGGTCATGGCGCCGGACCTCAACCGTGGCTCGGCACGTTGATGCGTCCGGGGAACCGCTCACGCAGCACCGGGAGCACCTTTTCACCGAAGATCGGGATCCCGGTGTGATAGTCGGGGAAGATCAGCATCAGCCCATCGGTCTCGGCCTGCTCGAACAGTTCGGTCAGTTGCTCGATCACGCTCTCGGGCGTACCGAGCGCGGCAGAGGTCATGAAGGTGGAGCGCGCCTTGCGGGTGAAGTCGTTCTCCTTGCCGATTTCGGCATCGAGGAAGCCGTAGGCGCGCATCATGCCGTGCAGCGCCTCTTCGTCGAGCCCCTCGCGGAAGTGCGCGGCCTGTGCCTGCGCGGCTTCGTCGGTTTCGCCGAAGACCACGGTCATCATCGAATAAGTACGGACCGCACGGCCCAGTTCGGCGGCATCGGCCTTGGCGGCCCGGCTTGCCTCGCCCAGCGACTTGGCATCGGCGCCGGACAGGAAGATCGCGTCCATTTCCTTTGACGTGAAGCGCATGCCCTTCTTCGAGGAGCCGGCGCACACGAGGAACGGACGCTTTTCGGGCTTGGGCCAGGAATGGCAGTCTTCCAGCTGGAAGTACTTGCCGTTCATCGTCACCGAATCCTCGGTCCACAACCGCTTGATCGCGCTGATCCATTCCTGCGCCAGATCATAGCGGCCATCGTGGTCGACATCATCGGGCCAGGCGCCCATCTGCGAGAATTCGCCCTTGTACGAACCCGTCACGACATTGAGGCCCGCGCGCCCTTTCGACACCTGATCGAGCGTCGCCATCATCTTGGCGACGACGGCAGGGTTCTGAAGGATGGTATGGATCGTGGTCCACACCTTCACCTTGCTGGTCACTTCGGCCAGCGCCGCCATCAGCACCACCGGGTCCAGCGAATGCTCCCAGTGCTGGGTTTCGCCGCCGTAGCCGCGAAACTTCGACATCGACATCACGAAGTCCAGCCCCGCTTCTTCGGCGAGCACCGCGCACTGGCGGTTGTAGGCATAGGAGCCGTCCAGTTCGGGCTTGTTCTTCGAGAGAATCCAGCCCCCGTTGGCGACCGGCAGGAAGATGCCAAGATCCTTGCCGCCATGGTCGGACGGCATTCCGAAGGGGGTCTGTTCAAACTGGGTCATTTTGGTCTCCCTCGGAAAAACGGCATCCGGCTCTCTGATCTGGCAGCATAAGCCTTCACAGGCACGCTTCTTGACTCGAAACGCCCGTTCTGTTGCGCAAGGCCTTGTTGCACCATGCGCCCGTCTACAACAAATGCAGGCGGATGAGGCAAGATCGCACCGGTTCGCTCGCCTAGCCTTTTGCACGACAAGCTCGTCACGGGAGACACGTTTCATGACCACCTGGCTCATCACCGGCATCGGCAACGGCCTCGGCCGCGAACTCGCCAAGGCAGCGCTCGCGCGCGGCGATACCGTCGTCGGCACCAGCCGCCGCAGCGAGGATGCCGAATTCCTCGCCCTCGCCCCCGGCCGCGCGCACCTGATCGCGCTGGATCTCAAGGAAGAGGCCGCCGTCACCGCTGCCCTCGCCGAGGCCGAAGCGCTGACCGGCGGCATCGACGTGCTGGTCAACAACGCAGGCTACGGCATGCTCGGCGCGATCGAGGAAGTCTCGCTGGACGAGGCGCAGGCGCTGTTCGACGTCAACGTCTTCGCGCCCCTGCGAGTGATCCGCGCGGCACTTCCCGCGATGCGTGCCCGCAAGGCGGGACATATCATCAATGTCACCTCGGTCAGCGGCCATGCGCCCTGGGCGGGCACCGGCATCTACGGCGCCAGCAAGTACGCCTTCGAATGCATCGGCCAGACTTTGGCGCAAGAGGTCGGCCCGCTCGGCATCAAGGTGATGAACGTCGCGCCCGGCGGCCTGCGTACCGACTTCGCGGCAGGCGGGCTTGCCCTGTCAGAAACGGTGATCCCCGATTACGACGCAACCGCCCATGTCGCGCGCCGGATGCTCACGGCAGGTGCCGGTCAGGAAAAGGGCGATCCGGCCCGCGCTGCCGCCGCGATCCTCAAAGCCCTCGATGCGCCCGAGCCACCGCTGCACCTGTTCCTGGGTGCAGACGCGCTGCACTACGCCGAGGATCAGCACGCCTTCGTGGGCCAGCAGATGGCCGACTGGAAGGACGTGTCGCTCTCGATCGCGTTCGAGGACGCCTGAACGCTCTTCCCTTGCCTCCCCATGTCGTCATTCCCGCAAAGGCGGGGATGACGACTGTCAGGATATAATCCCAAAAAGAAGGCCCGCCGCCGACCGGGAGGAGTACCGGACGGCGGCGGGCCTTTCAGCGTGCCGGTCACGCGCGCTTCCACCTGCGAAGCGCACGTGACCGGCGGTTCAGCCGAAGCGATAGGCGGACACGTCCGCCATCATGACGTTATCGGTGAAGACGCGCGCGCCCGCCTCTCCGGCACCGGCGCCCACCGCCACCATCAGCGGCAGCAGGTGTTCCTCGCGCGGGTGCGAGGCGCGACCGGCAGGTGCCTCGGCCCAGCGCGCCAGCATGGCCTCGCGCTGCTCGGGCGAAGAGGTCAGCGTGTCCGTCAGCCAGGCATCGAAGATCGCCGAGGGCTGCTTGGCCGCAGGGGTGCGGAACGCGCGCATGTTGTGGAAGCTCATGCCCGAGCCGACGATCATCACGCCTTCTTCGCGCAGGGCGGCCAGCGCCTTGCCTGCCGCGATATGCTCTGCCGGATCGAGGTCGGACTTGAGCGAGAGGGTCACGACCGGGATTGAGGCGTCCGGCTCGATCAGCAGGAACGGCACGAAGACGCCGTGGTCATAGCCGCGCGCCGGGTCGATCTTCACCGGCAGCCCGGCGTCCGCCAGCAGCCCGGCAACACGGTTCGCCAGCGCCGGGGCGCCCGGTGCCGGATACTTCAACTCATAGGTATGCGGCGGAAAGCCGTAGTAATCGTAGATCATCCCCGGCGTCTCGGCGGTAGAGACGGTGAACGCCTGCTCTTCCCAGTGCCCCGAGATGATCAGGAACGCCTTGGGTCGCTCCGGAAGCGTGTCGAGCAAACCGCGCAGCCACGCGGCCGTCTTGTCCCAGGTGTCGGCGGGACCGCCCATGACCGACCAGTCCATGAAGAAGCAGGGGCCGCCACCGTGCGGGATGAAGAAGCTGGGCATCCGGGTGCCCGTCCGGGCTTCACTGGTCTGGCTCACCGTATCGACGGTCATGGCAATGTCGTCCTGTCGCTTGGATTGAAAGGCGCGAGACATGTCGCGCCGACCCGTTCTGTTGACCTGCGGATTTTCGGCAAACAGGCGCTCCGGCGCAAGTCCCATGACTTGATCGTGCGCGCTCGAAAACTTGGAAAACCGAGGAATCGCTTGGGATAACGGCCCTTCCCGACATTTAATCATGGTCAAGGACACGCAGGAGACCTGCCATGACATCACGCCCCATCAGCCGCGCCTCTTCAGCCTCCGCTTCGGCCCCCACTTTGGCCAGCGCCACCAAGGTCGCGATCGCTGCCACTGTCGGCAATACCGTATGCCTGACCGCCGCCATCAGCGCGACCTTCGGCACGTTCCTCGTGCCCATCGCGCAGGACTTCGGCTGGCCGCGCGCGCAAGTGTCGGGCACGCTTGGCCTGATCGCGCTGGTCTCCGCCGTCGCCTATCCGCTGATCGGCCGGGCGATCGACCGCATCGGCGCGAGGCCCCTGCTGATCGGCGGCAACCTTGCGCTGGGCGTGCTGATCCTGCTGCTCTCGCGCGTACCGGCGAACACCACGCTGTTCTATCTCCAGTTCGCGCTGATGGGTCTGGCCGGTGCGACCTGTGCGACGCCGATGATCTCCAAGGTCGTGTCCAACTGGTTCGATGGCCGCCGCGGCCTGATGCTCGGCCTCACCGCAGGCCTTGGCAATGGCCTCGGCGCTACGCTGCTGCCGATCGTCGCGGGTATCCTGCTGCCTATGATCGGCTGGCGCGATACTTATGCGGTGCTCGGCCTGATCGTGCTGGCGCTGGGCGCACCCGTCCTGATCGCCTTCCTGCGCGATGCCCCCGAATGCAGCATCGACAGCGAAAGCCCCGCGGCTCCGACCACCGGCATGTCCTTGCGAGAGGCCGCTGGCACGGCCCGCTTCTGGATCATGCTGATCGCAGTGGCGGCAGGTGCAGGCGGCATGACCGCCGTGTTCACCCACGTCGTGCCGATGATGACCGATCGCGGCTTTGGCCTTACCGAAGCGACCGGCGTGATCGCGATCTTCGCGCTTGTCACCGCCAGTTGGCAGATCGTCACCGGTGCCATGCTCGACAAGGTACGCAGCCCGCTGCTGATCGTACCGATGTTCGCCTCGGCCATCGCCGGACTGCTGCTGCTCGAATTCGGCAAGGGCATGATGGAAACCAGCGCCGCGGGCGTGATGCTGGGCATCGGCATGGGTGCCGAATATGCCGCCCTGCCCTACTTCGCCTCGCGTTACTTCGGACTGCGCAGCTACGGCAGCATCATCGGCGCGATGTATTCCGCCGTCATCATCGCACAGGGTGCCACCCCCGCGCTGATGGACATGAGCTTCGATGCCAGCGGCTCCTACGCCCATTCGGCCATCGCCATCTGCGGCGTGCTGGGCGGGGCGATGCTGTTGCTGTTCTTCCTCCCGAGCCTTGGCAAGGCGGAAGCCGGGGAAGGTACGGCGATTTCGCATGAACCCGAAATGGGCTCCGGCCTCGCGCTCGCCGCCAGCGCCTGAAAAGAACACCCCTTGCGCGAGAGGATAGCTCCCCGCGCAAGGGCTCACCTCATCCCACCAGCGCGTCCACTTCTGCCCGCATCGGCATCGAGGGCGCCGCGCCCTTGCGACCTACTGAAAGCGATGCCGCCGCGTTGGCATAACGCAGCCCCGCTTCCATCCCGATCCCCAGATCGATGCACGCGGCCAGTACGCCGCAGAAGCAGTCTCCCGCGCCGCTGGTATCGACCACTTCGGGCGCCGCGAAGGCCGGTGCGAACACGATATCCTCGGACGTCACCAGAGCGCTGCCGCCTGCCCCCAGCGTCACCACCACCGACTGATCGGCGCGAGTGAGCAGCTGCCGCACCACACCCAGATCCTCGACACCCTGCGGCTCGCTGTCGAGGCCGAGGAAGTCCGCGCACTCGCTCTGGTTGACGATCAGCACATCGACCAGCGGGAACAGTCGCACCGCCTCGGGCACCGCAGGCGCGGCATTGAGAATCCGCGTGAGGCCCGCCGCCCGCTCGCTGGCGAACAGCCGCTCGATCTCGGCGATGTCCACTTCGTTCTGGACCAGCAGCACACGCGTTTCGGTGTCGATCGCCTGCCATGCCGCTTCAGGACGAGCGCGCAGATTGGCGCCGGGCACGACCGCGATCATGTTCTCGCCCGCCGGTTCGATCAGGATCGTTGCCCGCCCGCTCGGCACGTCGGCAAGCACATCGAGCGCGGAGACATCGACACCTTCGTCCATCAGCGCGCCGCGCAGCATCGCGCCTTCGGCATCGTTACCGATGGCTCCTGCCATGCGCGTCCCGGCCCCGAAGCGCGCGGCGGCAACGGCCTGGTTAAGCCCTTTGCCGCCTACCGCCATGTCGACCCCGGTCGTCAGCAGCGTCTGGCCCCAGGCCATCCGCGCAGGCAGGCGCAGTGCCGTATCGTGGTTGAGCGATCCGAAGACGACGACACTCATGCAGGCACTCTCCCATTGGAAACGATGGTTCATCCCTGCCATCGGCGCGCCCTGCAAGGCTTGATCTCCAGTGCCGTTTTGCTTGGCACCGCTCGCCGGGGCGGGAGGCGCACGCGGGCAAGTTTGGGGGTCCAGCCGATCAAGACCGCAGGTCTGCTTCACGATAGCATCCGGGTCATACGATCAAGCCGCAACGGCACCACAAGGGACTTTCGCCATGACCAGAGCAACCAACGGCGGCCGCATGCCAGACAGTTTCTTCGATTCGCTCGCCGCTTCGGCGCAGGAGATCGATACTGCCTGCACCCTGCCCCCGGAATGCTACACGGGCGCCGATTTCTACGAGTTCGAGAAAGACGCGCTCTACATGCGCGAATGGCTGTGCGTGGGCCGCGAATCGTTCATCCCCAATCCGGGCGACTTCTTCACCACCACCATGGTGGGCGAGCCGGTAATCGTCTCGCGCACGCAGGCCGGAGAGATCGCGGCCATGTCCGCCGTGTGCCAGCACCGCGCGATGCTGGTGGCGGAAGGCAGCGGCAATGCACGCGGCTTCCTGTGCCCTTACCACCACTGGAGCTACGCGCTCGACGGGCGCCTCGTCGCGGCGCCCGCGATGAGCAAGACCTGCAATTTCGACAAGACCGCCAACAGCCTGCCGCGCTTCAAGGTGGAGCTGTGGCTGGGCTTCATCTTCATCAACTTCGACCAGAACGCCGCACCGCTCGCCCCGCGCCTTGCCGAGGTGGAAAAGGCCATCGCCGGTTACGACCTTGCCAATGCCGAAGGCCCGCGCCCCGGTCCTGCGGATGTCCATCCGTGGAACTGGAAGGTGATGTTCGAGAACAACAACGACGGCTATCACGCCAGCCGCCTGCACGCCGGGCCGCTGCATGACTTCGTGCCCTCGGGCAAGGCCGAGTTCCCCGAAAGCGATCCCGCCGATGCCGGCTTCCTGCGGTACAACGGCACGCTCCATAAGGATGCCAGCTTCAACGCCACCCAGCGTGCGGTGCTGCCCGTGTTCCCCGGCCTGTCGGAAGAAGCGCGCAACCGCTTCACCTTCGCCAACGTGCCGCCCTCGCTCAGCCTGGTGATGACCAGCGACATGGTGATCTACCTGATCCTGCGCCCCAACGGCCCGGAATCGCTGGAGATGGATACCGGCCTGCTGTTCGCCCCCGGCGCGATGGAAGACCCGACCTTCGAGCACAAGCTCGACATGAACATGCGCGCCACCTCGCATATCATCGCGCAGGATTTCCACGTCGACGAACTGGTGCAGGTCGGCCTGCGTTCGCGCTTCGCCCCGCGCGGCCGCTATTCCTGGCAGGAAGGCGCACAGGTCCAGTTCAACAAGTGGCTGGTCAAGCGCTACCTCGAAGCGCGGGACGGCGGCCCGGCAGTGCCCGCCCCACTGCCCGTCGAACCAAAGGTCGGCGTGCTCGCAGGTTGAGCCGGTCCGGAGACGACAGCCGCCGGGTGACGGGCGAAAGCCCGGCTTGGCGGCTGGACACGACGCAACTGCCTGAACGCGAACGCACCGCCGCATGGGTCGATGCGATGGCACGGTTGCGCCTGCCGCTGGTGCGCCCGCTGCACGATGCGCCGATGGCGGGGACGGTCACCGTGCTCCAGTCCCCCATCGGCCTGCATTTCGCCCGGCTGGAATCCGGCGCCCTGACCATCGAGGGGCGGTCCGAGCAGCAGGCCGAGGGGCTGTGGCTGGCGGTCGTGCTGGAAGGCGAGGCGCAACTCTCCGGTCCGGGTATCGCGCTGGAGATCGGTTGCACGCAACTGGTGCTCGGCGTCAACCGCGTGGCCTCCAGCCTTTCGTTTTCAGACCGTTACCGCCTGCTCCTCGTGCAGTTTCCCGCCATTGCCGTGGCCCCGCGCCTGCTCGCCGCGCCCGGTGCGCCGCTGCTGGGGATCGATGCGAGGCTCGGCAGCGCGGCGGTGTTCCGCGCGATGCTGGCCGCCGTGGGCGAGCGACTCGACGATCTCGACACCGAGGCGCTGCGCCCGATCGAGCTTGCCGCAATCGAGTTCCTTGTCGCCACCCTGGCCGCACAGGGCGGGCAGCAGGCGCGCGGCGGCGCGGACGGTGCCCGCGCGGCGCTGCTCCAGCGCATCCTGCAACGCCTCGAAACGCTGCTCGGCCAGAGCGACCTGACGATGAGCACGCTGGCGCAGGACGCCGGGATCTCGCCGCGCTATCTGCGGAGGTTGCTCTCCGCGCAGGATCTGAACTTTGCGCAAGTGCTGCGCGAACGGCGACTGGCGCGCTGCCATGCCGATCTTATCAGCCCGCTGCACGCCCAGCTCTCGGTCTCCGAGATCGCCTTTCGCTGGGGCTTCAACGATGCCGCACACTTCTCGCGCGCGTTCCGCTCCCGCTATGGTCTGAGCCCGCGCGAGCACCGGCGCGGCGGTGGACGGAGCGCGGATTGACAGCGCCTGCGCGGCAGATTACCCACCACGGCATGGCAAGCACCCTTCCCTTCGTGAAGTCCTATTACCGCCGCTGATCGGCGGTGGGTTCCTTGTCATCCTTCAACCGCTGCGTGACCGGCGGTTGACCTTTACCAAGACGATCTTCCGGCCCGCGCGACGCTCTTTTCCAGAGGTCATAGCATCATGCCGAGTTCGCCTTCTCCCTCACGCGCCCGCCCCCATTCCCGGATCACGCTGGGGCTGTTCGGCTATGGTGCCTTCGGTCGCCTGATCGCCGCCCACCTGCGCGATCACTGCGATCTGCGGATCGTCGATCCGGTCCATCCGCAAGCCTCTCCGCAAGAGGCTGCTGCCAGCGACATCGTGGTGCTCGCCGTGCCGGTCCCTGCCATCGGGGAAGTATGCCGCACGATTGCACCGCACTTGCGCCCCGGTACGCTGGTGATCGATGTCGGCTCGGTGAAAGTGCTTCCCGCCGAGGCGATGCTGCGCGAACTGCCGCAGGATATCGACGTGCTCGCCACGCATCCCCTGTTCGGCCCACAGAGCGCGCGCGACGGCCTTGCCGGTCATCGCCTCGTGCTGTGCCCGCTGCGAGGCCGCCGACATGTGCGCATCGCCGCGTTCCTGCGCCGGGTGCTGGGGCTGCGCACGCTGTTCTCGACACCGGAGGCACACGACCGCGAGATGGCGCTGACGCAAGGTCTCGTCCACCTGATCGCAGGCGCTTTCGCGCGGCTCGATCTGGCGCCGGGACGCTTCTCGACCCGCAGCTTCGACCTGCTGGCGCAAGCGAGCGCGATGGTCTCCGGCGATGCACCCGACGTCGCTCGCGCCATCGCCTGCGACAATCCCTTCGCCGAAAGCGCCCGCGCAGCCTTTATGGCCGCGCTTGTCGAACATGCCGACGATCTCGCCGACCCCAGACATACGAAGACCGGGCCGACTATCGTCGCCCGGCCTTCGTTTTCAGGCGATCCCGAAGGGCTTCTCGTCCTCAGTCCGTAAGGCTCAGTAGGGCTTGTCACCCTTCACCCACAGGCGGTGCATGGTGCGGTAATACTTGGTGTCGTCGAAGCCGGTGCCGGTGTGCAGCGTGCAGCGGTTGTCCCACATCAGCACGTCGCCGACCTGCCAGTCGTGCGTGTAGACGAACTTGTCCTGCGTGCCGAACTCGACCAGTTCGTCGAGCAGGGCCAGATCTTCGGGATCGTCCTGACCGATGATCTTCTTGACGGTGCCGGTCGAGACCCACAGTGCCTTGCGGCCATCGGCCGGATGCGTGCGGATCAGCGGGTGGATCACATCGGGGTTCTCGGCCAGCAGTTCGGGCGTCAGCTCCATCTTGGCTTCGAGGCGATGCACCATGAAGTGCTCCCAGCTGTGATGCAGGGTCAGCTTCTGGAGTTCTTCCTGACGCTCCGCCGGAAGCGCGTCATAGGCCGCGACCATGTCCGCCAGCATCGTCTGGCCGCCTTCCTCGGGCACTTCCACGCTGTAGAGCATGGTGCACATCACCGGCTCTTCCTTGTAGGAATAGTCGGTGTGCCAGCCCACGCCGTCGCGGTGGCTGCCGATGCGGTTGGACAGAATGTAGATCTTCTCGAACCCGTCCATCACGAAAGCCTTGTTCGTGTGATCCTCGGCCTCACCGAACATCGAGACGAAGCGCACCAGATCGCCTGGTTCCATCGACTGGCCGCGCAGCAGGATCGCGCCCGAATGATGGAACTCGTCGACCACGGCTTTCAGCGTATCCTCGTCGGCGCTGGCGAGATCGACGTCATGGATCACCGCGCCGAAATTGATATCGTCACGGAAAGGCGTTGTGCGAAGGCGCGGGAGGGTATCGGTCATGGCGGTCCATTCCTTACAGCATCTATGCCCCTTGGTCTAAGCCAGAGCACCCCTGCCCGTCTTGTTTCCATCGGCCCGAGGTCTTGACCGTTCGCGTCCCGATCCTGCCCCATGCCCCGCTCCATGACACGCAATGCAAGACTGGCGGCGCGAGCGATCAAGACGAACGCGACGGCGCACCGCCATTGTTACCCCGTCACAATCCCTTCCCGAAAGGTGCCGCCTTGCCCTTCCGCCCGCTTCGCCTTGCCCTGTTCGCCGCGCTCGGCTTCTCCGCGCTTCCGTGCCATGCTGCGCCAGGCGCGCCGGAGGTGAAGATTGCGCAGGGCACGCTCACCGGACTTTCCGGCAAGGGTGTCGAGAGCTTTCGCGGCATTCCCTATGCCGCGCCGCCAGTGGGCGACCTGCGCTGGCGCGCACCGCAGCCAGCTGCGGGCTGGAGCGGTGTGCGCGACGCCACGCATTTCGGCAACGACTGCATGCAGGATCTGGCCCACAACCACCTGCCCGCAGGCCATGACTACAAGGCCAGCGAAGACTGCCTCTACCTCAACGTCTGGCGGCCAGACGGCGCCCGCAAGAGCGCAAAACCGCTGCCGGTGATGGTGTGGATCTACGGCGGCGCCTTTATCATGGGATCAGGCTCGATGCCGGTCTACGACGGCTCGGCATTGGCGCGGCAGGGCGTGATCGTGGTGACGCTGAACTATCGCCTCGCCCGCTTCGGCGTGTTCGCAACGCCAGCGCTCTGCGCGCAACATCCGGGCGAGGCCTGCGGCAACTACTGGCTGATGGACCAGATCGCCGCGCTCAAATGGGTGAAGAATAATATCGCAGCCTTCGGCGGCGATCCCGGCAAGGTCACGATCTTCGGCGAGTCCGCTGGCGCCGTCGCCGTCTCCACGCTGATGGCGGTGCCGCCTGCACACGGCCTGTTCCAGCGCGCGATCGCCGAGTCCGGCTCGCCCCGGCGCTGGCTGCCCCCGCTAGCGGTGGCAGAAAAGCAGGATCTTGCCTGGGCCAAGAGCAAGGGCGTGACCTCCGACAATCCTGCCGCCTTGCGCGCGCTTCCCGCCGAAACGGTGCTCGATGCACCGGTCACGCAAGTCCGCGAACCGATGATCGACGGCAAGCTCATCACCGAGGCGCCAGCCGTCGCCTTCGCACAGGGTCGTTCCGCGAAAGTGCCCCTGCTGATCGGCGCCAATGACTGGGAGGAAAGCCTTCTGCGCTGGATGCCCGGCGTTGCCGAAGCCAAGCTCAAGAGCCTTGGGTCCGATGCCGACAAGGCGCTGGCGCTCTACAATGTGGCGACTGTCGGCCAGGACAAGGCCATAACGCGGATGTGGGGCGATGCCGCGATGGTCGAGCCCGCCCGCGCCACTGCTCGCCTTTCCGTCGCGGCAGGCAATCCCACCTACCTCTACCGCTTCGCCTATGTGCCACAAGCGCAGCGCAGCGTCCGCCCCGGCGTCGGTCACAGCGACGAGATCGAGTTCGTGTTCGATACGCCGACCGACGTCTCGAAACCCGGCTGGACCACCGGGGACGAGGCCACGGCCAAGCTCACCTCGGCTTATTGGGTCGCTTTCGCGCGCAACGGCAATCCCAACCACACCGGGGCACCGCAATGGCCGCGCTACACTGTTTCCGATTCTGCACAGATCGCGTTCACCAATGCCGGTCCGAACATTCTCAAGGACTTTGAGAAGCAGCGCCTCGATTTCCTCGAAGCGCACGCCGCCAGCGGTGATCCCTACGCAACGCAAAAATAGCCGACCGGCAATTCCCTTTCGCGCAGAGTCCGTTATGCATCGCGGTGCAACAACCGCGTGCCCATAAAGGCGCGCTACAACAATCGATTGAGAGGTTCGTCATGCACCGCCGTCTTGCATCTACGTTGTCCGTTTCGCTGGGCGCCATCGCGCTTGTCCTAACCGCTTCCGCTGCTCAGGCCAAAGGCAGCGATGCCCCGCTTGCCGCCGCTGAGGCAGAGGCCGACAAGACGCTCGCGCAGATGACGCCTGCCGAAAAGACGGTGCTGACCCACGGCATCATGGCGCTTCCGCTCGGCCCCACTCTGCCGACGCTGCCCGAAGGCGCAATCTGGGGCGCAGGCTTCATTCACGGCATTCCCCGCCTGGGCGTGCCTGCGCTGACCGAGACCGACGCCAGCCTCGGCGTCGCCTACGTCATGGGCATGCGCAAGGACGGCGCCACCGGCCTGCCATCGAGCCTGTCGATGGCATCGAGCTGGAACCCCGAAGCGCTGCGCAAGGGCGGCGCGATGATCGGTTCGGAGGCCCGCGCCAAAGGCTTCAACGTGCTGCTGGCAGGCGGCGCCAACCTGATGCGCGATCCGCGCGCGGGCCGTACTTTCGAATATTTCTCGGAAGATCCGCTGCTGACCGGCGATCTCGTCGGCGCGGCGATCACCGGTATCCAGTCGAACCACATCATCTCGACGATCAAGCACTTCGCGCTCAACGGGCAGGAGACGGGCCGCAAGTTCGTCAGTTCCGACATCAGCGATCCCGCCGCGCGCGAAAGCGACCTGCTGGCCTTCCAGATCGGGATTGAGAAGGGCCAGCCGCTTGCCGTCATGTGCGCCTATAACAAGGTGAACGGCGCCAGCGCGTGCGATAACGACTATCTGCTGAACACCGTGCTGAAGAAGGACTGGGGCTTCAAGGGCTTCGTCATGTCGGACTGGGGTGCAGTGCCCTCGCTGGAAACCGCCATCCACGGGCTCGACCAGCAATCGGGCGAGCAGCTCGACAAGCAGGTGTGGCTGGACAAGCCGCTGGCCGCTGCCGCCGCAAAAGACCCCGCATGGGCCGCGCGCCTCGATGACATGAACCGCCGCGTGCTCACCTCGATCTATGCGGCAGGGCTCGACGCCAATCCGGCCAAGCCCGGCGGCACCATCGACTTCGATGCCGATGCGCAGATCTCGGGCGACATCGCCCGGCAGGGTATCGTCCTGCTGCGCAACGAAGGCGGTGCGCTGCCGCTGGCGGCCTCGGCCAAGCGCATCGCGGTGATCGGCGGCTATGCCAATGCCGGGGTGCTGACCGGCGGCGGTTCCAGCCAGGTCCACGGCAAGGACGGCCCAGTCGTCACGATCCAGAGCGGCGAGCATACCGGCTTCGACGCCTTGATTGCGCCGACCTGGCAGCCCTCCTCGCCGATGAAGGCGATCAAGGCGCTCGCGCCCGACGCCACCATCACCTACCGCAGCGGTGACGTGATCGCCGATGCGGTGGAGCAGGCGAAGAAGGCCGACGTGGCGATCGTCTTCGCCGTAAAGCCTTCGTCGGAGGGCTTCGATCAGGCCGACCTTTCGCTGCCTTACGGTCAGGACGAACTGATCGCTGCCGTCACCGCGGCCAACCCGCACACCATCGTCGTGCTCGAAACCGGCAACCCGGTGGCGATGCCCTGGCTCGACAGGACTGCTGCGGTGATGGAAGCCTGGTTCCCCGGCGCGCGCGGCGGCGAGGCGATTGCCGATGTGCTGTTCGGCAAGGTCAATCCTTCGGGCCACCTGCCGATCACTTTCCCCAGGAACGTCGATCAGCTGCCCCGCCCGGTGCTGGACGGCTACAACGAGTTCGAGCCCAACTTCGCGGGCGATCCGCCGACTCCCGACGCCAAGATCACAGCGGATTACAACATCGAAGGCTCGGACGTCGGCTATCGCTGGTTCGCGCGCAAGGGCGAAGCCCCGCTGTTCCCGTTCGGCTTCGGCCTGTCCTACACCACCTTTGCCTCGGCGGGTCTGAAGACGGACGGCAAGACGGCCAGCTTCACGCTGTCCAACACCGGCAAGGTTCAGGGCGCGACCGTGGGCCAGCTCTACATGATCTCGCAGGCAGGCACGCCGCGCCAGCGCCTCGTCGGGTTCCAGCGGGTGGACCTTGCGCCCGGCGCCTCGCAGAAGGTCAGCGTGACCATCGACCCGCGCCTGCTGGCCGAATGGAAGGACGGCGGCTGGTCGATCGCAGCGGGAGACTACACTTTCGCGCTGGGTTCGGACGCCCAGCATCTTGGCCAGCCGGTAAAGGTGCACCTCTCGGCCCGCAGCTGGAAGGACTGAGGCCCCGTTTGGAAAATGCCCTGATGGGCATTTTTGGTTCGGCACCAGCGCCGCAAAATTTGCCTTTCGCGAATTTTCAAACGGACTCTGAGGATTTGGGGGGAGCGCGCCGTGCGCTTCCCCTTTCCCCTTACGGCGCGACGATCACCCGCACGCCGTCCCCGCGCAGGCGCGCCAGCGTTTCCGGTTCGATCCCGGCGTCGGTGATGACCAGATCCACCTCGTCCAGTCCGCACACGATCGCGCCCGAGGAATTGCGGAATTTCGAGCTGTCGACCAGCAGGATCACTTCCTCGGCGCGGTCCATGAAGCGGCGTTCGGCGGCCACGAGGATCACGTCGTGCTGCATCACGCCCTGCGGGCCGACCGCCGCCGCGCCCATAAACAGGCGCGGGGCATGGAAGCGCGGCATCAAATCCTCACCCGCAGGCGCCAGCACGATGTTCTGCTCGCGAAACACCGTGCCCGACGGCAGCAGCACCCGCGTATCGATCTGCGGCAGCAGCGCATCGACGATATGCAGCGAGTTGGTCAGCACCTGAAGGCCAAGCCCTGCCAGATGCGGGCACATCTGCAGCGTGGTGGTGCCGCCGTCGATCATTACCCCCTCGCCAGGCGAGCACAGCGCTGCCGCCGCGCGGCCAATCGCCTGCTTGGCGGGCAGGTGCTGGGTGATCGACTGGATGAAAGGCGTACCGCGCAGGGCATCGCCCTTCCCCTCGCCCTGCTCGTCTTCGGGCAGCTTGGCCCCGCCGTGGACGCGCAGGATGCGGCCATCGCTCTCCAACCGCGAAAGATCGCGCCGGATCGTCGCCGGAGAGGCTGCCAGCCGCGCTTCGAGGTCGCGATAGCTGACGAAGCCGGTGGCGGCCATGGCCTCCAGGATCAGCCTCTCGCGTTCCTCGGCATGCATTGCGTAGCTCACTCCACTCCGGTTCCGTAGACGGCGGGACGATGCACCGTGGCGGCGCCTTCACCGCTGGCAGCACGCTCGGCCTCCAGCTGTTCGAGCGACTTGCCCTCGTTGCGCGGCGCCCACAACATGCCGACGATCCCGCTGACCGCAAGGAAGCCCGTAAGGATCCACGCCAGCTCGGTAAAGTCGTTTGCCGCCAGCGCAGGAACCGCAAGGCTCCACAGGCCAAGGCCGATGCGCACGATCGCGAAGGACAGCCCTTGCGCGGTCGAGCGGATGGCAGTGGGGAACAGCTCGGCGCTCCACAACTGGAAGAAGCTCTGCGCGCCGAAGCCTCCGGCGATGCCCATGATGACGATATGCGCGATCACGACTTCCAGCTTGAAGCCGAACACCGCCAGCAGCGCCATGCCGATCACATGCATCACCGCCGAAATGCCGAACAGCTTGCGCTGGTCCACCTTGTCGGCCAGCGGCATGAACACGAACAGGATCGAGAGCATGCCGATGAAGAAGTAGCTGGCGGGCAGCACCGTCGCGGCCCACGCCGGCAGGTGATTCTGCTCGATCAGGTAGGGCGTGAAAAAGCCGTTGTAGCCCGCCCACAGGTTCCACATGCCGTACATCACGACGAGGTACATCACGGCGGACAGGTGCTTGGGCGTCAGCACCGCGCTCCAGCCCGGCATCTTCGCGCCGGTCTGCGCGGCGCTGCTCGCCTGCTCGGTCCAGCGCTCGGATTCCTTCATCTGCGAGCGCAGGAAGGTAAGCGCCACCGCCAGCACCAGCAGATGGATGAACAGCCAGCGCACGCCGTCGATGCCGAAGGGCTTGAGGAAATAGGCCGCCAGCAGGACCGCAACGGGGCCCAGATACCACAAGATCTGCGCGACACCCGAATGCGCCCCGCGTCTGTCATCGGGAGCGCGCTCGGCGATCAGCGACCAGCTGGCGGGAATGTCCGCGCCCACCGCCAGCCCGACCAGCAGGAAGCCGACGATGATCATCCATGCCGCCGAGGCGAAGACCAGGAACAGCATGCCGAACGCATAGAACAGCATATCGTACTGGTAGATCTTCTTGCGGCCGAACAGATCGCACAACCGCCCACCGATCAGCGCGCCGACGCCCGCCGAGATGGCATTGGCGGAGAAGGCGCCGATCAGGCCGATGAAGCTGTCGGTCAGGTGGTACTGTTCCTTCCACAGCGCCAGCGCGACCGAACCCGAGACAATGGACCCGGCGTCGATATAGTTGGCCAGCCCGGCCAGGATCGTGTCCCGCCAGCTGTTGTGCTCTCCCGAACTCATTGGTTCTCTCCCGCAAGTATCGTTCTGTTTATATCTTCGATGCGCGTGCAGCCGGTCAGCGCCATGGCGACGCGCATTTCGGCCTCGATGATCGAGAGCGCCTTGGTCACGCCCGCCTCGCCCCCTGCGCCCAGTGCATAGACCCACGCGCGGCCCAGCAGTACGCCCTTCGCGCCCAGCGCCAGCATCCGCACCACGTCGAGGCCGGAGCGGATGCCGCCGTCGGCCAGCACTGTCAGCCGGTCTCCCACCGCATCCGCAATGGGCGGCAGCGCCCGTGCGCTCGACAGCACGCCGTCCAGCTGGCGCCCGCCATGGTTCGAGACGACGATGCCGTCCGCGCCAAGCTCTGCGGCTTCCTTCGCATCCTCAGGGTCGAGAATGCCCTTGATGACCAGCGGGCCTTTCCATTCGGAACGGATGAAATCGAGATCGCGCCAGTTGATCGAGGGGTCGAAATTCTCGCGCATCCACTTGAAGAAGTCCTCGATTCCGGTGTTGCCCTTCAGGACCGGAGCGACGTTGCCCAGCGTGTGCGGTCGCCCGTGAATGCCGACGTCCCACGCCCAGCCCGGCCGGGCCATGGCCTGCGCCACGCGCCACGCCGCGCCCTTGAGGCCACCCGATCCGGCAAGCCCGGTGTGATAATCGCGATAGCGGCTGCCCGGCACCGGCATGTCGACGGTGAACACCAGCGTCGAACATCCCGCCTCGACCGCTTTGGCCATCAGCTCCTTCATGAACACGCGATCGCGGATCATGTAGAGCTGGAACCAGAACGGGCGACTGGCGGCTTCGGCCACTTCGCCGATGTCGCAGGCGCCCACGGTGGACAGCGTGAACGGCACGCCAGCCTTGTCCGCCGCGCGCACGGCCTGCTTCTCGCCGCGCCGGGCGTTGAGACCCGCCAACCCGATGGGGGCCAGCGCCAGCGGCAGGCGCCAGTCCTGCCCGAACAGGTTGGTCGACAGGTCGATGTTCGACACGTCGCGCAGCACCCGCTGGCGCAGCGCGAGCCCGGCAAGGTCCGAGACGTTCCGGCGCAGCGTCTCCTCGGCGTAGGAACCGCCATCGATATATTCGAACAGGAAGCGCGGCAGGCGACGACGCGCGGCCTCACGAAAATCGGCAATCGAGGCGGTGATCACGCGGCCGCCTCCTGCGCCACATGCGTGCGCCACTTCCGGCGGTAGCCTTCCAGATCGCCTTCCAGCGGCTCGACCAGCGTCAATCCGCCGCTGGGTTTGAGCAGCGGATTGATCAGCCGCAGCGCGCCGAACGAGACGTCGTTATGGGCGTTGGCGACATAGACGTCGGTGCTGGGCCGCAGCGCCGCCAGCGCCCGCACGAAGACCTGCGCCTCGGCAAAGCGCCCCTCCACCAGCAGGCGCTCCTTCGAGCCGATGAGGTCGAGCATCGTATCGGCCACCAGCGCGGCGTAGAGGCAGATCGCGGCGCGGCGGGCATACCATGTTCCGGCCCACTCCGCCGGACGGTCAAGCCATGTGCCCTTGCCGTTCGGAAACGGTCCGAAACCGGGAGCGAGCGTGGGCAGCATCATCGTGCCGCGTGCCAGCAGGCCGGGGACCGCCTCCATCAGCAGCGGCTGGTCGGGCTTGATGTCGACCCGGCGGGTATCGATCTGGATCACCGATTCGATCTCGCGCCCGCCCATGAAGCGCGCCGAGGGCACCGGCCAGCCATAGGCATCGACATTGACCAGCGTGTCGCGCCCGGCGGGCAGCGAGGCCATCGAGAAATTCTCGTTCGGCAGGCGCATGCCGATGAACCAGGTGCCGGTGGACAGGATCGTCGCCTCCTTGCGGGCGATATGCTGGAAACCGCGCGCTGCCAGCAGCGCTGCGTTGGAATCGTGCAGGCCCGCCAGCACGCTGACCTCGCCACCCAGCCCGGTCATCAGCGCGAGTTCGGGACGCAGCGTGCCCACGACCTCGCTGGCCTTGACCACCGGCGCGAACCGGCGTGCATAGCCAAGCCGCTGCGCCATCGGCGAAAAGCGCGCCTCGCCGGGGGACCACAGATCGGTGTGACAGCCAAGACTGGTCACTTCGCTGACCGCCGTGCCCGACAGGAACCAGGCCCAGTATTGCGCCCAGGGCACCAGCGTCGCCTCGGCCATCGCTTCGGGATAGGTCCGATCCATCCAGTAGACCTGCGCGCCAAGATTGAGCCCGTCCGGCAAGGCAGGCGAGCCGGTCACGGCGAAGGCGTCTCGCTCCTCGCGATAGGCGGACATCACTTCGGGCGGGATCGGCTGTTCGTAATCGAACGGCGCAAACAGCGCACCCTGCATGCCGGAAGCATCGGTTCCCAGCGCCACTACGCCTGCGCCATGCGCCACCGGCACGATCGCCTCGATCGGATTGCCGCGCAGCGCCGCCAGACATTCGCGCAGCCACGCGCCGATCCCGTCGATGTCGAGGCGGCGGATGCCGCCCTCCTCGCGCACTTCGTTGGGCCGCACCATGCGCTCGGTCATGTGCCCTTCGCGCGTCCAGCACGTGACCTTGCTGAGCGTCTTGCCGATGTCGACGACGATGGTGGTGCCTGACCTGCTCATGGCGATTCGCAAACCTCTCCGTATGATCCATCGGCCGCATTTCGGCCTGACGGGCTGACTTATGTCTTGTGCGGGCCAACCTGCACATGATGACTTATGATTGCAATTCGTGATTGCTATTGATTGCTTTCTATCGGATACGATTGCTCAAGCAAAGCACAAATGTTAGAGAGGAGCCCATGAACACCATCACCGAAACCCGCCCAAGTCCGGCCGGAAACCCCGGAAATCCAGCGGCCGCGATTCCCTTTGCCGTGCCGACCAGCCGCTGGGACGAATCGGTTGCGGCAACGCTCTCGCCCGAAGCGCTGCTGCTCTACCGTTCGAACCTGCTGGGCTCGGATCTCACCGTCACCAACTTCGGCGGCGGCAATACGTCGGCCAAGCTGAGCGAGATCGATCCGCTCACCGGCGGCCCGGTTGAAGTGCTGTGGGTGAAGGGTTCGGGCGGCGATATCGGCTCGATGAAGCTCGATGGTTTCGCCACGCTCTATCAGGACAAGCTGCTCGGCCTCGAAGCGCACTATTCCGGGCCGGACGATGACGACAAGATGGTCGGCTTCCTCCCGCACTGCACGTTCAACCTGAACGGCCGCGCCGCCTCCATCGACACCCCGCTGCACTCGCTGCTGCCCTTCGCCCATGTCGACCACGTTCACCCCGACGCGATCATCGCGCTGGCGGCGAGTTCCGGCGGCGAAGCGGCGACGCAGGCAATCTGGGGCGGCAAGATCGGCTGGCTGCCGTGGAAGCGCCCCGGCTACACGCTGGGCGTGATGCTGCGCGATTACGTCGCCGCCAACCCGCATCTCGAAGGCGTGATGCTGGCAGGGCACGGCATCATCTGCTGGGCCGACAGCGCCAAGGCCTGCTACGAGCACACCGTCGAGCTGATCGCGGATGCCGCGAAGTACCTCAATGCCCGTCTCGAAACCGCACCCGCATTCGGCGGTGCGATCCACCAGACCTCTCCGGATCGCGCAGCCCTTGCTGCCGACCTTATGCCGCGCCTCCGGTCCCAGATGACCGGCGCGCGGCGTAAGGTCGGCCATTTTTCGGACGATGCCGAGGCGCTGGAGTTCGTCAATTCAGCCGAGTTCCTGAAGCTGGCGGACCTTGGCACATCGTGCCCCGATCACTTCCTGCGCACCAAGATCGCGCCGCTCACCCTCGATCCCGAGCGGCTTCAGGACGATGCCTATCTGGCGCAGAAGGTAGCCGACTACCGCGCGATGTACGCGGCCTATTACGAGCGCTGCAAGCGTGCCAATTCGCCCGCGATGCGCGATCCCAACCCGATCGTCGTGCTCGTTCCCGGCATCGGCCGCATGACGTTCGCCACCGACAAGACCACTGCGCGCCTTGCGGGGGAGTTCTACGGCAATGCCATCAACGTGATGCGCGGCGCCGAGGCCATCGGTGACTACATCGCGCTCGACGAGCAGGAAGCCTTCGATATCGAATACTGGCTGCTCGAAGAAGCCAAGCTCCAGCGCATGCCCAAGCCCAAGCCGCTGGTCGGGCGCATTGCCCTCGTCACCGGCGGTGCGGGCGGGATCGGCGCAGCGACTGCGGCCCGCCTGCTTACCGACGGTGCCTGCGTGATGCTGGCCGACCGCGACGCCAACGCGGTCGAGGAAGTGCGTGCCGGGTTCGCCAAGCAGTATGGCCGCGATGTCGTGCGCGCCGTCACCTGCGACGTGACCGACGAGGCGCAGGTGGCCAATGCCTTCGCCGCTGCCGCGCGCGAGTTCGGCGGGCTCGACATCCTTGTCGCCAATGCCGGGATCGCCTCTTCCGCACCGCTGGAAGAGACCACCATCGAGCTGTGGAACCGCAATTACAACGTGCTGGCCGAGGGCTATTTCCTCACCAGCCGCGCGGCATGGCCGCTGCTGAAGGGCATGAAGGAACAGGGCGGTTCGTCCGTCGTGTTCATCGGCTCGAAGAACGGCGTGGCGGCGGCCACCAACGCCAGCGCCTATGCCTCGGCCAAGGCGGCGGCGAACCACCTCGCCCGCTGCCTCGCGCTGGAAGGCGCGCCTGCCGGTATCCGCGTCAACGTGGTCAATCCCGATGCCGTCATCCGTGGCAGCCGCATCTGGGATGGCGACTGGCGCAAGGAGCGCGCGGGTGCCCACGGCATCGATTCCGGCAAGGAACTGGAAGAGCACTATCGCCAGCGCTCGATGCTCAAGCGCGACGTGCTGCCCGAGGATATCGCCGAAGCCGTCTATTTCCTTGCGAGCGACATGTCGGCAAAGTCCACCGGCAACATGATCAACGTCGATGCGGGCAACGCTCAGGCTTTCACCCGCTGAGGACGCTTACGCGCTGATACCTGACGGGCGGGGCATGGCCGCAAGGCCGCCCCGCTCCACGGCACAAAAGAATACGGAAGAGGATAGACCCATGACCAACCTGCCCATCTCGCGCGAGCTGATCGACGAGGCGAACGCGCGCCAGATCGACGCGCTGGAGGACGAATACGCCGCGCTTGGCCGCAAGCTGGAGCGCGCCGGTATCGGCATCGACGCGATCAAGACCCGCGTCGCCAACTTCTCCGTCGCGGTCCCCTCTTGGGGTGCCGGGCGCGGCGGCACCCGCTTTGCCAAGTTCCCGATGGCGGGCGAGCCGACCAATATCCACGAGAAGCTGGAGGACTGTGCGGTCATCAACCAGCTGGGCCGCCTGACCCCGCGAGTCTCACCGCACTTCCCGTGGGACAAGGTGAGCGACTACAAGGGCCTGCGCGAAGAGGCTGCCAGCCTCGGCCTCGGCTTCGATGCGGTGAACTCGAACACCTTCCAGGACCAGCAGGATCAGGCGCAGACGTACGCCACCGGCTCGCTGTCCTCGACCATCGAGGCAACGCGCCAGCAGGCGGTGGAACACAATATCGAATGCATCGAAATCGGCCAGCAGCTCGGTTCAACCGATCTCACCGTGTGGGTGGGCGACGGCACCAACTTCCCCGGCCAGCAGGACCTTGGCCGCAGCCTCGACCGCTATCTGGAAGCTGCGTCGCAAGTCTATGCCGCGCTTCCCGATGACTGGCGGATGCTGCTGGAGCACAAGATGTTCGAGCCCGCATTCTACTCCACCGTCATCAACGACTGGGGCTCCTCGATCCTCGCCGCGCAGGAGCTTGGCCCCAAGGCCAAGTGTCTCGTCGATCTGGGCCACCATGCGCCGAACGTGAACATCGAACAGATCGTGGCGCGCCTCCACCGCTTCGGCAAGCTGGGCGGCTTCCACTTCAACGACAGCAAGTATGGCGACGACGATCTCGATTCCGGCTCAATCAACCCGCACCAGCTGTTCCTGGTGTTCAACGAACTGGTCGAGGCCGAACTGAACCCGCGTGACGGCTTCAAGCCCGCCTACATGATCGACCAGTCGCACAACGTCACCGACCCGATCGAGTCCATGCTGTCTTCCGCCGAAGCGATCGGCCAGTGCTTTGCCAAGGCCCTGCTGGTCGACCGCGAGGCGCTGCATCTCTCGCAGGAGGCCAATGACACGATGATGGCCTTCCAGGCGCTGCGCCGGGCCTACAACGTCGATGTCTCGCCGATCCTCGCCAAGGCGCGTCTGGAAGCGGGCGGCGCCATCGACGTGCTGGGCACCTACCGCGAGAGCCGCTGGCGCGAACGCAAGGCGCAGGAACGCCGTGCGGTCGGCCTTGGCGCGGGCATCGTCTGAGGACTGCAAGGTCCGCGATCACCGGTCTTCCCATGGCATGGCCCCGGCCCCGCTGACTCGCGGTGCCGGGGTCATGTTTTTTGAGGGCAAGCGTTCAAAGTCTGTTTGAAAATTCGCGTGAATCGCGAATTTTTAGCGGCACCGGCCCACGCCCCCACCCTGCCACCCATAGGGTACTATCGTCGGGTGGCAGGGTGGGGGCGTGGGCCGGTGCCGCCTCATAAATGCCCGGCCGGGCATTTATCAAAAAGGTACCCTCAGATCTCCAGCTGACTGCCCAGTTCGATCACGCGATTGGTGGGCAGCTTGAAGAACTCCATCGCGGTCTGGGCATTGCGGACCATCCACGAGAACAGCTTCTCGCGCCAGATCGCCATGCCGGGACGGCTGGAGGCGATCAGGGTCTGGCGCGAGAGGAAATAGCTGGTCTGTGCCGGACGGAACGGCGCCCCTGCGCGATTCTCGCTGGCGAGCGCTGCGGGAATGTCGGCCTCGTCCATGAAGCCGTAGTGCAGCACCATGCGGTAGAAGCCATCGCCCATGTCCTCCACCTCGCTGCACCCGGCCTGCGGGACATGCGGCACACCTTCGATCACCACGGTCAGGATCACCACCCGCTCATGCAGGATGTGATTGTGCTTGAGGTTGTGCAGCAGCGCGGGCGGAATGCCCTCCACGGTCGAGGCGAGGAATACCGAGGTGCCCGGAATACGCGGCACCTTGCCGCGTGTGGAGGCGAGGAACACCCCGATCGGCAGGCTATCCTCGGCAAGGCGGGCGCGCACGATCCGCCGTCCGGTCGCCCAGGTGGTGAGCAGCGTGAAGACGATGGCGGCAATGAGGATCGGGAACCAGCCGCCATCGGGAATCTTCGTGACGTTCGAGGCGAAGTAGGCGCCGTCGACCAGCACGAACAGGCCGGTGATCGCGCCTGCAATCGCGGGGTGCCACTTCCATACACCGAACATCAGCACGCCCAGCATGCAGGCGGTGATGACCATCGTGCCCGTCACCGCGATGCCATAGGCCGCCGCAAGGTTGGTCGAACTGTGGAAGCCCATGACGAGCAGGATCACCATCGCCAGCATGCCCCAGTTGAGCAGCGGCACGTAGATCTGCCCGGCGGCTTTCGCGCTGGTGTGCAGGATCTTGAGGCGCGGCAGATAACCCAGTTGCACCGCCTGCTGCGAAACCGAATAGGCGCCCGAGATCGTCGCCTGACTGGCGATGACCGTCGCCGCCGTCGCCAGCACTACCAGCGGCAGACGCGCCCAGTCGGGCGCCAGCAGGAAGAACGGATTCGAGATCGCCTGCGGCTCGCGCATCACCAGCGCCGCCTGCCCGAGGTAATTGAGGATCAGGCACGGAAACGCGACATAGAGCCATGAGACCATGATGGCCCGGCGCCCGAAATGTCCCATGTCGGCATAGAGCGCCTCGGCGCCGGTCACGGCAAGGATGACCGAGCCGAGCGCCAGGAATGCCAGTACCGGATCGGCGAGGAAGAACGTCACGGCATGGGTCGGGCTCAGCGCCGCCAGCACTTGCGGCGTCTGGGCGATGGAAACCGCGCCCATCACCGCCAGAATGGCGAAGTAGACAAGGATCACCGGACCGAACAGACGCCCCACCGCTGCCGTACCGTGCGACTGGATCGAGAACAGTGCAATCAGGATAACGATGGCGATGGGGATCACCCATGCCCCGAACGCCGGGCTGACGATCGTCAGCCCCTCAACCGCCGAGAGCACCGAAATCGCCGGGGTAATGATCGCATCGCCATAGAACAGCGCGGTTGCCGCGACGCCCAGCATGATCACCACGGGCATCCATTTCGTGCGGCCCAGACTGCGCTGGATCAGGGCGAGCAGCGCCAGACTGCCGCCCTCCCCCTGATTATCGGCGCGCAGGACGATCAGCACATACTTGATCGTGACGATCAGCGTCATCGTCCAGAACATCAGCGAGATCACGCCGAACAGGTGCTGCACATCCGTCGCCATCGGGTGGTGCCCGATGAAGCTCTCTTTCAGCGCATAGAGCGGCGAGGTGCCGATATCGCCGAAAACGACACCGATCGCGCCAAGGGCCAGGGCCGCGAGGCTTTCGCGATGGGTTCCATGTTCGGCAGGCTGCGCCCCGGCTGTATCGTGCATGGCCCTGAAATACCGCTCTGCAATGCGTTGCGCCATTGCCTTTGCCAAAACTTTGTGTCGGCGTGATGGCTGTTGCGCCAAGGCAACAAAAGACCGATGAAGAGAGCATCCCTTGCATCAGGAGCAACAATGACGGACCGCTGGGAAGGCATCGAGGAGGCCGTGGCAATTGCCGATTGCGGCAGCTTCGTTCGCGCGGCAGAGCGCCTCGGCACGTCCACCTCGCGCGTCAGCCGGGCTCTGGCAGCGCTTGAGCAGCGCCTTGGCGTGCAGTTGTTCAGCCGCACCACGCGCGCGGTCGCGCTCACCGATACCGGGCGCTCGATGGTCGAGCGGTTCCGCCGCCTGATCGAGGATCGCAACGATGCCTATGCCGTGCTCGAACGCCAGAGCGAGCCGCAGGGGCTGATCCGCGTCACCTGTTCGACTGCGCTGGGGGTGCATTTCGTCGCCCCCGTACTCACGGCCTGTGCGGTCGAGTTCCCACGCCTTCAGGTCGATCTCGATCTGTCCAACCGGGTTATCGACATCGTCGGCGAAGGCTTCGATCTGGCGATCCGTACCGGTACGCTCAGCGACAGCCGTCTGATCCGCATACCCGTCGGCTCACGCCGGTTCCTGACTTGTGCGGCCCCTGCCTATCTCGCCCGTCGCGGAACGCCGGTGGATGTCAAAGACCTCTCCCGCCACGATTGCCTGACCGGCAGCACCCGCGCCTGGCATCTGCGGGTAGGGAGCGAGATGCGCAGTTTCCGCCCCCGAGGACGAGTACGGTGCGACAACGGACAGGTCGTGGCGGACGCCGCGATTGCCGGGCTCGGCATCTGCCACCTGCCAGAGTTCTATGTCGACGATGCCCTGCGCAGCGGCAGGCTGGTGCGCCTGCTCGACGACGCGCAGGCAGAAGACGAGCCGATCTGGGCCGTCTATCCCGAGCGCCGTCACCTGCTGCCCAAGGTACAGGTCGTGATCGAACGCCTGCGCGAAGGCTTGCGCGGCGGCGTTGCCCCCACCGCCCTACCTTGATTACTCGGCCTTGATTACTCGGCCTTGATCATGAGGCCCCGGTGATGAGGGAGCAGACACGGCACTTCGTCAGAACGTCGCCGTAACCCCGAAGAAGCCGTAGATCGGGTTGCCGCGCCCGCTGGCATTGGGTGCATCCTTCAGGAACCTGCCGTTGATCAGCCAGGCCGCCCCTGTCTCCAGTCGCAGGAATTGAGGGACGATCCAGTAGCGCACGCGCCACTCCACCTGCTGCCCGGCGAACGTGCCCGCCTTGCCGGTGGCGTCCTTCACACCGGTATTGGCGAAACTGTCGGTGGCACTGTCCAGCCACATGGCACGATAGGTGAGGTTCCCATCCGTCCGCTTGCCGTGTGCGAAGTCCAGCCGGACACCGGGCGAGGAGATGTTGCTGCGCGACAGCGCGCCATAAATGCTGGTCGGCCCCCAGTCCGGATTGCGCGCACCGAACAGGCTGTCGAAGCGATTGTACGATCCCTTGCCGTTGTCGCCGCTGGCACGGTCGTAGACGAGCTTCACATGAGGCTTCCATGGCCCTGCGAACTGATAACCGACCTCGGCGTGAACATAGTATGCCGACACATCGAGCAGCGCCGCATTGGCTACCGTGCTCGCCCGCACAGAGCCGAACTGATAGTCCGCCTCAACCTCGAAATCGGGTTTGCCCGCTTCCGGGTTCATGAACAGACGCAGGCCCGGTGTGTAAAGCTGCCGGTTCTTCGTCGCGAGGCTGGGCGAATCCCGTTCGTTCAATCCCAGAAAATACAGATCCAGATTGGTGCGTCCGGCAAGCTGCGGCTTGGCGAGATAGGCCCCCCAGAACTGCAGGTCGAAGCTCTCGCGATCCCAATGAACCGAATTGTCGACAAGCTGGTCGATCGTGCTGGGCAACCGGGTCAGCGGCAACGTGTAGAAAGCGGTGATCTTCGTCTTGTCCGCCGTCGTCACATCGAAGCGAATGCCGGTATAGGCATTGGTGTCGTTGCGGAAATTGTTGCGCGCGATCAGGCGGCGTGCGCCGAACTCCATGGTAAAGCGTCCCGCCTGCACACTGGTGTCAGACCCCTTGCCCAGCACATGGCCTAGATCCAGTCCAACGTATGCCTGGATCAACTCCATCGCGTTGACATCGTTGACGGTAACCGGCGTCTTCGTGTTGTCGAAGTAGATTCGCGAATCCATCAGTTCGCCGCCGATGCGAAAGATGCCGGGGTGGTATTCCGCCGCCAGCGTCGTTCGCAGCGAAAGGATGGTGTCGCTCGGATTGGCGGTGCTGCGAAAGTCGTTGCCCAGCGATTCCATGCGTGCACGTATGCTGGCCGAAAGCGTGAAATCGTCCGGGTTGCCGATCGCCTGCTGAAGCGTTGGCGGTTGCGGGGCGGCAGCCTGGGCAGGCGTGTTCGATGCCAGCGACATCGTCGTATCGGCCATGGACGAAGCAGAATCCTGGTCAGCGTCCTGATCGACGCTCTTATCGGAGTTGACCGCTGCGGACGCGGGAACCGGTCCATCGGCACTCCGGGCGCTCCCATCCTGCGCAAAAGCAGGCAAGGCCTGAACGGCAGCGGCGGTGGCCAGAAAGCCGCCCATCACAAAAGGTAGACGCCTGAACATGCGAATCGCTCCTCACAACGATATTGGGTTCAGCCGCATCCGGTGGTCCGGTCCGCGTCCGACACCCCGGCTGCCGTCTTCTGCGGCGGTCGCGGGGCAGATAGATCTAGGGTCGTCCGGACGCGGGCTCAGCCGCTGCGCAGGCGACGCTTCTCGGTCACATCGATCTGCACCACACGGTCTTCATGCACGGTCAGCGAGATCGTGCCGTAGCGCAGCGACAGCAGCGCCTCGCGGATCGTGGCGAGGCTTTCCTCGACGTGTTGCGATTTCTGCCCCGAACCGGTGGCAGCGGGATCATCCTGCATGAGCGGATCCTTCCTTGCTGGGAAATACCATGGCGCGCGCGAGTTGCACGCCAATGCGAAGTCCGGCGGCCGGCGCCGGAGCATCTGCGGGAACATCGACCTCGATCGGGCGGTCCAGCCCCTCGATGCGCCCCTCGACCCGCCAGTGCCCACCCTTGCGGTAGGTCTGGTGAACGAGCAGCGGCAGGGAACCGGGAGAACCCGTTTCGCAAAGCCGGGCATCGTGCGGCCGGAAATGCAGATCGGCCGGGCCTTCGGCGAGGCCATCGAGCGGCACCCTGATCGCCTGTCCCGCGAAGAAGGCCTGCCCGCCCCGAACACTCACACCGATGCGGTTGGTCTCGCCCACGAAGTCGGACACGAAGGCACTGCCGGGTGCGGTGTAGATGTCTTCGGGCGCGCCCACCTGCTCGATCACGCCATGGTCCATGACCACGATGCGATCGGCCAGCTCGAGCGCCTCCTCCTGATCGTGCGTCACGAAGATCGAGGTCAGCCCCATCTGCTCGTGCAAGGTCCGCAACCAACGGCGCAGGTCCTTGCGGACCTTGGCATCCAGCGCGCCGAACGGCTCGTCCAGCAGCAGCAGGCGCGGCTCGACCGCCAGCGCGCGGGCCAGTGCCACACGCTGGCGCTGGCCGCCGGAGAGCTGCGCGGGCACGCGGTCTCCCAGATGGCCAAGCTGCACCAGTTCGAGCAGTTCCTGCGCCCGCTCGCGGATCGCCCGCGCCTTGGGCCGTTCGCTGCGCTTGCGCACGGACAGCCCAAAACCCACGTTGTCGCGCACCGACATGTGCTGGAACAGCGCGTAGTTCTGGAACACGAAGCCGACCTTGCGGTCCGCCACCTTGCGATGGGTGACGTCCTCGTCCTCGAACAGCACGCGGCCGCTTTCGGCGAATTCAAGCCCTGCGATGATGCGCAGCAAGGTCGTCTTCCCCGAACCGGACGGTCCCAGCAGGGCCAGGAACTCGCCGTCGTTGACGGTCAGGCTGACGTCGTTCAGCGCCGCGAAGGTGCCGAAGCTTTTCGAGATGTTTTCCAGGCGGATCAATGTCTGGCCCTTTCATGGATATCGAAGCGCCACTCCAGCAGGCTCTTGAGAGCCAGCGTCACGAGCGCCAGCATCGCCAGCAGCGAGGCGACGGCGAAGGCGGCCACGAAGTTGTATTCGTTGTAGAGGATCTCGACATGCAGCGGCATCGTGTTGGTCTCGCCCCGGATATGGCCGGAGACCACCGAGACCGCGCCGAACTCGCCCATGGCACGCGCGTTGCACAGCAGCACGCCATAGAGCAGCCCCCAGCGCACATTGGGCAGTGTCACCTGGCGGAAGGTCTGCCAGCCGCTGGCGCCGAGCGAGAGCGCGGCCAGTTCGTCGTCACGGCCCTGCTCGCTCATCAGCGGGATCAGTTCGCGCGCCACATAGGGGAACGTGATGAACACCGTCGCCAGCACGATGCCAGGCACTGCGAAGATGATCTGCACGCCCTGATCGGCCAGCCATGGGCCAAGCAGTCCCTGCGCGCCGAACAGCAGCACGAAGATCAGGCCCGAGACCACCGGCGATACCGAGATCGGCAGGTCGATCAGGGTAATCAGGATGCTTTTGCCGCGAAAGTCGAAGCGGGTGATCGCCCAGCTGGCGGCAAGGCCGAACACCACGTTGAGCGGCACGCTGATCACTGCAACCAGCAGCGTCAACTGGATCGCCGAAACCGCGTCGGGATCGACCAGCGCCTCGAAATAGGCGCCAAGGCCCTTGGACAGCGCCTCGACGAACACCACCATCAGCGGCGCCAGCAGGAACAGCAGCAGGAAGCCCATGGCGAGGGCGATCAGCGCCCCACGGCCAAACCGGGTGCCGGCGGAGGACGAAGCCCGGCTCATGCCGCACCTCGCCTGCGGGTCCAGTACTGCAGCAGGTTGACCAGCAGCAGCAGGATGAACGAGGCTACCAGCATCACGCTGGCGATCGCGGTCGCCCCCGCATAGTCGAACTGCTCAAGTTGCGTGACGATCAGCAAGGGCGCGATCTCCGACTTGTAGGGCATGTTGCCGGCGATGAAGATCACCGAGCCGTATTCTCCCACCCCGCGCGCGAAGGCCATCGCAAAGCCGGTCAGCAACGAAGGCCCGAGCGCGGGCAGGATCACCCTGCGGAAGGTCTGGAACGGCGAGGCCCCCAGCGTCATCGCGGCTTCCTCCACATCCACGCCCAGATCGGCCAGCATCGGTTCGACCGAGCGCACCACGAACGGCAACCCGATGAAGATCAGCGCCACGATCACCCCGATCGGCGTGAAGGCCACCTTGATCCCCAGCGGCGCCACCAGCGCGCCCAGCCAGCCGTTGGTCGCCCACAGCGAGGTCAGCGCGATACCGGCGACAGCCGTGGGCAGCGCGAACGGCAGATCGACCAGCGCGCCCATCAGCTGGCGCCCCGGAAACTCGTAGCGCACCAGCACCCAGGCGATGGCAAGGCCGAACACGGTATTGATCCCGGCCGCCGCCAGCGATGCCCCGAAGCTGAGCTTGTAGGCATCGAGCGCGCGTTCGGAGAGGCCTACCGCCACGAAATCGTGCCATGTCATCCCCGCCGCGCGCAGGAACAGCACGGCCAGCGGGATCAGCACGATGATCGTCAGCCAGGCCAGCGTGAAACCCAGCGTCGGAGCGAAGCCGGGGATCGCGGACTGCCGCAGCCATCGCCGCTTCACTCTGGGAGGAGAAGTTGGCGGCGGCTGCGAAACGGTCTCATCCGGCATCTGCAGTTGCCTGCTCAATGCAATATCCATGGAAGAAAGCCTTATTGCTTGGCCTGCGCGAAGATCTTGTCGAACACGCCGCCGTCGGCAAAGAACCTGGTCTGTGCAGCCTGCCAGCCGCCGAAGTCCTTAATCGTCACCAGATCGAGCTTGGGGAAGGTCGAGGCGTATTTCGCCGCCACCTGCGGGTCGCGCGGACGGTAATAATGGCGCGCGATGATCTCCTGCGCAGCGGGCGTGTACAGGAATTTGAGATAGGCGTCGGCGACGGCCGTCGTGCCGTGCTTCTTCGCATTGCCGTCCACCACCGCGACCGGCGGTTCGGCGAGGATCGAGATCGAGGGCACGACGATGTCGAACTTGCCCGCACCCAGTTCCTTCTGCGAGAGGAACGCCTCGTTCTCCCAGGCCAGCAGGACATCGCCCATACCACGCTCAACAAACGTCGTCGTCGCCCCGCGCGCGCCGGAATCGAGCACCGGCACATGGCGGAACAGATCGGTCACATAGGCCTGCGCCGCGGCATCGGAGCCCCCTGCCTTGCGACCATAGGCCCAGGCGGCAAGGAAGTTCCAACGCGCGCCGCCGCTGGTCTTGGGATTGGGGGTGATCACCTCGACGCCGGGCTTCGTCAGGTCCGCCCAGTCATGGATGTTCTTGGGATTGCCCTTGCGCACGAGGAACACGATGGTCGAGGTGTACGGCGCACTGTTGTCGGGCAGCTTGCTTTCCCACTTGGGGTCCAGCAGCTTGGTCTTCTGGGCAATCGCGTCGATATCGTAGGCCAGCGCCAGCGTGACGACATCGGCCCCCAGCCCGTCGATCACCGCGCGTGACTGCTTGCCCGAGCCGCCATGGCTCATGTTGATCTTCAGGCTCTGCCCGCCGTGCTGCGCCTTCCACTGATCGGCGAAGGCATCGTTGAGATCGCGGTACAGCTCGCGCGTCGGATCGTAGGAGACGTTCAGCAGTTCGATCGAGGCCGATCCGCCACCCTTGGCATCGTGGCCGGAACCGCATGCACTCAACAGCGATGTGCCCGCAAGCAGCCCAGCCAGCGCCACAGCGCGAGCAAAGCGAAAACCGGCACGGGACTTACCCTGCGCCTTGGCGGACTTCGACATGGCATACTCCCCTATCTTTAAACTCGATAAACTCTATCGAGTTGATAGGGAATAGCAAGGGCCTTGTTTCAGGCCATTCTACGCACGAATCCGTCACTTTCTTCGCCGTTTGCGAAATCGTCCTCGATCGTGCCACCCCGCAGCGCATCCGCCAGCGTGCGCGAATCGAGCACACTGCGATAGGCATCGTAAGCGGCGCCGAATTCCCGCCGCAGCGCACACTGCGCCTCGCTCGGACAATCGTCGCACCGGCGATAGGACTGGCGCGACAGGCACGACAGCGGCGCCAGCGGCCCTTCGAAAAGGCGGAGAATCTCGCCAAAAGTCACGGTGTCCGCAGGGCGCAGCATGACATAGCCGCCGTATTTCCCGCGCTTGCTGTCGAGGACACCGGCCTTCTTGAGGTCGATCAGGATCTGTTCGAGGAACTTGTGCGGGATCGCATATCGCGCGGCGATGTCCGCACTCGCCGTCGCCTCACCCTCGGGTGCGCAGGCCAGCGCCAGAAGAGCGCGAAAGGCGTAACGGGCCTTGTTCGAAATCATGCCATTTCCCTATTATGCGGGTAGGATATACGAATTGGCATAAAAAGCCAATCCGTCAGAAGAACAGCACCCGTTCGACCAGCAGCGCAGTCAGCAGGCACAGGAAAATCAGCGGCAGTCCCAGCTTGGGAAAGTCGCGGAAGCGATAGCCCGCTGCGCCCATCACCACGGTGTTGTTATGGTGCCCGAACGGCGTCAGGAAATCGAGCGAGGTGCCGATGCCCACAGCGATCAACAGCGGTTCGACCGGCAAACCGGCCCGTGTCGCCAGCCCCGATGCGACCGGACTGAGCACCGCTGCCGTCGATACATTGTCAACGAATGTCGTCAACGCCGCCGCCATCAGCAGGATCACTGCCGTTACCGTCAGCGGACCGCCCACCGGCATGGCATCGATAAGGGCATTGGCGATCACATGCGCGGCGCCTGTATCCTGCACGGCCTGCCCCAGCGGGATCATGCAGGCGAGCAGGATCACGATTGTCCAGTTCACGTCCTGCATGGCGTGGCGCAATCGCAACGAGCCCAGCAGCGCCATTGCCACCACCACGCCGCCAAAGGCGATCTCGGGCGGCAGCCAGCCCAGCGCGGTCGTGGCGACACCGATCGCGAAGATCACCGCGCTGCGATAGGCATCGGGCTGCATCCGCTTGGCGGGGCGCGCCGAAAGCGGCAGCAGTCCCGCCTCTGCAGCAGCCTCTTCGAGCGAGGTCCGCTCACCGGTCAGCACGATGACGTCACCCAGGCCGATCTGGAGATCGCCGAAGCTTCCCTCCACCCGATGACGGCGACTGGCCAGCGCCACGACCGACACGTCGTGGTCGCTCAGCAGATCGAGCGCGCCGAGCCGCGAGCCCATCAGCATCGAATCGGGCATGACCACCGCCTCCAGCCGGTCCTCGCCCCCCGGCTTGCCCGTGCCCAGCCCGGCTTCAACCAGCCCACGATCCTGCAGCACCTCGACCGTCTCCATCGCGCCTTCGACCAGCAGCATGTCACCCGCAGCGACGGTAATCGCCTCGCGCCGCGCAAAGACATGCGCCCCCTCGCGCAGCACATCGTAGATCGTCAGGTCATGGCGCCGCTCTGCCTCGGGCAGGGACAGGCCCTCCAGAGCGCCGGGGCGCACACGCATCTCGAACAGGAAACGAGCCGGGGTCGGCATCACCGTGCTGGGCACACGGCGCAGACGGCGGAAAGAGTGTGGCCCGATCAGCACCAGCCAGGCGACACCGATGATCGTCACCGGAATGCCGACATAGCCGATGGTGAAATAACCCATGCCACCACCGGTCTCGCGGATCACCCAATCATTGACGATAAGGTTCGCGGGCGTCCCCGTCAGCGATCCCATCCCCCCCAGCAGCGTCGCGAAGGACAGCGGCATGAGCATGCGCGCCACCGGGATCTGCATCCGCGCGCAAACGGAAAGCGCCACCGGGAACACCAGCGCCAGCGCGCCGATGTTGTTCATGAAGATCGACACGAAAGCGCCCAGTCCGCAGATCACCGCAAGGACACCGCGCTCGGTTCCGAAGCGGGAGACCGTCCATTCCGCCAGTCGCTCCACCGCATGGCTGCGGGCGAGCACCGAAACGAACAGCAACACCTCGACCACCGTGATGACCGCAGGATTGGCAAAGCCTGCAAAGGCATCGTGAAACGGCACGAGCCCCAGCACGAGCGCGCCGGTCAATCCGGCGACGGCAACGTGCTCGACCGGGAACCTGTCCAGCGCGAAGGCGATGAACATGGCCGAGAGCAGCAGCACGATGGCGATCTGGTCGAATGTCATGGGCCTTTGCGATAGCCCGAGATCGGCCCGATGCAAACGCCGCGTCGCACGGCACCCGGAGGTTTTCGCATTTACAATTCGACACATCGGGCCGGAACACCGGTTGCAACGGCACGGCACAAGGGGTGCCCTCAAGGAGTTTCCCCATGCCTCGTTTTCCTTCCTCCCGCTTCACCAGGGCCGCCTGCGCCGCGCTGGCCATCGCCCTGCTGACGCCCCCTGCTCTCGCCCAGTCCGATCCGCACCACCATGACGACGGCCATGGAGGCGGCTATGATCAGGGCCACGGCACACCACCGGGCGCTGGCCATGGCCAGCCCCATGGAGGCTACCCACACGGCGGCTACCCACATGGCATAGGGCCTCGCGGCGTCGTGGTGATCGATCGCGGCCATCCCGGCTGGTGGCGCGGCAACCCGGCCTTTGCCGCCTTCTACGGCCCGCGCCCCGGATTCTACTACGCGCCGGGCTACGGCTATTACCCCGTGCCGGTCGGTTACGCAGGGCGCGCCTTTGCCGTCGGCGTGGTTCTGCCCATGCCGATGCGCAGCTACGTGGTGGTCGAGCCGGCCGCCTACGGCCTTGCGCCCGCACCGATGGGCTACGGCTGGTATTTCGCAGGCAGCAGCTTCGTCATGGCCTCGACCGCCCACGGAACGATCGTGCGGGTGGTGGCGGGCGGCTGGTAACGCCGCTTTCACACGCCCAACATTTCCTTTGGCGAGCGCGTTTCGCCCATGCCCCGCATAGCTGCGCCGGTCCGCCGCCGCGCAGATATGCGGGGTTTTTGCAGCATCGGACCGCTTCGCCCATCCCCGCGATGCGTCATCTGCGACGAACGGTGCGTCGAAATTCCAATTGACACCAAAACTCGACCACGTAGGTAGAGATTGAAGCGAGCGGGTGGCCGGTCCCTCCCTCGCGCCCCGACACCTCTTGTCGGGATATTCAGACCCGGCCCGCGGCTTTTGACCGGGAAGCAGCTTGCTCCGCGATACCAACGGCTAAAGCGCGCGATGCCAGGGCGACCACGCCAGGCGTCGTGTTCCCTCTCAACGGGGTGATACGACGATGCACGACCAGACCACGCACATTTAAGGGCCGCAACGCCCGCCAAACATCCGGCGCGATGACGCGCGCTCCTCGTCGGCTTTCTGCTGCCTGCCATGCAGGCATCGATGCCGTGCGAGCGTGCCCTGCGCGCCCCATAAAATCCTCCGTCCGGCCTGCCTGTGATCTGCCGCGCCTATCGTTGCGCGCCCGGCTCACGCCTGCCCGGACCTGCCGCGATGCGCCTTCAAACCAGCAACACAGCGCCTCCGGCTCCTTCATAAGGTTCAGGAAAATCCATGCTTACTGCCTCGACGCGCCGCAGGGCCAGCGCCCTCTGTGCCCTTTTGCTTTCCACCGCGCTTACCGCCCCGGCTTTCGCTGCCGATGGCAATGCCGATGACAAGGAAGCCGCTGCAGCGGCGGCACCGGCAACCGACAGCGCAGAGGGCGCGGACGGTGCCTCCGGTCCCGCCATCGTCGTCACCGCGCGCCATCGCGACGAAAGCCTGCAAAGCGTGCCGCTGGCGATTTCCGCCGTCAGCGGTGCCGAACTCGCCGCCAAGCGCCTCGATCGCGTGTCCGACTATGCGATCCGCATTCCCAACTTCAACGCGCTGCAACAGAACACCCGCGTCTCCGCGCTCTCGATCCGCGGTCTTGGCGGCAACGCCAGCAACGACGGCGCCGAGGGCGGCGTCGGCCTGATCGTCGATGGCGTGTTCTTCACCCATGTGGGCTTCAGCTGGCTGGACTTCGTGGATCTGGAAAGCATTCAGGTGGTGCGTGGTCCGCAGGGCACGCTGCTGGGCAAGAACACCACCATCGGCGCGGTGATCGTCCAGACGCAGAAGCCCAGCTTCGATCCCTCGCTGACGCTCACCGGCACGTATGGCAACTATGGCGCGAAACAGCTTCGCGTGAACGCCACCGGCCCGATCATCGACGACAAGCTGGCCTATCGCCTCACTTTCGCGACCAGCCAGGGCGGCGGCTGGATCCGCAATGCGTACGACGGCAACAAGTACCTCGACAACAACCGCTGGTCGCTGCGCGGGCAACTGCTGTTCACGCCGACGCCGAACCTCTCCTCACGCCTGATCGCCGAGCATTACGAGAGCCGGGAGTACAACAACTACTACCCCGTCACCGCCGATGTGAACCAGAACCTCAATCTCGACGGTTCGGTCCTCTCGCAGCGCACGGCCAGCTGGACCAACAAGCTGGAGAGCCGCTTCGGCTATACCCCCAGCTTCGATGCGCCCAACAACGCCAACCTCGACAATCAGGGGCGGCTCGTCTCCAAGGTCGATGGCCTGTCCAACGAGGTGAACTGGGATCTGGGCGGCGTGAAGCTGACCTCGGTCAGTGCCTGGCGGCGGCTCTATTTCCGCCCCTACAACGACAGCGACAACAGCCCCTACGACATCTATCGCGGCGGCTACGACGTCGATGTGAACCAGTATTCGCAGGAATTCCGGCTCGCCTCGAACGGCACCCACGCGATCGACTGGCAGGTGGGCACCTACTATCTGCACGAGGATCTGCGCAGCAACCTGCGCACGATCTACGGCTCGGATGCCAGCACGTTCTTCCTGGGCTCCGGCACCGACAGTGCGATCCTGAACGACGTGGAATACGACCGCGACGGGCATCTGCACATCGATTCCATTGCCGGATTCGGCCAGCTGACGTGGCACGTCACCTCGAAACTCTCGCTGACCGGTGGCTTGCGCTACAGCTACGAGAAGAAGAGCGTGAACGTGGCAGGCTATCAGGCCGCCGGGGCCGATGTGACAGGCGCGAGCCTGACCAGCCGCAACGCCTTCCTCGCCTCGCTGGGCGGAACCACGGCCGCGCAGGCAGGCGCCTACGACCTTTCGGCAGAAAGCGATCGCGGCTCGTTCTCGTGGCTGGTGAACCCGGCCTGGCAGGTGAACGAGAACGTGCTGCTCTATGCCTCGGCCAGCCATGGCGAAAAGTCCGGCGCAGCGAACACCTCTGCCACCTATGCGCAGGCCAACGTGATCCTGACCAAGCCCGAAAAGTCGACCGACTTCGAAGGCGGCATCAAGACCACCTGGGCCAACGGGCGCGTCACCGCGAACCTCAATTTCTACAACGACACCATCACCGATTATCAGGGCAACCGCATCGACACTTCGAACCCCTCGTTCGGCACTTACCTTGCGAACGTCGGCAAGGTGCGGATGCGCGGCTTCGAGTTCGAGGCAAGCGCGCGGCCGATCCCGGTGCTCTCGATCAACGTCAACACCTCGTACAACGATGCCAAGTACCTCTCGTACGACGATGCCCCGGCGCCGCTGGAGTATCAGGCCGCGCTTGGCGGATCGAGCGCGACGCTCAGCCTCACCGGCTATCAGGTGATCGGCGCCCCGAAGTGGACGGTTCAGGGCGGGCTCGATCTCGACCAGCCGCTGAGCGACCATCTCTCGCTGACGGCCTACGCCAACACCAGCTGGCGCAGCCGCACGGCGATGATCAATCCGCGCTCGATCTACGGCTGGCAGGACAATTACGCCGTGCTCGACGCCGGGATCGGCGTGAAGGCGCCCGACGGTTCGTGGAGCCTGCAAGGCTGGGCCCGCAACCTCACCAACACGCATTACGCGGTGTCCTACGCCTCGGCCAGCGCCGCCGCGCCCGTCACCGAAGTGCTCGGCAATCCGCGCACTTACGGCGTGACCTTCAGCCACCGCTTCTGACCCGCCGCCCCCTCGCAGGAGACCGACGATGAACTCGATCACCGCATCCTTCGATGCCGCTGCACCAGCCAACGACGATCTGGTGCAGGACGGCCTGCAGACCAGGCAGACCAAGCCCGACCCGTCCGCGCAACCTCTGCCGACCCGCCGGCTGCTGGCCTTCTCCACGCTGTGGATGCCGCTGGCGGCGGTGGAAGTGCCGCTGAGCACATATGTGCCGCCGCTCTACGCGGGCGCCTTCGGGCTCTCGCTGGGGACGGTCGGTCTGATCTTCCTGTTCGCGCGGCTATGGGATGCCGTGATCGATCCCGGCATCGGCATCCTGTCCGACCGCACCCGCAGCCGCTTCGGCAGGCGACGCCCGTGGATCTTCGCAGGCGCGGGGATCTTCGCCTTCGGCGCGGTGGGCGTGTTCCTGCCGCCTGCATGGTTCGGCCCGCTGGAGTTCAGCGCCGCGCTGTTCACGCTCTATCTCGGCTACTCGATGATGGCGACGCCCTATTCGGCGTGGAGCGGCGAACTGTCCGCCGCCTATCACGAGCGCACCCGCGTCGCGAGCTATGGGCAGGGGCTGATGTCGGTCGCGCTGCTGCTGGCGCTGGTGGTGCCCAGCCTGCTGGCGCAGCGCTTCGCGCATGAGCCGCGCTATCAGCTCGCCTCGATGGGAACCATGGTCTTCGTGCTGCTGGCGGTCGCGCTGCCCTTCTCGCTGCGCGCGCTGCCCGAACCTGCCAGCACCGCACCGCCGCGTGGCGAGCGCACCGGGTTCTGGCGCACGACCTCGCTGGTGCTGGGCGAGAAGCTGCTGATCCGCGTGCTCGCCTCGAACTTCGGCATCCGGCTGGCACAGGGAACGCGCACCGCGCTGTTCGTGTTCTTCGTCGCGCACTACATGGGCAGCCCGGCCTGGGCGCCGGCGCTATTCCTGCTGCAATACGTCTTCGGCATCATCGCCTGCCCGATCTGGCTCGCCATCGGCCGCCGCATCGGCAAAGGCCGCGCGGCCGTGGCCGGGGAACTGACGCAGGTGGCGATCAACTTCGCGCTCCTGCTGGTGACGCCGGGCGCCTGGCCGCTGCTACTGCTGCTCACCGTATCGCAGGGCCTTGCGCAAGGGTCGGGCAACCTGATGCTGCGCGCGATCGTCGCGGACGTCGCGGATTCGCACCGCCTCAAGACCGGGCACGAGCGGACCGGGCTGTTCTATTCGGTGTTCTCGCTGTCGGACAAGGCCGCGCTCGCCGTCGCCGTGGGCATCGCACTTCCGCTGATCGGCTGGCTGGGGTTCGACCCGCGCGAGGTCAATCCGCCCGAGGTTCTGGAGCACCTGAAGTACGTCTTCGCGCTCGGCCCGGTGATCGGACATATCATTTCTGCGAGCATCATCCATGGTTTCCCGCTCGATGAGAAGCGCCACGCCGAAATCCGCGATAGCCTCGCCGCGCGCGAATCGGGTGCTCCCGGCGCCGCGCCCACAACATAATTCCCGACAAGAGAGGTCCATCCCCCCGATGATCGACAAGTCTTCCCTCGACCGCCGCTCGCTGCTGGCCGGCGCTGCGGCAGGTGCCGTCGCCATGGCCGCCTCCGGCGGTGCCGCGCGTGCCGCCACCGGAACCCGCCCTTACCCCGACGTGATCTTCATCATGGCCGACGACATGGGCTATGCCGACCTGTCGATCACCGGATCGCACCATATCCGCACGCCAGCGATCGACAGCATCGGCACGGGCGGCACCGTGCTGCACCAGTCCTATTCGAGCAGCCCGGTCTGCTCGGCCAGCCGCACCGCGATCATCACCGGATGCTATCAGGGTCGGTTCCGGGTGGGTCTGGACGAACCGCTTGCCGAACTGCCGCCGGGGCTCGGCCTGCCCGCCGACCGCCCCACCCTGCCCGGCCTGTTCCGCAAGGCAGGCTACCGCACCGCGCTGGTTGGCAAGTGGCACCTCGGCACGCCGCCACTCAACGGCCCGCTGGAACACGGCTACGACAGCTTCTACGGGATCGTCGAAGGCGCGGCGGATTACTTCATCCATCACACCGTGCATGACGGGAAGCCCGTGGGCATCGGCCTTGCACAGGGCGACAAGCCGCTGGAGGCAACCGGCTATCTCACCGATCTGTTCGGCGCACAGGCCGTGAAGGAAATCGAGGCGGCAGGCGACAAGCCGCTGTTCCTCAGCCTGCATTTCAACGCGCCGCACTGGCCCTGGGAAGGGCGCGAGGACGAGGCCATCGCCAAGACGCTGAAGGACAGTCGCGACACTTCGGGCGGCAATCTCGCCAAATATGCCGAGATGACCCAGATCATGGACGAGAACGTCGGCAAGGTGCTCGCCGCGCTCAAGCATGCCGGACGCGAGGATGCCATCGTCGTCTTCACCAGCGACAACGGCGGTGAGCGCTTTTCCGAGACCTGGCCTTTCGTCGGCCAGAAGGGCGAACTGCTCGAAGGCGGTATCCGCGTGCCCGGCCTTGTCCGCGCGCCGGGGAAGATCACACCGGGCGCGAGCATAGACCAGCCGATCGTCGGCATGGACTGGCTGCCCACCCTCTTCGCGCTCGCCACCGGCAAGTCGGCGGACGGCACCTTCGACGGGCTCGACCTCTCGCCGCAATTGACCGGAAAGGCCCCGCCGGTCGCGCGTACGATCTACTGGCGCTACAAGGCGAACGGTCAGGCCGCCGTGCGTCAGGGAGACTGGAAGTACCTGAAGCTGGGCGACAAGGAGCACCTGTTCAACGTCGTCAACGACGAACGCGAACGCGCCGACTTCTTCGAGGTGAACAAGGACAAGGTGAAGGAACTCAAGGCGTTGTGGGACACATGGAATGCGCAAATGATTCCCTACCCGCTCGGCAGCTTCTCCGAGGACGTCAAGAAATGGTATCCCGACCGATACTGATACTTTTCAACCGGAACAGAGTGGCGGAAATCCGCCATTCCTGACAGCGGCAGGCCTGCTTTTTCCTGCGACGAAGCGAAAAAAGCAGGCTTGCACATTATACTCAACTGAGTAACTTGAGTTTCAGAAATCGGAGTGATCGGGCCGGTTTCAGTATCAATCCCGATCCGCGGCTTTTGATCGGACAGCAGCTTGCTCCGCGATACCAACGGCTAAAGCGCGCGATGCTGAGGCGACGACGCCAAGCCTCGCGGTCCCTCTCGAACGGCAAGAGGTGATGCGATGCGCAAACTTTCCCTGACGCCCTGATCGGGCACGAAACCCGGACCTTGCGTCCGGCGCCGGACCTTCCACCCGAAGCCCGGCAATCCTCTCGAACACATCTGCCTGCACCCGCCCATCCCAACGGCCCGATGCGGCCCGGCGGCGTGCGCCCTGAAGAGACAAGACCAGGAGAGTTTCATGACCGATTTCGTTGCGACTTATCCGAACGCCAAGGACCCGACTTCGCCGCTCGACATCCGCCCGGTGGCCGGACGCATCGGCGCCGAAATTCGCGGGATAGACCTGTCGGGCTCGCTCGATACCCCCACCGTACAGGCGATCGAGGAAGCGCTCGTGCGCCACAAGGTGATCTTCTTCCGCGATCAGCAGCACCTCGACAATGCCGAACACGAGGCGCTCGCCGCGCTGTTCGGCGATCCGGTGGCGCACCCGACAGTGCCGGTCGCCGAAGGCTCGAAATACCTCCTCGATCTCGACAGCCGCGAAGGCTACGCCGCATCGAGCTGGCACACAGACGTGACCTTCACCGATGCGTACCCCAAGCTGTCGATCCTGCGCGGTATCACCATCCCCGAAGCGGGGGGCGATACCCTGTGGGCCAATGGCGAGACGGCCTACGACGAACTGCCCGAGCCACTCCGCCAGCTGGTGAACACGCTGCGGGCGGTCCACACCAACGATTACGACTACGCCGCCTTCCTCACCGCCGGTGTCGACGGCAAGGACAATGCGGCGCTGGCCGAGCGCGAGAAATACCAGAAACAGGTCTTCGCCTCGACCATCTATGAAACCGAGCATCCGGTGGTCCGCGTCCACCCGGTTTCGGGCCAGCGCAGCCTGCTGCTCGGCCATTTCGCCAAGCGCTTCGTCGGCCTGAACGGTGCCGATTCCTCACGACTGTTCGGCGTACTGCAGGATCACATCACCCGGCCCGAGAACACCGTGCGCTGGCAGTGGCGCCCCGGCGACGTCGCCTTCTGGGACAACCGCGCCACCCAGCACCGTGCCGTCGCGGACTTCGGCCTCCAGCGCCGCACCTTGCGCCGTGCCACGGTGAAGGGCGACGTTCCGGTCGGCATCGACGGCCAGCGCAGCCGTACCGTGCGCAAGGAGCGCGCGGCCTACGAAGCGGCGGAATGATCTGAAGCCAAAGCCATCTTCTGCGAGTCCTGAGGCCCCTTGAACCCTGGGGGGCACCTCGCCGGAGCGTCGGTGTCCCCCATCCCATGCTTTTATGGGACCGGCGCTCCGGTTCTTTTCCATTTCCCCTGCCGAACCGGAGCCCATTCCAATGTCCCTGACCATTCAGCCCCATGGCCGCGTCGGTGCCGAAGTGCTCGGCGTCGATCTCGCCAAGCCGCTCGACGAAACCCAGTTCGCCGAAATCCGCAGCGCCTTTGCCGAGCATGGCGTGATCTTCTTCCGCGACCAGTCGATCTCCGAGCAGGATCACATCGCCTTCGCGCGCCGCTGGGGGCAGATCAACATCAACCGCTTTTTCACACCCCATGCCGCGTACCCGGAGATCGCCATGGTGGTGAAGGAGAAGCACCACCGCGACAATATCGGCGGTGGCTGGCACACCGATCATTCCTATGACGCAGAGCCCGCGCTCGGCTCGATCCTCGTCGCGCGCGAACTGCCGCCCACAGGGGGCGCCACCGCCTTCGCCTCGATGTACAAGGCCTATGACGGGTTGCCGCAACGCCTGCGCGATCAGCTCGAAGGCCGCAACGCCGTGCATTCGGCGCGGCATGTCTTCGGCAGCAAGGCCTACCCCGCAGAGTCCGGGCAGGACACGCGCGGCGAACGGATCGGCAATTCGGCCGCCGCCGACGTGCTCGACGATGTGGTCCATCCCGTCATCCTGACGCACCCGCTCAGCGGCAAGAAGGCGATCTACGTCAACCCCGGTTTCACGTTGCACATTCAGGGGATCGATGCCGAACGCTCGAAGGAACTGCTCGCCGAAGTCTACGAACATGTGACCAGCGAGGATTTCATCGAGGACTTCCACTGGCGCGACGGCTCGATCGCCTTCTGGGACAACCGCGCGACCTGGCACTATGCCTACAACGACTATGCCGGGCATCGCCGCGAGATGCACCGCATCACCATCGAGGGCGAGGCGCTGCGATGAGATAAATATCCGTTTCGCGCGATCTACCCGGAACGGATATTAACGGATCGCTTGCCATTGCCCGCTAGATACAGGCCATGCGCCTCGCGACGATCACCAACTGGGCCTATGGGGCCACCGTGCTGTTCACCTTCGTGTCCGGCACCACGATGCTGCTGGCTTCCAGCGCACAGGAGCGCGAACGCGTCGCCGTCGAGCAGCGCCAGGCGCTCGACGAGGCGACCGAAAAGCTGGACGAGGAAGTGTTCGGGCTGACCGACCGCGCGCGCCAGTATCTCGATTCCGGCGATCCCACGTATCGCGTGCTCTATGGCAGCGAACTGGCCGCGCTCGGCCCGGTCGAAGTGCGCATCCGCCATATCGGCGATGCCGGGGCCCGCCCCGACGAACTCGCCGCGCTCAAGGACGCGATGCACTTCGCCGATGCCCTGCACGACGAGCAGGCCGAGGCAATCGCGCTGCACGACAAGGGCAATCAGGTCGATGCCCGCCGGATGCTGTTCGGTGCGGAGTACGAGCGCGAACTGGACCGCGTTCAGTCCCTTCTGGGAGCGTTTCAGTCCCGTCTGGACCAGCGTACCGAAACGCAGGTTGTCGCCGCGCAAGACGTTGCACGGAAATGGAAATCCGTTTCCGAGGCGGTGCTGGTGCTGACCGGACTGCTGTTCCTTTGCGTCCTGTATTTCGTCTTCAAGCGCCGCGTGCTGCACCCGGTGGTGAAGCTCTCCGATGTCGTTAACCGACTGGCGGCGCAGGATTATGCCGTCGAACCGCCGGCGCTCGGCCAGATCGACGAGATCGGCGACATGGCGCAGGCGATCCGCATCTTCCGCGAGAATGGGCTTGAACGCCAGAAGCTTGAGATTGAACGCGAAAACGACCGCGCCATCCGCGATCTTCTGGCCCGGATGACGCAGCGCATGCAGGGCTGCGACACCCTGCCCGATCTGAAAGAGGTGGTCCGCCGCTTCGTTCCCGAAATCGCCCCCGGCCTCGCAGGAGCCCTCTACCTTCTCGACGAGGCGCGCGGGGTCGTCACCGAAGGCTGCGCATGGCTGGAGCCGCAGCGCTCGCGCACCGAATTCGCGCCGCTGGCCTGCTGGGCCTTGCGGCGCGGCCTGCCGCATCGCCCGGCAGGTGCGCAGATCGACGTGCCCTGCGGCCATATCCAGATCGGTGACGCCGAGGTTCCGGACACGCTCTGCCTGCCGCTGACCGCGCACCGAGAAGTGCTGGGCCTGCTCTATTTCGAGCCCCGCGACGGCACCGAGATCGGTGCGATCACGGCGGAAACCTACCTTCGCATGCTGGCCGAAACCATCGGCCTCGCGCTGGGCAACCTGCGGCTGCGCGATACCTTGCGCGCCATGGCGATGGCCGATCCGCTGACCGGCCTCGCCAACCGCCGCCGCCTAGACGAAGTGCTCGAAGTGCGCGCGGTCGAGGCGGAAAAGCTCGGGCAGCCGCTCTCCTGCGTGATGGTGGACGTCGATCATTTCAAGCGCATCAACGATACGCACGGCCACGAAACCGGCGACCGCGTGCTGCGCGAGATCGGCGCCGTTCTCACCCACGCCACGCGCGAGGACGGACTTGCCTTCCGCCATGGCGGCGAGGAATTCCTGCTGCTGCTACCCGGCCTCGACGCCGAGCAGGCGGCCGCACGCGCCGAGGAAATCCGCGCCCGCATCGCCGAGCTGCACTTCGAAGTCGGGGGCACCGCCATCGGCCCGGTCACGGTATCGGCGGGCGTCGCGAGCACGCCGCTGCACTGCCCCGCCGACCGCCTGCTGCAAACCGCCGATGCCGCCCTCTACCGCGCCAAGGCAGCCGGGCGCGACCGGGTTTCGGTAGCGGCACGTCGCAAGGGGCTTTCGGTGGCCTAAGTCGATAAACGCGCCATCTGTATGATATTGTTATATATACAAATTCTATTTCGCAGGTTCGCCCGGTGGCAGGACACGCGTGCGCTGTCTGACCGACGATCGCCACAGACCTGTCTCACACGCCCTGCCCCGGACAGCATATTTCCGCATTCGGCGCATCTACCCGCTGCAGAAGCCGGTGCGGCATCTGGTCCTTCAGGCAGACGCACAGATCATTTGCACACCTCTGCCAGACTTTCGATGGGCTTGGGCGAAGGCACGCCAGACAGGTCGATTCCCTCGACCCGCGCGGTGCGCTCCATGATCCCGCCACCGCCCGGATAGGCTGCGGCCTGTGCATAGGCCGGATCATGCTCGGCGCCTGCGAGCGTCACGTAATGGGCGCCCGCTGCATCCAGACGCGCCAGAACCTGCGGCAGCATCAGGGCGGACCATGCCCCGATGTGCGTCAGCAGCACTTGCGGCACCATGCGCCCGTAGACGCGGTGCGACGTCGCTTTCATCCACGCAATACCGTCATCCACGCCTTGCAGGTATTGCACCTTCATTCGGGCAATCGCGGCATTATCCCCTCTGGCCCGGCAGCGGACATAGGCATCGGTATAAGCCCAATCGCTGAAGGCAACGCTGACTTCGGCGATATGGTATCCGCGATCCGTCAGGAACGACAGCGCCGCTGCGTGCTGCGCGGCGTCCTTTCCGGCCGAGAGATTGGGATAGCGAAACCAGTGCCAGTCCGCCCCCGGCATAGCCGCCGCGACGGCCGGTTCGCCCGCGATGACATCGTCCTCCCAGGCCTGCAACGATGCGGCTCGTCCCAGGTTCATATGGCTGAAACTGTGGTTGCCGAGCGGATAGCCCGCCTTGCGCCACAGTGCGAGCACCGCCTGCGCATCCTTGTTGTCCGAGAGTTTCGTCGCGTTCACGAAACCGAAGGCTTCCGGAACATGGTGCTTCTCAAGCGCTTCCAGATAGGCCCGTGCGATCTTCTCTCGCGTCTCGCCGGCAGGCAATGGTCCATGTGCCGGAAGATCGTCCACCGTGATCGCGATGTCGAAGCCGTCCTTTGCGTTCGCAGGGGTTACGCCGATTGCAAGCAGGGCAACCAAAGCGAGGCCATATTTCCAAACCATGCCAACAACCTTTCTATTTCGCCACCGGGCCGAGCAGATCGGCCTCGACGATGCTGAGATGCCAGCCCGCGGGAACGGCATCCGCCCCCACGCTGGCGGCGACCTTGTCGTTCTTCACCTCGACGATCTTGCCGAAGGCGTCCCGATCCGCCGTCGGGCCGGTCAGCGCGATGCGCAGCCTTGTGCCCGCAGCGCCCGTGCTCATCGGCAGGTTCACATATCCGAGCGACTTGGGCGTTTCGCCTTCGTAGATGACCTTGCCGTCCAGCGTGACCCGGACCGGATAGCTGCGGATGCGCCAGCCGGTGAGGCGCAGCGAGAGTTCGGCCACGGACTGCGGCTTTGCGAAACGATACTCGATCCACGCCGTATCGGGCTGGCCGTCGCTGCTCCAGGTCGTCGCCTCGTTGTCGTCGTGGCTCTTTGCCGCGTCGGCCTGGTTCGATCCGGCGGTGATGGCGACCGGATGCAGAGTGACGAACCGGGGCACCACGGAATCGCCCGGCGGCGTAGGCCCGCGCGAAAGATCGGAAGGCTGCGCATCCTCGGCAAACTGCGTCGAGAGGCCGCCCTTCAGCGGTGCGGCCACCGTCTTCAGATCGATCGAGGCACTCTTGAGCCCCGGAGAACTCGCCTCAAGATGGACCGAGCCTGCCTGCGTGGTCGAGCGCACCAGCACGCGGTTGACGCCCAGTTCGACCGGCAGATGCTTCGAGAGAATATAGTTGTCTTCGCCCCGCGCGGTGCCGGCGAAACTGGTCGTGCCCGCATAAGTCGGCGCCATGACCGCCTGCGTCGGGCGGGGCTTGCCCGAACTGTCACCTTGCGCGATGCCGCCACGCCATTCGGCGGCGCCGGTCAGCGTGAAGTCGACCGGATTGAACGCGGTCGGCACGCGCTGCCCCTTGCCGTCCACCACCTCGACATCGACCAGCGCAAGATCGGCGCCATCGGCCACGAAGCCGCGCGGGCCGGTGCGCGGCGTCAGCCGGATGGCGACCGGTGCCCCTGCCGTAGTCAGGTTCTCCTCTGAAGTCGTGCCATCGGCGAACGTGGCCACGGCCTTCAGCGAGCCAGGGCTGAAATGCACATCGGGGAACGTGAACAGGAAACCGCTCTCACGCTGCCCCAGCCCGAGTGATTGACCGTTGAGAAACAGTTCCACCCGTTCGGCATTGGCCACGACGTAGACCGGCTTCACTGTACCCTCCGGGTACGTCCAGTGCCCGAGGATATGAAGGTGATGCCCCCCGGATTCGACCCAGCCGTCCCACATCGCCTGATGGACGAACCACGGGTCCTTGGGCAGCCGCACCGCATCGACCACGCCCGAGCGGCGATAGTTGTTGTCGCCCCGGAAATGCGAATTGGAATCGGTGAAGCCGATCTTGACCCCGCCCGCACTCACGCGATCGCCGCCGCCGGGGCGTTGCTGGTAATAGTCCCACCAGCGGCGCACGTCCTCCACCGCCATGCTCTCGACATTGCGGTTGTAGTCCGGCGCATCCTTGTGGAACGGCGGTGTCCAGTCGTCCTGATAGGCGCGTGCGGCCTCGTCTCGCGAATATTCCATCGCCCAGAGCGGCTTGCCCGCGCTCTTGTTGATATAGAGCATCTCGCCGCCGTACTCGGCGCCGTTATTCGCAGGATCGCTGCCCAGCATCTCGCGCGCGCCGATGGCGCGGCCGCCGTGGGGATCCCATTGCACCTTCAAAGCACGCATTTGCGCCATATGCGCATCGGTAATGCCGTGATTGCCGCTCTCGTAGAACAGGATCGAAGGGTTGTTGCGGTTGTAGATGATCGCGTCGCGCATGACCTCGACCCGCTGGTCCCAGCGCCGTCCGATGGGGTCGCCTTCGGAATCTCCGGCAGGCATCGCCTCGATCAGGCCAAGCCTGTCCGCGCTCTCGATATCCTGCTTGGCAGGCGTCACGTGCATCCAGCGCACCAGATTGCCGTTGCTGCCGGTGATCATGCCGTTGGACAGATCGCTGACCCAGGGCGGTACATCGGGGCCGACCGCTGCCCATTCACTGGTCGAGCGCTGCGCATAGCCCTTGAGCTGGAGTACCCGGCCGTTCAACCGCACCTCGCCGTGATCGAAGCCGGTGTCCCGAAAGCCGGTCCGGGTATCGACCGCGTCGATCACCTTGCCGCTGGCGTCGGAGAGGATGCCGGTAACGGTGTAGAGATAGCCGTAGCCCCAGCTCCAGAAGTGAAGCCCCGACAGGCGCTGCTGCGCATGAAGCGTCGCCGTCGCGCCTGCAGCCAGCGTGCCTCGCTCCCCCTCGAAGCGGGCAACCTGCCGCCCCTGAAGATCGCGCACCAGCACCGAATAGCGCACGTCCATCGGCTTGGCCGAGGCATTGCGCACTTGCGCTTCGGCATGAACTGTCGCGGTGCCATGCGGCACGTCATAGCCGTCTGCCCAGATATAGCTGCCGCTCGTCCCCAGCGAACTGTACAGCGGCAATGTCTGATAGACCGGGCCGGTCAGATGCAACCGCACCGACTTGTTGATCCCGCCGAAGTTGGCGTAGAAGTTCTTGTCTTCCCACTGGAACTTGGTGTTCGTCGCACGCTCGCGATAGTCCCAGTGGTTGTCCACCCGAACGGCGACGACGTTGTCGCCGGGCTTCAGCGCAGCCGTGATATCGACCCCGAAGGCCATCACTCCGTTCTCGCTGAAGCCCATCTTTTGCCCGTTGACCCAGACCTCGGCCGCCTGCCGAACGCCCTGGAATTCCAGCAGCGCTTCCCCCTTCGGTGCATCGGCAGGCAGCGTGAAGTGCTTGCGATACCAGATGATCCCTTCGGCGTGGTCGTGCCCGTCGATGGCGAAGGCCTGATCCTCGTTGAAGGCATGCGGCAGGCTCACCGGCTTCCAGGCGCTGTCGTCGAAAGCAGGCGTCGCGAAGCCGGCATCGTCTCCCACTACCATGCGCCAATCGCGATCAAAGTTGTAGCTCTGTCGCGGTGATGCAGTCGCGACAGAAGCGCGCTGCGCCACGGCATTTGTGGTCAGGCCAATGCCTATCGTCAGCGCACTTGCCAAAAATGCCCATGATCGCAGCATGGCATCCCTCTCCAAACGATTCCGCGCAATTAGCCCGAAATTCCCATTATATGTTACGCAAGACCATAATATGAAACATCTTTCACGCATAGCCCTATTCAAGATAAAGGTAAGGCCAGTACCCAAAATCGGGAGCATCTAGGGTCAGGCCCCATTACTCACACCGTCGAGGCGCCCGATATGTTCGCCATTCGGGCGCCTCGACGGTGTGAGTAATGGGGCCTGACCCTGGGGCCTGATCAGGAAACTGCGGCTTACCTCAAAGCCAAACACGGCCTCCAAGAAGGGAACGGATCGAGAGTTGAAGGCGGCTCGGTCAAACGCCAGCGCCACCGGTGCCATATCCACAAAACACGTGGGCAAGCGCCAGAACAAGTCGATGACATTGAGATGTTCTACAACCCTTTGCGAGAACCCCTGAGGAGCGGGAATGCCCCTGGCACAATTCAGGCGACAGAAAATTTCTGAAAGCGGAAGATGTTCGGATAGCTTCGGGTCACTGAGAAGCGAATAGGCGCTCAAAATGCCTACCTATTTTTCAATACATGCCACCACATAAAGGCCAGCAAGCCGCATCGCGACGGAAAATACCATTCGCCATCGGCCTCCCGCACCAGTTCGTCTGCGAAGCCGCCCACCATCACTGTCTCCCCTCGCTACCCGGTATGGAGTGTCACCACGCTTTGCGCGCGGGCATGGTCCGGGCTGCCTATCTCGACGAGGATATGGTCATGACATGGCGCGTGACACGCACCGGACGATCCCGAAAGAAGGCGAGGATGGCCTCGCGCCCGATGACCGGACGGTCGGGATCGGTCGGTCTTGCGAAACGCCCTTCCAGCACGAACATCGCCGCGACACCTTGTGCGTCATGCGCGTCATTGGCCACAGCGAAAGCGACGATCCGCCGCGCTATGGCATGCTCAGTGAGCATACGCTCCAGGCGTCTATCGTTTCGGTCATCGTACGGTTGCTCCGTCCGCCTGCGACACCGCCGCCGCTGGCACCGGCACCTCTTTTATCGGCCCCCTCTTTACCGGCATCGCCATCCACGCCAGCAGCGCCGCGCTGACCGCGTCGGGCGCTTCCAGCGGAGCCATATGGCCCGCACCTTCGAAAATCACGAACTGCGCCCCCGGCAATGCCGCAACGATAGCCTCATGCTGCTCGGGCGGACTCCAGCGATCGTCGCGCCCAACCCCGACCAGCGCCGGGCAGGAGCCCATATCACGCAAGGCGGCAAGGCCCGCCATCGCATCGGGCCGGCCCAGCAGCGCCGCGATCTGCGCCCGGTGGATCGCCGGTGTCATTCGCTCGACCATGGCGTAAAGCGTCTCGCGCAAAGCCTCGTCTTCGGCGAACCGCGCTTCTCCCACCATCGGCGGCAGCCAGGCATCGGCCAGCGCACGCATGCCCTGACCCGCGGAAATATCCAGCATGACCTGGCGCTTCTCTGCTTCGCCCGACCGGACCGGATGCGCCCCGGTATCGAGCAGTGCCAGCCGCGCGATGCGATGCGGCGCAAGGCGAGCGACTTCCATCGCCACGCGCGCGCCCATCGAATGCCCCACCAGCGAGAAACGCAGCGGCCCTTCGGCCAGAACGCGCTCTGCCATCTGCGTGATCGACGCCCGTTCCCCCGGATCCAGCACCATCACCCTGTAGCAAGGGGCGAGTGCCGCGACCTGATCAGTCCAGATCGCGGCATCGCACAGCAGGCCCGGCAACAGGATCACGGTTTGGGGATCGGAAGAGGAGGCTGTCTCGTCGGTCATGCTTTTTCGCTTACGTCCATGCCGCGCGCCACGTCGTATTGAATACACCGTCCGCGTTATGCCGTTCCGGCATGTCTGCGGTCAATTCCATACTCGCGCTCGAACGTATCGTGCAGGAGGAAGAGATAGCACAGCTTTCCCAAGCCTGCGGCGCGAACGGCTACGCCATGCCCTGCTCTCCTCGGTCAGTCACGATCTGCACACATCGCTGACAACGATCGCGGGGACGCTGACCGCCATCCGCCCCGACGAACGGCAACAACAGGCACCGGTCGCCACCGCACGCCGTGAGGCCGGGCGCCTTCACTGCTTCGTCGTCAACCTGATCGGGAATGCCGCGAAATACGGAACCGAAAATGGCCCGATCCGTCACGCACACGGCCTCGATCCTGAAATCACCGATCACGGTTCCGGTATTCGCTCAAGCAAGAATGCGCGCTTCCATCAGGTCGATCTCTCGCAACAGCTTGCGGGTAATCTCGGTACCGATCTCCTGACGGCGCGCCAGATCCGAAATCGCCCGGCGTTCGGCGCGCAGCCCTGCCAACCGCAAGTGACGCTCGACCTGTTCGCGCAGGCCCAGCGAGAGACGCTCCTCTCCTTCAAGGCTGCGACTGTCGATACGCTGGCGGTAGGCATCCATGATCCGGGCGGCGACGGTGACGTACATATCGGCATCGTCCTTGCCATGGGCCATCGTGTGCTCGGCAAGCTCGACAGCGGCAATCGCCGCCTGTGCCGCCGCCACCCGCGCCGCATCCTCTTCCGCCGCGTGCGAAGGCTCGGGCGGCAGGGTCAGTCCGTTCAGCAACCACGGCAGCGCCACGCTCGCCACCACCAGCGAGAAGATGATGACGCCCATCGCCAGCAGGATGGCCAGACTGCGCGCCGGAAAGGCCGAGCCGTCGGGCATGGCCAGCGGCAGCGTCAGCACACCCGCCAGCGTGATCGCACCGCGCACGCCTGCGACGGACATCGCCGCGACGATGCGCCAGTTGGGCGAACGATGCCGCTCTCCTGCGCGGAAGAACGTCAGGCGCAGCGAGACCCACACCCACACGAAGCGCAACAGTGCCAGCCCCACATTGATCGCCAGCACATAGACCGCCAGCCAGCCCACGTGGAGATGGCCTGTCACCTGCACGATCTGGCGCGCGCCCTCGAACACCACGGGCAACTGTTCGCCCAGCAGCACGAAGATGATGCCGTTGAGGGTGAACTGGAGCATGTCCCACAGCCCCGTGCGACGCAGGCGCGTATTCGCCTCGATCTCGCCCGGCACCTCGACGAAGCCCATCGTCAGACCGGCAGCGACAGCGGCCAGAATGCCCGAACAGTGCAGATGCTCGGCCAGCAGATAGGCGGCGAAGGGGATCAGCACACTGACGAGAACCTGCGCGCCATCGTCATTGCCGTAGCGCTTGGTGATCCAGCTCTTGAGGCGCGAGATACCCCAGGCGACCAGCACGCCGGAGGCGAGCCCCCCCAGCGACATCCACAGGAAGCTCAGGGCCGCGGCCTTGATCGAGAAGGCTCCGGTCAGCGCCGCCGCAATCGCAAAGCGCAGGCAGACAAGGCCGGAGGCGTCGTTCAGCAGCGATTCCCCTTCGAGGATATGCATCATCCGCTTGGGGATCGGCACGCGCTGGGCGATGGCGGACACCGCGATCGGGTCGGTCGGCGATACGACTGCGGCCAGTGCAAAGCAGACCGCCAGCGGCATCGCCGGGATCAGCCAGTGGATCAGGAAACCAACGCCCAGAACCGTGAAGACCACAAGGCCGAGCGCGAGTTCGAGCACGGTCTTGCCATCGCGGAACAGTTCCTCGCGCGGGATGCGCCAGCCATCGATGAACAGCAGCGGCGGCAGGAACAGCAGAAAGAACAGTTCGGGGTCGAGCATGACCCGCCATTCGCCCGTCAGGCCGATCACCGCGCCCAGAGCGATCTGAAACAGCGGGCGTGGAAACGGCAAAGGCACGATCCGCGAGATGGTGCCGCTGACAATGACGGCCAGCAGCAGGATCAGGACTATCGTGACGGTTTCCAAGAATGTCTCCAGCAGGTTGAAACCCGTTGTCGCGGACCGGCCGCGACGGGTCAACCCGAACCGGACTTTTCAGGCATCAGGGATGAGAAGCAGCCGCCCCGACGCTCTCCGCATGGGCCACCGGCACGACCGGGGCCGAGGCCTTGGCGTAAAGCTGATAGGCCGAAACCGCCAGCACCAGCGCCAGCAGCGGCCTCAGCAGAGTGTCCGAAGCCCGGCTCGACAGCATGCTCCCCACGATCACGCCGGGCACGGAGCCCAGCAGCAGGCTGAGCAGCAGCACCAGATTGACGTCGCCAATGATCCAGTGGCCGAACCCGGCGATCAGCGCCAGCGGCACGGCATGGGCGATATCCGAACCCACGATGCGCGTGATCGGCAGACGCGGGTACAGCATCAGCAGCACGCTCATGCCGATTGCCCCGGCGCCAACCGAGGAGATCGAGACCGCCGCGCCGATCGCCGCGCCCAGCACGATAGTGCCCAGCGTCACGCGCCTGGGCGGCCCCATCGGGTCGAGGCCATGGGCAAAACCGATCAGCTGGTTGCGAAACAGCACCGTTACCGCCGTGATCGCGAGCAGCACCGAAAGCGCGATCATGATGCCACGCTCGCTGGCCGGGCCGACATCGCCGAACCACGCCAGCAGCCCCAGCGTCGCCAATGCCGCCGGAACACTGCCGATCGCCAGACGGCGCACGATGTCCCAGTCCACCGAATCGCGCAGGCCGTGAACGGCCGATCCCGTGATCTTGGTGGCAGCGGCGAACAGCAGATCCGTACCGATGGCGGTCTTGGGGCTAACCCCGAACATCAGCACCAGCAGCGGGGTCATCAGCGAGCCACCACCAACGCCCGTCAGCCCGACAAGCAGGCCGACCAGCAACCCTGCGGCTGCATGCAGAAGATCGAGATGTGGCATGGTGTTCGTCTTGTAGCCCTGTCAGATGCCGACCTGCCGCAACCTGTCGGGGCCCGGACATTCATCGCAAGCCACGATATGTCCAGCGGCGAACAGCGCAATAGGCGATTTGCTTGTGCCCTGGGTAGTGGGGCTTTTGGATAGAACTATCCTTTTCAAATCATATCTTTTTCTGCAAACGCCGCCAAGTGGCGGGCAAGCGCATGGCCTGCCGATCCCGGCGCCGTACCCGATGGCAGGCACAGCAGCATGCGCCGCGTCGCCCAGGCATCCGTCAGCGCGATCACATCGAGATCCATGGATGCCGCAAACCCGCGCGCAGCCATCAGCGGCAGCACACCAAGGCCGAACCCTGCCTCGACCATGCGGCACACACCATCGAAACTGCGGACCTGCATGTGCAGGCGCAAGACCCGCTCCGCACGCGAGGCCTGCTCCAGCAGCAGCGTGGTCAGCGCGGTGGAGTTGACGAGGCCCACGAAGTCCCGCTCCTGCACTTCGGCGAAGGCGATACTGTCGCGCCCTTCAAACATGCCGCGCGGCGCCAGCAATGCCAGGTGGTCGGAGCGGTAGGGGATCGTTTCCAGCGAGCCTGTCGCCGTGCCGCCGATAACGATGCCAAGGTCCGCCCGGCCTTCGCTTACCGCACTGACCACATCGCAGCTAAGGTTTTCCTCCAGATCGAGGCGCAGATCGGGCCGCTGGGCAGCGAAAGCTGCGAGATCGGCGGGCAGAAACTGGGTGATCGCCGAGGGGTTCGTATGGATACGGATCGTGCCACGCATGCCGCCTGCGAAGTCCGCCATCTCGCTGTCGATGACACGTGCCTGCTCCAGCAGGTTTCGCGCACTCTCAAGCAAGGCCGCTCCTGCCGGTGTGACGCTAAGCCCATGGCGAGACCGGCGAAACAGCTGAACGCCGAAGCGCTCCTCCATCGTGGCGATACGCCGTGAGGCCGCCGCCAGCGCGAGGTTCGACTGCTCCGCCGCTTCGCTCAGCGTACCGGTTTCGGCTGCGCGAACGAACAGTCGCAGCGTTACAAGATCACGGATCAGAGCACCAACCTCCATCTCCATGTTTCGCAAAACGCGAAACCATATTTGCCCAATCGGCGATATACGCGCGGGTTTCCGGGCGCAATAAGGTTTCCAACAAGGCGATTTTTCAGGCGCCTTTCGAAAAAGAGAAAACAGGAGAGGAATACGATGCCCTTTCGCGCTGTCGCCCCGCGCGCCTCTATGACGCGCATATCGAAGACACGCCCGATCATGCCGCGCCCTTTTGCAGTCGGCCCGCTTTTCATGCGCTTGCTGGCCTCTACCGCGCTGAGCTTCGGCGCCGCGAGCTTTGCCGCGCCCGCGATGGCGCAGGCGATCGACGCGGGCGACTATGTGCCCGCCCCTCCCGGCACCCAGCTTGCGCTCGTCTACATGCAGTATGCCCACTCGGACTCTCTCTATGCCGACGGCAAAAAGGTGGACGACGACGCCAAGCTCGACACTGCCGTTGCCATCGCGCGCTATGTCGGCTTCACCAAGATCGCCGGAATGACGCTGGATTATCAGGTCCTTCAGCCCTTCGGCCATCTGGAAGGCGGCGGTTCCACCAAAAGCCTCGGCAAGACCACCGGCTTTGGCGACACCATCCTTGTCAGCACCCTGTGGCTCTATGAGAACAAGGACAGCCAGTCCTACTTCGGCGTCACCCCCTACCTCTATATCCCGACCGGCGACTACAAGGCCGAGCGAGGCCTGAACATGGGTGAAAACCGCTGGAAAGGCTCGTTCCAGGCGGTCTATTCGCAAGGCTTCGGCAAGCATTTCGTCGCCGAAGTGGCCGGTGACGTCATGGTCTACGGCAAGAACACCGATTACGGCGCATCCTCTTCCACGCTGACCCAGAAGACCACTTGGCGCGTGCAGGGATTTGCCCGCTATCTCATTGACGACAAGAACGAAATCAACGCCCGCCTGATGTACGTCGGCGGTGGCGAGACCAAGATTGACGGCATCGCGCAGGACAATCGCACCGGCACCACCTCGGTCCTCGGCACCTGGCGCCGCACACTCTCGCCCAAGTGGCAGCTGATGACGCAGGTCGGCACCGACCTTTCGGTAGAGAACGGATTTCGCGAGGGAATCCGCGGCCAGCTGCGCATCCTGAGGGTCTTCTGACCCGTTCCGGCGCGCCGCTCCCCGACCCGAGCCCGCGCCGGGCAGAAACCGACAGGGACGGGGCAGAAACGCCCCCAGAGCATACACAGAACGACACGGAACGCCCGAAGGCGGTTCGCGAAACGTGCCGCGAACTTTGGCGTGAACACTGAAGCGAACATTGGGAAAGAGGATCGAATGGATAACGTACTCGATACGGTACGCCTTGCGCGCGTGCTCAAGGACCATGCCGCCGGCGCCATCGATCGCCGCAGCTTCATCGGCCGCGCCATGGCCGCAGGTGCAGCGTTTGCCCTCGCCGATGCGCTGTGGCTTTCGGGCGGCAAGGCCTTCGCGCAATCGACCCGCGAGACCTCGCCCATTGCCGCCGCCGACTATATCGTGATCGGCGCGGGCTCGTCGGGCGCGACGCTGGCGGGCGAACTGGCCAAGCGCACCGACGCCTCGGTGCTGGTGCTGGAAGGCGGCCTGTCCGATCTCAATCCGCTGATCACCGATCCCTCGCAGTGGCCCGCCGCGCTCGCCTCGCCGTTCACCAAGACCTACGAGACCGCACCGCAGGTCCACGCCCAGAACCGCGTCGTGCCCTATCCGCGCGGCGAAGGCCTTGGCGGCTGCTCCAGCGTCAACTGCATGATCTACTGCCGCGGCTCGGCCAAGGACTATGACGACTGGGACTACAACGGCGCCACCGGCTGGAGCTGGGACGCGGTGCTGCCGGAATACAAGGCGCTGGAAGACTGGCAGGGCGGGGCCAGCGCGCTGCGCGGTGCAGGCGGCCCGCTCCACGTCACCCAGCCCAATCCCGCCAGGGGCCACGAGGGCGCCCGCGCGTTCATGGAAGGCGCGAAATCGCTCGGCTACCCGGAGACCAAGGACTTCAACGACGGCACGCTGGAAGGCCCGGCCTGGGTCAACTTCACCGTCTATGCCGGCAAGCGCCAGAACACCGCCGTCGCCTTCCTGCGCCCCGCCATCGATGCCGGGCGCAAGCTGACGGTGCTGACCGAGGCCCCGGTGCTCAAGCTGGTGATCGAGAACGGACGCTGTGTGGGCGTGCAGTATCTCCATGCCGGACGCCCGGTAACGGTGCGCGCGAACAAGGAAGTAATCCTCTCGGCAGGCGCGGTGATCACGCCCAAGCTGCTGACGCTGTCGGGCATCGGCGAGGCCGCGCACCTCAAGCGCCTGGGTATCACCCCGCTCGTCGATCTACCCGGCGTCGGGCGCAACCTGCAGGACCACGTACTGGGCGCAGGCGTCAACTTCGAGGCCAAGCGCCCGGTGCCGCCCACGAATTACAACCACTCCGAAGTCTACATGTGGTGGAAATCCACGCCAGACCAGCCCGCGCCTGACATCAACGCGCTTTACGTCAGCGTGCCTTTCGCCACCAAGGAACTGAAGCTCCAGCAGACCCACGGCTATGCGATCCTGTGCGGCGTGATGCGCCCCAAGTCGCGCGGCGCGGTGACGATCACTTCGGCCGACCCGCGCGCCAACCCGGTGATCGATCCGAACTATCTGCAATCCGGGCAGGACTTGATCGCGCTGAAGGCGGCGACCAACCTCGCGCGCGAGATCGGCAATTCGGATGCCTACAAGGATATTCGCAAGGCCGAACTGATGCCCGCCACCGCCGTCGACAGCCCCGAGGCCTATCGCGACTTCCTGCAGAAGTCTGTCTCGACCTATTTCCACCCGGTCGGCACCGCAAAGATGGGCACCGACGCCGAGTCCGTCGTCGATCCGCAACTGCGCGTCTACGGCATCGAAGGCCTGCGCGTCGCCGACGCCTCGGTGATGCCCACGATCACCACCGGCAACACCAATGCGCCCTCGATCCTGATCGGTTGGCGCGGCGCGCGGATGATCGCGGGGTGATGGGGGCTAAGGATGGTGCTGTAAGGACCACCCCCTCGCAACTGCGGCCAGGTCGCTTCACTTACAAGCCTTCGTATCTCTCCCCTGAAGGGGAGAGAGTGATTTCTCTCGATTACGATTGCCCCAAACCTTCGTCATCCCCGCACAGGCGGGGATCCAGCCCCACGCTCTCGACAGGAGCGAACGCTGCCGATTTACGCCAGTTGGATTCCCGCCTGCGCGGGAATGACGAAGGTTTGGGGCGAGCACGACAGGATGGGCTTACCTCCCCGCTCCTCCCGCACCTAACCGGCGGGTGTCACTTCCAGATCGGTGAAGAGGAATTCGCCGGTGGAACAGATGACCCGCACCGCAGACGCCTCGACGGTCAGCGGGAAGGTCCTGCTTTCGCTGCCCAGTTCGACGCGAACACTCTTGCCATCGTAAGTCAGGCTGAACGGTTCGACAGTGCCGACCTGTGTCAGCAGCGAGCCCGGCAAGGTCTCTTCCTTGCCGCCCGACGATTCGAAACTCAGCATCTGCACTGCTGCCTGTCCGGATGCCGCCTTTTTCGAATTGGTCGCCAGCGCAGACAGGCTGAATCCGGCGAAGGCAGTGGGCGACGCACCGGGCACGGCGGCATTCGAAATCCACACTTTCGCAAGCGGCACATACTTGAGGGCCGGCGCCAGTTGATTGACCTGCACATTGCCGCTCACGCGGAACGGCGTTGGCCCGACGGGCAGCGCCAGCTCGGAAAAATGATCGGATGCGGTATCACAGTCATAAACGATACCCTTGGCCTCGGCGCTCTCTGGTAATGCCAGACAAATCGCAACCGCTACGCCGACCCGCACGACAAGACCCATGACTTCCCCCCAAATTTCACATGTCGTGGGAATGTGTGCGGACTAAACGGGCCGGTCAAGCAAGCCGATGCCGGATACGAGGACGACAGCCCGTTGTTTCAAGTATTTAATACGCCCTACCCCTCTGCCGTCACGCAGGCGATGAAATTACGCACGGCGGGGCTGAGCGCGCCGACGCGGCGGTGAGCGACGACCATCTGGGCGCGCGGGCCGTCTCCGGCGATGCGCGCGTAAGTCACGCCCTGCGTGTGCAGCTGGCACATCGATTCGGGCACCAGCGCCACGCCCACGCCTGCCGCGACGAGGTTCACGGTCGAGGCCATCTGCGGCGCCTCTTGCGCGATGCGGGGCGAGAACCCGGCGTTGCGGCAGGCGGCGATGATGCTGTCGTAGAGCAGGCGCCCGTTGCTGCGCGGGTAGAGGATAAAGGGATCGCCTGCCAGATCAACGAGGTCTACCTCCGCCCGCCCTGCCAGCCGGTGCCGCGCGGGCATCGCCACCCACAGCGCCTCGTCGGGCAGACGGCGAGTGACAAGGCCATCGGTCTCGCCCAGCGTCGGGCGCAGGAAGGCGACATCGAGGCTGCCGTCCTCAAGCGCTTCCAGCAGCCGCACGGTGGTCTGCTCGACCAGCGTGATCGCAAGGTCCGGGTGACGTTCGCGCAACCGCCCGATGATGCGCGGGACCATCGGGTTGAACGAGGCCGAGCTGGTGAAGCCGATCGACAGCCCGCCGATCTCGCCCCGCGCGGCGCGTCTGGCGGCGTGGATCGCCTGATCGGCAGCGGCGAGCGCGGCCTGCGCATAGGGCATGAAGGCGCGGCCCGCCTCGGTCAGCTCCACCCCGCGCGTCAGGCGGTGGAACAACTGGGTGCCCAGCTCCCCCTCCAGCGCCTTGATCTGCTGGCTGAGCGGCGGCTGCGCGATGCCCAGGCGCTGCGCGGCGCGGGTGAAGTGCAGATCCTCGGCCACGGCGAGGGCATAGCGAAGGTGCCTTAGTTCCATATCCAGATCTAATCGAAATCTACTGAAACCGCTATTAGACCATATGGCGAGGACTGGCTATCCCGACCTCAGACGAGGCGAGACGACGCCCACCCGGAGGATGAACATGAAAGCCGATTTCAGCCGCAATTTCATTGGCGGCGCCTGGGTCGATCCGCAGACCGACGCGAGCCTGCCGGTGATCGAGCCTGCCACCGGCAAGAGCTATGGCGAAATTCCCGACAGCACCGAGGCCGATGTCGATCTGGCCGTGCGCGCCGCGCGCAAGGCTTTCGACGAGGGCGCCTGGGGCCGCACCACCGCCACCGAGCGCGGCCGGATGCTGACGCGTCTGGGCGACCTGATCCTGTCCAACGCCGCCGAGCTTTCCGCCATCGAGGCGCGCGACACCGGCAAGCCCAAGAGCGTGGCCGATGCCGATATCGTCGCGCTCGCCCGCTACTTCGAGTTCTACGGCGGCGCAGCGGACAAGCTGCACGGCGAGACCATCCCCTATCTTTCGGGCTATCACGTCGGCGTGATCCACGAGCCGCACGGCGTCACCGGGCATATCCTGCCGTGGAACTATCCCGCGCAGATGTTCGGCCGCACGCTGGCTCCTGCGCTGGCGGTGGGCAATGCGACGGTGCTCAAGCCTGCCGAGGATGCCTCTGCCAGCGCGCTGCGACTGGTGGAACTGGCCGCCGAAGCGGGCTTCCCCGAAGGCGCACTCAACATCGTGACCGGGCGCGGCGCCACGGCAGGCGCGGCGCTGGCGGCGCATCACGGGGTGGACTTCATGTCGTTCACCGGATCGCCGCAGGTCGGCCAGATCATCCAGAAGCTCTGCGCCGATCACTACATCACCTGCACGCTGGAGCTGGGCGGCAAGAGCCCGCAGATCGTCTTCGCCGATGCCGATTTCGACGCCGCGATTCCGGTGATCGTCAAGGCCATCGTCCAGAACAGCGGCCAGACCTGCTCGGCAGGCAGCCGCCTGCTGGTCGAGCGCTCGATCCACGACCAGTTCGTCGCGCGGCTTGCCGCCGAGTTCGAGAAGGTGCGCGTCGGCGCGCCGGAGATGGACCTCGACTGCGGACCGATCATCACCGCCAAGCAGCAGGCCCGCGTCCAGAGCTTCCTCGATCAGGCGGCGGCGGACGGCATTCCGGTGCTGGCGCAGGGCAAGCTGGATGCGGGTGCGGCCAAGGACGGCTTCTACGTCGCCCCCACCCTGCTCGGCCCGGTGCCGCGCGACAACGTGATCGCCAACGAGGAAGTGTTCGGCCCGGTGCTGACCGTGCTGCCCTTCGACGACGAGGCGGATGCCGTGGCCCTTGCCAACGCCACCGACTACGGCCTTGTCGCGGCGGTGTGGACGCGCGACGGCGGGCGGCAGATGCGCATGGTCAAGCGCGTGCGGGCGGGGCAGGTCTTCGTGAACTGCTACGGCGCGGGCGCAGGCATCGAACTGCCCTTCGGCGGCGCGGGCAAGAGCGGCCACGGACGCGAAAAGGGCTTCGCCGCCCTGCATGACTTCAGCAAGACCAAGACGATGGTGCTGAACCACGGCTGATTGATTGATCACACGAATACGCCCGACGGGTCGCAGAACCGCTCGGCACAATCAGAATTCAAGACATACCCAAGGAGTAGAGGATGGAACTGCAAGGCAAGGTCGCGCTGATTACCGGCGCGGCAAGCGGCTTCGGCGAGGCGATGGCGCATCGCTTCGCCGCGCTGGGCACCAGGGTCGCGATCGTCGATCTCAATCTGGAGAAGGCACAGGCCGTCGCCGATGCCATTACCGCTGAGGCAGGAGAAGGCACCGCGATCGCCCTGCGCGCCGACGTCAGCAAGCGCGCCGATATCGAGGCGGTGGTCGCCACCACGGTCGAGAAGCTGGGCGTGCCCCAGATCGTCATCAACAACGCCGGCTACACGCACAAGAACCAGCCCGCGCTGGAAGTGGACGAAGAGACCTTCGACCGCGTGCTCGCCGTCAACATCAAGAGCGTCTACCTGATGGTGCAGTCGGTGGTCCCGGCGATGCGCGACAACGGCGGCGGCGTGATCCTGAATGTCGGTTCGGTCTCGGGCATCCGCCCGCGCCCCGGCCTTTCGTGGTACGCAGGCTCGAAGGGCGCGACCAACGTGCTGTCCAAGGCCCTCGCCGTCGAGTTCGCGCCGCTGAACATCCGCGTCAACGCGATTGCTCCGGTGATGGGCGTGACCGGCATGCTGGCCGACTTCATGGGCGTGCCCGACACCCCCGAGAACCGCGACAAGTTCATGGCCTCGATCCCGCTGGGCCGCCTGTGCCAGCCGAACGACGTGGCCGAAGCCGCGCTCTACCTTGCGCAGGCGGACTACATCACCGGCGTCGAACTTCCCGTCGACGGCGGAAGGTCGGTTTAAGTCCATCCGCTGAGGCGGAGAGGGCCGGTGCCGAGAAGAACATAAAACGGAGTGAACAAGGATGCTGGAAGGTAAGGCCGCCATCGCGCGCGACAAGGCGCAACCGCTCTCGGTCGAGGACGTGGTCTTCGGCGAGCCGCGCGCCGACGAGGTTCTGGTGCGCATCGTCGGGACCGGCGTGTGCCACACCGACATGGTCGTGCGCGATCAGGGCTATCCGGTGCCGCTGCCGCTGGTGCTGGGCCACGAGGGCGCAGGCGTCGTCGAGAAGGTCGGCGCGGGCGTCACCACGCTGAAAGCAGGCGATCACGTCGTGCTGGCGTTCGGATCGTGCGGTGTGTGCGGCAACTGCCGCTCGGGCCTTCCCGGTTACTGCGCCGAGTTCTACGACCGCAACTTCAAGGGCGCGCGCATGGACGGCAGCCAGTCCACCTGCGACTGCCACGGCCACGACCTCGGCACCGCGTTCTTCGCGCAGTCCAGCTTCGGTACGTATGCCATCGCCACCGAGCGCAATGCCGTGAAGATCCGGCAGGACGTGCCGCTGGAACTGATGGGCCCGCTGGGCTGCGGCATCTCCACCGGCGCGGGCGCGGTGCTCAATGCGCTGAAGCCCCACGCGGGCTCGTCCATCGCGGTGTTCGGCGCAGGCTCGGTAGGCCTCTCCGCCGTGATGGCCGCAGCAGCCGTGGGCTGCACCAGGATCATCGTCGTCGACCTGCACGATTCGCGCCTGGAACTGGCGAAGGAACTGGGCGCGACGCACGTCGTCAACGGCGGGCGCGAGAACACCGTCGAGGCGATCCGCGCGCTGACCGATGGGGCAGGCGTGAACTTCACGCTGGAATGCACCGGCGTGTCCAAGGTGCTGGAGCAGGCGGTCGATGCGCTGAGCATTCCGGGCACCTGCGGGCTGATCGGTGCCGCCGACATGGGCGTATGCGCCAGCCTCGACATGAACACGCTGCTGTTCGGCCGCACCGTGCGCGGCATCATCGAGGGCGACAGCGTGCCGCAGGTGTTCATTCCGCAGCTGATCGACCTGTGGAGCCAGGGCAAGTTCCCCTTCGACAAGCTGGTGAAGTTCTACCCGCTCGAAGAGATCAACCAGGCCATCGCCGACAGCGAAAGCGGCGTAGTTCTGAAGCCTATCGTTCGTCCCTGATCCTCCTCCCCTGAAACCCGATCTGAAGGAAACCGTCATGAACGCCGAAACCAAGATCGCGCCCGTCAGCGTGGACTTCGCCGCTCCCTACAAGCTCTCGATCGCCGGAAAGCTGATCGAGGCGAACCGCACGTTCGACGTGCTGAACCCGGCCACCAACGAAGTCTTCGCGCAGGCGCCCGAAAGCTCGCCCGAGCAGCTGGAAGAGGCCATCGCCGCCGCCAAGGCCGCCTTCCCCGCCTGGGCCGCGCTCAGCTGGAACGAGCGCGGAGCGATGATCGAGGCCTATGCCGATGCGCTCGAAGCCCACAAGGACGAACTGATCACGCTGCTGACGCTCGAACAGGGCAAGCCGCGCCACTCGATGGCCAAGGGCGAAGTCGAGGCCGCGATCTTCTGGGTCCGCGAAGTCGCCAAGCGCCGCCTTGAGCGCGAAATCCTCGAAGACACGCCCGACCATGTGGTAGAGGTCGATCACACCCCGCTCGGCGTCGTCGGCGCGATCACCCCGTGGAACTTCCCCGTCCTGCTGGGCCTGTGGAAGGTCGCACCCTGCCTCGTCACCGGCAACACCATGGTGATGAAGCCCTCGCCCTACACCCCGCTGTGCACGCTGCGCTTCGGCGAGATCGCGCAACAGGTATTCCCAGCAGGCGTGCTCAACATCGTCTCCGGCGGCAACGCGCTGGGGCAGCAGATGACCGAGCACCCGGACATCGCCAAGATCAGCTTCACCGGCTCCACCGCCACCGGCAAGAAGGTGATGGCCTCAGGCTCGACCAACCTCAAGCGCATCACGCTGGAACTGGGCGGCAACGATGCCGCCATCGTGCTGGCCGATGCCGACTGGGAAACCATCGTGCCGACGCTGTTCTGGGCCGCCTTCGGCAATTCGGGCCAGTGGTGCATCGCCTCCAAGCGCATCTACGTCCACCGCTCGATCCACGCGGCGTTCGTGGAGGCCTTCGTCGCCTTCGCCAAGGACAAGACGGTGGGCAACGGCATGGACGAGGGCACCGACCTCGGCCCCATCCAGAACCGCATGCAGTACGACAAGCTGCGTGACCTGTTCGCCGACGTGAAGGCCAAGGGCTACAAGGTGCCGCTGGGCGGGACCATCGACGAGAGCCTCGCGGGCAACTTCGTGCCGATCACCATCGTCGACAATCCGCCCGAGGACAGCCGCATCGTGCAGGAAGAGCCGTTTGGCCCGATCCTGCCGATCGTCGTCTTCGACGATGTGGAGGAAGTGATCGCCAAGGCCAATGCCAGTCCGTTCGGCCTGGCAGGCTCGGTCTGGGGCCGCGATCGCGAGGCCGCCATCGCCGTGGCCCGCCGCCTCGAAACCGGCACCGTATGGGTCAACGAGATCCACATCCACGGCATCGACATTCCCTTCGGCGGCCACAAGCAGTCCGGCATGGGCGTGGAGAACGGCGCCGAGGGCCTCGCCGAATTCACCAACACCAAGACCTACATGTTCCACAAGTGATGGAACACGCCGCCGTCCCGTGTGCAGCCTCTCTCCTCCCGGCAGCACCTATCACGGGACGGCGGCGCGCTTTGTATTCCTGACCTGCCTGTTCCTTATCCCACGGAGACCGACCCGATCATGCGCCCGCTCGAAGGCATCACTGTTGTCAGCCTCGAACACGCCATCGCCGCGCCTTTCGCGACGCGCCAGCTGGCCGATCTCGGCGCCCGCGTCATCAAGGTGGAGCGCCCCGGCGCCGGCGACTTCGCCCGCGCCTATGACGAGCGCGTCAACGGCATGGCCTCGCACTTCGTGTGGACCAACCGCTCGAAGGAAAGCGTCGCGCTGGATCTGAAATCGGAAGGCGGCCTCGAAGCGCTGCGGCGCCTGGTCGCCAAGGCCGACGTGCTGGTGCAGAACCTTGCACCCGGCGCCTCGGGCCGCATGGGCTTCGACTTCGCGAGCCTGAAGGACGCGCACCCCGGCCTGATCGTCTGCGACATCTCGGGCTACGGGCAGGATGGCCCGGACCGCGATCGCAAGGCCTATGACCTGCTGATCCAGGCCGAATCGGGCTTCCTCTCCGTCACCGGCACGCCCGACGAGGTGGTGAAGGCAGGCTGCTCGATCGCCGATATCGCGGCGGGCATGTACGCCTATACCAACATCCTTGCCGCGCTGATCGAGCGCGGGCGCACCGGCAAGGGCCGCCACATCGACGTCTCGATGCTGGAGGCGATGGCCGAATGGATGGGCTTTCCGTTGTACTACGCCTTCGAGGGCGCCGCGCAGCCGCCGCGCAACGGCGCGTACCACGCGACGATCTATCCATACGGCCCTTTCCCCGCCGCCGATGGCGAAGTGATGTTCGGCATCCAGAACGAGCGCGAATGGGCCTCGTTCTGCGCGCATGTGCTGGGCCAGCCGGACCTTGCGACCGATCCGCGCTTTTCCCCCAACTCGGCCCGCTCGGCCAACCGCGCGGAGCTGGGCGCGATCATCGGGCAAGTGCTGGGTGCCATGGCCGCCGAGGACGTTCTGGCCGCGCTCGACAAGGCGCAGATCGCCAATGCCCACGTCAACGACATGGCCGGGCTGTGGTCGCACCGCCAGCTGGAGGCGCGCAACCGCTGGCGCGAGGTGATGACCGAGGCCGGCCCCGTTCCTGCCCTGCTCCCCCCAGGCCAGTGCGATGCCCGCATGGACCCGATCCCCGCACCCGGCGAACACACCGCCGCGATCCTCGCCGAGATCGGGCTTGTCGATGTCTGATATGCTCCTGCATAACCCCGGCATGTCGGACACTGCACAGGTCATCGAGACGATCAGCGCCGCGCGCCACTTCCTGTTCGTGCCGGGCAACCGTGCAGACCGCTTCGACAAGGCGGTGGACAGCGGCGCCGACCTTGCGATCCTCGATCTCGAAGACGCGGTGCCCCCTGCCGAGAAGGACGCCGCGCGCGAGGCCGTGCTCAGCTGGCTCGACGCGGGCGGCCGCGCGATGGTGCGCCTCAATGCCTCGGACACGCCATGGTTCGCCGCCGATGCCGTGCTGGCCGGGCATCCGAACCTCGCAGGCGTGATGATGCCCAAGGCCCGCGCCGACGATCCGGCGTTGTTCGACCTCGCCGCGCGCGTGCCGGTGCTGGCGCTGGTCGAGAGCGCAGCGGGCGCTGCCGACTCCGAGGCGCTCGCCCGCGTGCCCGGCGTGGTGCGCCTCGCCATCGGCACCATCGACTTGGCGCTCGACCTCGACCTGCCCTCGGGCGATGCGAACGCAACCGACCGCACCTTCGACCCGCTGCGCCTGCGCCTGGCCATCGCCAGCCGCGCCGCCGGGATCGCCGCCCCGGTCGACAGCGTGACACCCGATTTCCGCAACGCCGCGCTCAACGAGGCGGCGATGCGCGCCGCCCGCGCGCTCGGCTTCACTGCCAAGATGTGCATTCACCCCGCGCAGCTGGCCCCGGTCGCGACGGCCCTCGCACCATCCGAGGCCGAGCTGGACCGCGCCCGCCGGATCGTCGCGGCCGATACGGCCTCGGGCGGCAGCGCCGTCGCGCTTGACGGGGCGATGGTGGATCGCCCGGTGGTCGAACGCGCCCGTCGTCTGCTGCAACAGGCACGATGCTGAAATATCCCACATCGGCGCTCGCGAATGCTGCAACTGCAAAGGGTCAGTTTGCACACGGATGGACCGTTCGGAACGTTACGATCTGCGAAGCATTGAGCTAGAGCCCCTTGTGTCCGGCGTTCTCGTGGCGCCGGTAACTGCCCCCTAGTCCCATGCCCTCTTGCAGACGAGCTTGCCGATGGCCGACGATACCGCCCCCCGCAAAACCCAGATCGTGATCGTCGGCGGTGGCGCCGCCGGGCTGGAACTGGCCGCGAAGCTCGGCAAGCGCTTCGGCCGCAAGCATCACGACATCATCCTTGTCGAGCGCAACCGCACCCATATCTGGAAGCCGCTGCTGCACGAAGTCGCCACCGGCGCACTCGATGCCAATATCGACGAGGTGGGCTATCGCGCCCACTGCCACCGCTTCGGCTATCGCTTCTTCAACGGCACGCTCGAAGGCGTGGACAGCGCCGCGCGCGAAATCGTGATCGCCCCGCTGATCGACGAAGACGGTCGCGAGATCATCGCCCGCCACCGCATCCGCTACGATTATCTCGTGCTCGCCTATGGCTCCGTCACCAATGACTTCGGCACGCCGGGCGTGCAGGAGAACTGCATCTTTCTCGACAGCCGCAAGCAGGCGGACCGGTTTCGCGACAAGCTGCTCGACCATTGCCTGCGCGTCTCTCGCGCGCTGACCGACAATCCGGGTGCCGACGCGCACGTGCGCATCTCCATTGTCGGTGCGGGCGCGACCGGCGTGGAACTGTCCGCCGAACTGTTCAACGCCGCCGAGGCGCTGGCCTATTACGGTCTCGAAGTCTTCGATGCCAGCCGCCTGCAGGTGACGCTGATCGAGGCAGGCCCGCGCATCCTGCCCGCGCTGCCCGAACGCCTCGCCGCCGATGCCCACGCCGAACTGGAAAAGCTGGGCGTGCGCATCCTCACCGGCACCGCCGTAACCGAGGTTACGCGCGATGCCATGGTGCTGGCCAATGGCGAACAGATCGCGTCCGACCTCGAAGTCTGGGCGGCGGGCGTGAAAGCGGCGCCTATCGCGGGCCAGTTGGGCGAGCTGGAAACCGCACGCGGCGGCCAGATCGTCGTGCGCCCCACGCTGCAAAGCACGGTGGACGACCGCGTCTTCGCGATGGGCGACTGCGCCTTGTGCATCCTGCCCGGCAGCGAGCGCCCGGTGCCCCCGCGCGCGCAGGCCGCGCACCAGATGGCGGCGACCGTCTTCGAAAACCTCGCCCGCCTGATGTCCAGCCGAACGCCGGTGAACTTCGTCTATCGCGACAAGGGCTCGCTGGTCTCGCTCAGCCGCTATTCGACGGTCGGCAACCTGATGGGCTCGCTTGTTGGCGGCGCGATGGCGGTGGAGGGGCGGATCGCCCGCTTTGTCTATGCCTCACTCTATCGCATGCATCTTCTGGCGATCCACGGCTGGATCAAGGGCTCGGCGCTGATCGCAGTGGGCCACGTCAATCGCATCGTGCGCCCGCGCCTGAAGCTGCACTGAGGAAGAGCGCGCGGCCTGCCCAATACATCGCCCCCAAGCTGTCTCACCACCGGGACAGCTTGGGGAGCATCGCCGCCCCGGTCCTATTCCCTCTCCCGCGCCAGCGCCTAACCTCCTCTCCACGATGCCCCCGCCAGAGGCACGCAATAGGAGAGAGATGATATGGCCAAGACAATGAAAGCTGCCGTCGTCCGCGAGTTCGGCAAGCCGCTCACCATTGACGAGGTTCCCGTTCCCGAAGTCGGCCCCGGCCAGATCCAGGTGGCCATCCAGGCCTCGGGCGTGTGCCACACCGATCTTCACGCCGCCGAGGGCGACTGGCCGGTCAAGCCCAATCCCCCGTTCATTCCCGGCCACGAAGGCGTAGGCTACGTCAGCCAGGTCGGCGCGGGCGTGAAGCACGTCAAGGAAGGCGACCGCGTGGGCGTGCCGTGGCTCTATTCCGCCTGCGGCCACTGCGTCCACTGCATGGGCGGCTGGGAAACCCTGTGCGTCGAACAGCTCAACACTGGCTATTCAGTGAACGGCGGCTTTGCCGACTATGTCGTCGCCGATCCGAACTATGTCGGCCACCTGCCTGACAATATCGGCTTCAACGAGATCGCCCCGGTGCTCTGCGCGGGCGTCACGGTCTACAAGGGCCTGAAGATGACCGACACCAAGCCGGGTGACTATGTGGCGATCAGCGGCATCGGCGGGCTTGGCCACATGGCGGTGCAATATGCCAAGGCGATGGGCCTGAACGTCGCGGCCATCGACATCGACGACAAGAAGCTGGAACTGGCCAAGAAACTGGGCGCGACGATCACCGTCAATGCGCTGCACGAAGACCCCGAGACGGTCATCAAGAAGGAGACCGGCGGCGGCGTCAACGGCGTGCTGGTAACGGCGGTGAGCGAGAAGGCCTTTGCGCAGGCGGTGAACGTGGTGGCGCGCGGCGGCACCGTGGCGCTGAACGGCCTGCCACCGGGCGACTTCCCGCTCAACATCTTCGGCATGGTGCTGAACGGCATCACCGTGCGCGGCTCGATCGTCGGCACCCGCAACGACCTTCAGGAATCGCTCGACTTCGCCGCCGACGGCAAGGTCAAGGCGACCATCGAGACCGCCAAGATCGAGGACATCAACACGATCTTCGACCGCATGCACAAGGGCCAGATCGAAGGCCGCGTGGTGATGGACCTCACCGCCTGACCTCAGGGAACGGGCATCGGCGCCTGCTCCATCCTGGCCCCCCTCACGGGGTTGTCGTCAGGAACGGATGGAGCGACGCCGATGCCTTGCCCGAGAACGCAGCCTTATCGGGTCGCAAACTTCCGAAAGGCGCTTGGACGGTAGCGTAGGCAAATTTGCCGCCCGCTGAATGTCGGGGATGGGTGGGAAGTTGCCGTTCTCATAATGCCGTCATCCCAGCGAAAGCTGGGATCGCTCTCGGTCAAATGAGACGGTCGAACAGATCGCACCATCCGGGATTGTGCTTTTCGATGAGTTCGATTTTCCACTCACGCTTCCATGCCTTCATTGCCTTCTCTCGGGCAATGGCGGCAATTATCTCGGCGTGTTCCTCCACCAACACCAAGCGTGTAACGCCATACTTCCGGCAAAATGCCGATCCGCTTCCGGCACGGTGCTGCATCATCCGCAACGCTAAATTGCTGGTCACTCCGATGTACAGAACGCCGTGCGGCTTGTTCGCAAGAATGTAGGTCCAGCCTCCCATCCCGCTATCGTTACATAATGCCGAAAGCGATCCCAGCTTTCACTGGGATGACGACAGGATTTTAACGGCGGCTACGGGGCGCTTGCAGACGATCCGAATTTTTCCACGCGGCATAGAACAGCTCCCGAAGGATCACACCTCTGCCGCCCTGCCCCGGATCAGGCGATCCACCAGCGCAGCGGCGGTGAGGTCTCCGGTCACGCTGCACAAGGTGATGATCGGGTCGGGCAGCGCGATCACCGCCACGTAGAGCGGCAGGATCGCCATCGGCGCGCCGAGGAACTGGATGCCGGGGCCGTAGATCGCATAGATCACCGCCGCGCCGGGAAGTCCCGCGCCCGAAATCGTCCCCAGCACCACCGCCACGCCAGCCAGCACCAGTTGCAGTGGCCCCGGCTCGATCCCCACGGCATGCGCGGCGACCAGCACGGCGGCGACGGCGTGCGCGGCGGTGCCGAGGCGGAAGATCGAGACTGCCAGCGGAATCACCAGCCCCGCGACGTCCTCCGAAATGCCGAGCCGGTCGACCGCCGCCTCGATCATCGCCGGCGTTGCCGCCATCGACGAGGAACTGCCCGCCGCCAGCGCCTGTGCGGGCGCAATGGCGCTGGCAAAGCGCTTCAGGCTGCCCAGCCCCGCCACGCGCACCACGACATAGCACAGCGCGGTCATCACGATGGTCGTCGCAAAGCACAGCGCGATGAACACACCCAGCACCCGCGCGACGCCGAAGCCGGAGTCCAGCCCCAGCCCGATCGCCAGCAGGAAAATGCCGAGCGGCGCTGCCATCAGCACCCAGTCGACGATCTTCATCATCGCCTGCGCGATCTGCGAGAGCACGCGCATCACCACCGGCTCGCCGCCGTCCGCCTCACGCGGGAGCGTCGCGATGGCGGCGCCGAAAGCGAGACCGAACACCACCAGCGGGAAGATCTGCCCTCCGGCAGCGGCGGCCACCGGATTGATCGGGACGATGGCCAGCAACTGATCGGCGAGCGAGGGCACCGCATCAGGCTTCTGCCCCGCCAGCAGACTGTCGAGCGCATGGGCAGGCAGCGGCCAGATATGCAGCGCGGCCTCGGTCATCACCGTGCCGATGGCAGCGGCAACCGCCATCGCCACGAGGAAGACGATCAGCGTCAGCCCGATCAGTCGCCCGCCGCGCCCCTGCTGCACCGCGCTGGCAACGCCGTGGACGATCATCGCGAAGACCAGTGGGATCAGCGTCATCTGCAGCGCATGGACCCACATCTGCCCCAGCGGCAGCAGCGTGCGGGCCACGCTCACCAGCGCGGGCACGTCGCTCCAGCGCAGGGCCACGCCCGCAATCACGCCCGCCACCAGCGAGGCAAGGACCAGTTGTGCACGCGTCATTCGTCGAAAATCCCCAACCACCCGGCCTACAGGCAATCCGCTCCGATAGAAGCAGGGTGGACATACCGGCAAGCCTGCAATATCTCAACTCATGTGATAGAGTTAAGAACCCTGCCCTCCGGAGTTTGCCGATGAAGTCTGCGCTGGTCGTCCGCCATGTCCCGCACGAGGGCATCGCCGGCTACCGCGCGCCGATCGAGGCGGCGGGCTATGTGCTCGATCGCGTGGATGTGACCGACCCGGCCTTCGCGGCGATGGACCTGTCCGCGCCCGACCTGCTGATCATGATGGGCGCGCCGATGAGCGTCTACGAGCAGGACCATCACGCGTGGATCGCCCCGCAGATCCGGCAGGTCAGCGCCCGCATCGAAAGCGGCCGCGCGACGCTGGGCGTGTGCTTCGGCGCGCAGATCGTGGCGGCAGCGCTGGGCGCCGAGGTCTATCGTGGCCCGGCCAAGGAAGTGGGCTTTCACCCCGTCGCGCTGTCCGATGCCGGGGCGAGCGGTCCGCTGCGCCATATCAGGGACGTGCCGGTGCTGCACTGGCACGGCGATACCTTCACCCCGCCCCCGAACGTCGAGCATCTGGCGAGCAGCGACCTTTACGCGCATCAGGCTTTCCGGCGCGGCGACCATCTGCTGGCCCTGCAGTTCCACGCGGAGATGGGCCTCGACCCGCGCTTCGATACCTGGGTCGATGCCTGGCCCGACGATTTCGCCAAGACCGGGCAGACCGCCTGCTGCCTGCGCAACGCTTACGCCAGACACGGCCCCGGCGCGGTCGAGGCCGGCCGCGCGATGATCGCGGAATGGCTGGAGGCGCTCTAAGCCCCTGTTACTTCAGGCTGGCAGCGCGCTAACGAGCGTGCGCAGGCGCTGGTCGATATCCTCGGGCAAGGCCACGTCGTCACGGTGATAGTTGCGCAGTCCCTTGCAGGTCTGCTCCACCAGATCGTCATGAAGACTGCCCATCAAGCCGTTGATCGCACTCAGAAAGCGCGACATGCGATAGCGATCCTCGTCCGGCGCAATGGTGCGCCAGGAATCGTAGAACGAGACCTGCCGGCTCACCACCTTGCGCATCATGTGGAAGACGTGCCCCGTGGGATGCCTACCCTCGGTCCAGCGGCGCAGCTTGGCAAACTCGGCGCGGCGGAAGGCGAGGAAACCGGCGGCATCGTCCAGTTCTATCCGGTCGATCTCGCGCCGCACCAGCGCCCAGACCGGCCATGTCACCAGCAGGCGCAGCAGCAGGACATGGCCCAGCACCGTCATGCGCCGCCCATTGCGGAAGGCGTCCTGCAAATGCCCCATCAGCGCCACCGTCCAGCGAAACAGCAGCGGCGCCTTGTGCCGCTTGCCATAGAGCACCGAGGCGAAGCGCAACTGCTTGTAGCTGGCGCGGATATGCTTGTAGCGCACCCGCGATTCGCGCGGCAGATCGCCGCTGGCCATCAGCGTGCCGAGCAGTTGCGCGATCTCGGTGCGCGGTGCGCCCTCTTCCCAGAACTGGCGGCACAGCGCGAAGCAGCCCCGGATATCCGCCTCGGTACAGGCGATGGGAAGCGGATCGGGAAGGCTGACGACGGGATCGACCACGTCGTTCATTTCCACCGCCTCGAACATCGCGGCCATGACCTGCTGCGGATAGGCGCGCGCGGTCATGCAGGCGCTTCCTGCACCGGTTCGTGGCTGAGGCTCGCCCGCTTGCGGTAGGCATCCCAGGTCGGGATCAGCATGAACAGCGCGTTGAGCATGACCCCGCCGACATAGGCAAGGCCCGCCCCGGTGACGCCGAACAGGTGGATCAGCACGAACAGCAGCACCGCATAGCCCGCCGCCGCCGCGCCTTGCGCGAACAGCGCCGCACGCTGGCGCCCGGCCATGTAGAGCAGCGATTCGAGCGGGAAGCTCGCCATCGTCACGATCAGCGAGGCGGTCATCAGCTGCAGCAGGTCGTAGGCGGCAAGATAGCGCTTGCCGAACACCGCCGCGATCACCGGCTCACCGCCCAGAATCACCACCAGCAGGATCACGAAGCCCATCGCGCCGGACATCAGCGCGCTGCGGATCGCCAGCTGCCAGGGATGACGGCTGGAGGGATCGAGGCGCATGATCTCGGGATAGAAGCTGCGCGACAGCAGATCGGCAGGCTTGCTGGCCGAATCGAAGAAGGTCGCGGCGATCTTGAACAGGCCCGCGCTGGCAGGCCCCAGCAGCGCGCCGACGATCAGGTTGCTGACCGGGCCCCATGCGGCCCAGATCGAATGGGCGAAATTGGTGGTCCACACGAAGTCCCAGGCACCTGCGATGCGCTTGCCCGGCCCCATCAGGCCGGGACGCAGCGCGCCGCGGATTCCCCGACGGCGCAGTTCGACCACCGACATCGCCCACAGGCACAGGTCTCCGGCAAGGTCGCCGACATACCAGGTAAGGACGAAGCCGGGGAACCCCAGATGCCCGAAATACGAGATCAGGCCGCCCATTGCGCGCAGGATCGGGGTGACAAGCTGCTGCAGCGCGATCTGGTCGAACCGGTCGAGCACGCGCAGGATGCCGGTGGGCGTTGCCGCCGTCATCGTCGGGATCAGGGTGCAGTAAAACAGCGCCAGGTTCATGTCAGCGGCAGGAATGCTCAGCCATTCGCCCAGGAACGGCAGCAGGATCATGCCGCCCGCCATGCCGATCAACCCGCTGGCAAGGTCCAGCCCGAAGGCGAAACCGGTGACGTCCTTCAACTCGTCGATGGCGCCGCGCCCGAAGGCCGGGGTGCCGTAGCGCACGATGAACTGCCAGGTCTGGAACTTGACCAGCGCCCCCACGCCGTTGGCATAGCTGTGGACGATCACCAGCGTACCGAACAGCGCCGGGGTCAGCCCGCGTCCGGCGCAGGCCAGCGCAATCAGGCCGAGCAGCGCGCCCATGAGCTTGCCCGAGCCGAGATAGGAGGCATTGCGCACGATGGCGCGGAACACGCCATCGGAAAACCAGTGCTTGGGATTGAGGCTTCTGCTCACGCAGCCGGGCTCCCGAGTTCGATGAGCTTCGCGGTGATCGCCGCCTTGGCCTGCGCCAAGACCTGCTCCAGCGGCTGATCTGCGCTGATGTCGACGATCGGCGCGCCCTCGAACGTCAGGCGCGGCACGTCGGCCACCTTGCGGGCCAGCGAGGACGGGCGATGATCGGGCTTGCGCGCCAGAGCCACCTCCAGCGAAACGTTGAGGCGGATCACCAGATCGGGCCGGTTCGCCACCATCTCTGCATAACGGCGGTATTCCATGCGCTTGAGCACGCCGACCGGACCGCTGTCGGACGCGCCGGCGAGGCCCAGACCATCCATCGGCCCAGGCACCTTGAGCTGCGGAAACCGGTCCGCGATGATCGTGTTGCCCGCACGGCGCAGGCGCATCATCCGCGCGAAGCGGCGCACCCGGCGCATCGAGAAGCCATAGATCACCAGCGCCGTCGCCAGCCCCGGTCCCTTGTCCGTCTGCGCCTTCTGCGCGCGCGAGTGGATCGACTTGTCCAGCTTGCGCCCGAACATCGGCAGGCGCGCGATCTGGCGCCCGATATTGCCGGACTGCTTGCCAAGGTGACAGATCTGCGCGGGGCGGGTCTCGGCCAGCCAGTCGCGCAGAACCTCGGTCACAGTGGACTTGCCGGAGCCATCGCACCCGACGACCGCGATCAGCGGCGGGAGAGGAGTTGCCTTCATGTTGCGCCCGTTATCTCAAACCGGCGCAGTCGTCACCTGCCGATGCCATGCCTGTCGTCAGGTTGTGTGTGTTCAGGCCTCGATCCCGTGGCGGCGCAGCACCGCAAGCACCGATTCCAGCACTTCGCCATAAGGACGCGTCGCATCGACATCGACGATCTGCGCCCCTGCAAAGCGCAGCGTGGGCACCACCGCGATCTTCTTTTCCAGAAGCGCGCGCTCGTGATCGGCCTTGCGGGCGATGGCGGTATCGACATCGACGTTCAGGCGGATCACCACGCTCGGGCGATAGGCGGCCATGTCGCGATAGAGCTGGCGTTCGCGCCGGGCGAGGCGCTCCACCGCCGGGGTGCCGCGACGCAGCCACGACAGGCCCGGCCCGTCGAAGCTGCCGGGAACTTCGGCCTGCGGATAACGGTCGGTGATGACGGTCACGCCCTGGCGGCGCAGGGCGAGAGCCTGCTGGAAGCGGCGGCGGCGCACCAGCGAGAGACCGAACATCGCCAGCGCCGTGCCGAGGCCCGGCAGGCGCTTTTCGGGATTATCGTGCGCCTTCTTCGCCTTGCCGGTCAGGAAGCGTTCGGCGAACGCGCCGATCACCGGCATCTCGCCGATGCGGCGACCAAGGTCGCCCGTCCCCAGACCGAGGTAGACCGAGCGGGTCGGCGCCCGGCGATCGAGCAGCGTCACCAGATCGCGCGCCAGCGTGGACTTGCCCGAACCATCGCAGCCGATCAGCGCGACACATGGGGCAAGGCCCGTCTCGGCGCGGGCGGGCGTGAAGGTGAGGCCGGTATCGAGCGGAGTGCGAAGGGCGATCTCGCTGGGCGACTGCTGTACTGTCATGTTCTTCTATGCCGTTACTGGCGCTGGCCCGGCGACTTTCGCAGGCATCGGCGCGCGGCCCTTCATCGGGGCCGTTGAGGCGCTCTACGCCGCCAAGCTGATGCGAAGCTGATGACAGAAAAAAGACAGTTTCAGATGCAACTTTTCCAGCCGACTCTCGTTTGCGCGCAGCGCGTCATCCGGTGATTGGGGCCGGGGATTGGCGATCCCCCGCGAAGCTGGCATACCCGGCACAACCCGCGACAATCGCAGACCTTTCCCATCGGAGACCGTGCCGTGCCCCGCCTGCTCGTAGCCGAAGACGATCCCGACCTCGGCAGCGCCATGAAACGCGCGCTGGAGCTGGACGGGTACGTCGTGGATCTCTTTACGCGCGGCGACGATGTGCTGGAGGCCGCCAGCGTCAATCCTTACGATGTCCTGCTGCTGGACATCGGCCTGCCGCGCCTGTCCGGGATCGACGTGCTGAAAACCCTGCGCGGCGAAGGCAATGCCGTGCCGGTGATCATCATCACTGCCTTCGACCGCACGCAGCACCGCGTCGCCGGGCTCGATGCGGGCGCCGACGACTATGTGGTGAAACCCGTCGATCTGGAGGAGCTGGCCGCGCGCATCCGCTCGCAGCTGCGCCGTACCGACCGGCGACAGGCCGACAGTCTGAGCGTGGGCGACGTCACGCTCGACTTTACCGGACACGTGGCGCTGCTTGCGGGCGAGCCGGTGGCGATCACCGCCAAGGAATACCGTGTGCTGGCCCTGCTGATGCGCCGCGCGCGCCGCTTCGTCTCGAAGGCGGATCTCGAAGGCGAGCTGTACGATCAGGATCACTGGGTCGAATCGAACACCGTCGAAGTCGCAATCTCGGCCCTGCGCCGCAAGTTCGGGCGCGACTTCATCCGCACCGCGCGCGGGCTTGGCTACATGGTCGGCGGCAGCCAGACATGAAGCTGCGTTCCTCGCTCACCATCCGGCTCTATCGCCGCGTACTGATCCTGCTGGCGCTGACGGGCCTTGGCATGGGTGCGATCCTCTATGTCGTCGCCGACCACGAAATCGGTCGCGCTTCGGATGCGCAACTCGTGAACGCCTCCCGCCTGCTCTACATGCTGATGCAGGACGATGTAGCGGGCGAAATCGTTGCCAATGGCCACGGGCTGAAGGGCGGCGGCGACCCCCTGCTGTCACCCTCCGAGCGTCAGGCGTTCCATGCCTCCTACGACTGGTGCATGTTCGCGGTGTTCTGGGAGGATCAGCCGGTCGCCCAGTCGGGCTGGGGGGCCCCGATCACGAAAGTACCGCACAAACCCGGCTTGCACGATTTCAAGGCCGTGGGGGATCACTGGCGCAGCTATGGTCTTGTCGGCCATGACCCCCGGCTGCTGGTGGTCGTTGCCGAGCGACAGGAAATCCGCGAGATTTCTCCCTCGCACATGCTGCGCGAACTGGCCGTACCGCTGATTGCCCTGATCGCGCTGAGCATGGTCGTTCTGTGGTGGACGCTGCGACGCAGCCTCTACGAAGTGCAGCGCCTTGCCACGACGCTGGGCGCGCGCTCGCTGGCCGACCTGCAACCGCTGCGCCCGCGCGAATGGTCGCGCGATCTGGGCACGTTGATCGTCGCGCTCAACAAGCTGTTCGTGCGGCTGGACAAGGCCTACGAGCGCGAGCAGGCCTTTACCGACGATGTGGCCCACGAACTGCGCACGCCGCTCGCCGCGATCCGCGCGCAGGCGCAGCTGCTGCGCCGCACCGCCCCGCTCGCCACGACCGAGGAGACGACGCGCCTGATCGCCACCGTCGACCGCGCAAATCACCTGATCGACGGCCTGCTCACCTTGGCGCGGCTCGATTCGACGGTGGTTTCCAGCCGCTCGGTGGACGTACATCAGCTGATCGCCGAAGTGGTCGCCGAAAAGCTGATCGAACTGCCGCCCGATGCGATGGAATTCACCGTCGCGCCAGATCGCATCGTGCGGTGGCGCTGCGATCCGGCAGCGCTCCAGATCGCCGTCGCTGCCGTGATCGACAATGCTGCCAAACATGCGCGTGAGGGCGGGCGGATCGACATTGCCATCACCCGCAACCTCGATCGCCTGACCATTGGTATCGCCGATCGCGGTCCCGGCGTGCCCGAGGCCGACCGCGAGCGACTGATGCACCGGTTCGAGCGCGGCGAAGGCAGCACCAGCGGCAGCGGTCTTGGCCTGTCCATCGCCGCCAAGGCCATGGCACTCAGCGACGGCACGATCCGGCTGGAGAACCTGCCCGAGGGCAAGGGCCTGCTGGTGGTGCTGGCGATTCCCGAACTCGTTTCCGAGGAAGGTATCGAGGACGAATAGCCCGGCTCAGTCCGCCGCAAAGGCGAACGGCACACCGCTCTCGCGATACTTGTCGGAACGCAGTTCGCGCCCGATCGGCGGGGCCGAACGCGCGATGCAGTGCGGGCGATGGCACAGGCGGCAAGCGACGCCGATCGGCGTCGGCGCTGCGCCTGTCAGCGCATCTGCATAGACCAGCCGCTCCAGATGCTCCTCGGCGCAGGCCAGCGCCACCGCGCGGCGCAGGCGCGGCGCTTCGTAACTGCCGCCGCCCGCCTCAACCGTGCGCGCGATGGAGACAAAGCGCTGCCCGTCAGGCAGTTCGATCCGCTGCGCGCGGACGCGCCCCGGCTCGGCAAAGCTTTCGTGAACATTCCACAAAGGACAGCCGCCGCCATGGTGCGCGAACGGGAAGCCCGCGCCGTCCAGCCGCTTGGTGACATTGCCCGCCGCATCCACGCGCACGAAGAAGAACGGCACACCTTCCTCTCCCGGCTTCTGGAGCGTGGTCAGACGATGGGCGACCTGCTCGAAGCTGGCGCCGAACTCGCGCCCCAACGCCTCCAGATCGCAGCGGGTGCGCCGTGCAGCCCGCAGGAACGCGCGGTAAGGCATCGCGAAAGCCCCGGCCCAGTAGTTGACGAGCGCCCGGCGCGTCATCACCCGCGCATTGACGCTGGAGAACGCGCCTTCGCGCAAGGCCGCCGTGATGACCGGTGTCGCTTCCAGCAGCGCCAGCTGGATCGCCAGCTGGAAGCGCCGCGCGGACACGTCCAGCAGGTGGCTGACGAACAGCTGCCCGCGATGGGCATCGTGCCAGCGCCGCGCGCCCATGATCGTGGCGGGATCGACGAAGCGCACGGTCAGACGATGGCGCTGCTCCAGCCGCGTGACGATTGCCTCGATACCCGGTGCCGCCTGCGCCACCTCTGCCGCGTGGTCGTCAATTGCCGGGAAGCAGTTGCGGCGCGAGGCGAGGAAGGCGCGCGATTCGGCCACCGGATCGCTGGCGGGCGCCGCGCCGCCTTCCCCGTCGCCTTCGCGCCGGGCAGCCAACGCCAGCTGCTCCTCGCGATAGGAGGTATGCAGCCGCAGCAGCGCCTCGGCGAAGCCCGGATAGCTGGTGGCGATGTCCTCCACGTCGAGCGCGGGCAGGTCGATGTCCGCGAACATCGGCTCCTTGAGCACCGCCTGCAGCCGCGCCGAGGCTTCGTCGGTGCCGCCATCGGCCAGATCGGCAATGTCGATGCGATAGTTCGCCGCCAGCTTCAGCAGCAGTTCCGCCGTCACCGGGCGCTGGTTGCGCTCCATCAGCGCGACGTAGGAGGCGGAAATCTCCAGCCCTTCGGCCATGTCCGCCTGCGTCAGCCCCAGATCGCGCCGTACCCGCTTCAGTCGCGGTCCCATGTAGATCGACTTGCGCGCCATTGGTCAGCAGCCCCCTCCTGTGCATTACATTACAACATTACAATCCAGTTTTGTAAAGTTTGACATCTCAACACCGCAACGCATGTCGCGTCGCACAAACCCGTGGCACCTCCCGAGGCACAGTTTCTCGCAACAAGAGAGTGCCCGATGACCTACCAGACCGACATCACCAGCCTTGCCTCGCTGATCGCCGGGAACGGCGCCCCGTGGCAGGCGATCGACGCGGAGGCGGCCACCCGCATGCGGGCGCAGAACCGCTTTCGCACCGGACTCGACATCGCGCGCCACACCGCCGCAATCATGCGCCGCGACATGGCCGCCTACGATGCGGACCCGGCGGCCTACACCCAGTCGCTGGGCTGCTGGCACGGCTTCATCGGTCAGCAGAAGCTGATCGCGATCAAGAAGCACTTCGGCACCACCAAGGGCCGCTACCTCTATCTTTCGGGGTGGATGATCGCGGCGCTGCGCAGCCAGTTCGGCCCCCTGCCCGACCAGTCGATGCACGAGAAGACGAGCGTTCCGGCGCTGATCGAGGAACTCTACACCTTCCTGCGTCAAGCCGATGCGCGCGAGCTGGGCCTGCTGTTTCGCGATCTCGACAAGGCGCGCGAGGCGGGTGACGAGATGGAGGCCAAGCGTCTCGAACACGCGATCGACACGCATGAAACCCATGTCGTGCCGATCATCGCCGATATCGATGCGGGCTTCGGCAATGCCGAGGCGACCTATCTGCTCGCCCGCCGCATGATTGAGGCCGGGGCCTGCGCGATCCAGATCGAGAACCAGGTCTCGGACGAGAAGCAGTGCGGCCATCAGGACGGCAAGGTCACGGTCCCGCACGAGGACTTCCTCGCGAAGATCCGCGCGGTCCGCTATGCCTTTCTCGAACTCGGCGTCGACGACGGCGTGATCGTGGCGCGCACGGACTCGCTGGGCGCGGGGCTGACCAAGCAGATCGCCTTCACGCGGGAGGCGGGCGACCTTGGCGATGCCTACAACCGCTTCCTCGATTGCGAGACGGTGGACCCAGCGCAGATCGGTAACGGCGACGTGCTGATCACCCGCGACGGGCAGTTGATGCGCCCCAAGCGCCTCGCCTCGAACCTCTTCCAGTTCCGCCCCGGAACCGGCGAGGACCGCTGCGTGCTGGACTGCATCACCGCGCTCCAGAACGGCGCCGACCTGCTGTGGATCGAGACCGAAAAGCCGCACATCGGCCAGATCGGCGGGATGGTCAGCCGCATCCGCGAGGTGATCCCCAATGCCAAGCTGGTCTACAACAACTCGCCCAGCTTCAACTGGACGCTGAACTTCCGCCAGCAGGTCTATGACCGCTGGGCGCAGGAAGGCCGCGACCTGTCGGGCTACGACCGGGCGAAGCTGATGAGCGTGGACTACGACGGCACCGAACTGGGACAGGAAGCCGACGAGCGCATCCGCACCTTCCAGAAGGACGCGGCGCGCGAGGCGGGGATTTTCCACCACCTCATCACCCTGCCGACGTACCACACCGCCGCGCTTTCGACCGACAATCTGGCGCGCGAATACTTCGGCGAGGCGGGCATGCTCGGCTACGTCAAGGGCGTGCAGCGCCAGGAGATCCGCCAGGGCATCGCCTGCGTGAAGCATCAGAACATGGCCGGCTCCGACATCGGCGACGACCACAAGGAATACTTCGCCGGCGATGCCGCGCTCAAGGCGGGCGGTGCCGACAACACGATGAACCAGTTCGCGGCGTAAAACCTCCAAGACCACTACCGATTGACAACCCCACCGAAGAAGAAGGAGACTAGACATGACTGAACCCCAACGTGCCCGCGCGGTCTTCTCGACCGAGGATTTCCAGCTGCTGCGCACCGCTGTCGCGCACTATGCGCGCGAGATCGGCGAGTTGCCGGAATCCTCGAAGTACGCGCACCTGCTGCACCGGCTGGGCCGGGTCCGATAAAGCCCTGTAAAAGAGCAAAAACCGACCAAGAGAGGATGAAACCCATGGCCACCAGCGCAACTCTTGCATCCGGCGCACGCCCCGATGCCCCTTCCGGGATCGAGCATCTCGTCTCGCGCGCGGGGCTTCACGTAGCGGACGAACTCGCCCGCTTCGTGGAGGAAGAAGCGCTGCCCGGCACCGGGATCGCAGCGGAGGCGTTCTGGCAGGGGCTGGCCGATCTGATCGCGCGCTTCACGCCGGAAAACCGCGCCCTGCTGGAAACGCGCGACAGCCTTCAGCGCCAGATCGACCAGTGGCACCGCGCACATCCCGGCGCGGGAACCGGTGCCCCCCGCGCCTTTCTGGAGGAAATCGGCTATCTGGCGCCGGAGCCTGCGCCTTTCACGATTGGCACCGCAGATCTCGACCCCGAGATCGCCTCGCTGGCCGGGCCGCAGCTGGTCGTGCCGGTGCTCAACGCGCGCTTCGTCCTCAACGCCGCCAATGCGCGGTGGGGAAGCCTCTACGATGCGCTCTACGGCACCGATGCGCTGGATGGCGCGCCACCACCGCACGGCGACTTCGACCGGGCGCGCGGCCAGCGGGTGATCGCCTGGGCGAAAGCCTTCCTCGACGAAGCCGCCCCGCTTCGCGAGGGCTCGTGGGCCGGTTGGACCGGCGGCGAACCCCAACTCGCCGATCCGTCGCAACTGGCCGGGCGCAGCGGCAGCAACCTGCTGCTGCGCCGCCACGGCCTGCATATCGAACTGGTGATCGATCCGGCGCACCCGGTCGGCAGGATCGACCCGGCAGGCATCGCCGACGTGCTGCTCGAAAGCGCGCTTTCCACCATCGTCGATCTGGAGGACTCGGTCGCGGCGGTCGATGCCGAGGACAAGGTTGCCGCCTATCGCGGCTGGCTGGGGCTGATGCGCGGCGATCTGACCGCCCACTTCGTCAAGGGCGACACCCTGATCGAGCGCAAGCTTTCCGGGGATCGTACTTATGCGACGGCGGCGGGCGAGACGTTCGTCCTGCCGGGGCGCAGCCTGCTGCTGGTACGCAACGTCGGCCACCTGATGACGACGCCCGCGATCCGCCTGCCGGACGGGAGCGAAGCGTTCGAGGGCCTGCTCGATGCCGCGATCACCAGCCTGATCGCGCTTCACGATATCCGCGGCAGCGGGTCCATCCGCAACAGCCGCAAGGGCGCGATCTATATCGTCAAGCCCAAGATGCACGGACCTGCAGAGTGCGCCTTTGCCGATGCGGTGTTCGATGCGGTCGAGGACATGCTCGGCCTGCCGCGCCACACCATCCGCATCGGCGTGATGGACGAGGAACGGCGCACCAGCGCCAACCTTGCCGCCTGCATCCATGCCGTGAAGGACCGGGTGTTCTTCATCAACACCGGCTTTCTCGACCGCACCGGCGACGAGATCCACACATCGATGCTGGCAGGGCCGATGCGCCGCAAGAGCGGCATCCGGCAGGCGGAATGGATCAGGGCGTACGAGGATCGCAACGTCCAGATCGGCCTTGTCAGCGGCTTTGCGGGCCGTGCGCAGATCGGCAAGGGCATGTGGGCCGCGCCCGACCGGATGCACGCGATGCTGGCCGAGAAGCAGGCCCACCCGATGAGCGGGGCCAGCACCGCCTGGGTGCCCTCGCCCACCGCCGCCACTCTGCACGCGACGCACTACCACCGCTGCGACGTGGCCGCGCGCCAGCAGGCCCGCGCCGCCGAGCCGGTCGCGCCACTCGATGCGCTGCTGGAGGCGCCGCTGGCGATGGACCGTTGCTGGCAGGCCGAGGAAATCTGGGAGGAGCTGGACAACAACGTCCAGGGCATCCTCGGCTATGTCGTGCGCTGGATCGATCAGGGCGTCGGCTGCTCCAAGGTGCCCGACATCCACGATGTGGGTCTGATGGAGGACCGCGCGACGCTGCGCATATCCTCGCAGCATATCGCCAACTGGCTGCTCCACGGGGTGATGTCCGCCAGTCAGGTCGAGGATTCGCTGCGGCGCATGGCGCGCAAGGTCGATGGCCAAAATGGAGGCGATCCGGCCTACCGCGCGATGTCGGGGCACGAATGTACGAGCCTTGCCTTCCGGGCGGCCCACGCGCTGATCTTCGAGGGCACCCGCCAGCCCAACGGCTATACAGAACCGCTGCTCCACGCGTTCCGGCGGGATCTGAAGGAGAACAATACCACCGGGCAATAACCGGGGCCCCCGATAACAAACCGGGGATGCCGGACCGCTTGCGCCAAGCCCCTTGCGAGCAACGGAACACCGGCGCTACACTGGGAGCGCCTGATCGGGCCGAGGGCAGTTGCCGCCCCTCGTCTTTCGGTCGGGGCTCCCGGTTTTTCGTTTCAGGATCGTCCCTCGCGTGAGCATCGCCCGCCCTTCCCCGATCCGCAGCGCGCCCGCGCGACTGCCCGAGGTCCGGACGACGGTTGCGCTGGTCATGGCGTTGTGTGCGCTCCTGCTGGTGCTGGCCCCTGCCTTCGCGGGCGTGGTTCCGATGCAGATGAGCCAGATGGATATGGCGGCCCACGGCCATCATGCGATGGCGTCCGAACAGCCCCGCGCCCCCTGCTGTGACGATACCTCTCCCGGCAACATGCACCACGATGCGGCGGCAACGCTGCACTGCCTCGCCTCGTGCCTGATGGCGGCGGGCGTCACCGTGCCCGACCTGCCAGGCGCAGTCCCGGCATGGCTCGACCCGCTCGCCCCAGCGCCTCGCGAGCTTCCCGCCCTAGCCCTGCGCCGCGCCGCCGCGCTCGATCCGCCCCCGCCGCGACTGTCCTGAGCCTCGACACCCCGGCCCGCCCGTGAGGCGCGCCGGACACGAATACGCTCATCCCGGCACACCTTGTGCGGCCGGAGAGGACAGACAGATGACCGATACCGCATTCGACCGGCGCGCGCTGCTGACCCGCGCCGGAGCCATGGGCGGAGCGCTGGGCGCCTCGCTGCTGCTGCCGCGCTGGGCCATGGCCCAGACCGACCATTCCCACCACACGATGCCCATGACAGGCAGGCCGACGACGAACGGGCAGATGCCTATGAGCACCGCCGACGGCACGCTCTCGGGCGAGCACATCGCCCTCACCATCGCCCGCGCGCCCTTCACGGTGGGCCGCCGCACCATGCAGGCAACCTGCGTCAACGGCACCGTCCCCGGCCCGCTGATCCGCCTGCGCGAAGGGCAGGACGCCGCCATCGACGTCACCAACCATCTGGACGAGGACAGCTCGATCCACTGGCACGGACTGCTGTTGCCGTTCCGGATGGACGGCGTTCCGGGCCTCTCGTTCCCCGGCATCCGCCCCGGCGAGACCTTCCGCTATCGCTTCCCGGTGCGCCAGTCGGGCACCTACTGGTATCACAGCCATTCGGGCGGACAGGAAAGCACCGGGCTGATCGGCCCGCTGGTGATCGATCCCGCCGGGCCAGAGCGCGTGGCGAGCGATCGCGAAATGATCCTCGTCCTCTCGGACTGGAGCGCGCTGTCGCCCATGGCCATGCTGCACAAGCTCAAGGTCGATCCCGATGTCTTCAACTTCCAGCAGCAGACGCTGACGCAAAGCCCCTCGGGCAAGCCGATGCCGCTGTCCGAGCGGCTGCGCTGGAGCCGCACGCGCATGTCGCCCACCGACATCGCCGACGTGACCGGGGCCCCCTATACCTACCTCGTCAACGGGCACGATCCGCACGCCAACTGGACCGCGCTCTTTCATGCGGGCGAACGCGTGCGGCTGCGCATCATCAACGCCTCGGCAATGACGATCTTCAACCTGCGCATCCCCGACCTGCCGCTGACCGTGATCGCGGCGGACGGCAGCGACGTGAAGCCGGTCGAGACCGACGAGATCCAGATCGGCGTCGCCGAGACCTACGATGTGATCGTGACGCCGCAAGACCGCGCCTATACCCTCGTGGCGGAAAGCATCGACCGTTCGGGCATGGCCCGCGCCACACTCGCGCCGCGCCCCGGCATGGTCGCGCCCGTCCCTGCGCTGCGCAAGCCCCCCCGCCTCACCATGCGCGACATGGGCATGGGCGATATGGGGGACATGCAGGGCATGAGCGGGATGTCGAACATGGCGATGGACCACGGCTCGATGAAAATGCGCGACCCCGCCAATGCGCCGGGTGTCGATCTGAACGCAGGTGTCGACATGATCGCGCCGATGCCCGCCAATCGCATGGGCGACCGGGGCCTCGGCCTCGAACAGGTCGATCACCGCGTGCTGGTCTACACCGACCTCGAAGCGCCCGAAGCGCGGGACGACATCACCCTGCCCACGCGAGAGATCGTCGTCTACCTGACCGGCAACATGGAGCGATACATGTGGTCGTTCGACGGGCGCAAATTCTCGCATATGGTCGAACCAATCCGCCTCGAACGCGGTGAACGGGTGCGCTTCAAGCTGGTCAACGTGACGATGATGACCCACCCGATCCACCTCCACGGCTTCCTGTTCGACCTCGCCAACGGCAAGGGCGACCGGGCCCCGCGCAAGCACACCGTCAACGTGCTGCCGGGCGGCTATGTCACGTTCGACCTCACCGCCGATGCGCCGGGCGACTGGGCGTTCCACTGCCATCTGCTGCTGCACATGATGGCGGGGATGTTCAACGTCGTCTCGGTCCGCCCGATGGATGGAGGCGCCGCATGATCCGCGCACTTCTGCTCGCCGGGGCCTGCTGGGCCCTGCCCGTATCCATGCCTGTCTCCGCGATGGCCCAGACATCGGCCGATCAATCGTCGATGGACGACATGGCAGGGATGGACATGTCCGGAATGGATATGGCCGACCACAAACATGCCGGGCACGCCACGCCGACACCGCCTGCAACACCGGCTCCGAAACCAGCCCCTTCGCATGACATGTCGGGGATGGAGGGCATGGCCATGCCTGCCTCACCCGCTGCCGAACCGAAACAAGGCCCGCCCCCGCCCGGTGCGTTCTCCGGCCCGACGCACGCCGCCGATGCGTTCTATCCGGCGGGCGAGATGGCCGCCGCGCGCATGGCGATGGCACACGAAATGGGCTCGATGCCCTCCACCATGGTCCTGCTCGACCGGCTGGAAGCACAGTCAGGCAAAGGGGCAGATGGCTGGGCATGGGAAGCCGATGCCCGCACCGGCGGCGATACCGACCGCCTGTGGATCAAGAGCGAAGGCGAGGCGGCCTTCCACGGCGGGCTCGACAGCGCCGAGGTGCAGGCCCTCTGGAGCCATGCCATCGGCCCGTGGTTCGACGCGCAGGCCGGCGTGCGCGAAGTGATCTCCCCCGGCCCGGACCGCACACAGGGCACGGTCGGGATCGAGGGCCTTGCACCCTACATGTTCGATGTGGAGGCCCGCGCGTTCCTCTCCACCCACGGCGAACTGACCGGACGCATCGAGGCCGATCACGACATGCGCGTAACCCAGCGACTGATCCTGCAACCGCGCATCGAGGCGAATTTCTCGGCGCAGGACATGCCGAGCCTGCGCACCGGTGCGGGGCTCACCTCGCTCGAAGCGGGCCTGCGGCTTCGCTACGAGATCGCTCGCGAATTCGCGCCTTACGTGGGTGTCGAATGGCAGAAGAGCTTCGGGCGGACGGCCCGATATATGCGGGCCGATGGCGACGATCCCGACCGGCCGGTCGCCGTGATCGGCATCCGCGCCTGGTTCTGAAGATGCGTTCGGCCCGCGGCGAGAGTTGCGGGCCGAACGATTAGCCGCGCGTCAACCGCGCGGAAGCGTCACCGCACCCGGCACACCGACGAAGCCCATCGCACGCAACAGGTCGGCCATGTTCTGTGCATCGCTGGCAAAGCGGCGCGTCCAGTCGGCATTGCCGAGCAGGCCCAGCGCCGAGCGTTGCAGCAGGCTGGAGGCATGAAGCGTGTCCTGCACGAACGCGTCCGGGATCGCGCGCGACTGCTTGCTGGAGACAGGTGCAGCATCGCCGGGGGAAACGCCGTGATCGACGCGCACGGTCACTTCGCTCGCGACCGTTTCCGACTGGAATTCGTACATCATCCGTCTCCCGCCAGCGCTGCAGCAAAAAGCCCGCAGACGATGCGGCGCGCGAGGCTTGCGCGCCATATGCAGGGGGAACGGCATAGACGGAATTTCAGTTCCCGGCGCTGTCACAAAGTCCTGAATAATCAGGCGCCGAAGGTTAAAGCGGTTTGCCGCATTTTCCGAGTCATCAGGTAATTCAACCTGACTAGAAAATGCTCTAGGCCGCCGCCAGCTCTCCGGCAGCAGCGTTGTAGGCACTCTCGTCCAGAATGCCCTCGCGCTTGGCGACGAGCGTGGCGACCAGCACCTGCCCTGCGACATTGACCGCCGTGCGGCCCATGTCGAGGATCGGGTCGATGGCGAGCAGCAGTCCCGCGCCCTCCAGCGGCAGGCCCAGCGTCGAGAGCGTGAGCGTCAGCATCACCACCGCGCCGGTCAGCCCCGCCGTCGCCGCCGAACCGACGACCGAGACGAAAATGATCAGCAGGTAGTCGATCGGCGCCAGATGGATGCCATAGAAACCCGCCACGAAGATCGCCGAAAGCGCCGGATAGATCGAGGCGCAGCCGTCCATCTTGGTGGTCGAGGCCAGCGGGATCGCGAAGGCGGCATAGCCCTTCTCCACGCCGAGGCGCTCGGTGACGGTCTCGGTGACGGGCATCGTCCCGACCGACGAGCGCGAGACGAAGCCCAGCTGGATCGCCGGCCAGGCCTTGGCGAAGAACGCGCGTGGGCTGAGGCCGTGGGCCAGCAGAAGCAGCGGATAGACCACCAGCAGCACCAGCGCGAGGCCGAGGTAGATCGTTGCGGTAAAGGTGCCCAGACGCGCCAGTGCTTCCCAGCCATAGGTCGCGACCGCCGTGCCGATCAGCGCGGCCGAGCCGATCGGCGTCAGGCGGATGATCCAGCCCAGGATCGCGCGGACTACCGCCAGGAAAGAGCGCACGAAGACGAGGAACGGCTCGGCCTTTTCGCCCACTTTCAGCGTCGCAAGGCCCACCGCGATGGAGATCACCAGCAGTTGCAGCACGTTGAACGAGAGGCTGGTGGACACGCCGCCGTCCGCCGTCAGCTTGCTGGAGCCGGTCAGCGCGAGGCTGTTGCCGGGGACGAGGCCGGTCAGGAAGTCGAGCCAGCCGCCCACCGAATCGGGGCGTGTCGGCGGCGTGGCGGCAGGGCCGATGCCCACGCCCGGCTGGAATACGAGGCCGATGGCGATGCCGATGGACACCGCGATCAGCGCGGTGATCGCGAACCACAGCAGCGTCTGTCCCGCCAGCCGCGCGGCATTGTCGAGCGCGCGCAAGTTGGCGATCGAGGCAACGATGGCGGTGAACACCAGCGGCGGCACCACAGCCTTCAGCAGCGTGACGAAAACGCTGCCCAGCGTCTTCAACGTCACCGCCAGCCAGTTCAGATCACCGCCAGCCGCAGGCCCGATCGCCCGCGCGGCCACGCCGAGCGCAAGCCCTGCAACCATGCCGACAAGCACCTGAAACCCGAAGCTGCGGTAATTGATAGTCATCTGGAACGTCCCGTCTTCAATCCTTCCAGATAGGGCATAGGGCCGCCCGCATGCAGCAAAGCAATTGTTTGCAACCGCAAAGCGCGGCGAAATGCACGCTTTTCCGGGGCTTCATCGCTCCATCAGGCAAACACCTCTGCGCCTGCGGGATCTTTCGGATCCTCCCCGAAGCGGTTCGGCCCCGGCGTTCCCGGCAAGGCCAGCACCACCAGAAACGCGATGCTGACGATCCATCCCACAAACGGAACAGCGCCCAGAAACACGAAACCCAGATACCACCAGCCACTCATGTCGCGGTCGTGCAGGCGCCGGATCGCTACTGCGATGTTCGGCACGAACGTCGCGAAGAAGAACAGCAGGCCCAACCCCGCCAGCAGTGCAAAACCCGGCCCCAACCGCTCGGCGTTCGATCCCATGTCAGAAAGCCGGTCCAGCGCATCCGCCGACATGCCCATCGCCATCGCGATCACTACCAGCCCACCATAGACCAGCAGGTTGAGCAGGATGTAGGCCCAGTATTCTTTGCGCCGCGAACGCCCCGACGTCTGCGCATAGCGGCGGAACGGCATCAGCATGTAATCGATCATCTGAAAAAGCCCCGAAACGTCACGCGTACCTTACGCGAACACCCGTTCATCCATGACAACCAGCTTGGGATCGCGCGTCTTGTAGACGAGCGTGCGCGCCACGATGTCGTGAAGGCCCTGCTTGCGCTCGGTGAAGGCGACCATGATGTAGCCGATGCACAGGATCAGACTGGAGAGGATCTTGGCGAAATAGCGCCCCGTCGCCCTGCCGAAGCCGATGCGCTGGCCGAACTCGTCTGTCACGACCAGACCCACCGCCATCTTGCCCAGCGTGCCCTGAGTGGGCGAACTTTCCATGATCGCGAAGTAGAGCCAGCTGAGTACCAGACTGATACTGGTTGTCAGTGCAATGATGGCGAAGTTCGCACCGGTCTGGTCCATGCCGCTCATCACCGAGCCCAGCCCGATTCCAACGCCCATGACGGCGCCCAGGACACTCATCACCACCTGCATCACGATCGCGTCGATGAAATAGGCGAGTACCCGCCACCAGAAACCGCCGTAAGGCACCATGATCTTTCCCCCGTTTGTGCGACAGGCCATCTTCGGCGATGGCCTTTCTCAGCGCCAAGTTGTTCCACAAGGCACCCGAAATTTCAAAGCATTTCCGAATCGTATCACGCAAGCGCAACATCGCGGAGTGGGCGAAGGACAGCGCCGCGATGCCGCCGCCTGCGCCCGACCGCAGCCTTTTGGGCCCACCTCTGTCGGGAGCGCCACACCGCCCCGGACTTGCCGCGCAGGCACTCTTGCGCTAAGGGCGCGCGGATTTTGCGGTGCAGCGACGCACCGTCCTGCCCCTCCATACCGAAGGCAAAACGCATGTCCGCCCCGCTTCCCTTGCGCAATATCGCGATTATTGCGCACGTCGACCATGGCAAGACCACGCTCGTCGACCAGCTGTTCCGCCAGTCCGGCACCTTCCGCGACAACCAGCGCGTCGAAGAGCGCGCCATGGACTCCAACGACCTCGAAAAGGAGCGCGGGATCACCATTCTCGCGAAGCCGACCTCGATCGAGTGGAACGGCTATCGCATCAACATCGTCGACACCCCCGGCCACGCCGACTTCGGCGCCGAAGTCGAGCGCATCCTCTCGATGGTCGACGGCGTCGTTCTGCTGGTCGACTCGTCGGAAGGCGCGATGCCGCAGACCAAGTTCGTGACCGGCAAGGCGCTGGGCCTCGGCCTCAAGCCGATCGTCGTCGTCAACAAGATCGACCGTCCCGATGGCCGTCACGCCGAAGTGCTCGACGAAGTGTTCGACCTCTTCGTCAGCCTCGACGCCAACGACGAGCAGCTCGACTTCCCGGTGCTCTACGCCTCGGGCCGCAACGGCTATGCCAGCTACGATCCGGACCTGCGCGAAGGCACCCTGACGCCGCTGTTCGAGAAGATCGTCGAGCACGTTCCCGCGCCCGACCTTGACGTCGATGCGCCGTTCTCGTTCCTCGCCACCCTGCTGGACCGCGACAACTTCATGGGCCGCGTGCTGACCGGCCGCGTCCAGTCGGGCACGCTGAAGGTCAACGACCCGATCCGTGCCCTCGACATGGACGGCAAGGTCATCGAAGTGGGCCGCGCCACCAAGGTGCTCTCGTTCCGTGGCCTCGACCGCGTTCCCGTGGACGAAGCCCGCGCCGGTGACATCATCGCGCTGGCCGGCCTTGAGAAGGCGACCGTCGCCAACACCATCGCCGACCCGCAGGTCACTGTGCCGATCAAGGCCCAGCCGATCGATCCGCCGACCCTCGCCATGCGCTTTGCCGTCAACGACTCGCCGCTCGCGGGCCGTGAAGGCGACAAGGTGACGAGCCGCATGATCCGCGACCGCCTGATGCGCGAAGCGGAAACCAACGTCGCCATCCGCGTGACCGAATCGGCCGACAAGGACAGCTTCGAAGTCGCCGGTCGCGGCGAACTTCAGCTGGGCGTCGTCATCGAGACGATGCGCCGCGAAGGTTTCGAGCTGGGCATCAGCCGTCCCCGCGTGCTGTTCGGCACCGACGAGAACGGTGGCCGCACCGAGCCTTACGAAACCGTCGTGATCGACGTGGACGACGAGCACTCGGGCACGGTCGTCGAGAAGATGCAGCGCCGCAAGGCCGAGCTGACCGACATGCGTCCTTCGGGCTCGGGCAAGACCCGCATCACCTTCTCGGCCCCCTCGCGCGGTCTGATCGGCTACCACGGCGAGTTCCTTTCGGACACCCGCGGCACCGGCATCATGAACCGCCTGTTCGAGAAGTACGACAGCCACAAGGGGCCGATCGAAGGCCGCCAGAACGGTGTGCTGATCTCGAACTGCACCGGTGAAGCCGTCGGCTACGCGCTGAACTCGCTCGAAGATCGCGGCGTGCTGTTCATCAAGCCCCAGGAGAAGATCTACGAGGGCATGCTGATCGGCGAGAACGCCAAGACCGACGATCTCGAAGTCAACCCGATGAAGTCGAAGCAGCTGACGAACTTCCGTTCGACCGGCAAGGACGACGCCATCCGCCTCACCCCGCCGCGCGTGATGACGCTGGAGCAGGCGATCGCCTACATCGACGACGACGAGATGGTCGAAGTCACCCCGCAGTCGGTCCGTCTGCGCAAGGCGATCCTCGATCCGAACGAGCGCAAGAAGCAGAGCCGCAAGAAGAACGACTGATCCCAGCCGTTCCGATATCGGCGCTTGTGCGGCGATGACAGAAAAGAGGGCGCGAGGCTTCGGCTTCGCGCCCTCTTTCGCATTTCAGCAGGCTTGCGTGCAGACCGGGCGCGTGAGCCGGATCGCCAGTGTCATTGCCCCGCCTGCAGCGTCGCGAAGTTCGGCTGGCCGTTCGAAGCGCTGATGCCGCCATCGACCGGCAGGTTCACGCCGGTGACGAACCCGGCATCCTTCGAGGCGAGAAACGCGACCACGGCGGCAACGTCTTCGGGCTCTCCGAAACGCTTGATCGCCACGCGCTGCAGGAAGGCTTTCTGGATGGCCGGGTCGTTGATGAGATCCTCGCCCATCGGCGTGCGCGTCATCGAAGGGTTCACGGCATTCACCCGAATGCCGTCCTTGCCCCATTCCAGCGCGAGCGAGCGCACCATCTGCGTCACCGCGCCCTTGGAGGCAGTATAGATCACCATCTCGTAATCGCCGCCGATGCCCGATACGCTCGACGTCATCACCAGCGAGCCCCGGCTCTTCTTCAGTTCCGGGTAGGCCGCTCTGGCCGTGTACAGCGCGCCTTTCACATTGATGTCGATCACCTTGCCGATGTCCTCGTCGCTCGTCTGGGCGAATGGCCCCGCCACGGCGACACCGGCATTGGCATGGACGACATCCAGCCCACCGAAGCGCTCGACCGTCCGGCGCACGAGTTCGGCACTGAAAGCCGGGTCCGACACGTCTCCGGTGACGACGAGCGTGCGTTCGGGATCGAGGCTTCCTGCAACCTGCTCACACGCCGATGCATCGCGTCCGTTAACGACCACATTCGCGCCCTCGTCAGCGAAACGTCGCGCGCTGGCCGCTCCGATCCCGCTGGACGATCCGGTGACGATGACGGTCCTGCCCTGAAAGCGCGAAAGGCTCTCCATGGTGATTTCTCCTGTTCCTGAAGGGTTTGCCTTTTGCAACGCAGGCCTGCCGGGATAGCTCCCGCCCGCGATCCCATCGCGCAAATGTGCGTTTCTGTTCATACACAGATATACAAACCTGAACGGAAACTGCCAGACTTGCTCCAATCCCGTTCAGCGAGGCTCGCCTAGAAGCATCTTCGACAACGGACGAAACCCCCGGTCATCCGGACCGGCCCGTCCGCTCCCCGGCCTTATCACCGGGCTCGCAATAGGAAGGAGTTTCGACCATGACCATTTTCCGGAAGGCGACCCTCGCCACCGCTCTCGCCGTCACCGCTGTCGTTGCCACCGCAACCCCCGCGATGGCACGCCCTTACGGCGGATATCACGGCCGTGGCGGCAACACTGCCGCCGTCGCCATCGGCGCGGGCATTCTTGGCCTCGCGGTCGGCGCCATCGCCGCCTCGTCCTCGAACCGTGACCACTACCGCGATGATCGCTATTACGACAGCGGCTATGCCGAGCCGGTCTATGCCGAACCCGTCTATACCGACGGCTGGTACTATCGCGACGGTTACTACTGGGACCGTGACGGTGGCCGTCACTCGCGCGACGACTACGCCCGCTTCCACCGCGACGGCTATGGCCGCAACTACGACAACTACCGTCGCGGCTACTGACCCCTCCTGAGGAGCCGGGAGGAAGACAGGGGTTAACCCGACTTCCCCCGGCTCACGAGGCGCCCGGTTCCCGTTCTCCCCCTACTGCGGGAACCGGGCGCTGCCTCGCGAAGGCGCTGAAACCATGAGCTTTCGCGCCTCGCCAAGATGACGACAGCACCATCGAAACGATGGCCGGCAACAGACTGGCGCAGCACGCCCCTCGATTTGTCGCAGATTGTCGCAAGGTTAAGTTGGGGTTCACTGGACGAACCCCATTTGGACATCACACCTACACAAGGTTTGCCCGCCGACGCGCCGTACTCGGACTGGCACCGGAAGGGAGCACAGATTATGAAAACGCTACTCACCAAGATCGGTCTTTCGACGGTACTGGCTGCAACCGCGCTGACTGCCGTGACGCCTGCCATGGCGCAACCCTATCGCCATCGCGATAACACCGGCATTGCCATTGGCGCCGGCATCCTCGGCCTTGCCGTAGGCGCCGCCATCGCCGACCGGGGCGATCGCTATTACTACGATCGCGACTACTATGCGCGCCGCCATTACGTGCGCGTCGATGGCCGTCCCGGCTATTACTACTATTATGACGGTGCCCCCGGCCGCTATTATCAGGATCGCTACTACGACCGCTATTACGCGCCGTACTATCGCGATCACTACTACAGCGGCCGCTGGTATGGTGAGCCGCGTGGCTGGCAGCGCGGTCCGGGCTGGGATCGTGGACGCGGCCCCGGCTGGGATCGCGGCCATGACCGCCGCGACTGGGACCGTGGTCACGACCGCGGTGCCTGGAACCACGGCCATGACGATCGTGGTCATGACGACCGTGGCCACTGGCGCCGCTAAGCGCCGGTAGCGGGAACACACAGGATCAGACCGACCGGGAAATCAACCCGGCGAATCCCCAAGTGCGTAACCTCAAGAATACTCAGGCCCCCGTATCGGTGCGATGCGGGGGCCTTATTCATATCGATCATGCCGGGACACTCCGGCCCGGTCTCCCAGTACGTGACGAATTTGCAACGATCCACAATCGTGTCGCCCTGCATACCATTGTGGACACCGTGCCGCCTCGCCAAGCGCGCGAGGGACGGCTATGGGACGCGCGTATGAATACCGCCGACCTTCGCATCGCCCTGTTCTCGGGCAACTACAATTACGTTCGCGACGGCGCCAATCAGGCGCTCAACCGCCTTGTCGGCTATCTGCTGCGTCAGGGTGCGCAAGTGCGTGTCTATGCCCCGACCGTCGCCGAGCCCGCATTCGAGCCGACCGGCGATCTCGTCGGCATCCGCGCCGTACCGATCCCGACCCGTTCGGAATATCGCTTTCCGCTCTCGATCTCGGGCAAGGCTCGGCGCGACCTCGCCGCCTTCGCGCCCAACGTGGTTCATGTCTCCTCGCCCGATCCGGTCGCCCATCAGGCGCTGACCTGGGCGCGTGATCGCGACCTTCCGGTACTCGCCTCGGTCCATACCCGTTTCGAGACGTACCTTCGCTATTACAACATGGCCTGGCTGGAGCCGGTGATGGAAGCGGCCCTGCGCCGCTTCTACCGCCGCTGCGATGCGCTGGTCGCCCCATCGGAATCCATGGCGCAAGTGCTGCGCGAACAGCGCATGAACTATGACGTGTCGATCTGGTCGCGCGGGGTGGACCGCGAGATCTTCCATTCCGGTCGCCGCGATCTGGCATGGCGCCGCAGCCACGGCATCGCCGACCACGAGATCGCCATCGGCTTCCTCGGCCGCCTCGTCATGGAAAAGGGTCTCGACGTCTTCGCCGACACGCTCGACGAACTGCGCGAGCGCGGCATTCCCTATCGCGTGCTGGTGATCGGCGAAGGCCCCGCGCGCGACTGGTTCGAGGAACGCGTTCCCGGCGCCGCTTTCGTGGGCTTCCAGCAGGGCGCCGACCTTGGCCGCGCGGTCGCCTCGATGGACATGCTGTTCAACCCTTCGGTGACGGAAACCTTCGGCAACGTCACGCTGGAAGCCATGGCCTGCGGGCTGCCCGTGGTCGCCGCCGCCGCGACCGGCAGCCAGAGCCTCGTCGACGATCGCGTTTCGGGCCGTCTGCTGCCGCCGGGCGCGATCCACCAGATGGCCGAAGCGATCCGCGCCTATATCGAAGACCCTGCCCTGCGCGCCGCCCACGGTGCCGCAGGCGAGGCGCGCAGCCTCGAATTCAGTTGGGACCGCATCAATCAGGCCGTGGCCGATACTTACGTCCGCCTGCTGCGTCAGAAGGCCCGCGCCCCGCGCTAGAGCATTTTCCAATCAGGTGGGATCACCTGATGACTCGGAAAAGGCGACAAACCAAAAAGCTAGAGTGGTCGATCTGGCGCAGCCTGATCGGAAACCCCTCTAATCGTCAGCGCAGCACACCGCGCGAGCGCATCCGCACCGAAAACCACAGCAATGCCACCGCGACGACCCAGATCGTCGCGGTCATCGCCAGATTGCCGGGGCTGTGCATCGAGGCGGGCATGTCGCCGGTCAGTTGCCACGCCTGATTGACCGCCAGCCCCACCAGTGAGATCGCGAAAGCCCCGATCGCCCAGCGCGAGCGGGCCAGCAGCAGCAGTGCGCCAAGCAAACCGCCGCCCACGCCCGCCGCCCATGTGGCATAGATCCACGCGGGCGCCGCATCGAGCCAGTCGATCATGTCGGGCGGCATCTGCGCCATATAGGCGGGATCGCGCGTCACCGTCATCCAGAAGTCCAGGCAGCCGAAGGCGTTCCACAAGAGCGCCAGCACGGCCACCAGCCAGTACCCCCAACCCGCACGCACACGCGTCTGCAGCCCCATGGCCTATCCTCTTCCCCGTTGCCTGCATCCATCGGCAGCGGTTTTCCACTGCCCTGATGACGCCTGCCTGATTACGCCGGCCCGCAAGCCGGTGCAATCTTTGCCTAGCATCGCTAGATAGCGGTCATGTCCGACCTGTTCCCCGATGCCCTGCCCTCTTCCGGCAGCACCGACGACACCCCGCGCGAGGATGCGCCGCTGGCCGACCGGCTGCGTCCGCGCACGCTGGATGATGTTGTCGGGCAGGAGCATCTGACCGGCCCCGAAGGCGCGATCGGGCGGATGGTCGCGGCGGGACGTCTCTCCTCGATGATCCTGTGGGGGCCGCCCGGCACCGGCAAGACCAGCACCGCGCGCCTGCTTGCCGCCGCCGTGGGCATGCGCTTTGCGGCTGTTTCCGCCGTATTCTCGGGCGTCGCCGATCTCAAGAAAGCCTTTGCCGAGGCCGACGTTGCGGCGAAGGCCGGACAGCGCACCTTGCTGTTCGTGGACGAGATCCACCGCTTCAACCGCGCCCAGCAGGACGGTTTCCTGCCCTTCGTCGAGCGCGGCACGGTGACGCTGGTGGGCGCGACGACCGAGAACCCCAGCTTCGCGCTCAACGCTGCGCTGCTCAGCCGCGCGCAGGTGCTGGTGCTCCACCGCCTGACGCCCGAGGCGCTGGGCACCCTGCTCGACAAGGCCGAAGCGCTGGCAGGCCCGCTGCCGCTCGATCCCGAAGCGCGCGACGCGCTGATCTCGACGGCGGACGGCGACGGGCGCTTCCTGCTCAACCAGGCCGAGACGCTCTATGCTGCCGGGATCGAAGAGCCGCTTACCCCCGCTGCGCTCGGAAAGTTCCTGCAACGCCGCATGGCGGTGTATGACAAGGACCGCGACGGGCACTACAACCTGATTTCCGCCTTCCACAAATCGGTGCGCGGGTCCGATCCGCAGGCCGCGCTTTATTACATGGCGCGCATGCTGGTGGCAGGCGAGGAGCCCCTCTACATCCTGCGCCGCCTCGCCGCGATTGCCAGCGAAGACATCGGCCTCGCCGATCCGCAGGCGATGGTGCAGGTGATGGCGGCCAAGCAGTCGTTCGAGTTCCTGGGTCTTCCCGAAGGCGAACTGCCGCTGGCACAGGCGGTGGTCTATTGCGCCAGCGCGCCCAAATCCAACGCATCCTATCTCGCCAAGGCCGCGGCGATGGACCTTGCCCGGCAGACCGGATCGGTGCCGCCGCCGATGAACATCCTCAATGCGCCGACCAAGATGATGAAGGATCTGGGCTACGGCGCGGCCTATCACTACGACCACGACCAGCCCGATGCCTTCTCCGGCGACAACTACTGGCCCGACGATGTGCCACCTCAGGACTTCTACCAGCCCAACGAGCGCGGGTTCGAACGCGACCTGAAGAAGCGCCTCGACTACTGGACCAAGCTGCGCTCCGAACGGCGCGGTGGATAAGCGTCCGCACTCCGGCATGGCGCGGTTTTCACACTTCATGGCGATCGACTGGTCGGGCGCGCTCGGGGCCCGCCAGAAAGGCATCGCCGTTGCGATCTGCGAAAGCGGCAGCAATGCCCCTCCCCGCCTGCTGACACCCGCCGATCACCGGTACTGGTCGCGCGAGGGCGTGCTCGACCTGCTATTGCACCGGCTTCCGCGCGATACGCTGGTCGGGCTCGACCTCGGCATCTCGCTGCCCTTCGCTGACGCGGACGCGTTCTTTCCGAGCTGGGAGGAGAGCCCCGCCGATGCCCGCGCGCTCTGGGCGCTGGTGGAAGCGACATGCGCGGGCGATCCTCACCTCTCGGTCTCCAGCTTCGTCGATCACCCCGTGCTGAGCGCCTACTTCCGCCGTCACGGCGGGCGCGAGGGCGAACGTTTCCATCTTCCCGGCGCTGCGCATCGGCGCGGCCGCCTGCGCGTGACCGAAGCGGCGCAGGCCCTCGCCGGGTGCAAGCCCTACTCGAACTTCAACCTCGTGGGCGCAGCGCAAGTCGGCAAGTCGAGCCTTTCGGGGATGCGGATGCTGCACCGGCTGGGCGACGCGCTGCCGGTCTGGCCCATCGACCCGCTGCCGCGCGAAGGCTCGGTGGTGACGGAAATCTACACGACACTAGCCGCCGTCGCCGCAGGGCGCACCGCCTCGCGCGCGAAAGTGACCGACCGGGCGCTGCTCGACGCCGCGCTGGAGGCGCTCGGCTCGCGAGGCCTTGGCAGCACCGGGCCGATCGACGATCACAGCGCCGACGCGCTGATCACCGCCGCGTGGCTGCGCAAGGCCTCGCAAGACGCAGGCCTCTGGCAGCCTGGCGGGATGACCGACGAAATCGCCCGGACCGAGGGCTGGACCTTCGGTGCCGCCTGACCCACATCAACTCAGAAACACCTTGCAGGAGAGCGCCTTGGAATTCGACTTCACGCAGATGGCCGGACCAGACCGCTACAAGCTGCTCGCCTCCAGCGTCACCCCGCGCCCGATCGCGTGGATCACCACGCAGACGGCGGACGGCAGGCGCAACTGCGCACCGTTCAGCTTCTTCAACGCGATGGGCGGCAATCCGCCGCTGCTGGTGGTGGGCATGATGCGCCGCCCCGACGGCACCCACAAGGACACCCCCGCCAACATCCTCGAGACCGGTGAGTTCGTCGTCCACCTCGTCAGCGAGGCGATGGCCGGGGCGATGAACCTCACCTGCATCGACGCGCCGCCCGAATACGACGAGATCGACATGGCGGGCCTTGCCACCGCGCCTTCCAGCGTCGTCGCCCCACCACGCCTGATCGATGCGCCGGTGGCGATGGAGTGCCGCCTGTTCCGGACGGTCGAGGCGGGCACGGTCACGATTGCGCTGGGCGAAGTGCAGCGTTTCCATATCAAGGACCACCTGATCGACGCCGAGAAGCTCTATGTCGATACGCTCGGTCTGAACCTTGTCGCCCGCATGCACGGCGGCGGCTGGTACTCGCGCCAGACCGACCTGTTCAGCATGGATCGCCCCAGTTTCGCCGATTGGCAGGCCCGGCACGAACTTCCGCCATCGTGACGGGCTCGCACCGATCCATTTTCCGCATTATCGCTCTGGCCCACAGGCGAAAGGCTTGATAAGGGCAGCGAACCAAGCGCCGGCTTAGCTCAGTTGGTAGAGCACCTGATTTGTAATCAGGGGGCCACGGGTTCGAATCCTGTAGCCGGCACCATTTCCCCTCCCCGACCTTCCGCTTCTCCCGGTGTTCTTGTCAGCGGACCGCGGCTAGAGGTTCTTGCCCAGCATGCGCGCGACCTTGCGCCCGATCGGGAAGCGCAGCAGCGTCTGCGCGACGGCGTAGCGCACGGGATTGACGTCGAACTGCTCACCCGGCTTGGCGCGCCAGTTGGTCTGGGTGGACTTGCCGAACTGCGTATCGTTCTTGGGGCGCTCGGCCGTATAGTAATACAGCGCGATCGACTTGCGGCTCTCCCCCTCGGGACAGGCCAGCGGTTCGGGATGGCCATGATAGGATTCGTCGGTGGTCGAGAACAGGGCGAGACGATTGAAGATCGGGCTGATCTCCGCGCCCTTTGTCTGGACCTTGGCGTCCCACAGTTCCAGCGCGCCATTCCACTCCGGCTGCCAGTCCTTGTTCAGATAGAGCAGCAGGTTGACACGGCGATGCAGGTTCAGTCGCTTGTGCCAGTTGAAGTCGGTATGCAGCTTGAGAAAACCGCCTGTACCGATCTCATGGGTGCCGCCGCCGAACAGGAAGGGATCGGGGATAAGCCCCTTGATGCCCGTAACTTTCTCCAGAAACCGGATGAACGCCGGAGAATGCATGTCCTCTATCAGCGCGCGCGTCACCGGCCCCATGACATTCAGGTTGGACTGGCGCCGTTTGAGAAGCGTATTGTAGGTGCTGGCTTCCATTTCACCGGGATGAGTGACGAATTCGTCGAGAATCTGATCCAGGATTTCCGTCTCGAAGAAATTGTCGATATACATATTCGGGAACGGCTGCGCCGACTTGTATGCCTGCGCCAGTGCCTCGACATCATGACGACCAAGGTTGGTCAGGTCTACTCGTGCAACCATTCGGTGCGGAACATCATGATCGAATAGGCAAACGCTGAACTACGGGCTTTTTCACATATGCGCTCGAAGGGGAAACCACGGAAAAACGCGTTTCCATGGCAGCGGGGCGATTTGGGCTTTACAGCGGTCACGTTCCCGCCGCACACGCTCTGAACACCGTTTTCGTGCGACGTCCAGCCGATGGAAACGCTGCATAGGCATGTGAATGCGATGCAGCATGATCGGCCTGAGCCGCATGATCGACGTCCTGAAACACGGCACATCGGCCGACGCATGATCGGCAAAAGGCAAGGGAAGTCTTCATGAAACCGACCACTCTCACCCGCTTCCTGCTGGAAGAGCAGCGCCGCCCCGATTCCACCTGCCCGCCCGAACTGCGCCTGCTGATCGAGACCGTCGCGCGCGCCTGCAAGACGATCAACCACGCCATCGGCAAGGGCGCACTCGGCGGCGTGCTGGGGAGCCTGGGCACCGAGAACGTGCAGGGCGAGGTCCAGAAGAAGCTGGACGTGCTGGCCAACGAACTGCTGGTGGAGGCCAACGAGTGGGGCGGCCATCTGGGCGGCATGGCGTCCGAGGAAATGGACACCATCCACCCCATCCCCAACCGCTTCCCTCGCGGCGAATACCTGCTGGTCTACGATCCGATCGACGGGTCGAGCAATGTCGATGTGAACCTGTCGGTCGGCACGATCTTCTCGGTGCTGCGCGCGCCCGAGGAATGCGCCGGGCGCGAAGTGCGCGAGGAGGATTTCCTCCAGCCCGGCACATCGCAGGTCGCCGCCGGCTATGCGATCTACGGACCGCAGACGCAGCTGGTGCTGACCATCGGCACCGGTGTTTTCGAGTTCACGCTCGACCGTGAGCTTGGCGCCTGGATCATGACCGACGGGCCGATCAGGATTCCCTCGGGCAACTGCGAGATCGCCATCAACATGGCCCGCCGCCCGCAGTGGTCGCCCGCCGTCACCCGCTACGTCGACGAGCGCCTGACCGATGGCACCGGCCCGTGCGGTCGCGAGTTCAACATGCGCTGGACCGGCTCGATGGTGGCCGACGTCCACCGCATCCTGAAGCGCGGCGGCGTGTTCCTCTACCCCGCCGACCACCGCACGCCGGGCAAGGCACGTCTGCGCCTGCTCTACGAAGCCAACCCGATGAGCTTCCTGATCGAACAGGCGGGCGGCACCTCGATCGACGGCACCACCCGCATCCTCGATGTGAAGCCCACCGGCCTGCATCAGCGCGTCGGCCTGATGCTGGGCGACAGCGAGCATGTGAAGGTGCTGGCCGAAGCCGAAGGCGCGCTCGCCGGGGCCTGACGCTTACCCTCGATCACCGCAAGACAGGAAAGGCGCGGATTTCGGTCCGCGCCTTTCGTTTGTCCGCTGTCGCTAGCGCGGCGATCAGAACGTCTCGCCCACCAGTTCCTCGCTGCGCGCCCACAGCGCCTTCGCATTCTCTGGATCGAGCGCATAGGCGCGCACGCCGTCCATGCTCTCGCCCTCGTGGACTTCGGCCACATGGCAATCCTCGCAATAGTGGCCGCCGACTTCGTCCGCCGAGGCGACCACGCCTGCCCACACCGAAGTCGCCGCGCCCTGCGGGATCGTCTTGAGCTGGAACTTGGGCAGCCCTGCGGCGGCGTTGCGCTCGTCCAGCGACGTCACCAGCGCCTCGACCTCGCCTTCGCCCAGATGCCGCGCCAGTTCGGTTTCGAGGATGCCGCCCGGATGCACCGCCGTCGCCCGGACGCCGCGCGAGGCATGGCGACGGTCGAACTCCAGCGCGAACAGCACGTTGGCGGTCTTCGAGCGGCCATAAGCCTGCCACGGATCGTAAGGCGTCGTCTCGTAGTTCGGATCGACCAGATCGACATCGCTGAAGCGGTGCCCTGCCGAGGACAGGTTCACCAGACGCCCGCCCTCGCGGATCAACCCGGCGATGCGGTTGACAAACACGAAGTGCCCGAGATGGTTGGTGCCGAACTGCGTCTCGAAGCCATCGACCGTGCGCCCGAACGGCGCGGCCATGACGCCTGCATTGGCGATCACCAGATCGAACGGCGTCCCTGCCGCCACCAGCGCATCGGCCGCCGCGCGCACGCTGGCCAGCGAGGCGAGATCCAACTCGATCAGCGCGAAACTACCCTCCGAGGCTTCGGCAGCAGCGCGCACGGCAGCGGTTGCCGCCTCGCCCTTGGCCAGATTGCGCACCGCGCCGACCACATCGGCGCCATGGGCGGCCAGCGCCCGGCAGGTCTCGACACCCAGGCCCGCCGATGCGCCTGTCACCAGCACGCGGCGACCCTTGAGGTCCACGCCTGCCAGGACATCATCGGTGGTGGAAGTTGCGCCGAACTGTGTGCTCATCGTCATATCCTTTCCATTGCGGCCGCCTGCCGGCAGCCTTGCCCCGGATATGGATGAGGGCAGCGCGAGCCCGGTGCCCGATCGTCTCAAGCCCTTGCCCAATCCTCTCAAACGCCTTGCGCGCGCGGGTGCGAATGCCGATGTTCCGGCTCATGACCGATCTTGCCGAACTGCTCGAACCGATGCGCGAACGCGTGCTGCGCCATACCCTCGACGGCGCCAGCGAAACGCAATTGGAAACCGCCGTTCCCCGCCTATCCATCGCCGCCTCCCGCACGCCGGGCGAACAGATGCCGGGCGTCTACCAGCCGATGATCTGCCTCGTCCTGCAAGGCGCCAAGCAGGTGACGGTCGGCAGCCACGTGCTGCGCTATGACAGCGCCAGCTGCTTCCTCGCCTCGATGGAAGTCCCCGCGATGGGCTGCATCATGGAGGCGACACCGGACGAGCCCTATGTCGTCACCGCGCTGCGTATCGACTTCGACATGCTCGGCTCGGTGCTGGCGCAGATGCCGCCGGAGCCCCCCGCCACGCCGCTCGCCGGGTTCGGCGTCGCGCCGGTGACGCGGGAACTGCTGATCGCCTGGGACGCCCTGCTCGCGCTGCTCGACCGGCCCGAGGACATCGGCGTACTGGGCGCGGGGCGTGAGCGCGAGGTGCTCTATCGCCTGCTGTGCAGCGGCCACGGCCCGCTGCTACGCCAGATCGGGCGCGAGGACAGCCGCCTCTCGCGCGTGCGCCGCGCCGTCGCCACCGTGCGCGACCGCTTCGACCAGACGCTGCGGATCGAGACGCTGGCCCGGATCGCCGGGATGAGCGTGCCGACCTTCCACCGCCACTTCAAGGCGGCAACCGGCCTCAGCCCGCTGCAATACCAGAAGACCCTGCGGCTTCAGGCGGCGCGACAATTGCTGTCGAACAGTCATGATGCCGCGCGCGCCGCATTCGCGGTCGGCTACGAAAGCGCCTCGCAGTTCAGCCGCGAATATGCACGCCAGTTCGGCGCCCCGCCTTCACGCGATTTTGTGCGGGCCAGATAGCCGCGGGCAAAGCTCGCGGACCGGCTGGGGCAATTTACCCGTTGCGTTGGTGCGCCAGCCTCGCCAGAAGCGCCGCTTGAGCCTCGCTTCTGCGAACCGCTCGCACCAAGGAGGCCTTACCGATGCTCGACGCCACTCTGAACCTGCTCGCGATGGCGCTGGCGCTGGTGCTGCCGACATTCGCGCTCGTCTATGCGATGATCCGCCTGCTGGCATCGAAGTGGCGCGCGCTGGCAATCGTTCTGGGCACGCTGGCCGTGCCGGTGATCGCGGTGTCCTACCTGTTCGCCACCGTCGGCGGTGCGGCGGGCTATACCGGCGTCACCGGCCTTGCGGTGCTGTGCGCCTATGCCACGCTGGCCCTGCCCGCCAGCCTGCTGATCTCGCTGCTGGCGATGCGCATCGCGAGCAAGCCCGCAGCATAAGCGCGACGGCGCCGAAACCCCCGCAGGATTCCGGCGCCGCCTCGTTCACACCGAAGTAGATCGTCAGAACGAATACGTCAGCTTGGCGTGGACGGTACGGCCGACCCCCGGCAGCACGTTGGCGTTCGCATCGGTATCGCTGTTGGCGATGAAGTAGAGTTTGTCGGTCAGATTATCGACATTGAGGTCGAGCCGGAACGGCCCCGCCGCCGCATAGGCGCCGACCTTCACCAGCGCATAGGACGGCAGCACGATGGCATCGGGCAGGAAGCCCCCGGTCTTGCCTGCATATTGCACGCCCGCCGTCAGGCCCCAGTGGCCCTTCGCATCGTAAGTCGCGAACAGGCTGCCGGTATATTTGGGCGTCGAGTGCAGATAGTACCCGTTGGTCAGCCCGACATAGTTGGTCAGCGTATAGGTATAGCCGCCATAGCCCGCCGTGCAGCCCGCATTGGTGAGGCACGAAGGCATCGTGATGAACGTGCCGGCGCCATCGGTCGGCATCTGCTTGGTCTTCTGATAGGCGCCCGTCGCGGTCAGGCCGAAGCGCGGCGTGACCAGCCAGCGCAATTCGCCTTCCACACCGCGGCTGCGCAGTTCCGAGACGGTCGGATCGCCCGTGGCCGGGGTCGAAAGATAGCTGCGGCGCTGCTCGTAGACGTCGAGCGAGGCAAACAGCCGCCCGCCGAACTGCGAGGTCTTGATCCCCGCCTCCTTCAGCTTCGAGCCGCCGAGGAACGAGTTGTCCTCCACCAGATCCGGGTTCACCGCGCCGCCCTGCGACAGGTTCAGCGAATAGGCCTTGGCGTAAGTCGCATAGACCGTGAACCACGGCAGCGAGTAGCTGAGGCTGCCGTTGTAGGTGAACGGCGCCTTGGTGGCGTGATAGGGCGTGTAGACGCCATCGACCTCGGTGCCGGTGTTGATCGCGTGGACATCGTAGTTGTCGAAGCGCGCGCCCACCGTCAGGCCGAGGTGCCCCCATGTCGCATTGCTGACCATGAAGGCGGCGAAATCGTCGATCTTGCTGGTGATCGAGGTGGCCCACTGATAGCCCGGCGTCAGGAACGGATCGTTGAAGCGGTCGTCCGCCGTCGCCCCTGCCGAGATGTCGCGGCGATCCTCGGAGATCACGAAATCGTCCAGGCTCCCCAGATCGTGCGAGTGCGAGTGGCGATAGCTGCCGCCAACGATGGTCTGGAGATGGAACTGCCCGGCATCGACATTGAACTTGTAGCTCATGCGCTGCTCGGCCACCCAGGCGTCGAACACGGTGGCAAAGCCGTAGCTCTGGTAGTTGCGACTGTTCAGGGTGTTGAAGAAACTCTCGAACTTCAGAACGCTGTCATCGTCGAAGGTATAGTTCAGCCCGGCATAGGCAGTGTGCGTATGCGCTTCGTTGATATCGTATTCGGGATCGAGCATCGTGTCGCGCGGCGATAGCTTGACCGTCTTCACAGTCGCGGGATCAAGCTCGGTATAGTCGTTGGGCGTATAGTTCACCCCGATCGACGGCGCATAGAAGCCGATCGTGCTGCCGCCGGTCTTGGCGTAGAACTGATCCTTGGTGATGAAATCGGCGCCCGGTGCAACGATCTGGGCAATCGGCTTGCCCGAGATGTATTCCTGATTGTCGATCAGATCCTGTGTAACGCGATTCCAGCCGATGTTCTTCAGATAGCCGTCGGAATGCAGATACTGGTAGGTGACGGAGAGCGAGAGCTTGCTGCCGAGATCGGTCGAGTACGTCGCCTGCCCGATCTGCGACCTGGGGTGCATGCCCCGGTAGAAGCTGTGCGAATCCTCGATCTTTCCGTAGAGTGCCAGACCGCCATCGTTGCCGCCCAGCTTGACCGGGATAGAGACATTCGCGGTCGCCTCGCGCTGCTGGTAGCTGCCGTAAGTGGCCGTGACGTCACCGGTCAGCTGCTCGACGTACTTGGTCTTGTCGCCCTGCGCGCTCTTGGGCACGAAGTTCAGGAAACCGCCGACCTGCCCTGCACCGTAGATCGGCGAGGGCGGACCGCGCACGATCTCGATGTTCGAACTGGCATCCACCGGCGTCGGAAAGTTGGCGAAGTTGGTGATGCCCTGGAAGCCGTTGAAGTAGTTGTCGGCCACCGAGCCACGAATGGCGATGGCACCCGGCACGCCGAAGTAGCTGCCGGTATAGGTGCCTGCCGCCACCGCGGTGAAATCGTACACGGTCTTGATGTTGTAGCGCGACAACAGCTTGTCCGAGATCTCGGTGATCGAGCGCGGCGTATCCACCAGCGGCGTGTCGAGGCCGAACACCGTCGCGCTGTCCGTCTTGACGACGATCCCAGCGATGTCGCGCGCACCGGTGACGACGATCGGCGCCGAAGGTGTCTTCCCGTCGCCATCGGCATCGGTATCCGTCGTCGGAGCGACTGCCGCCGCAGGAGCATCCGCCGCGTGCGCGCTGGCGGACAGGGAAAGAGCCGCAAGGCCCAGGCTCGACAGGAAAGTCGTGGTCAGAAGTCGGTTTTGCATGTCCACCCCATGTTTTGCTGCGCCCTGATCCAGCGGCCTCCCCTCGGCATGTCTTCGTGCTTTCACGGGCGAGGCGTCATCGCGCCCCGCTCTCGCGTTTCGGGTTCTTTTCGGATGCGTGCCCGGCCTTGCAAAAAGGTGGTCAAATTTGCAGCAAGCATCTTGCCGCAATACGCACGCTGTCTTGTGCACAAATCGCCAGACTCCGGAACATTTGTAACTTTGATGCGCGCGGAGGCCGCTATGCTTGCACCTCGCCCGCGATGCGACTGCGCCGGGACTTGACTGAAACAACCGATCGCGACGCGCTGTCCGCCGCTCATCCCGGTGCCTGACAACTATTTCGTCGCCTGCGATCAGAACGTCCCGCAAGCGACCGGCATCGACGGATTCAGGGCATTGAGGAACTGTCTGCCGGGCTTTTAGGCAATGCCGCGCAGGGCCCTGCACATTGCGTCAAAATTGCACGCACGTTGCGCCGCATCCCTGCCACCTCCTCCTCATGCGAATCTGTCACATCCGCGCTGTCATGCTGGCGCCTTGCGCCTGCGCAATCACGCTCCCAGATAAACGCCACCGCAGCCCAAATTCCGCAAGGCCCGGCAAGACCGTGAAAGGACAAAGACTTGCGCCTGATTTCACGTCGCATCGCCCTGATGACGGTCGCTCTGGTCGCCATGCGGGTTCCCCTTGCCGATGCACAGGCGAGTATCGGCGCCCCGCTGGCCGCTGTCGAAACGCAACGCATCGGCGCGCCCGAAGCACATCAGGGCGTCGCCGCCAGCCGCGATTCGATCTACGCGGTCGCGAACAGCACCGTGGCGCGCTACGACAAGGCAACGCACAAGCGGCTCGCGATCTGGAACGGCGACCCCACCCGCTTCCCGCACCTCAACAGCTGCGTGGTCGATGGTCGCGATCTGGTCTGCGCCTTCTCCAACTATCCGGCGACGCCCATGCACAGCCAAGTGCTCTGGCTCGACGCCAGAACGCTCACGTTAAAACGCATACACGATCTGGGCCACGGCCACGGATCGCTGACGTGGTTCCTCCCCCATGAGGGCAGCTGGTGGGCCGCCTATGCCAACTATGACGGGCGCGGCGGTGAACCGGGCCACGATCACACCGCAACGCTGCTGGTCCGCTACGACCGCCAGTTCCACGAGACCGGTCAGTGGCACTTCCCCGCCGACCTGCTGGCCCGCATGGCCCCCAAGAGCGCCTCGGGCGGGGCGTGGGGCAAGGACGGCCTGCTCTACGTAACCGGACACGACCGTCCCGAGATCTACGTGCTGCGCGTGCCGAAATCCGGCGACACGCTGGAGCATGTGACGACCATTGCCTCCGTCACCGACGGACAGGCCATCGCCTGGGATCCGGCACAGAAGCGTATCCTGTGGTCGATCGAGCGCGGAACCGAACAGATGGTCGCCAGCCGGATACCTCCGGTGCCTGCCGCGCTGCTGTCACGCCCCCACCTGTCACGATAGTTTCGCAATCGGGGGCCAGATACGCGGGCAGGAGACGCCCGCGCCTTGTCCATCTGTCCGCCTCATATCGTTCGCTGGGTATCGCTTCATGTGATCCCGCAGGAACCGAAGGTCCGCGCGACGCTGCGGCGCCTTGGCGTCAGCGAAAGCGACATCGACGACCTGATCCAGGACGCCTACTGCCGCCTCGCGACGCTGCGCTGCGTCGAGCATATCGACCGGCCCGGCGCCTACTTCATGCAGATCGTCAAGAACGCCTGGCGCGACAGCCTGCGCCGCGCACGGGTGGTCCGTCTCGAAGATTTTACGGAAAGCGGCGCCTCGCTCGTCGAGGATCGGACGACGGGTGTCGAGGCAGCGGTCATCGCGCGCGAACAGCTTGGGCTGGTCGAAGCGCTGCTGGCCACGCTGCCCGAACGGTGCCGGACGATCTTCACCTGGAAACGGGTGGAGGGCCTGTCGCAGAAGGACATCGCCAGACGGCTTGGCGTGAGTGAAAATGTCGTCGAGAACGATGTTCAGAAGGCCCTTCGCGCGATACAGCGCACGCTGAGGGCCTGCGAAACCGACGATGGCCGAGCGGACGCCCGCGAAAACTGGCAGGAAGACTGGAAGATTGACGACCGGAAGCGGAAAATCGGTTGAGGTACTGGAAGCCGAGGCGACAGCCTGGGCCGTAAAGCTCGACGCCGCGCCGGATGAAACGCCGCCGGGTCTGCAGGAATGGTGCGCCAGCGATGCCCGCCATGCCGGGGCGCTGCTGCGCGCGCAGGCGACGCTCACCCTGTTCGAGCCGGCAGTCGAGCCGGAGCAGGCACAAGAACCTGCCGAAGAGCAGATGGACGCGCCCGCACGCTTTTCGCTGCGCAAGCGACTGGCGCTGGCGGGCGGCACCCTCGCCGCACTCGCCGCCTGTGCCGTCGCGGTGGTTACGCTTCACGTGCCGGACGAAAAGTACGAAACCCAGATCGGCGAGTTGCGCTCGGTCGCGCTGAGCGATGGCTCCTCGGTATCCATCGATGCCAAGAGCCGGATCGACGTGGCCTTCGATGCCGGGCATCGCGACGTGCGCCTGCTGGCGGGCAAGGCGCTGTTCCATGCCACGCACAATGCCGCGCGGCCCTTCCGGGTGATCGTCGGCAATGTGACCGTCACCGACCTTGGCACCGTGTTCGAGGTGAGCGACGATGCCGCAGGCGGCATGGTCGACGTGCTCGTCACGCAAGGCTCGGTCCGGGTGGATTCGCCGATGGGGCAGTTGAAGCTCGTCACCGGCCAGCGGGCGCGCTTTGCCAAAGTCGCCGGCGATGGCCCGGTGCCCAGACCCTTGCCCGTCGCCTCTGCCGAAATCGACCGGATGCTGGCCTGGCGCGACGGCCGCCTCGAACTCGACGGCGAGACGCTGGACAGTGCAGTCGCCGACATCAATCGCCACAGCCGCTTGCAGGTCCACGTCGCCCGCCCGGCGCTCGGCCGCCAGAGCCTCTACGGCTCGTTCCGCATGGACGATGCCGAAGGCTTCGCCAGCGCCGCCGCGATGAGCCTTGGCGCACAGGCGCACAAGGGGCCTGATGGGATCGTCATCACGCCGTGAGGTGGCGCACGTCTGCTGGATGGCGGAGAAGGGTGGAGAGCGGTCGTTCTCATAATGCCGTCATCCCAGCGAAAGCTGGGATCGCTCTCGGTCAAATGAGACGGTCGAACAGATCGCACCATCCGGGATTGTGCTTTTCGACTTCCGGCGCGGTGCTGCATCATCCGCGACGCAAGAATGCAGGTCCAGCCTCCCATCCCGCTATCGTTACATAATGCCGGAAGCGATCCCAGCTTTCGCTGGGATGACGACAGGATTTTAATGTCCGCTCGGGGACGTTACCGACCATCCGCATTTGCTCACGCGGCCTTAGGATCCCCCCCCCGACATGAACCCGCAAAAAATTTCGCGGGTGCGATAAGGAAACGTCCGCCCCCCGCGTCGAGGAAGCGAAACTGCAAACTCGATCAGTTCCGGGGGATTTCATGCAAGCTCTGTTTCGTCGGCTCGCCATCGGCTCGGCCATGTCCGTCATCGCGATGGCAACGCCCGCCCTCGCCCATGCGGCGACGTTCAATGTACCTTCGCAGGATGTGGCCAGCGCCGTGCGCGTGTTCGCACGGCAGGCGAACGTCCAGATCATGGTCTCAGGCCAGGCCGCGCAAGGGCGCCGAACGCAGGCGATCTCGGGCGCGATGAACGTCGATCAGGCGCTGCGCCGGATGCTGGCGAACACCGGCCTGTCCGCCCGTCTGACAGGGGCAGGCACCTATGTCGTCGTCGCCGACAGCAAGGGCACGGATGCACGCCCCGCGCATGTATCCAGTGCCGATGCGCCTGCCGAAGAGGATGCCTCCACGCCCGCAGCGCCCGCCGAAATCGTCGTGCTGGGCAGCGGTCAGGCGCGCTCGGTGTCGACCCTGCTGCCGTCCAACCTCGCCATTCTGCCGCCGGGCAGCAGCCTCCAGAAGTCGCTGAACTTCCTGCCGGGCGTGATGGCGCAGTCGATCGACGCGCTGGGCCTCAACGAACAGTCAATGAGCCTGCAGGTGCGCGGGTTCAGCACCACGCACCTTGGCTATACGCTCGACGGGATGCCGCTGGGCGACGGGTCGTACAACAACTACAACGGCCTCAGCATCAGCCGCGCGCTGATTTCCGAGAACCTTGGCAGCGCCGACCTTGCCACCGGTATCGCAGGGCTCGGCATCGCCTCGACCAGCAACCTGGGCGGCGCGATCACTTATGTCAGCAGCGATCCGAAAAAGGATCTGGGGCTGGACTTCAGCCAGACCGTGGGCAGCGAGAAGGCTGCGCGCACCTATATCCGCTTCGACACCGGCGAACACGGCGGCTTTTCGGCCTATATCTCGGGCCAGTATGCCCGCCAGAACCTGTTCGTCGATCAGGCAGACTGGAGCACTTCGACCGAAAAGCAGTTGAACGCCAAGGCAAAGTACGAGTTCGATGGCGGCTCGATCACCGCCTTCGGCGATATTTCGCGCACCAATCAGGCCGACGATCCCTATCTTTCGAAGGATATGATCTCGCGCCTTGGCTGGGACTGGGGCGGCTATGCGCCGGACTGGAATTCCTACCTTGGCGTTGCGGCCTGTACGGTGAAGACCACGCCGACCGCCTGCGTCAACGCACCCTCGCCGCAGAAGAACGCCGACGTCACTTATACCAATGGCCAGATCCTGCGTAACGACGAACTGTTCTACGTCTCGGGCGACTACGCCTTCACCAAGGCGCTTTCGGCGCACCTGCAGGTCTATCACCACGAGGACAAGGGCGACGGCAACAACTGGATCGCCGGGCTTTCGACGCAAGGTACAACCACCACGGCGGACGACGTGCCGGTGCAGATCCGCGACACGCGCTACACCATCAACCGCTCGGGCGTGCTGGGCCACATCGACTGGGACGTGGCCTTCAACCACTTCGAGGCCGGGTTCTGGGTGGAGAACAACAAGAGCAGCGCCGCGCGCTACATCTGGGCCAACGTCACCGGGCCCTTCGACATCGGCCAGTTCCTCGACGGCACGCCCTCCTCGGCACAGTGGGTACAGGGCACGACCTGGCGTACCCGCCAGTTCTATGCGCAGGATACCGTCTCGCTGTTCGACGATGCGCTGAACATCGATTTCGGCTTCAAGAGCAGCTATTCGCGCTCCTCCGCGCACGCCGAGGACGGCATCGCCGCCACCCCGCCGCCCGCCTCGACCCAGTTCGCCAGCGGTACACTGATCGCCAAGGACAATTTCCTGCCGCAGGTCGGTGTCCACTGGAAGGTGGCGCAGGGGCATGAGCTTTACGCCAGCTATTCCGAGAACATGGCGATGTATCAGGGCGGCTTCAAGCTGGGCCCGCAGTCCGTCACGCAGAGCGTGTGGGATGCGCAGGGCAGCACGCTGAAGCCCGAAACCTCCAAGAGCGTCGAGGGCGGCTATCGCTACGTCAGCCGTTCGCTGCAGGTCTCGCTGGCGGGCTACTGGGTGAAGTTCGACAACCGCCTGCTCCAGTACAACCCCTGCCCCACCAACCAGCAGCAGAATCCGGGCTGCGGCAACTCGTTCCACAACGCCGGCAGCGTCACCAGCCGCGGCGTGGAGCTGGGCGTGCTGTGGAAGCCGCGCAGCTGGGTGAGCTGGTACAACTCGGCCTCGCTGAACAAGACCACTTACGATCAGGATCTCAACTGGTGCACCACCACCTGCACCATCTATGACACCAAGGGCAAGCAGCAGGTCGATACACCCAAGACGATGGTTTCCAGCGTCCTGACGCTGCAAGGCGGCGGCTTTGCGGCCTCGTTGCAGGGCAAGTACACCGGACGCCGGTACTACACCTATACCAACGACCAGAGCTTCGGCGGCTACACCACGCTGGACATGGGGGTCAGCTACGACTTTGGCGACGTCGGCGTGGTCAAACACGCCAAGCTGAGCTTCAACGTCACCAACCTGACCGACAAGCGCTATGTCTCCAACTTCGACAACAGCGTGTTCGCACCCAGCGATGCCACCGGCACCGTGCTCGTTGCGCACTCGTCGGCCCCGCGCCAGTTCTTCGGCACCTTCAGCGCCGGGTTCTGATGTCTTTATACTGACCGATTGACCTGTCAGGCCTCTCTCCCACCTTCTCTGGCGGGAGAGAGGCCTTTTTCCGTTTCATGCCGTTAGGACCCAAGCATGCGCTCCAAAACACTCGCCGCCGTCTCCTGCCTCTCGCTGCTGGCCGCCGTTCCCGCGCTGGCGGATTCGTCAAGCTACCAGAGCCCGCACCTCGACACGCATGCAGGCGAGGAGACGGTGACGCTGGACGGCGTGCAGTTCATCAACCACGGCCTCGTCGGCGTCGGACGGCTCAGCGGTGACAGCCGCGACTTCGCGGACGAGACGCTGGGCTCGTTCTCGTCGATGGCGGTCGACCGGGCGAGCTGGAAGCGCCTTCCCGATGGCAGCTATACCGGCGCAATCACCACCCTTCCCGATCGCGGACCGAACGACGTGGGTAACGTCAAGGGCACGGTGAACTACCGCGACAGGCTGAACCGCTTCACGATCCGCTTCACACCCTATACCGGGAGCGACGATCTGCCGCAGGCGACCGCCTCGCAAAGCCAGATCATGCTCACCCCGGCAGGTGGCCTGTTCCTGCGCGATGCCAACGGCACGCCGATGACCGGCATGGACCCGGCGCACAATGTTGTCGTGCAGAACGGCATTCCCATGCCCATCGTTGCCAGCGGCGAGGCGGCGGGACGCGTCAGCCTCGATCCCGAGGGCCTCGCCTATGCGCCCGACGGCAGCTTCTACATTTCCGACGAATATGCCGCCGCGATCTATCACTTCAGCGCCGCAGGAAAGCTGACCGGGGTGATCCCCGCCGTCCCCGCGCTGATGCCGCGCACCGATGGGCGGATCGACTTCAACAGCGTGAAGGCCCCCGACACCGGGCGCCGCAACAACCAGGGCCTCGAAGCGCTGACGATCACGCCGGATGGCAAACATCTCGTCGCCATGCTGCAATCGGCCACGGTGCAGGACAGCACGCCCAAGGAGAAGCAGACGCGCAACGTCACCCGCATGCTGGTCTACGATATCGGCAAGTCGGCCACTCCGCAAAAGCCGATCGGGCATTACCTTGTCGAACTGCCGGTCTACAACGATGAGGGCGATGGCGGCGCGGCGAACAATACCGCCGCGCAGTCCGAGATGGTGGCGCTCAGCGATCACCAGTTCCTCGTCCTTGCCCGCGACGGCATTGGCCGGGGCGCCACAGGCTCCTCCTCGAAGACGCCGGTGTTCAAGAGCGTGCTGGTGATCGACACCAGAGGCGCCACCAACCTTGCCGGCACACAGTACGAAACCGGCACGAAGGCGATCGCGCACGGCGGCCATGTCGTCTCGGGCCTCGTGCCGGTTCAGCAGGCCGAGCTGGTCAACCTGCTCAACCCCGCGCAGCTCAAGCGCCTCGGCATGAACCTCGATACCCTGCCCTCGACGCCAACCACGCTGTCGGAAAAGCAGGAAGCGATGGGGTTGCTGCCGGTGCTCGATCCCGCCGCGCCCAACGACTACTTCCTGCTGATCGGCAACGACAACGACTTCGAGGCGAAGAACGGCATGGTCGATGGCATGGCCTTCGACGCCTCGCTGAAGGGCGATCACGGCAGCGGCGTGAACGACAACGTGGTGCTGGTCTACCGCCTGACGCTGCCGCCGCTCGCGCGCTAGGCGCGGCACCCGGCCTCCGGCAACCGGGCACAAAAAAAGGGGGAGGAGCCGGATGGCCCCTCCCCCCTTTTCGTATCGGGTTCGGATAACGATCAGAACTGGAAGTTGATCGAGCCCGAGATGGTGCGCGGAGCACCGAGGTAGGTGTAGCTCGTCGCCGTGTTCGACACGCCTGCATCCGAGTACGCGCCGTAGTAGAACTTGTTGAACAGGTTCGTGACGTTGAACTGCAGGTAGGTCTTGTCGCCCATGCCGGTGAAGCCCAGGTTCAGACGGGCGTCGAGATCGACCGTCGTGTAGCCCGGCACCTTGGCAGCGAAGATCTCGGTGCTGCCACTGTACACAGCACTGTTCAGATCGTTGTAGTACCGCGAACCGGTGCGCTTGGCCTGCACGCCCAGCGAGACCGGGCCAAGGTTCCCCTCGACGCGACCACCGAAGGTATAGCTCGGCACGGCGCCTTCCATCTTGCCCTTGGTGTCGGCGTAAGTGTCGGCACCGGTCTGCACGTCGTCCTGGATCTTCGACCACAGGTACGAACCGAAGACATAGGCCATGATGTGGCTGTCGGGCTTCACTGCCAGAGTGCCGTCGATGCCGTAGCGGTCTACGCGGCCCAGGTTGGTGTAGACCGAGGTGTCAGTCGCCGGGTCATAGGCCGAGGACAGGCGGTTGTTGAAGATCGTGTACCAGCCATCGACCGACGCCTGGATGATCCCCGTGGTGTAACGCAAGCCGAGGTCGAAGTTGTTGGTCGTCTCGGGCGTGGGCGAGTTGTAGTTGTTGGTCGTCCAGTAGCCGTTGGTGTACAGGTTGTCCGAGCTCGGCACCTGCATGCCCTTCGAGTAGTTGGCGTTCAGCTGCAGCGCCTGCGTGATGTCGAAAGTGAAGCCGACGTTCGGAAGCACCCGGCTATAGGTGTATTCCTTGTGGCCCGGCGCGACATATGCGGTGCCGGCAGCGGTCAGCTGCGCTTCGTAGGCAGCCTCATCGGTCGCGTCCGACGAGAAGCACGTCACCGAACCGCCGACGTTGGTGGTCAGGCAGTTCTGCTGCAGGTTGCGGCGGAAGAACGGCACGCGCACACCGGCGACGACATGCAGGCGGTTGTCCGCGAAATCGCCCGAGTATTCACCCGAAATCTGGTGCAGGATCGAGTAGGTGGTGCGGTCACGCTTCTCCAGCGTGTTGCCGCTGGCATCGGTGATCGCGCCGGAGTTGTTGCAGTAGTAGTCCGAAGCGAAACCGTTCGAGTTCATCGCGCAGATTTCGCCGGTCTGGCGAACGCGGCCACGGTCGTAGGTGTAGGCCACGCGGACGTGCTGGTTGTTGCTGATGTCATAGCGCAGCGAGGCGATCACGCCGATGCGGTTGGTGACGGTCTGGCTGGGCGCTGCGACCAGTACGCTGTCCAGCGTGTCCCCGTCGCCATTCAGGTCGACACCGCCGAGATAGGGCGTGCCACCGATGTAACCGCTCGAAACGGTCGAGCTGTAGCTGCCTTCCTTGGCCGCCACCGTGCCGCCGCCGTTGGCCGTGGTATAGGTGTAGTACGGGTCGACCGTCAGCACCATCTTGTCGTTCAGCGTGAACTTCGAGTTCATGCGGATGTTGGCCGACTTCGAGGGGTTCCAGCGGTATTCCCACGCCGTGCCGCACGAGGTCGCGGCGTCGGCTACGCCGTCAACGCCCTCTGCCGCGGTGCAGCGCGCAACGGTGTAGTCCTTGGCTTCCTTGGCGCTGGTCGGCAGGCCAGCCGAGGCCGCGTTCGACATCAGGAAGTCGGACGTGAAGTTGTTGTGGTTGATGTCCAGGTGGCCGGCGAGCGAGATGAAGTCGCCGTTGTCGCCCAGCGGCTGGTAGATCTTGCCGTTGAACTGTTCCTTGTTCATCTTGCCGATACCGCCGTAGACGGCATCGTAGGTGTCCTTGGACGCCGAGAACCACGCGCGGGTGCCGGTGGCGTTCAGGTCGCCGGTGTTGACCATGCCGAACAGACGCAGCTTGTTGTAGCTGCCCATCGTGCCGACCATGCGCACGCCGAACTCATGCGTGGGATCGACCGAGCGGTAGTTCACCGTCGAGCCCGAGGCCGAGGCGGTCGGGCTGTCGACGTCGGTGGTGCCGAGGTTGACGTTGACCTGCTCGATCAGTTCCGGGTCCAGCTGCTCGCCCGAATAGAGCGCATAGTTGCCGGTGTCGTTCAGCGGAATGCCGTCGAAAGTCTGCGAGATGCGCGTGCTGTCGAAGCCGCGGATCATCAGGTTGCCGCCCGACGAGCCGTAGCCGTCATAGTTCTGGAAGCTGACGCCCGGAATCAGGTTGATGGTGTCGTCGATCGACTGGCCCGGCGTGCCGCGCGCGATCACGGTCTGGGTCAGGACCTGCTTGGCCTTGGGCGAATCCGGGATCTGGATCCCGCCGATACCCTTGTCGGTCTTGCCGGTGACGACGATCGAGTTGTCGAAGTCGAGCGAACCGGTGGACTGGGCGAACGCGGGGGTCGCAAGCATGGCGCAGGCCATGGCGACGCCCGCCGCGCCGGCGGCGAGAGTACGTTTGTTCAGCATTGCAAAAACCTCAAAAAATCCGGCCGCCCGCAAGGTCTCCCGCGCGCTGGCCTTGTGCATTTTCTGACAGATCGTCCGTCCCGCCCGACCCGTTACCGGTATCGTGTCCCCGTTGCGGCAAGCTGGTTACGTCCCTCTGCTGCCCCCGCTTTACCCGTTCGATTGTGACAATTCGACGACTGAAAACTGCTCGGTTTTTTGTTGCAATCGCACTTTTCATTTTGTTGCCATAAAATTGCAGCCGTTACCCGCCGCAATCCGGCTAATATCCTCGCGTGTTGCTCTGAAGCCGCAGGTGTGTCGCGAAATCATATGTCATATCAATTGACGATATGTTGCTCTTTTGTATCCATTGGTCAGGCGGGACAAAGACACCGACATCCGGGGTCACGGAGAATCGTGTCCGAAAAGATACATCGATGCGGTGGAACCCCCGCCCTGGCGGAGCGTCTACACGGGAAAGCAACCGGCAGGTCCGCACCCCGGAGCCCAACCAGGGGCCTAAATCGGGGCCTGCCCCAGCAGGCTGTCGGCAAAATCCAGGTCTGCCGGAATCTGGCCGTCGAGCATCAGCATCGCCAGGCCATGAACCAGCGACCAGCTGCGGATCGCCTGCACATGGGCATCGCGCCCCTGCTCCCTGCCCAGCGCGGCGGCATGGGCTTGTAGAAGCAATCCGGCCTCGCTGTCCTTGCGGTTCGGATCACCGGGTTTGCCCAGCACGGGCGAGGCGAAGATCAGACGGAACAGCGCCGGGTTCTCCAGCGCAAAACGGATATAGACGCGTCCCGTCGCGGCGAAGCCCGCGCTGCCGCCGCCTGCTGCCATGGCTGCCGCCTGCTGCTCGGCGCCGAGCCGGGCGATGCCTTCACGGGCCAGCGCGGTCATCAGCGCCTGCTTGTCGGGGAAGTGGCGATAGACCGACGTCGCGCTCACCCCCACAGCGCGCGCGACTTCGCGCAGCGACAGGGCATCTGCATCGCGGGTCGTCAGCAGGCGCATGCCTTCGGCCAGCAAAGCGCCGCGCAGATCGCCGTGATGATAGGGCCGCGTGCCCGCGTCTTCAGCCGTGCCGACCGCCATGTTTACACCGTTCACTTTCATGTTGACGCTGTCAGCATGGCACGCCATGATAACGGTGTAAACATTGGAGTCACCCGATGCCCGCCGACATGACCGCCAATCGCTCGCCCCTGCCCAAGCTCGCCGCCTTCGCGCTGGACCTTGCCGTCAATATCGGCGCGCCGGTGGTGATCTATCACTGGGCGCTGCCGCACTGGGGCATGACCCGCGCGCTCGTCGCCTCGACGGTGCCGCCGCTGGTCTGGGGGATCGGCGGCCTGATCCGCAACCGGCGCCTCGATGCCATCGCCGGCGTATCGCTGGCGGGCATAGCTCTCGCCCTGATCGCGACGATGCTGGGCGGATCGCCCGCCTTCGTGGCACTCCGCGACAAGGCGGTGACGGGCACCATCGGCCTTGCCTTCCTGATCTCCGCGCTGATCGGCAAGCCCCTGCTCTACCCCATCGCGCGGGCGACGATGGCACGCGAATCCGCCGAATCGCTCGCCCGGTTCGAGGCCATGCGCGGCTCGGACGAGTTGCACCGCACGGTCATGACGATGACCTGGGTCTGGGGCCTCGGCCTTGTCGGCGAAGTCGCGCTTTCGGTGCTGCTGTACCGCATACTGCCGCTGGGCGCCTATCTCGGCGTCGGGCCGCTGGTGGGTTATGGCAGCATCGGCGCGCTGGCGCTGTGGACACTGCTCTATCGCCGCCGCCGTCAGGGCATCGTGATGGCCCCGCTCGGAGAACAGCGCCCGGAATAGAGCGCTTTCCTACGACGCCCATGTCTGTCACAGGACACGACATGACTTCGCGCTTTTTCTCTTGCTTGATGCCTAGCGGGTCGCCGATGGCGGCCCTTTCGTTTGTGTCTTCTGAACCGTGTCAACCGTGTCAACTTCGGCCGTGTCAACTTCAGGGAGCGGCAGGGTGACACTCACGCTCGCCACCACCAATCCCGGTGAGCCGGAGATCTTCGCCTCGTTGCAGGGCGAAGGCGCCTCGATGGGCCGCCCGAGCACGTTCGTTCGCCTCTCGCGCTGCAACCTCGCCTGCGAATGGTGCGACACCGCCTATACCTGGCACTTCGAGGGCGACAATCGCCCGCACCGCGACGGCGAGACTTATGAACGCCGCGCCAACCAGTTCGCGATGGACGAGGACGCGGTGGCGCAGGCCGTCGCCGATCTGCCGCCCGACCGGCTTGTGCTGACCGGCGGCGAGCCGCTGCTGCAAGGCGCCGCGCTCGCCCGCATGGTGACGGCGCTGGGCGAAAAGCGCGCCGGGATGCATGTCGAGATCGAGACCAACGGCACGGTCGCGCCGCACCCCGCGCTCGATCCGCTGGTCCACCAGTTCAACGTCAGCCCCAAGCTGTCGCACAGCGGCAACCCGGCGGAACTCGCGCTGCTGCCCGAACGGCTCGCCGCCTGGACCGCCGACCCGCGCGCGCTGTTCAAGTTCGTGGTGGCAACGCCTGCCGACTTCGACGAGGTGCTCGCGCTTCAGGCGAAATACGCCATTCCGGGCGAGAAGATCTTCGTGATGCCCGAAGGACGCAACGCCGCGATCCTGCGTGAGCGCTCGAAATGGCTGGCCGATGCCTGCGTCGCTCACGCCCTGCGTTTCACCGACCGGCTGCACATCCACCTGTGGGGCGACACCCGCGGGACATGAGCGAAACCTCTGGCCTTGTGGATGACAATCAGGTGGAGCGCCGCGCGGACGTGCCGGCGGGCGCCGCGCCGTTGCAGGTGCCGCCCACGAATGCGCCGCAGGTGCGCAAGGGCGACCTGACGCAAGGCCCGATCCTGCCCACCCTGCTGGCCTTTTCGATCCCGATGCTGATCGGCAACGTGCTCCAGACGCTGAGCGGCTCGATCAACTCGATCTGGGTCGGACGGCTGATCGGCGAAGGCGCGCTGGCGGCCACCGCGAATGCCAACGTGGTGATGTTCATGCTGTTCGCCGCCGTCTTCGGCTTCGGCATGGCAACGACCGTGCGCGTCGGCCAGCACTTCGGCGGCCGCGATCTGGACGGCGCGCGTGTGACCTTCGGCACCGGCATCGGCTTCTGCGTGATCGTGGCCGTGATCAGTTCAGCTATCGGCGCGTGGTTCTCCGCCGATCTGCTGACCGCACTGGCGACGCCCGAGGCCAGCCGCGCCGATGCGCTGGCCTACTTGCGCGTGATCTTCATCACCCTGCCGTTCAGCACGCTCAGCCTCGTACTGTCGATGGGCCTGCGCGGCGTGGGCGATTCGAAGACGCCACTCTACACGATGATCATCACCGTCGCGCTGGACGCCGTGCTCAACCCACTGCTGATCCGGGGCGCAGGTCCGATCCCCGGCCTTGGTATCGCCGGTTCGGCCATCGCCACCGGCACCGCCAGCCTGATCGCCGCGATCTGGACCATCGCCATGGTCTATCGCCGCGACCTGCCGCTGCGCCTCAAGGGCAACGAACTGGGCTATCTGATCCCGCGCGCCGCCGAACTGCGCTTCCTTGTCACCAAGGGGCTTCCAATGGGCGCGCAGATGCTGCTGTTCAGTTCCGCAGGCCTGATCATGATCCGCCTCGTCAATCGCGAGGGGCTGGACACGACCGCCGCTTACGGCGCCTCGCTGCAATTGTGGAACTATCTCCAGATGCCCGCCTTCGCGGTCGGATCGGCGGTCAGCGCCATGGTCGCGCAGTGCCTTGGCGCCGGAGTTTACGAGCGGATCGGCAAGGTGACGCGGGTCGGTATCCTCGCCAACCTTGCGATGTCGGCTGTGCTCGGCCTGCTGATCGTCGCCTGCGATCGCCCGCTGCTGGCGCTGTTCCTCGGCCATGGCAGCCCGGCCATCGCCATCGGGCGGCACATCCAGTTCATCTGCACCGTCTCGTTCGTGATCATGAGCGTGACGATGATCCTCTCGGGCACGATGCGCTCCTACGGCGCGGTAGTGGCGCCGATGGTGATCATGGCCATTGCGCTGTTCCCGGCCCGCCTCGGCTTCTACGCCCTCGCCTATCCGCACCTTGGCGGCGAGGCGATCTGGTGGGCGTTCCCGGTGGGCTCGGTCACTTCGGTTGTGCTGACATGGCTCTACTACCGCTTCGGGTCATGGCGCCGCCATGCCGATGTCGCGAAGATGGCAAGGCCGGGCGCTTAACGCGACTGTTTGAAAATTCGCGTGATACGAATTTTTCGCGGCACCGACCCTCTCCCCCACCCTGCCACCCAACGGTAGTATCCTGCGGGTGGCAGGGTGGGGGAGAGGGCCGGTGCCGCATCCTGAAAATGCCGCTCCAGCATTTTCAGACAAACACTTAACGCCCCTGCGCGCGCCAGCGCTGGACGGTACGGCGCACGGCCTCTTCCTCGCCGCCGCTCTCGCGCCACGAGGCCGCGAACGAGGGATCGGCGGAAGCCGGGCGACGATGCGCTTCCAGATCGTCGAACGTCACGCGCATCGGGATCGAGACACCCTCGCCGCAGATGATGCATTCGCGGTTGCGCAGGGCCGGGATCGCATCGAGAAACCCGCGTGCGCCTTCGGGCATCGCGGCGCGAACGAAAGCCTGATCGCGCTCGTTGTTGAGGCGCATGGCGATGATCGTGCCGCACTGCGAAAGCACGCCCTCGGCAAGGTCGGACGGTCGCTGGGTGATAAGGCCAAGCGCGACACCGTACTTGCGCCCTTCCTTGGCGATGCGCGAGAGGATGCGCCCGACCGAGGAGCCATCGGCATTGCGCTCGTTGGGGACGTAGCGATGGGCTTCTTCGCAAACCAGCAGGATCGGCTGAGTCCGCTCCTCACGCGCCCAGATCGCATAGTCGAATACCAGACGGCTCAGCACCGCGACAACGGTGGCAGTGATTTCGGACGGCACCCCGGACACGTCGATGATCGAGATCGGGCGGCTCATCGACGGCAGGCGGAACACGCGCGAGATGAACTCGGCCATGGTATCGCCCACCAGCATACCGGAGAACAGGAACTGGTAGCGCGGATCTCCGCGCAATTCGTCCAACCGGTTCTTGATCCGCAGGTACGGCGCGCTGTTGTGCCCCTTGTCGAGCTTGCCCATCTCGTTGTTGAGGATCGCCCCAAGGTCGGAGAGCAGATAGGGGATCGGCGAATCGACGCTGACCTTGCCGAACTGCTCGGCCAGCCGGTTCTTCGCCCGCGCTTCCTGAAGGCACTTGGCAAGGATCTCGGCATCGATCTGGCGCTGGTCCCCGCGAGAGGTCAGCAGCACTTCGCAGTGTTCCTCGAAGTTCATCAGCCAGTAGGGCATCTGCAGGTTCGATACGTCGAGGATCTGGCCGTCGTTCCTGAACGCCGCCGCATATTCGCCGTGCGGATCGATCATGATGACATGGCCCTGTGGCGCGCTGTCGCAGATGCGGTGCAGGATCAGCGCGGCACTGGTCGACTTGCCGGTGCCGGTCGATCCCAACAGCGCAAAGTGCTTGCCCAGCAGCGCATCGACGTTCAGCGCAGCGCGAATATCGCGGGTGGGATAGACATTGCCGATCTGGATCGCCGCGTGATGCTCGCTGGCGTAGATCTGGCGAAGATCGGCGGTGGTGGCGGGATAGACCTCGGCGCCGGGCACGGGATACCATGTTACACCGCGACGGAAAGCATGCATCCGTCCGGTCAGGCGCTCTTCCTCGCCCTCACCCAGAAAGTCGACTTCCGCGATGATCATGGCGTTGTCATTGGCATCGAGCGACTGGTTGCGCACGCTGGCCAGCAGCCACCCGCCACCGACGCGAACCTTGATCTGGCTGCCGACCTGTCCGGCCAGCGCGACCGTGGGATCGAGATCGCTCTGGCAGCGGTGAATGGCGGCAAGGTCCAGCGCGACCCGGCTGCCTGCACCGCCGATGCCCAGCACGATACCGATCGGCCCGAGCGCAGTCGCTACCGGACGGCGTACAGGGTCGCCCTGCGCTGCAGGCGCCTGTTTGGAAATGGCATCGCCAAGCATTTGATTCATGAAGTGACCGCGCCCCTGATCTTTATGACAAAGGGCTACGCACACACGGTTAAGATCGTCCTAATTCCACCATCTGGACAGAGCAGAATGCATCATCGTCTGGAGAACAGGCGACCCGCGATCCAGCCCATCGCCACCGAAACCGTGACCGCCAGCAAGCCGTAGAGAAAACCGTCCTTCTGCGAGAAATCGGCGATGACCCGCTCCATTCCCTGCTTGCGAACTTCTACAGTGCTGCTGGCAGACGCCACCACGACGCCGTGCGCAATGGCGAAGGTCTCGGCGGTATAGACACCCGTCGGCACGCGCGAGGGTAATCCGATACGTGCCTGATAGAGCACGCCTTCGCTGACCTTCACCGCGCCTTCCTCCTCACGATACAGGCCATTGCTGCGATTGAGTTCGACCAGCCCCTTGGCGAAGCGCACCTGCTCTTCCGGATCAATCGCGCCGATCGGCGAGAGTTGCAGCCATTTCAGACCCAGCTCGTAGATCGCGGCCGTCTTGTCATCGACGATCTGGTCTATCGGGCGATTGGAGGCGACCGCATAGTAGGACGGGGCTGAGCGCAGTTCGGTGCTTGCCGCGTTGATCCAGATGCCTGCGACCTTCTGCTTTTCGCGCACGACGATGGAACTGGTCGGCCCTTTCAGCACGACGACGATATCGTAGTCCTGTGCCGCGCGCTGCCCGTCGGGTGACAGGATCGCACCAAACAGCAGCAGTTCCGTGCCGGTGAACCCCTGCTGCAGATCGACTTCGTGTTGTGAGATTTCTGGCACGAGAATGGGATCCCGCGCGCCTCCCAGAAGGACTACGGCAAACGCGGCAAGGGCAAGCTGGCAGGCGCGGCTGCGCCTCATAGCGGGGCCACCGTGTAGATGTCGTCAGGCCGATAACCGAGCCCCATGGCCATACGAGCCGCAACCAGCAGCACGATCACGGCAAGGATCAGGCGCAGCTTCACCGGGCTTGCCTTCTGCGCGAACTGCGCGCCCAGTTGCGCGCCCGTCACCGAACCGAACAGCAAAAGCGAGGCCAGCACGATGTCCACCGCCTTGGTGGTCATCGCATGCATCATCGTGGTGGCAATGGTGACGAACAGGATCTGGAACAGCGAGGTGCCGACCACCACATTCGCGCTCATACCCAAAATGTAGAGCATCGCCGGCACCAGGATGAAGCCGCCACCGATGCCCATCAGCATTGTGAGGATACCCGTTCCCATCCCCAGCAGGAGCGGCGCCAGCGGCGAAATGTAGAGCCCGGAACGATAGAACCGCCAGCGTAGTGGCAAGGTCGCCACGATCGGGTGATGGCGGCGCTTCTTCGCAGCGATCGGCACGCCGCTACGCTCGGCCCGGATCGACTGGATGCTCTCGCGCGCCATCAGAAAACCGATGGACCCCAGCATCACCACGTAAAGAAGGCTGATGACGGTATCGATCTGGCCAAGCTGCTGCAGCAGGCGGAACAGCACCGCACCGATCCCGGTGCCGATGATCCCGCCGACCACCATCACCGCGCCCATATGATAGTCCACGTTGCCCCGCCGCGAGTGGGCGAAGACGCCTGAAACACTAGCCCCCGTAACCTGACTGGCAGCAGAGGCGGCAGCGACCGTTGGCGGAATGCCGTAGAAGATCATCAGCGGTGTGGTCAGGAACCCCCCACCCACGCCGAACATCCCCGAGAGCAGCCCGGTGATTACGCCCAGACCGACGATGATCAGCCCGTTGACGGAAAGATTGGCGATGGGAAGGTAGACGTCCATGCACCCTCTTCGCTACCGCAGCGCGCGAGGCGAGGAAAGCGGCTTGAAGAGGTTTCCATCGGTTTGCCGCCGATCTTGTGCAACGGCTGTCATTTTTATCGCATCGTCATGTTTCGGCCGAGGAAGCAAGCGTCTGATCAGAACCCTGCCGACAGCGTCAGTGCCGGCCCCGAGCCCGGCTGCGCATTACCCAGTGCCCTCACCCGCCAGTCGATTGCCGCGCGCCCGAACACGCGGCGCGTCAACGGGAAGGAGATCGACATCGTTGGCCCCACGTCAAGGCGCGAAGCGCCCCGCTGTACGCCCCCCCAACTCCCTGCGCCGATGCGCGTCTCCAGCTTGCCCAGCGTAAGCAAACCATGGTCGATCCGCACCTGTCCGTCGGCAAACGGCGTGGCATAGCGCCCACCGACCCAACCGCCCTGCGCATAGACATCGCCTGCCAGACCATGTGGCAGGCGGAAACGCGGCAATTGCGTGACTGCGAGCACGGCAGGCTGATAATGCCGTCCCGCCGGATCGTCGAGCATACGCCCTTCGAGCGCAATCGTGACCGGCAGGCGCTTCAGCGGCCGCAACGAAACGCCTGCCGCCACCGTAGCATAACGCCCGGCGCCCGTTGTTGAATCGGTGCGCAGGTAGAGCGCCGGTGCCAGCCGGTTGCGCGGCATCAGTCGAAAACGCAGTACACTGCCTATCTGGTTCGCGCCATAAGTCGCCGGAAGCAAGCCATTGGCCAGCTGAAGATCGCCATCGCGTCGCATGAACGCCCAGGCATCCATCGACCAGCGACGCGGCTTTGCTGCTTCCGGCGTCGCCCCCGCTGCATCGCGGCTTGCCTGCCCCGCGCCGTTCGGCTGCGAATCCAGCCCCAGCAGCGACGGCATCGAAGGATAATCGTGCCGGACCGCTACGGAAGGTTCGACTTCTCGCACCGAGGCCAAAGAATGGCGTTCTACGCGATACCCCGCCGGCGCGAACATCGCAGCGCTCGGCCCCCATTCTTCTACCGCAGGCATAGAGGAATACCCGCGTGTCAGAACACGAACCGGCGCTCCTGCAGGGCCGTCACTACACGTCCTGCAACTAGAGCCCGCATAATAATAACGCGGAACACCCGCCGGAATTGGGATGAGGTCGGGTTGCACCAGCAGATCATCGCCAGCTGCCGAGAAAGCCGCACCGTCGCTTCCTGCCTGATAGGATTGCGGGCCGCTGACCATGGCATAGGCCACTCGCTCCGCTCTCGCAGGCGCCGCGTTTTCCGGATGCAGCCCGGAAAGCCCACCATCCGTCGTTGCCGAAGCGGAAATGCTCTCCCAGTTCATTGCACGTCCCCCAACCCAGCCGGACAGCAGCGCCGCCATCACCAGGATCGGCTGCCCCTTGCTACCCATCACGCAGCGACGCCCGGCACGAACGCCAGATGCGACTGCCCTGGATGCACAGGCCACCTGGGAAGGCTCCTGTCCGCTGCAAGCGCCTGCACGGGATGACGATCATGGACGGTTTTGTCCCAGCGCACCGCTTCGCCATAAAGCGTGCGTGCATAAGCCAGCAACGCACGGCGCGCCGCGAGAATGGCGATGGCATTGCCCACCGGAATACGCGCTATCGCCATCATGCCCTCGCGCAGTCCGTATTCGCGCGCGGTGAACCAGATACGAAACAGCACGCGCCAGACCAGTGCCATCATGCAGGCCCAGAGTATTGTCTCGATGACCAGAGGCCGGGACGAAATGGCCGCCAGCCCCTGCGAGCGAGGATAGGCCAACAACGCTTCCACAATCACCAGCATGTAACCGCAGGCGAAGACGAGAGCTGTCATCGGCCCCTTCCGGTCGCGCAACGCCATCCAGCGATCGACGATACTGCGATCCCAGCCGAGCCGCTCCCAACTCTGGAACGCGATCCCATGAACCCAGCGCGCCTTCTGACGGATAGCGGCATCGAGCGAGGCCGGAAAATAGGCCCGGGTGGCGACAAGCTGGCCTGTCTCGTCCCGAATCCGCAGAAACCCTGCCGCCCCTCCCTCGCGCCCGACCAGCAGGCCCAGTTCATAATCCTCGGTCAGGCAATCCGCAGCAAACGGCCCGCATTCGCCGTCGCGTAGCCGCCGCTCGGCAATCCGCGCGAGCATACGGCGAGAGAACCCGCACCCCACGCCTGCTGCGGGAATTCCCGCACCAACGGCATCGCGTACCGCCATGGCCTTACCGTGCGCTTCTGCAAATTCGTCGATATAATGCCCGGCCACCCAGCGCGAACCGACCTGCGGCTCGGGGCGGACCGGGAGTTGGACAAAATCCAGCCGGTCAAGTGCAGCATCGATCACCGCCAGTTCGGCCGGGTGTACCATATCTTCGGAATCATGCAGCAGCACAGCGCGATATCGCATGCCTTGCGCCCGCTCATCCGCACAAAGCGCTACATAAAGACGGTTGAGGCAATCCGCCTTGGTGGTGGGGCCCGGTTGATCGTGAACCACGATTCGTATCCGTGCATCGCCCCCCGCACCGGCCATCGCCGCCAGAATGGTGTCCGCATCGTTGGGATAACAGCCGATATAAAGGCGCATATTCGATTGGGCCCAGGCCAAACGCGCATGAGCTATCGTGTGCCCGATCACCTGCGCCTCCTGCCAGGCAGCGATCAACACCGCAGCATGACCTTGCAGTTCCGCTTGCGCTTCACCTGCGTGCAGTGTGTGCTCAAGGGTGCGACCGCGGACCTTGAGCCAAAGCCAGATTCCGTCCACCACCAGATCGTCGCAGGCACCGACCAGCACCCAGAACGCGGAAAACAGCAGCAGTTCGCGCTCAAGCGTCTGCAAGGCCGCCAGCGCCGCGCCAATGATGTTCGCTGTATCCAAGCCGCCCCCCGACGATTCAGAACCCGCAATACTGGTCCTTTCCCGAAGCACACGGTAGGCTGCGGCCAATGAACCAGAATCTCGAACTCAGTATTTACCCGAGGACAACTGTATGACTGCGCGCCGCCACTTGGCCAACACGCTAGCGTGCGGTTTCACAAAGTTAATGAGAGGCGAAGCATCAGCAGGACTGATGCTGATCGCCGTTGCGGTATTGGCGATGATCATGGCCAACAGCGCCGCCTCCGGCATTTACCATGACATCTTCCATCACGAATTTGCATGGATGCCACTTGCCGCGCTGAATACGCTGCATGCCTGGATCAACGACGGCCTTATGGCGATATTCTTCTTTGTCGTCGGCCTCGAGATCAAGCGCGAGGTGCTCGATGGCGACCTTTCCAACCCGGCTCGGCGGCGTCTGCCGGTTATAGCCGCAATGGCCGGGATGGCCGGGCCGGCGCTGCTCTATCTAGTCTTCGCGGGATCCGCTGCGCCTATCCCGCGCGGCTGGGCGATACCCGCAGCAACCGACATTGCATTCGCGGTCGGCGTGCTTGCCATGCTGGGCAAGCGTATTCCACCTTCGCTGCGGCTGTTCCTGCTCACAGTCGCCATCGTCGATGATCTGGGCGCGGTACTCATCATTGCACTGTTCTACACGGCGCAAATCGCCATGGCCTGGGCCTTGGGAGCGATCCTGTGCCTGGGCGTCCTGATCCTGCTCAACCGACGCGGGGTGGCCAGCGTTCCGCCTTATCTGGCACTCGCTTTGGGGCTGTGGCTGTGCGTGCTCAATTCCGGAATCCATGCGACCATCGCCGGAGTTCTCGCCGCTTTCTGCATTCCGCTCCGCCCACTCAAGGGCGATTCGATGCTGCTCAGACTGGAACATGCCCTGGTGCCCTGGAACAGCTATGTGATCGTACCGCTGTTCGGATTTGCCAATGCTGGAGTTGCTTTGGCCGGAATCGGGCTGGCTGGTCTGCTCGACCCGGTTCCGCTGGGCGTGGCAGCAGGCCTGTTTCTCGGCAAGCAGGCCGGCATCTTCACTGCAATCGTCGTAGTGGACCGGCTGGGGATCGCCCCACGCCCTGCCGGAACGACATGGGCCCAGCTATGGGGCCTGTCGGTATTATGCGGGATCGGCTTCACGATGAGCCTTTTCATCGCTGCACTGGCGTTTCCCGATCACCCTCATCTGGTAGAGGAAGCCAAGCTCGGCGTACTGACCGGTTCGGTTCTTTCGGCCCTTCTGGGTTATGTGATCCTGCGACTGACGCCATCACACACGGCAAACCAAGCCATCACGACGACAGTGATTCCAATTGCACCTTCAACCTGATCGAACGCAGGGCGACGAGGCCGTGCACCTCGTTGCCCTGCACTCGGCTTACCAGGTTCCGGTGTTTTCCATGCTCGCCCAAGGCTCCTGCGGCGGCAGGCGACCGTCCTGAAGCAGTTCGATGGAGATGCCGTCAGGCGTACGGACAAAAGCCATATGGCCATCGCGCGGCGGACGGTTGATCGTCACCCCTGCATCCAGCAGCGTCTGGCAGGTTGCATAGATGTCCTCGACCTCGAAGGCGAGATGACCGAAATTGCGCCCACCGGTATAGGTTTCGCCAGCGCCGCCTTCCGCCGGCCAGTTATAGGTCAGTTCGACCTCTGCATCCTGCCCCGGCGCGGCCAGATAGATCAGCGTGAAGCGCCCCTGCTCTGATGAGAAACGGCGCGTTTCCTTCACGCCAATCAAGTCGAAGAAGGCAATCGTAGCGTCCGGGTCAGTCACCCGGATCATGCTATGCAGATATTTGGTCAAAGCGATATTTCCCTGATTCGACAGGCCGTTCTGGCCCGTCTGGCAGTGACGCGGTGCAACCGGCCATGGGATTGCCTGAAAGGCACGGTGCCGTTCACCATCGACAGGCCATCTAAACCCAAACCACCGCTTCACTCCACCCCCGCAGCGTTATGACACCCATAAGCAAAAGCCCGCCCGGATCGCTCCGGACGGGCTTCGCACATGGAAATCGCTAAGATCAGAACGATGCGGTAAGCGTCCCGACCACGGTATCGTCGGTATAGCCGTCCACCGAAGGGCCGCTCACGCCGATGTAGGACACGCCGATCGACAGCGGACCGTAGACGGTTGCCGAAGCACCGATCGAATAATCCCAGCCGGTCTTGTCGCCATTGCCCGTCAGATAGCCCGGGGCCAGAGTACCATCGGTGTAACCGAGATGCCCGGAAACCGTCAGCGGGGTCTTGGGAATGGCGACATCGACATTGCCGTAAAGGTAAAGGTTGTCGGCCTTGTTACCGGCATAGGTGGTTACACCCTTCTGCTTCCAGTCATAAGCCACCCCGAGCTTGAGCGAAGCCGGGCCGACCGTTCCCGAAACCGAAGCGTACGGCTCCCAATAGTTGCCGTTACCGACATGGCCGCTTGGATAGACGTAGTACAGCAGACCCGCGTCGAGCTTGAGCCCGCCACCGATGTTGCCGCTCCAGCCACCGATCAGATCGAGTTCCTGGCTACCATAGACATCTGTCTGCTGAAGCGAAGAGGACCAGGTGCTGACATAGAAGCCGCTTTCATGGGTAATCGTGATACCGCCCTGGATCGCCGGATCGCCGCCCGACAGCGACACGCCGCGGAAGCGGTAGTCGGTGGTCAGCGCCACGTTGCCGGTAATGGTGATCGCCTTGGGAGCATCCGCGTCATCGGCCAGCGCCGGAGTTGCCGCGAGTGCAGTACCCGCGAGAAGGCAGGCGGCCAGAAGGCCGCGGACAGACGTCTGCATTGTGTATTCCCTCACATGTTCTTTATGGGTTCTTCGTCCCACCTGCGCCGCCGGACTGCACCTCTTGCTGGGCGTCACCTGCCGTCGACAGGTCATATGCTGCACCGCACCAGTGCACCGCACAAGAAAAATCTTCTTTCGCCTTACATTCGTGCAACAATGTGTTGATTTTACGCCACTAGGCGCAGGATTTGCTTGCATGTTGTCATGTCGCCAACCGAAGACTATAGTCTCTGGAACGCATGCTAGGCTTTTTCAACCGCTTCAAACCTGCCCGTGCAGGGTCGATCACCGCAACAGTCCCGCCCGGTGAACGCGTTTACGCGATCGGCGACGTGCATGGTCGCCTGGATTTGCTCGACACGCTCATCTCCGCAATAGAAAGCGATGACGCCAGTCGCCCATCTGCGCATGTCAGCATCGTCATGCTTGGCGATCTGGTGGATCGCGGTCCCGACAGTGCCGGCGTCCTGCGCAGGGTCCGCGAATGGTCCACGCAACGTTCGCTGGTGCTGATCAAGGGCAATCATGAAGAACAGATGATCCGCGCGCGTGACGATCTGGACGCCTTGCGCATGTTCCTGAAATTCGGCGGTTTCGAGACCTTGCGCTCCTACGGTGTGCCGCAAGCCCTGCTCGACGGCGGCGATCTCGAAGACATCCAGCGCGCGATGTGTACTGCCATCCCGGAAGAGGATTTCGCGTTCATCGACGGGTTCAGAAACTCGAACGCTATCGGCGGTTACCTTTTCGTGCATGCCGGAATCCGGCCCGGCGTGCCGCTGGAACGCCAGATGGCGCAGGACTGCCGCTGGATTCGCGAGCCATTTCTCAGCCATCGGGGTGATTTCGGGGCCGTGGTTGTCCATGGCCACACGATCTTCGAAGAGCCTGATTTTCGCTCCAATCGCATCGGCATAGACACCGGATCCTACGTCCACGGCCGCTTGACCGCACTTGGACTACAAGGCTCCGAACGCTGGCTGATCCAGGCGAGCGAGACAGCCGAGGGGCCCGTAGCAGCTGCACTGCTGCCTGCCTGATTCACGGCTTGCACCGATGTCGGAAAAAGGGGGCCAAACAAAGCCCAGAGTGCCGGGGAGCCTGTAAGCCGGGTTCTGTAACGGGCGTGGTCTCCCCCCAAGTTTCCTTGCACGGGGGACCTTACGCCCGATGGCAGCCATTCCTCTTGGCGACGCGTTGCCACGCCGCTCCAGCGACCAACCCGGGCTGCCTGGGTACGAAACGAACCCGCCATGCAAGCATGGCCAGCAGCCCCTATTCGGTCTTGCTCCGGGTGGGGTTTGCCTTGCCGCCTTCCGTTACCGGAGACGCGGTGCGCTCTTACCGCACCCTTTCACCCTTACCCTGGGACCTAAATCCTTGGGCGGTCTGCTCTCTGTGGCACTTTCCCTAAGCTTCGCGAGGGCCTGAAAGCCCTGCTCGCCCGGCGGGCGTTACCCGCCACCCTTGTTTCGTGGAGCCCGGACTTTCCTCGGCATCCCGAAGGATGACGCGGCTGCCCGGCTCCCCGGCACGAGCGGTCACCTAGCACGACCCGTGTCGCGCTCCAACAGCAGTTCGAAGAGAATTCCGCCGATCTGTCCATCGACCTCGCCGTCAATGATTTCCGGCCTCCAGCGGCGCTGGAACGCGGTGACGGCAGCCGGTTGATCAGAGATATCGTAGCCGAACCGCTCCAGCGCGAGGAAGAAGGCACCCGGATTATCGTAGAACAGGTTCATCTTCGCCGCCGGAATATCCAGCGCGAGGCCGAGTTCGCCGAGACGCGCCCAGTCGAAGTATTCGCCCGGATCGGTCTTGCGCGCCGGGGCCACATCCGAATGGCCGACCACGTTGGCGCGCGGAATGTCGTGGCGATCGATGATGTCGGCCAGCAACGGCAGCAGCGCATCCATCTGCGGCTCGGGGAACGGGCGATACCCCCACTCGTGCCCCGGATTGACCAGCTCAATGCCGATGCTGGCCGAGTTCACATCGGTCTCGCCACGCCAAGACGAGCGCCCCGCGTGCCACGCCCGGCGCTCCTCGGGCACCAGCGAAGTGACGATGCCTTCCTCGTCGATCATGTAGTGCGCGGAGACTTCCGCCTCGGGATCGCACATCCGCTCCAGCGCCTCGTCGGCGCCTTTCATGCCGGTATAGTGCAGCACGACCATCGAGATCGGGCGCTTGCGGACATTGTGGTTGGGCGAGGCCACGATCCGGTTGACCAGCCAGCGATTGATTGGCCACTGATTGACCGGGCCGCTGTTCATCCTGCCGCCCTCCCCCGCCTCAGACCGAAGGAAGCACTGCGCCGAGCACCAGCGCGTCATCCGTCAGCATCGACTGGACCTGACCGCCCAGTGCCTTGGCCAGTTGCTGCACCATCGCGGCAGGTGCCGTGCGGCTCGACAGCTCTCCGTCCGGTAGCGTGCCTTCCAGCGCACGGCCGATATCCCGGTCGAAAGCGATTCGCGGGCCGCTCGCGCGCATGGCGATCTCGGTCACGCCCCCGCTCAGTTCGGCCGCGATGTCCAGCGTACCGCCGCGCGGCAGGGCATCGATGCCGATCAGCGCGAAATTCAGCAGAGTCTTTATCGCAGGCTTGGCCAGTTGCTCGCTGCGCAGCACCCAGTTCACCGAGATGCGAGCATTGTTGGCTATCAGGGCATCGACCAGTTCGCGCGCCTCGCGCACAGCCACCATGTCTCCGAAACCGCCAGCCGCACCGAATGCGAGCCGGAAGAACTTGAGCTTGTCGGTGGAGACCTTGGCGCTCTGCTCCAGCAGTTCGAAGCAGCGCTTGCGCATCTCCGGGTCGTTCTCGTCCTGCAGCAATTCGAGGCCGTTGGAGAGCGCGCCGACCGGGCTGAGCATGTCATGGCAAAGGCGGGAACACAGGAGACTTGCGAGTTCGACGGGACTTGTCGTCATGAAACGTTCCGGCTTTCGTATTCTTGTCCTGACGCGGATCGCACCTACTGCTGCGGCGCCCTCCGTCCGATTTGAAAGTCATCGCGACTCACATGTCGGTGCAGGCGTCGTCGGCCACGTATCCGTCCAGCTTGGAAAAACCATTCCCGCTATCGCGGAAGAATGCAACCTGCCCGGCGGCGATGATCGCCCATATGCGCAAATCGCCGGTGGAATGTTGCCTGTCGGTGGCAGATGGCTCTGCCAAACCGTTGGGATGCGAGTGATAATAGCCCACGATCTGCGCCGCCGAACCTTCCCGCGCACGGCGATGCGCTGCCAACAGAACGACCGGATCAATCTCAAAGTGCGTTTCCGGCGTCCCCGCGACATTCTGCGCAGGGACCAGCGAGTCGATACGATCCCCCTCTCCCAGCAGCAGCCCGCAGCACTCGCGCGGATGATGGTCACGCGCTTCTTCCAGAAGATTCGCGTGGACAGACCTTGTCAGGGTGACGGGCATCCCCACATGGTATCGAGACATGGGGGCTCATGAAAGTATCTTGGAAGGCGTAATCGCCAGCGACGGGCAGCGGCTCGACAAGGCGCTTGCCGAGGCCAGCGGTCTGTCGCGCGAGCGCATCAAGGCGCTGATAGGCGAAGGCCGCATTCAGGTGGCAGGAAAACCCGCCGCACAGGCTTCGCTCAAGATCGCTGCCGGAACAGTGTTCGCCATCGACGTGCCCCCCGCGATCCCCGCCGAGGCGCAGCCGCAGGACATTCCGCTCAGCGTCGTGTTCGAGGACGAATACCTCATCGTGGTGGACAAGCCCGCCGGGTTCGTCGTCCATCCCGCCGCCGGAAACCTCGACGGCACGCTGGTCAATGCTCTGCTCCATCATTGCGAAGGCCAGCTTTCCGGCATCGGTGGCGTTGCGCGCCCCGGTATCGTCCATCGCATCGACAAGGACACCTCGGGATTGCTGGTGGTCGCCAAGACCGACAAGGCGCACGAGGGCCTTGCCGTGCAGTTCGCCGACCATTCGATCGAGCGCGCCTATCACGCCGTCGTCGGCGGGCATCCGATGCCGATGGCCGGCACCGTGCGCGGCGCGATCGGGCGCTCTACTTCGGACCGCAAGAAGATGGCGCTGGTGGAAGACGGTCGCGGCAAGCACGCCGTCACGCACTTCAGAACGATGGAAAAGCTGAAGAACGCAAGCCTTGTGGAATGCCGCCTGGAAACCGGGCGCACGCATCAGGTACGCGTTCACATGTCGTCAATCGGCCATGCGCTATTGGGGGATCCTGTTTATGGCAGAACCCCTTCCGCCCTTCGCCAGTTGCTCTCGCGACTGCAATTTTCCCGCCAGGCGCTCCATGCTGCGGAACTCGGGTTCCTCCATCCCGTTAAGGGAGAGAAGGTCCATTTCATCAGTCCCGTTCCTGCCGACATGCAGGCACTGATCGATGAATTGCGACACTGAAATCGAAGATTTGTGCTAACGCGAACAGGTGGCTGCAAGTTAAGATGCCTAGCAAGGGTCTTGGACCGCAGACCGACCTTGGAAAGGACGGATTATCGTGAGCAACAAGCAACGCAACCTGCCGACGGTGCCGACACTGGGCGGTGAGCAGAGCCTCAACCGCTATCTGTCGGAAATCCGTAAGTTTCCGCTTCTGTCGCCCGAGCAGGAATACATGCTCGCCAAGCGGTATCAGGACCATCAGGATCCCGAATCGGCGGCCCAGCTCGTCACCAGCCACCTGCGACTCGTCTCGAAAATCGCGATGGGTTATCGCGGCTATGGCCTGCCGGTGTCCGAGCTGATCTCCGAAGGCAACATCGGCCTGATGCAGGGCGTCAAGAAGTTCGAGCCCGATCGCGGTTTCCGCCTCGCGACCTATGCGATGTGGTGGATCAAGGCCTCGATCCAGGAGTATATCCTGCGTTCGTGGAGCCTCGTGAAGATGGGCACCACCGCTGCGCAGAAGAAGCTGTTCTTCAACCTGCGCCGCATGAAGAAGAACCTCGACGCATACGAGGATACCGATCTGCACCCGGACGACGTCGCCAAGATCGCGACGACGCTGGGCGTGTCGGAGACCGAGGTCGTCAACATGAACCGGCGCATGATGATGGGCGGCGATGCCTCGCTCAACGTCTCGCTGCGCGAAGAAGGCGAAGGCCAGTGGATGGACATCCTGCAGGATGACCGCCCGCTGCAGGACGAAACGGTGGCCGATGCAGAAGAGGCTTCGGTGCGTCACGACATGCTGGTGGAAGCCATGGAAGGCCTCAACGAGCGTGAGCGCGACATCCTCACCGAACGTCGCCTGACCGACGATCCCAAGACGCTGGAAGAACTGAGCCAAGTCTACCACGTCAGCCGCGAGCGCGTGCGCCAGATCGAGGTGCGCGCCTTCGAGAAGCTGCAGAAGGCGATGAACCGCATCGCCTCGGACAAGCGGATGCTCGCCGCAGGCTGATCGGCCCTCGGCATAAGTTCATGAAAAAGGCCGGGCCTCCCACACGGGATGTCCGGCCTTTTCGTTTCAGCGTTATGCGTGAACTCAGAAGCTGGTGCTCAGCCCGAAGTTCACCGAACGCCCCATGCCCGGCACGCCACGCAGCACGCCGGTCGCATCGTAGTCACCCAGCGACATGCCGCCGAGCGGCAGGTAATAGGCCTTGTCGAGCAGGTTCTCCGCCGAGACGCTGAAGCGCACGCCTGCGATCGTGTAAGCGACGTTCAGGCCGACCAGCGCATAGGCCCCGGTTTCCGGCTCGTTTCGTGCCGTATCGACACGGGTCTTCTGCGTCACCCAGGTAAAGTCCGCGCCCGCTTCCAGTGCCCCTTGCCGATGCGAAAGCGCCAGCTTCGCATTGAACGGCATCTGGTGATAGAGCGGCGTGTCATCGCTCAGGTTCTCGCCATGCACCCATGAGGCAGTGAGATCGAGGCTGGTCTCGCTATCCTGCCTCTTCGCCAGCGTGACCGAAGCGGAGCCGTCGATACCGTAGAACTCGGCCTGCTCGTTATCGAACTGCAACTGCGCGAACCCGTTCGACAGGTCGGCCACCTTACGCGCGTCGATGTAGTCGTTGACATGGGTGTAATAGGGCGAGACCTTGACCGACCAGTCGCGCTCGCCGGAAAGCTGCCCGGCCAGACGGAACGCGGCGCTGACGGTATCGGCACGCTCGGGCTTGAGGTTCAGGTTGCCGTAGTAGCCGTTGCCATCGCCATACCAGCCGACCATCTGGCTCGACATCGCCCCGTGCCCCCAGGTGTAGCGTTCGTAGATATTGGGCGAGCGGGTCTTGTGGGCATAGCCCAGCTCCACCGTCAGCAACGAGCTGGCAGCCCAACTGACCATCGCGCTGCCGCTCCAGTTATGATCGACCTTGCGGTGATCGGCGGCATTGAACGCCGCCGCCGCGGCTGCATCGGCGGCCTGCATCATCCCGTCGCCATAGCCCTGCACATCGCCGGTGTTCATTTCCACCCGGTCATAACGCAGGCCCACCAGCGTCGAGAGCCTGTCTGACCAGTGCTTCTCCCACTCTGCAAAGGCGCCGATCCGGTCCCGATGCGCGCCGTTGACGTTCACGAAGGTATCCGGCCCCATCATCGTGGTGTCGCCCGGAACCGGGGGCCAGAAGTCGTTCAGCCACTGGTGATGCGCCTCCACGCCCAGCCGCAGCTGGTCCTGGCCACCCATCGGCAGCGTCGCCTTCAGCGCGGTGTCGAGCGTGTGAACATTGGTGCGCATCGGCATGTCGCCGGGCTGCTTGTCCGACAGGAAGTTCATCGCATGGCGCGTGTCGCGCCAGTTGCCCGTCCAGTCGAGATCGCCCCAGTCGAACGTCTTGCGCCAACGCCCGTTGAGATACCACGAGGTGTTGTTCGTCATGTCCATCCACTGGTTGACGAAGCCCTCATAGGGCGAATGATGATAGCCGCCCTTCAACTGGAACAGCCCGGCATCGCTGTTGACCGCCAAGGCCAGCGCCTGATCGGTCTTCTCGTATTCGCTCGAATGCACGGTGCCCAGATCCCCACCGCCGTTGTAGTTGCCCGACTTGGTGTACGATCCGGTGTAGGTCAGCGAGACATTCTTGCCCGCCGCCGTCAGACTGAGCGCGCCGCCGAAGCCATCGCCGTTGCTGCGATAGAACGTCGAAGCCTCGCCCGAAAGCTGCACCCCGCCGCGCCCGTTGAAACGCGGCCCCACGCTGTCGACGGAGATCACGCCGCCGATGTTGTCGCCGCCCATGCTCACCGGCGCCACGCCCGGCACTACCGCGATCGAGGCGATCGTCTGCGGGTCGGTATAGGACAGCGGCGTGTTCATGTCGTTCGGGCACGCCATGTCGATGGTCACCCCATCGATAACGATGCGGATGCGCTGCTCGCTGAGGCCACGAATGCTGGGCATCGAGGAGAACCCGCCGCCAGTATTGACCGCAACACCTGGAAAATCGCTGAGCAGCTTTGCGGTGTCGCTGGTATCCGCTGACTTGCGAGCAAAATCGCGCCGGTCCTGCGTAGCGCCGTTGAGCGGCTGCGTCGCGATAGTAGCCGGGCCGCCGTCTCTCGTAACCATGAAGTGGAGATCGGCCTGCTGGTCGGCAGGTTGCACATCCTCCGCGTGAACCGCAAGCGGAACGAGGCCGGCGCTCGCCAGCAAAAGGGCGCGCAGCGTGCGCGTGTAATTAAGCATCGGGTATTCATCCTGAACAGGCCGGACGGCGCACATCCTGCACCGGTCGCGGCCGAAAGTCGCATGTCTGTAGGTTGCGTGTCCCCGCAAAGGGACGTTCAGGACAGAACGGGAGGTCCGCGCTGGGGCGGGCTGCGGTATCGCCAGGCGCTGAGCGTAATGCGGCGCTGCGGCGCGAAGCCGATCGCCAGCAGGAAGGCGATGGCCAGCGCCAGCAGCACTGGCGGCAGCGGCGTATCCATCGCCATGCCCAGCGCGCCGTATGGGCACATCTGGCTGGCGCGCTCGTGAGAGGCCTTGTCGGTAGAGCCGTGCGTCGGCATATGCACGCCCCGCGCCTCAAGCGCTTCAATCAGCGCAGCACCGCCCATCTGGCCGCCGCAGATCTCGATACCCACGCCGCCGTTTTCGTTGCCGAGCATGAAGCCGGTAGGGATCAGCGCTTTCAGGCACAGCGCCAGCCCGACGATCACCATCGCCCAGCGCAGATGCCCCTGCAGGAAAGATCGCATGCCACCCATTACCGGATCGCCCTAAGACAATCCGGCGAACGAGTCATGCGCAAGTCACGCGCTGCGGCCGGGGCAAATTGTCACAGCCGCATGGGCAAGATCAATGCTGCAGTCCATTGAGCATGGCGAAGACCTGATCGTAGCGCCCCTCGATCTCGGCCTTGCGCAGGAAACCGAGGCGCTCGACGCCGATCAGCGACGGTGTGGGCTGCTGCGCGAAAAGGCTCATCACTTCATCGATGAAGTCCTCCAGCGGCATATACCCCTCGCGAGAGGACTGGCCCGGCGTCAACTCGGTCTGCACTGCAGGCGGCGCCAGTTCGATCACCTCGACCGTACCCTCCAGCGCGAATCGCAGCGATTCGGACCACGAGTGGATCGCCGCCTTGGTCGCAGAGTACACCGCTGCGCGCACCAGCGGCACAAAGGCGAGGCCCGAGCTTACATTGACGATCGCCGCATCGGCCTGCGCGTTAAGATGCGCCAGCAATGCGTCGGTCATACGGATGGGGCCGAGCAGATTGGTGGTGACGCAGGCTTCGCTACGCTCCAGATCGCGTGGCTGCGAGACATCCTCCAGCGGCATGATCCCGGCGTTGTTCACCAGCACGTTGAGCGCGGGAAATTCCTTCACGATGCTCTCGGCGAACGCCTTGATTGCCTCCGGATCGGTGACGTCCAACTGGCGGGCATAGATATGCTCGCAGCCAGAAGCGGTGTCCTGCAAGCTGGAAATCGTGCGCCCCGTGACGATCACGACATTACCTGCATCGTGCCAGCGCCGCGCCAGTTCGCGCCCGATGCCGCTGCCGCCGCCGGTCAGAAGAATGGTGTTACCGCTGATCTTCATGGGTTTCGATCCTCTGATTGCCGAAGGGATGCACTTTCATTTAGAGTGCCGCTCTCTTCTGGAAAGAAGGCACCTTGCTGTCAGCAACGCACCGGAGCGTAAGAAATGGGAAATGCGCCGCTCACCGAATATTCGGATCGCCCCGAGGTCGACGCGCTGGTCAATGAACTGATCGGGCGCGTCGCCGACAAGTGGACTCTCCTGCTGCTCGAAGCGCTCGAAGAGGTGGAAAAGTTGCGGTTCACCGAACTCGCCCGCGCAATTCCCGGCATCAGCCAGAAAATGCTGACCCAGACGCTACGCCAGATGGAGCGCGACGGGCTGGTCGATCGCACCGCCCACGCCACGATCCCACCGCGCGTGGATTATCGCCTGACGCCACTGGGGCACAGCCTGGGCGAAGCGTTCTGCGGTGTGTGGCTCTGGGCCGAAAAGCATATCGATACCGTCCACGAAGCGCGAACGGCATTCGACAGCCGCGACTAGCGCAAACCGGCCTTCCTGCCTTAAAACACCTGCCATATCTCTTCACGAAAGACGCCAGACCTCGCCCATGCGCCTGTTTCTCAAACTCGTCGCCCTGTTCTTTATCGTCACCATCGGCATCACGGTGATCTATCGTTTCGTGCCCCCGCCAGTCACTGTCACCATGTTGACCGACGGCAACGGCATCACCAAAGACTGGACCCCGCTCTCGCGGATCAACCGTGACATGGTCGATGCCGTGATCGGCGGCGAGGACAGTAACTTCTGCACCCATCACGGCTTCGACACCAACGCGATCCGCATGGCGATGGAATCCAACGCCGAAGGCAAACGTCTGCGCGGCGGCTCGACGATCAGCCAGCAGACCGCCAAGAACGTGTTCCTGTGGCAGGGCGAAGGCTGGACCCGCTATATCCGCAAGGGCTTCGAGGTCTACTTCACCACCCTGATCGAGACGATCTGGGGCAAGCGCCGGATCATGGAAGTCTACCTCAACGTCGCCGAGACGGGCATCGGCACCTATGGCGTGGAAGCCGGAGCGCAGCGCTATTACGGTTCCTCGTCCGCGCAGCTTTCCGCCTCGCAGGCCGCGCGCATGGCCGCCGCCCTGCCCAGCCCCAAGACCCGCAGCGTCAAGGCGCCCTCGGGCTTCACCCGCAAGCTGGGCAACATCATCTCGCGTCGTATCCCGGTGGTGCGCAACAACGGCTTCGACGCCTGCGTCTATAAGTAGCCCCAAACAACCATCGATACGAAAAAGGGGAGGAGCCGGGATGGCACCTCCCCTTTTTCGTTGGGCGGTGCAGACCTTGCCCACACATGGCAGGTAATTCGACCGAGCAGGCGGGGTCGCCCCCCTGCCATCGCCTCCAGCAAAAAAGGGAGGGAACCGCAGTTCCCTCCCTTCCTTGTCTCGCTTGAGATGCGTTCTGAAAAGATCAGAAGCCCATTGCGATGGTCGCGCTGAACGTACGCGGTGCACCGATGTAGGTGTACGGCACCGACGTCGACGAGGTGTTCGAGCTGAAGCCACCCACGTACAGCTTGTTGAACAAGTTGGTAACGTTCAGCTGGATGAAGGTCTGGTCGTTGAGGCCAACGAACGACAGGTTCAGCTTCGCGTCGAGATCGACGACCGTATAGGCCGGAGCCTTGGCCCCGTAGACCTGATAAGGGGTGACCACACCGTTAAGCGTATAGCTCGACGTGATCGCCACGTTCTGGTCGTTCACGTAACGCGGACCAGTACGCTTGGCCTGTGCACCCAGCTGGAGCGGACCAACCATGCCCTGCACGCGGCCACCGAACATGTAGGTCGGTGCACCGCCTTCACGCTTGCCCTTCGTCAGATAGTAGGTCGGGTCGCCGGCCGAGTTCACACCCGACTGGACATTGTCCATGATCTTCGACTTCAGCACCGAACCGAAGGCATAAAGCGTGACCTGCGGGATCGGCGAGTAGCCAACGCTGCCGTCGAGGCCGTACTTGTGAACCTTGCCGAGGTTACGATAGGTCGAGATGTCGAGGATCGGATCATACGACGAGGCCAGACGGTTGTTGAACCAGGTGTACCAGGCCGAAATCTGTGCCTGGAACTTGCCCGAAACATAACGCGTACCAACATCGACGTTGTCAGTGGTTTCCGGCTTCGGCAGAGCCTGACCGGCAGCGAAACCGAGCGACTGGTACAGGTTGTCCGTGCCCGGAACCTGCATACCCTTCGTGTAGTTCGCATAGACGCTGAGCGCCGGCACGATCGAGAAGTTCAGACCCGCGGTCGGCAGGATCTTGTGGAACTTGTAGGTACGCTTGATCGGACCGACCGAACCCGGCGTAGCGTCAAGGAAGGCCGCCTGCGAAGCTGCATCGTTGAAGCAGTCGACATAGGAACCGCCGGCTTCCGTCACGCAAAGGTTGTTCAGCTTGCGCGTGAACCAGGGCGAACGAACGCCGAGGTTGATCGACAGACGATCGTCCATGAACTTGCCAGCATACTCAGCCGACGCCTGGTTGAGCATCGCGATCGAACGACGGTTACGCTTCTCGATCGGATTGCCCGAAGCGTCGACCAGCGCGCTCTCTTCGGGGAACAGCTCAGAAGTCTGGCCGTTCTGGAGCAGCGAGGTCACTTCGCCGGTCTGGCGGTGACGGCCATAGTCCAGCGAGTAGTTCAGACGGATGGTCTGGCCGGGGGCCGGGTTCCAGATCAGGTTGGCGATGACGCCGTAACGCTTGGTGTTGGTCTCGCTCGGCGCGTAAAGTTCCACGGTATCCAGCGTGTCACCGTCACCGTTCAGGTCAAGGCCGCCGAAGTAGGGGCTGCCACCGATGTAGCCGTAGATCGGCGTGGTGATCGCGCCCACCGTCGAGCTTGCCTTGCGGGTATAGCTGCCCTCGTAGCCCTTGATGGCACCGGTGCCGCCGTTGGCGCGAGTCCACTGGTAGCTGGGGTCAACGGTCAGGACGAGGTTGTCCGAGAGCGTGAAGCGCGAGTTGACGCGGATGCTGCCCGTGTCCGACGGGTTCCAGCTCTCATCGTACGAGGTGCCGCAGCTGTTCGGCGTATCGGCGACGCCAGCCTGCGGCGTGTCGATCTGGCAGGGTGCGATCGTGTAGTCACGCTCGCCCTTGGTGGTCGGGAAGCGGTTGCTCGAACCCGAGCCGACATTGCGCGACGATGTGACAAGAGTCTGGTTCGGCGAGGTGCCCGTAACCGAATAGATGTACGGATCGGTGCGCAGCGGAACCGACGAGAAGTTGCGGTTCTGGTTGCGGTTGTAGTTGCCCGCAACCGAGATGAAGTCACCGCTATCGCCCAGCGGCTGATACAGCTTGCCGTTGAACTGGTACTTGTTCGTCTTGCTCGAACGCTGGTACGGGTTCTCATTCTCGGCATGGCTGGCCGAAATCCAGGCGCGGGTACCGAACGAGGTGAACGTGCCGGTGTCGACGACGCCGAACAGGCGGAAGTAGCCATACTCACCAGCCGAACCACGCATGCTGGCATGGAAGTCTTCGGTGGGGTTGCGGCTGCGATAGTTCACGGTCGAACCCGAAGCGGCAGCCGTCGGGCTGTCGACGTCGGTGGTGCCCAGGTTCACGTTGACCTGCTCGATCAGTTCGGGATCGAGCTGCTGGTTCGAATACTGCGCATAGTTGCCGGTGTCGTTCAGCGGGATGCCGTCGAACGTCAGCGAGATACGGCTGGCATCGAAACCGCGGATGTTGAGCGTGCCGCCCGACGAACCGTAGGGATCGTTGTTCTGGAAGCTGACGCCCGGAACCAGGTTGATCGCCTCCATGATCGTCTGACCGGCGCGTTGCGTCGAGATGACGTCTTGGGTCAGGACTTCCTTGGTCTTGGTCGAATCGGGCAGCTTGACGCCGCCGACAGCCTTTTCGCGTGTTCCCGTCACGACGATCGAGTTGTCGAAATCCATCGAACCGGTCGACTGCGCGAACGCTGGCGTGGTGATGAGTGCTGCGCCGACGGCGAGCGTGCTCGTCGCGGTCGCGAGAATGGAATTGAACTTCATGTATGTCCCCTGTTGCTCAGGTTGCCTGTAGCGCGCTTCCGGTGATTACCCCGTCGGCCGTCTGCTGCGGCCGCTATGAGCACTGCTTTGTGACAGCTTTCTTACCGTGTCGATTCCCGGAGGCATTGCGCAGCGCAATTTCCGGGATGCGTTGCAACAAAGCATCAATTTTAAAGCAATTAAGGACTACAGTTCGCAATGTTGCGAATACATGCATTCGCAAGTTTTATGGATTTATTGCGCAAGATTGCAGGCAAACATTGAGACAGACAGCGTCGGAACAAGCGTGACGTTATGACATAGCTTGCAGGGGGCAATCGGCGCATGGCAGAGGGATGGCATGGGCTCGCAGCACACACATTCGCACGCAACCGACCACGATCAAGGGCACTCGCACGATCACGGCCATGCTCATGGACATGCTCATGGACATTCCCATGGGCATTCTCACGGCCATCACCATCACGGTCCGCCGGCACCTGGCGCGGCGACAAAAGCCTTCGCCATTGCCGTCATTCTTAACCTGGCCTTTGTCATTGCCGAGGGAATCGCAGGATTCATCAGCGAATCCATGGCCTTGCTGGCTGACGCGGGACACAATCTGTCCGATGTTCTCTCGCTGATGCTGGCTTGGGGTGCGAGCGTACTGGCAGCTCGCCCTCCTTCCGAGCAATTCACTTACGGCCTCAAGAGTTCATCGATCCTCGCCGCCATCGCCAACGCGACTCTGCTCTGGGTGGCGATCGGGGCAATTCTGGTCGAGACGATCCAGCGATTCGCAGAACCTGCCCCTGTCGCCGGCATGACGATGATCGTGGTTGCGGCACTTGGCATCGCGGTCAACGCGCTTTCCGCGCTGCTCTTTGCCAGCGGCAGCAAGTCAGACATGAACCTGCGCGCGGCATTCACGCACCTGATGGCCGATGCTGTCGTTTCCGCCGGCGTTGTCGTTGCCGGTATCGCCATCAAGCTGACCGGCTACACAGTCCTCGACCCCCTCGCCTCGCTGCTCATTACCGGCGCGATTGCGTGGTCCAGCTGGAGCCTTTTGCGTGATTCGCTACGCATGGGAATGCTGGCAGTTCCTGACGGGGTCGATATTGCCGCTGTACGCGCCTTTCTGAAAGCTCGCCCCGGCGTATCCGAAGTTCACGACCTTCACGTCTGGCCTATGAGCACCACCGAAACGGCCCTGACGGCGCACCTTGTCATGCCTGCCGGCCTTCCCGGCGACGCCTTCCTGCACAGCGTGGCGCATGATCTCGAACATACGTTCGGGATCGGTCATCCCACCATCCAGATCGAGACCGGTATAGACGATCACGCCTGTGCCCTCCAGAGCGCCACCGTTATCTGACCTCTCGCAAAGCTGTAACACAAACGAAAGGGGCGGCTGCCGGACTGGCAACCGCCCCTTTCGTTTGTCGCTGACCGTTTCCCGCGAACGGGTTACGGCATCAGGTTACGCAGCCGCTTCGGCCTTGTCGCCCTTGAGGACGCGCACCGGCTCCTTGCGGCCGGCCACCACATCGGCGTCGACCACAACTTCGGCGATGTCGCTTTCGGTCGGCAGATCGAACATCGTATCGAGCAGCAGCCCTTCGACGATCGAGCGCAGGCCACGTGCGCCGGTCTTGCGGTCGATCGCCTTCTGAGCAATCGCCTCAAGCGCTTCTTCGGTGAACGTGAGTTCCACGTCCTCCAGTTCGAACAGCTTGCGGTACTGCTTGATCAGCGCATTCTTCGGCTCGCGCAGGATCTTCACCAGCGCCGAAATATCGAGATCCTCGAGCGTTGCGATCACCGGCAGGCGACCCACGAATTCGGGGATGAGCCCGAACTTGAGGAGGTCTTCCGGCTCTGCCTTCTGGAGCAGTTCGCCGACCTGACGCTTGTCCGGATCGGCGACATGCGCGCCGAAGCCGATCGAACGCTTCTGCAGGCGATCGCCGATGATCTTTTCCAGACCCGCAAATGCACCGCCGCAGATGAACAGGATGTTCGTCGTGTCGACCTGCAGGAACTCCTGCTGCGGATGCTTGCGCCCACCCTGCGGCGGAACCGAGGCAGTGGTGCCTTCCATCAGCTTGAGCAGGGCCTGCTGCACGCCTTCGCCCGACACGTCGCGCGTGATCGACGGATTCTCGGCCTTGCGGCTGATCTTGTCGATCTCGTCGATGTAGACGATGCCATGCTGCGCCTTCTCGACGTTGTAGTCGGAGACCTGGAGCAACTTGAGGATGATGTTCTCGACATCCTCGCCCACGTAACCGGCTTCGGTCAGCGTGGTGGCGTCGGCCATCGTGAAGGGCACGTCGAAGGTTTTGGCCAGCGTCTGCGCGAGCAGCGTCTTGCCCGAACCGGTCGGGCCGACCAGCAGGATGTTCGACTTCGACAGTTCGACATCGCCCTGCTTGCCGCTGTGCTTGAGGCGCTTGTAGTGGTTATGGACCGCCACCGAGAGCACGCGCTTGGCGCGCTCCTGACCGATCACATAATCGTTCAGCGTCTCGCAGATTTCACGAGGGCTGGGTACGCCGCCGTCCTTCTTGCCCGCGATTCCCGCCTTGGTCTCTTCGCGAATGATGTCGTTGCAAAGCTCGACACATTCGTCGCAGATGAACACCGTGGGGCCCGCGATCAGCTTGCGCACTTCGTGCTGCGACTTACCGCAGAAGCTGCAGTACAGGGTGCTTTTCGCGTCAGATCCGCTCAATTTCGTCATTTTCCGTCTTTTGTGTCTCGCCGGGGGCGACTCGTCGAGTCTACCCCGGCGTAAACCCGTTTTGCAATCCTAGGCGTAATTGGTTGCCGTGGACTGAATCTGCGAGGCGGCGATTTTCACGATCCACCGCCTCCAGATCAATGCTCTTTTACCGTCAGGCCTCAGAAGGCTTGTCAGCGTCAGGGCGCGTCTCGAAGACCTTGTCGACCAGACCGAACGCCAGCGCTTCCTCCGCTTCGAGGAACGTGTCGCGGTCCATTGCCTTCTCGATCTCGTCGAGCGACTTGCCCGTGTACTTCACGTAGAGATCGTTCAGCCGCTTGCGCATGCGCAGGATTTCGCGGGCCTGGATCTCGATATCGCTGGCCATGCCCTGGGCACCGCCCGAGGGCTGGTGGACCATGATGCGGGCATTCGGCAGCGCGATACGCATGCCCGGCTCACCGGCGGCCAGCAGGAAGCTGCCCATCGAAGCCGCCTGACCGATGCACACGGTCGACACGCGCGGCTTGATATACTGCATCGTGTCGTGAATCGCCATACCCGCCGTGACGACGCCGCCCGGCGAGTTGATGTACATCGAGATGTCCTTCGACGGGTTCTCCGATTCGAGGAACAGCAGTTGCGCCACGATCAGCGAGGCCATGTGATCCTCGACCTGACCGGTGACGAACACGATGCGCTCGCGCAGCAGGCGCGAATAGATGTCGAAGCTACGCTCACCACGGCTGGTCTGCTCGACGACCATCGGCACCAGCGCGCCGGTGACGGGATCGGTAGTGAACTTTCCTTGGGCGCCCGAAGCGCCAAACAGGTCGAGCATGGGAATCCTCTTTGTGTTGGACCGCCTATGTCGCGTGCCAGGGCGCACAGTTCAAGGGATTAACTGTCCATTGGTGGGACACGGTGTATCACTGTCCCCAGCACAGGCACTTCAGCCGACGATTTTTCCATTCCAAGGGTATGTTCCCCGCGTGATCACGACGACTTCCAGCCGCCGCGTCCATCGCCTGTTCACGCTGCTTGCCCTGGCGATCCTCGCTGTGGCGATCATCGTCGCCTGCCTGTTGCGTGGGCCGTGGTACGACGAGTTCTACACCCAGTACGTCACCCGACCCGGCGTGCCATTATGGACGGCGATGCGCGACAGCTGGCTCGTCGACAACCACCCCCCGCTCTATTACGCCCTTTCGCGTGCGACCGACTGGCTCGGCCCAATTTCCACCCACCGCCTGCTCAACCTCGGGCTCGGCGCGTTGCTGCTGGCCTGCGCGACAGCGATAGTCCGCGACGTGCCGCGCCTGCTCCCGGCAGGCTGCGCGATTGCCATCGGGCTCGTCGGCAATTCCTATGCGGTGCATTCGGGCAGTGAACTGCGTTCCTACTTCCTCTCGCTGTGCCTCGGCATCCTGCTCCCGCTGTGCCTGACCGCGATCCGCCTGACCCGCACGACAGGATCGCCTGCCCGGCAGACCGCCTGGTGGATCACGGCGATGCTGGCGTTCAACACGCATATCGTCACCTCGCTGACCACCACCGCGCTGATCGCGCCATTCCTCCTCACCGCCATCATCCGCCGTGACTGGCGAGAGGCGCGCGCCATCGCCCTGCCCCCGCTGGTCGGCGGACTGGTGTTCGCCGCGATCACCAGCGTCCAGTTTCCGCTGTGGATGGACAATACCCGCGTGTTCTGGATCAAGCCGGGCTTCTCGACCGCGCGCTGGTCGATCGAACTGGGCATCCTGCGCACGATCGAGGCCAATCCTCTACTGCTACTGGCCACGCTGGCAGGATCGGTGCTGCTGCTGATCGATGTGGCCCTGCGCCGTCGCCCTTCGGGAGAGCTGGGCGCCCTTGCCCTGCTTGCGGCTGGCCTGACCCTGTCGGCGGTCGGCCTCACCGCACTCCACCTTCTCCACCCGATGCTGGTCGAGAAGTACCTGACCGCGATGTTCGGCGCGATCCTGTTCGGCGCCGGACTTGCGGCGGGACGTCTGCTGCGGATCGCATCGCCGCGTCAGGCGGCCATCGGGCTCGCTCTGGTCCTCGCCTACAGCTGCTACACGATGGTTCACAACGTCCGCACCGCCGCGCATATTCCGAGCTGGATGATGACCGGCGAGCCCATCGCCGCAATCGTCGAGGCTTGCCCAACCACTGTCGTTCACCCCGGCTATCGCTGGAACCGGGACGTCATGAACATGAAGCCTGCCGACAATGCGCAGGTCTACCCTTTCGCCTATCACTATGTGGCAGACCGCCTGCACTTCACGGTGGAGCCCGTCGGGTCGGCCGCGATCAGCCAGACCTGCCCCACCGTGTTCTGGACCGAGCACCAGACCAAGAAGCCGGTGAGCGCCCCCGATATCCTGCGCCATATCCGGGATATGGGCTTCCCGTTCAGGCACATCGTGATCCACCGCGTCGGCTCCGGCTGGTACGCGGTCGCCGATCCCGTCACCGCAAACTGACACGCCGTTCACCCCAAAAGAAAAGACCCGCCGCGATCCTCTCGCAGCGGGCCTTTTTCAGGAACCGGTAACGGCGGGAGCCAGCAAGGCTCCAGGCCGAAATCAGTCTTCCTTGGCAGCCTTCTTGGCCGGGGCCTTCTTGGCAGCCGGCTTCTTGGCAGGCGCCTCTTCACCGGCTTCGGCGTCATCAGCCTTCTTGGCAGCGGCCTTCTTGGCCGGAGCCTTCTTGGGCTTCTCTTCGCCAGCCTCGTCAGCCGAAGCCTCGTCCTTCTTGGCAGCGGCCTTCTTGGCCGGAGCCTTCTTGGCGGGCTTCTTCTCTTCGGTGGCGTCCGCGTCGGCATCGGCCTCGATGGCGGCCTGCAGCTCTTCGCGGGTCACTTCGCGCTCGGTCACTTCCGACTTCTCGATGAGGAAGTCGACGACCTTGTCCTCATAGAGCGGTGCGCGCAGCTGGGCAGCGGCCATCGGATCGTTGGCGACGTATTCCATGAAGCGCTGGCGGTCTTCCGGACGGTACTGCTGAGCGGCCTGGCTCATCAGCATCGACATTTCCTGCTGGCTCACTTCCACGCCGTTGGCCTGGCCGATTTCCGACAGGAGCAGGCCCAGACGCACGCGGCGCTCGGCGATCTTGCGGTAGTCGTCCTTCTCGGCCTCGATCTCGGCGAGCGCGGCTTCCGCGTCTTCCTCGTTCTGCGCTTCCTGGGTCAGCTGCTGCCAGATCTGCTGGAACTCGGCCTCGACCATGGTCGGCGGAACCGCGAAGTCATGACCTGCGGCCAGCTGATCGAGCAGCGAGCGCTTCATGGCGGTGCGGGTAAGACCGGCGGTCTCCTGCTCCAGCTGGCCCTTCAGAAGACCGGTGAGCTGCTCAAGGCTCTCAAGGCCCAGTTCCTTGGCGAAGTCGTCGTCGATCTTCGATTCGGAAGGCGCCTTCACTTCGTGCACGACGATGTCGAAGGTGGTTTCCTTGCCCGACAGGTTCTCTGCCGGATAGTCCTCGGGGAAGGTTACGGTGATGGTGCGCTCGTCACCGGCCTTGGCGCCGGTCAGCTGCTCTTCGAAGCCGGGGATGAAGCGGCCTGCGCCGATCACCAGCGGGGCCTTCTCAGCCTTGCCACCGTCGAACTCGACGCCGTCGAGCTTACCGGTGAAGTCGATGATCAGCTGGTCGCCGTCAGCGGCGGCGCCGTCCTTGGCTTCGAAACGCTGCTGCTGGCTGGCGATACGCTCCAGCGATTCGGTCACGGCCTCGTCCGAGACGGGCACGGTCAGCTTCTCGAGCTTGAAACCGTCGATCGAGGGCGCGGCGATCTCGGGCAGGATTTCGAGGCTGACGGTCAGCTCGGCATCCTTGCCTTCTTCGTAGCCTTCGCCCAACGCAACATCGGGGTTCATGGCAGGGCGCAGCGCCTTGTCGGCAACCAGCTTGTCCATGGCTTCACGGATCGCGGTGCTCAGCGCGTCGCGGTGGATCGCCTCGCCGTGCATCTTGCGCACGAGATTGGCGGGAACCTTGCCGGCGCGGAAGCCGGGCATACGCACCTGCGGGGCGATCTTCTTGATCTCACCTTCGACGCGCTCGGAAATCGTGGTAGCGGGGATGGTCACCGTATAGGCGCGCTTCAGCCCCTCGTTGGTGGTTTCGACGATCTGCATTTCGCTGCCTTCCTGTGCAATTCAAGCAGGCCTTGCGGCCGATTTTCTTGACTCATCCCGGTCGGGGCGAAGCACTGGTGCGGGCGAAGGGACTCGAACCCCCACATCTTGCGATGGCAGGACCTAAACCTGCTGCGTCTACCAGTTCCGCCACGCCCGCATGGATGAAGACTGAAACTTCAAGGGACGTGCCCTTATAAGGATGCGCGCAAAAGGGCAAGCGCCGCGACTCGTCGCAAGGCGGGAACATCCGCGCTTTTGGAGCCTTGCTGGAGTGAATGTGCGCCCCAAATCGCGGAGCACACACGAAAACACGAGAGGAACGCGATCATGGCAACCCAACCTGCCCCGAATCCCGGCCCCGCCCCGGCAGACAATCCCGGTGACATTCCGCCCGAAATGCCGCCGCTTCCAAACGATCCCGCGGCGCCCTCAGCCCCCGGCGAACTGCCGCCGCTGGGGCCGGATACTGATGTACCCGACGAAGGCCCCGCCGAACTTCCTTCGGAAATCTGACGAGGCCTTTCCCGGCTCAATCCAGCAGGTGGCGCGCCAAGGCCCTGAACCAGTCGCCATCCGCCTGCCGGACCGCCGCGCCTTGCGGAAGCGCGGCGCATTCCATGCAGTAGACCTGTGCATCGCGGGCCTGCATCATCCCGCCAAGATCCGCCAGAGCATGGGTGATCTGCGCCTGCTGGCGCGCAGCAACGAAGCCCGGATAGTCCAGCGCCACCGAGGGCGCGCCCGAGCGCACCTGCGCCCGGCTCTCCACCCCGCCCAGCAGCGCGCTCCAGCCGGTCGCCTTCGAGGCGAGGTACTGCGCGTGCCAGGGCTGGTTGCCGAGGCCCGCCACTTTCGCTGCATAGGCCAGCGCATCGTCGAGGTCGCCCATCTGGTCGACAAGGCCGATCCTCAGCGCGTCATTGCCCGGCCACACGCGGCCTTGCGCAATCGCATCGATCTGTTGCGGCGTCTTGCCTCGCGCCTTGGCGACGATGCCCACGAACTTGCCGTAGGTGCTCTCGATCGAGCCCTGCAGCAGCGCGTCCACGGCGGGCGAGAAACCGCCCACCACATCGGGCTGCCCCGAAAGCGGGGTGGTGCGCACGCCGTCGGTGGTCACGCCGAAGTCCTTGAGCGTATCCTCAAAGCTGGGGATCACCGCGAAGACGCCGATCGAACCGGTGACAGTGCCCGGCTCCGCGAACACGCGCTGGCCTGCGGTCGAGACCCAGTAGCCGCCGCTCGCCGCCATATTGCCCATCGAAACGACGATCGGGATCTTCTTCGCCTTGTAGCGCAGCAAAGCCTGCCGGATGTGCTCGGCGGCCATCGCCGAGCCGCCAGGCGAATCGACCCGCACCACCAGCGCCTTCATGCCATCGTCGATATGATCGTCGAGCAGATCGGCCAGGCGGTCGCCCCCGGCATTGCCCGGCCCGGCATCACCATCGACGATATCGCCCGCGACGGTGATAACGCCAATGGTTGCGCCATCGGTCTTGACGGGATTGGCGCGCAGCCAGTCGTCCAGATCGGTATGCGCATAGGGCAGATTGTCTTCATCGTTCTTGCGATCGACCGCGCCTGCCAGCTGAGCGACACGCGCGTTGAAGTCGCCTTCGTCGCCGATCCGGTCGACTAGGCCGACCATCTGCGCGCCCTTGGCGAAATCCCCGCCCGAAGCCTTCGCCCAAGCGATGGGATCGGAGACCATCTGGTCGATCTTCGCCTTCGGACGCGCGGTGCGCACGTCAGCCAGCCAGGCCTGCCACAGCGCACCGTACAGCTCGTTGTTCGCCTCACGCGCAGGGGCCGACATGTCAGCGCGGAAGTAAGGCTCAACATAGCTCTTGTAGGTGCCCGCGCGGTAGATGTGCGCTTTCACCTTGAAGCGGTCCATCAGCCCCTTGTAGTACATCTGGGTGCCGCCGGGCCCGGCCACGAAGGCGCCGCCCATGCCGTTCACCCAGACCTCGCTCGCGTGGGCCGCCAGAAGCATCGAATCGTCGGAATAGATGTTGGCATAGGTCAGCACCGGCTTGCCCGCCTTGCGCACGGCATCGATCGCCTGACCGATATCGTGCATGTGAACGAAACCGCCACCCAGGAAGCCCGACAGGTCGAGCACCACGACCTTGATGCGCTGGTCCTTCGCGGCGAGGCGCAGCGCGCGCTCGACATCGCGGGCCTGGAACTCGCCGGTGGGAGCACTACGCGAGAGCAGCAGGTTCACCGGGTCGATCTGGCTCTTTTCCTCGACCACGCGGCCATCGAGATCGAGCAGCAACGCCCCGTCGACCACCTTGCCGCCTGCCGGACGCATCGCCAGCACCGCATAGAGCGCGCCGAAGAACAACAGCAGGAACAGCAGCAGGAACAGCAGCGCCAGCGCGTCCTTGATCGCCACCAGCAGCTTCCAGACCTTCTTTGCAAATACCATCGCCGCCCTATCCGCCAACTACTTCACACAAACCGGAGCCTGCCCGGTCAATAGCCCAGCAGGCCGTAAAAAGCATGGAGGCGCAACCAGTTTCCACATCTGCAAACAGCTCCTGCGCTTTCTCACCCCTTTTCGGCTTGAGCACACCCCCCAAGGCTCCTAGAGCCTCGACTTTGATGACAGCCCCAGAATACACTTATCCGGAAGGCCGCCTGGCGTTTCCGCATCGCAGCCTCGTAGGCATCGGGGCGCTTGCCCCCCATGAAATCTGGTTCCTGCTCGACGAAGCCGAGCAGTGGGTCGAGCTGAACCGGGGGACTCAGAAGCGGCGCGATCTCCTGTCGGGCCTGACCATCATCAATGCCTTCTTCGAGAACTCCACGCGCACGCTCTTGAGCTTCGAGATCGCGGGCAAGCGTCTTGGCGCCGACGTCGTCAACATGGCGGTCGCCAATTCCAGCGTGAAGAAGGGCGAGACGCTGATCGACACCGCGATGACGCTGAACGCGATGCGCGCCGATGCCATCGTGATTCGCCACGCCAGTTCGGGCGCGGTCGGCCTGATCGCCGACAAGGTGGACTGCCCGGTGCTCAACGCCGGAGACGGCCAGCACGAACACCCCACGCAAGCGCTGCTCGATGCGCTGACCATCCGCCACGCCAAGCGCGCCTTCAACGGGCTGCGCGTGGTGATTTGCGGCGACATCCTGCACAGCCGCGTTGCCCGCTCGAATATCCTCTCGCTCGCCTCGCTGGGCGCGGAAGTGCGCGTCTGCGCGCCCCCTGCGCTGCTGCCCGAGGCGATCGAGCAGATGAACGTCAAGGTCTTCCACAATTTCGACGCCGCGCTGAAAGGCGCCGACGTGGTGATGATGCTGCGCCTTCAGCTGGAGCGCATGTCGGGCGAGTTCATCCCCTCACCGCGCGAATATCGCCACCTGTACGGCCTCTCGCTCGACCGCTTGGCGCTGGCCGAGAAAAGCGCGCTGGTCATGCATCCGGGGCCGATGAACCGCGGCATCGAGATCGACAGCAATGTCGCCGACCATGTCGAGCGCTCGCTGATCACCACCCAGGTCGAGATGGGCGTCGCCATGCGCATGGCCTGTCTGGAAGTCCTGACCCGAAAAGCACGCGGCGTGGAGGGCTGGGCCTGATGAGCATGCATCCCCCCCTCACCGTGACCGGCGGCGAAGTGCTGCTAGCGGACGGCTCCACCGTTCAGGGCGCCGTGCGCTGCGAGAACGGCTTCATCACCGCCATCGGTCCCGACGTGACGCCGCAGGACGGCGACACCGTCCACGATGCGCGCGGGCGCCTGGTGGCACCGGGGCTCGTCGACATCGGCGTCTTCGCGATCGACAAGCCCGCCTTCCACTTCGGCGGCATCACTCGCGCCGCGCTGATGCCCGACCAGTCGACCATCCTAGATCTGCCGAGCCGGGTGCGCTACTCGGCGCTGTCGGGCAAGCCGGACCTGTGGGTCCATCCGCTGGCCGCTGCCACGCGCGAGCTAAAGGGCGAGTCGCTCGCCGAGATCGCGCTGATGCGCGAGGCTGGCGCCCGCGCCGTCGCTACGGGCCGCCACTGGATCGGCGATTCGGGCACGATGCTACGGCTGCTGCGCTACTGCGCGATGCTGGACATGACGGTGATCGCCCATGCCGAGGATGCCGGGATCGTCGGCAAGGCGGTGGCGACATCGGGGGAGATGGCGACGCGCCTCGGTCTGCCCTCGGCGCCCGCTGAAGCCGAAGCACTGGCCATCGCGCGTGACATTGCCCTTGCCGAACTGGCAGACGCGGCAATCCACTTCCGCACCGTAACGACAGCGGCGGGCCTCAATCTGGTGCGCCGCGCCAAGTCACGTGGGCTGAAAGTCACGGCAGGCACGACGCCCGCCTACTTCATGCTGTCCGACCTCGCGCTGGCAAACTTCCGCACTTTCGCTCACCTCTCCCCGGCCCTGCGCTCTGAAGACGATCGCCGCGCGGTGATCGAGGCGGTGGCGGACGGAACCATCGACACCATCGGATCAGGCCACGATCCGCGCGGGCCGGAAGACAAGCGCCTGCCCTTCGCCGATTCGGCGCCGGGCATGGCAGGCGCGGAAACGCTGCTGCCGCTGACGCTCAACCTCGTGCGCGAAGGCACCATCTCGCTCGCCCGTGCGTTCGAGCTGCTCGCGGCGAATCCGGCCAGGCTGCTCGGCGTTCCCGCCGGGCGGATCGAAGTGGGCGCCGAGGCAGATCTCGCCGTGATCGACATCGACCGCCCATGGATCGTCGATTCGGACAAGATGGCAGCGGCAGCGGGCAACACCCCGTTCGACCGCCAGCCCGTGCAGGGCCGCGTGCTCGCGCTGTTCAAGGGCGGCGCGGTCCTCCGCATCAAGAAATCGGGAAGCTGAGCCAAAAAAAGGGCCTTCGTCCGAAGACGAAGGCCCGTGGAGGTTCACATGGAACTGGTCCCGAAGGATCAGTGGTTGCCGTCAGCGATCCGAATGAGGATCATTGACGGCGAAACGGGTTTCCGCGCCTGACTTGGGCGCCGCGGCGGAACGGCGGACGGCGCCGGGCAGTGGCTTGCTCTCGGCATAGGCGAAGCAGCCCGCGCCCCGGCCTTTGACGACGGAACACATCGTGCGCGCCGATCCGGCATCGAAGCCCTCGGCCGAGACGCGGTAGAAACGCTGGCCATTCACATCGGCCTGCGTGATGCGCATCTGGTGGCCCTTGAGGCGCGGATTGCGCGCCACGAAGGTCGCCCACGAACGCTTGGCCGCATCAAGGGTGCGGAACGAACCAAGCTGGATCAGGTGATTGCCGCGCGGCGCAGTCGTCGCCTGTTCAGCGAAAGCGGTACGGAAGGATTCGACGGCAACCGGTCGCGTAGCTGGACGGACAGGCGCACGGCGAACGGTTTCGGGCACCGGCGCGACATAGGCAGCCATGCGCATCGGTGCCTGGGCAGCCTGCGGTGCGGGCATTGGTGTAACCGCTGCCTGCATCGGCCTTGCTTCGACAGGTGCGGGCGGAACGGGATCGGCCTCGGCGAGAGGCATCGCAGCATCGCCCACGGCGGGCAATTCACCCGCTGGTGTCGGGGCCGGGGCCTGATCGGCCTTAGCCATGCGCGGCGCATCCGCTTTCGGGCCGTTGAGCGCCAGTGCCTCGGGCTGACCGGGATCGCTCACCATCGGTGCGCCCAGAAGCCCCGCCACGCGCAGACGATAGTTCTCGGGCGCGCTCTCGCGCGACCATTCGCCAAGGCGCGCATCGACCTGATCCTGCGTCAGATCCTGCGAAGCGATGACATGCGCTGCGCCCCAGTTGCCGGACAATGCATAGGCATAAGCAAGGTTCTGGCGCATCCGCGCGCTTGCCTGACCACCGCGCACGGCATCGGTCAGGATGTCGACCGCCTGATCAGGGCGTCCGGCCAGCGCAAGCGCAAGGCCGTAGTCGCTGACAGGGATGACTTGCGAGGATTCGGACAAGACCCGCAGCGCATCGCTCTGACGCCCGGCCCCGATGTAGGCGAGCACGGAACCCAGGGCGATCGAAGCGCCCTTGTCACCCAGCGAGCGGGCGTCGTCGAAAGTCTGGGCCGCTGATTCGAAACGACCGGCATCGAGATAGGCCTGCGCCAGCGCGGCGCGGGCACCGGCATCGCGCGGCGTCTTGGCGACACGGCTCTCGGCGGTCTCAAGGCCCTTAGAGCCCTTCTCTGTCGCGCTCTGTCCAACCGGCGCACCAGCACTGGCGACGTGGGTCTGGCCGGTGCAGCCTGCCACCAGAACGGCAGCCATCGCACTGGCCAACGCGAAACCGCCACGACGGGCGTGAAGATCAGAACGGTCCATCAGGCACCTGCCTCGTTCAGCCGTTGGAAGGAGTAAAATTCAACCATGTCAGTTACCTGCAATCCGTCGACCGAAGCCGCCAGCCGCCCGTGCAACGGCAACCGGCGCAGGCTGAATGCTGGGCGCTGCAAAGATCGTGCGGCGAAAATTCTTCTCCAGCCGGTCCGCAACGTAGCTCCAGAGCGCTACGATTTCCTGCGAGGAACGCCCTTGCGGGTCGACTTCCATCACGGTGCGCCCGTCAATCATGGAGGCCGCAAAATCGGTACGTTGGTGCAACGTGATTGGCGCCACAGTGCCATGCTGCGACAGCGCGACAGCGGCCTCAGCGGTAATCCGCGCCTTGGGCGTCGCACCATTCACTACGAAAATCAAAGGCTTGCCCGAACGCTCGCAGAGATCGACCGTGGCACCAACGGCGCGCAGATCGTGCGGGCTGGGTCGCGTCGGTACGACGACAAGCTCGGAAACAGAGATGACACTCTGAATAGCCATGGTAATCGCAGGCGGCGTATCGATCACCGCCAGCTTGAACCCCTGCTGGCGCAAGGCCTGAAGGTCTGCCGCCAGGCGGTTCACCGTAGTCTGCGCGAAAGCGGGCATTTCCTCTTCGCGCTCGTTCCACCAGTCGGCCAGCGAACCTTGCGGATCGATGTCGATCAGCACCACCGGCCCTGCTCCTGCGCGCTCGGCCTGCACGGCGAGATGGCCGGACAGGGTGGTCTTGCCCGATCCGCCTTTCTGCGATGCCAATGCCAATACGCGCAATGCCTGAACCCCCGAATGCGTCCGCGAAAATGGACGAAGAGCCTGTGCCCTGCTTCGGGAAATCGCAGATCGTTCCTAATTTCCGGTTAATCCTCGGGAATATCGCTTCCGCACCGGAACCTGATGCATAACCACCACTTCTTAACCCCCACACGGCATGTAAGAGCCACGCAAGCGCGGTAAACGTGCCCTTTCGCCGACCTTTCAGGTCAGGCAACGACTGGGCGATGCCATTCCCGCGTGGTAGTTAACGGCGCCCGATGGCGGGCAGGCGACAGGCAGGACTTAACGACGTGCGACACTTTCCCACCCGGCCCCTGCTCGCAACGTTGAGCATCGGTGTCTTCGCAGCGACCGCCCCCGCCCTCGCCGATGTGAAAGCGGGCGTCGATGCCTGGTCCGCCGGCAACTACGACGCTGCGATTCGCGACTGGAAACCGCTGGCCGATGCCGGCGACCCCGACGCCGAGTTCAATCTTGCCCAGGCCTACAAGATGGGGCGCGGCGTGCCGCTGGACCTCGACAAGGCGGAGGAACTCTATGGCAAGGCCGCCGCGCAAGGTCATGTGCAGGCCGCCGACACCTATGGCCTGCTGCTGTTCCAGCGCGGGGATCGCCAGAAGGCGCTGCCTTATGTGGAAGCCTCTGCCAAGCGAGGCGATCCACGCGCATGGTATATTATGGGCATCGCCCACTTCAACGGCGACCTGCTGCCCAAGGACTGGGTCCGCGCCTATGCCTACATCAGCCTGGCGCAGCAGGCCGGCCTGCCGCAGGCCGGTCGCGCGCTGACGCAGATGGACAGCTACATCCCGCTGGCCCAGCGCCAGCAAAGCGTGCCTGTCGCCAGCCAGATCGCATCCGCTACCGAATCGACCCGCGCCCAGCAACTGACCTCTGCTTCGCTCGGCACCGATTCGCCGCGCGCACCGGCAACCAAGCCGCACCCGGTTCCGGCAATGCAGACCAGCCCGCAGATTGCTGCTGCCGATCCCGGCGAAATGGACAGCCCTGCCACAGCCGGTGCAGACTACGCCCGCCCTCGCGTCGCGACGAATCAGGCAAAGCTGCAGCCAACGCCGCGCCCTGTCGTAAACCAGGCCGCTAAGCCGGAGACGAAACCCGTCACCAAACCGGAAGCCAAGCCAGAACCCAAACCCAGTCAAAAGCCTGTACGGCCTGCATCCGGCCCCTGGCGCATCCAGTTCGGCGCGTTCGGCGTCGCCTCCAACGTGGATGCGCTGTGGAACAAGCTTGCCCAGCGCCCGGAACTCGCAGGTCACCCCAAGATCGTCAGTTCTGCGGGGCGCCTGACAAAGCTACAGGCCGGCGGCTTTGCCAGCGAAGCGGACGCCAGCACGGCCTGCTCACACCTGAAATCGGCAGGGTTCTCCACCTGCGTGCCGACCCGCGATTGAATACCGTCGTCACGAGTCATTCACGGTCGGGAGAGCGGCTGGTCACACTCGACCTGATTCGCGGCGTTGCTGTGCTCGGCATTCTGGCGATCAACATTGCCGGTTTTGCCGGGCCCACCGTCGGTACGACCACACCTGACTGGCCGCATCCTGCCGGAACGTTGAACGAGGCCGCATTCGCGCTTGGCCTCATCTTCTTTGAAGGCAAAATGCGCGCGCTGTTCTCGATGCTGTTCGGTGCAGGCCTCGCGCTGTTCGCCGAACGCATGGCCGCTGCGGGACGCGATGCCGAGCAGTTGCAGATCCGTCGCCTGTTCTGGCTGATCGGCTTCGGCTTTGCGCACTATGTCCTGTTGTGGTGGGGCGACATCCTGTTCGTCTACGGAGTCTGCGGCCTCTGCGTGCTGGTCATTTCGCAGCAGCCGGACCGACGGCTTCTGCCCATAGCCCTGACGATCTTCATTTTGTGGCACCTGTGGGGGCTCGCTGCCGAACTGCCAGACGCCTTGGCCGAACATGCAATCGCGAGCGGAAGTGCCTCGGCCTCCCAAATCACCCTTGTCGAAGGCTGGCAGGCACGCGCGCTGACGTGGATGGCGCAGGAGAATGCCGAGGCCCATCTGCCGTGGCTCACGCAAATCGGCATCAAGCTGTCGGAGCGCCCCCTGTGGCAGATCGACATGCTGAGCAGCATCGCCGGGGAGACTATTCCGCTGATGCTGATCGGCATGGCAGCCTATCGCAGCGGCATTCTGCAATCGGTCCGCCGCCGCGCGCTGCTCTGGAGCGGTCTTGCCCTGACCCTTGCGGGCCTTGCCCCAACGCTCAGCTTCGCAATCTGGGCATGGCAGCACGGCTTCCCGCCGCTAGCGATGCGCGCGGCGCTGGATGCGGGCCTTGCCCTGCCCAATCTTCTGGCGGCCATCGGCTATGGCCTGCTGCTGATCTTCGCGTCCCCGGCCTTGGCTAAAACACGCATCGGCCAGCGCATGATTGCTGCCGGACGGACTGCATTCAGCAATTACCTCGGCACCAGCATCATCATGACGGTGCTTTTCCAGGGCTGGGGCGGCGATCTGTTCGGACGAATCGATGCCGCCCGACAATGGCTTTTCGTGTTGGCGGCCTGGGCCATAATGCTGATCTGGAGCCCGCTATGGCTGATTCGCTGGCGCCGAGGCCCCTTCGAATGGGCATGGCGATCGCTCACGGAGAAAAAATTTCTCTCCAACCGTCTGAAATGACGATCCTTGATGCGACGAACCGAGCCCTGTTAATGCAAATCCATCGCAACACCACTTGCGATTGATTATCACCTGCGTATATTCCGAGGACAGCCAAGGGACTCGAAGCATGTACGTGTGCATCTGTAATGCCATCCGCGACAACGATCTGCGCTGCGCCGCCCGCCAATGCGGCAAACAGAACGCGCACGCCGTATATGCCTCGCTTGGCCGGACCCCGCAGTGCTGCCAGTGCCTGGACGAGGCCGAGGACATCATCGCGGAAGAGTTTCAGTCGATCGCACAGGCAGCCTGATACGTATTCGCAGTGTCGCTGCGATTGTCACGCAGCAGCGCGAACGAAGCATCCCGCAAATGTCTTGCAGAAACAACGGACCCAACTGCAACTTTTTCGCAGTTTTAGGCCGATTCGCAAAGACGTTTTGATACGCCCCCTGCCTTGCCAAGCCTTCTACCCGGGCATATTCGGGTCGCCAACATTTCAAGGAGGCGGCTCGTCATGAAGGGCGATCAGAAGGTCATCGAATTTCTCAACAAGGCGCTCTACAACGAGCTGACCGCGATCAACCAGTACTGGCTGCACTACCGCATGCTCGACAACTGGGGCATCAAGAAGCTCGCCGAGTACGAGCGCCATGAATCCATCGACGAGATGAAGCACGCCGATACACTGGCGGACCGTATCTTCTTCCTTGATGGCCTCCCTAACTTCCAGCACCTGGGCAAGCTCAAGGTCGGCGAGACGGTCGAGGAAATTCTCAAGTGCGACCTCGCGCTGGAGCACGAGGCCATCCCGCTGCTGCGCGAAGCCATCGCCTACTGCGAAACCGTTCGCGACTACGTCAGCCGCGAGGTCTTCGAGCGTATCCTCGAAAACGAGGAAGAGCATGTCGACTGGATCGAGAAGCAGTTCGACATGATCGAGCGCATGGGGATCGCCAACTACTGCCAGCTCCAGAGCAAGGCAGCGGGCGAAGACTGACGATGATGACAAGCGAGCGGTCCGTGAATTTCGTCGAACATCTCGGCCTTTCCGTCCCGCTCGTTCAGGCCCCCATGGCGGGGGTGTCGACACCCGCCATGGCTGCCGCCGTATGCGAGGCCGGCGCGCTCGGCTCGCTTGGCCTCGGCGCCATGACTGCGGATCAGGCCGCTGCGACCATCGCCGACCTGAAGGCGCGGACCACACGCCCGTTCAACCTCAACCTCTTCGTGCATGCGACGCCAGTGCCTGATCCTTCGGGAGAGGCCGCATGGCTGGATACACTTGCTCCCCTGTTCGCGGATTTCGACGCCAAACCACCCAAGGCATTGGAGACGATCTACGCCTCGTTTGCCCGGGATGAGGCGATGCTGCGCGTGCTCGTCGATGCCGCCCCTGCTGTCGTCAGTTTCCATTTCGGACTGCCGGACGGACCGCGTTTGGCAGCGCTGCGTGAAGTAGGATGCCTGCTCGTCGCCAGCGTCACCAGCCTCGCCGAAGCCGACGCTGCGGCAAAAGCGGGAGTTGATGTGCTCGTCGCGCAAGGCTGGGAGGCTGGCGGCCATCGCGGCCTGTTCGATCCCGAAGCTCCCGATGCACAACTCGGCACTTTTGCGCTCACACGGCTACTGGTGCAGTCACAGCCCCTCCCGGTCATTGCGGCGGGCGGGATCATGGATGGCGCAGGTATTCGCGCCGCGCTGGATCTTGGCGCCGTAGCCGCACAGCTTGGCACGGCGTTCGTTGCCTGCCCCGAATCGGCAGCTTCCGACGCCTATCGCACCGCACTTACCGGCCCCGGCGGCCACGCCACACGAATGACCCGCGTCATTTCAGGGCGACCGGCACGCTGCCTCGGCAATGCCTTCACCGCGTGGGATGCAACGCACCCCGAATTGACAGCCCCGGCCTATCCGCGCGCTTATGGCGTCGGCAAGGCGCTTGCCGACGCCGCCCGCGCCAAGGGCGAATACGGGTTCGATGCCCAGTGGGCCGGACAGGCCGCACCGCTCGCCCGCGCCCTTCCAGCGGCCGATCTCGTGGCCCTGCTGGCACGGGAACTTGCTGCAGGTTCGCGCCCCTGACGGGGACAGCCAACGCGCCGCGCTTGCTCCGGCATTGGAAAAAATCCAACGTGCCTACGGAACAGTGCGCCCACTAAATCATTGCGCCTGTGCATTTACAAAGGACACGGGGGCCTGATGATCAAAAAGTCGGACAGCGGATTTCGCCTTGAAGATGGAGGCTTCATTGCCCTCGTCATTCTGGTGACGCTGGGCTTCCTCTACTTGCTGGTGCCGTACTTCGGCGCAGTACTCTGGGGCCTTGTCGCCGCGATCCTGTTCGAGCCGCTCACCTTGCGCCTTGCCAAGGCGATGGGCGATCGGCGCACGGCGGCGGCGCTGATCGTGCTGTTCGGCCTGATCGCCGTGGTGATCGTGCCTGCGATCCTTCTGGGCATCGGCCTCGTGAACGAGGCGACGACGATCTATCAGAAGATACAGGGCGGCCAGATCGACCCGGTGAAGATCATCAATTCCTTCCGCGCGGAACTGCCCCGCAGCGTCAATCGCTACATCAACGAGCATAACCTGCTCGACATCAACAATATCCGCCAGATGTTCGGATCGAACATTTCCGGTGCGCTCCAGAATGTCGCCGGTCGCCTGCTGATCGTCGGCCAGGGCGCGTTCAACTTCATCGCGGCTCTCGGCGTGATGCTCTACCTCACCTACTTCCTGCTGCGGAACGGCGATCGCTATGCCGACATCGTGCGCCGGTCAGCCCCCCTGCGTCCGGCCCTGCGCGACAAGCTTATCGAGCACTTCGTGGTCGTGGTGCGCGCCACCATGAAGGGCACGGTCGTCGTCGGCATTGCGCAAGGCGTTCTGGGCGGCATCCTGTTCAGCGTGCTCGGCATCGAAGGCGCGATGCTGTGGGGCGTTCTGATGGGGTTCTGCTCGCTTCTGCCCGCCGTAGGCTCCGGTCTGGTATGGGTGCCGATGGCGGGCTACCTGTTCGTTACCGGGCAAACCCTGCATGCGGTGATCGTGCTGGTGGCAGGTTTCTTCGTCATCGGCGTGGTCGATAACGTGCTGCGCCCCGTGCTGGTCGGCAGGGATACCCGCATGCCTGACTTCGTGGTGCTGATTGCCACGCTATCGGGGCTAGAACTGTTTGGATTGAATGGCCTGATCGTCGGCCCAGTGATCGCCGCGCTGTTCATGGCGACCTGGAATCTGGTCTCGGAAAGCAAGGACGAGGACGGCATGGTCGAACCGGGCGGCCCTGACGCCATCGTGCAGGGAACCAGCGAGGAAGCGACGACCGAAGCCGCCGCCCACCCTTCCTGAAATCAGATCACTTACCCGCGAACGGGTTCTTCGGGCTGCGCAGGTGCAGACGGATCGGCACCGCATCGAAGCCCAGTTCGCGGCGTATCCCATTGATGAGATAGCGCTTGTAGCTTTCGGGCAGCATATCGAGACGCGTGCCGAACAGCACGAAGCCCGGCGGGCGGGTCTTGGCCTGCGTGATGAAGCGCAGCTTGATTCGCCGACCGCCCGGCGCTGGCGGCGGATTGGCTGCCAATGCGTCGTCGAACCAGCGGTTTAGCGCAGCCGTCGGCACACGGCGACTCCATGCCTCGCGCAACGAGAAGGCTGCGGCCATCATCTCGTCCAGCCCCTTGGCAGTACGCGCCGAGACCGCGAGCAAAGGCACACCCCGCACCTGCGCCAGACCTTCGTCGAGCGCCTTGCGGATGCCCTGGAACAGGGCACTGGCGTCTTCCGCCACGTCCCACTTGTTGATCGCGATCATCAGCGCGCGACCTTCCTCAAGCACCTTCGAGGCGATCTTGAGATCCTGATGCTCCAGCCCGCGCGTGGCATCGAGCAGCAGCACCACGACTTCGGCGAAATCGATGGCATGGCGCGCGTCGGCTACAGCCATGCGCTCCAGCTTCTCGACCACGTTGGCGCGCTTGCGCATGCCTGCGGTGTCGATCAGGCGAACCTCGCGATCCTCACCCGAGGCTGGGTCTTTCCAGAGCCAGTCGATCGCGATCGAATCGCGGGTGATGCCCGCCTCGGGGCCAGTCAGCAGGCGATCTTCGCCAAGGAAACGGTTGATAAGCGTCGATTTACCGGCATTCGGTCGACCGACGATGGCGAGCTTGAGCGGGGCGCGCAGCAACGCCTCCTCATCCAGTTCCTCTTCTTCCACCTCTTCGGGCTGAAGCGGTTCGAGATGGGGTAGAAGCGCCTCGAAAAGATCTCCCATGCCCTCGCCATGCTCTGCAGAGATCGCAACCGGGTCGCCAAGGCCGAGCGAGTACGACTCCAGCAGGCCACCTTCGGCCGCGCGACCTTCCGCCTTGTTGCCGAGCAGGATCACCGGCACCGGCGAGGCGCGTAGCCAGTTGGCGATTTCCTCGTCGAGCGGGGTCAGCCCCGCTCGCGCATCGATCACGAAGACGGCAACGTCTGCCGTGGCTAGCGCAGCTTCGGTCTGCTTGCGCATACGACCGGGGAGCGTCTCGTCGTCCTCGTCCTCCCAGCCCGCTGTATCGACGATCTGGAACTTGAGGCCGAGCAGCTCGGCATCGCCGAAACGGCGATCGCGCGTAACGCCGGGCTGATCGTCGACAAGCGCCAGCTTCTTGCCGACGAGCCGGTTGAACAGGGTTGACTTGCCCACATTGGGGCGACCGATGATGATGACCTGAGGAAGCATTTCGCGAAGTCCGTTAGGCGAAAACTGCGCGTTTGGGAACGGGGGGCACGCAACCTAAGGCGAACTCGCCAATTCTTGCTGCGTCATTAACCACACTTTGCAGGCCTGCGGCAACTCGCCGCAGGCAGGAATACAGGCATGAAAGCCCTTTTCGCGACCGCCACTCTCGCCCTTTCCGCCCTGACCATGATCGCTCCCGCCCACGCCAGCGGACGGATCGATACGGTCGTCGCGCCTTCGGACGCCGATGGCGGCAGCGATGCAAAGAGCCCCGGCTATCTGGAATGCGTGCCATTCGCGCGCGAGGCTACCGGCATCAAGCTCTACGGCGATGCCAGGACCTGGTGGGGACAGGCGCAGGGCCACTATGCCACCGGCAGCACGCCGCAGGTAGGCGCAGTCATGGCCTTTCAGCCCTATCGCAATTCGGTGCTGGGCCACGTTGCAGCGGTAACGAAAATCGTCGATTCGCGCACAATTCTGGTGAGCCACGCGAACTGGTCGCCGATTGATGGCGAGCGCGGGCAGATCGAACGCAATGTGACGGTGCTGGACGTATCGCCAGCAAACGACTGGAGCGAAGTACGCGTATGGTATGCGCCGATACAGAACCTCGGCGCTGCGCACTGGCCGGTCGAAGGTTTCATCTACCCGGGCAAACCGGGCAAGCATGTAATGCAGGCGAAAACGCGCCTGGCAATGGCCGACGCCGCTCCTGCAAAGAGCCGTAATGGCGATGCCATCGGTGAGATTCTCTCCGGCGACTATTGATCGTCAGCCGCCGGAGCAGAACCGAAAGACTTACTTCGCGACCGGCGCGTCCTCGCCCAGATCCTCGTACCACGCCTCGACCGGGCCAACGAGCTTGAGCGTCAGCGGCTGCCCACGGCGGTCGACAGCCTTGCCGGCCTGAACACGCACCCAACCTTCGGAAATGCAGTATTCCTCGACATTGGTGCGCACAGTGCCCTTGAAGCGGATGCCGATGCCGCGCATCAGCTTGGCTTCATCGAAATGGGGGCTGCGCGGGTTGATCGCGATGCGATCGGGGGGCACATCCGGACCCGCGTTTGCGGTCGGTTCGGGCGAGTTGGTCTCTTCGGTCATGGCAGGGCGATTTAATTCCCGATCCCGGCTTGTCAATTCGATCCGACTCATCTAGAGGCGCGCTTCCGCTACGGAACAGCGGGCGCGTAGCTCAGCGGTAGAGCACACCCTTCACACGGGTGGGGTCACAGGTTCAATCCCTGTCGCGCCCACCATCCTTCGGGATGGCCTTTGTTTCCGGCAACTTACCCTGACATCGCAACCGTTCAAAACCACGCGGACGACATGCGCACGGCCGCCGCACAGCCTTGCGCCAATGCGCATGAAACGGCATAGCGCGGCCATGCATGACATTCGTCTGATCCGCGAGAATCCTGAAGCGTTCGACGCCGGCCTCGCCCGTCGTGGGGTAGCCCCCGTTGCCGCCGAAATCCTGAAGCTGGACGAACAGCGCCGCGCGCTCGCCACGCGCATGCAGGAGGGGCAGAACCGCCGCAACGAAGCCTCCAAGGCGATCGGCAAGGCCATGGGCCAGGGCGACACGGCCACTGCCGACGCCCTCAAGGCCGAAGTCGCCGAACTGAAGGACAGCCTCCCCGCGCTCGAAGCCGAGGAAAAGGACATCTCGGCACAGCTCCAGAATGCGCTGGCGGTACTGCCCAACATTCCGGTCACCGAAGTCCCCGAAGGTGAGGACGAAAGCCAGAACGTCGAAGTCTCGCGCTGGGGCACCCCGCGCAGCTTCGACTTCGAACCCAAGGAACACGCCGATCTCGGCCCGGTGCTGGGGCTCGACTTCGAGACCGGCGCCAAGCTCTCGGGCGCGCGCTTCACGTTCCTCAAAGGCCAGATGGCACGCCTGCACCGCGCGCTCGCGCAGTTCATGCTGACCACGCAGAGCGACACCAACGGCTACATGGAATGCAACGTCCCGCTGCTGGTCAAGGACGATGCCGTATTCGGCACCGGCCAGCTGCCGAAGTTTGCGGAAGACTTGTTCCAGACCACCGACGGGCGCTGGATGATCCCCACCGCCGAAGTCTCGCTGACCAATGCGGTGCGCGAACAGATCGTCGATGAGAGCACGCTGCCGCTGCGCATGACCGCCCTCACCCCCTGCTTCCGCTCGGAAGCAGGGGCGGCGGGACGCGACACGCGCGGTTTCATCCGCCAGCACCAGTTCGAGAAGGTGGAACTCGTCACCATCGCCCGCCCCGAAGAGAGCGAGGCCGAGCACGAGCGCATGGTCGCGGCAGCCGAGGGCATCCTGCAGGCGCTCGAACTGCCCTATCGCAAGGTACTGCTCTGCGCCGGTGACATGGGCGCGACGGCGAAGAAGACCTTCGATCTCGAAGTCTGGTTGCCGGGCCAGAGCGCCTATCGCGAGATCAGCTCGATCTCGAACTGCGGTGACTTTCAGGCGCGCCGCATGAATGCGCGCTACAAGCCGGAAGGTTCGAAGAAGACCGAGTTCCTGCACACGCTGAACGGCTCGGGGCTGGCGGTCGGCCGTACGCTTGTTGCCGTGCTGGAAAACTACCAGCAGGCGGACAGTTCGGTGCTGGTGCCGGAAGTGCTCAAGCCGTGGATGGGCAGCATCGAAAAGCTGGAGCCCGCGTTCTGATGCGCATCCTGCTCACCAACGACGACGGCATCAACGCGCCCGGCCTCTATGTGCTGGAAAAGATCGCCGCGCAGCTTTCGGACGATATCTGGATCTGCGCGCCGAGCGAGGAACAGTCCGGCGCCGGACACTCGCTGACGCTGAACCGTCCGGTGCGGCTGCACCAGCACGCCGAGCGCCGCTTCTCGGTGAGCGGGACGCCAACCGATTCGGTGACGCTGGGCATCAAGAAGGCCATGCCCGGCCTACCCGACCTGATCCTCTCGGGGGTCAATCGCGGCGCGAACCTTGGCGACGACGTGACCTATTCGGGCACGGTTTCCGCCGCCATGGAAGGCGCGCTGGCGGGCATTCCCTCGATCGCGCTGAGCCAGGTTCCGACCCGGGAAGACGCTGGCAGGAATGTCGATTTCTCCGCTGCAGAGGAATGGGGTGCCAAGGTCCTGCATCCGCTGCTCGATATGGAGTTCGCGCCCCGCACGCTCATCAACGTGAACTTCCCGCCCGTGCTGGGCAGCGACGTTCAGGGCGTGCGCGTGGTCCGTCAGGGCTTCCACGATTATGCGCGCGGCTCGGTTGTCGAGGGCATGGACCCGCGCGGCTTCCCCTACTTCTGGTTCGGCCTCCATGGCATCGAGCACACGCCGGGCCGAGATACCGATCTTGAGGCCATAGCGCAGAACTGCATCTCGGTGACGCCGCTGCACGTCGATCTCACGCACACCGCCTCGATAGCCGCCCTCTCGGCACGGTACGCCCGGTGAAGTCCGCCGCTCTCCTTCTCTCGGGCGCCGCCGCGCTTCTCGCAACGCCGGGGCTTGCCGCGCCGGATGCGAAACCGGCCAACCTCAGGCAGGAGAGCGTGCATGTCGTTGCCCCCGGCGAAACACTGAACGGCATCGCCAACCGCGCCGGTGTTGAGCCGCGCGAAATCGCCGAGGAAAACGGCCTCGAGGCCCCGTTCGTGGTCCATGTCGGCCAGAAGCTCGATATTCCACGTGGCGATGCCTCGGTCGATGCCGAGCGCACCGCACGCCGCGTAATCGCCGCACGCGGGCCACAGGACGCAGGCGCATCACCCTCCCCTGCCCCACAAGCGCCATTGGCAGACAGCCATATCGTCACCGCCGGGGAGACCCTGAGCGGCATCGCCCGCAAGGCCGGTCTGCCGCAAAGCCTGATTGCCGAGGCCAACAGTATTGCGGCGCCCTACAGCGTGCGCGTCGGCCAGCGCCTGATCCTGCCGCGAAACCGCACCCACGTTGTGGCGGCGGGCGAAACCACGTTCAGCATCGCCTACGATCTGGCCATGCCATGGGAACAGATCGCAACCGCCAACAATCTCGACCCCAAAGCCCCGCCCCGCGTCGGTCAACGACTGATCATCCCCACCGTGATGGGCAAGCCGGTACAACCGGGAGCCTCTGCCCTCCCCGCCGTCGCAGCTGCTCCGATCTCGGCACCCTCCCCCGCCAAGCCCTCGGCAGCGCACTTTGCCTGGCCGCTCAAGGGCGCGATTCGTCGCGGGTACAGCCCTAGCGGTTCCACACATGACGGCCTCGATATCGCAGGTGCCGAAGGCGCTCCGGTACGGGCCGCCGCCGCAGGAACAGTCATATTCGCCGGTGCCGAGGACAAGTACCACCAGTTCGGCAATCTGGTGGTCGTCGATCATGGCAATGGCTGGGCCACCGCCTACGGCTTCCTCCAGCGCGTGACCGTGAAGCAGGGCGAAACCGTGCGATCCGGGGAACGCGTGGGCATCGTGGGCGATACCGGGCTCGCCAAGGGCACCGAACTGCATTTCGAGGTTCGCCGGAACGGCAAGCCGGTCGATCCGCTGGACGCGCTGCCTCCCGCACCCTAACGTCAGCCGCGATGGCCAGACATCGCGTCAATCCCCTCGGCTTCCGCCCCTTGCGCAGGGCCTTGCGCGTGCCGGTCTGGGCGGACGTGGGCCTGCGCCTCGGCGCCGCTTTTGCGTTGATCGGGCTGGTCGTTCTTGTCCACTGGATGGACCGTGGCGGCCTCAAGGATACGCACGACAACACCGTCAGCTTCCTCGATGTCGTCTATTTCACGATGATCTCGATCACCACCACCGGCTTTGGCGACATCGCCCCGGTCAGCGATCGCGCAAGGCTGATCGAGGCGGTTCTGGTGACACCGATCCGCCTTGCCGTCATCACCATCTTCGTGGGCACGGCCTACAACTTCATCATCAAGCGCAGTTGGGAGACCTGGCGTATGCGGCACATCCAGGAACGCCTGAAGGACCATATCGTCGTGCTCGGCTTTGGCGTGAGCGGTTCGGAAGCCGTACACGAACTGATCGCACGCGGCACCGAACCGGGGCAGATCGTGGTCGTCGATCCCTCGCCCGCGCGACTTGTCCATGCCGAATCGATGGGCTGCAACGTCATGGAAGGCGATGCTACCCGCGACGAAACTCTCACCGCCGTGCGCATTTCCACGGCCCGTACCGTGCTGGTTTCCGCCGGGCGCGACGATACCTCAGTGCTGATCGTGCTGACGGCGCGCCACCTGGCCCCCAGCGTGCCAATCACTGTTGTCGTTCGAGCAGACGATAACGAGCAACTCGCCCGGCAGGCCGGTGCAAACAACGTCATCAACCCGGTGCGTTTTACCGGGCTTCTACTGGCAGGCTCGGCGGAAGGGCAGCACACGGCGGACTACATGTCCGACCTCGCCTCAGCCGAAGGCCGCGTGCAACTGGTCGAACGCCCGATCCGCCCGGAGGAAGTTGGACGCCCGCTTGAGAGCATCGGCACCGGCAAGGGCCTGCGCGTCTATCGAGGCAACCGGATGATCGGCTTCTGGGAACCCGAAGCGCACGTTCTCGAACCCGGCGACGTCATCATGGAAATCGCCGTCACCGCGCCACGATAAGTCGTTACCCCAGCATCCAGAACACCGTGCCCATGGCAAGGTAGACTACCAACCAGCCCAGACAGTCAAGCAAGCGTCGCATCGGCTCCAGCGCGCTGCGACGCTGCGTCAGCCAGACGGCGGGAATCACAAAGGCAATGGCGAGGCCTCCCGACTGCATGAAGTAGAGCCAGGGCTTGGCCTTCATCATGTCCACGCCGATGCGGGCATAGAAATGGCCCAGCATGATGGCGGCGATCACCACGATCACTGCAACCGAAAGCGCGCTGTCCGGCTGGCGCTCGTTGGAGGCGATCAGCATGCGCCGGGGGCGAAAAAGAACCCGGTGCCACAGCAGATTGACCAGCCATGCCACCGCAGCAGCCAGCACGACACCCAACCAGTTCACCGGACCCATCTGCAAATTCCCCAGACTTTGGAAACCCCTGCGCAGGACCTAGCGCGAACGACATTCAAAGGATAGCCTGTTGCGAATCACATGCACGCCTTTCCCTGATGACTTTCCGGGGCAAAACGCGTATCGGGCGCGCCAATCCCATGGCTATTGAAATCCCCTCCCCGCCCAAAGTCGGCATGGTGAGCCTCGGCTGTCCGAAGGCTCTGGTCGATTCCGAACGCATCCTCACGCGCCTGCGCGCCGATGGCTATACGATGAGCGCCGACTATGCCGGTGCCGACGTCGTGCTCGTCAACACCTGCGGGTTCCTCGATTCCGCCAAGGAAGAGAGCCTGGCCGCGATCGGCGAGGCGATGGCAGAGAACGGTCGCGTGATCGTGACCGGCTGTATGGGCAACGAAGCAGAAGCGATCCGTGCGAAGTTTCCCGATGTTCTCGCCGTCACCGGCGCCCATCAGTACGAGGCCGTGGTCGAAGCGGTACACGATGCTGCTCCGCCCGAACTCTCGCCGTATGTCGATCTGATCCCGCAGATCTACGACGAGGCTGGCGTCAAGCTGACCCCGCGCCACTACGGCTACCTGAAGATTTCCGAGGGTTGCAACCACGCCTGCTCGTTCTGCATCATCCCCTCGCTGCGCGGCAAGCTGGTGAGCCGCCGCATCGACGCCGTGCTGCGCGAAGCCGAAAAGCTGGTTCAAGCCGGCACCCGCGAACTGCTCGTCATCAGCCAGGATACCTCGGCCTACGGCGTCGATGTGCGTCATGAGACCCGCACCTGGAAAGGCCGCGAAGTCCGTACCCACATGACCGACCTTGCCCGCGAGCTTGGTCAACTGACGGACACGCAGGGCAACCGCCCTTGGGTGCGCCTGCACTACGTCTACCCCTACCCTCATGTCGATCAGGTCATCCCGCTGATGGCCGAGGGGCTCGTCACCCCCTACCTCGACATCCCGTTCCAGCACGCAGCGCCTTCGGTTCTGAAGTCGATGAAGCGGCCCGCGAACGAGGCGAAGGTGCTCGAACGTCTGCGGTCGTGGCGCGAAATCTGCCCCGATCTCACTATTCGTTCCAGCTTCGTGGTAGGTTTCCCCGGCGAGACCGAAGCGGACTTCCAGTACCTGCTGGACTGGCTGGACGAAGCACAACTCGACCGGGTTGGCGCGTTCAAGTTCGAACCCGTCGAGGGCGCTTCTGCCAATGACCTGCCCAACGCTGTCCCGGAAACCGTCAAGCAGGAACGCTACGAGCGAATCATGGAAAAGACGGCGGCGATCAGCGCCGCTAAGCTGCAGGCAAAAATCGGGCGCGTACTTCCGGTTATTATCGATGATATCGGCGAACCGGATGAGGATGGCGAGATCGGCGCAACTGGTCGCTCTCAGTCCGACGCACCCGAAATCGATGGAAACGTCTACCTGCGCGATGTTGGAAATGACCTGCAAGCCGGTGATATCGTAGAAGTTATCATCGAAGATGCGGATGAACATGATCTGTTCGGAGTTATAACGTCCAGCTAAAGCGAATCAATTTGCATCCCAATGCAAATGCAAATTCTGCAATAATGTAAAAGTTTTCGCATTTGCGGCAGAGGCGTGCCTCAAGCATAAAGCTTGTGCCTTTCAGGCATCCTCTCCCAAAAACTTTCAAACAGGCTGGTCTTCGGACCGGCCTTTTTTTTGCTTTGTCTCACTGGAGAGGTGGGCAGAAGCATCGATGCGCTTCCTTTGTTCGCAGCCACAGCAACGCTGAAAAGCGTAGTGATTGCAGCAAAATCACCCTTTAGGTGCATATCTTGCAATCAAATCCATCTTTTTCGCATTTGTCCGAAATCGAGCTTGCAGGCATATAGGAAGCGCCTTTCAGGCATCCTCTCCCAAAAACTTCCATAAAGGCTGGCTTGCGCTAGCCTTTTTTTTCGCCTGCGCCAGATGTCCCGTTGCCTGCAGCCTCCCCCTTGAAAACTCTCCCGAATATTTAAGCCTGTCCCACGATCGGGACAGATCGCCATTGCTCGCATCTGCACAATGCCATTTCGCACTTGCAGCATGGGGCGATTCGGGCGATACAGACAGTGCCTTTCAGGCATCCTCTCCCAAAACTTCGGGCTGGCCTTTGGGCCGGCCCTTTTGTTTTTCGGCGAAGTAAAAACAGTCGCGCAAGCTTATCGGGAAACGCGATTGCCGCGCCGGTTGCGAGAGCTTAGACCTTCGCTCATGCGCAAATCCTTCTCCCTTGCCCTCGCCGGGCTGCTTGTCGGCTCCCCCCTGAACATCACGCCTGCCGCAGCCCAGGCCGCCGCGCTGGCTGGCACGACTGCGCCCAGCCTCAGTGCCACACAGCTTTCTGCCATTGATCAGACGGTCAGCAAGATTCTGGCAGACAGCGGCGTACCCTCCGCGCAGATCGCGGTGACACAGGGTGGCCGAATTGTCCTGGCCCGCGCGTGGGGCAAAGCCGGGGAAACCATGCCCGCCCGGCCCGATCAGCCTTATCAGATCGCATCCAACTCCAAGCAGTTCCTTGCTGCACTAATTCTCAAGCTGCAAGATGAAGGCAAGCTCTCGCTGGACGATCATGTCTCGAAATATCTCGATGGCATCAGCGGTGGCGATACGATCACCATTCGTCAATTGCTCTCGCACACGTCCGGCCTGCGCGATTTCTGGCCGCAAGACTACATGTTCAGTGACATGACCAAGCCCATCAGCCCGCAGGAAATCCTGCATCGCTGGGCCAGCGCACCACTCGACTATACCCCAGGCACCCGCTGGCAATATTCCAATACCGGCTATGTCGTGGCGGGTCTGATCGCCGAGAAGGTAGGCGGCGCACCGCTTTGGCAGCAACTTGAGACGACCTTCTTCAAACCGCTCGGTATGCATCCGCTCAATATCGACGACACCAACAAACCAGGGTTCCCCCAAGGCTATCACCGCTACGCTCTGGGGCCGGTAGAGCCCGCGACGCCACCTGCCGCCGGATGGCTCTGGGCCGCTGGCGAACTGTCGATGACGGCCTCCGATCTCGCCCGCTGGGATATGGCCCGGCTTAATCGCCAGATCCTGACGGCGAAGGACTGGGAAGAGCAGGAAAGCCCGGTCATCCTGGCAGACGGCACCGATCCTGCGTATGGCCTTGGTGTGTCGAGCGGCGTGGCCAATGGCCGCCGCTTCATCAACCATGGCGGTGAATCGGTAGGGTTCCTTTCGCAGAACACCGTCTATCCCGACAGCGATGTCGCCATTGTAGTGCTGACCAACGCCGATTTCGGCTCGGTCACCGGCTCGATAACCCAGGCTATCGCCGATATCGTGATGCCGCGAGACCTTCCGGCAGATAGCGGCCAGACGCAACGCGCCGATGACGCCAAAGCGCAACTGCAGGCGCTGGTCGCGGGCACTTTCGATCCGGCCAAGTTTACCGAACACGCCCGCTTCTATTTCACCCCAACCGTGCGGCGCGATTACAAGAGCAGCCTTGCACCGCTCGGCCCCATCACAGGCTTCGATCCGGTCGGCAAGCCGCGCCTGCGCGGAGGCTTCGTCAATCGCAACTTCGAGATCAGCTTTGGCGCGAAGAAGCTTCATCTTGTGACTTATGCCGAGCCCGGCGACGCCGGTCGGTGGGAGCAGTTCATCGTGATGCCTGCCGACTGACAAGAATCAAGCGATTGCAGCACATAAAGGCGGTAGAAGATCGCGGCCACATGGCTTAGCCATACGGCATGGCCCCACACTCGCGAATCTTCACCGCCGCTCTCGTCGTCATCGGCGATGAAATCCTGTCCGGGCGCACACATGACAAGAACATCGCCCAGGTCGCCGCTTGGCTTCAGGTTCAGGGTATACGCTTGCGCGAAGTACGCGTGGTAGCCGACGATACACCCGCCATCGTCGAAGCCGTGAATACGCTGCGTGCGCGCAACGATTACCTTTTCACTACCGGCGGCATCGGCCCAACGCATGATGACATCACGGTCGATGCAATTTCGGAAGCCTTTGGCGTGCCTGCCATCGTCCATCCGGAAGCGCGGGCTATTCTGGAAGAGTACTACACCTCGCGCGACAGCGAATTGACTGAAGCGCGCCTGCGGATGGCTCGCACGCCCGAAGGCGCCAGCCTGATCCCAAATCGCTATACCGGTGCTCCCGGCATTCGAATCGACAATGTCTTCATCATGGCCGGCGTTCCCAGCATCACTGCTGGCATGCTCGATGCCCTGACCGGTACTCTCGAAGGTGGAGATCCCGTCCTCTCGACAACCATCGGTTGCTGGGTCGGTGAAAGCGAAGTCGCCGATTTGCTGCGCGACGCGGAAAAGGCTTTCGAGAGTTGCCAGATTGGCTCCTACCCTTTCTGGGCAGAGGGCAGGACCGGTGCCAACTTCGTCATCCGTTCGGTCGATCCCGCTGACCTCACCGCCTGCGCAGCGATGGTAAGCGAAGGCCTGACTGCGCTCGGTAAGGATCCGGTATCCGGCGGCATTTGAACGACGCATGATGTCCGCCGCCGTAAGCGATCTGGAAACAGCCCTCGCCGCGCAAGATGATGCCACAGGTGCCCTTGCGCTCTGGTGCCTGCAGCGCGGCTTTTCACAAGCACCGGTGATACGGGTTGAACGCCTGCACACTCAGCGAAGCGCCGTTCCGTCACCCCCGGCAGAAACCTGTGCGCTTTTGAACCTCAAGTCTGGGCAACTCTTCGGCTTCCGGCATGTCAGGCTTACCTGCGGCCCCCGCGTACTGTCCGAAGCCCGCAACTGGTTCGTCCCCGACCGCTTGACGGTGGATATGAACCATACCCTGACGGAAACGGACATTCCGTTCGGCAAGGCCATCGCCGCGCTCGCCTTTCGCCGAGATCGCCTCGAATCGATCAAGGGACCGGGTTTCCACGATTCGCCACCGGAAACGATACTGACCCATCGCGCGCTCCTGCGCCGTCCGGATGGACTGCCGATCGCACTTGTAGTCGAGTGTTATCAGCCCGGCGTTCTTTCGCCGGGCTGATCCCTCCCCATCCCTGCCTCCAGCTCCGGCTCCAGATAGACGAGGCGGAAATCGCCACGTTCGATATCTGCTACAGTATGTTGGAGAAAGCGCAGTTCACCGTCCTCGGGATGATTGAATGTCCGCGCGCCCCCTGCCCGCTCACGCACGGCCTGATCGCCCCAGGCATCGCAAAACAATGAGCTGCTCTCCCGAAGCTTTTCGACCACAGACCGCACTCTCGGGTCAGCGATCGCAAGCCCGAAGTCGCGCCGGAATTCACCCAGAACGCGAATGGCCCGTTGACGCCAACCTGGCAGCAGATCGCGCGCAGCCGGATGCGTAAACACATAGACTAGGAGGTTCGGCGTCTCCGTTTCGTCGAACAATCCAGCGAACAGCCGTCTCGCAGCTGCATTCGCACAACAAACCGTCCATGCGGGATCAAGCGCATAGGCAGGCCATGGCAAGGCAAGCGCGAGTGCCTCGAGCGCCGGCGGCGCGTCGGAGCCAAGGCTTGGTGAGTGGGCGGGATCATGCCGCTCTGCCAGCGAGAACAGATAGCGGCGCTCCGCAGGAGCCAGATTCAGCCCCTCTGCAAGCCTTGCGAGCGCTTCGGCAGAAGGCCGAACTTCACGCCCCTGTTCTATCCATGCCAGCCAGGTCGTGCCGATGCCGGCACGCTCCGCCAGTTCCTCCCGTCGTAACCCGGGGGTTCGCCGGCGGCGCGTGCCGGAGGGCGCCACCAGCTTCTCCCGCCGCGCTCTTACAAAAGCACCGAGCAGGTAGCGCTGTTCATCAGTTGTCATGGTGCCATTTATAACAGGATAAATGGACATCTTGTAACAGGTTAATTCGTACACAAGAAGGCGGCTCAAGGAGAACTATCCATGACTGACCGTAACGACGCCCTGATCCACAGCCAGTTCGGCACTGTCGCCGCAGCGTATGTGGGAAGCACCGTCCATGCCAGCGGCGCGGACTTGCAGCATATTGCCGCCTTGGCCGAAGCACATCGTCCGACCCATGCACTTGATCTGGGGGCAGGCGGTGGCCACGTCAGCTACGCGGTGGCACCGTTCGCTGGCACCGTCACCGCTTGCGACCTGTCTCCGCAAATGCTGGATCAGGTCAGCATCGAAGCCGCCCGGCGCGGCTTCGACAATGTCGACGTTATGACCGCGCCTGCCGAGGCACTGCCCTTCGCCAATGGCACTTTCGATTTCCTTGCCTGCCGCTTTTCGACGCATCACTGGCATGACGCGATGGCTGGATTGTGCGAAGCGCGCCGCGTCCTCAAGCCGGGAGCGTCAGCCATTTTCGCAGATGTGATGGCCCCCGGCCTGGCGATTGCCGACACCCATTTGCAGGCCATCGAACTACTCCGCGACCTCTCCCATGTGCGCGACTACTCGACGGCTGAATGGACCTCGATGCTGACCCAGGCAGGCTTCGCAATTCGCTCCGTCACAACAGCCCGCCTGCGAATGGACTTCGCCGACTGGACATCACGCATGCAGACGCTTCCTGATCGCTGCGAGGCAATCCGCACGCTCCAGCGTGCAGCCGCCCCCGCCACCGCGGCTCATTTCGAGATCGAGGATGACGGGTCGTTTACCCTCGATACGCTTCTGATCGAGGCATGTTGAAGGCCGACCGGGCTTCAAATTACAAACACCTCAAACACAAAAAGGCCGGGAGGTTTCCCTCCCGGCCTTTTCTGTCCGTTTCCGGTGATGTCTGAGATCAGACGCCAGCGACTTCGGTCGTGTCGATCTTCAGGCCCGGGCCCATCGACGAGGACAGCGTGACCTTGCGGACATACTTGCCCTTGGCGCCCGAGGGCTTCGCCTTGACGATCGCATCGACGAACGCGCTGAAGTTGGTCAGCAGGTCGGCGTCCGAGAACGACATCTTGCCGATACCGGCGTGGATGATGCCCTGCTTCTCGACGCGGAACTCGATCTGGCCGCCCTTGGCGTCCTTCACGGCCTGCGTCACGTTCGGGGTGACGGTGCCCAGCTTCGGGTTCGGCATCAGGCCCTTGGGGCCCAGCAGCTTACCGAGACGGCCGACGACGCCCATCATGTCCGGGGTGGCGATGACGCGATCGTAGTCGAGGTTGCCGGCCTGCATGTCTTCCATGAGGTCTTCGGCACCAACCTTGTCGGCACCAGCGGCCAGAGCCTCGGCAGCCTTGTCACCCTTGGCGAACACGGCGACCTTGACGGTCTTGCCGGTGCCGGCCGGGAGCGACACCATGCCACGGACCATCTGGTCGGCGTGACGCGGGTCAACGCCCAGGTTCATCGCGATTTCGACGGTCTCGTCGAACTTGGTGGCCTTGAGGTCACGCAGGGTCTGGAGCGCTTCGCCAACGGCGTAGAGCTTCATGTTGTCGCCGAGCTTGGCTGCGAGAGCCTTCTGGTTCTTGGTCTGCTTCATGGGATCAGCCCTCCACCACTTCGAGGCCCATCGCGCGAGCGGAACCTTCGATGATCTTCGTTGCGGCCTCGATGTCGTTGGCATTGAGGTCGGCCATCTTGACCTGAGCGATCTCAGACAGCTTCGAACGGGCGATCTTGCCGGCCGAAATCTTGCCGGGCTCCTTCGAGCCGGACTTGAGACCGGCAGCCTTCTTGATCAGGAAGCTGGCGGGCGGGGTCTTAGTGACGAACGTGAAGCTGCGATCCGCGTAGACGGTGATGATCGTCGGGATCGGCATGCCGTTCTCGAGTTCCTGCGTCGACGCGTTGAACGCCTTGCAGAACTCCATGATGTTCACGCCGCGCTGACCCAGAGCCGGACCGATCGGCGGCGACGGGTTAGCCTTGCCGGCCGGAACCTGCAGCTTGATGTAACCAGTAATTTTCTTGGCCATGAGGCCTTTCCTTTCACACTGTCGCGTCGATCCAGGAGAGTCCCGAACCGACACTCATGTTGAGCGGTGATGCGGGCGACAAGCGCCCTTCCGCACAGAATCGGACCCGGCACGCCGGACCGAAGGCGGCCCCATACGGCAAAGGCGAGCAAAAGGAAAGAGGCCATGGGCCCTCCTTTCACGCCGCATTGACGCGAGAGCGGCCACCTTAATCCGCGGCGCAGCGAACCAACGAAAACCAGCCCTTACGGATTTAACATTGCATGCTATATATCTCGTTATGAATAGCGCAACCTCACCGCACGATCTGATTTCCGAGCTGGGCTATATGACGCTCGGCAGCCGATTTCGCCGCCTTGGGGAGCGCCTGCAAGCAGGGGTTGCAGAGACCTTTCGCGAGGGTGGAATCGGCGTACAGCCTGCGCAGATACCGGTCATCCACGCGCTTGGCGAAGCCCCTCTGACAGTCGGTGCCTTGGGCCAGCGCCTCGACCTCAGTCAGCCAGGCATCACCCGAAGCCTCGGCAAGCTGTCAGCCGACGGGTTCGTTGAAGTCGTGCCCGGACGGGACGATCAACGCCAGCGCGAAGCCTGCCTGACAGACAAGGGACGCGCCCTGCTCACGCGACTGAACGCCGAATTCTATGCCGATGTCGAAGCCGCGGTAGCCGCAATGTGCGAAGCGCCCGCCGAGAATCTGCTCGCCTACCTCGACCGACTGGACGCTGCGCTCGGCGAGGTTCCGCTCGAGAGTCGCATCCGTACCGAACGTGCCAAAAGGACCGCGCGATGACCCTCGCTCCTGCAACCTTGAATGCCCTGCCGCCCGAACTCCATGGCCGGTTACTGTGGACCGCACTGACCGGCGAGCAGTGCCATCATTCGCTTGGCGACGATCTCGCCCGGCGCTTTCACCCCGACATCGGGCCTCTCGCGGCGATCCGGGACGACAGCCCGGAGTGCCTGGCGGCTCTGGGCAAACTGGCGCAGGAGACCGGGCCGCTTGCGCTCATGCAACCCGGAGCGGTCCTGAAGGTGCCGGGTACGGAGACGGTCAAAATCGGCGCAGGTGTGCGCATGGTGCTGAATAATACACCTCCACTCAAACATGCCAGCGAAGCGGTGCCGGTTCGATTGGGCCAGCGCGATTTCCCCGAAATGCTGGACCTCGCGACCCTGACAGCACCCGGCCCGTTCGGCACGCGCACCGGCGATCTCGGGCAGTTCTGGGGCATCCGCGAGAACGGCCGCCTGCTGGCGATGGCCGGGCGCCGGATCACAACGGCGAATGTCGTCGAAGTCAGCGGCGTGTGCACGCACCCCGATGCGCGAGGGCGCGGCCTTGCCGCCCTGCTCTCACGCCATGTTGCCAATTCGATCCTGGCAGAAGATCGCCTTCCGATCCTGCACGCCTATAGCGACAACGAGCGCGCGCTGGCGATCTATCGCGATCTCGGATTCGCGCTACAGGAGCACGTCACCCTAACGATCTACGCCCCGGTGCCATAAGCACGCGGACACGGCTCGTCCAGTCAAGGACGGCCGGGAAAGCAGCGAGGCGCGATCCGCCTCGCCCGCCCTCGATATTACTTGCTGAGTTCGACGTGCTCGAAGTCGAGTTCGACCGGCGTCGCACGACCGAAGATCGAGACCGAGACCTTGACCTTGTTCTTATCGAAATCGAGCTCCTCGACCACGCCGTTGAAGCTGGCGAAGGGACCGTCGAGAACCTTGACCGAATCGCCGATCTCGTAATCGATGTTCACCTGCTTGCGCGGCTCGGCTGCGGCAGCCTCAGCGGCACCGAAGTAACGCGCGGCCTCGCTCTCGCTGATCGCCTGCGGCTTGCCGTTGGCGCCAAGGAAGCCAGTGACCTTCGCGGTGTTCTTAACAAGGTGATAGACGTCGTCGTTCAGCGTCAGCTTGGCGAGCACGTAACCGGGCATCGTCTTGCGCTCGGTCTGCACCTTCTTGCCGCGCTTCACTTCGGTGACGGTTTCCGAAGGAACCTGCACGTCCTCGACGAGCTGCGACAGACCGATGCGCTCGGCTTCGGCGATGATGGATTCCTTCACCTTGCTCTCGAAGCCGGAGTAGGCGTGGATGATGTACCAGCGGGCCATGAAGTCTCTCTTTAGTCCGGTGTTCAGGCGATCAGATGAGCGACAGCAGAGAGCTGACGACCCAGCCAAACAGCGCATCGATGCCGAGGAAGAAGACCGCGAGAATCACAGTCATGATGCCTACGAAGATCGCCGTCGTCACCGTCTCCTGACGCGAAGGCCAGTGGATCTTGGAGGCTTCCGCGCGCACCTGCTGCACAAACTGGCCGGGCGAGGTCTTTGCCATGTCGTTCGCTCTCGTGTGTCTCTTGCCAGCGCGGACCGCGAACCTGCGACCGGTGGCGTGAATTGTTCGAGTCTTCCGCCTAGGGGCCATCGCCGCCCCGGCCGAGGCCGGGAGGAGCTGAAGGATCCGCATGTCGGAAGAGAGTGGCGGACTTAACCTTCGTCGGGCGGAATTGCAAGGTCTGCCGGACTCGCCAGACGCGCAAGGAACGAATTGGGCGTGCTGAAGATGATCCGTGCCCCGTCCGGCAGTGCCACCGGCTTGCGGGTGCCGATATACCACAGATAGTCCGCATGGCGTGCAGGCCGGAACTTGCGCAGGTCAATATCCTGATCCGGACCATACAGAATCCGATGCGATGGATCGGCGAAGCGATAGGTCTGGTCGCGCATCGAAAGCATATGCACATCCGGCAGCGCGAAGTTTGAGTTCTCCATCGCGCTGCGACGAACGACCGCATAGCTGCCAAAGTGTTCGAACGGGCCGAATTTCCATTGATGGAAGGGAATGGCAACCGCTGTAGCCACGCGCGCGCCCTCAGGCACATAATCCAACGCAGCAATCAGCTGCTTCGCCGTTTGTGCATCACGGTGCCAGACATAGGACGTCACACCCAGTCTTGCACAGAAAACCGAAGCAGCAGCAACGACCAGCCACAACGGGAGCGCCCAGTCGATCGCGAGGCAAGCTGTCAACAGAGCGGTGGTGCTGAGGCGGTAATCGGCATAGTCGCCGCCGAAGATCTGGCGTGGCACAATCAGCGTCAGCACGAAAAGCAGCAGTGCCCCCCACCCCATACGACCGTCGATCTTGCGAAGCGCGAAAGCCGCGACCAGCACCAGCAGGATGACCCAGATACTGGTGATGTCGAGCGTGTAATCGTAGCTGCGCATCGCCTTGTAGAGGATGGCCCACTTGTACTCGAATACCTGCCAGCCGTAGGAAACCTTGGTATTGGCCCCCATACCGAGCAGCATCGGGAGGATCGGAAAGATCAGCGGCCAGGGCTTGAGAAACGGCCGCCAGTCCAGCCAGCTGCTGCGCTTGCTCCATTCGTAGCCAAACACCATCACGCCGAGCACGCCCCAGCCTGAGACGTGGCAGAGCCACACCACAAACGAGGCGGGAATGAACGGCAGCACGCGCCAGCGCTTACCATCCAGCTTTACCCATAGGGCAAAGACAAGCAGCGCAAAGGCGAGCGACAGCGACCAGTTGAGGAAACCCATCAACAGCGCCGGGGACCAGATCAGCGCCAGCGCCAGCATCGCGCCCACAGATATGCGACGATAGAGCGTCCAGCTGACAGCCATGATCGCAACGCCGGTCAACACCGGGATCAAGCCGACAATGATCCGCCCCGCCAGCTCCAGACCGAACAGCGGCGCCAACGGCACCATCAGCAACTCGGCCCCCAGATTGCCCGTCCATTCCCAGTGGAACGTGAAATAGTCGGTCAGGAAAGGATCCTGCCCATGATCGAGCATGACCTTGAAGCCCGCGAGATGCGAGGGATAGTCGGTCATCTCCGGCGCCCACGCGACCAGTGCCGGCAGGCAGGCGATCAGCGAGAGGGCGAGACCGATCCACAGTGCCGGCAGGCGCGAGCCAGTCGCGTCATGCGGACGCCGTGGATTTTCAGCGATGTCGTCCGTTTCCGGACGCGCGGTTCCGTGCATTGCCGAGTACAGCTTTCCCGATACCCCATCAGGCGCGCGACGACGTCATGCCGCACGCATCCCGCGATTCGGTGAATCGACGGGCTCTCCTAATCGTCATGGCACAATTGGCAAGGTCCGCGCCATGCCGGGAGCACATCCCTCCCCAATCCGTTCCCGTCAGACGAAGAATTGGATGATCAGGGCAATAAGGGTCCAGAGCAGCATATCTACAAGCAGAATCACGCGCAAATCAAGGCGCTTTACGGACGTCGATGCAATAGGAAAAGCAGGCGCAGATTCGGCTGAAGCCGAGACTTCCGGCCAAGTGACACTCGTCATCATGGTGTGCAACCCAAACCCTGGCCAGCGCCAGCACGCCCTGAAATAGCGACGAATCGTTTACAAAGGCTTAGAAAGCCCGCTGCGCTCACAGCGAAACGCAATCTCGATAAGGAGAATTCGACGATTTGGGAAAGTGGCAGGAGTGCACGGACTCGAACCGTGGGCCCTCGGTTTTGGAGACCGATGCTCTACCAACTGAGCTACACTCCTGCGGGAGCGCTGCCTCTAGAGGCACTTTCAGAGGATTACAAGCGCCTCTCTCAAGATTTTCGGCAGCAGGTTTGACTGGGCATTTTCAGCAGCCTCCGCTCTCTGTTATGCGCTGAGGCGTGGAAGCCGCCGAAACCCCTCCGATCATTGACCCCGGCCTGCTCATGCTGGCCTATCGTACCGGGATATTCCCGATGGCAGATGCCCGCGACGACCCAGAAATCTTCTGGGTTGAGCCACGCCTTCGCGCTATCATTCCGTTGGATCGCTTCCGGCTTTCACGCTCGCTGGCACGTACTTTACGGCGCGAACGGTTCACGGTGACCTGCAATGCCGCATTCGACCAGGTCATCACCGCTTGTGCAGCCCCGCGCCCCGACTCCGAAGCGGTGGATGGAGAATCGGGAAGCTGGATAAGCCACCGCATTCAGGCAAGCTACCAGAAGCTACATGAGATGGGCTTTGCTCACTCCATCGAATGTTGGCAATCGGGAGCCGATGGGACGCGTGCACTTGTCGGTGGACTCTATGGCGTGGGCTTTGACCGTGCGTTCTGCGGCGAGAGTATGTTCTCACGCGTACCCGATGCTTCAAAAGTGGCGCTGGCCTGCCTTGTCGCGGCCCTGCGCAAGGCAAACGCGCAGCTGCTGGACTGCCAGTTCATGACCAGTCACCTCGCCTCGCTGGGCGCGGTTGAAATCCCGCAGAAGCGCTATCTTGCGCTCTTGAACGAGGCTCAGTCGCCCGCAGGGGCCGCCGATGTCTCGACAGGGGCAACCGAAGGCACTGCGACCGGAGAAGCCGCTGCAGCAGGCACTTTTGCCGGAGCAGGCGCACTCTCGCTGCCCGAAGGCTTCGGCGCATTGCTTGCGCTGGCGGGAGCGGGAGACCCTGCCTCCTCTCCGGGGAAGTGCATATCGCACTTCTTGACCCAGACGTCATAGACCGAGTGCTGCACCACGTTCAACGCAGGTGAATTCTTGAACAGCCAGCCCGAGAACACCTTGTGCCAGGCCAGCTTTTCCTGGGTACTCGCACGCTCCTCGACGAAGACCTGCACGAAAGCGCCCTCCTCTTCGGGGCGCTCCCACGGCAGGGTCTTGTCACAAGTCGCGACCTTCACGACCAGATTGCCCATGCGACGCGATTCGCCAGGCTTCATGACCAGATCCTGCGAAAGGTTGTTCCGCTTGTTCAGAACGCCAAGCGTAACCACGCGATCCTTGTTGGGTGTGCCGATGCGCTGCCCCTGCTCTGCCTGAGCGGGGCTGGCCTGCATGCCCGCGATCGCATCCGGCACGTCGGTCGCGTGTGCATCAACATCAGGCGCACGCCCCTTGCTGCACGCAGACAATGCCAGCAGCGAAACCGCCATCACGGCGGCGCGACGGATCGGGAAGGAAGCGGCCCGCTTCACCGGACCGAACCTCAGGCGTCCGGAGACCAGGCTTCGTAGTCGCCGGTCGCGGCGGCGCGATGCCCGCCCCGCTCCAGCGCGCCCTGCGGACGATAGGCAGCAGCCGTGCCGGTGGCGTTGGGCGTATAATCGACTTCCCAGATGCGCGGCGGCGGCAGATGGCTTTCAGGAACGCCGTCATAGGAATGATGCAACCAACCATGCCATTCGGCCGGAACGCGGCTTGCATCATTCGCGCCTGAATAGATCACCCAGCGGCGCTCGTATCCTTCCGTCGTGCGCACCTTGGCGCTCTTCGAGCGATAGTACTTGTTGCCCTGCGCGTCGGTGCCGACGTGTTCGCCGTTACGCGAACTCCAGAGCGAGGTGCCGATGGTGGCGCCGTCCCACCAGGTGAACATCTTCGAGAGGATACCCATAGACCCACGCGTTAGCGCCGTTCGATGCCCATGCCAAGGTCTTACACATCCCGCAGCACGCGGATCGTGCATCCCCGACGCTACACCGCGCAATCGCCGGTCATATTCCCTCGCGATCTTCCTCGCGCAGCACCTCCATCCACTCCTCCAGCACCGCCTCGTCCTGCGCCTCCAGCACATGGCGCGCCATCGTCTGGTTGTGCCCCGCGCGCAGCATGGCCGCCAATTGCTTTTCCAGAAGCGGTCGATCCGGAACCTCGCGCGAAAACGGGCCAAAGCGTCGCCGACGAGCCAAAGCAACGGCCGCTTCGGCCTGCACCGAACGTCCCGGCGCGGCTTCCTCACATCCTTGCGCATCCACGCCTGCATGACGCAGCGCCTGTGCCACCCGGCGCGCACCATATCCGCGCCGCGAAAGACTGCCCGACTTCATTCGCGCCCAGGCGACATCATCGACATACCCGGCCTTCCGAAATTTCTCGACCAGCGCCTCGATCACAAGGGCAGCCGGCAATACGGCGGAATCCCCATCTCCCGACCACCCCCGCTCCTGCACCTTGCGCTGAAGATAAGCCCGCAGCTTGCCTTGCGTCGTGGCGAAACGCGCGACATAGGCGAGCGCCAATTCCTCGAGGCGGGCGGGTGTGAGCGGAGCTGATTTGTGACGCTGTTCGGACATCTTGCCCTAATCGTGCCACACTCGCCTCCGATTGGGGAGGCTCCAGAGGACCGGATGATGACTGAAAAGCTATCTCCGGTTCAGGTAAAAACCGCTAGGTCCGCCTGATTTTTGGCGGAAAACCGGTCCAACAGATAACGGATATGAACGCATGGGCGACACCGTAAACCTGGTCGCAGAACAGAGCCCCGCTTTGGCGGCGACCCCGAACGAAGACGCACTGACGCGCCGTTTTGCCGATTTCGACACCTTTGCCGATGCGCTGGACTATGCCGCGCAAGGCACTCGCGGGTTCAATTTTCATGATCCGCGCGGCACGCTGGCAAAGGTCTACACGTTCGCACAGTTGCGCGAGGATGCCCGTGCCGTGGCCTATGCGCTGGTCGCGCGCGGCGTGAAGCCGGGCGATCGCATCGCGCTGATCGCCGAGACCGGCTCCGACTTTGCCGCCCTGTTCTGCGGCGCAGTCTATGCCGGTGCATGGCCGGTGCCGCTGCCACTGCCCACCAGCTTTGGCGGCAAGGACAACTATATCGAACAGTTGGCCGTCCAGCTTGCCAGCTCCGACCCGATGCTGCTCGTCGGCCCTGACGAGATCGCCGCAATGACCAGCCTCGCCGCCGAGCGGCAGGGCTGCGGCCACGCGACATGGGCTGATTTCGCGGCATACGACGCTACGCCGTGCAACCTGCCTGCGCTGTCGGGCGACGACATCTGCTATCTGCAGTATTCCTCGGGCTCGACGCGATTCCCGCACGGCGTGGCTGTTACCCACCGTTCGCTGATGTCGAACCTTGCTGCGCACAGCCATGGCATGGAACTGGTCGAGAGCGATCGCTGCGTTTCGTGGTTGCCGTGGTATCACGACATGGGCCTTGTCGGCTGCTTCCTGTCGCTGATCGCCAACCAGGTTTCCGGTGACTACCTCAAGACCGAGGATTTCGCCCGCCGTCCGCTAGCCTGGCTGGACATGATCACGCGTAACAAGGGCACCTCGATCTCGTATTCGCCGACCTTCGGCTACGATATCTGCGCCCGCCGTATCTCGACTCAGACCGCCGTTTCGGACCGCTTCGACCTCTCGCGCTGGCGCCTTGCCGGCAATGGCGCCGACATGATCCGCCCTGACGTGATGCAGAGCTTCGTCAATGCCTTCTCTGATGCAGGCTTCAAGGCAACCGCCTTCCTGCCCAGCTATGGCCTGGCCGAAGCGACGCTTGCCGTCACCATCATGCCGCCGGGCGAAGGCATTCGCGTCGAACTGGTCGAGGAAGAGCGCCTTTCCGGCGCCCCGCGCGACCTCTCGCGCCCGGCCCGTTACCGCGCGATCGTCAACTGCGGCAAGCCGGTGCTCGACATGACCGTCGAAATCCGCGGCGAGAATGGCGACATTCTGGGCGATCACAAGATCGGCAAGGTCTGGTGCCGTGGCACCAGCGTCATGCATTCCTACTTCCGCGATCCGGAAGCGACAGCGGCCTGCATGGTCGATGGCTGGCTCGATACCGGCGACATGGGCTACATGACCGATGGCTATCTGTTCATCGTCGGTCGCGCCAAGGACATGATCATCATCAACGGCAAGAACCACTGGCCCCAAGACATCGAGTGGGCCGTGGAGCAGCTGCCGGGCTTCAACCACGGCGACATCGCCGCGTTCTCCATCGAAATGGAGAACGGCGAGGAAACCCCTGCGGTTCTGGTGCATTGCCGCGTCTCTGATCCGGTCAAGCGCGTGGAACTGCGCGACCTGATCCGCGACAAGGTGCGCTCGATCACGGGCATGAACTGCGTCATCGAACTGGTTCCGCCCAAGAGCCTGCCCCGCACAAGTTCGGGCAAGCTCAGCCGCGCCAAGGCGAAGAAGCTGTACCTTTCGGGCGAGATCGAGCCTTTCGCGCTCGCGGCCTGAGACATCTGCTGATCAAATACAAAAAGGCCGGGTCATCGCCCGGCCTTTTTGTTATTCGCCAATGAGACGGAGCGCTCACAACTCGCGATCGAGTTCCAGCATATCGCGTGGGATCCGCAGTGCTTCGGCGGCGATCTGCGTTTCTTTCAGAAACAGCACAAGCGCATAGAGAAGCAGCACAACCGCCCCCAGGAACACCAGAGCGGCGGCAAGGTGCCAGTCGAAGCCGCCCAGCCCTTCGAGAAACAGGATCGTCACCGTAACCCCGATCGTGAGCGCTGAAAGTACCAGTACACGGATCGCACGGGTGATGATCGTGATCCGCTGATCGACCAGCCGGATCTCCTGCACCACCACATCATGCTCTCGCCCCTGCGTGCCGACATGCAGCCCCTGAAGCTGCCGGGCGCGATCAACGACACGGCCAAGCCGACTCGACAGGACGTTCAGGATATTGCCGATGGCGACGAGCACGAAAACCGGCGTCAACGCCAGTTGGATCGTCTGCGCGATCATGCCGTGCGCCACGCGAAGCTCGACGCTCAGGCGCCGGGGCGCGCGATCAGGCAGATACCGTCGGGGGCGAACTCGACATGGGCCAGGCTTTCAGCCAGCGCGCAGCCTCCGGGCGCGACAGGCTCGCCGCCAACCAAGGCCACGCCCTCACGCGGAATTACCAGCAGCGCCTCGGGGTAACGCGCCGTGACCGAACTGCCGGGCGTGCCCTCCACCTGATCGAGCTGGAACAGCGGCCCTTCGACCAGCGTGTGCGATCCCGTTTCCGGCACATGACGATGATACTTCGCCAAATCGTAGACTTCCCCGCGCGACACGGCCATCCCTTCGTCCAGGTGCAATTCGCGCGGACGCCCGTAGTCGAACAGACGATAGGTGATGTCGCTGTTCTGCTGAACCTCGATCAGGCCAACACCGATGCCGATCGCGTGGACCGTATTGGCCGGAATGTAGAAGAAATCCCCCGGCTTCACGGCATGCCAGGTCATCAAGCCCTCGATCGAACCGTCGAGTGCGGCGGCGCGCATCTCGCCCTCGGTCATATCCTCATTGAAACCGATACCGAGCGTAGCGCCCGGTTCGGCATCGATGATGAACCAGCACTCTTCCTTGCCCTGACGGCCGATACCCTTGGCCAGCGTCTGTGCGTCCGAGGGGTGGACCTGCACGGACAGCTTTTCACTGGTGAAGATGTATTTCACCAGAAGCTGGGGCAGTTCGGCGGGCGGCTCGAACCAGATCTCGCCAATGCGCTCCCCCTCAGGCGCCACGAAAGGCGCAGGAAGCACGTCCTTGCCCCAGGGCTTTTCCACCTGACGAATGGGAAGCTGCGCGTTCATCTCTGCCACTCCTGAAAATCGAACACCGACTGCCCCAGTGCGGCCGGTCATCGTCTAGCCCCACGATCTGCTGAAGACCGGCGGCTTACATCATCACTGGTTTGCTGCACCTGAAAGCTTGCCGACCTTCTGCACACCAGCAGCCGAGGTCACCAGGATCTCGTCGCCATCGACTACAACGATGACGTTCTCCAATCCTATCACCGAGACACGCGGACCGTCTGTATCGACCAGCACGTTACGGCAATCGACCAGTTCCGCCTTGCCCCCACGCACCGTGTTCCCATCCACGTCACGATCCAACGCGTCGTGTAGTGCCTCCCAGTTGCCGATATCGGACCAGTCCATATCGACCGGCACCATTGCAGCGCGCTGGGTGTTTTCCATCACCGCATAGTCCACCGAAACACTATCCGCTTGCCCAAATGCCTGCGCATCGGGATGGAAGCGAATGCCCTCGGCATGACCGAGTGCAACCGCCTTGCGCACTACTGCCGCTATCTGCGGTCGATGCGCTTCAAGTTCTTCCATGAACCGTCCGACACGGAAAGCGAAGATACCGCCATTCCAGGCGTATCCGCCGTCGGCCAGAAAAACGCGAGCGCGTTCGAGGTCCGGCTTTTCGACGAACTGCGCGGTCTGGTATCCCAACTCGCCAATGGGCTCGCCCTGGCGCAGATAGCCAAAGCCGGTCTCGGGACGGGTCGCCTCGATCCCGAATGAAACCAGCCAGTCTTCACACGCGAGCTCAACGGCGGCCATGGCAGCTGCAGCAAAAGCCTCAGCATTTCCGATATGATGGTCGCTGGGACACACCAGCATGACCGCATCGTCAGGCAAGCGACAAGCCGCAAGCGCGATGGCCGCAGCCGTGTTGCGCTGGGAAGGCTCAACAATGACTTCTGCCCCTGGAACCATGCCCAATTGCGCTTCGACCAGCGGCAGATGCTGGGCACCGGTAACGACGATCGGCGCGGCAAACCCCTTGTCGTGCGGACAGCGGGCAAGCGCTGCCTCAAACAGTGTTTGATCGCCCAGCAACGGCAGGAAAGGCTTCGGGCGAGCCGCACGACTGCGCGGCCACAGACGGGTGCCGCTACCGCCGCAGAGAATCACCGGGACTATCGACATCGAAGTAAAGTATCCAGACTGGTCTGGCCGCGCGGCCTGGCCATGAGAACGAGAATCGAAATCAACCAACATGACGCGTAGCGCCGCAAGCCGGAGAAACGAGGCCTTGCGCGATACGGCCCACCGCCCCCTTCCGTCAATAGAACCAGCGCTGCTGCCAGCCGAACTGTGCCTCGACCGGTCGCCCCTGAGCATCGACCGCGGGGCGGAACCGAAACCGTTTCATTGCAAGGTCGCATGTGATTGGCCCGGCGCTTGCGTCCGGGCTGGGTTGCAGGACACGGCAAGCTTTGACGCGACCGTCGACCCCGACCGTCAGCGCAATCACGACCCGAGAATTGATGCGCTGATCGCGACTCTGGCGGGGGTAATCACGCGCCGAGTTGATATCGCCCGCGATCTTGATCGGCGGCGAGCGCCCACCACCGCCTCCCGAGCCTTCACCTGCCGCACCGGCACCGCCCCCCCGACCGCTACCCATCGCCCCGGTGCCCTGCCCCGCCTGCGCATGGCCGCTCTGCGACTGCGCGCCATCACCCGCAACTATGGCGGCTGACGGTGTCGCAATCGGAAGCAGGGCTGACGGCGCCTCCAACGGAGCCGCTGAAGCGCGCGGGGCGGGGGCGCCGGAACGCGCTGCAGCTTGTGGACGGCGCGAAACCGACTTGTGTTTCTTTACGCGCAGCGGCGGCACTGGTGGTGAACGCGGCTGTAATGCCGGCGTAACCGTAATGCTCTGAAGCGCACCTTGCGTCAGCGATGAAACTGCTTCGGGCGCAAAGGCGTGCAACAGCACGAAGGCCGCAACGAGGTGCAGGAGAAGCACTGCCGCAACTGTCAACAGCCGGCGCGGCACAGTGGGCTTGAAGACGACGCGTGCCATCTCGACGTGATGCCGCGACGCCTCGATCAAGGCAAGCGCAACAGACAATACGATTCTTTTGTCAATTGTGCATTTTGACACTTCCAGAAATTCTTTTTTTGCTGCAGAGTGCCGACAAATCAGAGCCTCGGCTCTCTGTTCAGATATTGGGTTCAAGAGGTTGGGAGAGAGCGCGCCGGGGCGGTTTCGTTACCGGCGCGCAGATCTCCCCTATTTCAGCACAAAGACACAGCCCACTGTAGAAGCACAATCCGCGGCAAAAACACCAAGACTGGCGATGCCCCAAGGCACTGCCGGTTTTTTTGTGTTGCCTCGACACCTGCAGCACCCTTCACGTGAACTCAAACCACCACTTGCCGCTCCACCTGTGCGCAGCCAAAGACGTTATGGATGGCACACCGCACCACTTCATCTTCGCTGACAGCCGCCCTGTGGTCGATCGCCCTGCCCGCGATGCTGACCAATGTCGCAACCGCACTGTTCGGGCTCGCCGATATGTGGACGATCGGCCAGCTGGCCGATGCTGCAGCGCAAGGCGGGGTGGAGCTGGGCGCCAAGGCGATGATGGCCTCGCTCAACCTGTTCAACTTCCTGCGCACCGGCACCATCGCGCTGACCGCCCGCGCGACGGGGGCCGATGATCCATATGCGCGAACACAAACACTGGTACGTGCCAGCACCGTGGCGCTGGCTATCGGTGCGGTTCTGCTTGGCACAATGCCCTGGCTCGTACCGGTAGAACTGGCAGCACTTGGCGCGAACAACGGGACGTCGCTGCACGAGGCCGCGACGACCTATCTCTCGATCCGGTTCTGGGCCGCGCCGGTATGGCTGATGAATTGTGTGCTGACCGGATGGCTGATCGGCCAGCGGCGCGTGCGCAGCGTCCTGCTGGTCGAGGTATTGACGAACCTCACTCACATCGCACTCGATCTGCTTCTGGTACTTGTTCTGCATCACGGTGTCGCCGGTGTCGCTTTCGCAACGTTTCTTTCGGAAACGCTCAAGTTCGCCCTTCTCGCCCTGTTCGCAATACGCAGCCCGGCAATGGCCGACCTACTTGCGATCCTGCACCACACCCTGCGCGACAAGGCCACATGGTCGCGCGATGCGATTGCTCGCCTGTTTTCGCTTAATCGCGATCTTTTCCTGCGAACGCTGCTGCTGAGCGGCGTGATACTTGCCTTCGCACGCGTCGGAACTGTTCAGGGCCCCGCCATGCTCGCGGCGAACGGGATCCTGTTCCAACTGTTCATGCTCACCAGCCTGATCCTGGACGGCTTCGAAAGCGCTGCACAGGTGTTGTGTGGCGAGGCCTTGGGACGACAGGACCGGCTCGGCTTCACCCGGTCACTGCGTGCGGCTATGCTATGGGGCGGAGCGCTCGGAGTGGTGCTGTCCCTTGCCTATGCCTTAGGCAGTGGCCGTTTGATCACCACCTTCTCCACCGATCCACTGGTCGTCGCCCAGACGCTGACCTACGCTCCATGGCTGATTGCCGTGCCTCTCGCCGGCTTCGCCTCATTCGTTCTGGACGGGGCGTTCGTGGGCGCCGGCTGGACCCGCGCAATGCTGGGCACGATGGGCATTGCCATGGCACTGTATACAGCGTTGCTGCTGGGCCTGACCGATATCGGCAACAACGGACTTTGGCTGGCCTTCGTCGTGTTTCTCATTGCACGGGCTGCCGGACAGCTGACAATCCTCCCCGTGCTGCTGCGGCGGACGTTCCCTCTGCCTTCCAGATAACGAAAACGGCCCCGGAGCCCATCGCTCCGGAGCCGTCGATTCAGACCCGTCTAATACGGCTCAATGACCAGAGGCCGGCTTCGTTGCCTTGGAGGGTCTCGGCGCCAGCCAGATCGTGCAAGCCGCCACCATCAACGCCACACCGGAGATAGCGAAAAGGTGAACCGTTCCGACCGCCGTGGCCTGCGTCTCGACCAGCTGTGCCAGTGAATCGCGGGCCGCCTCCATGGACATGCCATGGCTTTGCAACATGTCGAAAGTCCGCTGCTGGTTGTTCAGCGTCCCGGTCAACTGCGCATTATCGACCCGGCCCATATCATCCCACATCGTGGTGATGATCGAGGTCCCGATCGCGCCTGCCAGTGTACGCGCGAAGTTCGCGATACCTGCCGCCGAAGCGGTTTCCTCGGGCCGAACCGAAGCGAGGCTGATAGTCGTCAGCGGCACGATGAAGAGCGAGACGCCCCATCCCTGGATCAACTGCGGCATGGCGATCTGCATGAAGGTCGAATCGCCCGACCAGATGAAGGCCCGGATCGCCGCGCAAATGGCCAGCCAGGTGATGCCGACAAAGACCAGAACGCGGGCATCGAAACGCTTCATCAGGGCCGGCACGAACGGCGACATGAACACCGCCAGCACGCCCGAAGGCGCCATTGCCTCGCCCGCCAGTGTCGCCGTGTAGCCCATGGAAGCCTGCAACCACTGCGGGATCACGACCACCGAAGCGAAGTACGTCCCGAACGCCAAGGACAGCGCGAACGTCGCGGCCGTAAACCCGCGATGGCGGAACACGGCAAGATCGACCACCGGGTGAGTCTCGGTCAGTTCCCAGATCACGAACGCACAAAAGAAAATCGCCGCGATCGCGGCCAGCGCACAGATGAACGTGCTGTTGAACCAATCGCGATCATGCCCAAGATCGAGCATCATCTGGAACGCCGCGATCCAGATCACCAGCAGCGCAAGGCCCACCACATCGATCGGCAGCTTGCGCAGCGGCGTCTTCACATCCTTGAGCAGCACCAGCAACGCAAAGAACACGGCCACCACGATCGGCACGTTGATGTAGAAGATCCAGTTCCACGACCAGTTGTCGGAGATATAGCCGCCCAGGATCGGGCCGGCGATCGGCGCGACCACAACGGTCATCGCCCACATTGCCATGGCCTTGGGGTGCTGGGCCTTGGGGAAGATGCGCAGCAGCAGCGTCTGCGACAGCGGCATCAGTGGGCCGCCCGAGAAACCCTGCCCAAGGCGGAACGCGACGAGCATCGGCAGGCTGGTCGCCAGACCACACAGTGCCGAGAACACGCCAAATCCAACGAGCGCGCACAGGAAAACCCTGACGACGCCGAAACGCCCGGCCAGCCAGCCGGTAAGCGGAACGCAGATCGCCTCTGCCACGGAGTAGGAGGTAATCACCCAGGTGCCGCTGGAGGTCGAGACAGCAAGGCCGCCCGAGATATGCGGAACCGAGACGTTGGCAATCGTGGTGTCGAGGACGACGACAAAGTTCGCCATGGCCAGCACGAAGCCGGCAAGCGCCAGCTTCAGGCCGGAGAATGTGCCGTCGGGATTGGTGCCGGAGGAGGAGGCAGCGCGGCTCCCTCCCCCGCCGACAGCGGTTGCAGCGCCGGCCATCAGTTGCCGTCCGTCAGATCGACCTCGGCATCCATCGAAAGACCGATGCGAAGCGGGTGCGCGCGCAACTCCTTGGGGTCCAGCTCGATGCGCACGGGCAGGCGCTGCACCACCTTGATCCAGTTGCCGGTCGCGTTCTGCGCGGGGATCAGCGCGAAAGCCGAACCGGTGCCGCCGGAGAAGCCGACGACCTTGCCGTGATAGACCACGCTTCCACCATACAGATCCGAAGTCAGTTCCGCCTTCTGGCCGGAGCGCACATGCTCAAGCTGGTTTTCCTTGAAGTTGGCATTCACGTAGAGCTGGTCGATCGGCACGATGATCATCGCGGTCGCCCCGTTATCAACCTTCTGGCCGACCTGGATCGTGCGCTGCGAGACGATACCGTCGATCGGAGCGCGCACGACGGTACGGCTGAGATCGAGCTTGGCCGAATCCAGCTTGGCCTTGGCCTGCTGGATTTCCGGCGCGTTCTGCGTGGTGGTATCGTTGGTCAGCGCCTTGGCCGCCGCTTCGTTACGACGCGCGCTATCCGCCGAGGCGCGCGCCTGATCGACACCCGCCTTGGCCTGCTGCTGCGAGGCCTTGGCCGAAGCAAGCGCCTGACGTGCCGCCGTCACTTCATCGGCGGAGACCGCGCCGGTGCCGGCCAGAGCCTGACGTCGGTTGAAGTCGGTCTGCGCCTTGTCCAGCGTCGCGTTGGCCGAGGCCAGCTGTGCGATCGCAGATTCGATCGCGACTTCGTTGGCGTCGGCGGTCGCCGTCAGGGCCGCGTTGTTCTTCAGCGACTGGCCATACTTGCGGACGGCCTGATCGAATTCGGCCTGCGCCTGCGCAAGTGCGATGCGCTGATCCGAATCCTCGATCCGGAACAGGATCTGCCCCTTGCGAACCGGTTGCGTGTCCGTGACCATGACATCGACGACGCGACCGCTGGTCAGCGGAGTCACATCGGCGACCTCACCCTGAACATAGGCGTTATCGGTTGAAACCGAGCGCGACCCGATGAACTCATCATACAGGAAATAGAGCACGCCGATCACCACAACAGCGATCGCCAGACCGATCAGCAAGGGCTTGCGGTTCTTCTGCTCGACCACCGGCTCATGTTCGGCTGCCACGGCTCCCGCAGGAGGGTTGGCGCCTGCAGGCTTGTCCTGCGTCTCATTACTCATGGTCGGTGGCCTTCTTGCTGGAATCGTCTGCGTAACCGCCGCCGAGCGCGCGCGTGAGCGCCACTTCGCTGGCCAGCGTGCTGTAATGGGCATCTACGGCCGAGATACGGGCCGAGAGCGCGGTCTGCTGCGTGCTGAGCACGTCGAGATAGGTGTAAAGGCCGCCCTTGTAGCGCATCATCGCCAGCTTATAGGCTTGGTCGGCCTGATCGCGGGCGACCACGGCGCTCTGCTCCTGGATATGGGCGGACTTGCGCGAGGCAAGGGAGTCCGCCACGTCCTGCAGCGCCTTGATCACGGTGCTGTTGTAGCTGGCGACCTCGGTGTCATAACCGGCGCGGGCCATCCGATATTCGCCCGCCAGCTTACCGCCCTGGAAGATCGGCAGGCTGATCGCGGCACCGGCGTTGCCGTAGTCCGAGCCCGAATCGAACAGATGCGGTATTCCCAGCGAGGTCAGCCCAATCAGGCCGCTCAGCGAGATGTCCGGCAGGAACGACTTCTTGGAATAGGACATGCCCTTGTCCGCCGATTCGACCAGCTTGCGCGCCGCAACGATATCGGGACGGCGCCCAGCCAGAGCAATGCTGGCATCGGCAGGCACCGGCGTTTCGGGGATCGCATCGATCTTCGGCGGCGTCAGGTCTGCGAGCGCATCCGGCCCTTCGCCCAGCAACGCGGCCAGCGCATGGCGGCGTACGGCGATCTGCTCGGCGTTGGCTTCCAGCTCCTGCTGGGCCTGTGCCACCAGCGAATTGGCCTGACGCAACGGACTTTCGTTATCGAGCCCCTGCTTCACGCGCCCCCCGGTCAGCCCGGCAGTCTCCTGCCGAGCCTTGAGCGCCTCCTCAAGAACGTCCTGACGGGCCAGCAGACGCGCGAGATCGAAGTAGCCCGAAACCACGTTCGAGGCGAGCATCAGCTCAGCCTGACGTTCATCGGCGACCGCAGCTTCCGTTGCGGACGTGGCTGCCGCCAGCAGATCGCGGTTCTTGCCCCAGATGTCGGGATTGAAGCTCGCGGCGATGTCGAGCGTGCCGTAATCCTTCCAGCCCTGCGGCAGTGCGCTGGCTGGCGTGCCGTTGTTGTAGCTCTGCTTGGAGACTTCCGCATCGCCCGCGCCATTGATCTGCGGCAGCAGGTTGCCGCGCACGGTCTGGATCGCGCCCTGCGCCTGGCGGATACGGGCCACAGCGCTGGCGACGTCCGGCGAGCCCTTGAGCGCCTGATCGACCAGGCCATTCAACTGCGGGTCGTTGTAGGAAGTCCACCACCGCTGCTGCGGCCAGGCGGCGGCTTCCCTGCTATCCTTGAGCGATTGTGCGCTCTGGAAGGTTTCGGGCGTGCGCAATTGCGGACGCGGCCCGAGATCGGGCGCACCACAGGCGCTGAGCGAAAGCGTCACGGCCAGCAACGAAGCTGCCGCGAATCGAGATGGGATATTCGTACTCATCGGTACAGTTTTTATCGTTTCCCGGCTTGCGACTGTCAATCAAAAAGCGTACTGGCCAGTACAGCTATGACGGAAAAATTGGGAAAGCGCGAACTAAACAAGGCACGGCGCCGCGCGGCGATCGTGGATGTTGCCATGCGCAGTTTCCTCCATCGAGGTTACGGTGAGACGACAATGTCGGGCATTGCCGATTCGCTGGGAGGGTCCAAGGCGACTCTATGGTCGCACTTTTCCTCGAAAGAGGAAGTCTTTGCCGCCGTCATGGACGCTCTGGTCGAGAGTTTCTCAGCCGACACTGACGAGGTTCTGACCGGCCAGACCTTCACCGTCGAGGCGATGCGACGTGCGTGCCATCGATTCATGGAATGTCTGATGCACCCCGATTCGGTGCTGCTTTTCCGCCTCATGATCAGCCAGAGCGGCCGCTTCCCCGAACTGAAGGACATGTTCTATGATCGCGGTCCAGCAAAGCTGCGCCTGCGGTTCTGGGAATTTCTCGCCACCCGTTTCGAAGATGAGGACGCCTGGAACCTCACCCGGCTGACCGTATCGGCGATCAATGGATATCGTGCCGAAATTCTGCTCCGCCCGTTCGAGACTTCGCAGGAAGAGCGCCATGCGTTTGTCGATCGACTGGTGGACATGATTCACTGGCCCGAGCCGCGAAAGCAGCCTGGCGGACAAGAAGGATAGCCTTTCTTCCCAAGGCATTGGGCAAGCGCGGTTGACGTAGTGTCACTTGCGCGGGAAAGGGGCCTTCATGTCCAGCAAGCCCATTCTCGTGCTGACCACCGGCGGCACCATCGACAAGCAGTATTTCGACGCGCTCAGCGAGTACCAGATCGCCGAAAGCGTGATCGCCACGGTGCTGGAGCGCAGCCGCGTCGAACATCCTGTGCGAATCGTCGAACTGATGCGCAAGGATAGCCTTGAACTGACCGATGCCGACCGCGACCTGATCGCTGCGACCATTTCCTCTGCGCCCGAAGATCATGTCGTCATCACCCATGGCACCGACACCATGACGGATACCGCCAAAGTGCTGGCCAGCCTGACCGGTAAGACCATCGTGCTGGTAGGCGCGCTCAGCCCTGCCCGCTTCCTCGAAAGCGATGCCGCCTTCAACCTGGGTATGGCCTTCGCCTGCTGCCAGTCTGCGCGCCCCGGCGTATGGATCACCATGAACGGGTCCGTTTTCGATGGACTGCGCGTGCGCAAGGATCGCGCAGCGGGGCGCTTCGTCGCCGCCTGATCGCAGACACACGCCTCCTGCAAACGGGCAAGTACTTAGAAACTACGTGCTAGATCGGAGCCATCGCTTCGCCTTCCTAAAATCTCTTCCATGATACGCGAAAGGCCGGGGCTGGCTGCGTAGCCGCTCCGACCCGACCCCCTGAAGGCTTCGCGACGCGCCGCAAAGCCCTCAGGGGCGCCCGAGGAAGGGATCGTCTATGCGGCTTGAGGAACGGTTGGCCCCGACATTGCGCCCCGATTTGCGGGGCGCTTTCGAGCAGGCGCCGTTCGGGGCCTCGCTAATCGACCGCGAGGGCGTAATCGTCTGGGTCAACCAGACACTTGTCGCACTGCTTGGCGAAGCTGACGACAGCACACTCCTGCATAGCCTGGTCGACGTCCGCCTCGGCGAAAGCGAGGGTGCCGCCTGGCGCGAGATGCTGACCGCGCATTTCGTCACACCTCGCAAGGCCCGCCAGCCCCGGACCGGCCGCTTCGAGCTTGGCTCCGCAATGGGGGTTATCCAGACCGTCGAAATTACGCTGATGCCCTACGATGGCTGCAACAACGGCCATGACGGGGAACAAGAGCACGAATGCGCGCTCGTCTATGTCGTCAGCCTTGGGCGCCAACTTGTGGCCGAACGCCGCTTCAACCAGATTTTCGAAAGCCTGCCGATCGGACTGCTCGTTGCTGACACAGCCCAGCGCATCGTCAAGGTGAACACGCGTCTGGCCGAAGACTTCGGCTACCGCCCCGAGGAACTTGTGGGCCAGCCGGTGGCGCAACTCCTGCCCGAGCGCTTTCGCTCACTCCACGAAGGCAATGTCCGGGCCTATATTGCCGAACCGGAGACACGACTCATCGGTGTCGATCGCGATGTGACCGGCCAGCATCGTTCCGATCAGGAATTTCCCGTCGAGATCGCGCTGACCCGGCTTGAGAACATGCGCCTGCCACTGTTTCTTGCACTGGTGTCCGATGTTTCGGCACGCAAGCGCTCAGAAACAGCACTCCAGCAGACGAACCTGCAACTGGAGGAGTTCACCTACATTGCCAGCCATGATCTGCGCTCCCCACTGCGCGGGATTGCCGATCTGGTGGGCTGGATTCGTGAAGACCTCGGTGAGGAGGCGATTCCCGAAGAGGTGAAGCACAATTTCGACCGTATCTCGCTCAGAATTGCGCGCTCCGAGCAGATGATCGACGATCTGCTGACATATGCCCGCGCCGGAAACCGCGATCTTGTCACCGAGATGGTAGACCCTGCCGATCTGGTCGACGAGGCGGTGACGACAGCCGTGCTGCCCGGCACATTCAGGGTCAAAACCGAGGTAAAGGCAGCACCTTTTCTCACGCCGAGAGCCCCGCTCGCCACCTCGCTGCGAAATCTCGTCGCCAATGCCGTGAAGCATCACGGCGAGGCGCACGGGCACATCCACATTACCGTGCGCGAAGAAGGCCGCTTTGCCGTCTTCACTGTGGACGATGACGGCAGAGGCATCCCGGCGGGCGCGGAAGAGCGCATTTTCAAGCTGTTCCACCGTGGCTCCACTGAAACACCCGGCGACGGTGTCGGCCTCGCCTTCACCCGACGCATGGTCTTGACCCATGGCGGAATGATCACTGTCGCCGGGCACGGTCCACTTGGCGGCGCCAGCTTCGTGATCCACTGGCCCCGCATCATGCTGAGAGAGGGAGGACATGGCTGAACTGACGCTTGAAGATCGCCCCGAAACTCAACCACAGGAATTGCCATCTGCGCTACCCTTGTGCTCGGTGCTGCTCGTTGACGACGACGATGTCGCTGTCGAAGGCGTGCTGCGCAGCTTCCGCCGCCACGCAGTCCCCTGCACGACAGTATGCGCAGGCGATGGCGCAGAGGCGCTCTCCATTTTGCAAGGGCGCCATCCGACCAAGACGATCACCCCCCCCCTCGTGGTACTGCTGGACATCAATATGCCGGGCATGGACGGATTTCAGTTGCTCGAAAAACTGCGACGCGATCCTCTCCTCCAGCGCACGGTGGTGTTCATGCTGAGCACCTCGTCGCGCGATCAGGATTTGCGCCGCGCCTATGACGAGCATGTCGCTGGCTACATGGTGAAATCGGCGGTCGGCCCACAATTCGCGCGACTGGCCACTTTCATCAAACAGTACACCTCCACGCAGGAACTTCCGTGAGGCCCCGATGAACGCGCCTGCCCTTTCTCTTTCTGCTCTCCCGCCTGGCACGCCGCCGCTGCATGTGCTCATCATCGACGACGACGATGTCGACCGCGAACGACTTCGGCGGATGCTGCGTGGTGGCCCGCGCGCCGTCGAGGTCTCCGAAGCCGGTTCACAGGCCGAGGCGCTGGCCGCGTTTGACGACGGGCACAACCACTTCGACGTGGTGTTCCTGGACTTCGGCCTCAACGATGGCGACGGGCGCGAACTGGTGCCCACCATTCGCGAAAAGATCGATCCGGACTGCCCGATCATCGCCGTGACCGGCCATGGGGACGAGCAGATCGCCGCTGATTCGATCAAGGCCGGGATGACCGAGTTCCTGACAAAACGCCACCTCACCACCGAACGGGTCGCCGCTTCACTTGATGAAGGACTCGCCTGGCGTGCCTACCGGCAGGAGCTACGCCGCGCCGAGGAGGAACTGACGCACCGTAGTCTGCACGATCCACTGACCGACCTTCCCAACCGCACCCTGTTCTTCGATCGGCTCGATCAGGACTGCGTGCGCACCAAGCGCAACGGAGAACCCTTCGCGGTCGTCATGATCGATCTCGACCGCTTCAAGGAAATCAACGACAGCCTCGGTCACGCCGCCGGTGACTTCGTGCTGATCACCATAGCCCGGAGGCTGCGTGCTCACTTGCGCGAAATCGACACCGTTGCCCGTCTCGGCGGTGACGAGTTCGCGCTGCTTCTGCAAGACCTGGCCTCGCCCGAAAGCGCGATGATGCTAGGTGAAAAGCTCATCGGCCTGATCGAGCAACCCATTGTTCATGAGGCCCGCGTCCTGCATGTCGGTGCCTCGATGGGCATCGCCATGTGTCCGGAGATAGCGGTAGACGCAGCAGTCCTTCTCGCCGGAGCGGATGCCGCGATGTACGAGGCCAAGCGCGGGGCCGACAAGGTGATGCTCGCCCGCATCGGGGTCACGCCCCGTCCTGCCGCTCCCGAGCCGCACAATTTGCTGGAAGATCTCGAAGGCGCACTGACCGGCGATGAGATCGACTGGCACTGGCAGCCGCAGATTGATCTGCGTACGGGCGAGATTCGAGGCTTCGAGGCGTTGGTTCGCTGGTTCCACCCGCGCCATGGCGACGTACCGGCAGATCGGCTGATCGAAGCGATCGAACACTCTCCACTCTTGGAGATCTTCACTCTGCGCTGTCTCGACAAGGTGCTCGGCCAGTTCGCATCGGTACAGGATGTCATTGGCGGGGCCGGCATCTCGATCAATGTCTCGGCACGCATGTTCGAGCGCTCGCACTTTGTGGAGGAAGTGCTCGATGCGGTAAACCGTCACAGGATCGATCCCTCACGCCTCACGGTGGAATTGACCGAGACCGCGTTAATTTCAAACCCGGCACAAACCAAGCGCGTCGTGGAGGAACTGCGCGAACACGACATCCACCTCTCAATCGACGATTTCGGGGCCGGCTTCACCTCGTTCCGCTATCTTGGCGATTTCACAGTGAGCGAGATCAAGATCGACCGCTCGTTCATCACCTCATGCACCCACAGCCGGTTCGACCAGTCGCTGGTCAAGTCGCTGGTGGTGCTGTGCGACAGCATGGGCATCCCGCTCATAGCAGAAGGCGTCGAAACCGCCGAGGCCGAGCATATGCTAGCTGCGTTCGGCTGTCACTGCGCCCAGGGCTATGGCATCGCCCGGCCGATGGCCTTCGAACATGTCCTGCCATGGATCGCGGAGCGGGCCGAGGCCGCGCACTTGCGCAGTGCCTGACGCGCCTTACCAAAACAGGTCACGCGAACGCCGTTAGTGCCCCGCCCTGCGAGACCATCGCACAGTCACCACCGATCCAGATCACACCGCTTTCGTCGCGCGAGACGAATATCCGCCCCTCCGCCCCCACCATACGCCCCTGCTCAGCGGTGTAGGAACCATCCATCAGCCCGGTTGCGAACAAATGCACCGCTACACCGGCGTTGAACGATCCGGTCACTGGATCTTCCGTCAGGCTACCATGCTGGTTGGCGAAGAAAGCGCGCAGTTCCCAGTCGACACCTGACCCGGCCTCGCCCGGAGCAGCAAGACCGATGTCGGTGCCAAGCGGTGCTTCCGGCGCTGGTCGGGCCGCCAGCACATCGGCAGCACTCCGCAAGCGCAACAGCTGCCACTTCGGGCCATTGGCGACGTGAACCGCTTCCACCACCGCTTCCGGTGCGACACCGGCCAGTCGGATCGCCTCGGCACGCTCGACTTCATCAAGCGATCCGGACCGTGTCAGCGCGGGTGCTGCGAACGCCAGCCGTCGTGTCGGGGCGTCGGTTTCCTCTGTCCGCACCTCGACCAGCCCAACGCCACATTCCTGCACGACATGCCCTACCGCCTTGGGCTCACCGCCCGCTGCAAGCCATGCATAAGCGCTGCCCAGGGTAGGATGTCCCGCAAATGGCAGTTCACCGGCGGGGAAGAATATCCGCACCCGATAATCGGCCCGCGGATCGGTTGGCGGCAACAGGAACGTCGTTTCCGAAAAGCCGAGCCACCGCGTCAGGTGCAGCATCGCGGCCTCATCCAGCCCTTCTGCGCCATGCACGACCGCCAGTGGATTGCCGCCAAGAGAACGGCCCGCAAACACGTCGATCAGGTCGATTTTCATCCGCATAACCTCAAAATTGCTGAATTGTGTCCACTTTTTAACAGTCCAGCGCAAGCACAAGACCGTTCGTCGCCGGTTTTTCACTCTGAATGCCCGGTTCATTGCAGGTTGTGGAGCCGAACCCGAGGAAGAGCATTATCTCCGCCACGGATACAAAGATAACCAGGAAGGACCAACCATGAAGAAGACACTTCTCGCTCTGACGATGGCCGCGATGGCAATGCCCATCCTGCCGGCCGCTCCGGCGATGGCGCGCGACCATTATCACGGTCGTAACGAATACGATTCGCACGGCCGCTATCGCACGCCGCACCGCATGGGCCGCAACGATCACGCCTGGCGCGGACGTGACGGTCGTTACTACTGCCGCCGCAACAACGGCACCACCGGCCTGCTGGTGGGCGCAGGGGTCGGCGCGCTTGCCGGTAACGCTGTGGCCGGTCGCGGCGACAAGACACTGGGCACCGTGATCGGCGGCGTAGCTGGCGGCCTGCTGGGCCGATCTGTTGACCGCGGCAACGTAAAGTGCCGTTGATCTGATCGCGACATATCCCTGCGCAAGGCGCCTCCTTCGGGAGGCGCCTTTTTCGTAAGGGCGTCAGCCGTTTGCAGATCAGGCACGCCGATCAGCGCAAGGTTCGGCGACCACCTTGCATAAATTGCGTGTGCAACGTCGCACAATGGCGGAAAAATGGGCGCCGACGCCATGCTTGCGACTTCCCAGCGACGCTCTTGTGTGCTCCTATGCTCGTGATGTCGCGGCCTGCCCTTTCTCTTGCGTGTCTGAACGCGCCTGCCATCAAGGCACCTGCCGCCACCAAGGCCTCGTCCGGACGCGCTTGATGACAAGACCTGCCATTATGGTCACGGGTGGTGCCCGCAGGATCGGTGCTGCGATCTGCCGCCATTTCGGGACCAACGGCTGGCATGTCGTCATCCACTGCGGCCACTCGCGCGATGAAGCAGACGCCCTCGCCGCAGAACTGGAGAGCGCCGAAGTCGTTCAGTTCGATCTCGCCGATCAGATAGCGTCCCACCAAGCAATGGCTACGCTCGCCGACAGGCTGGACGACTGGCGCGTTCTGGTGAACTGCGCCGGCGTGTTCGAACTCGACGATGCCACAGCCCTGAACGCCGACATTTTCGATCGTGCCATGCGCGTCAATGCCGAGGCCCCCGTCTTGCTCGGCCAGACATTTCTCGCGCACGCCAGAACGGCCTGCACGAACAAGTCCCAAGGTCGCGTTCTGGTGCAGATCACCGACCAGAAGACCGCCAACCCCAATCCCGATTTCTTCTCCTACACGCTCAGCAAGCATGCTCTGTCCGGCAGCGTGCCCATGCTCGACATGATGCGCCCCCATGCCGAAGATCGGGTCTATGCACTGGCGCCGGGCGCGATTCTCGCCAGCCATGACCAGAGCGAGGCCGAAGCCGAGCAATCGCATCGATTGAACCTGCTGAAACGCCGCACCGACGCGCAGGAGATCGCCCGCACTGTCGCCTTCCTGGCGACCGGCTGCCTGTCCGGCGGCCAGACTGTCTTCGTCGATTCCGGCCAGCACCTGCTTCGCCAGCCACGCGACGTCCTGTTCCTTGCCCGCGAGCAATCGAGGGCACCATCGCCTACCCCGCATACACCACCCTGACGCGCAGTATATCCGCGCCCATTTCCCTCGCTGATACGCCAAACGAGCTGCACCATCGCCATGCCCAAGATCAGACTTCTCGACCGTCTTCTTTCCCGCGTCGTCCGCAAGGGCGTTCTCGAAGTGACCCACTCGGACGGAACCGTCGTGCGCCACGGGACGGAGACCGAAGGCTTCCCCAACGTCTTCATCCGCTTCACCAGCGACGCCGCCGAACGGCGCATCTTGCGCAACCCCTCGCTGGGCGCCGCCGAGACCTTCATGGACGGCCAGCTCATCATCGCCAACGAGGATGTGATGGGCCTTGCAGAACTGTTCCGCGCCAATGGCCCATGGGATCATGGCCGCGAACCCGATGACGGCACCGCACTCAAGAAAGTCGGTGAAAAGCTCGTCACCGCCATCGACGGCATCAACCGTGCGACCCGCGCCAAGAAGAACATCGCGCACCACTACGACATCGGCAATGCGCTCTATCAGCTGTTCCTCGACAAGGACCACATGCAGTACAGCTGCGCCTACTGGCCCAGCCTCGACATCACGCTGGAGCAGGCGCAGGAAGCCAAGCTGGCACATATCGCCGCCAAGCTCGACCTCGCACCCGGCCAGCGCATTCTCGACATCGGCTGCGGCTGGGGCGGCATGGCGATCTATCTCGCCCAGCACGCCGACGTGCGCGTCCACGGCATCACGCTCTCCGAAGAGCAGCTCGCTCTTGCCCGCGTTCGCGCCCAGGAGGCCGGTGTCGCCGACCGCATCACCTTCGAACTGGTCGACTACCGCGCGCTCTCGGGTCGCGGCGAAATCTATGACCGCATCGTCTCGGTCGGCATGTTCGAGCACGTCGGGCAGGCCCAGTTCGACACCTATTTCCGCGAAGTCGCCAAGCTGCTGACGCCCGAAGGCGTCGCGCTGATCCACACCATCGGGCGCTTCGGCGGTCCCGGCTCGACCGATGCCTTCACCCGCAAGTACATCTTCCCGGGCGGCTACATCCCCGCGCTCAGCGAGACGCTGGCCGCCAGCGAGCGCAGCCGCCTGATCGCCACCGACGTCGAGAACCTGCGCCTGCACTACGCCTTCACCCTGCGCGAGTGGTACAAGCGCTGCCAGGACAACAAGGCCGCCATCGTCGCGCTGTACGACGAGCGTTTCTATCGCATGTGGACCTTCTATCTCGCCGGAGCGACCGCTGCGTTCGAGAGCGGCGGCATGTGCAACTACCAGATCCAGTATTCCCGCAACCGCCGCACCCTGCCGCTGACCCGTGGTTACATGGCCGAGGCGGAAGTGGCGCTGCTCGCGTCGAATTGACGCCACGAGCCGCTCAACGATGACGAGACAAGTGCGCAAAGCCCGGATTTGCGCACTTGTCGTCGCCCTCGCCATGCCTTAGGGGCCTCGCCCGAAACCGTGCATCTGCCGGTCCGATCATTGCCAGACAGGCCCAACCCCGCAGACAGGAAAGTCCTGCCCATGTCCGACAGCATCAAGAAGGTCGTCCTTGCCTACTCGGGCGGGCTCGACACCAGCGTCATCCTCAAGTGGCTTCAGGTCACCTACAACTGCGAGGTGGTGACCTTCACCGCCGACCTCGGTCAGGGCGAGGAGCTTGAACCTGCCCGCGCCAAGGCCAAGCTGATGGGCCTGCCCGACCAGAACATCTACATCGACGATCTGCGCGAGGAATTCGTGCGCGACTTCGTCTTCCCGATGATGCGCGCCAATGCCCGCTACGAGGGCGACTACCTGCTCGGCACCTCGATCGCCCGCCCGCTCATCTCCAAGCGCCTGATCGAGATCGCGCACGAGACCGGCGCCGACGCGATTGCCCACGGCGCCACCGGTAAGGGCAACGACCAGGTCCGCTTCGAGCTGTCGGCCTATGCGCTTGATCCGAACATCAAGGTCATCGCCCCGTGGCGCGAATGGGATCTCACCAGCCGCACCGCGCTGATCGCCTGGGCCGAAAAGCACCAGATCCCGGTCCCCAAGGACAAGCGCGGCGAAAGCCCGTTCTCGACCGACGCGAACCTGCTGCACACCTCGTCCGAGGGCAAGGTGCTGGAGGATCCGTGGCAGGAGACCCCTGACTACGTCTACTCGCGCACCGTGAACCCGGAAGACGCGCCCGACGCGCCCGAATACATCACCATCGACTTCGAGAAGGGCGATGGCGTTGCCCTCAACGGCGTCGCCATGAGCCCCGCCGCGCTGCTCACCGCCCTCAACGACCTCGGTCGCAAGCACGGCATCGGCCGCCTCGACCTCGTCGAGAACCGCTTCGTGGGCATGAAGTCGCGCGGCATGTACGAGACGCCGGGCGGCGAAATCTATGCCCGCGCCCACCGCGGCATCGAGCAGATCACGCTCGATCGCGGCGCCGCGCACCTCAAGGACGAGCTGATGCCCAAGTACGCAGAGCTCATCTACAACGGCTTCTGGTTCGCACCGGAGCGCGAGATGCTGCAGGCCGCGATCGATCACTCGCAGGCCCGCGTCAACGGCACTGTCCGCCTCAAGCTCTACAAGGGCTCGGCCTCGGTCGTCGGCCGCAAGAGCCCCGACTCGCTCTACTCCGAGCGTCACGTCACCTTCGAGGACGATGCCGGCGCCTACGACCAGAAGGACGCGGCAGGCTTCATCAAGCTGAACGCGCTGCGTCTGCGCCTGCTGGCCCAGCAGGGCCGCTGAGCACACGCCATACCGTAACAAGAAAGACGCCGCGTCGGACAGCAGTCCGGCGCGGCGTTTTGCGTTTGGGCGCCCATATGTTCTTTTTTCGGGGGGCAGACCGGCGCGACCGGGAGGGGGGTGGGGGATGGTCGCGCCGGCCTTCACTTGCGATAACATCGCACCTGCCAAAGCGTTCCCAAGCGCGGCGATTTCGCATCGCTATCCGCAACCTTTTCACTGACCGGCCGACCAGACGTGCCTCGCACGGGACGAACGCCCCGATTTCGCAGCTGCAGCATTGCTGGCACTAGGGACTATTCCTTGGTAGTTTCCTCCATATCGGCAGCGACACCCGGCGCGGTTCAGGAGCGATTGCGCCAAGGGGGCTTACAAATCTGAAACCCGATCCCGCTTCCCGCTTCCAGAAAGGGACCACGCCATTTCCGACACCGTGCCCCCCGCCCCGGCCCTCACAACGGCCCCAACTCCGGCCACCGGCGCCGCGCCCTCGCTTCCCGCTGCCGAAGCCGTGCTGCACGATGTGCTGGACATACTCGACGCGCTCGGCGCCGATGTCGCCGCCGCCCATGTTGCGCAGGCGCTGGAGGACGTGCGCCGCCTCTCGGCCAGCGCCGGACACCGCACGGCGGTGAACGAGGCCCCCTCTCTTCCCTTCCTCCACGCCGTGGCTCGCTGACTGTCCGCCAGTCCATTCGGATGGCTCGAGGCATGACTGCATCCGGATCGGACCGGCGGCGATGGCGAAGTTGACACAGGCGACACGGTCCAGAGTGCATCCTCGCTCCCCGCCGGAACCGCCGCCTCCAGCCCCGCCATCCCGTCCAGCGACTTGATCTCGAATGCGCCCTCCTGCGTCGCCCCGTCCTCTCCCGACAGTATCGCATCAACACGCGCGACGGCCTGCGCCTGCCACCGGTCCCACATCCGCGCCGCCTTCGCGCGCCACACCGTCAGATCGGCGACCGGCTCGTCGGCATCGCTCGCCTGCCCGGCCGCGCGGCGCGCCAGCCAGTCATCGACCGCCGCGCCCTCCAGCGCCTCCCCGCCCGCAGCGGACCACGCCGCGCGCGAGGGCGGCAGCAAGGTTGCGTCCCGTGCCTCATCCCGATCCCGCTTCCGCGCGTCGACGATCCCGGCCATCAGCGCAGGCTCGGGCTCCTCTCCCGCCACCCGCGCCAGCAGTTCGTCGAACCGGCCCGAGAGATCCTCCGCCCCCTCCCCGGCCACCCGGTCCAGCCGCCCCAGATGCGCCAGCAACAACCGCGAGTCGTACCGGCGACGCACGCCCACCTGCTCGCCCCGGAACCACACTGCCTCCTCCACGCCATCGAGGGCCCGGCTCGCCAGCACCGCCTCCGCCGCCTCGCGCGCCAGCACCAGCGCCGCCCGCCAGCCCGCCGCAAACACCGCATCGCGTCGCCGCAGCACATAGGCCGACTGTCGCGACACCCCGACCCGCGCCGCCGCCGCGCGAACATCGCCATGCTCAGCCAGACAATGCAGAAACCGGACCTTGCGCCCGGCATCCCAGACGCGCGGCACAAACGTCGACCCTGCAGGCGGCTTGCCCTCGTCCCCCCTCCTGCTGGCGGAAGGGGCCGGGGGAGGCCCCGTTACAGCTTCGTCGTTTTTATAGTCTGGAAAGCCCGAACACGAAGAACAGGAACAGGTGCGAGGGTTATCACCCTCGCGCTCCCCATCCCCTTGCCTGGCGTGCGAAGCGGACGAAGCGCCCACCCGCTCGCCCGGAATACCGATATCGCGAGAACCGGGAATCCATCCCCGTCCGGCAGCCGTGGGATAGGGCGAATGGGAAGAGCCTGTCATGGTTCACCTCCGAACGGGAGCCAAAGCGGCCGCACGGGACATCCGGCAGCGTGAACCTGTCCATGTATCGCATGGGGGGATCTGTAGGAAAGCGTCAGGCCTCGCGCAGCTTGCAACGCGACGCCCCGGCCATGCCGACCGGCACCGCCGTGAACAGGAAGGCATTTCCCGTGCGGCAGGATCAAGGGGCTCTCTTTTTCCCCCACGCCCCGTTTCAGGGCAAGGCCGGATCCTCAATCACCCGCCGTAGCGCCCACGGACGGATCATGGGGCTGGACGGCACTGTCACCGGTTTCGCGCGCATCCTTCGCAATGGTTTTGACAATCCGGTTCATCTTACGGCCGGAGTACATGTTGGGCGCGTCTTTATAGACGGCTTTCAGGTAACTGCGGTCGAAAGCCGACATTTCCATCGGGCGTGCACCATCCTGATCGAACAAACTCAGGATCGTGTCATCTTTGCCGTCGCCGGCAGAGCGGGTCCCGCCAAGCGTACGCATCGCGGCATAGTCGGCGATCTGCGTCGTCGTCAGCCCCACCAAGGCTTTCCGGTCGACAAGGATGACCGCAAATCGCACGTTCTCCTGCACCGCAGAAACCAGAAACGAAGAGAATGGTACGTTTAGCCGTTGCTTTCCCGATGGGCCGGGATCGACTGTCATATTCGCGCCGTTGTTTCCCCCGAGCCGTGTGGCAGATGCAGCGCTCGTCGCTGTGACCCACCAGGCATGAACCGGTCCAGGCTGACGGATGATGGCGCGGATATCTTCCGGTTCAAGGTTGCTGAACAGCCAGGAGTATTGCGTTCGCAAACCTTCCAGCACAGGCTCTGCATTATCGACAAAGGCCACAGCGACATTGGCACGGCAACCTTCGCCGCCCAGTTCGACCCCCGCCGCCCTTGCGTCACTCGCCATGCGCTGGCCTATCGCCACCAGCAGATCGTGGTCGAGGCCTGCCGTCAGGAAACAGACCGGATCATTGAAACGAGGCATGGTCTCGCTGCGCGAGGCATACGGCGTGATCCTTCGCGAAAGGGCGCGAATGCGAGCCTCATCCGGAAAGGGTTGCCCGATAACGAGAATGGAATCCTCGCCCTGGGATACGTCAGGTTTGTGCTGAGCCGTGTCACCGGATGCTTCGGCCTGTGCCCAACTGCAAGTGGAGGAGAAACAGCCTGCGACAGCCAGGGTGCAAGCCGCCAGGCGGCTCAGACAATAGCGGTTCCTCATCGTTCTTCGCCCATCTTCCCTACCCTTGGCGAGGATAAAAGATGCCGATCGCGATCGCTAGATCGGCCTCCCCATAACCGGGCGATTGTACTGTATTGTAAAACGCTCTGCCCGTGAAAAAATGTAAAGATGATCAGCATTTCGATTCCGGCGGCACGATTTTCGTAAATCTGGCGATCCTAACGCGCATTTCTACCTTCTTCCTGCCCCTTCGCCGGAACCGCTCACTTCCCCGCATTCAGCAGCGGCTTGAGGTAGCTTCCGGTGAAGCTGCCCTTGACCTTCACCACCGCTTCGGGCGTGCCCTCGGCGACGATCTCGCCGCCGCGCACGCCGCCTTCGGGGCCCATGTCGATGATCCAGTCGGCGGTCTTGATGACGTCGAGGTTGTGTTCGATCACGATGACCGAGTTGCCCTGATCGACGAGGCGGTGGAGCACTTCGAGGAGCTTGCGCACGTCCTCGAAGTGGAGACCGGTGGTGGGCTCGTCGAGGATGTAGAGCGTCTGCCCGGTCGAGCGGCGGGCGAGTTCCTTGGCGAGCTTCACGCGTTGCGCCTCGCCGCCCGAGAGCGTCGTCGCCTGCTGACCGACCTTGACGTAGCCGAGGCCCACCTCGTTCAGCATGTGCATGCGGTCGCGGATCGGCGGCACGTTGGCGAAGAAGCTCTCGGCGTCCTCGATCGTCATGTCGAGCACGTCGGCGATCGACTGGCCCTTGAACTTCACTTCCAGCGTCTCGCGGTTGTAGCGCTTGCCGCCGCATTCCTCGCACGTCACGTAGACGTCGGGGAGGAAGTGCATCTCGATCTTGATGAGGCCGTCGCCCTGGCACGCCTCGCAGCGCCCGCCCTTGACGTTGAAGCTGAAGCGGCCCGGCTTGTAGCCGCGCGCCTCGGATTCGGGCAGCCCGGCGAACCAGTCGCGGATCAGGGTGAAGGCGCCGGTGTAGGTCGCCGGGTTCGAGCGCGGGGTGCGGCCGATCGGCGACTGGTCGATCTCGATCACCTTGTCGCAGTTTTCGAGGCCGGTGATCCTGTCGTGCGCGCCCGCGATCACCCGCGCGCCGTTGAGCTGGCGCGAGGCGCCCGCCTGCAGCGTGTCGATGGTGAGCGACGACTTGCCCGAGCCGGACACCCCGGTGACGCAGCAGAAGGTGCCGAGCGGGAACTTGGCAGTCACGCCCGTCAGGTTGTTCGCGCGCGCGTTCTCGACCGTCACGAACTTGCCGTTGCCCTTGCGGCGCTCTGCGGGCACCTCGATCCGGCGGGTGCCGTTGAGGTACTGCGCGGTGAGGCTGGTCTTGCTCTTGAGCACCTGCTTGAGCGTACCCTCGGCCACCACCTCGCCACCGTGAACACCCGCGCCGGGGCCAAGGTCCACAAGGTAATCGGCGGTGCGGATCGCATCCTCGTCATGCTCCACCACGATCACGGTGTTGCCGAGATCACGCAGGCGCTTGAGCGTTTCGAGCAGCATGTCGTTGTCGCGCTGGTGCAGGCCGATGCTGGGCTCGTCGAGCACGTAGAGCACGCCCGACAGCCCCGAGCCGATCTGGCTGGCGAGGCGGATGCGCTGGCTTTCGCCGCCCGACAGCGTACCCGAGGTACGGTCGAGGTTGAGGTAGTCGAGCCCGACATTGTTGAGGAAGCCGAGCCGCTCGTTGATTTCCTTGAGGATCGCCTTGGCGATCTGCTGCTGCTGATCGGTGAGCCTGTCGTTCAGCGCGCCGAACCAGGCAAAGCCGTCCGCCACCGAGAGGCGCGCCGCATCGGCGATGTCGCTGCCGCCCAGCTTCACCGAGAGCGCCTCGGGCTTGAGGCGCTTGCCATGGCAGGTCTCGCAAGGCTGCGCGGTCTGGAACTTGGCGAGTTCCTCGCGCATCCACGCGCTGTCGGTCTGCACCATGCGGCGGTTGAGGTTGCCGATCACGCCCTCGAACGCCTTGCTGACGGTGTATTCCTTCTTGCCGTCCTTGAACGTCAGCGGCACGGCCTTGCCGCCGGTGCCGTAGAGGATCACGAGACGCACTTCGCCCGGCAGTTCGCCCCACGGCGTCGTCAGGTCGAAGCCGAAGTGCGCGGCGAGGCTGGAGAGCACCTGCATGTAATAGGGCGACGGCGGGTTCGACTTCGCCCAGGGCACGATCGCGCCCTGCTTGAGCGTCAGATGCTCGTTGGGGACGACCAGTTGCGGGTCGAACAGCAGCTTTTCGCCGAGGCCATCGCAGGCCGGGCAGGCCCCCTGCGGCGCGTTGAACGAGAACAGCCGCGGCTCGATCTCCTCGATGGTGAAGCCACTGACCGGGCAGGCGAACTTCTCGGAGAAGACGATGCGGTTGGCGGGCAGCCCGGCGTTCTTCATGCCTTTCGTAAGCGTCGGGACATCCGCCTGCACGCCACCATCGACAGCCCCTCCCCCGGCCCCTCCCGCCTGCGAGAGGGGGGACTGGAGTGCCGCCACGGTGGTGTCGGCAAGGTCTATATACGCCAGCCCTTCGGCCAGCTTTAGCGCCTGCTCGAAGCTGTCCGCCAGCCGCGTCTGGATGCCGTCCTTCACGGCAATGCGGTCGACCACCACTTCGATGTCGTGCTTGTACTTCTTGTCGAGCGCGGGGGCATCCTCGATCAGGTACATCTCGCCGTCGATGCGCACGCGGGTGTAGCCCGCCTTCTGCCACTCGGCGAGTTCCTTGCGGTATTCGCCCTTGCGGCCACGCACCACGGGGGCGAGCAGATAGGCGCGCGTGCCTTCGGGCAGCGCCATCACCCGGTCCACCATGTTGGAGACCGTCTGCGCCTCGATCGGCAGGCCCGTGGCGGGCGAGTACGGCACCCCCACGCGCGCCCACAGCAGGCGCATGTAGTCCCAGATCTCGGTCACGGTCGCCACGGTCGAGCGCGGGTTGCGGCTGGTGGTCTTCTGCTCGATCGAAATGGCGGGAGAAAGCCCGTCGATATGCTCGACATTGGGCTTCTGCATCATTTCGAGGAACTGGCGCGCATAGGCGCTCAGCGATTCGACATAGCGGCGCTGGCCTTCGGCATAGATCGTGTCGAACGCGAGGCTGGACTTGCCCGAGCCCGAAAGCCCGGTGATGACGATGAGCTTGTCGCGCGGCAGCTCGATATCGAAGCCCTTGAGGTTATGCTCGCGCGCACCGCGCACCGTGATGTGGGTCAGACTCATGGAGGCACATGTTCCAGATTTGTTCGCGGCAATCAAGCGGCGCCTGAAGGAATAAGGCACTGCACCGGGTTCCGCTCTTACATGGGTACTCCTCCGTCCGTCGCAATGGCGAGCGTTCATCGCCCCATTCATCGCATTGCCTTTGCGCAGGCCCCTCCCGAGAGGCATAATTCCCGTCACATGAGGGTCAGGTTCGGACGTCACACTCCGACCATTCAGGGGTTTGGTAACGATGCGGGGCATTTCCAAGATCGCAGCGATGGGCTGTGCAGCGCTGGCGCTTGTCTCGGTTGCGGCCCATGCCGACGATCCGAACGACCCGTCGATGCGCTCGGCCACAGCGCGCGCCCGCGATGCCGCCCAGATCCGCAAGCTCAATCAGGACCAGCTCGCCTACGTGTCGCAGCGCGACGCAGGCTATCGGCAGCAGTGGTCGGACTATCGCCGCGATCACGAGAGCGATGGTGAGCGCGGGTATACGGCCCTGCCCCGCAGTTCGGCGCAGGACGACTACGCCCGCGCCCGCAGCGACTACGAAGCCTCGCTCGCCCAGTGGCGCCGCGACGTCAACGCCTGCCGCAACGGCGATTACGACCGCTGCGCAAACTGACGTTCGTAGACCTCGCCAAGATGCTCCTGCGGCAACGCCGGAAAGGCCCGATCTCATTTCCTGTAGCGGCCCTGCGCTGAACGTAACGGGCCCCTCCGATGACTTTGACCATCGCACTGCTTGCGGCCATGACAGCCATTTCTGTCCCGGCTCTCGATGCGAGCGACCACATTCCGCATGTCGATAACACAAGGACGGCGCGAGGCATTCCGACCTTCATGACCTATCCCGGCAGGTGGCAAGCCACGCCTGTCGAAGCCAGGGCCGCGAAAAGCGCGCTATATGGCTGGCTATCTGCTCGGGATCGTGCCCTTTTGCCATGGGATCGCCAGCCATTCACCGATCAGGTGAATCCGCAGGATTATGAAATGCAGTATATCGGCGCCCGCATCAACTTGCAGACCGGGCGCTTCGATCCAACTGGCGTGAAGGTTCTGGTCATTCACGGCGTGCGCAGAACATCTGCTTCAGCCGGCGACGAACTGGACCATTCCGAGCTGGTCGTCAGCGATGGCGGGGATACCTTCTTCGAAGCCTATTACGATGTGGACCACGACAAGCTGCTGATGTTTACCTTTCACGGCTACGCCTGACCCCAATCGGGCCTTTCGTAGTGGAAGGGCTCCACGGCTGGTTCAGTACCCGACCTCCAGCGTCAACACCGTGAGACGGCCCTTCACCCGGCCGATCAGCGTCACATTGCCCATCGGCGCATCGGGGCTGTCCATCGCCATGATCGCACTGGCGGTCATGCGGGCGGTGAACAGCGGCGTGAAGGCCTTGCGGTTGCGCAGGGCGATGATGGTCGTGCCGTTGCGGGCATCGGCCCAGGCATCATAGCTCCATGCGGAGCCGATCAGGGTGAGCCCACCTGCTGTCGGTTGCGGGGAGTCGCGCCCCATCGCCGGCGCCTTGCGCGGCGCTTCGCAAGGAACGCCGGTCAGCCGACCATTGGAAAGCGTCCCTCCGGTATAGTCTGCCTTCAGGGCAAAGCAGCGCCTGTCGCTGAACGAGAGCGTAACCGGCAGGAAACCGGGCGCCCATGCCGCATCCAGCCGTGACTTGCGCGTCTCGGCGATGGCAAAGGCGCCGACGACCTTGGCATGGGCCGTCACGGTTCCGCGGCGATAGGCGGGATCGACGCGGATCAGGTCTGCCATGGCGGCATCCGGCAGGCGCATGAGGCGCGGCGCGCTCGGGTCCGATGGCGGTCCGGCAGGAACGGTAACACCCGGCGCCTGCCCCTTGCCGCTATAGCCTGCGGGCGGAACGCTCTGCGCGCGGGCGACAGAAGCCGTACCGAGCGAAAGCCCTGCCCCCATGATCGCGATCAGGGCCGCGCCGCCGATAGTCCATGCCGCTCGTCTCATGGTGCTCTCCTCTCGTGATCCGGTCTTTACCGCGCCGCCGCCGCGAAGGGATGCGGCGCCAGTCCGGCCAGCATCGCATCGGCGGCGGGCTGCGACAGCGGCTCCACCGGCAAGGGCGGCGGCAAGGCCTCCTTCGGGCTGGTCGCATATTCGTGGGGCCGCTCGGCATAGCCCATGACGGCGTAGCGCACGGTCTTCATCGTGCCGAACGCGGCGGCGGCATCGGCCATGCTCTGCCCGCGCGCGATATCGCTCATGTACTGACGGAACTGCACGCCCTGCTCGCCCTTCAGCTTCGAGAAGACGAAGTAATGCGTCAGCAGCCAGGCGTGATACGGCGTCCAGTCCATCTGGCGCGAGGGATTGTGCAGATAGTCCCCGTTCAGCACCGCGGCCGTGTTGAGCCGCCCGTAGGAGCGGAACACCAGCCGGTAGTATTCCGGCGGGCGGCCATATTCGATCGCACCGTTGTCCTTGAACGCCACGGTCGAGAAGAAAGCGCCGATCCCGTCGATATACCAGCGCGGATAGATCGCCGGGGCGTAGTTCACCACCATGTGTTGGGCATAGGCGCCATAGAGGATCGCCTCCCATGTCCGGCTGGTGGGCGCGTGATAGGGCGGCGGCGTCTGGCCGATGCAGTCCCCGTCATTGGCGGCGGCGTCCTCGCAATCGGCATTGCGCGCCTTGTCGGTATCGAGCGGCACCACCTGATCGACGCGCGGCAGGGCCAGCACGCTGCCCTCAACGCGCGGATCGTAGTAGCGCTCGCCCACGAAGGGCCGGGCATAAGGCCCCTCTTCCGAGCGGGGATTGCTGAGGCCGAGATCGCGCATCTGCGCCGCATCGTCGAACAGCACCACGGTCAGCCGGGGCGGCTCGTCCTCGCTGCCGGGCGCGCGATAGAGCCGCGCGAACAGCGTGTGCAGGCGTTCGAGATGCGCGGCGATGCGCTGCAACTGGTCGTCGCTGCCGTCCGAATAGACGACGACATGCTCGGCGGCGATGCGCTTCCACGCGCTCGGCTTCTCGCCCGGTGCCAGCGGATGCGGGGTGGTGACGATGATCGGTGTGCTGGCGGGAGAAGAGGACGCGGCAGCCTCCTGCGCCGATGCCGGAGCCTGCACTACCGCGCCAAGGCAGACCGCGAGACAAACCGCAGACCTGCCAGCCATCCTCAAGACCTGTCGCACATCCATGTCCACCTCATCCCGCCAGATGCAGATGCAGCCAAATAATCCTTACGAATCTAGAGTGACCTTAGCATGGCACCCACGAAATACCGGCGATGAATTTTCTGTAACCGGCAAGATCCTATCATGCCCGTCCGCGCACGAAAAAGGCCGGGAAGAGGCATCCCCCTTCCCGGCCTTTTTCGTGTCAGTAATGGCGAGGCGGATTACTTCGCGCCGTCGCCCGAATCGCCCGTGCCCGAACCGAGCCCGCGCGCTTCGAGCATCGGGCCGATCTCGGGATCGTGGCCGGTGAGGTCGTGGAACATCACCGAGTAAGGCTTCGAGTGGCCCTGACCCAGGAAGCTGGCGCGGATATGCTCGCCGTTGGCGCGGGTCATGCCGCCGTTCTTTTCCACCCAGTCCCAGCCGCTGTGAGCCAGCATCTCGGTCCACATGTAGGCGTAATAGCCCGCTGCGTAACCGCCGCTCCAGATATGGCGGAAGTAGGTGGTGCGGTAACGCGGCGGGATCAGGTCGGTGCGCAGGCCCATGTCGGCGAGTGCCTTGGCCTCGAACGTCGCCGGCTCGCTCGCCTCGGCCTCGGCAGGCGTGAGCATGTGCCACTTCATGTCGAGCATCGCCGACTCGGTCAGCTCACCGAAGGTCAGGCCCTGGTTGAACTTGCCCGCCGCCTTGATCTTGGCGAGCAGCGCGGGCGGGATCGTCTCGCCGGTCTTCAGGTTCTTGGCGTAGTGCTCCAGCACCTGCGGAACGGTCGCGAAGTTCTCGTTGAACTGGCTGGGGAACTCCACGAAATCGCGCGCGGTGTTCGCGCCCGAGAGCGAGGGGTACTTCTGGCTGCCGAACATGCCGTTCAGGGCATGGCCGAACTCGTGGAACATCGTCGTCACGTCGTCCCAGGTCGCCAGCGGCTCCTCACCGGGTGCGGGCGGGGTGATGTTCAGCGTGTTGAACACCACCGGCTTGTTGCCCAGCGCGTAGGACTGGCTGACGAAGTTGCCCATCCAGGCGCCGCCCTGCTTGTTGGCGCGCGCGTAGGGATCGAAGTAGAACAGCGCCAGCGGGCTGCCGTCCTTGTCGAACACCTCGTAGACGCGCATCGACTTCTCGTAGCCGACCAGATCGGTGCGGCGCTTGAAGGTGATGCCGTAGGTCTGGTTCGCGGCATAGAACACGCCGTTTTCCAGCACGTTGTAGACATCGAAGTACGGCTTGATCTGCGCTTCGTCGAGGTCGTACTTCTTCTGGCGGACCTTCTCGGCATAGTAGCCCCAGTCCCACGGCGCGAGCGGCTCGCTCTGGCCGTCCAGCTTCGCCTCTGCGGTCAGCTCGGCGGCCTCGCGGTCCTGCGTGGCGCGAAGGGCTGGGACGAAGCCCTGCATGAACGCCATCGCCTTTTCGGGCGACGTCACCATGCCGTCGTACATCTGCACTGCGGCATAGTTCGGCTGGCCCAGCAGCGCGGCCTTCTGCGCGCGCAGCACCGCCAGCTTGTGGACGACCGCCGTGGTGTCGTTCGGGCCGCCGTTCGAGGTGCGATTGATGCTCGCCTCGAAGACGCGGCGACGGCTGTCGCGGTTGGTCAGCTTGGAGAGCGCGGGCTGCTGCGTGAAGTTGAGCAGCGCCAGCACGTACTTGCCGGGCTTGCCCTGCTCCTGCGCCAGCTGCGCGGCGGCGGCGACATCGGCCTCGCCCAGCCCTGCAAGCTGGTCCTTGCTGTCGAAGGTGACGGCAGCCGCGGCCGAGCCTGCGGTCAGCTTCTGCGAGAACTCGGTCTCCAGGCTGGCAAGCTGCTGGTTCAGCGCCTTGAGCTGCGTCTTCTTCTCGGGCGTGAGCAGTGCGCCTGCGTGAACGAACTCGTCGTACGTCGTCTGCAGCAGCATTGCGTCTTCACCGGTCAGCGCCTTGCCGGCAGCACTGTCATGCACCGCCTTGATGCGCGCGAAGAGCCTGGCGTTGAGGTGGATCTCGTCGTTCAGCCCGGCCAGCTTGGGAGATATCGCGGTGTCGACGGCATCGAGCGTGGGGTTGGTGTTGGCGCTGACCAACTGGCCGAAGATGCCGTTCGCACGGTCGAGCAGCTGGCCCGATTCCTCGAGCGCGACCACGGTGTTCTGGAAAGTTGGCGCAGCCGGGTTGGCGGCGATTTTCGCGACTTCGGCGCGCTTGATCGCGATGCCGGCTTCCAGCGCGGGCTGGTAGTCGCTGTCCTTGATATGGGCGAAGTCCGGCGCATGCATGTCGAGCGTGCTCGGCTTGGCGAAGGGGCCGGTATAGGCCACCGGTGCGGGCTTTGCAGGCGCCTTGGCGGCGGCAAGAGCGGGAACGGGCATGGCAGCTACTGCTCCGATGGCTAGTCCGGTAACGGCAAGGCCCAGCGTGCGATGCGCAGCCGTTGCCAGGAGACCCTTGTTCTTCATCGTGTCACTTCCTCCACAGGAACGGACCCTTGGTGAGCGCGGGGAGGTGACGCACGAGCGCCCCATCGCAGCCCCGCCCCGGTTGGTCCGATCAGGCGATTTGAAGCGCTTTATCCGGCAGCTGGCAACCCTTGCGAGCCACCGCCGCGATAATCGACAAAAGGTTGCGCATGGCAGTGTTTCAAGCGCCGCCCGGACACGGCAAGGGCGGCGTCAGGCGAATTTTATTTCGCCACGGCGCCGCCCTGCGGGCAACCCTTCCGATCCCACAGTCAGTGGCGATCATCGCAGGTTGCGGGCCCGGTCGACAGGTCGTGAGTGCCCTGTCGGTAGGCCTTTTGGGCCTTTCCGGTTCGAGAAGGTTCAGGATGCCAGAAAGCGCGTCCCGGTCCAGACGGGGGTCTTGTTCGCCTCACGTTCGGCCTCGCGCACATGGTCCTGGCGCTGCCGGTCAAGCAGCAAGGAGCCTGTTTCGCGAGCGAAGTGGTTGCGGCGAAAAGGTATTTCAGCGCCTATCGACATTTTTTCCTCTCCTTCTGGAGAGAAAACGAGCGGGCACCCGGAAAGTTCCCGGAAACCCCCGCGCCGCCCGGCCGTTCTGCGATGTTCGATCCCCCGATGTTCGATCCCACAACGAAAGGCCCGCCCATGTTCAAGTCCATCGCCGTCGCCGCCCGCGACCGGGAACGGATGCAGGAAGTGCTGGGCGTGGCCGCGCGTTTCGGGCTGGACTCGCTGCTGGTGCGGCTGGGGCTTCAGGACGGCAAAGCCGGAGAAGCGCAACCCGAGGCCGCCGATCTCCCCGCCCGCACCCGGCGGGCGCTCGAAGCGCTGGGGCCGACGTATGTGAAGCTCGGCCAGATCCTCGCCACCCGGCAGGACATGCTGCCCGAGCACTGGACCCGCGAGTTCGAGAAGCTGCAGAGCGAAGCCCCGCGCCTCGACTTCGAGACCTTGCGCGGCGATGTCGAGGCGGCGCTCGGCGGGCCGCCGGAAGAAGTCTTCGCCCGGTTCGATACCACGCCGCTCGCCGCCGCCTCGATCGCGCAGGTCCACCGCGCCACGCTGCAGGACGGCACCGAGGTCGCGGTGAAGATCCGCCGCCCCGGCATCGCCCCGCGCATGGAGGCCGACATGCGGCTGCTGCGCCATCTCGCCGCGCTGGCCGAAAGCAACAGCGCCGCGCTGCGGCGTCTGCGCCCGCGCGCGATGATCGAGCAACTGGGCGCCGATATCCTCGACGAGCTGGACTTCACCACCGAAGGGCGCAACGCCGACCTGCTGCGCGCCGATCTGGCCAAACTGGAGGCGGTGGTGGTGCCGCGCATCCACTGGCAGCATTCCTCGTCCACGCTGCTGGTGATGGACTTCATCGAAGGCCTGCCCCCGCGCGATCCCGAGGCGCTGCGGACCGCCGGGATCGACCCTGCCGCGATCGCCGCACTCGGTGCCGAACTGGTGCTGGAGATGGTGCTGGTGAACGGCCGCTTCCATGCCGACCCGCACCCCGGCAACCTGCTTTGCCTTAACGGAAACAGGCTGGCGCTGCTCGATCTAGGCTCGGTCGGCTTCGTCAGCCCACGCCGCCAGCACGAATTCCTGACCTTCATCCTCTCGCTGCGCTCGGGCGATCCGGCGGGCGTCACCGATGCGCTGATGGCCTGGAATGGAAGTGGGGGGAACGAGAATGCGGGCGTTTCCCGCGAGAAAGTCCAGCGCGCCGCAGAGCGCCTCGTCGCACGACATGGCACCGGGCCGCTGGTGCTCAGCGCGATGATGGCCGACTTCTTCCCGCTGCTGCGCGAGGAAGGACTGGTGCTGCCGCCCGATCTCGTGCTGATCTTCAAGGCGATGGTGACGATGGACGGCGTGCTCGCGCGGATCGAGCCGGGCTTCGACCTGTCTCAGGCCTTGGCCGACATGCGCGGCAAGCTGCTCGCCAGCCGCATCACGCGCCTTGGCGAACCGGGCCGTACCGAGGCCGTGCTGCTCGAACTCGCCCGCAGCGCCGAGGATCTCCCCGCCCTGCTGCGCGCCGCCCGCGCGCGGCTGGAAGCCGATGCCGGTGGTGGCGCGCGCGGCGGGGGCTCGACCGAGATCGCCGGAGCCCTGCGCTTTGCTGGCGCAGCGATCAGCGCCGGGCTGGTACTGCTGGCGGTGGTGCAACTGGTGGGCGTGCTGCGGTAGAGCGGGAGGACGACCTCCTCCTCTGACTCCGTCATCCCAGCGCAGGCTGGGATCGTTGTGAGCGTGGCGCAACCTCGAAAGCGATCCCAGCCTGCGCTGGGATGACGTGAGTTCGAATCCCCCCCTCACATCCCGCCGACGCCCGCCACGAACTGCGCGCGCAGGTTCGCCAGCGCGCGCGGGGTCTCGGGCGGAAGGTCGCGCGCCGGGTGGCCTTTGCGCAAGTCCGCGCGGTCGCGCTCCGAAGGCTCGACCACGCGCACGCGCACGGCGGCCTTGCCCTTGGCGCGGATGCCAAGCTGCTCGGCGGCGCCGCGCGACAGGTCGATCACCCTTCGCGGATCGCCGTAGGGGCCGCGATCGTTGATCCGCACGAGGATGCGCCGCCCGGTATCGAGCGCCGTCACTTCGACATAGCTCGGCAGCGGCAGCGTCTTGTTCGCGGCGGTGATCCACGCCGGGCGGAAACGCTCGCCATTGGCGACCTGGCTGCCGCTCTCGTTGCCGTACCACGTCGCATAGCCGAGCATGTCGTAGGTCGGATCGGCGGCGGGGACATAGGTGGTGCCGCGCACCGTGTAGGGCGGGCCGATCCGCACCGGAGTATCGCTGACCGGGCGATAATGCCGTCCGGCACAGCCCGAGAGCACCGCACTCAGCGCCAGCGCGCTCGCCACGGCAAGGGACCAGCGAGGGGAGACAGTATCGGGGGAGAGAAAGCGCATCATGTCAGCGGTCTAGCAGCGGTTACGTCGCCGGGTCCATGCCTGCCTGCGCTCCCTCCGTCGCAACGCGGTGAATTGCGCGCCTTGCAACCTTATATCGCAAGATGCTCACTACGCGCCATTTTTGCCAAGTCACAAGGGGGCTTGATCGCTGCTCGCGACTGCACAATACTCGTCTGGGTGAGCGAACATATTGTCGATCCCGTCCCCGGCCGCAGCGGACCCTCGGTTGTCCTCCCGGCCCGCCCCGAACCCATCCGGCTGGATGCTGCGACGACGGCCGTGATCGTCGTCGACATGCAGAACGCCTATGCCAGCAAGGGCGGCTATGTCGACGAGGCCGGGTTCGACGTCGGCCCGGCTGCTGCCTGCATTGCCCGCATCGCCGAGGTGCTCGACGTGGCGCGCGATGCCGGAATGCCCATCGTGTTCCTGCAGAACGGCTGGGATTCGGGCTATGTCGAGGCGGGCACGCCGATGTCGCCCAACTGGCACAAGTCCAACGCGCTCAAGACCATGCGCAAGCGCCCCGAACTCGCGGGCAAGTTCCTTGCACGCGGCGGCTGGGACTACGAACTGGTCGATGCGCTGGCGCCCCAGGACGGCGACCTTCGCGTCCACAAGCCGCGCTATTCGGCGTTCTTCAACTCGCAGCTCGACGCCGTGCTGCGTGCGCGCGGCATCCGCACGCTGGTGTTCACCGGGATCGCCACCAACGTCTGCGTCGAATCGACCCTGCGCGACGGCTTCCACCTCGAATACTTCGGGATCATGCTGGAAGACGCGACGCATCATCTGGGGCCGGACTTCATGCAGGCGGCCACCGTCTACAATGTCGAGAAGTTCTTCGGCTGGGTCTCCACCGTCGCCGACTTCCGCACCGCCGTCGGCCAATTGCCTCCCAAGGATGCCGCCCCCGATACCGACGCCGCGTAACCCCGCTTTTCCAAGGAGTTCCCATGCCGTTCGAAGCGATCAATCCGTCCGCATTCCCCGCGCCCATCGCCCCCTATTCGGCAGGCGCCAAGACCAAGGACGGCACGCTCTATGTCTCGGGCATGCTGGCGCTGGGGGAAGGCGGCGCGGTGCTGCATGTGGGCGACGCCGCCGCGCAGACGCGCCATGTGCTCGATGCGATCAAGATCACGGTGGAGGCAGCGGGCGGCACCATGGCCGACGTGGTGATGAACCACATTTTCCTGAAGGATCTGGCCGACTATGCCGCGTTCAACGCCGTCTATGCCGAGTACTTCCCCGGCGACAAGCCCGCGCGCTATTGCCTGCGCTGCGATCTGGTGAAGCCGGACTGCCTCGTCGAAGTCGCCTCGGTTGCGCAAATTGCCTGAAGCAACGGGGCTTCACTACGAGATCCACGGCGACGCCGACGATGCGCCGTGGCTGATCCTCTCCAGCGGGCTGGGCGGCTCGGGCGCCTACTGGACACCGAACCTGCCCGCGCTGACGCAGCGCTTCCGGGTGCTGACCTACGACCAGCGCGGGACCGGGCGCAGCGACCGCACCCTGCCCGAGACGACATCTGTCGAGGACATGGCGAGCGATCTGCTCGCGCTGATGGACGCGCTGGCAATCGAGCGCGCGCATTTCATCGGTCATGCACTGGGCGGTGCCATCGGCATCGAAGCGGCAATCAGCACCGACCGTTTCGACAGCCTGACCGTCATCAACGGCTGGCGCACGCTCTCGCCCCACACCCGCCGCTGCTTCGCGGCGCGGCTGGCGCTGTTGCACGGTGCGGGTGTGAAGCCGTTCCTTGAGGCGCAGCCGCTGTTCCTGTTCCCGCCGGACTGGATCGCCTCACACGATGCCCAGATCGTGGCAGAGACCGAGCACCACCTCTCCGCCTTTCCCGGTGTCGAGACCATGGCCAAGCGCATCGCCGCCGTGCAGGCCTATGCGCCCGATCCGGCAGGGCTTGCCGCGCTGAAGAACCTGCTGGTGATTGCCACGCGCGACGACTTCCTCGTGCCGCTGGAGACCGCGCTCGACCTCGCAACGCCGGTTCCGGGCGCGCGGACCGAGGTGTTCGACTGGGGCGGCCATGCCTGCAACATCACCGATCCTGCGCGTTTCGAGCGCGTCATGCTCGATTTCCTGCCCTGATCCCCTCCCCTGATTATCCATTCGCGGAGTAACAGCCTCATGCAAGTCGGTGTGTTCATCCCCATCAACAACAACGGCTGGCTGATCAGCGAGGCGGCGCCGCAGTACAAGCCGAGCTTCGATCTCAACACGGAGATCGCGCTGCGGGCCGAGAAGTACGGGATGGATTTCCTGCTCTCGATGATCAAGCTGCGCGGCTTCGGCGGCAAGACCGAGTTCTGGGAATATGGCCTGGAAAGCTTCACGCTGATGGCGGGCCTCGCCGCCGTTACCGAGAAGATCAAGCTGTTCGCCACCTGCCCCACGCTCATCATCCCGCCCGCGTTTGCCGCGCGCATGGCCAACACCATCGACTCCATCAGCCATGGCCGCTTCGGGATGAACCTGATCACCGGCTGGCAACCGCCCGAATATACGCAAATGGGCCTGTGGCCGGGCGACGAGCATTTCCGCAACCGCTATCAGGTGCTCGACGAATATGCCCGTGTCCTGCGCGAGCTGTGGGAGACCGGCAGCTCCGATTTCAAGGGCGACTATTACCAGATGGAGGACTGCCGCGTCTGGCCCCAGCCGCAGGCGGACATGAAGATCATCTGCGCCGGTTCCTCCGACGCCGGGCTGAACTTCTCGGCGACCTGGGCGGACTATGCCTTCTGCCTTGGCAAGGGCGTCAACACGCCGACCGCGTTCGCCTTCAACAACGAGCGGCTGGCCAAGTTCACCGAACAGACCGGGCGCGACGTTTCCGTGTTCGTGCTGATGATGGTGATCGCTGCCGAAACCGACGAGGAAGCGCAGGCCAAGTGGAAGGCCTATAACGACGGCGTCGATATCGACGCGATCTCGTGGCTGGCCGATCAGGGCGCCAGGGACACGGTGAACACCGATACCAACGTGCGCCAGCTCGCCGCCCCCGAAGGCGCGGTGAACATCAACATGGGCACCTTGGTCGGCAGCTACGAGAGCATTGCCCGGATGCTCGACGAGATGGCCCAGGTGCCCAATACCGGCGGCGTGCTGCTGACCTTCGACGACTTCGTGCAGGGCGTGGAAGACTTCGGCACGCGCATCCAGCCGCTGATGAAAAGCCGCGCGCACATAGGGTGATCGGGAGGCGATGGGGCGACGGAAACCCGCGACCGCCCTTCCCGCTTCCAGACAGTTCTCTCCCCCCCCCCAACGCAAAACGGGCCGCCCCCGAGGGGACGGCCCGCCTTGTCAGAATGCTGTCAGGCCTCAGTACTTGAAGCTGATCGAGGCGCCGATGGTGCGCGGGTCGTTGTAGACGCCGGCCATGTAGTTATCGAGCACGCCGAGCAGGTTCTTCTCGTTGGTGATGTTGCGCGACCAGACCGAGAACTCCCAGTTCTGGTAGTCGTAACCGACGCGCAGACCACCCTCGAAGTTGCCCTTCGAGCTGAACTCCACCGACTTGTACGGCACGAAGCTGGTGTAGCCTTGCGCGTTCCAGTCGGTCGAGATGAAGGCCGTGCCGGGGCCGACCGGGTGCTCGTAACGGGCTGAGAAGTTGAGGTTCCACTTCGGCGCGTTGGGCAGCGGGTTGCCGTCGATCTGCGCGAAGTAGTTCGAGCCGACCTGCGTGACCGGGTTCTCCACGGTGCAGACCATCGCGCCGTTGAGCGCGCAGACCTGCGCATAGACGTTCTTGTCGTCGATCTCGGTGTGCAGCAGGCTGAGACCGGCGTTGAAGGTCAGGCCTTCGACCGGCGACATGTCGAGCGCGGCCTCGATGCCGTACCCTTGTGCCTTGTTGGCGTTGAAGAGCACGGTGTTGCCGTTCTCGTCGCTGCCGTTCAGCTGGATGTCCTTCACGACATAATAGAAGCCGTCGAAGTTGAAGTGCGCGCGGCCACCCATGAAGGTGGTCTTCACACCGGCTTCGTAGCTGGTGTTGGTTTCCGAGTTCGCCGTCGTGAACGGCGAGCCGAACACGGCCGAGCGGCCCTGGATGGTCGGCCCACGGAAGCCGCGCGCGATGCGGGCATAGAGGCTGACGTCCGGATCCAGCTTGTAGAGCGCGGTCGCATCGAAGCTGGGCTTGGTGCTCGACAGGCGCACGTCCGGCACCGCGAAAGTACCGGTGCCCGAAGCGACGTTGTTCGCCTTGAGCAGCGTGGTGTGGCGGATGTCCTGCGATTCGCGGAAGCCGCCGGTCAGCGTCAGGCGGTCGGTAACGTCATAGGCGACCTGACCGAACACGCCCCAAGAGGTGTTGACGTTGTGCAGCAGCACCCAGTTGTTCGGGTTGGGCGCCGTGCCGAAGGCATCGCTGGTCAGGAAGTAGGCGCGCTGGTCGAACTCGGTGTAGTCACGCGAATCGAAGTACATGCCGCCGACCTGCCAGCGCAGCGGCTGGTTGGTCGGGCTGGCCAGGCGCACTTCCTGCGACCACTGGTTGAGGCTGCGCAGCTTGCCCTGCGATTCGCCATAGCCCACGTTGTTGTAGTACGCCGCCGCACCGCCGTCGGTATCGCCGCGGCTCCACTCGTGCGCGTGCTCGTAACCGGTGATCGAGGTCAGCGTGGCGAAGCCGAGGTCATAGTCGGCCTTGACCGAGAAGCCCTGCGTACGCGCCGCCTGCGGGTTGTTCATGCCCTCGTCGAGCGCGATCTCGCCCCGGCTGAAGCTGTCGGGAACCGAATTGGTGCCCTTGATGATCGAACCGCGATAGAACGGGGTCGACGTGCCGTCGTAATCGCGCACGTGGCCCGAAACGCGGACCTGCAGCGGGCCTTCGTCGAACAGCACCTGCAGGCGGGCATCGCGCTCGTTGAAGCCGCCCATGACGTTCTTGCCGCCCACGGTGCCGTCATCGCTTGTGCCGGTGTAGGTGTTGTCGATCCAGTTGTCGCGGTGCTGGTAGAGGCCCGAGAGACGGAAGCTGATCGAGCCGTCCTTGGTCAGCGGGCCGCCGATGCCGCCTTCGACGTTCACCGAGTTGAACGTGCCCCAGCTGGCGTTGATGTCGCCCTGCCAGGTCTTCGAGGGCTGCACGGTGTCGAACTTGACGATACCAGCCGTGGTGTTGCGGCCGAACAGCGAGCCCTGCGGTCCGCGCAGCACTTCGGTCTGCGCGACGTCGAACACCGGGTTCGACTTGAGCACGACATGCTCCATGACGATGTCGTCCTGGATCACTTCCACCGGCTGCGAAGCGCCGAGATAGTAGTCCACGTTGCCGAGGCCACGGATGTAGAAGCGCGGGAAGATGCGGCCGGTCGAGCTTTCGACGTAGAGGCCCGGCACCTTGCCCGAGAGCGAAAGAAGCGTGTCCGCGCCGTTGGTCGCAAACGTCTTCATGTCTTCGCCCGAGAGCACGCCAACCGAGACCGGCACGTTCTGGAGGTTTTCCTTGCGACGCTCGGCCGTCACGATGATCGCGCCGCCGTTCTCGCTGCCATTGTCGGCAGCGGCAGTATCGGCAGCAGCAGCGCTGGCGGTGGTCGAGGCAGAGGTCTGCGCCAGAGCGACGCCGCCGGTCGAAAGCGCACACAGCGCAGCGCCGCACGCCAGAGCGCGCCGCAGGATCACGGTTTTCATACAAGTCCTCACGAAACTGAATTTCCGCCTGCCGGGCGACAATTCCCCCGGAAAATCCCCCAGGGAACCCCTCTGTCCGGGCAGGCAGCCCATGCTTGGGTTGCTGCCCCTGATTTATGGCACTTATGTTGCTCGTGCAAACAACTGGAAACTTGCCGATACACTGTGGCAACACCGCATCAGTTGTTTCTCGCGACATTCCGAAACTTGCGGATTCCCGTTACTTTTCTGGATACTGAACAGTATCACGACACTGGCATGACAGCCCGACCAGCCCGGATAGCGCAGCATGCGTTACCGCGATGCAACAGGTATCGATTCGCGCCATTTGCCTGCTTCGGCTGGCTTATCGGCTGGTGTGGCCCTCACGCACCCCGACGGACCGGCACCCGCGCCCATTGCAGGATCGCGGCGGTCAGCGCCTCGGCCACGGCATGGCGACCGCCCGGCCCCAGCACCACGAACTCGATTTCGGGCAGTACAGGCAGCCCTTCGCGGTCGATCGCCGAGACGCTTTCCGGCAACAGGCGCGCCGAATGCGGCATCACGCCCACGCCTGCCCGCGCGGCGGCGAACAGGCCGGAAAGGTTGGCGCTGGTGAACGCGAGACGCCAGGAACGCCCCGCCTGTTCCAGCGCCTCGATCGCCAGCGCACGGGTGACGCTGGGCGGCGGATAGAACAGCATCGGCGCAGGGCCTGCCGGGTCGAGCACGAAGTCGGCACGCCCCACCCACGCCAGCTTCTCGCGCCAGACCGTGGTGCCGCGCGTATCGCCGCGCCGCCGCTTGACCATCACGATGTCGAGGCGCCCGGCGTCGTAATCGGTATAGAGATCCTCGCTGAGCCCCGCCGTCACCGCCAGATCGACTTCCGGGTGACGCCGCGCGAAAGCCGCCAGCACATCGGGCAGCGCCGAAAGCACGAAGTCTTCCGAAGCGCCAAAGCGCAGCCGCCCGCGCAACGGCGCGCCGGACAGGTGCCGTTCCATCCGCGCATAGGCATCGAGCACGCGGCGGGCATGGTCGAGGAACGCGCTGCCCTCCGGCGTCAGCGCCAGATGGTGGGTATCGCGCAGCAGCAGACGGCGCCCCACCTGCTCCTCCAGTCGCCGCACCTGCTGGCTGACGGTCGACTGGCGCAGCGAAAGACTTCGCGCGGCCGCGGTGAAGCTGCCCGCCTCCACCACGGCCACCAGTGCGCGCAGCAGATCGGGATGGACAGAGGACACGGCATTCATGATCGTGATGACAGTTATCAGCTTCATCACGATTGTCCATGACCATGCCAGCGAGTACATCACCGGGCATGACACAGGAACGCACTCTCGGCGCGCGTATCGCGGCCCGGCTGAAGAACATCGACCGTTATCTGCTGATGCTGATCGGCACCGTTGCGCTGGCCTCGATCCTGCCCGCGCGCGGGACCGGCGCGGTGATCGCCGATCATGCCGTCGACGTAGCGGTGGACCTGCTGTTCTTCCTCTACGGCGCGCGCCTCGCCCCCCAGGCGGTCTGGGCGGGCATGTCGCACTGGCGCCTGCAACTGACCGTGTTCCTGTCCACTTTCGCGCTGTTTCCGCTGATCGGCCTGGGGCTGAAAGGCGTGCTCGGCCCCATCGCCTCGCCCGAGATCCTGAACGGCCTTGTGTTCCTGTGCCTGCTGCCCTCGACCGTGCAGTCCTCGATCGCCTTCACCTCGATCGGGCGCGGCAACGTGGCGGCGGCGCTGTGCAGTGCCTCGTTCTCGAACCTGATCGGCGTGATCATCACCCCGCTGCTGGCCGCCGTCGTGATGTCGAGCCCTTCGGGCGGGTTCTCGACCAGCGCGATCGAGGACATCGCCATGCAGATCCTGCTGCCCTTCGTGCTGGGCCAGATCGCGCGGCCCTTCATCGGCAAGTTCATCACCCGCCACAAGCTGCTGACCACGATCGTCGATCGCGGCTCGATCTTGCTGGTGGTCTATGCCGCCTTCAGCCACGGCATGGTGGCCGGCGCCTGGAGCCGCCTGTCGTTGAGCGACCTCGCCGTGGTGCTGGTGATCGACGCGCTGGTGCTGGCAATCGTCATCACGCTGACCACCTGGGGGTCGCGCAAGCTGGGCTTCAACAAGGAGGACGAGATCGCCATCGTCTTCTGCGGCTCCAAGAAGAGCATGGCGAGCGGCATCCCGATGGCGACGATCCTGTTCCCCGCCGCCTCGGTCAGCCTGATCGTGCTGCCGCTGATGCTGTTCCACCAGATCCAGCTGTTCACCTGCGCTGTGCTCGCCCGCCGCTATGGCGCACGGCCAGAAGAGCCCGAAGTGGAAACCCCGGTCGCGGCCGCCCGTCCGGCGTAATCGCTGTTAGAGCGGTTTTCGATCTGGCTGCGCCGAATCAACCACTCTAAGTTTTTGATTAGCCGCATTTTCCGAGTCATCAGGTGATTCCACCTGATTAGAAAATGCTCTAAACCGCCAGCGCCCGTGCGCCCTGCTCGCCCAGCCAGCGGGCGCGCACGCCCCATACCTCGCGGATGATATCGCTCGCCAGCGCATCGTCGGGATGGCCGTCCGCCACGACACGTCCATCCTGAAGCACGACCACCCGGTCCGCACAGTTCATCGCGCTGGCAAGGTCGTGCAGTACCAGCACCACCCCGCACCCGGCTCGGGCCTGCTCGCGCATCTTGCGCATCGTCATCGCCGCATGGCCGAGATCGAGGTTCGCGAGCGGCTCGTCCGCCAGCAGCCAGCCGGGTTTCGTCGCCAGCACCCGCGCCATCAGCGCCCGCGCGCGCTCTCCGCCCGAGAGCTGCGACACCGGGCGATGGCGCAACGCTTCCAGATCCATCGTCCGGATCGCCGCATCGATGGCCGCCTGCGCCTCGCTGGCCGACGAGGCCACCCACGGCAGCCGCCCGAGCGAGACCAGCGTCTCGACCGCGACGTCCCACGCCACTTCGGGCGCCTGTGGCAGATAGCCCATCCAGCGCCCGCGTTCGAGCGAGTCCATCTTCGCCAGCGGGGCATCGCCGAGCAGGACGTCGCCGGAATCGGGTTTCATCAAACCGGCAAGGCAGCCCAGCAGCGTCGACTTGCCCGCGCCGTTCGGGCCGCAGATCGCCGTCACCATATTGCGGTCGAACCCGAGCGAAACGCCGTCGAGCCGCCCGCGCACCGTCACATCTGCCAGCGAGAGGCTCATATCGCGCCCCGGCGCATGCGCAGCAGCAGGTGCAGGAAGAACGGCGCGCCCAGCAGCGCAAGGCCAATGCCCAGCCGCAATTCGCCGCCCTTCAGCGGCATCACCCGGCACAGACAGTCGGCGACCAGCAACAGCAGCGCCCCTGCCAATGCGCTCGGCACCATCAGCGAAGACGGGCGCCGGTCGGTGAACGGGCGCACCAGATGCGGCACGACAAGCCCGACGAAACCGATCACGCCGGCCACCGCAACGCCCGCCCCCACCGTCAAACCGACGCCGAGGATCAGCCAGACCTGCAGGCGCCACAGGTCGACGCCGAGCGAGCGTGCCGCACTTTCGCCCAGCGTCATCGCATCGAGGCTGCGCCCGGTCAGCAACAGCGCGCCAATGCCCAGCGCCGTCAGCGGCATGGCCAGTTCGACATCGCCCCAGCTGCGATCGGACAGCGCTCCCATCAGCCAGGTCACGATCTCGCTGACGGCGAAAGGCGACGGCGAAAGGCTGATGACAAGGCTGGTCAAGGCACCCGCAAGGCTGGAAATCATCAGCCCGGCCAATGTGAACAGCGCAATGCCCCCGCTGCGCCCGGCCAGCAGCGCGAGCAGCGCCATGCCGCCCGCCCCGCCTGCCAGCGCGAAGATCGGAAGCGTGAAGGGCGCCGCCGCGTACCCCGTCCAGAACGAGAGCACAGCGCCCAGCGCGGCCGCAGGCGCCACGCCGAACAGGCCGGGATCGGCCAGCGGATTGCGCAGATAGCCCTGCATCGCGGCGCCCGCAGTACCGAGCCCTGCCCCCAGCGCCACCGCCAGCAGCGCACGCGGCAGGCGCAGGTCCATCAGGATCGTCGAAACATGGTTAACGTGGGGATCGAAGGGATTGAACCACACCCGGCCGGTCAGCAGCGAGAGAGGAAGTGCGATAAGCAGCAGACCACTCAGGCTCAGCAGCAGGCGGACGTTCAAGGATGTCTCCCGGCTGCGAGGGCCTGCACCGGCGCGCTGCGACGGATCGCCGCCAGCCGCCGGGCAGCGCGCACGATCGTCGGGCCACCGCACCACAGCAGATTTCCCGGCACTTGCGCGCGCGGCGTATCGGCAAGCTCATTCAGCACCGGATTGTCGAGCATCCGGTCACGCACGCCTTCCGGCCCGCTCTGTGCAAGGATCACGCCCGGCGGATGGGCCAGCACCTGTTCCAGCGGCACGAAGTCGGCCTGCGTGAAACCGGCGGCCGTCGCGGCATTGGAAAAGCCGGTACGCTCCATCAGTTCGGAAATCAGGGTATCGCTGCCCGCGACGATGCCGCCGGTTTCCCACATCAACGCAGCGACCTTGCGCGAACCCGCAGAGGGTGCGGCAGCCGCGAGCGCACGATCGATGCGCGCGACCAGTGCCTGGCCGCGCGCGCGGTTGCCGGCGACATCCGCCAGCATCCGCACCTGTGCTTCTGACTGCGCCACACTGGACGCAATGGGAACCGTCACGACCTTTATCCCCAATCCCTCAAGCGCCGTACGGGTGGACGGCGCAAGGAAGGAACTCGCGACCACCACATCGGGCTGCATCGCGATAACTTCCTCGACCGAATTTCCGATGGCGGGATAGCGCCTCGCTATCGCCAGGTCCATCGAACTCGACGCCGGATCGGCACTATAATCGGAAATTGCGCGCAACTGGCCGGGTGCGGTCACTTCGGCAAGGATCGCATCGGTGCAGGGATTGATAGAAACGATCGCGGGATGAGCCATGGTGCGCGAAGGGACGGGTTCGCGGAACCAGTATCCGAACAGTCCACCGCCAAGACATGCTGCGGCGGCAAGCCCCAGCGACAGGCGCAGCACGCGCGCCCGCCGCCGGCCGTGCGCCTCCCCCCGGCGCGAGGCGAAGGGAGGCGTCAGGATCACATCGTCACGCGGATGCCGCCGAACACCGAGCGTCCGGCAGTGCCATAATCGGTGACAAGCTCGTACTTCACGTCGGTGACGTTCTCGACCCGTGCAAAGACTTCCACCTTGTCGTTGATGGGCAGCGAGGCGCGGATCGTGCCGGTCGCCCAGCCGTCGATCTGGGTAGTGTTGGCCGCGTCGTTCCAGCTGTCGCTGACCATGCGCAGATCGCCGCCCAGCTTGAGACCGTGCAGCGGGCTGGTCCAGTCGAGCGAGAGCGTCAGCGCATTGCGCGGACGACGGGCAAGGTCGAGGCCCTCGTTCGCATCGCCCGAGGTGCGGTTGACCGACCTGGTGTAGGTATAGACCGCCTGGGCATGAAGCGCGGGCGAGACCTGCGCGCCCAGTTCCAGCTCCGCACCCGTCGCCCGCGCCTTGCCGACATTGGCATAGAGGCCATAGGGGCGCGCCTCGCACTGTTCGTCACCCACGCAGGAGACGAAGTCGATCAGGTTGCGGGTGTCGCGGCGGAAGCCGGTGAGCGCGAAGTAGAGCGGGCCGTTGCGGTCGCCATACTCGATCCCGGCATCGTAGGACCGGCTGCGCTCGGCCTTGAGCGAGGTATCGCCGTAGTTCGAATAGAGCTGGTAGAGCGACGGCGCCTTGAAGCCCTCGCCGTACGAAGCGATCACGCGCCAGTTGCCCACGACCGCGACCGAACCGTTGGCCCCGAAGGTCCAGGCCCCGCCAAAGCGCGAATGGTCGTCATAGCGAACACCCGCTGCCAGATTGACCACCTGCGAATACCAGCCGAGCAAGGCATGGGCGCTGGAGAGGTTCGCGTGGTGGCGCGCATCGTCGCTTTCGTCCATGCGCGACCATTCGTGATCGGCCCCGAAATCGAGGCGCAGGTCGCGCCAGGCATTCCAGCTGCCGGTCAGCTCGGCGCGGCGGCTCTGGCCATGGGTGAAGTAGCAGCTGTCCGAACCGCAATAGTTGTAGCTCTCGCCATAGTAGCGGCGGCGGGTGTCCGACAGCTGGTAGGCAACGCCCAGGCTCAGCGTGTCGCCGGTCCAGTCGAGCGCGCCGCGTCCGCCGATCTCGCGGGTCTTCTGATAATCGTCGGTATCGTCGAAGGTCACGTAGCTGGGCGCGGGATAACCGTCGATGTCCAGCTTGCCCTCGGTATAGCGCCCGGCGAGGCTGGCGGTGAGGCCCGGCATCAGTTCGACATGGCCATGGCCGCCCACGCGCCACTGGTGGAAACCGTCATCCTCGGTGCCGATGGCGGCCTGCGAGATACCGTCGGTGCGGGTATAGCCGCCATCGAGCGTGACGCCGTAGGTGTCGCCGGAAACGCCTGCGCTCATCTGCCCGTCGAAGGTGTTGCGCGAACCGTATTCGGCGCGTGCCTCCACACCGTTGACATCGCGCGAGGTCACGTTGAGCACGCCGCCGATGGCGTCCGAGCCCCAGACCACCGAGTTCGAACCGCGCAGCAGTTCGATCTTGCCGATCGAGCCGGTCATCAGGTTGCCGAAGTCGTAGCCGCCCCCCGTCGCCGCGACGTCCGCCACGCGGATGCCGTCGACCATGACGAGAACCTGCTGCGAATTGGCGCCGCGCACGAACAGGCTGGTCGCCGAACCGAGACCGCCGTTGCGCGCGATGGTAACGCCGGGCAGACGCTCCAGCACGCGGCTGATGTCCGCGCCCTGCACGCTGTCGATCTCGTCCGCGCCGATCACGTCGATGGGCTGGCCCGCCTTGTCGACACTGGTGGCGCTGCCGGTGGCGAGCACGGTGATATGATCGTCGCGCACGGCGTCCGCCGTGGTGATCGCGGCGTTGTCATCCTGCGCGAAAGCAGGCGCAGCGGCAGACAGGCCCAGCGCAGTGCCGAGCAGCAAAAGGGTCTTCACGTAATAGTCCTCCAAACCTGAACGAATATGCCGTTCATGGCGGAGGCCGCACGCGGGTGCTTTGCCCGGCGCGTGCCCGCTGCATCTCCGGAACTCCCCGTCCGGCGCGGAACGACCGTCATCGGCAGGTCTCCTGGCTCCCGGATCATCGTCGCGCCTGCCGCCTTCCCGGATCGAGGGACGATCCAGTGGCCGAATGGAAGCGCGGGCTCCCCGGTCACAGTTGCGGGGACAGCGCGGGCCTTGGGGACCGATCCCCGCACCCGCTTCCCTCTTAGTCCGCGTGCCTCCCCCCTGAAAGGCGACCCGCGAAAACCCATGACGTGACATGCGCGTTACCGCCCGCCCCGGAATCTGGCAAGCGCAGGCGTGCCTTGCGAGGCTCTCGTTAAGACCTTTGCGTGTATAGCGCGGCCATAAAGCGACACTGTGCAGCTTCGGGACAGGCCAGCGCGCGCAGATGCGCAAGCTCTCCCGAACGCGTATAGGGCGCGCAGACAGCGTGAACAGCAAGGCATAGCGCGAAGAGCAGACGTGACGACCCATTGGCTCCCTCCCGGCCTCGCGCGCAGCGCGTCGCCCGCAAGGACGCTTCCCGAGGCTGACGGCACCCCCGCCGGAACGCCGGCATGGGAGCCGCGCCCGCGCGACTTCGCGGGGCGGGTGGTTCGCGGCACCGGGCGCCGTCGCCAGCGCATCGTGCGCCGCCGCTGGTCGTTGGCAAGCGCCGTGCTCGCGCTCGTGGCGATCCCCGCTTTCGCCGCGCCCGGTGACTGGCAGCCCTTCCGCCTCCCCGCCGCCGAGGAGGACAGCGGGCAGGTCACGCCGATGCCGTTCGAAACCGCCGCAGGCTCGTTCCCCGGCGCCGCCTTCTATTACCTCGACCTTGCCCCGCCCACACCGCAGATCGGCGACGGCATCCACTCCGACGCGGATGACGGCGCCGACCTTGGCGATGGCCTGCCCGGCAGCACCGGCCCGGCGGCACGCTCGATGATCATCGACGACACCCCGCTCGATCACATGCGCGCACTCCAGTGCCTGACACAGGCGGTCTATTACGAAGCGGCGAGCGAGCCGGACGCCGGGCAGCGCGCGGTGGCGCAAGTGGTGCTCAACCGCGTGGCGCACCCCGCTTTCCCCAACACCGTGTGCGGCGTGGTCTATCAGGGCGCGACGAGAGCGGGCGGGGGCTGTCAGTTCACCTTTACCTGCGACGGCTCGCTGGGCCGCAAACCGGTGGCGCTGTTCTGGGACCGTGCCCGTGCCGTGGCCGCTGCCGCACTGGCGGGCTACGTCTACACGCCGATCGGCCTCGCCACGCATTATCATACGGTACAGGTGCATCCCTACTGGGCGGACAGCCTGCACTACCTCGAAACCATCGGCGCGCACCGCTTCTACGCCCTGCAAGGCCCGGCAGGCGGCGCCGCGACCTTCCGCTTCGTCTATCACGGCGGCGAACCGCTGCCGGTGCCCGGACGGATGGAGACGCCCGCCCAGCGGGCCGCCGATACGCTGGCCTCCGATCCCGTCGCCCTGCAGAAGGCCTATGCCGCGATGGCGCCTGCGCCCGCAGCTTCGGCCAGCCCGGCTGCGATGACGGCCACGCCTGCCCCGTCCTCCACGCCGCCCACCCCGCTCTACTCCAGCGAGGTGCGCGCGCGCGGCGGCGAGGATCTGTACCGTGCGCAGAATCTGCCGCAGACCACCGGCGTAAAGGACGAATACGCCAATTCCGGCCGCTGGATCGCCCAACCCGGACAATAACGCCCGGACAATAGCGCCCCGCTGCGTTTTTCATTTCGAACAGCGGCACGCCGGTCGGATCGACGCACGGGCGACTCGCCTCATCGCAAGTGCGAGAAGCTGGCAAGATTTGGTCAACCATCCCCATGCAGGAAGGCTTAGCGCCTACCGCGCTACTGAGGGGTTCAACGGGGCCAATCACAGACAACCGGCCATAAACGAACGGCCGCAAGACAGGGTACGCGACGCCATGACTATCCGCTTCTCCCCCGCCTTCGGTGGGGCAAGTCCGGCTATTGCCCGGGCCCTGTGCGGCAGCGCGCCACTCAATGGCGCCAACGACAATGCCCTTCGGCACGCTGCGACGCCGCACAAGTCTGACACGTCTACGCCCCCCGTCGCCCTGATCGATCCGCAGCTCGAATGCGCCCTGCGCCATTTCGCCGACCACGGCCTCGCCGCCGCGCGCATTGCCCGAGAGCGGGCCGAAGCCGCCCGACGCGACGGCGACGAGGCTCGCTCGGACCACTGGATCGACATCTGCCGGCAGCTCGACCGCCGTGCCGCCCGCGGATTCGCCCGCGCCTGATTCCCCGGTTCTACCTTCTCGCAGCCCTCCACTTTGCCCTTTCACCGCGCGACTCTGGCAGCCATACAACCGCGACGCGCGCGAAGGGCGTCACGGCAGTTGCAGCAAACGCCGCCCGACGCGGATCACCCCCGCCTCGTCCGAGGCAGGTTGCGTCCCGATGCAACTGCGCGCATCTCTTGGTGAACCGGGAATCGCGCGGTTTCCCGCCATTGTCGCTTGCAATTGAGCGCTTATTGCAACTGCGAACCATTATCTGTAAATTCCGGAATTCTCCGCTTTCGAGCGCCGTTTCGCGGTTGCATTAGCTGCGTGAGGGGCGTACTGCCCGCTCCCGAAACAAACGGCGGCTGCCTTTGCGGGACGAAGCAGATCGCTGTCAGGTCCGGCAGTCCCGCCTTTGGGAAGGACGAAAACGCAAAATGGCTCGTAAGAAGATTGCCCTCATCGGCGCCGGCAACATCGGCGGCACGCTGGCACACCTCGCCGCACAGAAGGAACTGGGCGATATCGTCCTGTTCGACGTGGCTGAAGGTCTCCCGCAGGGCAAGGCGCTCGATCTGTCGCAGTGCGGCCCGGTCGAAGGCTTCGACGCCAAGATCACCGGCACCAACGACTATGCCGACATTGCCGGCGCCGACGTCATCATCGTCACCGCAGGCGTTGCCCGCAAGCCCGGCATGAGCCGCGACGACCTGCTCGGCATCAACCTCAAGGTGATGAAGTCGGTCGGCGAAGGCATCGCCGCCAACGCCCCCGACGCTTTCGTGATCTGCATCACCAACCCGCTCGACGCGATGGTCTGGGCACTGCGCGAGTTCTCGGGCCTCCCCGCGAACAAGGTCGTCGGCATGGCCGGCGTGCTCGATTCGGCCCGCTTCTCGACCTTCCTCGCCTGGGAGTTCGGCGTCTCGATCCGCGACGTGAACACGTTCGTGCTCGGCGGCCACGGCGACACCATGGTTCCGGTCGTCCAGTACTCGACCGTCAACGGCATCCCCGTTCCCGACCTCATCAAGATGGGCCTCTCCACCAAGGAGAAGATCGACGCCATCGTGCAGCGCACCCGTTCGGGCGGCGGCGAGATCGTCGGCCTGCTCAAGACCGGTTCGGCGTTCTACGCACCGGCTGCCTCCGCCATCTCGATGGCCGAAGCCTATCTCAATGACCAGAAGCGCATCCTGCCCGTCGCGGCCTATGTCGACGGCGCCTACGGCGTTGACGGCCTCTACGTCGGCGTTCCGGCGATGATCGGTGCCGACGGCATCGAGAAGATCATCGAGATCGAACTGGACGAGGAAGCCAAGAGCAACCTCCAGGTCTCGGTCGACGCGGTCAAGGAACTGCTCGTGGCCTGCAAGGGCATCGATCCCTCGCTCGCCTGATCCCTGAACATATACCACTGACTCCCCAAGGAGCCGATTAATGTCCATTCTCGTCGACAAGAATACCAAGGTCATCACCCAGGGGATGACCGGTGCCACCGGCACTTTCCACACCGAGCAGGCGCTCGCCTACGGCACCCAGATGGTCGGCGGCGTGACCCCCGGCAAGGGCGGCACGACCCACATCGGTCTGCCCAACTTCAACACCGTTGCCGAAGCCAAGGCCGCGACCGGTGCGACCGCATCGTGCATCTACGTGCCGCCGCCATTCGCCGCCGACTCGATCCTCGAGGCGATCGACGCCGAGATGGAACTCATCATCGCGATCACCGAGGGCATCCCCGTTCTCGACATGGTCAAGGTGAAGCGCGCGCTTTCGGGTTCGAAGTCGCGCCTGATTGGCCCGAACTGCCCCGGCGTCCTGACCCCCGGCGAGTGCAAGATCGGCATCATGCCCGGTTCGATCTTCTCGAAGGGTTCGGTCGGCGTGGTCTCGCGCTCGGGCACCCTCACCTATGAGGCGGTGTTCCAGACCACCAACGCAGGCCTCGGCCAGACCACGGCCGTCGGCATCGGCGGCGACCCGGTCAACGGCACCAACTTCATCGACGTGCTGGAACTGTTCCTCGCCGACGACGCCACCAAGTCGATCATCATGATCGGCGAGATCGGCGGCAGCGCGGAAGAAGAAGCAGCCCAGTTCCTCAAGGACGAGGCCAAGAAGGGCCGCAAGAAGCCGATGGTCGGCTTCATCGCCGGTCGCACGGCGCCTCCGGGCCGCCGCATGGGCCACGCAGGCGCCATCGTCTCGGGCGGCCAGGGCGGCGCCGAAGACAAGATCGCAGCCATGGAAGAGGCCGGCATCCGCGTGAGCCCCTCGCCCTCGCTGCTCGGCGAAACCCTTGTGGACGTCCTCAAGGAATACGCCTGATCTGATGTCCGGTCGGCGGGGAGCAGCGCTCCCCGCCGACCGGAACCATAAAAGCCGGTGCTTTTCAGACGCCGGAACAGGATTTTGCAGCGGACCCAGGACGGCAGGCGCCTCCGGTAACGCATTCCGGCGATATTGACCGGAACCGTGACGGCCCCCACCTGATCCGCGGGATAACAGACTTGAAGCCGCGTCCGGATCACACCCCCCGGCGCGCAGATAGGTGACTTATGGGCGACGAGAGTTTCGACTTCACCGCTGACCAGGGCCTCGATGGTCCCCAGGCCGGTCCCAGCTGGCAGCGCAGCAACTGGCCGCTGGTCGGCGCCGAGTTCGAGGACGACCTGACGCAGGGCCTCGATCCTTCCGCTCTCAAGCTCGCGATCGAGAAGTCGGCCGCCAAGGGCGGCGGCGAGGCCAAGAAGGTCGATCAGGCCAGCCTCGACCAGGCCGCTGCCGACGCCCTTCGCGCAATGAACCTGATCCGCACCTACCGCGTGCGTGGTCATCTCGCTGCCGATCTCGATCCACTGGGCCTCGCCCGCGCCAAGCTCCCCGCCGACCTCACGCCCGAGTACCACGGCTTCACCGGCGCCGCGCTGGACCGCCCCGTCTATGTCGGCGGCAACCTCGGCCTTGAATGGACGACGGTGCGCGAGCTGGTGCAGATCCTGCGCGCCAACTACTGCGGCAAGGTCGGCCTCGAATACATGCACATCTCGGACGTCGAGGAGCGCCGCTTCCTGCAGGAGCGCTTCGAGGGTCCGGACAAGGAAATCGAGTTCACCCCCGAAGGCAAGAAGGCGATCCTTCAGGCCGTCGTGCGCGGCGAGCAGTACGAGAAGTTCCTCGGCAAGAAGTACGTCGGCACCAAGCGCTTCGGCCTGGACGGCGGCGAGTCGATGATCCCCGCGCTCGAAGCCGTCATCAAGTACGGCGGCGTCACGGGCGTGAAGGAAATCGTCTACGGCATGGCCCACCGCGGCCGCCTGAACGTCCTCGCGAACGTGATGGCCAAGCCTTACAAGGTCATCTTCCACGAGTTCTCGGGCGGCACCGCCAACCCCGAGGACGTGGGTGGCTCGGGCGACGTCAAGTATCACCTCGGCACCTCGACCGACCGCGATTTCGACGGCGTGAAGGTTCACATGAGCCTGATGCCGAACCCGTCGCACCTCGAAACCGTGAACCCGCTGGTGCTGGGCAAGACCCGCGCCTATCAGGTGTTCCACGACGACATCGGTGACGACGTCGGCCCCGGTGCCAAGCACAAGCAGGTCCTGCCCGTGCTGATCCACGGCGACGCCGCGTTCGCAGGGCAAGGCGTCAACTGGGAGTGCTTCGGCCTCTCGGGCGTCAAGGGCTACAACACCGGTGGCTGCATCCACTTCGTCATCAACAACCAGATCGGTTTCACGACGAGCCCGCAGTTCGCGCGCAACTCGCCCTACCCCTCGGACATCGCCAAGGGTGTCCAGGCGCCGATCCTGCACGTCAACGGCGACGATCCCGCCGCCGTGACTTTCGTGTGCAAGCTGGCGATCGACTATCGCCAGACCTTTGGCCGCGACATCGTGATCGACATGTGGTGCTATCGCCGCTTCGGCCACAACGAGGGCGACGAGCCCGGCTTCACGCAGCCGCTGATGTACGCCAAGATCCGCCAGCACCCGCCGGTGTCGAAGATCTATGCCGAGCGTCTGGAGAAGGAAGGCGTCATCGACGGCACTTTCCTGGCGCAGGCCGAAGGTGCGTTCACCGCGCACCTCGACGAGGAGTTCGAAGCCTCCAAGACCTACAAGGCGAACCAGGCTGACTGGTTCGGCGGTCGCTGGAGCGGCTTCAACAAGCCCGCCGATCCCGAAACCGCGCGCCGCAGCGTCGACACCGGGCTGGAGCCTAAGCTGTTCGACAGCCTCGGCCGCACGCTGACGACGATCCCCGAAGACCTCACCGTCCACAAGACCCTCGCCCGCGTCCTGTCCGCCAAGGAAGAGATGTTCAAGTCGGGCGAAGGCTTCGACTGGGCGACCGCCGAGGCCCTCGCCTTCGGCAGCCTCGTCTCGGAAGGCTACGGCGTGCGTCTGTCCGGTCAGGACTGCGAGCGCGGCACCTTCTCGCAGCGTCACGCCGTCTGGGTCGACCAGAAGGACGAGCACAAGTACACCCCGCTGACCACGCTGCCGCACGGTCGCTTCGAAGTGCTCAACTCGACGCTGTCGGAATACGGCGTGCTCGGCTTCGAGTATGGCTATGCCAGTGCCGATCCGAAGACGCTGGTGCTCTGGGAAGGCCAGTTCGGCGACTTCGCCAACGGCGCCCAGATAGTGATCGACCAGTACATCGCCGCTGCCGAATCCAAGTGGCTGCGCGCGAACGGCCTCGTCATGCTGCTGCCGCACGGTTACGAAGGCCAGGGGCCCGAGCACTCCTCGGCGCGTCTGGAGCGTTACCTGCAGCTCTGCGCAGAGGACAACATCCAGGTCTGCAACATCACGACGCCGGCGAACTATTTCCACGTCCTGCGTCGCCAGATGAAGCGCTCGTTCCGCAAGCCGCTGATCATCATGACCCCCAAGTCGCTGCTGCGCCACCCGCTGGCGAAGTCGGCTGCTTCGGAGTTCACCGGCGAAAACCACTTCCGTCGCATCCTTTCGGACCCCAAGGCTCCGGAAGACACCGCGACCAAGAAGGTGATCCTGTGCTCGGGCAAGGTCTTCTACGACCTGATCGAGGCGCGCGACGAGAACGAGATCGACGACACCCAGATCATCCGTATCGAGCAGCTCTATCCCTTCCCGGGCGAGCCGCTGGCCGCGCGCCTGTCGCGTATGCCGAACCTCGAAGAGATCGTCTGGTGCCAGGAAGAGCCGCAGAACAACGGCGGCTGGTTCTTCGTCGAATCGCAGATCGAGGCCGCCGCGATCAAGGCCGGTGTCGCCAGCCCGCGTCCGCGCTATGCCGGTCGCAACGCTGCCGCATCGCCGGCCACGGGTCTCGCCAAGCGCCACGTTGCCGAACAGGCCGCGCTGGTTGCCGATGCCCTGCACCTTTCCGTCCGTTCCGAACTCCGTCGCAAGCAGAAGGCTTGAGATAAATCATGTCCATTGAAGTCAAGGTCCCCACGCTCGGCGAATCCGTCTCCGAGGCCACCATCGGCCAGTGGCTGAAGCAGCCCGGTGAAGCCGTTGCCGCCGATGAACCCATTGCCAGCCTCGAAACCGACAAGGTCGCGATCGACGTCATGGCGCCCGAAGCGGGCGTCATGGGCCAGCACATGGCAGCCGAAGGCGACACCGTCGTTGTCGGCGCGCTGATCGCCACGATCGAAGCCGGTTCCGGCGCGCCTGCCGCTCCCAAGGCGGCTGCCCCCGCTCCTACGGCTTCGGCCCCGGCGCCCGCCGCTGCGGTCGCTCCGGCAGCGCCTGCCGCTTCGGACGAGGCTTCGGCCGGTGCTTCGGTGCTCTCGCCTGCGGTTCGCCGCGCGGTGCTGGAGCATGGCATCGACCCCACCTCGATCAAGGGCACCGGCAAGGACGGCCGCATCACCAAGGACGACGTCCTTGAGGCCGCCAAGAACAAGCCCGCTTCCGCAGCGCCTGCCGCTTCGGTTCCCGCTGCGGTCGCCACTTCGGCCCGCAACGAAGAGCGCGTGAAGATGACGCGCCTGCGTCAGACGATCGCCAAGCGCCTGAAGTCCGCGCAGGAAGATGCCGCGCTGCTGACGACGTTCAACGACGTCGACATGTCCGCCGTCATCGCCTCGCGCGACAAGTACAAGGACATCTTCGCCAAGAAGCACGGCATCAAGCTGGGCTTCATGTCCTACTTCGCCAAGGCTTCGGTGCTGGCGCTCAAGGACATCCCGGCGGTCAACGCCCAGATCGACGGCAACGAGATCGTCTACCACGACTACGTCGACATCTCGATCGCGGTCTCGGCTCCGAACGGCCTCGTCGTTCCGGTCGTGAAGGACTGCGACAAGCTGTCGTTCGCAGGCATCGAGAAGGCCATTGCCGGCTTCGGCAAGAAGGCCAAGGAAGGCACCCTGACCATGGCCGACATGGCCGGCGGCACCTTCACCATCTCGAACGGCGGCGTGTTCGGCGGCCTGATGTCGACCCCGATCATCAACCCGCCGCAGTCGGCCGTGCTCGGCCTGCACCGCATCGAGGACCGTCCGGTCGTGCGTAACGGCGAGATCGTGATCCGCCCGATGATGTACATCGCGCTGTCCTACGATCACCGCATCATCGACGGTCGCGAGGCTGTCACCGCGCTCAAGACGATCAAGGAAGCGATCGAGGATCCCACCCGTCTCCTCATCGACCTCTAAGGTTCAAGGCCCCGCCCGCCCCACCGGTCGGGCGGGGTTTTCTCTAGCGCTGAAACGATCAATACCGCTCGTGCCATAATGCGATGCACGAGCGTTGGGAGGCCAACAATGGCTGATTACGATTACGACGTTCTTGTCATCGGTGCCGGCCCCGGCGGTTATGTCGCAGCGATCCGCGCGGCACAGCTGGGCCTGAAGACGGCCTGTGCCGAAGGCCGCGAGACGCTGGGCGGCACCTGCCTCAACGTCGGCTGCATCCCCTCGAAGGCCCTGCTCCACGCCTCGGAATACTTCGAAGCGGCCAAGGGCGGCTCGATGGCCGCGATGGGCATCAAGGTGACGCCCGAGCTGGACCTCGACACCATGCAGGGCCAGCGCAAGGAGGCCGTGAAGGGCCTGACCGGCGGCATCGAGTACCTGTTCAAGAAGAACAAGGTCGACTGGCTGAAGGGCTATGCCCAGTTCAAGGACGCGCACAGCGTCGAGGTTGCGGGCAAGACCGTGACCGCCAAGAACATCGTCATCGCCACCGGCTCGTCGGTCACGCCGCTTCCCGGCGTCGAGATCGACAACGCCAAGGGCATCGTCGTTGACAGCACCGGCGCGCTGGAGCTGGCCTCGGTTCCCAAGAAGATGGTCGTCATCGGTGGCGGCGTGATCGGTCTGGAACTGGGCTCGGTGTGGCGTCGTCTCGGCGCGGAAGTCACCGTGGTCGAGTTCCTCGACCAGCTGCTTCCGGGCATGGACGGCGAAGTGCGCCGCGAAGCCGGCAAGATCTTCAAGAAGCAGGGCATGACGCTCAAGCTCGGCACCAAGGTGACCGGCGTCGAAGTCGTCGGCAACGGCGCCAAGATCACGGTCGAGCCTGCCAAGGGCGGTGACGCCGAAGTGATCGAGGCCGACGTCGTTCTCGTCTCGATCGGCCGCAAGCCGAACACCGAGAACCTAGGCCTTGCCAACATCGGCATCGAACTGAACCAGCGCGGCCAGATCGAGACCGACCACGACTTCGGCACCAAGGTCGATGGCGTGTGGGCGATCGGCGACGTGATCCCCGGCCCGATGCTCGCGCACAAGGCCGAGGACGAAGGCATTGCCGTGGCCGAGAACATTGCGGGCCTGACCGGCATCGTGAACCACGACGTGATCCCCGGCGTGGTCTACACGCAGCCCGAATTCGCAGGCGTGGGCCTGACCGAGGAAGCCGCCAAGGAGCGCGGTGCCATCAAGGTCGGCAAGTTCCCGATGCTGGCGAACTCGCGCGCCAAGACCAACCACGAGCCCGATGGCTTCGTGAAGGTGATCGCCGATGCCGAGACCGACCGCGTGCTCGGCGTGTGGTGCATCGCCTCGGTGGCGGGCACGATGATCGGCCAGGCTGCGCAGGCCATGGAATTCGGCGCAACGTCGGAAGACATCGCCTACACCTGCCACGCGCACCCGACCCACTCGGAAGCGATCAAGGAAGCGGCCATGGCCGTCCTGGGCAAGCCGATCCACATCTGATCCCGATCCCGGCGGAGCGCCCTTGTGTGCTCCGCCGCATCCCGTGCCTGCGACTACCTGCGTTTGGCACGGCGTACTGACGGCGCACCCGGTCCTCGTCCCGGCGTGCGCCGTTTGCCGTTCCGGGGCTCAGCCCCTCACCTCTCCCGGCAGAACCCAGCCCGCATCCGCCAGCCCTCATCCGTTCGTGTCGAGCGCAGTCGAGACACCTGCGCTACCGTGTCTCGACTGCGCTCGACACGAACGGATAAGGGAACGCCGCCCTATCCCCTCTGGTAATTCCCGCCCGTCTCGCCCATCGAACAAGGTATGACCTTCGTCACTGCCGTTGCCCTGCTCGCCTGCCTTGTCCTGCTCCAGCGATACATCCGCCGTGGCCTCTCGGCGACCGCAGCGCTGCGCACGCGGCAGGGACCGCTGAACCGCCGCCAGTTCTTCCGCGACAAGCTGGTCGCGCAGTGGCAGACGATGATCGTCGCGCCGCTTCTTGCCCTGACGCTCTCCGGGCTGCTGCACAGCGCCTTCACGCCCGGAGAGGCCATCGCCCCTGCCGCACGGCTGACAGCCACGCTCACCGGCGCCTCACCGGACGATTTCGACCTGTCGCTGCTGTCTTCGATGGCCGTCACCCTGACGATTGTCATCGTCGTCCTCGAAGCCCTGCCGATCCTGTTTCGCTGGAAACGACGGCTGGTGCTGGGCAACTTCACCGCGCTGCTGCCGCAAAGTCCGGCGGAACTGCCCTATGCGCTGTTTCTCGCGATCGGCGCGGGACTGGGCGAGGAGATGCTGTTCCGGGGTGAAATCCCCCATGCCCTCGCCGCTCTGGGCCTGCCGCTGACAGCAGGCCTGCTGGTGTCCTGCGTGATCTTCGCGGCCTGCCATGTCTATCAGGGGTGGGTGGGCGTCCTGGCGGTAGGCTTTGCCGGACTGCTCCTGACGGCCATCTACGCGATCAGCGGCAACCTGTGGCTGGCGATAGCCGTGCATGTGACCATCGACGTGATCGGACTGGTCATTCGCCCTGCCCTCGGCATGGGACTGAAGCGGCTTCTGCGCCGAAGCTGAGCCCCGAAGCCCGGCATTGCGTCTCTCCCGGCGCAGTGACACTATCGGGCCTCCCCGTCGCAGAAAGTGCTGCCCAAGATGTCGCTTCGCCCCTTCCACCTCGCCTTCCCCGTCCACGATCTTGCCGCCGCCCGCGCCTTCTGGGGCGATCTCATCGGCTGTCGCGAGGGGCGCAGTGCGGACACCTGGGTCGATTTCGACTTCTATGGCCACCAGATCGTCGCCCACCTCGTTCCCGAAATGGCGCAAGGCCCCGTCGGCGCGAATCCGGTCGACGGCCACGGCGTGCCGGTGCCGCATTTCGGCATCGTGCTGGAAAAGCAGGACTGGCAGGCACTGGCCGACCGTCTGACGGCGGCGGGCGTGGACTTCGGGATCAAGCCCTATGTGCGCTTTGCCGGAAAGGTCGGCGAGCAGGCGACGATGTTCTTCCGAGACCCTTCGGGCAACGCCATCGAGATGAAGGCCTTCGCCGATCTCGACCAGCTTTTCGCCACGGCCTGAAAAAAGACCTCGAGCCTTACCCCCACCTCTGAATCAAGACCGCCGCCATGAACCATGGCGGCGATCCGGGGGATTCGTCATCATCTGACGTGAACCGCCAATCGTGGCCATCGTGTGACGGCCAACTCAGCGTTTGTCCCGTTAATCTACCGCGTGACCGTTCACCGTGGCGGTGCGGATACGCCCATCGCCGTCCATCGTGCAGGCGAAGTTGCTGCCGTCGTTCATATGGCCTTCGACGCGATAGCCGCCGTCTTCGGCGCTGCCGACATTGTCGACCTTGCCCATCGACTGCCCATCGCGATCGATCTCCGACGAGCACGAGTCCACCGCGCCATCGAAGCCTACCGCTTCACGATGACCGGAGCGATCGGCATCCGCATCCTGTTCCGTACCGGACGGCGCGTTGCTGTTGGGGCCGGTGTAAGGCGCAGCGCGCGCGAACCCGGCGCTGTCGGCCTGCGGCGGCACGTAGACGGGACGGTTGTCCTCACCCGGCAGCGGACCACCGGGATAGGCCGGCACACCTGCCGGTGCAGCCACCGCCGCGGGCGGCGGCGTCTCATAGTTGTAAACGGGAGGCGCCGGCGGCGGAGGCGGCGTCTTGTTCGCGTTGTTTGCCGCCGTTGCCGCAATCGCACCGACGCCACCGCCGATCAGGAGCGCAGCGAGCAGGCCCGCGCCGCCATCACCATGGTGGTGATGGTGCCAGTACGGCCCCGGCTGCGCGAGAACCGGGGTCGCCGTCAGGGTCAGAGCCGCAGTGGCGGCGAGCAGAGCGGCGGTACGCGAATGCAGAAACGACATGGGCCAATACCTCTGGCGGCGAACTTCAAAGCGAATCGAAACGGCGCCGCAATACCGGGAAGTATGCGCAAATCTTGCTTGCGGCGCCATGAACCATGTGAAGATAGACCGACCGTCAGCCTGCTGCAACGCCTGCGGATACAGCGAGCCCGGTCCACTGCGCGGTGAACGCCAGCACGTCCGCCGCTTCCTCGATCGCCTTGTCGATCGGCTTGCCCGCGCCGTGCCCGGCCCGCGTCTCGATGCGGATCAGGTGCGGGCGCGGTCCGATTTCGGCGGACTGGAGCGCGGCGGCATATTTGAACGAATGGCCCGGCACCACGCGGTCGTCGGTGTCGGCAGTCGTCACCAGCACGGCAGGGTAATCCACGCCCTCGCGCACATTGTGATAGGGCGAATAGGCGCGAAGCACGCGGAAATCCTCCTCGCGATCCGGATGGCCATAGTCGTCCACCCAGTAGCGGCCCGCCGTGAAACGGTTGAAGCGCAGCATGTCCATCACGCCCACCTGCGGCACCGCCGAGGCGACCAGATCCGGGCGCTGATTCGTCACCGCGCCCACCAGCAGGCCGCCGTTCGAGCCGCCCTGGATGCCGAGGCCGTCCTTCGCGGTGATCCCCTCGGCGATCAGGTATTCGCCCGCCGCGATGAAATCGTCGAAGCTGTTCTGCTTGTTCGCCCGGCGTCCGCCGTCGTGCCAGGCCTTGCCGTATTCACCGCCCCCGCGCAGGTTCACCACGGCGTAGACACCCCCTGCCTCGACCCAGGCGAGACGCGATCCCGCGAAGTTCGGCGTCAGCGAGATATTGAACCCGCCATAGCCATAGAGCAGCGTCGGCGCAGGACCAGTGGCCCCCGCCTTGCGCAACACGAACATCGGCACTTTCGTCCCGTCCTTCGAGGCGAAAAAGCGCTGTTCGACCACGAAGTCCGCCGGATCGAACGCCACCTGCGGCTGCGCCCAGACGGTGCTCTCACCGCTGGCGATATCGTAGCGGAAGATCGTCGTGGGATAGTTGAAGCTGGTGAAGGCGTAGAACGTCTCGGTATCGGCCACCGTGCCGCCAAAGCCGCTCGCGGTGCCGATCCCCGGCAGGTCGACCGGCAGGGTGGAGACGCTCCCGTCGGGTGCAAAGCGCCGGATCTCGGTGCGCGCATCGACAAGGTAGCTGGCAAAGATCGCGCCGCCGACCAGCCCGGCGCCTTCCAGCGTCGCGTCCTGCTCGGCCACCAGTTCCTCGACCGTGTCCGGCCCGGCATCGGCGCTGGCGACGTCCATCGCCACGATCCGCCCACGCGGCGCGGCGCGGTCCGTCACCCACAGGAAGCGCGTGCCCTGATTGCCCGCATAGCTCCACATGTTCTCCAGCGCCGGAACCACGGTGCGCGCAGGAGCGTCAGACCGGGTCAGGTCGATCAGCGTGATGCGATAACGGTTGTCCGTGCCTTCGTAAGTGGTGACGACCAGCCAGTCGCCATCGTCGGTGACGCCGGAATAATGGCTCCACGTCGGCTGCTCGGGCGTGGCGTAGATCAGTCGGTCTTCGGCCTGCGATGTGCCGAGGCGGTGGAAGTAGACCGCATGATCCTGCGTGATCGCCTGGAACTCCTCACCGACGGGAGGCTGGGGATAGCGCGAATAGAAGAAGCCCGTGCCGTCCTTCGCCCAGCTGGCACCGAGCGAATACTTCATCCACTCCAGCGTCTCGGGCAGGTCCTCGCCAGTCTCCAGATCGCGCACGCGGGCCTTGCGCCAGTCGCTGCCGCCGTCCTGGATGCCGTAGAGCAGTTTGGAGCCGTCCTCGCTCGGCAGCCATTCCGAAAGCGCAGTGGCCCCGTCCTGCGACCAGCCATTGGGATCGATCAGCACCCGGCCCTCGCCGTCCAGACTGTCACGCAGCCACAGCACCGACTGGCGCTGCAACCCGGTGTTGTGCGAGAAGAAATAGCGGCCGCCCTTGCGCACCGGCACCCCGAAGCGCTCATGATCGAACAGTGCCCTGATCCGCGCGGCGAAGACATCGCGCTGCGGGAGGTTTGCCAGATAGGCCTCGGTCGTGCGGCTCTGCTGCCCCACCCATTCGGCAACGCCCGCATCGTTGCGCACATCGGCCTCCAGCCAGCGGTAGGGATCGGCGACAGTTTCTCCGAACAGGGTATCGTGCGTATCGTCGCGGCGGGTCTGGGGATAGGGGATCTGGGTCATCGTGCAGACCAGATGGGCTCACGCCCCGGCGCTGGCAAGCCCTGCCCTGTCGCTTCCGGTGGACATGAAAAAACGGCCGCGAGCGGGTGGCTCGCGACCGTTTCTCTATCCCGAAGGAAGCCGGAAGTATCCGCCTGGGCTCAGGCCTCGGCGTACTCTTCCGCGTCGCTCATGACCGGACCCGAGTCCTGGCCCTTGGCAGCCACGTCGCGGTCGACCAGCTCGATGATCGCAACCGGAGCGGCGTCCGAAGCGCGGATGCCGGCCTTGATGATGCGGGTGTAACCACCCTCACGGCCAGCGTAACGCTCGGCGAGAACTTCGAACAGCTTCTTCTCCTGCGCTTCGTCCATCAGACGGGCGTGGGCGAGACGGCGGTTCGACAGGCCACCATGCTTGGCAAGCGTGATGAGCTTCTCGACGTAGGGGCGCAGTTCCTTGGCCTTGGGAGCCGTGGTCTTGATCTGCTCGTGCTTGATGAGCGCGGCGGCCAGGTTGCGCAGCAGCGCAGCGCGGTGGCCCGAGGTGCGCTGCAGTTTGCGCTGACCCATTTTGTGACGCATGATCTCTTCTTTCGTTCGTCGGACAGCCGTTCAAGGTACTGCCCGCCGGGCGTTGCATTCGGCCAACGCCCAAAAACCGGTTCACATGGGAGTGAAGCGCTGCCCTAAGAAGGAAAATGGGGCGAGAGTCAAGTCCTGACCATCGCCAGCCACGCCAGCAAAGGCGGCCCCAGCGTCAGCAACCCGATCCCTGCCGCCGCGACCGAAGCCACCAGCACCGCGCCTGCCGACACGTCCTTGATCCGCCCGATCACCGGATCGAGGCCCGGCTCGATCCGGTTGCAGAGCTGTTCGATCGCGGTGTTGAAGGCCTCGGCCAGCCAGACCAGCGCCATAGCCAGAAACAGCCAGCGCCAGTCATTGGCCGAGACCTGCAGAATCAGGCCTGCCGCTGCGGTGGCAATCGTCGCGGCCAGGTGGACACGGGCGTTGTGTTCGTTTCGCACCAGCCAGCGCAGGCCGTTCCACGCAAAGACGAAGCTCTTCAGCCGTGACAGGATGCTGAAACGGGCGGGACGAGCCGGAACATCGGGCGATTCGATCATGGAGCGATCTCACCACAGTGCTGCCCTGCCCGCCAGCCCTCCCCACCGTCGCGCCAGTCGCAAAGAAAAAGGCCCCGCGATTGCTCGCAGGGCCTTGTCCTGTTTCGTATCGGAAGGAACCGATCAGCCGAGCAGTTCCTGCTCCAGCTTCTTGGCCATCTCTTCGATGTTCTCGGGCGGCCAGCCCGGAATGTCCATGCCGAGGCGCAGGCCCATCGACGAGAGGACTTCCTTGATCTCGTTGAGCGACTTGCGGCCGAAGTTCGGCGTGCGCAGCATCTCGGCTTCGGTCTTCTGGACCAGATCGCCGATGTAGATGATGTTGTCGTTCTTGAGGCAGTTGGCCGAACGCACCGACAGTTCCAGCTCGTCCACCTTCTTGAGAAGGTAGCGGTTGAGCTGGTTGGCGTCGTTCTCTTCCGGTGCAGCACCGGCAGCCATGCCGACCATCGGCGCGGCGCCCACGGGGACGATGTCCTCGAAGTGGACGAACAGCGCGAGCTGGTCCTGAAGGATGCGCGCAGCGTAAGCCACCGCGTCTTCCGGCGTGACAGTGCCGTCGGTCTCGACCGAGAGGCTCAGCTTGTCGAAGTCGAGCTCCTGGCCGATACGGGCGTTCTCGACCTTGTAGCTGACCTGGCGAACCGGCGAGTAGAGCGAATCGACCGGGATCAGACCGATCGGCGCGTCCACGGGACGATTGGCGACGGCGGGGACGTAGCCCTTGCCGACGTCAGCAGTCAGTTCCATGTTCAGCGTCGCACCGTCGTCGAGGGTGCAGATCACGAGGTCCTTGTTCATGACCTCGATGTCACCGGTGACGGCGATGTCGCCGGCGGTGACGACAGCCGGACCGGTTGCCGAGAGCTGCAGGCGCTTGGCGCCCTCGCCCTGCATCTTGAGCGCGATCTGCTTGACGTTGAGAACGATGTCCGTGACGTCTTCGCGCACGCCTGCCAGCGAGGAAAACTCGTGCAGAACGTTCTCGATCTTGATCGAGGTCACGGCAGCGCCCTGCAGCGAGGACAGCAGCACGCGACGCAGCGCATTGCCAAGCGTCAGACCGAAGCCACGCTCGAGCGGTTCGGCGACGAAGGTCGCCTTGGTCTTGGGGTCTGGTCCCGGCTTGATCTCAAGGCTGTTCGGCTTCTTGAGTTCCTGCCAGTTCTTGATGTTGACAGTCATGGACTTCCCCTGGGGTGTTCGATGGCGACTTGCCCCTCATGCCTGGTGGAAAGGCATGAAGAACAAACCGATAGACCGGGTGGCGACCGGTACGCCACCCGAAAAAGCACAATCAGACGCGGCGACGCTTCGAAGGACGCACGCCGTTGTGCGGGATCGGGGTAACGTCGCGGATCGAAGTGATCGTGAAGCCGACGGCCTGGAGGGCGCGAAGGGCGCTCTCGCGACCCGAACCGGGGCCCTTGACCTCGACTTCGAGGGTACGCACGCCGTGCTCGGCGGCCTTCTTGCCGGCGTCGTCAGCGGCGACCTGCGCAGCATAGGGAGTCGACTTGCGGCTGCCCTTGAAGCCCATCATGCCGGCCGACGACCACGAAATGGCGTTGCCCTGGGCATCGGTGATGGTGACCATGGTGTTGTTGAAGCTGGCGTTGACGTGCGCAATGCCGCTGGTGATGTTCTTGCGCTCGCGGCGCTTAATGCGCTGGGGTTCGCGTGCCATGTCCGTATATCCTGTCGTAAAACGCTGGAGGAAAGATCGCTGGGCCTGATGGCCCGGCGGATCTTACTTCTTCTTGCCGGCGATCGGCTTGGCCTTGCCCTTGCGGGTGCGCGCATTGGTGTGCGTGCGCTGGCCACGAACCGGCAGACCCTTGCGGTGACGCAGGCCACGGTAGCAAGCGAGGTCCATGAGACGCTTGATGTTCATCGCGGTTTCGCGACGAAGGTCACCTTCCACGGTGTGCTCGGCGTCGATCGTCTCGCGGATCTGCAGGACTTCGGCGTCCGACAGGTCCTGGATGCGGCGGGTGTGATCGATACCCAGCTTGTCGGCGATTTCGAGCGCCTTGGTGCGACCGATACCGTGAATGTAGGTGAGCGCGATGATAACGCGCTTGTTGGTGGGGAGATTGACCCCGGCGATACGTGCCACTTAAAAAACTCCTGCTCCACAGGGTGCCGCAAAGCGCCCTATCTCAACGCTGCAAAATACCCTCGAACCCAAACGGAAACACGCCCGGCGGAGCCATCGCGCAAAAGCGATGCCGATCGGACGGGCCGTTTTTATCGAGCGAAGGGGGCGCTTAGAACGATTCGCAAGCCCTGTCAATGCAGGGGCAAGGACGCGCGACGCCGGAACCGGTGGAGCCGGCCGCGTCAGGATCGTTGTGCTTGCGTATTTACCGCATTTGCGCCGGGCCGTCAAAATTTTCGGCAAATGACCCTCGCAAATATGACAATCCCGAGCGCGACGGGATCAATCGTCGGCTCGGGATCGTGCAATTCCAAAGGGAACGAGCAGGATCAGCCTGCCAGCGCCCCCTCGATCGCCGCTGTCACGGCATCCATGTCGGCCATACCGTCAACCGTCACGACGATGCCGCGTGCCTCGTAGATCGGAAGGATCGGCGCCGTCTTGGCGCGATACTCCGCCATGCGCGTGCGCACGGTCTCGGCATTGTCGTCGGGGCGACGCTTGAACTCGGTGCCACCGCACTTGTCGCAAGTACCCGGAACCCTGGGCTGCTCGAACTTGTCGTGATAGCCCTTCCCGCACGTCGCGCAGGTGAAGCGACCGGTGATACGCTCGACCAGCGCATCCTCGTCGACGACCAGCTCGATCACGCGCTCAAGCTTGCGACCGCGCTCGGCAAGAATCGCATCCAGCGATTCGGCCTGCGCTGCGGTGCGCGGATAGCCATCGAAGATCGCGCCCGTCTCGGCATTCATCGCGTCAAGTTCTTCGCCGATGAGCGCCGAAACGATGGCATCCGATACCAGCTCGCCACGGTCCATCACGGCCTTGGCCTCAAGCCCGACAGGCGTCCCCGCCTTGACGGCAGCGCGCAGCATGTCGCCGGTCGACAGCTGACGCATACCGCGACGCTCGACCAGACGCTGGGCCTGCGTCCCCTTGCCCGCGCCCGGCGGCCCCAACAGGATGATGTTCACGCCTTCATTCCCTCTATGAATTCAGCCGTTGTCCCTGCGCCCCTCAGCGCAGGCGGCCCTTGAGCTTGGCCTTCTTGATCAGATCGCCATACTGGTGCGCCAGCAGGTGCGACTGGATCTGCGTGATGGTGTCAACGGTCACATTGACGACGATCAGCAGGCTGGTGCCGCCCATGAACAGCAGCGGCAGGCCGGTCAGCGACAGGAAGTACTCCGGCACGGTGCAGACAACCGTCAGATAGATCGCACCGATCACCGTCACGCGCGTCAGCACGTAGTCGAGGTAGTCCGCCGTCTTCTTGCCCGGACGGATACCGGGAATGAAGCCACCGTTCTTCTTCAGATTGTCAGCGGTCTCCTCAGGATTGAAGACGACGGCGGTGTAGAAGAAGCTGAAGAAGATGATGCCCGCTGCGTAAAGCAGCATGTAGAGCGGCTTGCCGTGACCCAGGTACTGGTTGAGCGTCACCACGACCTTGCCCATCGTCGAATCGGGATTCAGCGACTTGCCTGCAAACTGCGTGATCGTCAGCGGCAGCAGAAGCAGCGAGCTGGCGAAGATCGGCGGGATGACACCAGCGGTGTTCATTTTGAGCGGCAGGTGGCTGCGATCGGCCTGCATCATGCCGCGCTGCGTGGCGCGCTTGGGATACTGGATCAGCAGGCGACGCTGCGCGCGCTCGAAGAAGCAGATCATCAGGATCAGCGCGATGACCAGTACGATCAGTGCGATGATCAGGATCGAGCCGGTATCACCGGCGCTGTAGGCCTGCCCCAGGTTGCTGGCGAAAGTCGGCATCTGGGCGACGATACCCGCCATGATGATCAGCGAAACGCCGTTGCCCAGACCGCGCGAGGTGATCTGCTCACCCAGCCACAGCAGGAACATCGTGCCGCCGACCAGCGAGATCACCGCGCCGATGCGGAACACGATGCCCGGATCGACAACGGCCTGCGCACCGGTCGAGGCGCCATAGGCCTCAAGGCTGACGGCCAGGAAATACCCCTGCAGCGCGCAGAGGAACACCGTGCCGTAGCGGGTGTACTGGTTCATCTTCTTGCGGCCAGCCTCACCTTCCTTCTTCATCGCCATCAGCGCGGGATGAAGCGAGGCGGCAAGCTGCACCACGATCGAGGCGGTGATGTACGGCATCACGCCGAGCGCGATCAGGCTCATGCGCGAGAGCGAACCGCCCGAGAAGGTGTTGAACAGGTCGAGGATGCCGCCCTGCGTCTTCGAGTAGAGCGTCTGCAGCACGATCGGGTCGATGCCCGGCAGCGGCACGAAGCTGAGGAAGCGGAAGACGATCAGCGCACCGATCGTGAACCAGATGCGGTTCTTCAGCTCGGTTGCCTTGGAGAAGTTGGCCAGGCTGAGCGAGCTGGCGATATTGTCGGCGCGAGAAGCCATGACGATGGGAAGCCTTGAATAAATCTCTTCGGATTCGGCCTTAGCGGCTGCTGCCTGCCTTGTCGAACCCCGGTAACGAAGAGGCAATATGGCGCCTGTCCTGCATTCGGGAAGCCCCGAAATGCAACTAGGCCAAATTGTCCACCCCGCAGCGGCACGAAGGACACATGAAAAAGGGCGAAGCGCCTGAAGCGCCCCGCCCTTTCGCGTTCAGATCATCGCGAAGGACGCGACGAAGAGGCTCAGGCCTCGACGGCTTCCTTGGCGGGGAGGATCACCGAACCGCCGACCTTCTCGACAGCTTCGACAGCGCCCTTCGAGGCACCGGCGACGTTGAAGGTGATCTTGGCAGTCAGTTCGCCCTTGCCGAGCAGACGCACGCCATCCTTGCCACCACGGGCAAGACCGGCAGCCTGGAGAGCGGCATGATCGACAGTCGCGGCGACGTCGAGCTTGCCAGCGTCCACGGCCTTCTGGATCGCACCGAGGTTCACTTCAGCGTAGTCCTTGCGGAACTTGGCGTTGGTGAAGCCGCGCTTCGGGATACGCATGTGGAGCGGCATCTGGCCGCCCTCGAAGCCGTTGATCGAAACGCCCGAGCGTGCCTTGGCACCCTTCTGGCCGCGACCACCGGTCTTGCCCTTGCCCGAGCCGATACCACGGCCGATACGCATGCGGCGGTGACGGGCACCGGCGTTGTCGCGAAGTTCATTCAGTTTCATGTTGTGCACTCGCTTTCGCTTGTTACGCGCTGATAGGAAGCGGCGCCCCTAACGGAAAGCGCCCTGCCTGTCACCCCTCTTTCGCACGGTATCCTGCGGTTATTCGCCCCTGACACCCACCAGCAGCGATGCATCCTCGGGAATCGCGGTGCCATAGGCACTGCGCGCCGGCTCCCAGTGCAGTACATCGGCGCCAAGCGCGCACATGCCGGCATCGTATCCCGGCTGCGAGGTCGCCGGTTCGAATCGGCACGACAACTGCTTGCCGGTATCGTCGAGCGAGATGATCAGGTGATGGCGCGTCAGGTATCGCTTGTTGAAGACCTTGCGGTACTTCTCGTTCAACTCGGTCAGCCCGTGATTGAAATCCGAGATATCCGCGTCGCTCACGCGCGGCGCTTCACGAAGGTCGTTGAAGTCCTCCACCGAGACGAGCGGGCGCATTCGCGTCACCATCGCCCGCCAGTGGATCGCACGAGCGACCTGCATCGGCGATATATGATCGAGAATCGTGTGGCACCCCGGACCCGCCGGACTGGCCTTGTGATCCAGCAGCCATTCCGCTGCATCGCGCTCGCGATAAGCCACGGCCCAGGCAAGCGGCGTGAGCCCGAAGAGATCGGGCCGGTCCAGCGATTTCGGATCGCGCGCCACGGCCTGCGAGAGTGCGCCGAGATCACCACGACGCGCCGCCTGTGCCGCGCTGAGAACGCCAGAAGTCCGTGCGAAATAGCTGAAGCCGTAACGATGCGGGAGCTCTCCACCGGGATTCGGCTCCTCCACGGGCGCGGTCTTCACGCTGCGGCAGACGTCGCGATAAGGATAGCGAGGATCGTCCAGCATCGCCTCATTATAGGCGTGACCGAATTTCGACAGCGCACCGGCAGCTGCATAGCCTTCCAGCTTGTCGTCAGTGTCGTGGTAGGCGATCACCCGGGTCATACGCTGGTCGAGACGGTCGCCGACCCGGCATTCGGCACCGAAGTCCTCGGTGGAGACACCGCCCTCGCCGATGCTGGCCACCAGGCGGAAATCGCCCGCGGCGAGCGCCTTGCCCGCTTCCTTCACGGCATCGGCAGCACCCTGCCGCAGTTCGGCCCGCAAGGCATCATCCATGCGCTCCCTGGAGGCTAGCACCTGTGGGTCCGACATCGGATCGACGCAACTCGCCCGGATGTCGACCGGCGCGCCCTCCACCTGGTCAACCTGCGTTTCTTTCTGGCCGCAGGCGCTCAACGCTACCAGCGCAGCACCAAGGGCAAGGATCGATCCGAGGCGTTTGGCCACTCACAGACTCCAGAGAAAAACGGGGAAACGGCGCCTTAGAGCATTTTCCGGCAGCTTGGAAACAACCCTCAAGGCGGAAAATGCGAGAATCGCAGACTTCCCTGCATTTCGACCGGATGCCCCCCGCCGCAAGCGCCGGAAGGGCGATCTCGAGGTGCAGCAATGCCGGTTCACAGTGCACACGAAAAAGCCCCGGCGTTTCCACCGGGGCTTTGTTCTTGTCAGTATCGGAATGTCAGGAACATCCCGGACCGATCAGTCGACGATGGCGACCATGTGCGGAAGCTTGGCAATCGCGCCACGAACTTCAGCAGTGTCGTCGAGTTCGACGACACGGTGCATCTTGCCAAGGCCCAGACCGATCAGGATCTTCTTCTGGCTCTCGGGACGACGGATCGGCGAACCGATCTGCTTGATCTTGATCTTCGCCATGATGCTTACTCCGCGATGGCTTCGGCAGCGGCCTCGGCCTCTGCTTCGGTTGCACCACCGCGACCAAGCAGGTCAGCGACCTTCTTGCCACGACGCTGTGCGACCGACTTCGGCGAAGTCTGGTCCTGCAGCGCGTCGAAGGTGGCGCGGATCATGTTGTACGGGTTCGAGGTGCCGACCGACTTGGTCACGACGTCGTGGACGCCCAGGCTCTCGAACACGGCGCGCATCGGACCACCGGCGATGATGCCCGTACCGGCAGGCGCCGTACGCACGTTCACCTTGCCGGCGCCGAAGTGGCCCTTGCCGTCGTGATGGAGGGTACGACCCTCCTTCAGCGCGACGCGGATCATCTTCTTCTTGGCCGAAGCGGTTGCCTTGCTGATCGCCTCGGGCACTTCGCGAGCCTTCGAGTGACCGAAGCCCACGCGACCCTTGCCGTCGCCGACAACGACGAGCGCTGCGAAACCGAAGCGCTTGCCGCCCTTCACGGTCTTGCTGACGCGGTTGATGTGGACGAGCTTCTCGATGAGCTCCTCGCCCTGCTCTTCCTCGTCACGACGACCACCGCGACGGTCGTCACGGCGGCCGCCACGGCCACCGCGCTCACCGCCACGATCATTGCCGCGACCACGACCGCCGCGACCGCCGCGATCACCGCCACGAGCGTTGTCGCCGCGTGCTTCGGTGGCCTCGGTAGCCTGGGGGGTTTCCGCCGCGATCGGCGTTTCGTTGGTGTTTTCGTCAGCCATGATCAGAACTCCAGCCCGGCTTCACGGGCGGCATCGGCCAGCGCCTTGACGCGGCCATGGTACAGGAAGCCACCGCGGTCGAACACGACCGAGGTGATGCCTGCCTTCTGAGCAGCCTCGGCCAGTTCCTTGCCGACGCGCACAGCTGCATCGGTGTCGGTGCCCTTGGCGCCAAGCGTGTTGGCGGCAGCCACGGTGTGGCCCTGGGCATCGTCGATGATCTGCGCGTAGATGTGGCGACCGGTGCGGTGCACCGAAAGGCGGGGACGACCACCGGCGCGGGCGCGCAGGGCGGTACGGACGCGACGGCGACGACGCGCGAAGAGGGACAGCTTTGCCATTACTTCTTCTTCCCTTCCTTGCGGAAGATGTACTCGCCGCGATAGGCGATACCCTTGCCCTTGTAGGGCTCGGGCTTGCGCCAGCGACGAATCTCGGCCGCGAGCTGGCCGACCTTCTGCTTGTCGATACCCGAGATCTCCACCGTGGTGTTGTCCGGGGTCTTGACTTCGATGCCTTCCGGCACGGCGATGTCGACATCGTGCGAGTAGCCGAGCTGCAGCTTCAGGTTCTTGCCCTGCGCTGCCGCACGGTAGCCGACGCCCTTGATCTCGAGGACCTTGGAGAAGCCGTTGGTCACGCCTTCCACGAGGTTCGAGACGAGCGTGCGCTGCATGCCCCAGTGGCTGCGGGCAGCCTTCGACTGGTTCACCGGCTGCACGGCGACCGAACCGTCTTCGACGGTGTAGGTCACGAGGTTCGACAGACCGATGCTCAGGGCGCCCTTGGGGCCCTTCACGGTCAGGTTGCCGTCAGCGATGCTGGCGGTAACGCCAGCAGGCACGGCCACCGGCTTTTTGCCAATGCGGCTCATCAGAACACCTCCGCGAGCACTTCGCCGCCCACGTTGTGGGTGCGGGCCTCGGCGTCCGAGAGCACGCCACGGGGCGTCGAAACGATGGTGATGCCCAGACCGTTGCGCACGATCGGAAGCTCCTTCGAGCCCGAATAGACGCGGCGGCCCGGCTTCGAAACGCGAGCGATGTGCTTGATGGCGGGCTCGCCCTCGAAGTACTTCAGCTCGATGCGAAGCTGCGGGTGAGCACCGGTCGCATCGTCGCTGAAGCCACGGATGTAGCCTTCGCGCTGGAGCACTTCGAGCACGCGGGCACGAAGCTTGGAGGCCGGCGAAAGGACGGAGTCCTTCTTTGCACGCTGGCCGTTGCGGATGCGGGTGAGCATATCACCCAGGGGATCGGTCATAGCCATTTTCGGGTATCCCTTACCAGCTCGACTTGGTCACGCCGGGGATCATGCCCTTGTTGGCAAGATCACGCAGCTCGACGCGGCACAGACCGAACTTGCGGTAGTAACCGCGCGGACGACCGGTCGTGGCGCAACGGTTGCGAACCCGCGTGGGGTTTGCGTTGCGCGGGATCTCGGCCAGCTTGAGGCGGGCGATGAGGCGCTCGGTTTCGTCGAGCGATTCGTCATCGGCAACGGCCTTCAGGCGCGCGTACTTGCCTGCATACTTCTGAACGAGCTGCTTGCGGCGCTCGTTCTTGTTCACGGAACTCAGTTTCGCCATGGACTTAAGCTCTCTTCCTCAGCGGCTCACGCCGCTTCCTTCTGTTCCGACGCATCGGCCGGGAACGGGAAACCGAACAGACGAAGCAGCTCGCGCGCTTCCTCATCGGTCTTCGCAGTGGTGGTGACGATGATGTCCATGCCACGCACCTTGTCGATCTTGTCGTAGCTGATCTCCGGGAAGATGATCTGCTCCTTGAGACCCATCGCGTAGTTGCCGCGACCGTCGAACGACTTCGGATTCAGGCCACGGAAGTCGCGGATGCGGGGCATCGCGATCGTGACGAGACGATCCAGGAATTCGTACATACGCTCACGACGCAGCGTCACCTTGCAGCCGATCGGCATGCCTTCGCGCAGCTTGAACTGGGCGATCGACTTGCGGGCCTTGGTGATGACGGGCTTTTGCCCTGCGATGGCTTCCATCTCGGCAGCGGCAGTCTGGACCTTCTTCTTGTCCTGGCTAGCCTCACCGACGCCCATGTTGAGCGTGATCTTCTCGATCTTGGGCACTTCCATCACGTTCTTGTAACCGAACTTCTCGGTCATCGCCTTCGCGATTTCAGCGTCGTACTTCGAGCGCAGACGCGGGGTGTACTTGTCAGCCATCGATCGTCTCTCCGGACTTCACGGCCACGCGGACCTTCTTGCCATCCTGCACTTCGAAACGAACGCGGGTCGGCTTGCCATCCTTGGTGGCAACGGCAACCTTGCTGATCGCCATCGGGGCCGCGACGCGGTCGATGCCGCCCTGCGGGTTCTGCTGGGTAGGCTTGCGGTGCTTGGTCGCAACGTTCACGCCCTCAACGATGACCTTGCCATCCTTGGGGAGAACCTGCAGCACGGCGCCGGTGCGGCCCTTGTCCTTGCCGGACAGGACGACGACCTGGTCACCCTTCTTGATCTTCGCGGCAGCCATTACAGCACCTCCGGCGCGAGCGAGATGATCTTCATGAAACCGCGACCGCGCAGTTCGCGCACGACGGGGCCGAAGATACGGGTGCCGATGGGCTCTTCGTTCTTGTTCACGAGAACCGCAGCATTGCTGTCGAAGCGGATGACACTGCCGTCAGCGCGACGCACGTCCTTGCGGGTACGCACGATCACCGCACGGTGAACGTCGCCCTTCTTGACGCGAGCGCGGGGCTGCGCCTCCTTGATCGACACCACGATGATGTCGCCGACGCCCGCGAAACGACGCTTAGAGCCACCCAGCACCTTGATGCACTGGACGCGCTTTGCGCCGCTGTTGTCCGCGACGTCGAGATTGGATTGCATCTGGATCATGGATCCGAGTCCTTCTCAACTGGCTTGCCGGAACCAGTCCGGCAGTTCCTAAAAATACAGGCCCCCGAAGAGGCCCGAGTCGCCTTGGCAGGCGAAGGCGGCCCTTTGCCGCATTTATCTGCCAAGGTCAACTCACGTCACGAAGGCCCTGGGCCGAGGTCTTAGACCTCGGCTTCGAGCGCCGTTCCCTTGCTCGCCTGAAGACGGTCAAGAACCTTCCAGGTCTTGGTCTTCGAGAAGGGCTTCGTCTCCTCGATCCGGACGCGCTCGCCGGTCTTGAAGGCGTTGTCCTCGTCGTGGGCGTGGTACTTCTTCGAGCGGCGGATGATCTTCCCGTAGAGGGGGTGCTTCACCTTACGCTCAACGAGCACGGTAACAGTCTTGTCGGTCTTGTCGGAAACAACCGTCCCGATCAGGATACGCTTGGGCATCGGTGGTCTCCTTAAGCCTTAGCTGCGCGTTCGGCCTGGAGCGTCTTGATGCGCGCGATATCGCGACGCACTTCCTTGACGCGAGCAGGACGCTCAAGCTGGTTGGTTGCAGCCTGGAAGCGCAGGTTGAGCTGTTCGCGCTTGAGATCAACGAGGTCAGCGGTGAGCTGGTCGTCGGTCTTGGCGCGCAGATCTTCGGTCTTGTCAGCCATGTCTTAGGCCTCCAGGTGCGAGGTGTCGCCGAGACGGGCAACAACCTTGGTCTTGATCGGCAGCTTCATCGCAGCGCGGCTGAATGCCTCGGCTGCGAGCGGGCCGGCAACGCCGTCGACTTCGAACAGGATACGGCCGGGCTTGACGCGGGCCGCCCAGTATTCGACCGAACCCTTGCCCTTACCCTGACGGACTTCGGCAGGCTTCTTCGAAACCGGCACGTCCGGGAAGACGCGGATCCAGAGACGACCCTGGCGCTTGAGGTGACGCGTGATCGCGCGGCGGGCCGCTTCGATCTGGCGGGCGGTGATACGCTCCGGCTCGAGAGCCTTGAGGCCGTAGGAGCCGAAGTTCAGGTCGGTGCCACCCTTGGCATCGCCCTTGATCCTGCCCTTGAAGGCCTTGCGGAACTTGGTCTTTTTCGGTTGCAGCATGGTGCTTACTCTATCCTAAGCCTCAGCGCGCCGGGCGGACGCCGGAGGTCTGAGCCTCCATCATCAGCCGGTCCTGCGCCATCGGGTCGTGGCCGAGGATCTCGCCCTTGAAGACCCACACCTTGATGCCGATGATGCCGTACGCGGTCAGCGCTTCGGCAGCGGCATAGTCGATGTTCGCACGCAGCGTGTGAAGCGGCACGCGGCCTTCACGGTACTGCTCGACACGGGCGATTTCAGCGCCGCCGAGACGGCCACCGCACATGATCTTGATGCCTTCGGCACCCAGACGCATGGCGGACTGCATCGCGCGCTTCATCGCACGGCGGAAAGCGACACGGCGGATCAGCTGGTCGGCAATGCCCTGGGCGATCAGCTTGGCATCGACTTCCGGCTTGCGGATTTCGACGATGTTCAGCTTCACTTCGCTGCCGGTCATGGCCGAGAGCTGCTTGCGCAGCTTCTCGATATCCGCGCCCTTCTTGCCGATGATCACACCGGGACGAGCTGCGTAGATCGAGATGCGGCACAGCTTGGCCGGACGCTCGATGACCACCTTCGAGACAGCAGCCTGCGGCACGGTCTCGATGATGAACTTGCGGATCTTGAGGTCTTCCTCAAGCAGCTTGCCGTAGTCCCGGCCTTCCGCGAACCAGCGGCTGTCCCAGGTACGGTTGATCTGCAGACGCAGACCGATCGGATTAGATTTATGACCCATGGATCAAACCTCCTCGACTTCGCGAACGACGATCCGCAGGCGCGAGAACGGCTTGAGGATCCGGGTGGACTTGCCGCGACCGCGAGCGTGGAAACGCTTCATGGTGATCGACTTGCCGACCGACGCCTCGGCGACGACGAGAGCGTCGACGTCGAGGTTGTGGTTGTTTTCCGCATTGGCGATCGCCGAGGCGAGAACCTTGCGGGCCTCAACGGCCATGGCCTTGGTCGAGAACGTGAGGATGTTCATCGCTTCCTCGGCCTTGCGGCCACGGATGAGCGCAGCGACGAGATTGAGCTTCTGGGCCGAACCACGGATGGTGGTGTTGACCGCAAGAGCTTCCTTGTCGCCGACGCGGCGGGGTGCTGCCTGCTTGCTCATTAGCGCTTGCCCTTCTTGTCGGCAGCGTGGCCGGGGAACGAGCGCGTGGGCGCGAATTCACCGAGCTTGTGGCCGACCATGTCCTCGTTGACCGAGACAGGGATGAACTTGTGCCCGTTGTAGACCTGGAAGGTCAGACCAACGAACTGCGGAAGGATGGTGGAGCGACGCGACCAGGTCTTGATCGGAGCAGCCTTTGCACCGGCATCCTGCGCGACCTCGGCCTTCTTGAGAAGGTACAGGTCGACGAAGGGGCCTTTCCAGACGGAACGTGCCATCGTGTCTTACCTCTTCTTCTTGGCGTGGCGCGAACGGATGATGAGCTTGTCCGTCTGCTTGTTGTTGCGAGTGCGGGCACCCTTGGTCGGCTTGCCCCAGGGCGTAACCGGGTGACGACCACCCGAGGTACGGCCTTCACCACCACCGTGCGGGTGATCGACCGGGTTCTTTGCGACACCGCGCGTCAGCGGGCGACGGCCCATCCAACGCTTGCGACCGGCCTTTGCGAGGGTCTGGTTGCCGTTGTCGGGGTTCGACACGGCGCCCACGGTGCCCATGCAATCGCCGCGCAGGTAACGCTGCTCACCCGAGTTCAGGCGAACGATGACCATGCCGCGGTCACGACCGACGACCTGCACATAGGTGCCTGCCGAACGGGCGATCTGACCGCCCTTGCCGGGCTTCATCTCGACGTTGTGGCAGATCGTGCCGACCGGCATCTGCGACAGAAGCATGGCGTTGCCGGGCTTCACGTCGGTCTTCTCGCCAGCGACGATGACGTCGCCGACCGAAAGACGCTGCGGCGCGATGATGTAGGTCTGCTCGCCGTCGGTGTAGGTCACCAGAGCGATGAACGCCGTACGGTTGGGATCGTACTCAAGACGCTCGACGGTCGCTTCCATGTCCCACTTGCGACGCTTGAAGTCGATGAAGCGGTACTTCTGCTTGTGACCACCGGCGATGCCACGCGAGGTGACATGACCCTTGTTGTTACGACCGCCGGTCTTGCTCTTGCCTTCGGTCAGCGCCTTGACGGGCTTGCCCTTCCAGAGCGACGACTTGTCGACGAGGACCAGGCCGCGGCGGGCCGGGCTGGTCGGGTTGTAATGCTTAAGTGCCATCGGATCAGCCCCGTACGCCTTCGGTGATGTCGATCGGCTGCTCACCGGCAGCCAGAGTGACGATCGCCTTCTTCACGTCGCTGCGGCGGTATTCCTTACCGCGCCAGCGCTTGGTCTTGCCCTTGGTGACGAGCGTGTTGACGCTGGCGACCTTGCGGTCGAACAGAGCCTCGACGGCAGCCTTGATCTCGGGCTTGGTCGCATCGCCGGCAACCTTGAAGACGACCGCGTTGTTCTCCGAAAGGAGCGTCGACTTCTCGGTGATGTGCGGTGCGAGGATCACGTCGTAATGACGGATGTTCACAGTGGACTTAGCCATTGAAACGCGCCTCCAGCTTTTCGACAGCAGCGCGCGTCAGCACCAGCGTGTCGTGCTTCAGGATGTCATAGACGTTGGCGCCCATGGCCGGGAGCACGTTCACGCCGACGATGTTGCGGGCAGCGCGGGCAAAGCCCTCGTTGACCTGCTCACCGTCCACGATCAGCACCTTCTTGCCGAAGTTCGCCTTGGCGAGCTGACCGGCCAGAGCCTTGGTCTTGGCATCCGCCACGTCCAGGGTGTCGACGATCACGAGACCGCCCTGCGCCTTCGACGACAGAGCCATCTTCAGACCGAGTGCGCGGATCTTCTTGTTCAGCGAGATGTTGAACTCGCGGCGACGGGCACCGTGAGCCTTACCACCGCCGATGAACACCGGAGCCGCACGATCGCCGTGACGAGCCGAACCGCCGCCCTTCTGGTTGCCGAACTTCTTACCCGTGCGGGCAACGTCCGAACGCTCGCGGGTCGCGCGGGCGATGCCGCGACGGTTCTCGAGCTGCCAGGTGACGACGCGGTGCAGGATGTCCGCGCGCGGCTCGAGGCCGAACACGTCGTCCGAAAGTTCGATGTCGCCGTTACCGGCCGAACCGTCGATGTTGAGGACCTGAACCTTCATGATTAGCCCTCCTGGCCTTCGGTCGCTTCGGGAGCCGCCACGTCAGCGGGGGTCTCGGCAGCGGCCGTGTCGTTGCTGTTCGCCACCGACTTGATGCCGGCGGGGTACGGAGCCTCGGCGTGGCGGTCGACCTTGACGGCGTCCGCAACGGTGAGCCACGAATTCTTCGCGCCCGGGACCGAGCCCTTGACGAAGATCAGGCCACGCTCATCGTCCACGCGGACGATTTCGAGGTTCTGCTGGGTGCGCTGACGGTCGCCCATGTGGCCGGCCATCTTCTTGTTCTTGAACACCTTGCCCGGATCCTGACGGTTACCCGTCGAACCGTGCGCACGGTGCGAGATCGACACACCGTGGGTGGCGCGCATACCGCCGAAGCCCCAGCGCTTCATAGCGCCCTGGAAGCCCTTACCCTGGGTGTGGCCGCCCACGTCGACAAGCTGGCCCGGGACGAAGTGCGAAGCCGCAATCGTCGCGCCAACCTCGAGGAGGGCGTCGTCGGCGACGCGGAATTCCGCGACGCGCATCTTGAGAGGAACCTGAGCCTTCGCGAAGTGCTCACGCTGCGGCTTGGCAACGTTCTTCTGCTTGGCTTCGCCGGCACCGAGCTGAACGGCGACATAGCCGTCGCGCTCTTCGGTACGGACGGAGACGACCTGGCAATCCTCCAGCGCCAGGACGGTGACGGGCACGTGGCGACCGTCCTCCTGGAACAGGCGGGTCATCCCGACTTTCTTTGCGATCACGCCGGTACGCATGACCTTACTCCTTACAGAGGCGTACGCAGGACCATCCCCCGTACGCATGTCCAACCCTGTGTGTGATACGAACCCCGTCCGGGTCAGGTGCTCCCTGCCAGCCCTTGCGGGCCACGGAAGCGAGACGGGGGACGCATTCCCGAACCAGGCCCGAAAGCCTCGCCGGAGGTATCCCTTGTGTCCCTTCGGGCTATTCCCTCGGGGCGCTGTCTCTGCAGGTTTCTCCCTGCAAAGCCGGCCATCAAAGCCGACAAGTATTCCTCGATCTAGTTAAGGTCCGATCGGAAAGGACCACCGGGGCAACCTTTTCAGGCCACCCCGTTCGCCAGCCTTTAGGCCAGCTTGATCTCGACGTTCACGCCGGCCGCGAGGTCCAGCTTCATCAGCGCGTCGACAGTGGCAGCGTTGGGCTGCACGATGTCAAGCAGACGCTTGTAGGTGCGGACCTCGAACTGCTCACGCGACTTCTTGTCGATGTGCGGGCCACGGTTGACCGTGAACTTCTCGATCTTCGTCGGAAGAGGAATGGGCCCACGAATCAGAGCGCCGGTGCGGCGTGCCGTGTCAGCGATTTCGCCAGTGGCCTGGTCGAGCACGCGGTGATCAAACGCCTTGAGGCGGATACGGATGTTCTGAGCTTCCATTACCTACTACCGATGAGAAAGAGCCAAAGGACGCGCGGTCCCGTCAAATTCGAACCGCGCCCCTACACGCGAAGCCCGAGTCGGGCAAGCCCTGATTTGCGTGTCGCAGCCGGTTTTCCGCGCGCGACACAGTATTACAGTGCCACCCCTTCCCGGCAGCGCCGCCCCCACCTAGATAGACGGAGCGACGCCTACTGGATGCCTTATTTTTCGATGCAACCGCTCAAGATTTTTTCCGGCGCGCTTGGCCCACTGGCCTTTGCAATACTTGCGCCGAACCTCGCCTTTGCGACACAGGATCCCTATGCGCCCACCGCGCAGGCCGTTCCTGTGGATCTCGGCGACGACACGACCACCCTGACAGCCCATGCGACAACACCCGATCCCGCCGGCGGGGCGGTCGACGATGCCTGCCGTCAGGCCGCCAAAGCCAGCAGCGGTGAGGATGGCGGCACCATCGTCGTGTGCTCGCATGGAGGCGACGGCGAAAGCCAGCGCGTCTCGCCATCGAAGTCCGTTGACGAAAGCACCCGCGACGGCGCCCTGCATGCCCCTGACGTAAGCGGCATTCCGGGATGCCTGGGCCCCTGCATCACCATCCCCTTCGGTCACGTCCCTCCTCCGGTCTACTACATCGACCTAAAGAGCATTCCCGAGGCCCCGAAAAATTCCGACGCCTGGAAGATCGGTCAGGGCGAACAGCGCGCACCCTGACGGCTTGCAGGGAAGAGCCCGCTCCCCTCAATCTCTGCAGAGCAAGCGCATCTGCTCCGGACAAACGAAAAGGCCCGGCCTTCCTTATCGGAAGACCGGGCCTTTCGTGTCTCAGCCGGAGCTGACGATCAGCGAATTACTTCGTGATCGAGGCAACGACGCCCGAACCGACGGTGCGGCCGCCTTCGCGGATTGCGAAGCGGAGGCCTTCGTCCATGGCGATCGGTGCGATCAGCTTGACCGAGATGGTCACGTTGTCGCCCGGCATCACCATCTCGGTGCCCTCGGGGAGGATAACCTCACCGGTGACGTCCGTGGTGCGGAAGTAGAACTGCGGACGGTAGTTCGCGAAGAACGGCGTGTGACGGCCACCTTCGTCCTTCGACAGGACGTAGACTTCTGCCGAGAACTCGGTGTGCGGCTTGACGGTGCCGGGCTTGCAGAGAACCTGGCCACGCTCAACGTCGTCGCGCTTCAGGCCACGAACCAGTGCGCCGATGTTGTCGCCGGCTTCACCCTGGTCGAGCAGCTTGCGGAACATTTCAACGCCGGTGACGGTGGTCTTCTGCGTGTCGCGGATACCCACGACTTCAACTTCTTCACCAACCTTGACAATGCCGGTCTCGACGCGGCCGGTCACAACCGTACCACGACCCGAGATCGAGAACACGTCCTCGACGGGCATCAGGAACGGCTTGTCGGTGGGGCGCGGCGGCTGCGGGATGAAGGTGTCGACTGCCGACATCAGCTCAAGGATCTTTTCCTTGCCGATGTTGTCGTCACGACCTTCGAGAGCGGCGAGAGCCGAACCCATGATGATCGGAATGTTGTCGCCGTCGAAGTCGTACGACGAGAGCAGTTCGCGAACTTCGAGTTCGACGAGCTCGAGCAGCTCCGGATCGTCAACCTGGTCGACCTTGTTCATGAACACGACGAGCTGCGGCACGCCAACCTGGCGAGCGAGCAGGATGTGCTCGCGGGTCTGCGGCATCGGGCCGTCAGCAGCGTTCACAACCAGGATCGCGCCGTCCATCTGGGCAGCACCGGTGATCATGTTCTTCACGTAGTCAGCGTGACCCGGGCAGTCGACGTGCGCGTAGTGACGGGCGTCGGTCTCGTACTCGACGTGTGCGGTCGAGATCGTGATGCCGCGCTCGCGCTCTTCCGGAGCCTTGTCGATGTTCGCGAAGTCAACGGCTTCACCACCGAAGGTCTCCGACATCACCTTGGTGATGGCGGCAGTCAGCGTGGTCTTGCCGTGGTCAACGTGACCGATGGTGCCGATGTTGCAGTGCGGCTTGTTCCGCTCGAATTTTGCCTTGGCCATTTTCAAACCTTCTTTCGTCTTGAATTTGAATCCGCGGGTATCGGAGCGGCTCCCATGGAATCAGGCGCCGCCCCTAAAACCTTTCTTGCCCGCAGGCAAGCTTCTCCTTGAAACCCGCCCTTAGGCGAGCTTCTCCTTGACTTCGGCCGCGACGTTCGCCGGGACTTCGTCGTAGTGGGAGAAGATCATCGAATAGTTCGCGCGACCCTGGGTGAAGGAGCGCAGCGAGTTCACGTAGCCGAACATGTTCGCGAGCGGCGTATTCGCCTCCACGACCTGTGCGTTACCACGGGTGTCGGTGCCCTGGATCTGGCCACGACGCGAGTTGAGGTCGCCGATGACGTCGCCCATGAACTCTTCCGGGGTCACGACCTCGACCTTCATGATCGGTTCGAGCAGCTTGATGCCGGCCTTCTGGGCGACTTCACGCATGGCACCGCGACCGGCGATTTCGAACGCCAGCGCGCTCGAGTCGACGTCGTGGTACGAACCGTCGTAGAGGACGATTTCGAAGTCGATGATCGGGAAGCCGACCAGCGAGCCCGAGGCAGCGGTTTCGCGCATGCCCTTTTCGATCGCGGGGATATATTCCTTCGGAATGTTACCGCCCTTGATCTCGTCCTTGAAGGTGATGCCCGAACCGCGCTCGCCCGGCGTGACCTTGACCTTCACGCGGCCGAACTGACCCGTACCGCCCGACTGCTTCTTGTGGGTGTAGTCCACATCGACAGGCTTGCCGAGGTATTCGCGGTAGGCCACCTGCGGCGCACCGACGTTGGCTTCGACCTTGAACTCGCGACGCATGCGGTCGACGATGATGTCGAGGTGAAGCTCGCCCATGCCCTTGATGATGGTCTGGCCCGATTCGTGGTCGGTCGACACGCGGAACGAGGGATCTTCGGCCGAGAGACGGTTGAGCGCGACGCCCATCTTCTCCTGGTCGGCCTTGGTCTTGGGCTCCACCGAAAGCTCGATAACCGGCTCGGGGAATTCCATACGCTCGAGAACGATCGGCGCCTTTTCCGCGCAGAGCGTGTCGCCCGTGGTGGTTTCCTTCATGCCGGCCAGTGCGACGATGTCGCCTGCGTAAGCCTCTTCGATGTCCTTACGCTCGTTGGCGTGCATCTCGAGGATACGACCGACCTTTTCCTTCTTCTGCTTCACCGAGTTCAGGTACGAACCCTTCGAGAGCGTGCCCGAGTAGATGCGGCAGAAGGTGAGCGAGCCCACGAACGGATCGTTCATGACCTTGAACGCGAGCGCCGAGAACGGTGCGTCGTCCTTGGGCGGACGGCTGTCGGCCTCGTCGCTGTCGACCTTGACGCCCTGGACGTCTTCGATGTCGAGCGGCGAAGGCAGGTAGTCGACAACGGCGTCGAGCAGGGGCTGCACGCCCTTGTTCTTGAACGCCGAACCGCAGACGACCGGCACGAAGGCGTGGCCCAGCGTACCCTTGCGGATCAGCTTCTTGAGCGTTGCGACGTCGGGCTCGTTGCCTTCGAGGTAGGCTTCCATCGCCTCGTCGTCCTGTTCGACGGCGAGCTCGATGAGCTTCATGCGGTACTCTTCGGCTTCGTCAGCGAGCTCGGCCGGGATCTCTTCATAGAAGAACTCGGCGCCCAGCGACTCGTCCTTCCAGATGATCGCGCGGTTGTGCACGAGGTCGACGAGGCCCTTCAGGTCCGACTCGAGACCGATCGGGATGTAGAGCACGGCGGGCGTCGCACCGAGGCGGTCGATGATCGACTGCACGCAGTACTTGAAGTTCGCGCCGGTGCGGTCGAGCTTGTTGATGAAGCACATGCGCGGCACGCCGTACTTGTCGGCCTGGCGCCACACGGTTTCCGACTGCGGCTCAACGCCGGCAACGCCGTCGAAGCACGCGACAGCACCGTCGAGCACGCGCAGCGAACGCTCGACTTCGATGGTGAAGTCGACGTGTCCGGGGGTGTCGATGATGTTGATGCGGTATTCCTGGCCCTCGGCGGTCCAGAAACAGGTCGTCGCGGCCGACGTGATCGTGATGCCGCGCTCCTGCTCCTGCTCCATCCAGTCCATGGTCGCGGCGCCGTCGTGGACTTCGCCGATCTTGTAGGACTTGCCGGTGTAGTAGAGGATACGCTCGGTCGTGGTGGTCTTGCCAGCATCGATGTGCGCCATGATACCGATGTTACGGTACATATTCAGCGGATGGCTGCGTGCCATGGGAGAATCCTTAGCGAGGGTTTCGGGAGCGGAAGCGGCCTAGAGATAAGACCTTGCCCCCTGAAATAAAAGTGTGACGCCCGGATGACCAGCCCCCCGCCTTCATCCCGTGAAGAATGAAGGAAGGAGACGGCCGCCCGGGCATCACCGCAAGACTTACCAGCGGTAGTGCGAGAACGCGCGGTTCGCATCCGCCATGCGGTGCGTGTCTTCGCGCTTCTTCACCGCGTTGCCACGGTTGTTCGCGGCGTCGAGCAGCTCACCCGACAGACGCGCCGCCATGGTGGTCTCGGGACGGTTGCGCGCCGCCGAAATCAGCCAGCGGATGGCGAGAGCCTGGGCGCGCTCGGGGCGAACCTCGACCGGAACCTGGTAGGTCGCACCACCGACGCGGCGGCTGCGGACTTCGATCTGCGGCTTCACGTTGTTCAGCGCATCGTGGAACAGCTGGACCGGATCGGCCTTGGCGCGGGTTTCCATGGTGGTCATGGCGCCATAGACGATCGATTCGGCGACCGACTTCTTGCCGTCGAGCATGAGGTTGTTCATGAACTTCGACAGGACCAGATCACCGAACTTGGGATCAGGCAGGATTTCCCGCTTCTCGGGACGACGACGACGTGACATGTCGCAAATTCCTTCATTAGACCGCCGCTTGTGCCTTGGAGCCCGTCATCCCAGCGAAAGTTGGGACCGCTACCGGCATTGCGCGACGTCGATAAACTGTTTCAACCGACCTTAGCTTCGGAGGCCAGCGATCCCAGCTTTCGCTGGGATGACCATGCCCCCGGCATGGTCACTTCGGACGCTTGGCGCCGTACTTCGAGCGGCTCTGCTTGCGATCCTTGACGCCCTGCGTATCGAGCACGCCGCGCAGGATGTGGTAGCGAACGCCGGGAAGATCGCGGACGCGGCCGCCGCGGATGAGCACGACCGAGTGCTCCTGCAGGTTGTGGCCTTCACCCGGAATGTACGAGATGACTTCGCGGCTGTTGGTCAGACGGACCTTGGCGACCTTGCGAAGTGCCGAGTTCGGCTTCTTCGGGGTGGTCGTGTAGACGCGGGTGCAAACGCCGCGCTTCTGCGGGTTCTGCTCCATCGCAGGGACCTTGGACTTGGCCTTCTGCGGCTCGCGGCCCTTGCGGACCAGCTGGTTGATAGTGGGCATCTATACTCTTCTTTCGAATTTTTGGAGTGCGATGGATCCGGGCCGCGTATTCGCTTCGGATCTTCAGGCAGATCCACGAACCACGGCACGCACCCTTCGCACCCCCGATGAGACGCATAAGCGCTGTACGGGGCCGGTCCATTTCGACGGGAAGAGAGAAGAAGGTCAGGTGCAGCACCGGCTTTTCACCCCTGCAACGGCGCCACCGGAAAACCGGAAGAACCACAGCCGCAGGCGATACGCCTTGCCGCACATGAGCCGAAAACACTCCACCCGGCGCCCTGCACCGGATTACTTTGCCACCTGACGGTCGGACACATGCCTTTTCGAATCGCGCGAGGCGCCCCGAAAGACCCGTTCGAACCCGGTTCACCGACTCGCTTCCAGACACGCGAACGCACTGGAAAACCGCGACAAACCTTGCCGAATGACAATGTTCAGCCTTGTACTGCCCCCACGAGCGAACCCGCAAGGGATGCGCGCCTGTAGGGGATCGGCGGGATGGGGTCAAGGTGGGTCGCTTGTGGAACCGCCCTGCCCCGTTCTACCCGCCCCGGCCCGAACCGCCTACAGCCGGTCCTGCATCAGCCGCACCACGGCGTTTTTCACGTCGCGCTCGGAATAGGGCTTGGTGACGGTGGGCACGTTGCCGAGGTCTGCCGACTGGATCGCGTTCTCGCCATAGCCGCTGGCGAAGATGAACGGGATCGCCCGCTCGTACAGGGCTTTGGCTACCGGCTCGCTGGTGTCCTTGCCCAGATTGACGTCGAGCATGGCGAAGCTGATCTCGGTCTCGTCGATCAGGTCCAGCGCGCCGCGCACCGATCCGGCGATGCGGCAATCCTCGAAGCCGATCCCGCGCAGCAGGTCCTCGGCCTCCATGGCGATGATCACGTTGTCTTCCACGATCAGCGCGGCGCCCTTGAAGAAGCCGTCGTCGCGCATCTCGCTCTCGGTCGGCACCGGGGCGGGCTCGCGCGGCGAGGCGGTGGGCGTGGCGAAGGTGGCGATATGCTCGTCGGGGATCAGGAACAGCGCATGAAGGCCCTGCTCGGGATAGACCACCGAGGCGCTGCCGCCCAGTTCGTGCGGGATCGTACGCTCGATGATGGTCGAGCCGAAGCCGCGCCGGGTCGGGGCCTGCACCGGCGGGCCGCCGCTTTCGCGCCAGTCGATCTCCAGCGAGCCGTCGTCCCCGCGCGACAGCAGCACATTGACCGTACCGCGCGAATCCGAGAGCGCGCCGTACTTGCACGAATTGGTCATCAGCTCGTGGATCACCAGCGCCAGCGTGGTGAAGGCGCTGGGCGCGATCATCGCGTCCGGCCCCTCGATCACCACCCGGTCGAGGCTGTGGCTGGCGTAGGCGTCGGTCTCGGTGCGGATGAGATTGTAGATCGAGGAGGGCGACCAGTCGGTCTGCGTCACCTGATCGTGGGCGCGGGCCAGCGCGTGGATGCGGCTGCCGACGATCTCGGCAAAGTCGTCGATCGTCTTCGCGCCGTCCTTGCTCTGGGTGACGAGGCCCCGGATCAGGTTGAGGATATTGCGCACGCGGTGGTTCAGCTCCGCGATCAGCATGTCCTGCTGGCGATGGGCCTTGTCACGCTCGGCATTGGCGATCTCGGCCAGGCGCAGCACGACTTCGAGCAGGGTGACGCGCAGCGCGTCGGCGGCCTGCACTTCCTCCTCGGTCCACGGGCGCGACTGGCCCCGGCGCTCTTCCTTCCACAGCTCGAAACTGCTGCGCGGCGTCAGGCGCGCGCCGTTGGGGCCAAGCTCCACCGGCTTCTCGGGATTGCCCGCCCACTTGACCTCGCGAACGTGCTCCTGCCGGAACAACACGATATAATCGCGGGGAGAGCGGCTGACCGGCAGCGCCAGCAGCCCTGCGGCGCGATCGGCCCATTCGGCGGCAGGCTCGAACAGCGTGACGATGCGGTCGGTCGACCACACCGTGCTGGCCCCTGCGGTGTTGAGGAAGCGCGCCAACTTCGAGAACTGCGCCTCGTCGGGCGTAATGCCGTAGCGCATGAACTCTCCATCGATCCACGCCACGGCGCCGTCGAAGGGGATCACCCGGCCGATCGATTGCGAGAAATCGCCGAAGGCGTCGACCAGCGTGCCGCCGGCGGCGACGCGGGCCATGATCTCGTCGTGCAGGCGCAGCGAATCGAGCCGCATGCCCATCGCCGCGTCGGTTTCCTTCTGGTCGAGCAGGTAGGCGAAGAACTCGCCGAACAGCTCGCTGGCGGTGCGGACCGAATAGGACAGGCGCAAGGGCGCGTAATGGTGGCAGGCCATCAGCCCCCACAGCTTGCCGCGCCGCATGATCGAGACCGACATCGACGCCTTGACGCCCATGTTGCGCAGATATTCGATGTGGATCGGCGAGACCGCGCGCAAGCCCGACATCGACAGGTCCAGCGGCTCGCCGCTCGGCCCGGTGGCGGGATGGATCGGCACTGTGGGATCGTCGACATCGGTGATGATGCGCAGCATGTTGCGGGTGTAGAGCCTGCGCGCCTGCGCCGGGATGTCGGACGCCGGGAAGTGCTGGCCCTTGAAGCTGTCAACCATGCCGTTCAGGCTCTCGGCGATCACCTCGCCCGCGCCATCGGCATCGAAGCGGTAGACCATCACCCGGTCGAACCCGGTCAGCCCGCGCAAGTGGCGGGCGGCGGAGGCGCAGAGCTTCTCGACGCTTTCCGCATCGCGCAGCCGGTCGATCATCGGGCGCACGTAGCTCACGTAATCGCGGCGGCGTCCGCCTTCGTGCGGTTCGATCTCGACCACGAACGAGCGGCCCGAGGCATGGATGGCGAGGTCGAACAGGCGCCCGTCGCCGCGCAGGTCCACCTCGAACAGGCGCTCCACGCTGCCGCCGTGGCCCAGCACCTGCAGGCGCGAGCGGATATCGTGGAGCGCGCTGGGTGACAGGAACCCGGCGGCGGGCACGCCCACCATGTCCTGCGGGGCCTCGCCGAACAGCGCCTCGCAGTTCATCGAGACGTGGTTGATGATCCAGTCGCTGGAGAACGAGATCAGCCAGCCGAAACTCTGGATGCGGCCGATGATGTGGATCGGCTCGAGATCGCAGGTCGTCAGGTCGACGGTGGCCGTATCGTGGGCAGAAGGCAGGGTCTCGGTCATGCCGACATGCCTTCGCGCGCCGGATTGCAGGTCGGCGCGCAAGGGGAAACTGGAGCGAGCATGCACCGGAAAGCGGTGTCGTGCAGGCCTCCCGACAGGTGGTCAACGATCCGCATCACGCTCCCGTATAGCAAACGAAGTTTCCTGCAAGCGCCCGTGCATGCAAGATCTGGCAAGTCCCTGAGCCGATGAGCTTATGTCGCGCGGCGGTCTGGGAAAACCTGACGGTATCCGCAAATGCCCGAGGCCGGGAAATGTTCCTGGTGAACGTTTATGCCTCTATTGCGCCGGTGTCTGTTCAAAAGTGGCCATATCCGGCGAAAGATGGGAACCTCCTGCGCGCGCTCGCATTTCCCTGTCGAACGAAGACAGCCGAACCGAGACAACCGCCGGATGCGTCCGCGCTCCCGAGAACAGGGAGCGGGAAGGGAGCGATCCGGCCTCAAGCGACGGAGAAAACCCCCGATGGCACCTGGCAACGACCTCATGGCCGTGCTGCTCGACGCCGACCGGCACCAGCTCGAAACGCGGCTGGAGGAGGTGCACTTTCATCAGGGGCACGTCATCTACGAGAGCGGCGACAACGTCGATTACTGCTATTTTCCCTGCGGCGATGCGCTCAGCTCGTACTTCGTGCTGCTGGACAGCGGGATCGCGGTGGAGACGATCATGGTCGGACGCGAGGGCGCGCTGGGCGGGATCGTCAGCCAGGGTGCGCTGCCGTCCTATGCGCGGGCCAACGTCCTGCATGGCGGTCGCTATCTGCGTCTGCCGGTCCGCGAACTCGACGCGATCAAGCAGGAAAACGCGGCGGTGCGCCATCTCTTCGCGCGCTATGCCGATTGCGTGATGGCGCAGGTGTTCCAGTCGATCGCCTGCAATGCCGTCCACACCATCGAGCAGCGCGCCGCCAAGTGGCTGACTGCCGCGGTCGAGCGGATCGGGCGCAACGAGGTGACGATGACGCAGGAGCAGCTCGCCTCGATGATGGGGATCGGGCGCAGCTATGCCAGCCGCGTGCTCCAGCGCTTCAAGGCCGAAGGCCTGCTGCGCACCCGACGCGGCGGGATCGAAGTGCTCAAGCCCATCGAACTCGCCGAGCGGGCCTGCAACTGCAACACCCACGTCCGCCGCCACTTCGAAACGGTGTTGGGCGGGGTATACCCGAAGACCTAGGCGGCGCGGACACGTTCGAGACCCGCTGGAGGGCTGTTATGGGTGGGGAGCGGACGTTCTCATAATACCGTCATCCCAGCGAAAGCTGGGATCGCTCTCGGTCAAACGAGACGGTCGAACAGATCGCACCATCCGGGATTGTGCTTTTCGATGAGTTCGATTTTCCACTCACGCTTCCATGCCTTCATTGCCTTCTCTCGGGCAATGGCGGCAATTATCTCGGCGTGTTCCTCCACCAACACCAAGTGTGTAACGCCGTACTTCCGGCAAAATGCCGATCCGCTTCCGGCACGGTGCTGCATCATCCGCAACGCTAGATTGCTGGTCACTCCGATGTACAGAACGCCGTGCGGCTTGTTCGCAAGAATGTAGGTCCAGCCTCCCATCCCGCTATCGTTACATAATGCCGAAAGCGATCCCAGCTTTCGCTGGGATGACGACAGGATTTTAACGTCCGCTAAGGGGCGTCTCCAGACCATCCGCAATTGCTCACGCGGGGGAGAGTTTCGAAGCAGGCGCGCCGGTGCCATAAAATACCAGCGTCAGCGAGGGTCGCGCCTGGCTCCCACGTGCGCCACGCCGCGCGCGGCGGCGAGGGCTTCCTGCTTCGCCCGCTCGCGATAGCCGGCGCGCTGTTCGTCGGTGCGCTCGTCGTAGCAGGCCGGGCAGCTGACGCCGTCCTCGTAGAGCGGCGAGGCGCGCTCGGCCTCATTCACCGGGCGGCGGCAGGCGTGGCACAGCGTGTGCGCGCCCTCGACCAGCGCATGGCCCACGCTCACCCGGCCGTCGAACACGAAGCATTCGCCCTGCCACAGGCTGTCTTCCTCGGGCACGGTTTCGAGGTACTTCAGGATGCCGCCCTGCAGGTGATAGACGTCCTCGACGCCCTCCTGCTTGAGGAACGCAGTGGACTTCTCGCAGCGGATGCCGCCGGTGCAGAACATCGCGACCTTGGGGGGCGTACCGTCGGGCGAGGCGGCGAGCAGGCGCTCGCGCTCGGCCCGGAACCAGCCCGGAAACTCGCGGAAGCTCTTGGTCTGCGGATCGATCGCGCCCCGGAACGTCCCGGCAGCGACCTCGTAGTCGTTGCGCGTGTCGATGACGATGGTGTTCGCGTCCGAGATCAGCGCGTTCCAGTCCTGCGGGGCGACATATGTGCCCACCGAGGCGGTCGGGTCGATGTCCGGCTCGCCCATCGTCACGATCTCCTTCTTCACGCGCACCTTGGTGCGGTGGAAGGGCATCGCCGAGGCCTCGGAGAACTTCACCTCGATCCCCTCGCACCCCGGCAGCGCGCGGATATGCGCGAGCAGCGCGGCGATCGCGGGCGCGGTTCCGGCGACGGTGCCGTTGATCCCCTCGCGCGCGAGCAGCAGCGTGCCGAATATCCCTTGCGCCTCGCACAGCGCCAGCAGCGGTCCACGCAAGGCAGCCGGATCGGCGAACGGCGTGAAGTGATAGAGCGCCGCGACCGTGAACGGTCCGGCCTCTAAAGCAGGTATCGCAGGAGACATGTGTGTTGAGGGCATGAGGGGGGAGTCCATGATGGCGGCGGCTCATAGCGCGCAAACGCGGCTTTCGCCAGTATCGCCTCACCAGCCTCGGGCGCCTTCCGGAACCGTCGAGTGTTTCCGTACGTTTACCAGTCAGCACACAGACATGTTCACCGGCGCATATTACCCGTCTTCACGGGCGCGAATTGCGCTTCGGACTGGTCACACGAGAGGTCGCCATGAAAAGGACACTACTTGCCGTCGCGCTTCTGGGCGGCGTCGCTTCGCTTTCCGGCTGTTACGACGATGGCTATGGCTACGGCGGGTACGGCGGCGGTATCGGCTACATGGATTACGGCGCGCCCTATCCCTATGACGGCTGGTACGACGGCTATTACGGATCGGTATACGATGGCTACTGGGGCAGCGACGGCTACTTCTGGTATCGCGGCAACGGGCGCGACCATCGCTATCGCCGCGGCGATCCGGGCCACTTCCGCCGCGATGCGCCGCAGGGCCAGCACAACTTCCGCCAGTTCCGGGGCGAGATGCACCCGCAGCGTGGCAACCAGATGCCCAATTTCCGCGGCGGCAATCCGCAGGGTGGCGGGCACCAGGGCGGTGGCGGTCATCAGGGCGGCGGACATCGGGGTCACTGAGACACTGAAAACGGAAAATAGCGGGGCGGTGGACCTATGGTTCGCCGCCCCGTCTGTTATTCTCCGACCCTGTTATTCGCTGTCGGTGCGGTCCAGCGCCCGCAACGCCGTGACACCTGCCCCTTACTGCGACGGCGGCGGCCCACCCTCGCCCGGACCACCCGGCCCGCGACGGGCACCGAAGCCACCCCGATGGCCATCGGGGCCATCCATCGGGCGCAGCTCATCCATCGACAGCTCGCCGTCGTGGTCCTTGTCGGCCGCCTCGAAGGCCTTGCCTTCATAGGCGATCAGTTCGGCCAGCGAGATGCCTGCATCGTAGTTGGTGTTCGCCTTGGCAATGACAGTGCCGGTCAGCGGCTCGATCAGGCGCAGCGCCATGCGGTCGCCTTCGTCTTTGGTGTGCGGCATGATGGCATCGGGGATCGGACCATTGCGATCGCCAAACGCGCTGCCCTCGTCCGATGCGGCAGAGCCCATCTGCTTTTGCCATACCATGAACTCGTCAGGCGAGATGGTGCCGTCATGGTTGGCATCGACGGCAGTGAAGCGCGCACGGATCAGCGCCTCGCGCTTGGCCTCGACCACGCCATGCAGTTCGGCCACCGTCACCGTGCCGTCGTGGTTGGCGTCGGCCTCGTCGAACATCTGCTCGACGATCTTGTCGTAGTCCTTGCGCTTCAAAGGCTTGGGAGGGCGCGGACGATCCGCACCGCCACCCGGAGGGCCGCCCTCGTCACCGCCATGATGGCCGCCGCCACCCGGACCGCCACCGCCGCCCATATCGCCCATGCCGCCCATCTGGCCCATGCCGCCACCCATATCGCCCATCTGGGCCAGGGCGGGCGAGGCCGCGAGCAGAACGGATGCAAGGGCGAGCCCAAGGGCGGAAGCGGCCGAAGCGGCGAGAGGTTTGCGCATGGCGCATGCTCTGCCCGCAGATTGTCGCGCATTCATGTCAGTGCACCCGGGCTTTCGTAACAGTTTGTCGCGAAATCTGAACGAGACGTTCAGGTTGGAGCGCGGTCGGCCATATGCATCGCGTGGCTCCCGCCCCTCAGCCCCCGATCGGCGGCTGCGAGCGCCAGGGTTCGGGGAGGCTCGCCTGCGGGCACCACTTCGCCCGGACCGGCGCCACGCCGCCCTCGTCGCGCAGCACGAACGCGCCCTTGCCTGCCAGCGTGATCCGCGCATGGCGGACATAAGGGGTGCCGTCGCTGACGCCTTCCTGCTGACCGACCAGACAGCGCCGCGTCACTCGCCAGCTTCCGGATACACTCGTAGCTGCACCTGCGCCCGCCACGGGCTGCACCTCGCTCCACGCGCAGGAGCCCGCAGCGCTGTCCATCCCGTCGCGGTAGAGCACCAGCACGGTCCTGGCGCTCACCCTGTCGCACGGGGTATCGCCGGTCGCGTAGTAGCCCGGCCTCAGCGGCACGCTCGGCCCGACCGGATAGGCCGACGTATCGCCGACCGGGCTGACCATTGCCGGTCTGGCAGCGGGGCCCGAGACCGGCTTAGGGCTGGGCACTGGCTTCGCACTGGGCACCGCAGGCTTTTCGGGCAACGGTGTCGCCAGCGGGGTGGGCACCGGCGCGGGCGCCGGAGTCGGAGCCGTAGCAGAGCCCGGCGCATCCACCGACGCAGCCCCATCGGAGCCCCCGTCCTCCACCACCTGCGCAGACGTGGCCGTTGGCGCCACGGCAGAGGGGGCATCCGTCGGAATGGCTCCGGGTGGGGCAAAAACAGACTTCGCCACGACATGCACCGGTTCGACCGGCTCGGACGCCCCTGCAGTACCCGACATCGTCACGCTGACCGGCACTGCACTCGCGCTGTCCGCCGGAGCATCGCCATCACTGCTTCCGCACCCGGCCAGCAGCGGAGCCAGAAGCAGCGGGCCGATCAGCAGCGAAAAGGGAGAGGCGCATCGCATGGCCTGATCGCGATGCCCTGACCTTGCCCCGTTGTCACTTGCGGGGCGTGCATCCGCCTGTGTACAAAGCAACAGATCATCGCCCGCCGGCCAGACCGTCATCCCATCTGATCCGTTTCAGTCATTCCCGTTGACCCTTTCGTATGCCAAAAGCGCGCTAGCTAGGGCGCCGAAGCGTGGCTGCATGAAATAGTCACCTTCAGCGAAGGCAGGCGCCAGTCCGCTCTCCACCCATAACAGACGTTCGTCGCTGCTCGCCCACCCCGTCCGGCTAGGACACTGCGTTCCCAAGCCTTCTGCCCCTCCCGCAAGCGGGAGGGGCAGCGAGACTTGCAGAGCCACAGGCGATGCCAGTTGCAGTGGGGTGGACCAGCGCAACGGCTGCTTCCTTGCCCGAAAGCTCAGCCCATACGGCGCAGAGGATGCAGGTCTCCGGGGCGGCCGTGGTCGGGGCAGCCCGCAAGGGCGTAGGCGATGGCGGCGAGGATCGTCGCTTGCGAGAAGGGCTTGGTGACGATGCCCACGGCCGTTTCGGCGGGCGTGTCGATCTGGCCGGGGTTGGCGGTCACGTAGATCACCCGAGACCCGTAGCGTGCTGCCAGATCGTGAGCGATGGCCGGGCCGGTCAACCCGTCGCGCAAGTTGAGGTCCACCAGCGCGACATCGGGCGCGATGCCCACCCGCTCCAACGAAGCGCGGTCGGCCGCAGTGGCGACCACGGTGTGGCCGCCATCCAAGACGATGTCTTCGAGTTGCAGGGCCAGCAGGAATTCGTCCTCAACGATCAGAACCTTGGCGGCAGCGCCCCCCTTCATATCGCAATCGGCAGTCCGCTCAGCGGCACGATCGGCAGCGAGCGCGCCTTGCTGTCCCGCCCCGATCATCGACTGCGATACCGAATCCAAAGCCTTGCGTCCCTGCTCTGTCTGCTCTGATCTGTCTTGCTGCCAGGCCGCCCTGCGCTTTCGCTTCGACCGTCAGGCCGCGAGGAAGCGAGCGGCGGCGAGCGCGCCTTCATTGGCATTGGCGATCAGCGCCATCTCCGCGAAGAAGGCATCGATAGCCTCGCCGGTCAGTACGAAGTTGTGTCGCGAGTCGGGCAACTGACCCGATTCGATGATCTTCGACAGCATCGAGCGGGCGCGGCAGATGCGGCTCTTCACCGTGCCCAGCGCGATCCCGCAGATCTCGGCGATTTCCTCGTACGACAGGTTGCCTGCGGCAACGAGGATCAGCGCCTCGCGATAGCTGGCGGGGATGGCCGTCAGCGCGCGCAGCACGTCACCGAGGTCTACGGCGCTTTCCTGACCGGCAGGAGCGCATAGAATGCGCTCGGCCGCCAGTTCGTCGTATTCGCCGTGGAAGCGCGCGCGGCGGGCCTCGCTGTAGAAGTGGTTGCGCAGGATCGTGAAGGTCCAGGCCTTGAAGTTGGTCCCGGCAGTGTAGCGGTCCCGCGCAGCCCAGGCGCGCAACATGGCTTCCTGCGCCAGATCGTCGGCGCGGTCGCGGTCGCCGCACAGGCCGCGCGCAAAGGCGCGCAGATGCGGTGCGACGTCCTGAAGTGCGCGCTTGAAGTCCCGCTCGCTGAGCGCTGTCACCTCCCGCGTCTCGATCCTGGCCGTATCCGTGGCGTTGTCCATGGTCTCAGCGGTTTCGGGAGCGGTAGCTGCAAGAGCTTGCATGCGGCAAATCCTTGTATGTGTGACGAGTTGCCGAGGGAACGTTAACTGCGCGGAAATAGTTCCCCGAAAGTCCCGGAAATGCGCTCCGGGCATCCTTACCGCGCAACGCTTCGTCGCAGAGACACTGCATGCACTGAGCCCGGCAACCCCGGAAATTCGCGGGTTTTACGTATAATTGCCATGGAACGACCGGAAACCGGCATCCACTTCATCAATCTGCGCCGACAAGAGCCCGCGAACACCCCCGCCGATACCGACAGCGCTCAACATCGGCCCGCAATGTCAGCAAGAGGAAGCCTTCAAACAAAAAATCGCCGGGCAAAGACCGGCAGAGCAAAAATCGCCGGACAAAAAAAGAGCCCCCCGATAACCTTGCGGCATCAGGGGGCTCCGGGATCGGGTCACCACCGGGTTGCGGGGGGGGTGGGTCCAGTGGTGATGCCGTTCAAACCCGCACACTTCACATTCGGTTCCCGGATTGTCGGTCGATCGCGAAAAATTTTCGCCTTGCCCTGAAGCCAATGCGCGCTCAGATCATTGTACCGGGCTGGAAGGCCAGCTTCCAACACGTCCACGCGGGGAGACGTCGCACTATCGCGCCCGATCTGCCTGTGTTTCTGCCCGCGTTTCATCACGGCCGAGGAGCCCCGATGTCCGTTTCTGACCAGATTGCCCTTCAACTGCCCTATCTGCGCCGCTATGCGCGTGCGCTTACCGGATCGCAGCAGTCGGGCGATACGTATGTGCGCGCCACGCTGGAGGCCGCGCTTGCCGATCCGGCCCTGCGCGAGGCGATCGCCCGCGACCGCGCCTCCCTCTACGCTGCCTTCACCCGCATCTGGTCGACCGGCCACGTCGAGGAACCGGTCAGCGGCGAGGGCGACACCCGCGAGGAAGTCGCCCAGTCGCGCCTGCGCACGATCGCGCCCACGCACCGTCAGGCACTGCTGCTCACCACGGTCGAGGATTTCTCGCGCGAGGATACGGCCCGCGTGCTCGCCGTCGATGTCGAGGATGTCGATGCGCTGGTGAACCAGGCCATCGCCGAGATCGAGAACGAGAGCGCCACCGACGTACTCATCATCGAGGACGAGCCGCTGATCTCGATGCAACTCGAAGGCCTGGTGTCGGATCTTGGCCATCGGGTCGTCGGCACTGCGGCCACCCATGCGCAGGCGGTCGAGGCATTCTCGCGCGCGACCACCCGCCCCGGCCTGGTCCTGGCCGACATCCAGCTGGCCGACGGCAGTTCGGGGATCGAGGCGGTGGAAGACCTGCTGCGCTTCGGCGATGTGCCGGTGATCTTCATCACCGCCTATCCCGAACGCCTGCTGACCGGTGAGCGGCCCGAGCCGACCTATCTCGTCACCAAGCCGTTCCAGGAAGCGACCGTGCGTGCGGCGATCAGCCAGGCGTTGTTCTTCGGGACCAGCCACGCGGCGGGCTGACGGCGCCTTCTTCCGGTATCGGCCACCCGTTATCGGATGCCGATGTTGTTCAGTTGGGCGCCCCTTTTCAGTTGCGAAGCCCCTGCCCCCTCCCTTGCGAAGGGGGGCTTCTTCCTCCTGAAAGCCAGCCCCGACCTCAGAAGATCGCAGGCATCACCGGCTGCGCCACATCAACGATCGACAGCGCCAGCGCGCCGACCAGCGCCAGCGCAAACGTGCTGCCGATCGAGGTGGATTCCCCCATGTCTCCATCGAGTACGACCGAGGCGAAATGGGTGCCGTTTCCCCCGCGCGAGGTCATTATCCCGGCATGGACCGGCAGCAGCGTCATCGCCGCCGATTCCGATGCACCTGCGGCCAGCCGGCAGGCAAGGACATCGGCCCGCTCTCCCTCCAGTTCCAGTACGCGATACCCCTCCGGGCAGGCCCGTAGCAGCGCGACCATGGCGCGCAGACACGCCTCCTCGGATTCGGGCGAGGCCTGGCTCGCCGCCAGCGCAAGATCATCCAGTTCGGCCAGCCAGCGGCGGGCAGAGAAGGCGCGTCCCATTGTGTTGTAGTCCTTTGCTCTGTCTTTATTGAAAGCGATTGCACCCGCTTTACGACCTTTGCCACGGGCCTAACCTCGACAGGGCTAAAGTGAACATACGGATATATACGTGAAATCGGCTTTACAGCCGAAAATCAGGACTTTTCCTCAGGCCCTGTCCTGTTAGTGCATCAGTTCCGGGGGTTAGCACGCCAGCTAATACGGACTTATACTTGGTTAAATACCGATGCCAGGCATCAGGTGACAGAGTTCCCGCCAGCGCCTTTCCCGAGCAGCCCTTTCCCGAACAGCAGCACCCTTCCGCGACGGACCATTCCGGTCGCGCCGCGCGTACATCAAAATATCCCCTCTAGGGGGATAGGATTCATAAACAGACCTTGCTAGAGCGCCCGCCATGACCTCACTTTCCGACCTGTTGCAGCACAGCGCTGCCCACGCCTGGCTTTTCATCCCGAGCGCCATCCTGCTCGGCGCCCTGCACGGCCTCGAACCCGGACATTCCAAGACAATGATGGCCGCGTTCATCGTCGCGGTGCGCGGAACCGTGCGGCAGGCAGTGCTGTTGGGACTGGCCGCCACGCTTTCGCACACTGCCGTCGTGTGGGTGGTGGCACTGGGCGGCGTCTATCTGTTTCAGGGCCTCAATCCCGAAGGCATCGAACCCTACTTCCAGTTCGCCTCCGGCATCGTGATCGTCGCGGTTGCACTCTGGATGCTTTGGCGCATCCATCGCGAGCACACCCATGATCATGATCATCATCATGACCACGATCATGACCATGACCATGACCATGATCATCATCACGATAACGGGCATGGGCACGACCATAAACACGGACACGATGGCGCAGCGATCGACCATAATCTTGCCCATGCCCTGGACCTGACGGACGGCGGCTATCAGGACGCGCACGAGCGCCAGCACGCCGAGGATATCCGCCGCCGCTTTGCCGGCCGCGAGGTGACGACCGGGCAAATCGTGCTGTTCGGCCTGACCGGCGGCCTGGTCCCCTGCCCCGGTGCGATCACCGTGCTGCTGCTGTGCCTTCAACTCAAGCGGATCGCGCTCGGTTCGGTTCTGGTACTGTGCTTCAGCATCGGCCTGGCGCTGACGATGGTGATGTCCGGCGTGATTGCCGCGCTCAGTGTGCGCTATGCACAGAAGACGTTCGGCGGCTTCGGTTCGCTGGTGCGCAAGGCCCCCTATGCCAGCGGCATCGTGATCCTGTGCCTTGGCGTCTATCTTGCGCTACAGGGATATCAGACACTTCCCTGAAACAGACTATCCAGCATCGGATTGCCCATCATGAGCCACGCTGCCAGCCCCGACCTTCTCAACCGCCTGCGTCGCGCAAACGGCCATCTGGTCAGCATTATCCGCATGGTCGAGGAGGGCGAGGATGGCCTCAAGATCGCCCAGCAGATGCAGGCGGTCGTCGCGGCGCTGGAAAAGACCAAGACGCTGATCGTCACCGACCATATCGAACATCACATCGAAGACCTGATCGGCCCCTTGCCCGCCGCCGTGCGAGAAGACCTCTCGAAGCTGGGGGAATTGGCCAAGTACCTCTAGGCGCTTTTCAGAAGCCGGTCCGAAAAGCGCCCGCGGACATTTTCGGACCGGCTATCGCCGCCCGCCCCTCGAACCGCCTGTTGGCCCGAGCCGCTGCTCGGTTCTCAGGGCAAACTCGCGCGCTGCGCGCACCGGCACGCGCAGCATGCATTCCACGCCGGTCGGCTCGAACCGCAGGTCCACCGCCGATTTCAACTCGTGCGCGACGATCTTCTCGATCAGGTCGCGCCCGAAACCGCGCTTTTTCGGTGCCACCACGGGCGGGCCGCCCTCTTCGCGCCAGCTGATCTGCGCCAGCCGGTCCGACACCATCTTCCAGTGAACGTGAACGCGCCCCTCGATAGTCGACAGCGCCCCGTACTTGGCCGCGTTCGTCGCCAGTTCGTGGATCGCGAGGCCCAGCGACATCGCATCGTTGGGCGCCAGCTTGATATCCGGGCCGCCGCGCTCGACATGGCTCTCGTTGCCTTCCATGTAGGGCGCGAGTTCCGCCTCGATCACATCCCCCAACGCCGCGCTGGTCCAGTCCGACTGCGAGAGGATATCGTGCGTGGCCGACAGCGCACGGATGCGCGCGCTCAGGCTCTCGGTATAATCGTCAAGGTCGGTCGCCCGCCGGCGCGTCAGCGCGGCGATCGAAAGCACGTTGGCCAGCGTGTTCTTCACCCTGTGGTTCAGCTCGCGCGTCAGTGAATCGCGGATCGCCGACTGGCCCTGAAGCCATTCCAGCACCTGCCGGTCCTCGGCCGCGCGGTGGGTGATGAAGCGTCCCACCGCCATCGCCGCCAGCGAGGCGATGATCCCGAAGAACAGCGTGATCCGGGCCAGCGGCGAAAGCGCGCCATATTGCCGGTCGCTGACGACGACGACCCACTGCTCGCCCCCCACATCGATGGTGCGTTCGGTCGTCGGCCCCTCGGTGCCTTCGGCAGTGCGTTCGGCCAGCAGGTTGGCCGGATCGACGCTCTGGTCGTAGATCGACACGTCGATGCGGTTGTTGCGATAAAGTTCACTGGCCGAGCTGAGGAAATCCTCGGCACGGAAAGGGCTATAGAGGAAGCCCTTGATGTACTGGTTGTGGCCCCGCCCCATCACCACCGGCATGTAGATCAGGAACCCGGCGGCATCGGGGCGTCCGTTGTCCTGCACCAGCGTGACCTTGCCCGAGGCGACCGGCGCGCGCGCGGCCCGAGCCCTGTCGATCGCGGCACGGCGCACGGCTTCCGAATACATATCGAAGCCGATCGCCTTGCGGTTGTCGGGCGATCCCGGCTCCAGGAACAGCACCGGCACCGAATAGGGATCCGCACCATCGACATAGGGCGTGACGGCGTACGTCTCGCTGCCCGGTGACTGACGCACCGCCACCTCGAAGAAGGGTACTTGCGCGGCGGTCAGCAGCGGCGCCCACCCCATGCCAAGCGAGCCGTACATGTTGCCGCTGCCCTGCAGGTCCTGCGCGAAGTCGCGGAACTGGTCGGCGCTGACGTTCGACTGGGTGGCGAACAGCGCCGCGCCTGCGCGCAGCAGCGCCATGTTTTCGGTGACGCGCCGCTGCAGGGCCGAGGAGATCTCGGTGAGGTTGCGATCCAGCTCGACCTGGCGAGTCTGCCGGTCGGCCCGCTCGATCGCCATGACCGAGACCGCCGTGGTCATGCCCGCGATCACGAACAGCAGCAGCGGCCAACCGCGCGGATAGCGGTGGAACCATGCCTGCTTCTTCACCCGGTCCAGCAGCGGCTGGTCAATCACCCGATGTATTCCTTGAAATCTGGCCCCGGATCGACGGATCGCCCCCGACAAGGAGAGCGCGCCCGGTACATCTATGGCAAGTCTTTGACGCGAGGGGAACCTTGCGCGTGATGAAATGTTCCATGCCTGAACCGTGACAGACCGACAGGCTCCGCCCCGCTTCCGCCGACTCCATCGGTCGCGCCCCAAAGGCGCTTGACCGCACGGATACCTGCGGGCATCGGGGCCGGGCGAAAAGGAGTTTGAGTTGACTCATCCAGAAGGAGATGGCCCCGCCGGGAATGCCGTTCCCGGACTGCCACCGGAAGTGCGCCGCGACGGCGAGCCCGGCTGGGCAGGCGGCCTGAGGAAGCTCTACAACTCCGTGGTGGATGAACCGCTGCCGGACAGCTTCAGGGATCTTCTCAAGAAGCTTGACGGCGACGGCGATGCCTGAGCGCATCCAGCCTTCCTCGCAGGACGAGGCTTTTCGCAAGGAACTCATGGGGGTGCTTCCCCACCTTCGCGCTTTCGCCCGCGGCCTGTGCGGTCGCCCGGACTTCGCCGACGATCTGGTGCAGGAAGCCACCATCAAGGCGTGGACCGCGCGCGAGCGCTACACCCCCGGCACCAACATGCGCGCCTGGACTTTCGCGATCCTGCGCAACCACTACCTTTCCGAACTGCGCCGTTCCAAGCGGCAGACCGACCTCGACGAGGGCGTGGCGGAGCGGTTGCTGGTGATGGAGGCCGATCAGGAGGCCCCGCTCCATCTCGACGACATGGAAGCGGCGCTGCGCAATCTCGCCCCCGAACGGCGCGAGGCGGTGCTGCTGGTGGGCGCCTCGGGCTTTTCCTACGAAGAGGCCGCCGCGATCGCCGAATGCCCGATCGGCACGATGAAAAGCCGTGTCGCCCGCGCCCGCGCCGACCTTGCCCGCATGCTCGACGTCGATGCCGAAAAGCCCTTCGACCTGCGCGCCCGCAGGATCGGATAAGCACAACCTCCAAGACTATCCGGGAGAGTAGAGAATGGACCTTGGCATCGCCGGTCGCCGCGCTCTGGTCTGCGCATCCTCGAAAGGGCTCGGCCTTGCCTGCGCCACCGCACTCGCCCGCGAAGGGGCTCAGGTGTGGATCAACGGTCGCGACGATGCCCGGCTGGCCGAGGCCGCGCAGATCATCGAGGCCGCCACCGGCGCGAAAGTCCATCGTTTCGCGGCCGATCTCGACGATGCGGATGCCCGCGCCGCACTGATCGCCGCCTGCCCCGATCCCGACATTCTCGTGACCAACAACCACGGGCCGCGCGTCGCCAGGTTCGCGGATATCGTGGCGGAAGACTGGCCTGCGGCGGTCAATTCCAACATGCTCGCGCCAATCCAGTTCATCACCGCCGCGCTGCCCGGGATGCGGGCGCGCAAGTTCGGGCGGATCGTCAATATCACGTCAGGTCTGGTCAAGGCGCCGCCCGCCGACATGGCGCTCTCGGTCGCGGCGCGCGCCGGGCTGACGGCGATGGCCAAGGCCGTGCAGATCGAGGCGATTGCCGATAACGTGACGATCAACAACCTGCTGCCCGGCCCGTTCCGCACCGACCGGCTCGCCAATCGTGCCCGCCGCATCGCCGAAGAAGACGGCATCGATCTGGAAGCCGCCTTCGCCAAGCTAGGCCGCGCGCGCGGGCCTTCCGGGAGGATCGGCGATCCTGCCGAGTTCGGCGATGCCTGCGCCTATCTGTGTTCGGCGCAGGCCGGGTTCGTTTCGGGCCAGAACCTCGCGCTCGACGGCGGGGCCTATCCGGGGCTGATCTGAAGGAGCGTCGCGTCTGGTGAAAACCGCCTGACCGCGCTCACCCTGCCGCCGAGCGCTCGTCGGCAGGCGGCGACGGGGGGACCATGTGCAGCCGCACCGGCTGGCCGGACACCCGGTTACGCCCGGCCCGCTTGGCGTCGTAGAGCGCCGCGTCGGCCGCTGCCAGCAGGCTGGGCGGATCGTCCCCCGCCTGTGCCAGCGCCAGCCCGACGCTGACCGTGACGATGCCATCGGGCGCCGCCAGCGCGAGCGCTTCCACCGCCCCGCGCATCGCCTCGCCCAGCCGCTGCGCCTCGGCGAAGTCCACTCCCGGCGCGATCACCGCGAACTCCTCGCCGCCATAGCGCGCGACGAGGCCGCCGCCGCGCACCGGCACCGCGACCAGTGCCTGCGCCACCTCGATCAGCCGCTCGTCCCCGATCGCGTGGCCGTAGCGGTCGTTGAGTGGCTTGAAATGGTCGATGTCGATCATCAGCAGCGCCAGCGGCGCAGCCGTCCGGCGCGCATCGAGCCAGCCTTGCGCGAAGCACTCGTCGAACTGGCGGCGGTTGGCGATCCCCGTCAGTCCGTCGAGATGCGAGAGCGCGGCCATGCGGTCACGTTCGCTGATGGTGCGCATCTGCACCAGTATCGTGCGCAGGCCATAACCCAGCATCGCCGCGATGCAGCCGCTGACCGCCTGCGCCGGGTTGTGCGAGACCAGCAGCGCCGAGACCGACAGCAGCGTCACCGGGATCAGCAGCGGACTGCCCACTTCCACGGCGCGGATCACCGTGCGGTTGCCGACCGGACGGCGCAGCGTCGCCGGGCTGCGCCGCCCCACGAAAGCCGCTGTCGCAAGGCCCAGGAACGGCAGGTCGATCACCAGATCGGTCACCCCGCCGTAATCGGACGCGCCTTGGAAATGGTTGATGTAGAAGGCCATAACCAGATAGCTGAACGCGAACCCTGTACAGATGCGATGGAACCGCAGCCGCGCGGTATCGACGCAGGTGACGAGGCGCAGAACCGCGCAGAACGCCACGAACAGGTTCTCGATATCGAACATCGTTATCAGTGCGGAATGCCCCACCGCATCGGCACCCTGCGCGGCGATCAGGCGGAACACATAGGCGTAGTAGAGATAGCCCAGTGCCGCCGCCAGCGCGGCATCTATCGCGCGCTTGGGCCACTTGTCTCCCACAGGGCTGGCCAGTGTGAAGATCAGCGGCACGCCGTAGAGCACGAAAAGCAGCATGCTCAGCCGCTCCTCGCCCTCCATCGCATAGACCATCACCCCGATCATCGCGGTGAACATGCCCGAGGCCCACAGCAGCATCGCCGCGGCCATCGCCAGCCAGCCTTCGGCGCCCTCGCGCCAGACCCGCCACAGGCAGCCGAGCGCGGCCAGCAGCGGCGCCAGCATCAGGAACGCGAACGAGATCTGGTCCCCGCGAAACGGCAGGACGTGGAGCGCAGCCAGATGCACTCCCGCGAACGCAAGCGGCACGCCCGCGATCGCGAGGGCGCGCCATGACAGAGCAGAAGAACTGGGCAGGGCTGACGGCACTTCGACGACCTCCCGGGAACACGCCTTTCCGATTCCCGGCAGTATGCCATGAAATCGTCCTTAAGCGGTTAACGCATTCCGGGGACTTGAATGGGACCGGGCCAGCGTGGACGCGGCGATCCGCCCGCAGCCCGCGCCGACCCGAATGTTCCCGGTTATCCGGTAGTTCCGAGTTTACCCGCCGATCGCATCCTTGGCTGGCGCGCCCTTCGCCGTCGCAATCGTGTAGCCTGCCATCACGCCCCAGTCCTTGTTGCCGTTCCCGGCCTCGACCGCCTCGCCCATGCGCTTGTGGACGGCGGCGAGCATCGGCAGGTCGCCGCCCGAGGCTTTCGCCACTTCACTGGCGAGGCGCAGGTCCTTGAGGCCCAGCGTCGCCTTGAAGCCCGCCTGGTATTCGCCCTTGGCGATGATGCCCGAATAGCCTTCGTAGACGCGGCAGCCGAACAGCGTGCCCAGCATCACCTCGAAGAACTGCTCGCGCCCGCAGCCCTCGCTCTCGCTGAGCACGACCGCCTCGGCCATGCCCTCGATCGCCATGGTGATCATCATGTTGCAGGCGATCTTCACGGCATTGGCGGTGGGCGCCTCACGCCCGAGATCCCAGACCTTGCCCGCAACCGCCTCCAGCGCGGGCGAGACTTTCGCCAACGCCTCTGCCGGGCCTGCCGCCAGCACGTTGAGCTTACCCGCCGCCGCCACGTCCGGGCGCCCCAGCACCGGCGCCGAAACATAGGTGAGGCCCGCCGCCTCGTGCAGGTCCACCAGTTTCTTCGCATAGGCGACCGAGATCGTCGCGCTGACCACATGGATCAGGCCCTTCGCCGCCTGATCCAGCAGGCCGGGGCCGACGATCACCTCCTCGATGGTCTCGTCCTGGCTGAGCATGGTGAACAGCACTTCGCCCTGCATGGCCTCGACGGGCGTTGCCACCATCGTCACGCCCGCAACCTCGCCCCCCGAACGGTTCCAGGCGACCACCTCTTGTCCGGCCTGAACCAGATTGGCGGCCATGCCGCGCCCCATGCTGCCGAGGCCGATGATGCCGATCTTCATATGCTGATATCCTTGGATAGTTCTTGGGAGGATAGGTGCGGAAACGTGGCTAAAGACTGTTCGATAAATGCCCAGCAGGGCATTTATGGCGCGGCACCGGCCCTCTCCCCCACCCTACCACCCAACGGTAGTATCCTGCGGGTGGTAGGGTGGGGGCGAGGGCCGGTGCCGCAAAATTCGCCTTTGGCGAATTTCCAGACGAACACCGAAAAGCCACGAAGAAGGGGCGCCCCGCCTGGCCGCAGCCGGACGGGACGCCCCTCCCCCTAACAGATGTCCGGCCCGTTCAGACCGGAAGAAACTTCAGACCGGGATCAGGCCGGATAGGTCCAGGCCGTGCCGCGATCGAAGTTGTCGCTGGCGAAGGTCCAGTTCAGGATGTTCTCCAGAACCGCCTTCACGTAGGCCGGGCGCTTGTTCATCTGATCGATGTAGTAGGCATGCTCCCACACATCGACGGTCAGCAGCGGCAGCACGTCCTTGACGAGCGCGCTGTCGGCGTCATGGGTCGAGATGACCTTGAGCTTACCGCCGTCGACGACGAGCCAGGCCCAGCCGTTCGAGAAGTGGTTGACCGCCTCGTTCGAGAGCGCTTCGAGCAGCGCGTCGAGCGAGCCGAAATCGACCGTGATGGCGGCCAGCAGGCTCTCGCTGGGGGCGGTCTTCTCAGGCGACAGCGAGTGCCAGTAGAAGCCGTGGTTCCAGGTCTGGGCCGAGTTGTTGAACAGCGGGCCGGAAGCGGCCTTGGCGATCTCTTCCACCGACTTGCCGGCGTTGTCGGTGCCTTCGATGGCGGCGTTCAGCTTGTCCACGTAGGTCTTGTGGTGGGCGCCGTGATGGATTTCGAGCGTCTTGCTGGAGATATGCGGCTCAAGCGCGTCGAGGGCATAGGGCAGCGGCATCAAAGGGATCGTCATGGCATGTCTTCCTGTTTTGCGGTTCTTGGTGACCTGCGATTTTCCGCGCGCATCTGGCCCCGCGCGCGTTCGGGGCCTATGTCAGCGCTGGAGGCCGACAATTCAAGCGTTCACTGGTGACATTTTCGCAGTAGCAGCATGATTATCGGTAATTTTATTGCTCGCAACGAAAGAGGGGCGGCATATGCCACCCCTCCTCGCTGATCCGTTGGCTGGCCTGTGGGGGATTCGCAGTCTCACGCAGGCAGTCATGCGACCCTTATCGCGGATCAGTCTCGCGGCATCAGGTGCCGAAATCAGTTCCCGGCAGCTTCCGAGGCCTGATCCTTGACCGCAGTGGCATCGGTATTGCCCTGCGCACGGGTGGCATCGGCAGCGTCGTTCATCTGGTCCGCCGCAGCGCCCGACATCTGCGAGGCCTGATCGTCCATCGCATCGGCAGCCGCATCGGAGCTGCTGGCGATCGCCTCGGCTTCCTTGTCGGCGCCCGACTTCTGGCAGGCGGCAAGCCCGAGCGAGGCGGTGGCGGCAGCGATCATGGCGACGCGCGGCATGGTGACGAATTTCATGACAGGATATCCTTTCCCTGTTTTACCTGAATAAAGCGCATCATTTCTGTTCGATACGCCCGATGTTCAAGCAATGGAGGGCGCAGTTGGTTCCGCGCCGCTCCGTTTTATTGCATGCAATCTATTGCATTGCGATTTTCGCAGCGCTTAGCGGACCGAGCCGCGACGCACCAGATTGACGATCGCCAGCAGCACCACCGCACCCAGGAACGAGGCGATCAGCGACATCAGGTCGAAGCTGCCGCTGGTGATCGGCGCGCCGCCGATCAGCGGGGTAATCAGGAAGCCGGCGATCACCGCGCCGACCACGCCCACGACAATGTTGAGGAAGATACCCTGCTGGGCATCCGTGCGCATCACGAGGCTGGCCAGCCAGCCGATCACGCCGCCAACGATCAGGATAAGCAGAAGAGTCATAGTCCCATCTCCGTGTTTCGTTCTGTTGCCCATAGTAACGGCGCAGCCGAAACAAGGTTCCGAACAGTCGAACGGGGGAATGACATCCTTTGCAGGCCCAGCCTACTGCCGGTGCCTCCAGCCGGAGGCGGGTGCCGGAAACGCGACCGGCCCGCCATGGGGCGAGCCGGAAGAATGCCTCGTTTTTCAGACCGGGCCACCCCGCATGCGCTCAGGCGAGCGCGCCTTGGCTTTGCGCTCAGGCGAGCGCGTCCCGATCTTGCGATCAGGCGAGCGCGAGCGCGAAGACTTCGGTGTCGGTTTCGCGGGGAAGCGTGCCGTCGAACACGGCGAGCGGCTCGAACGTCTCGTCGGTCAGCGTCACTTCGCTCAGGCCCAGCAGCTTGTACTGCGTCAGGCGGCGATCATCGTCCGAGCGCCAGTTCTTGAGCGTGTTGAGCGCGCTGACGAACAGGTCGCCGTGGCGCGAGAACAGCTGGTGCGGAGCCAGCCGCATCTCGTTGCCATTGTACAGGGCAACGACCATGCGCCGCAGCGCGATGGCCTCGATGAATTTGCGTTCTGTCGTCATATCCAAAATCGTTTGCATCCGTTTGCGGTGCGCGCGCCCGTGCAGGCGCGCAATTTACCCCTCTCCCCCCTTCCGAACAAGCGTGAATGTGCATCGGAACCCACCGAAAGAGCCGGATTCCGTGCCCTTTCCTGCCAGCGCGGTTGCACGCCATGCAGGTCAGGCCTGGCCTAGATCCACTTCTCGTCGCGATACCACTGCGCCGTCGCCTTCAGCCCGGCGCGAGTCTCGATCTGCGGCGCCCACAAGGCCGGAGGCGGCATTGCCCCCGCAGACACCACCCAGTCGGGGTGGCTGAAGTAGGCCGCGCGGTCCTTCGTCATCTTCGCCTTGGTGCCGCGCGCGAAGTGATCGCACCACGCCGCGAACTCCAGCGTGCGGCGCGACAGACCCAGCACCTTGGGGCGGCGGCCCATGGCATAGCCGATCGCCTGCGCCAGTTCGTAGTGCGCCCAGCCCTGCGGCGTGCCATCGTCCGGCTCGAAAGTGCGCCCCGCCGTGCGATCGTCATGCGGGACGAGGCCGACCAGCAGTCGCGCCAGATCCTGCACGTGGATCACCGAGGCGCGCCCGTTGCCCGGCACCGGGATCACCCCCCAGCGCGCAGCGCGAAACAGCTCGAACATCTCCTTGTCGCGCGGGCCATAGATCGCGGGCGGGCGCACCAGCGTCCAGTCGAGCGGACTGGCCTTGACCACCGTCTCGGCCCGCGCCTTCGACGCGCCATAGTCCGACAGGTCGGGCTCGCGCGCGCTCAGCGACGAGACATGGACGAAGCGCCGCACGCCTGCCGCCACGCATTCGGTCACGAGGTTGAGCGTGCCGGTGACATTGCCCAGCTCGAAGCCTTCGGCATCGGGCGCGTTGACCACGCCCGCGACATGGATCACCGCATCGGCGCCATGCACGAGGTTTTCGAGCGAGGCAGTGTCGGTCAGCTCGCCACGGACCCAGGTGATCCCGGCGCGCGGCGCCTGCTCGCGGCGGGTCAGCGCGCGCAAGTGATAGCCAGCGGCCAGCGCCGCCTCGATGGTCGCACTGCCGACGAAACCGGTCCCCCCGGTCAGCGCGATAACTGTCTTATGCTGGTTCACTTCATCACCATCTGGTCCCGGTGCACAACCGAGGAGCGCGGCGCATAGCCGAGCACACTGGCTTGCTCATTCGAATGGAGCCCCCGGATTTCCACGCATTCGCGCGCATCGTATTCGCTGAGGCCGTGGGCGAGCACGCGCCCGTCCGGCGCCTCGATCGCCACGGCATCGCCGCGCTCGAACGTGCCCGAAACCCCGGTCACGCCCTTGGCCAGCAGGCTGGCGCCGCGCGCCAGCGCCTCTGCCGCCCCGGCATCGACTACGATCGTTCCCTTCAGGCGCAACCGTCCGCCCAGCCACGCCTTGCGCGCGCCCGCGCGGCGCATCGGGCGGAACAGCGTGCCGATGCCATCCTGCGCTTCATGAGAGCCGATGATCCGCGCCAGCGGGCGCTGGTGCTGGCCCGAGCCGATCACCATGGCGATGCCCGCCAGCTCGGCGATCTCGGCCGCCTGCAATTTCGAGATCATGCCGCCCGAGCCCATGCCCGAACTCGATTCGGCGCTGGCCATCGCCCGCACCGCGTCGGTCATCCCGGCGACGACCGGCACCATCCGCGCGCCGGGCTCTTTCGGATGGCGATCATAGAGGCCGTCGATGTCGGAGAGCAGCACCACCGCGCTGGCGCCTGCGGCCTGCGCCACGCGCGCGGCCAGCCGGTCGTTGTCGCCGAAGCGGATTTCCTGCGTCGCGACCGAATCGTTCTCGTTGATCACCGGCACCGCGCCGCAATCGAGCAGGCGCGAGAGCGTGGCGGTGACGTTCAGGTAGCGGCGGCGGTCCTCAAGGTCTTCCAGCGTCAGCAGCATCTGCGCCGCGGTGATCCCGTGCGAGACCAGCAGGTCCGACCACAGGCCCGACAACGCGATCTGGCCGACCGCCGCGCTCGCCTGCGCATCGGCAAGGCTGCCGCGCCCGCCCTTCTCCAGCCCCAGCGTCGCCGCGCCCAGCGCGATCGCGCCCGAGGACACCACGATCACCTGCTGGCCGCGCGCGCGCGCCTCGGCGATCTCGTCCACCAGTGCATCGATCCACGCGGCGCGCACGCCTTCCGGGCCGACCAGCAGCGCAGAGCCCACCTTGACAACAAGGCAGGGGCAAAGGGCGGGATCGGCGAGGTCTGAAAGACGGGTGATCGGCATGGGAGAGGCGCCTGTATGGCAAATGGGCGCAAGAAGAAAGGGCAAGCACACGCAAGCGGACTTGCGCGGCGCACAATCTTCGCGGCGGACCTGTTTGCACCAACGAAAAAGGCTCCTCCAAAGGGAAGAGCCTTTTCGTGTTTCGTACTGTAAGCGCGGCGATCAGAACGGGATGTCGTCGTCGAGATCGTCGCCGAAGCCGCCGCCCGAACCGCCCGAGGAACCGCCGCTGCGGCCCCACTCGTCACCGCCGCCCGAGGACGAGCCCCCGCGCGAACCACCGCCCGAACGGCCGCCGCCGCCAAAGCCGCCGCCCGACGAACCGCCGTCATTGCCCCAGCCGCCGCCGGAGCTGCCGCCACCCGAGCGCGAGCCGCCGCCGAAGCCACCCCCGCTACCACCAGCGCCGCCGCCGCCCTGCGCCCCGTCGAGCATCGTCATCACCGCGCCGGGGCCTTGCAGCACCACTTCGGTCGAATAGCGGTCCTGGCCGTTCTGGTCCTGCCACTTGCGGGTGCGCAGCTGGCCTTCGATGTAGACCTTCGAGCCCTTGCGCAGGAACCGCTCAGCCACGCCCGCCAGACCTTCCGAGAAGATCGCGACGGAATGCCACTCGGTGCGCTCCTGACGCTCACCGGTGTTGCGGTCCTTCCAGCTTTCCGACGTGGCGATGCGCAGGTTGCAGACCTTGCCGCCGTTCTGGAACGACTTGACCTCAGGGTCGGCCCCGAGGTTGCCGACGATGATGACCTTGTTGACGCTGCCTGCCATAGAATCGGGTATCCCTTGGAATGTGGCGAACGGGGTAGCCAATCTGCGCGCGGATCGCAAAGTGCGGAAAGGGAGATGTCCACGACGTGAAATCCCTCACCCCAACCGTCATCCCAGCGAAGGCCGGGATCGTTTTCAGCGTCGTACCAGGCCTCACAGCGGTCCCAGCTTTCGCCGGGATGACGGGCTTAGAGTGCGAGACGTCTGAAATACGCGGGGGCAGCGGCCTCAGGCGCGAGATCAGCGCCGGAAAACGTAACGGGGTGCAGGGGCAATAGCCCCTGCCCTAACCCTTGCTCTTAACCTGAACCCCCGAGCCCTCAGCCCAGCCCGGCCCATGTCGCCAGCCAGAACGTCACGCCCGCTGCGACGTAGGCCATCGCGAACAGGTAGCCCAGCATCACCAGCGGCCACTTCCAGCCGTTGGTCTCGCGCCGGGCGACGGCGATGGTCGACATGCACTGCGGCGCGAAGACGAACCATGCCAGGAACGCCAGCGCCATCGGCAGCGTCCACACGCCCTGCAGGCGCTTGCCGAGGTCGACCGCCTGCTGGTCCTCGCTGTCGCTGGCATCGACGGCGTAGGTGGTCGCGAGCGCCGAGACGGCAACCTCGCGCGCGGCCATCGCCGGGATCAGCGCCAGCGCCATGTTGCGGTTGAAGCCGATCGGCTCGACCACCACGGCAAGGCCATTGGCGATGTGCCCGGCGACCGAGGCGTTGACCTGGCTTTCGCCGGGGTGCGCCTTGGGGAAGTTGAGCAGCAGCCAGAGCACCACCGAGACGGTGAAGATGATCGTGCCCGCGCGGCGCAGGAAGATCCACGCGCGCTGCCACAGGCCGATCGCCATGTCCTTCAGGCGCGGCATCTGGTACTTGGGCAGTTCCATGATGAAGCCCGAGGCCTCGCCCTTGGTCGCCGAGCGGCGCAGCACGAGCGCGGCCAGAAACGCGCCGACGATACCGGCGACGTAAAGCGCGAACAGCACCAGTCCCTGCAGGCCGATGCCCCAGCCGACGCTCTTGTGCGGGATGAACGCGCCGATGATCACGGCATAGACCGGCAGGCGCGCCGAACAGGTCATCAAGGGCGCGATCAGGATCGTCGTCAGCCGGTCCTTGGGGTCCGAGATCGAGCGCGTGGCCATGATGCCGGGGATCGCGCAGGCAAAGCTGGAGAGCAGCGGGATGAAGCTGCGCCCGGACAGGCCGACATAGGCCATCAGCCGGTCCATCAGGAAAGCGGCGCGGGCCATGTAGCCCGAGGCTTCCATCGCGAGGATGAAGGCGAAGAGGATGACGATCTGCGGCAGGAACACCACCACGGCGCCGACACCGGCGATCACGCCGTCGGTCAGCAGATCGCGCAGCAGGCTGGGCAGCATCACGTCGGTGACTTGCGCCGAGAACCCATCGACAAGCCCCTGAAGCCCGTCAATCAACGGATTGGCCCAGGCGAACACCGCCTGGAACATCACGAACAGGAATGCGAAAAGGATCACCGGGCCAAGCCAGGGATGCAGCAGCAGCCGGTCCATCTTGGCGTGGAGGCGATGGCGGCGCGATTCGGAGAGGATCGCGGCATCGGCCATGGCGTGCGCGACAACGCGGCGCTCGGTCTGGCCCAGCGCGGTGAGGCCGGGGCCTGCCTCGCGCGAGGGAGCCGAGGCGATCGCCTCGCCCAGTTCGGCAAGGCCGCGGCGGCGCACGGCGACGGTCGGGATCACAGACACGCCCAGTTCCTGCGCCAGCACCGCCGGGTCGAGCACCAGCCCGTCGCGCTCGGCAAGGTCCACCATGTTGAGCGCAATGACCGAGGGCTTGCCCAGCGCCAGCAGTTCCTGCGCGAAGACCAGATGCTGTTCGAGGTTCGAGGCATCGAGCACGATGATCAGCGCATCGGGCGCGGCCTCGCCGGGGAACCTGCCGTGGACGACCTTGGAGGTCACCTCCTCGTCGGGGCTGGTCGGGTCGAGGCCGTAGGCGCCGGGAAGATCGGTCAGCTCGACCGGCTCACCGCTGGGCAGCATCAGGCGCCCCGACTTTCGCTCGACAGTGACGCCGGGATAGTTGGCGATCTTCTGGCGCGCGCCGGTCAGCGCGTTGAACAGCGCGCTCTTGCCCGCGTTCGGATTGCCGACGAGGGCGATCTTGCGCTGGCCGCTCACAGTTCTTCCACTTCCATGGCAACGGCATGGGCACGGCGCAGGGCGATGCTCATGCGGCCGATGGTCAGCGCGATGGGATCGCGCCCGAACAGGATGCCGCGATGGGCGACGGAAACCCGCGCGCCCTCCTCGATGCCGAGCGCGCGCAGCCGCCGCGCTTCCTCGTCCACCAGAGCGGACCAGTTCACAGCGACGATTCGCGCGGTTTTTCCGGCGGGCAGAAGATCGAGCGTCATTGCGCCCCGCTGCCAGATCGCAAGGAGGTTTGCAACTGGGTCGCAATAGCTTGCGACAAAATGAAATCTGCGATGAACGAAGGTTAAGAAGGTCAGGCCGGGCTCGTCACTCAGGCTCGTGGCAGCACAGGCACAGCTTGTTGCCATCGGGATCGCGGAAATAGGCGCCGTAGTAGTGCGCATGATAGTGCGGCCGCAGCCCCGGCGCGCCCTCGTCGCGGCCACCGTGCTCCAGCGCAAGGCCATGGCAGGCATCGACCGCCGCACGCGTCTGAGCCAGCAGCGCGATCATCTGCCCATTGCCAACCGAAGCCACCGCACCATCGAAGGGCCGGGTAATGACAAACAGCGGACGGTCGGCCAGCGGCGATTTCCACCCGGCCCAGTGCGCATCGGCGAACTTCCGCTCCAGCCCGAGCGCGGCCAGCAACGGGTCGTAGAACCGGCGCGCGCGCGCCATATCGGACACACCCAGCGTCACGTGCGAAAGCATGGCGATCTCCTCTGGCGGTTTTTGCCTGTTCCGTCACAGGGTGTCAGTCGCGGCGCGAGCGGCGCACCAGCCAGTTGATGAGCGCGCTGGCTCCCAGTCCCGCAAGGCCAGCGATCAACAGCGAAAAGAACAGCAACGGCCACACTTTGCCCCGATGGCATGGCTCTTCGGGGATGCAGTCCCCCAGCGTGCCGACAAGAAACGAAAGCGCCATCAGCGGCACGCCGACGATGCTGGCGATGGTACAGCCCCATCGCCCACCCGGCGTTCCTCCACCCTGATAGCCGCCCTGTTCCATGATGGGCAGTGTACACAATAGCACGCAGTTTCGGCAAGTTACCGCATAGTCACCCTGCGCAGGGCCCGATCCCCGCCTCACCGATGCGAAAGCGCCCGCGGGACGGAGGTCCGGCGGACGCTTTCGGCATGAGAACAGGCGCGGCGGACATCAGCCTTTCAGTCGCCCCTTCGTTTCCGGCACGATCAGCGCGCCCACCAGATAGAGCAGCGCGAAGGCGCCGATAAAGGCCGCCAGCACCTGCGGGATCGCCGCGGGCGTTGCTGCAGAGAGCGAGACGAACGTCGGCATGATGCCGCCGACCGCAAAGCCGGTGTTCCACGAAAGCCCGGTGCCGGTCGCGCGCAGTTCCACCGGGAAACGCTCGTTGAGGAAGATCATCAGCGGGCCGAACACCGCCGAGCCCAGGAAGCTGATCGCCAGCGCGTGCCAGATCAGCGAGAAGCCGGTCGCGCTCGCCATCGTCACGATCAGCAGCGGCAGGGCGACGAGGCAGAGCACGCCCGTCAGCAGGAACACCTTCTTGCGCCCGATATGCTGGCTCCATTCGCCCAGCAGCAGCGAGGAGACCGCGCCCGCCACGCTCCCGAACAGCATCAGCGTGGACGCCTCTGCCGCCGGGACCTTGCTCACCAGCTTGAGGTAGGTCGGCAGATAACCCGCCGTCAGGTAATAGACAGCGCCCGCGCCGCTCGACAGCATCAGGTTCACGAAGAAGCGGTTGCGGTAATCGCGGCTGGCGAAAAGGGCGCGCACCGGCGATCCCGTATCCTCACCCTTGGCCGCGTGCTTGGCCGCCGCCTTCTGGAACTGAGGCGATTCGGCCAGCTTGCGGAACATGACCAGTCCGATGGCCGAGGTGATCAGCCCGCAGAAGAACATGAAGCGCCAGCCGATGCGGGTGAATTCCTCGTCGGGGAACAGCGCCGAGATCGCCATGTAGGCGAACGAGGCCAGCAGCGTGCCGATCGCCGCGCCGCCGCCGCCGATCAGGCCGCTCATGGTGCCACGCCAGCGCTCGGGCACGGACTCGGTGCCGAGCACATGGGTCGAGGCGACCACGCCGCCCACGAAGATGCCCTGCACCAGTCGCAGCAGCAGGAACAGCACCGTCGCCCAGATGCCGATCGTCTCGACCGTAGGCAGGATGCCGAACGAGGCCGTCGCGATACCGACGCCCGCAATCGCGAAGATCATCGCCCGCTTGCGCCCCAGACGGTCCGAATATGAGCCGAACAGCGCCGAGCCCAGCGGGCGCATCAGCAGCGTCACCGCGAACGAGGCATAGGCCCCCGCCAGCGACAGCATCGGCGTGTGCGAGGGGAAGAAGTGCTGACCGACAGCGGGCGCGACGAACAGCAGGATGAACAGGTCGAAAAGGTCCAGCCCCCAGCCGAAGCAGGATGCAACGACGGCCAGCGCCGTGGTCCGTTCGGGCTCCGGAACAATGTCCGACGGGCGCCCCGCCGACACCTGCGCCAGATAGGGTGTGGATGTGGATGAATCCACCGACATGCTTCTCTCCTCTCGCGCCCGGTCGTTGTCCCAGGTCGTTATCAGGGCGTTCAGCCCCGGTGCCATGCTTAACGATGGGAGAGTGAACGCATCAAGGCAATTAAGGTTCGGTGATCGCGAAGATCACCGAACCTGATATGTTTCCGGCCTGTTTCAGACCTTCCTGTCGTCGTTCGAGCGATCCTTGTCAGGGATCTTGTGATCGGGATCGACCACTGCCTCGGTCACGGTCTTGCCCGCAGGCACGACGACGCTGGTCTCGGTATTCCTGATCCAGCTTTCGGCGGGCAGGCGATAATCGGTGTGGGTGCCGTCCGAGAACATCACCCGCAGCGTGGCAGGCATGATCAGCTTGTCATGGCTACCCACGGTGACGCGCGTGCCCTTCGAGGGATCCTTGGCATCGACCGGGGCGATGGAATCCACCGCCAGGTCCATCGACCAGTTGTTCTCGTACCAGCCGCGCCACCACCACGACAGATCCTCACCCGTCTGGCTCTCCATGAAGCGGAAGAAGTCGGCGGGCTTGGGATGCTTGTACGTCCAGTCGGCGATGAAGCGGCGGAACGCGGGATCGAACCGATCGGGCCCGAGGATCTGCTCGCGCAGCAGCACGAGGCCGAGCGCCGACTTGAAGTACGTCACCGGGTGGCGGTACTTCTCGATGATCGAATCCGCGCGCGTCAGGATCGGCGGCGCGTTGGGATCGAGCAGCACGCTCTGGATCTCGTCCACCGGATTGCCGCCGCCCGGCGCATATTCGCCATCGCGCTTGGGCGCATATTCGCCGTGGTTGAAATCGTCGGATTCGTACACGTCGATGAAGGTGTTGAAGCCCTCGTCCATCCACGCGTTGCGGCGCTCGTCGAAGCCGACCATCATCGGGAACAGTTCATGCCCGATCTCGTGCGCGGTGATGAAGAACAGGACATTGCCCTTGTCCTCGATCCCGTCAAACAGGATGCCGGGATATTCCATGCCGGAAGCCGGTCCCGCCACGTTGATCGCCCAGGGCCACGGATAGGCCGCCCAGCGCTTGGCGTAGTTCTGGAGGCTGTCCTTGAGGTACTCGGTCGAGCGGCCCCAGGCAGGCTGCCCGGCGCTTTCCTTGGGATAGAACGACATCGCCAGCGAGGTCTTGCCGCCGCCAAGGTTGATGCGCGCGGCGTCCCAGGCGAAGATCGACGAGGCGCTGAACGCCACGTCGCGGGTGTTCTCCATGCGATAGTGCCAGGTCTTCGTTGCGCCAGTAAGGGACGGTTTCGCCGGGATTTCCTGCGGCGAGCGGATCATCACCGTGGCATCGCTGGTCTTGGCCTTGGCCAGCCGCGCCTGCTCGGTGGTGGTGAGCACTTCGGACTGGTTCACCAGCTCGCCCGAACCTGCCACCAGCATCGTCGAAGGCACCGTCACGTAATAGTCGAAGTTGCCGTATTCGAGGTAGAACTCCTGCGCCAGATAGGGCAGCGGATCCCAGCCGCGAATATCGTCATAGACCGCCATCCGCGGATACCACTGCGCCAGATCGTAGATCGGGCCATCCTTGGCCATGCCCCAGGCCATGCGCCCGCCCCATTCGCCGGGAATGGTGAAGTGCCAGGCGATGCGCACGCGGGTCTTCCCGCCCTTCGCCGCCAGCGCCTGCGGCATGGTGATCTGCAGGCGGGTGTCGCTGACCACGTACTGCACGGGCACGAACTTGCCGTCGACCTCGATCTCCACCTTGTCGAGCACGGCGCCGTCGGTCGATCCGCCCGCGTGGCGACCGATGCCGGGGCCACCGTTGGCGTAGTTGCCGCGGCTGTCCTTCTTGTAAAGGTTCTGGTCCAGCTGCACCCACAGCACGTCCAGCGCATCGGGGCTGTTGTTGGTGTAGCTGATGATCTCGTCGCCGGTCAGCGAGGGCGATTTCACATCCGGGTCGAGCTTGGCATGGATTTCGTAATCCGCACGGTTCTGCCAGTACTGCGGCCCCGGCTTGCCATCGGCGCCGCGATAGACGTTGACCGACTGCTGCATGTCGAACGGCGCGAAGGTCGAGCGCGGATCGTAGGCGGTGCTCGAAGCTGCAGGCGCAGGCGCGCTCTGGGCCAGCACCGGCGGGGCGACAGCGACGAGGCTGGCCGCACCGAGCAGCAGGCCCAGATGACGACCGGGGCGGCGGCCAAGACCACGACCGAAGCGCGGGGACGGGAAAATCGAGGGCATGACGAGGACGACCTTGTATGGGGAAGGCCCGAGGCACGGGCCACGACGAAACGAGACGCTTGCGCGTTCAACCAATCCCCGAACGAATTGCCAAGCCCTTTCCTCTATTCCTGCCCTTTTCTTTCCCGTGGCAGCAACAGGTTGAGCACCACCGCCAGCGTCGCGGCGGGGAGGATGCCAGACGTCAGCAGGATACGCGCGGTTTCGGGCAGGTGCTGGAGCGCTGCGGGTTCGAGCTGAAGCCCGAGGCCGAGCGAGAGCGAGATGCCGAAGACCAGCATATTGCGCTGGCTCCACGAAACCTGCGCCAGCATCGCCACCGCCGCCGAGGCGACCATGCCGAACATCACGATCACACCGCCGCCCAAGACTTCGATGGGGATCGTTGCGATCGCCGCGCCGACCTTGGGCAACAGGCCGCAGGCGACGAGGAACAGCGCGCCGATGGTCACGACATGGCGGCTCATGACGCCGGTGATCGCGACCAGCCCGACGTTCTGGCTGAAGGTGGTGTTGGGCATGCCCCCGAACAGCGCCGCAAGCGCCGAGCCGAGCCCGTCGGCAGCAACCGCGCCCTGCAGCTCGCGCTTGCTGGCAGGGCGTCCGGCATTGCCTTCGCAAATCGCATCGACATCGCCGATGGTCTCGATCGAGGAGACGAAGCCGGTGAGGCAGAAGCCCAGCACGGCCGTCCACGACCACGCCCAGCCGAAATGCAGCGGCTGGGGCACGGTGAACCAGCCCGCCTGATGCACGGCGGCAAAGTCCACCCGGCCCAGCGCGAGCGCGAGAACATAGCCCGCGATCAGTCCGAACAGCACCGCCGCGCTGCTCCACACCCCGCGCGCGAACAGCGCAAAGCCCATCGTCACCACGACCACACAACCCGCCATCAACCAGCTGATGCCTGAGCCATAGGCCGGGGTGCCCTCCAGCGGCACGCCGCCCGCCGCGTATTGTACCGCGACCTTCATCAGCGACAACGCGATCATCAGCACCACCAGCCCTGTCACCAGCGGCGGCAGCGCGAAGCGGATGCGCCCCACGAACTGGCTGAGCACAGCGTGAAGCAGCCCCGCCACGAAGGCCGCCGCCGCGATCATGCCCAGCGCGCCCGCGCCCTTCCCGGCGACCAGCGGCACCATGATCGGCACGTAGGAAAAGCTCGTCCCCTGCACCAGCGGCAGCCGGGCGCCGACCGGGCCAAAGCTGACGGTCTGGAGCAGCGTGGCGACGCCTGCAAAGAACATCGCCATCTGGATCATATAGACCATCGCCGAACTGTCCGCAGAGCCGTACCCGATGCCCGCCGCCGCCGCGACGATGATCGCAGGCGTGATATTGCTGACGAACATCGCCAGCACATGCTGCAAGCCCAGCGGGATTGCCGCCATCACGCCGGGAAAGGCGTTGGGATCGCGCGACGAGAATCCCGCCGCGCTGTCGGCGTCTGTGGGAGAAACGATCGACAGGTGCGGCGGATGTCCGGTCATTGCACAGATTCTCCACCCGGCGTTTCGGTGCCGTATCGGTCCCAGTGGCCGAGCAGTTCGTCCACCACCACCGAGCCGACGCGGTAGAGGTTCTCGACCGATTCCGTCAGGCCGGTGTAATGCGCGTTCTCGGCCATCAGGTTGTCATAGGCCGAGACGCCCGGCGGCGGCACCGTATGGTTCGAACCCGCGCGCAGCACCATCAGCCGGTTATAATCGACGCGGCCGGTGCGCGTGGCGAAGGTCATCGCCTGCGCAACGCCGGTATCCTCCATCGCGGCCGTCACGAAATTGCCCTTGCCTTGCGTCCAGTAGTGGACCCAGTCGTTGGCCCAGTCGTTCAGCAGCTTGCCGTGCCAGAAGGTCATCGCCGAAAGCTGATCGCCCACCAGCACGAAAGGCGGTTTCTGCGCCATGGGATAGGCGGCATAACGCTTGCGCTCCGCCGCCAGCACCGGATCGTCGGGCAGCTTCACGTCTTTGGTCAGTCCATAGGCCCAGCCGACGAGACCGGGGTTGAGCGTGAACAGCTCGCCATCGGGCTTGGGCACCACCGGATCGCCCGGCCCCTTGCCGTCGCGCGGGAAGTAACCGGTCTTCCAGCCCTTGGGCACCTCGCGCGGGTCGATCTCGTGCGCCAGATCGCCGTCGATCAGATAGCGCGCCCAGGCAGCGGAACCGACCGAGGCATCTTCCGGGTCGATCCCGGCGATCCCTGCCAGCAGGAAGTAGGCATGGCTGACGTCGAGCCGCTGGTCGAGCGCCAGCGCGGTCAGCGCGTTGGACGAGCGCGCGGTGCCGATGCCAGTCAGCACCGCCAGCACCTGCGTTTGCGGATTATAGGCAAGGTCATGGAACCCTTGCGGAAACGGGATCGCCATGTCGAGGTGGCGGCGGGTGCGCCACAGCTGGAACTCGCCGGGCGTGTCGCCGGTATCCTGCCCGATTTCGAACAGCGAGATGATGACGACCTTGACCGGCAGCGGCGCGGTGCAGTTGCCGCCCGGCCGGCAACCCGCGATCTGCGCCTGCGCGCGGGCGATGCTGTCGGCAGATGGTGTTACGGAAAAGTCCGGCTCCGCGGCATAAGCGACACCGCACAGGGTCAGCAGAACGGGAAACAGCAACGAGGCAAGCCGCGAAGGGCGCATCCAATCAACCTTTGTCATTCGTCTTCAATGTCGTCGATATCTTCAACGGATCGGGTAGGATGATCCCCCACCCTGCCCGGTCCGGTTGCATCAGAACTTGTATTCGATCGTCGCCTGCCAGCTGCGCGGCAGCTGCGGCAGCACGATATCCGCGCCGAACAGATCCTGACCGCCCGCACGGAAGTAGCGCGCGTTGTTGACGTTCTTCACCACCGCGCGGAACAGCCACGGCCCGGTGGTGTACGAGGCTCCGAGGTTGAGCAGCCAGTAGGCGGGCAGCTTGATGTTCTGCGCATAGTCCGCATAGACCGAGTCGACGTGGCTGAGATCCCCGTTGATCGCGATGCCGTTGTCGAAGGCATACGTCGCCGTCGCCGAGGCCACGTTGGTCGGCTCGCCCGGACGGCGTGTCTTGCCCTTGGTGTCCATGTAGACATTGCCGAACTCCGACCCACCGAAGCTGAGGGCCGGATCAGCCCCCGCGGCGATCATGTCTTCGGCCCCGAAGTAGTTGAAGTAGTATCCGGCGTTATACGCGCCGATGTTGTAGACCTTCATGTGCGTGAAGGCCCCGGTAACGAGCAGGTGGCGATCCACCGCCCAGCGCATTTCCGCCTCGATGCCCTTGGTCTGGAGGATCTGGTTGGTCAGCGAGCTTTCCGCCGCCGCCGCCGTGCGCTGCTGCTTGTAGACCGAAATGGCGGCATAGAGCTTCTTGTCGAGGAACTCGCCCTTGAGACCGCCTTCCATCAGCTTGGACTTGCCGAGCACCGCGCCGTTCTTGATGTTGGCGAGATAGAGTTCAGAGCCCTCGCCCGCCACCACCGTGCTCTGGCGCGAGATGGTGAAGTAGGGGATCAGGCCGACCGGCGTCTTGTACGAGACGCTGACGTTCCACGAAACGCCGCCCTCGGTGCCGGATTCGCTCGGCGTCATGTCATCGCCATAGTCGCCCACGTTACCCGCGATATCGCCCGGCGCGTACTTGGACAGGATCGCGGTCGACTTGGCGTGAACGCTGTCATACCGGATGCCGCCGATCACATCGAGGCCCATGTTGAAGTCGAGATCGACAAGCCCGGCGATACCGTAATCGGTATAGTGGCCGATCACGTAGTCGGAATAGTCGCAGTCGCACTGGGTCGCCAGCAGGCGGGTCGAGGTGGCGTCGTAGCCCACGGTGATGTCGGGACGGTTCCACAGTTCCACACCGTAATCGTCGGCGAAGTGGAAGTGGGTGTAGCGCACCGAGGGCGAGAGCTGGAGCGAGATCTTCGCCGCCTTGGTGTCGAACCGGTCGGAGATCACCAGCTTGTCTTCCATGACGTAGGAATTGAACGCCTGCGCGAAGCCATAGGCGTTCTCGTTCAGGTTCTTGCCGCCGTCGTAGAACATCTTGTTGGTGATCTGGAGGTTGCCCGCCCCTGTCCAGATCAGGTCGAAATAGGCGGTTTTCTGGCGATTGTTGAGCCGGTCGTCCTGACCGGTCAGCGTCTGCTTGCCGCTGATATGGGTAGTGCCCGCGTTCTGCAGGTTGAGATCGGGATTGGCGAGAAGGCAGGCGTTGCTGTAGCCCGCCGAGGTATCGTCGCCGCCGCAGGCATAGCTGCCGTAGAACGTCAGGCCCGCCCCGCCGTTGGCGGCTGCGGCTTCCTCGCGGCTGATCTTGCCGTCGCCGCTGGTGTCGAGCTGGGTGCCCTCTCCGGTGATGTAGGTTCCGTGGTCGACCAGATCCTGCGTCACGCGGTTCCAGCCGCTGTTCTGCACCGAGTTGTACTTCTGGTACATCGCGCCGAATTCGGTGCGCAGGTTCGAGGTGATGTCGGTATCGAACGAGGCCGAGAACAGCGCGTTATGCGTGAACACGTTGTTGTAGTAGCTGCCCGAATGCTCGACTTCGCCGTAGATGCTGTAGCCGAACTCGTGGTCGCCGATCTTGCCGGGGCCGGTCACGTTGGCCTTCATCACGTTGCGGCTCCAGCTGCCGCCATCGTAGCTGACGAACCCGGTGGTATCGTCCGAATAGTCGCCGTTGGCCTCGCGCGCGGTCTTGGGCACGAAGTTCATGTAGCCACCGATTTTCGACGGGCCATAGATCACCGAGGCAGGGCCGCGCACGATGTCGATGCGCTCCGCCGCGCCGATCGGGGTGGAATAGTTGCCCGGATTGTCGAGGCGCAGCATGCCGCGGAAATAGACATCCGAAGGCGCGCCGCGAATGTCGAGCGCACCGCCCGTACCGAAGAACGAGCTGGTGAAGATACCCGGCGCCTGCGACACGAGGTCGTAGATCTGGGTGATCCCGAAGCGCTCCATCTGCTCGGACGTGACGCTGGAGACCGAACGCGGCGTTTCGGCGATGGTCTTGTTGAAGCCGAACACCGAACTGACGGCGATGGTGGGCAGGGCGCCGAGCGAGCCCTTGACGATGATCTCCTTGCCGTCGCTGCTGTCATCGTCGGCAGGAGGTGCAGCGGCAGGCGCGGGCGCGGGCGCTGCCGTGACAGCAACGGCGGCGGCACTGGCCGCATCAGACGATACCGGCGCGTTCACACCTGCGGCACCGGCCTCTTCTGCCAGCGCGGGCGTCGACAGTGCCGTACCGGCCAGCATCGCCGCGACAAGACCCAGCGCGCCGCGACGCGACGGCGCAAACCCAAGCTTCACCATAACTTTCCAAACCCCCATGTGAGGCGACAGGACGGTTTTCCCACGAGCCCCATCGTCAATCGCGCCTGTCCGACACCCCATCCCGATGCCCCGGCCCCATGCGGTCTGACGCCGCCGGTCGCCGGTCTTCCCTGTGCCGCACGGGGCCGGATCGACCTTTTGGTCGACCTTGCGTGCGCGCGCTCAGCCGCCTTGCGTGAGAGCGTCCTTTCGGAAACGGCTCTGCGCCAGACGGCCTTATTTTCATTCTGAAAACGGAGACTATGGGCTTGACTTGTTGCCCGCAAACGCAATGAATCCGACACATCATTGCAAAAATGAGAGCACCCTTCCCAGATGCCCGCGTTCTCGCGTTTCCTGCGTTATTTCATGGCAGTCGGCCGGCTCGGCTCGATCCGCAAGGCCGCCGACGAGCTGAACGTTTCGGCCTCGGCGATCGACCGGCAGATCCTCAACGTCGAGGCGCAGATCGGCATGCCGCTGTTCGAGCGCCTGCCCACGGGCCTCAGGCTGACGGCGGCGGGCGAGATCATGATGGCCGCGGGAGGGCGCTGGCAGAAGAACATGCTCGACGTGCGCGCCCAGATGGAAGACTTGCGCGGCCTCAAACGCGGCCATGTCGACATCGCGGTGATCGATGCCCTGACCAAGGGCGCGGTGCCCGCCGCAATCCAGTCGGTGCAGGATCGCTATCCCGGCATTACCCTGGGCGTAAAAGTGGCCGAGAACGACGGCGTGCGCCGCGCGGTTGCCAGCGGCGAGGTCGATTTCGGCATCCTGTTCGAGCCCGACAGCTACCGCGACCTGCAGGTGCGCGCCTTCGTGGAGATCGGCTTGGGCTTCGTGACCCTGCCCGATCATCCGCTGGCGGGCCGCGACGAGGCGCGTTTTTCGGCCTGCACCGGGATGCCGCTGGTCATGCCCGCCGCGCCGCTTGCCGTCAGCCAGCAGATCGCGGTGCTCGCGGGGGCGACCCGCGCCGAACTGGACCAGCGCGCCAGCTCGGACAATATCCAGATGCTGATCTCGATGATCCGGCAAGGCCTTGGCGTGGGCGTACTGACCTCGCTCGACGTCATGTCCGAAGTCCAGCGCGGCGAACTGGCGTTCACGCCCATCTCGGACCCGGTGCTGCGCCCGATGACGTTGGCGCTGTGTACCGCCAGCGCCCGCACGCCCTCGCACGCCGCCGCGATGGCGCTGGCCGAGATCGAGACCGGCTTTGCCCGCCTCGCCTATCCTGCCTCGCACCGTCCGATGGAAGCGGCCTGATGGAGCTGCGGATTGCCCCCAAGGCAGGCAGGCGGTAATCGAACCCTTCGACAGCACCCCATTGTACCGGATTCGCACGCATGACGCAGACCGCCGAGCCCCAGCTCCACTACATCGACTACGACAGCTTCCTCTCGCGTGTGCGCGAACTGTCCGCGCGGATCGCCGCCGACAGCTGGAAGCCCGACTTCGTGATCGGCGTGGGGCGCGGCGGGCTGGTTCCGGCGGTCTATATCTCGCACGGCCTCGAACTGCCGATGCTCTCGATCGACCATTCCGCCAAGGTTCCCGGCTTCGCCGACGAACTGCTGGGCAAGGTCGCGGGGATGAGCGGCGAAGGCAAGCGCCTGCTGTTCGTCGACGACATCAACGATTCGGGCGGCACCATCCTCTACATCCGCGAACTGCTGAGCGGCGCGGGCTGCAATGCCGACAACCTGCGCTTCGCGGTCGTGCTCAACAACACCCGCTCGCGCGCCACGGTGGACCTGTGGGGCGAGGAGATCGACCGCGACGAGGACAAGCGCTGGTTCGTGTTCCCCTGGGAATCGGTGGGCACCCGCAACGCCATCGTCGAAGAAGCCCGCTCGGTGCCCGAACGCCTGGGGTAAAACTCAGCTTTCCGACACAAATGCCTCGATGGCGGCGAGATGCTTCGCCACCGCCGCCTCGGGCAGGAACGATCCTGTAAACGAGTGGCGCGCGCAGGTCGCCAGCGCCTCACGCGAAAGGCCGCGTGCTGCCGCCACCGCACGATAGTTGTCCGCCACGTAACCGCCGAAATAGGCCGGATCGTCCGAATTGATCGTGGCTTTCAGGCCCAGCGCCAGCATCCGGTCCAGCGGGTGATCGGCAAGGTTATCGACCACGCACAGCTTGTAGTTCGACAGCGGGCATACCGTCAGCGTCATCTCCTCGGCCACCAGCCGCGCCACCAGCGCCTCGTCCTCCAGTGCGCGGTTGCCGTGATCGACCCGGTCGACACCGAGCAGGTCCAGCGCCTCGTGGACATAGGCCGGCGGCCCTTCCTCGCCCGCATGCGCGGTGATCTTCAGGCCCTTGGCTCGCGCGGCAGCGAACACGCGTTCGAACTTGGCAGGCGGATGGCCGACTTCGGAGGAATCGAGGCCCACTGCCGCAATCCTGTCCAACCACGGCTCGGCCATCGCCAGCGTCTCGAACGCCGCCTCTTCCGAGAGGTGGCGCAGGAACGAGAGGATCAGCGCCGATGTGATCCCGAAGCGCGCCTCGGCCTCGGCCATGGCGGAAAGCAACCCCTCGATCACGTCGGCGAAGGGCACGCCGCGATCGGTGTGGGTCTGCGGGTCGAACATCAGTTCGGCATGGCGCACGCCATCAGCATGGGCGCGCTCGAAATAGGCCATCGCCAGATCGTGGAAGTCCTGCCGCACCAAGAGCACCGAGGCACCGGCGTAATAGATGTCGAGGAAATCCTGCAGGTTGGAGAAGGCATAGGCTGCGCGCACGTCTTCCACGGAGGCATAGGGGATCGCCACAGAGTTGCGCTCGGCCAGCGCGAACATCAGTTCGGGCTCAAGGCTGCCTTCGATATGCAGGTGCAGTTCGGCCTTGGGCAGCCCCACGATGAAGGCGTCGAGATCGGCAGGAAGTGCGAAGGTCAATGGGGCGGTCATGGTCATGGATCGTTGCGTCTTTTGTCAGTGTCGCTGGTGGGCCAGCTGGCCCCTCAGGTAGGTACGGACGACCGTGCGGTCATCGCCCAGAATCTGCATGGCAAACAGCCGGTCCGCAAGGGGGGCGCCGTGCGTGCGCCGCGCCATCAGCGGCGTGGCGGCGGGATCGAGCACCACGAAGTCGGCCTCCTGCCCCTCGGCCAGCGCGCCCACGCGGTCGGCGATGCCCAGCAGCGAGGCACTGCCGGCCGTCGCCAGATGGAGCGCGTGGAACGGGTCCATCCGATCCTCGCGCGCCAGTGCCGCCTGATAGGCAAGGCCCGCCGTGTAAAGCAAGGAGAACGAAGTGCCCGCGCCGATATCGGTGCCAAGGCCAAGGCGAAACCCGTGCCTTGCCGCCTGTCCGAAGTCGAAATGCCCAGAGCCGAGGAACAGGTTGGAGCTGGGGCACACCGCGATCCCCGCGCCGCTGTCATGCAGGTGCCCGCAGGCGCGCTCCGACAGATGCACGCCATGCGCGAAGACCGAGCGCGGGCCGACCAGACCGAAGCGGTCGTAGACGTCGAGGTAGTCCGCCGCCTCGGGGAACCGCGCGGCGACAGCGGCGATCTCGTGGCGGTTCTCCGACAGGTGCGTGTGCAGCAGTACGTCGGGGTGCGCGGCCAGCAGCGCGCCCGTCTCGGCCAGTTGCGCATCGCTGCACGACAGCGCGAAGCGCGGCGTCACCGCATAACCCAGCCGTCCACGTCCGCGCCAGCGCCGGATCAGCGCCTCACTCTCCGCCCGTCCGCTGGCAGGGGTATCACGCAAGCCCTCAGGGCCGAGGTCCATCAGCACCTTGCCCGAAACGATCCGCATGTCGCGGGTCAGCGCCGCCTCGAACAAGGCATCGACCGAGCCTTCGTGGACGGTCGGGAACACCAGCGCGCTGGTCGTGCCGTTGCGCAGCAGCTCGCCCAGAAAGAACGCCGCCACCGCATCGGCATGGGCGCGCTCGGCAAAGGCTTTCTCTGCCGGGAAGATATGCCGGTCGAGCCAGTCGAGCAATTGCTCGCCATGCGAGGCGATACGGTCGGTCTGCGGGTAGTGGACATGCGCATCGACCATGCCGGGGATGACGAGGCCGGGGAGCACTTCGACCGGCACCTCGGCAAAGCGCGGTGCGAGATCGGCATAGGCACCGCGCGCGACGACGAGGCCGTTCTCCACCACCAGCAACCCGTCGGGATCGTGACGCACCACCTCCGGGTTGTCGCGCGGATCATGGGGAACGGACAGCAGTTCGCCGCGAAAGGCCTTCAAAGTCATCGGTTTCTCAATTGCAGCAGTTGCGCGACCACCGAGATCGCGATCACGTCCGGCTCCTTGCCAACGATCCCCGGCAGGCCGATGGGCGCAGTGAGGCGCGCCAGCGCCGCTTCGGAAACGCCATCGGCCAGCAGGCGCGAGCGGAAGCGCGCGATCTTGGTCGACGATCCGATCAGGCCAACGAAGGCCAGCGGATCGCGACGGAGTGCCGCCACCGTCAGGTGATAGTCGAGCGGGTGATCGTGCGTCAGGATCGCCACCGCCGCCTCGGCAGGCGCCTCGGCCACGCACTGCGCAATCTCCTCCACCGGCAACACCGTCACCCCGTCGAGATGAGCCTGTTCCGGACGGGTATCGAACCACGCCAGCTGAATCGGCAGGCCGGTGAGGTGTCGCGCGATCGCCTGCCCGACATGCCCTGCACCGAACAGGTAGAACGGACGCGGGCGCTCACCCACCAGTTCGACGATCCGGGTGCCGACGCCGGGACGCTCACCCCGCGCGGACTGGTGCGTCGCACGCTCACGCTTGAAGGCGCCGCGCTCGATGCGATCCTCGTAAAGCTGCGTCACCAGCAACGCGCCCGCCTCCGCATCCTGCACCCAGTCGAGCGCCGCGGGATCGAGATGTTCGACCAGCAGCCGCACCCGTCCGCCACAGCACTGGCCGAGCAGCGGGCCGAGCGGATAGTCCTGCACGCGCCATGTCCCCGGCGGCAGCGCCAGCAGCGCGCGGGCCTGCTCGATGGCGCGATATTCCAGCTGGCCTCCGCCGATGGTGCCTTCCTGCCCCTCGGCCGTGACCAGCATCCTCGTGCCGCCCCCGCGCGGCGCCGAACCTTCGCTGGCCCAGATCGAGACCATCGCCGTGGGCACGGCGACCGCCCCGGCGGCACGCAGGCGGTTGAGGCTGCCGATCAGCGAGGTCAGCATGGACCATGCTCCGCAATCGCGGCCAGAATACGCTCGGGCGTGGCCGGGGCATCGAGCGCAGGCACCTCGCGACGTGCCGGGTTCGTCGCCGCGACCGCTTCGGTCAGTGCCGAGAACACCGAGATCGCCAGCATGAAGGGTGGCTCGCCCACCGCCTTGGAGCGGTTGATCGTCGGCTCGACATTCTCGCCCTGCCACAGGTCGATACGAAAACGCCGCGCCCGGTCGGAGGCGGTGGGAATCTTGTACGTGGCGGGACTGTGCGTCAGCAGGTGGCCTTTGGCGTCAAACACCAGCTCTTCTGTCGTCAGCCAGCCCTGCCCCTGAATGAAGCCGCCCTCGATCTGGCCAAGGTCGATCACCGGGTTCAGCGACTTGCCGACATCGTGGAGAATATCGACCCCCAGCACCCGATGCTCACCCGTCAATGTGTCGATCACCACTTCGGACACCGCCGCGCCATAGGCGAAATAGTAGAACGGACGGCCCTTGTGCGCGGCGCGATCGTATTCGATGCCCGGCGTCGCGTAGAACCCGGTCGAGGAGAGCGAGACGCGCCCGACATGCGCCTTGCGGACCAGCGCGGCGAAGGACAGCACCTCACGGCCCGCTACCACGCCATCGGGCGTGAACAGCACATCGGACGGGGCGCAGCCGAAGGTGCGGGCGGCGAAATCGACCAGCCGCTCGCGGATCGCCGCCGCCGCATTGAACGCGGCCATGCCGTTGAGGTCGGCGCCGGAACTCGCCGCCGTCGCCGAGGTGTTGGGCACCTTGTCGGTGCGCGTCGCGGTGATCCGCACCTGCGAAAGCGGCACCGCGAAAACGTCCGCGACGATCTGCGCCACCTTGACGTAGACGCCCTGCCCCATCTCGGTGCCGCCGTGGTTCACCTGGATCGAGCCGTCGGCATAGACATGCACCAGCGCGCCCGCCTGATTGAGGTGCGTGGTGGTGAAGCTGATCCCGAACTTCACCGGCGTCAGCGCGATGCCCTTCTTCAGCACGGCGTTCGCCGCGTTAAACGCCTGCACGCCCGCCCGCCGCGCGTCGTAGTCCGAGGTCTGGCGAAGCTGTGCGATCAGCGCAGGCGCGATATTGTCGGCAATCGCCATCGCATAGGGCGTCACCTCGCGCCCCGGCCCGTAGAGATTGGCCAGCCGCACTTCGAGCGGATCGCACCCGAGCACCAGCGCGACATGATCGCAGATCCGCTCGATCGCCAGCATGCCCTGCGGGCCGCCAAAGCCCCGGAACGCGGTGGCCGAGACGGTGTGGGTCTTGAGGCGCTCCGAAATGATCTCCACGTCGGGCAGCCAGTAGCAGTTGTCGGCATGGAACATCGCGCGGTCATTGATCGCGGGCGAGAGATCGACCGTAGCCCCGCAGCGCGAGGCAAGCCGCAGCGAGAGCGCGAGCAGGTGGCCGTCGTCATCGAAGCCGACATCATAGGCGACCTCGAACTCGTGGCGCTTGCCGGTCATCACCATGTCGTCGTCGCGGTCGGCGCGGATCTTGGCGGGACGCCCGGTCTTGGCGGCGACCAGCGCGGCGGCTCCGGCATAGAGCGCGGCCTGCGTCTCCTTGCCGCCGAACGCGCCGCCCATGCGCCGCACTTCCACGGTCACATCGGCGGAGGACAGGTGCAGCATGTGCGCGACCAGATGCTGCACCTCGCTGGGGTGCTGGGTGGAGGAGACGACATGCATCTGCCCGTCCTCCCCCGGCATGGCGAGCGCGATCTGGCCTTCGAGATAGAAGTGATCCTGCCCGCCCATCGCGAAAGCGCCCGAGGCGCGGCGCGGAGCGGTCTCCAGTGCGGCAGCGGCATCGCCGCGCGCCATGCGCTGGGCCGGCTCGATCAGCGAGCCTGCGGCGCGCGCCTCGGCAATGGTGAGAAGCGGCGTCAGCACCTCGTATTCGACCTTGCCCAGACGCGCGGCACGGCGGGCGGCCTCGCGCGTGGTCGCAGCGACGAGGAACAGCGCCTGCCCGTGGCAGATCACCTCGCCATCGGCCAGGAGGCGATCATCGCCCGCGACCGGGCTGACATCGTTGATGCCGGGAATGTCGGCGGCGGTGTAGACCGCGACGACACCGGGCGCGGCGCGCACCTCGGCAAGGTCCATCGCCACAATCCGGGCGTGCGCCTCGCTGCTTTGCCCGAAGGCGAGATGCAGCATGTCGGCAGGTTCGGGCAGATCGTCGGCATAGCGCGCCGCGCCGGCGACATGGAGCCTTGCCGAATCGTGCGGGTGCGAGGGCTTGGCGAGCCCCTTCCAGGCGGGATCGCGCTCAGCCATGGGGGGCGCCCTCTTCGCATGGCTCGACATCCAGCACCGAGATCGCCTGTCCCTGTTCACGCAAGTACAGCCGTCGCAGGAGGTTTCCCGCTGCTGTAAGACGATAGGCTGCCGAGCCGCGCACATCGTCGAGCGGGGTGAAGTCCTCGTGCAGCGCCGCCGCGCCTGCCTCCATCGTCGCCATCGCGAAAGGCGCGCCGGTCAGCGCAGCCTCGCAGGCGCTCGCGCGCTTCGGGGTCGCCGCCATGCCACCGAACGCCACACGCGCGGCGGTGATCGTGCCCTCTCGCACCGTCAGCGCGATAGCGCCGCAGACCGCCGATATGTCGCTGTCGAACCGGCGCGAAAGCTTGGCGATGTGGATCACCGCATCAAGCGCGGGGTGCGGAATGAATACGCTCTCGACGAACTCACCCGGCGCGCGGTCCTGTTTTCCATAGCCGAGGAAATAGTCCTCTAGCGGGATCGTGCGCGTGCCCGACGCGCTGCCCAGCGTCAGCGTGGCGCCGAGCGCGATCAGCGCGGGCGGGCCGTCGCCGATGGGCGAGCCGTTGGCGATATTGCCGCCAATGGTCCCGGCACTGCGCACCTGCAATCCGGCAAAGCGCCGCCACAGCTCGCCAAGATCCGGGTGCAGGCGGGCGAGGGCGGGATGCGCCTCGGCATGGCGCACGGCGGCGCCCAGCGTGAGGCCCGCTTCAGTCTCGCTGATGGTGCGCAACTCGGCCACATCGCCCAGGAACACCAGCGTATCGAGATCGCGCAAGGCCTTGGTGACCCACAGCGCCACGTCGGTCGCGCCCGCGACGATCCGCGCCTCGGGATGCTCGGCCAGGATCGCGGCCAGCGCGGCACGGCTGCGCGGAGCGAACCATTGCCGTGTGCCTGCCTGCCCCGACGCACCTTCCTCACCCAGCTCGCGCAGCCTTGCGGCCAGCCCGGTATCATCCTGCGTCAGTTCCGACACTGCTTTGCCCGCCGCGAGGATCGGCCCATAGCCGGTGCAGCGGCACAGGTTGCCCGCCAGCCCGTCCGTCAGTGCCAGTTCGTGCCCCAGCGCGCCGATCGCGCGGCCTTGCAGCGCCATCACGAAGCCCGGCGTGCAGAAGCCGCACTGCGAAGACCCGTTCTCGGCCATCGCCACCTGCAAGGGATTGAGCACGGCATCGGGTTTCGACAGGCTTTCCACCGTCATCAGCGCCTTGCCGTCGAGCATCGGCAGGAACTGGATACAGGCGTTGACCGCGCGCCACTGTATCGCGTCGCCCTCTGCCGGTTCGCCGACCAGCACCGTGCAGGCCCCGCAATCGCCTTCTGCGCAGCCTTCCTTGGTGCCGGTGCGGCGCAGGCGGTAGCGCAGATGGTCGAGCAGCGTCGCGGTGGGATCGACCTCCTCGATCCGCACCTCTTCGCCGTCGAGAAGGAAGGCGATACTCACATCAGCTCCCGCGATAGGTCGAATAGGCGTAAGGGGAAACGAGCAGGGGGACGTGATAGTGCCCGCCCTCTTCCGAGACCCCGAAATCGATGTTCACCACATCGAGGAACGGCACTGCGGGCAGATCGACACCGCGCGCGCGGAAGTAGTCCGCCACGGCAAAGCCCAGTCGGTAGCGCCCCGGCGCGATAGCAGGCAGATCAGGGCAACGTCCGTCAGCATTGGTCTGCCCCATATGAAGCGGCGCGCCGTCCGCACTCTCCAGCCGGATCGCGACACCCTCGGCCGGGCCGCCGTGCATGGTGTCGAGAACGTGGGTGGAAAGACTGGTCATGCTGCGGCTCCCTCTACCGCAACGGGCCATTCGCCGAGGAACTCCACCTCGTCATAGGCGACGAATTCCTCGATCAGCGCCTCGCGGTCATCAAGAAACAGCTGATCGGCCACCGCCCGGATCAGGCGAGGCAGCGCGGTCTTCATCCCCGAGAGCGCCGAGGCGGAGAGACCAAGGCTGACGAGTGCGGAATAGTTGAACGCGAACAGGCCATGCAGGCGCGGGGCATCGGCGGCGTGGCGCGCGGTCAGTTCGAAGCCGGGGCCGAGATAGGGATGCGCGTCGATCAGCGGGTTCTCCTGCCCTGCGGGCGGCGTGTAGCGATCGCGCCAGCAGGCGACGGCATCGGCCACCTCGGCCAGTTCGGGACGCAGTTTCGGATCACTGACGAGGCCGGTGGAGAGCACCACGAAATCGAAGCGGTGCTGCCCCTGCGGCGTCGTCACCACGACTTCCTCATCCTCATAGGCCACGCTCAGCCACGGCGCGCCCAGATGCAGCGCAAAGCCCGGCCATGACGCGGCGCGCTGGAAGGTGTCGTTGGTCGGCGGCTGGTTATGGCCGAGGAAACTGCCGATCACCCGGTGCTTCTCGGCATCCGAGAGCGCGGGATAGCGCGCGGTGAAGCCCACCCGCTCCATGAAGCGGATCGGATTGACGCGCGGCAGTGCCTTGCGCCGCATGAACACCTCGACCGCGCCGACGCCCAGCGAAAGCGCCATGTTGGCATTGTCGAACGCCGAGGCGCCGCCACCTAGCAGGCCGATGCGCTTGCCCGCCATCGCCGCGAAATCGATCGGCTCGCTGGTGTGCGCATAGACCTTGCGCGGCAGGCCCTCGCGGATGAAGTCCGGCGTAAACCACTCCCCGCCGCCCTGAATGCCGGTGGCAAGCACGACCTTGCGCGCCAGCAGCGGTGCGGCGCCCTCGATGTGCAGGCGGTGGAGGCCTTCGGCGGCCAGCGGCTCGATCCGCGACAGCTTGGTATCGTTGCGCACCGGCAGCGCCAGCACCCGGCGATACCAGCGCAGATAGTCCATCCAACGCCCGCGCGGTATCTTGTCGAGCACCTCCCACCCGTGCGCGCCGTGCTGCGCCTCGTACCAGGCCTGCACGGTCAGCGCGGGGACGCCGAAGTCCATCGGCGTCAAACCCTTGGGCGTGCGCAGCGTGACCATGCGGGCATAGGTCTCCCACGGCCCCTCGAAGCCCTCGGCGCCCTCGTCGATGACGAGGATGTTCGAGACCCGCTCACGCAGCAGGCCGAACGCGGCGGCAAGGCCGCTCTGCCCGCCGCCGACGATCACCACATCGTAGACGTGCCCTTCGGGATGTATGCGGGGCCGCGTCCAGTCCTCGCCGCCATGCCCGATCAAGGCAAGCTGGCGCGCGAGTTGCGCTTCGAGCGCGGGAAGCCCGATCGGGCCGCTGGCAGGGGTCTCGCTCATGGCATGTCCTCAAGACGCAGGCGCACGATCTTGCCGATCTCGTCGAGCGCAGTGGCGATCTCGGCCTCGCGGGTATGCGAAAGGCGCGCCTCCATCGCGGCGAGGATGCCCGCCTTGTCGGTCAGCCGCACGCAGATGATGAAAGGCATGTCGAAGCGCGCGCGATAGGCGGCGTTCAGCTCGTGAAAGCGCGCGAACTCGTCGGGCGTCAGCCGGTCGAGCCCGGCGCTGGCCTGCTCCGCCGCGCTGGCATCGGTGAGCGTCCTGTCCATCGCCGCCTTGCCCGCCAGCTCGGGATGCGCACGGATCAGCGCGAGTTGCTCGTCGGCGCTCGCCCCCTCGACCACCGCCATCAGGTCCGCCCAGCGGTCGCCCGAAGACGGCGCGGCATCGGCGCGCGCTTCCACCCACGGGCTGTGCTCGAACAGGGCGGCGTGCGACAGCGCCATCAGTGTGTGCTCCCCTCCAGGCTGACATGGGCCGAGACGACCTTCCAGCCTTCCGGAAACCTGACCCAGGTCTGCGTCTGGCGGCCGCGCTTCTCGCTGTTCTCGCGGAAGAATTCCGCATCCGCCGTCGCGCAAGCATCGCCGTAGACGACGATCGAGACCTTGCCGAGCTTGCGCTGCGGCGAGCCCCCGCGCCCCTTGCGGAACTCGCGGATCTCCTCGATGCCATAGAGCACTTCGCCCACGCCGTAGCGGTTGGTGGTCGGCGCCTCGTGGAACAGCGCATCCATCGCCGGGATGTCGTCCTCCATCAGCGCCCGCTCGTATTCCATGAAGGCGGCGGTGACTTCTGCGAGAAGAACGGGATCGTTGATGGTCATGCCGGGTGTACCTCCATCCAGTGGCGGGCGATGTCGATGCGGCGGGCGACCCACGCCTCACCGCTCTGCGTGACGTGATCGAGGAACCGCGCAAGCGCACGGGCGCGCCCCGGTCGCCCGGCGATCCGCGCATGGAGGCCGACCGACATCATCCGCCCGCCCTCCTCGCAAAGCTGATCGAAGGTGTCGCGCAAGTAGCGGAAGAACTGCTCGCCCTCGGTAAAGCCGTTAAGCGCGACAATCTTCATGTCGTTGACGTCGAGCGTGTAGGGCACGACCAGTTGTGGTTGCCCATACCGCCGGTCCCAGTAGGGCAGATCGTCGGCATAGCTGTCGGCATCGTAGAGGAACCCGCCCTCTTCGGCGACGAGCCTTGCGGTGTTGGGCGAAGTACGCCCCTGATACCAGCCGAGCGGACGCGCGCCCGTCACCTTCTCGTGCAGGGCGATGGCGGCGGCGATATGCGCGCGCTCCTCGTCCTCGGGCACGTACTGATAGTCGATCCAGCGAAGGCCATGGCTGGCGATCTCCCAGTCCGCCGCCTGCATCGCCGCGACGGCTTCCGGGTTCATCGCCAGCGCCTTGGCGACGCCGAACACCGTCACCGGGAGGCTACGTTCGGTGAACAGGCGATGCAGGCGCCAGAACCCGGCGCGGCTGCCGTATTCGTAGAGGCTCTCCATCGCCATCGCCCGGTCGGGGTGGCTGGGCGCGCCGACCATCTCGGACAGAAACGCCTCGGAGCCCTTGTCGCCGTTGAGGACGGAGTTCTCGGCGCCCTCCTCGTAATTGACGACGAACTGCACCGCCACCCGCGCACCGTTCGGCCAGCGCGGATCGGGCGGCGTCTGGCCATAGCCGACAAGATCGCGCTCCATCACGCGACCTGATCCCAGGCGGCGATGGCGGCAGGCACCGCCTCGCCCAGCGGCACGGTCACGCCGTTCATCGTCAGGCACGCCTCCAGCGCGGCGAGCGTTGCCAGTCCCTTGTGGCGCATCGCGTTGTAGCCCATCGCGCCGATCCGCCAGATCTTGCCCTGCAACGGCCCGAATGCGGTGCCGATCTCGATCTCGAACAGCTCGCGCATGGCGCGGCGCACCGCCTCGCCGTCAAGCCCTTCAGGGATATGAACACCAGTGACGTTGGTCATGCGCGTGGCATCGGTGCCGAACACGGTCAGGCCCATCGCGCGCAGGCCAGCGGTCATCGCCCGGCCCGCGCTGGCATGGCGGGCATAGCGCGCCGCCAGCCCCTCGCCCAGCGCAACGCGGGCACATTCGCGCGCGGCATAGAGCATCGAGGTCGCCTCGGTGTGGTGATTGAGGCGCTTTTCGGACCAGTAGTCCATGATCATCGCGAGGTCGAAATAGTTCGAGCCGATGCGCGGCCCCTGCCCGTCGGCAAGGCCCGGCATGCGGATGCCCGCCTCGACATGGCGGCGCGCGAAGATGCGCTCTGCCGCCGCATCCGAAATCGTGATCGGCGCCGAGCCCGACGGGCCGCCGAGGCACTTCTGCAGGCCCCCGGTGACGACATCGACATCCCAGCGGTCCGCCGCCAGTTCCATGCCGCCGATCGTCGCCGTCGCATCGACATAGCTCAGCGCGCCCGCCGCGCGGCACAGCGCGCCGAAGCCTTCGAGCGGCTGCGCCATCGTGGTCGAGGTATCGCCGTGGATCGTCGCCACCAGATGCGGCGCGGTACGGTGGATCGCTTCGGCGATGGCGTCCATCGGCACCGTCTCGCCCCACGGCGCTTCAACGGTCTCGATCCGCGCGCCGATGCGCTGGAGAATCTCGGTCAGCAGCAGGCCGAAGCGCCCGAAGTTGACCACCAGCACGGTATCGCCCGGCGCGACGAGGCTGACGAGCGCCGCCTCGATCCCGGCGCGCGCGGTGCCGTCAACCAGCATCGTCCAGCGGTTCTGTGTCCCGAATATCGGGCGGTAGAGCGCCATGACCTGCTCCATGTAGCCGGTCATCTCGGGATCGAACTGGCCCAGCAGGTCCGCGCTCATCGCGCGCAGCACCCGCGGGTGGGCGTTGACCGGGCCGGGGCCCATCAGCAGGCGCTGGGGCGGGTCGATCTCGCCGAAGAGCATGGGGTCCAGATCAGGCATCATACGTCGCTCCAAGGCGGTCGATAAAACCGAGCATGACCTGAAGCGCGATATCCGCATCGGCAGGCTCGACATGTTCTGCCGGGTTATGGCTCACCCCGCCCCGGCAACGCACGAACAGCATCGCGGTGGGGCACAGCGCCGCCATGTTCATGGCATCGTGGCCCGCGCCCGAAACAAGCCGGAACACCGGCTGCCCGGCATCGGCCAGCGCCGCATCCATCAGGTCCATCAGCGCCGGGTCGCAAGGACTGGGTGCAAGGTCGTGGATCAGCGAAACGTCGAGGGTCAGGCCGCGATCCGACGCGACCTGCTCGAACGCGGTCAGGATATCGAGCGCTGCCCGGTCGCGCCGCGCCCCATCCCCCGAACGCACGTCGAGCGTGAAGCGCACCTCGCCTGCGATCACGTTGGCCGCGCCCGGCAGCGTCTCCAGCTTGCCCACCGTCGCGACAAGATCGGAAGCATCGGCGCGGGCGATCCGCTCGGCGGCGAGCACCATCTCGGCAGCCCCCGCCATGGCATCGCGGCGCAACGGCATCGCGGTGGTGCCCGCGTGCCCGGCCATGCCCTTTACGCTCAAGCCATAGCGCAATTGCGCGGCGATCCCGGTGACAGTGCCCACGGCAAGCCCCGCCGCCTCCAGCACCGGACCCTGTTCGATATGCGTTTCAAGATAGGCGAAAATCTCGCGGGGCGAGCGCTTGGCCGAAAGGTAATCGATCAGATCGACGCCCGCCTCGGCCAGCGACACGCCCGCGCTGTCCGCCAGATCGAGCGCCTCTGGCTCCAGCGTGCCCGCCACCGCGCGGCTGGTGAGCATCGCGGCGGGAAAGCGCGAGCCTTCCTCGTCTCCGAAGGCATAGATCTCGATGGCGAAGGGCAGGCGCCGACCCTTGGCATACAGCGCCGCGACCGCCTCGATGCCGAGCATGATCCCGAGCGGCCCGTCGTAGGCCCCGCCGTCGCGCACCGAATCGAGGTGGCTGGCGATCATCAGCGCGGGCGCATCCGGCGTTGCGCCCTGATAACGGCCCACAAGGTTCGCCGCCGGATCGCGGCGCACGGTCATCCCCGCCTCGGCCATCCAGTCCGCAACAGTTCCTTGCGCGGCGGCATAGGCGGGCGTCAGGTAGGCGCGGAACAGCCCGCCCTCCATGTCCGAATAGGGCGTGACTTTCAGCGCATCGCAGCGCACGACGGCGCGGGCACCACCGGGAGGGAGCGCGTCTACCATCCCGCCGCCTCGCCATCGCTGCGCGGATCGGTCGCACCTTCGAAGCTGCCGTCCGGCAAACGCACGACCGCGCCAGCATGGCCCATCGTTGCGGTTAGGCCTCCCACGCGCTCGACATCGTGCCCGGCCTCGGCCAGCGCAGTGTAGAGCCCCTCGTCAAAGCCGTCCTCCAGCTTGAGCGAGGTCGTCACATCGCCCCAGGTCCGCCCCAGCAGCCAGCGCGGCGCCGAGATCGCTGCCTGAAGGTCGCTGCCGAAACGGGCATAACGGCTGAACAGCGCCGCCTGCGTCTGCGGCTGGCCCTCGCCGCCCATCGTGCCATAGGCCATGACGCGCCCGTCCTCGAACGTCGCCAGCGCCGGGTTGAGCGTGTGGAACGGCTTGCGTCCCGGCTTCAGCGCGTTCCAGCCGCTTTCCGCCAACCGGAACGAGGCGCCCCGGTTCTGCCAGGTGATCCCGGTGCGCGGCAGCACAAGGCCCGATCCGAACTCGAAATAGGTCGACTGGATGCACGAGACGACGCGCCCGTCTGCGTCGGCGGCGGCGAACCAGCAGGTGTCGCCCCACTGCGGCGGCTGCGGCCATGCCAGCGCGCGCGCCGGGGCGATCTTGGCCGCCATGGCATCGAGCGCCGCCGGATCGTCAAGCAGGCCCTGAAAGTCGAACGCGGTGTAATCGAGATCGCCGACATGCCGGTCGCGCAGCAGGAACGCCTGCTTGGTCGCCTCGACCAGACCGTGGACGTGATCGAAGCCATCGGGCGCTGCGGCCTGTAACCGGTCGAACAGCGCGAGGATCAGCAGCGAGGCAAACCCTTGCGTCGGCGGCGCGGTGTTCCACAGCCGCGCGCCCTTGATCCCCACTGACAGCGGCTCGGGCCGCGTCGCGCGATGCGCGGCAAGGTCGGCAGCGGAAACCGGAGAACCCAGCTCAGCCAGATCGGCAGCGATATCGGCGGCCAGCGGCCCGCGATAGAAACTGTCGAGGCCTTCTTCGCCCAGCCGCTGCAAGGTTTTCGCCAGCGCGGGCAGGCGCAGCGTGTCGCCTTCGCGAAGCGGTCGCCCCTCAGGCTCGAACGTCGCCGCATAGGCACCGGGCAGGCCCCGTAGTTCGCCGCCCTTGCCCTCGGCGATGCCCTGCGCCCCCGCCGTCACCGGCACGCCCGCTTCGGCATAGGCAATCGCATCGCGCAGCAGGCGAGCGAGCGGCAGGGCGCCGCCGCCCGTCTCCAGCGCCGCTTCCCATGCCGAGATCGTGCCCGCTACCGTGTTCGCCGCCAGCGGTCCCCGGAATGGCACGCTCTCCAGCCCGGCGTAGAGCGACAGGTCCGCGCGCGCCGCCGCGCCGCCGACGCCGTGGATCGCGTGAACTTTGCCATCCGGCTCACGGATCAGCCAGAAACCGTCGCCGCCGATTGCGGTCATATGCGGATAGACCACCGCCAGCGTCGCGGCCACGGCGACGCAGGCCTCGACCGCGTTGCCACCATCCGCCAGCACATCGCGCCCGGCTCTGGCGGCCAGTGCATGCGGCGCAGTGACGATGCCGTTAGCGGCGGTGACAGTGCTCAGGGTCATTGTCTTATCCGTTTCGGTCAGTTCGGAAGCGCTGCCACGAAAGCGCGCACGACCTTGGCCGAATTGGCCGAGGCGAGATGCTCGAACGTGTTCTCCATGTTCCGATCGGCATCGCCGCCTGCAAGGTCCGACAGCGAGCGGAACACGATCGCGGGCACGGCATTGGCATAGGCGACCTGCGCCACCGAAGCGCTCTCCATATCGAGCACGCGGGCGTGCCACGCGGTGTAGAGATATTCGCGGAACTGCGCGTTGTCGGCGTAGACGCCCGCCGTCACCCCGGTCCCGCCGACCACGACCTGCGGGTCATGCGGCAGGCACAGTTCACTGTCGGCACGGGCGTTGGCGGCGCCATCGACGCAGCGGGTCATGTGGACGGTGGGCGCGACCTTGCGGGCCAGCGTCAGCAGCGCCGGGTCCATGGCGATGGTGTAATGCGTCTTCGGCGCCTCGGCAGCATTGCCCACGCGGACCCCGCGCGGGAACATGAACTGCCAGCTCGCAGGCGCTGCGGGATCAACCGCTTCGGGCGGACGCCAGCCCTCGCCATCCTTGCGGGCGAACGAGACTTCCAGATACTGCCCCCAGTCGTCCGGCACGATCACGTCGCCGATCGACAGATGCGGATCGACACCGCCCGCGATGCCCGAGAACACGATGCGCTTCACGGTGAAGCGGTCGAGCGCGAGCTGGGTGTTCATCGCCGCGTTGACGACGCTGACCCCGCTGCGCATCAGCAGCACCGGCTTGCCTTCCAGCGTGCCCGCAAGGAAGGTCATGCCGTTGACGCTGTAGGCATGCGGCGCCCTTATCGCGGGGGCGAGCGCGTTCCACTCCGGGTCGAACGCAGTCATCACCAGCGTACGCGGCGTGATGTCGAGCTTGCCGCTATGGGCCGCGACCGGCGCAGCGTGAGCCAGAGTGACCGGCGCCGTGGCGGCAAGCAGTAGCGAGGCAATCAAGGCGCGCATCAGGCGGCTCCCATCCAGACGAAGCGGGCGACGAACAGCGCCGCCAGAAGACACAGGAACCAGTCGGAAGTCTTGAGCTGACCGCGCACCAGCTTGAGCAGCGCATGTGCGGTGATGCCGAAAGCGAGCCCGTTGGCGATCGAGAACGTCAGCGGGATCATCGCCACCGTCAGGAACGCGGGGATCGCACTCAGCGGGTCTTCCCACTCGACTTCGATCAGCGGCAGCAGCATCAGCCCGCCCACGATGATCAGCGCGGGCGCGGTCGCCGCCAGCGGGATCAGTTGCGCATAAGGCGCCACGAACATCGTCGCGAGGAACAGCAGACCGGTGACGACGGCGGTAAGGCCCGTGCGCCCGCCCGCCTGCACGCCCGCCGCGCTCTCGACATAGCTCGTCACCGTGCTGGTGCCCGCCATCGAGCCGACGATGGTCGATACCGCATCGGTGATGAGGATGCGGTTGAGGCCGGGGATCTTGCCCGCAGCGGTCATCAGCCCCGCCCGCTTGGTCACGGCGACCAGCGTACCGATATTGTCGAACAGATCGACGAACAGGAACACGAAGAGGATTTCGAGCAGGCCAAGGCCGTGGCTGCCGGTGAGCCCGAACACGCCGCCAAGGTCCAGCTTGAACAGCGTGCCGGTCAGCGCGGAAAGGCTGTAAGGCTCGGCATGGAGCGCGACCTGCCCGGTCAGCCAGCCGACCAGCGTGGTCGCGACGATGCCGATCAGCATGGCGCCACGCACGTTCCACACCGAAAGCGCGCCGATCAGCACCAGCCCGAACAGCGCAAGCGCCGGTCCCGGCGTCTTGAGATCGCCCAGCGCCACGAACGTCGCCGGATTGGCGACGACGATGCCGGCGTCCTTCAAGCCGATGAAGCCGATAAACAGGCCGATGCCGCCCGCCACGGCCGCGAACAGGTAGGGCGGGATGGAGGCGACGATCATCTGGCGCACGCCCGTCACCGTCAGCACCAGAAACGCGACGCCAGAGATCAGCACGCAGCCCAGCGCCACCGGCCAGGGCACATGCATCTGCTGGACCACGGTGAAGGCGAAATAGGCGTTGAGGCCCATGCCCGGCGCCAGCGCCAGCGGGGTGTTGGCGACAAGGCCCATCAGGATCGAGGCGAAGGCGGCGGCAAAGCACGTCGCCGCCGCCACCGAGGCGACCGGCATGCCCGCCGTGCCCAGAATCGACGGGTTCACCAGCACGATGTAGGACATCGTCAGGAAGGTGGTGATCCCCGCCAGCACTTCGGTGCGCGCGCTGGTGCCTCTTGCAGAGAGCGCAAAACGCCGTTCCAGCACACCCGCTGGCACGTGCAAATCGGCGGAGGGCGTATCGTGCGCCTCCCGTTCCATCTCGACCCCGCTCATACCCTGACCGTCCCCGTTCAAACCTCAAGCGTAACTGCGCGATTGGGCGCAGTCACCCCGATAACCCCTTGCGATTCCAGCTCTGCCGCGAAGCGTAGCAGCGCCGGCTCGCCCAGCGGCGCGCCGACCAGTTGCAGCCCCAGCGGCAACCTGCCCGGACGGTAGAGCGGCACAGCCAGCGATGGCAATCCGGTAAAGCTGATCGGCTGCGTGTGCAGGCCCAGATTGGCGCGCGCCGCAACAAGCTCGCCATCGACGAGGATGCGCGGATCGGCGATCGGCGGCGCCGCGCACGGCGTGGCAGGCGCGAGCAGCACGTCCCAGTCGGCCATGATCGCCTCGATCCGGCCGCAGTATTCGGCGCGATAGTCCTGCGCGCGCCGGTAGAGATCGTCGGGCAGCAATGCGCCTGCCAGCAGCCGGTCGCGGGTCTGCGGATCGAAGGCCATGGCATCGCGCGCAAGGTCCGCCTCGTGCAGACGCCCACCCTCGTAAGCCGTGATGACGAAAGCGGCGGAGCGCGCCACCGCGACATCGGGCAGCTCGACCAGCGGTGCGCCCGAGGCCACCGCGTCGATCACTGCCAACTGATCGGGATCGGCATTCTCGCGGAAGCGACCACCCAGCCGGGCGATGCGCAGCGGTGCCTGATCTTGCTGGACGGAACGCTGCGAGAGCACTTTCCATACCGTCGCCATATCGCCCGCGTCACGCGTAAAAGGGCCGACATCGTCGAAGCTCTCGGCGAACGGAAACACGCCCGCCAGCGGCAGGTCGCCGTGGCTGGGCTTGAGGCCGTAAAGCCCGGTCAGACTGGCAGGCACGCGCACCGATCCGTTGGTGTCGGACCCAAGCGCCAGCGGTATCAGCCCTGCGGCCACGACCGCCGCCGAGCCGCCGGAGGAACCGCCTGCCAGACGCGCCGGGTCATGCGGGTTGCGTGTGGTGCCGTGCAGCGCGTTGATGGTCGCAAAGCCGTAGGCGAATTCATCCATGTTGAGCGTGGCGACCAGCACCGCGCCTGCCGCCTGCATCCGCCGCACCGCTTCGGCATCGGCGCGTGCCGGAGGCGCATCGGCATGGATGCGCGAGCCCGCGGTGGTGGAAAGGCCCGCCACGTCGAACAGATCCTTCACGCCATAAGGCACTCCGGCCAGCGGCCCCGGATCGCGCCCCTCGGCCACCAGGGCATCGACGGCATCGGCTTCGGCCAGCGCGCGTTCGGCCAGCACCCGCGTTATGGCGCGCAGCGGATCGTCGGCTCCGGCGTGGAGCTGCTCAAGACATCCCTCCACGACTTCGCGCGCGCTGAGCCGCCCGGCGCGAACCGCGCTGGCGATCTGCCTTGCCGTGAAGGTCACGCCACACGGCTCCCGTCATCTGCAAGGCGGGCGGCATGCGATGCCAGCAGCGCCATGTTCGCCTCCACACCCTCAAGGCATGCGGCAGGGATGGCAAGACCGCGCGCGGCGGCGGCACTCAGGATTTCCTCACGCGTGCGGGCGATGCGAAACGGCGCCGACGAGGCAGCGGATAGGGTGGTGTCGGAAAGCGGATGGCCCGGACCTGTCATGCCCGAACCTCTCTGAAGAGAAACCCCGGCCTGAAGAGAAACCCCGGAACGACCGCGTAGGAGACTTGCGAGAAGTCCCCTCCGACGGTCGACCGGGCAGGGAGAGAGGGTAACATCGGTTGCATGCTGGGGACAGGTTGCCTCCACACCCCTGCGCGATCAAACGCAATGATTGACACAGCGCATTGCAAAAATGCGCGCACCTTATGCCAAGCTGCCGCGATGCTGACGCATCAGCAGCTTGCAACGCTCAAGCGCCGCGCGGGCCTTGGTGTCGGCATCCTACTTTTCCCAACCCGCCGCACGAGCCTGCTGCTCTGCCGTCGCATCGAGCGGATCGCCTTTCGCCATGTCCTGCGCTGCCGTCATCAGATCCGCTTCGGCAGAGCCTGCCTGCCGGTATTCGCCGGTTTCGCGGCCCTCACGCCCGGTCGTGCGTTCGAGCACCCAGCGCCCCTGATCGTGACAGGCCAGACCGGCGCTGGCGGAAGCCTCGTAGACGCGGCAGAAATCGCCGTCACCGCGCCGGAAGCTGGTGAGGATACGCACCGCACCATCCGCTTGCGCAGAGGCGAGCTGCGTATCGAGCCCGCGCTTGAGGCCCCCCGCCGCGAACAGTTGCCCGCCCCGCTCGACCACTTGCCCGCGCGGCACCAGTTGCGTGCCCAGAAACAGGCCCAGCACCAGCGAGGCGGCGATGGCCGGTCCCGCCCGCCACAGCCATGCGGTGCGCGGTGGCGGCGCGGTCTGTGCCTCACGCTGCGCCTTGGCCGTAGCAAAGTCGATCACCGGCGCCGCTTCGGCTTCCGGTTCGGCAGCGACCTCGCCCTTCGAGGCACGTGCCTTCTCGATCATCGCCGTCCAGACAGGCGGCACCGGCTCTTCCAGTACCGGATCGAGATGGGCGCCCAACATCGCGCGAAGCTTGCGCTGCGCCTCCAGCCGCTGCGCCAGCGCGGGGTCGGCGGCGAGCGCGGCGCGCACGCGATCCGCCTCGTCGGGCGCCAGTTCGCCATCGGCGAAGGCCGCAAGGTCGTTGTCGCTCACGCTCATGCCACGTCTCCCAGTTCGCGCAACAGCGCCTCGCGCCCGCGCCCCAGCCGCGACGTCAACGTTCCCTGCGGCACGCCGAGGATTTCCGCCGCCTCGCGATAGGCGAAGCCCTCGACCATCACCAGCAGCACCGCTTCGCGCTGTTCCGCGGGCAGCCGGTCGAGCGCGCGATCGACATTGTTCATCTCCACCCGCACTTCCGCCTCGGGCTCGCCCGAGGTGCCCACGGCCAGCCCTTCGCTCTCATCCACGAAAGTCTGCGCACGGCGCCCTCTGGCGCGGGCTTCATCGATCCATTGGTTACGCATGATCCTGTACACCCAAGCATCGAGACGCCTGCCTTCCTGCCACTGGCGGCAGGCACGCAGCGCACGCTCGATCGTCTGCTGGCACAGATCGTCCGCGTCTGCCGCATCGCGGGTAAGGCCGCGCGCAAACCGCCGCAGACGCGGCAGCAGGGCGGTCAGTTCGTCGCAGAAACTTTCTGTGCTCATCGAATTGTCTTGCCTGAGGATGAAACGGCGGGACGATGACGTTTCATCCGTGAGTGCTACGAATTTTCGAAAGGGACAAGCAAATGCGCCGCCGCGCCGCAATATGGGCGACGATGACCGCCGCAATCGCGACCGCCGCGCTGCTTGGCCCCCCGCTGCACGCGCAACTGGTGAGCGGGCTTCCCACCGGCGGGACGCTCGATCCCGGCGCGGCGCTGGGGCAGGTGCGCGACGGCGTGAAAGGCGCGCTCGACGACCTTGCCTCGCCGCTTGCCGATCCACTGACGCATACCTTGCGCGATGCCACCTCGCTGGCGCGCGCGCGGCTGCAGCGCCTTGCCCGGTTCGTCAGCCAGCACAAGGACAGCGTGGAATGGGACGAGGACCACCAGCCTGCCGTGCGCGGCGAAGTGCTGCTACTCGATCCCGATCCCGCCGCACTGGCGACGGCGAAAAGTGCGGGGTACACGGTGATCGAGAACGGCACGCTCGGCGGTCTCGACATCGCCTATGCCCGGCTGCGCACGCCCGAAGGCCTGCCGCTGGCCCGCGCGGTGGATGGCTTGCGCAAGGCGCTGCCGGGCCGCGAGATTTCCGCCGACCAGTTGCACTTTCCGGCGGGTGGGCCGACGAGCAATGGCGCCTCCACGTCATCCTCCCACGAGACCAGCCGCCCCTCCCCTTCCGACCTGCCGCGCGGCGGCACCGTGGGCGTGATCGACGGCGGCTTCGGAAGCGGCTCTCCGCAGAGCGCGCCCCGGATCGTCGCCCAGCGCGGCTTCGCGCAAGGCGCCCCGCGCGTCAGCGACCACGCCGCCGCCATTGCTTCGCTGCTGGCAGGCGCGGGCACGGCGCGGCTCTACGATGCCGATGTCTACGGCAGCGATCCGGCAGGCGGCAACGCGCTCGCCATCGCCCGCGCGCTGGGCTGGATGCAGCAGGAGACAGTGCCGGTGGTTTCGATCAGCCTTGTCGGCCCAGCCAATCCGCTGCTCGCCCGCGCGGTGGCGGCAGCGCAGCAGCGCGGCATGACGATCGTTGCGGCCGTAGGCAACGACGGCGCCGCAGCGCCCCCTGCCTACCCCGCCTCCTACCCCGGCGTGATCGCCGTCACCGGCATCGATGGTGCGGGCCGCGTGCTGATCGAGGCGGGTCGCGCGACCCATCTGGACTATGCCTCGCCCGGTGCCGACATGAGCGCGCTGGTGTCCACAAGAGGCCGCATCGAATTGCGCGGCACCTCCTATGCCGCTCCGCTGGTCGCCTCGCGCATCGCCGCGCGCAGACAGGGCGGTACGAACGCAGACGCAGCCCTGCGCGCGACCGATGGCGAGGCGCTTGCGGGCCAGCGCAATACAGGGCGCGGCGTGCTCTGCAACATTTGCCGCTCGGGGCTCTGAGCGAATATTTCCGAAAAATCGCATCAGCGAGGGATGAAAGCGAAACCGGCACCCGTTCCTTCCCCGAGCCTCCCGAAATGGAGGCAGGGACGCAAGAAGGAGAACACCGATGAACAGGAAGACTCTCGCCACCATTCTCACCACCACCTCTGTCGCGCTGGCGATCTTCGCCGTGCCCGGTGTGGCGCAGGCCCAGTTGCTGGGCGGCGGGGGCCTTGGCGGGGGCGGATTGGGCGGAGCACTCGGCGGCGGCTTTGGCGGCACGTTGAGCGGCATGGGCAGCTCGATCGGTAGCACCATGGACGGCGACGGCGCCTTCGGCGTCACCCGCACCGGCCGCAGCGTGACGTCGAACGCGAGCGGCAGCGCCACCAGGACGGTGAAGACCCGTCATAACCGCAGCGCGGACACCTCGTCCTCGACCGCCACACCCACCACTTCGGACACCTCGGCCACCCGCTCGGCAACCGGCAACCTGACCGGCTCGGCCAGCTCGATGCTGGGCAGCGGATCGGCGACCGGCGCGGCCGGTGGTTCGGGCGACCTGCCGGGCAGCGCCGCGACGCCTGATGCCTCGGGTCTTACCTCCAGCGCGAAAAGCGCCGCCGCGAACACCGCCAGCGGCGCGCGTTCGGCGCTGACCTCGACGGCTTCGGAAACCGGCGCTTCGGGTTCGGGCACTGGCAGCGCCAGCGGCTCGGCGGAGAGTTCGAGCGCCAATGGCTCGGCCTCGGGCGGGTTGCTGGGCAACGTCAGCGCGCCTGACACATCAGGCACGACTTCGGCACTCACCTCGCGCGCGGCCAATACTGCTTCTGGCACCGCCTCCAGCGCCCGCACGGCGGCCTCCAATGCCCGTTCCGCCACGACCCAGCGCGCTCAAACCGCGACGGGCAAGCTGCGCGATACCGCCGGCTCGCTGTCGGACACGTCGTCGGACACTGCGGCCAGCGGCAGCGGTGACGGCTCGGCCAGCGCCACCACCGGCAAGCGCACCACCACCGCAACCGGATCGGGCAGCGGCTCCGCCTCGCGCAACGGCGCCAGCGGTTCGTTGAACCTGGGCGTCAGCAGCGAAAAGGCCACGACTGCCAGCACCGGCTCGGGCAGCAACTCGGCCAGCAGCGCCGCTCAATAACCCCCCGCCCCGGCAGACCCGCAAGCGCGGGCCCCGGTGGCCGACGCGCCCCGCAGGCCATCCAACCCCTGCGGGGCGCGTCATTGCGTCGCAGGCCAGATCGACACGAAAAAACGGGCCGGAGAGGAACTCCGGCCCGTCAGTGTCAGGATGGACCACAGGCATGTTCCGGAAAGGAACAGGCCCCGTCCGGCACCGATCCGCTCGCTCCCACCATCGTCCCACAGGTACGCCGGGCAAGAGAGCGGATCGATGCCGGTATTCGCCGGTCTGCGAATATATCGATATTCAACCCTTAACCCAGCGCGCCGGTGGTCTCGTCGAACAGCGAGTCCACGCTCATGCGCGCAGGGATGATCTTCTGCTCGTAGGCCCAGTCGATGGCCAGTTGCAGGCCCTTGCGGTTGGCTTCAAGCCCCATCGGCGGGAACGGATCGGGCAACCCGCCTTCGGTGAGGTCGCGCGTCTCGCCGATCATGCGGTAGAGTTCGCGCACCACATCGGGGCGGTTCTTCGAGAGATCCTCATGGACCACGAACATGTGGTTGATCGGCACCACGCCTTCACGCGCGAACCAGTCCTTGGCGGCGTTGAAGGGATCCGGGATCAGCCGCTCGACGCGCGGATCCTTGGGCAGATCGACACCCTGAAGCGTCGCGGTCAGTTCGCCATCGAGCATCATCTGGCCGATGTCCGAGCCCTTGGGCAGGCGCACGCAGTTGTCGGGATCGGTGTATTCGAGCAGGTGCCCGTCACCGCCGGTCATCCATGTCACCTTGTTCAGATCGACGCCGTATTCGTGCTGCAGCACGCCGCGCACCCACAGCCCGGTGGTCTGCGCATAGGTCCGCACGCCCACCTTCTTGCCCTCGATATCCTTGGGCGCGACATGGCCGAGTTCGCGGTTGTACCCGGCGCAGTGGTGCTGGAACCGGCCCGAGACCGGCGCGGGCAGGATCACCCACGGTTTGCCGTAGGCCTTGGCCTGCAGATAGGTGACGATCGCCAGCTCGCCGCAGTCGAAGGCGTTTTCGCGCAGCATCGGCTTGAAGCCGTTATGCGCCTTTTCCGGGCCGCAGAAGTCGAGCTTGACGATCTCGGACGAGACGCGCCCGTCCTTCAGCGCCTTGGTCTGCGGATAGTCCTGCACGTTGGCGCGCAGAGTGAGCACGTCTGTATTGGTATCGGTCATGGACTCTCTCCCCTCTTTTCTCAGTAGAGCTTCACTTCGATCAGGCAGGGACCGTCCATCTCGGCCGAGCGCGCCATTTCCTTGTAGAAGTCTCCGGCGTTATCCACCTGCACGCCGGGCACGCCCATGGACCTGGCCATGGCCACCCAGTCGATCGTCGGACGGTCGATGTCGATCATCGCCATCGCCTGCGGCCCCGGCGTCGTGCCCGCACCCATGTTGGTGTATTCGGCCTTGAGGATCGCGTACTGGTTGTTGGCGAAGATGATCGTGGTGATCGGCAGCCCTTCGCGCGCCTGCGTCCACAGCGACTGGATCGTGTACATCGCCGATCCGTCGCCCACCATGCAGAAGGTCCGCCGGTCGGGACAGGCGAGCGAGGCCCCGGTGGCAACGGGGGTGCCGTAGCCGATCGAGCCGCCCATGTTGTTGATCAGATCATGCGGACGCGCGCCCATCGTCAGGCCCATCGTCTGACGCCCGGTGGTGAGCGATTCGTCGACGAGGATCGCGCCTTCCGGCAGCGCGGCGGAAAGCGCATGGGCAATCGTCTCGGCCCCCAGCGCGCCCGAAGGGATCGGCGCCTCGATACGTTCCTGCACCAGCGGTGCAGCCTCGCGGCAACCGCCGAGCGCCTCGATCAGCATTTCGAAGCCAAGCGCCGAATCCTCGTCGGGCTCGACGAAGGAATGGACGATGGTCTCCGGACCTTTCATCAGGCTGGGCTGGTCGGGATAGCTGAAGAACGCCACCGGCTCCTTCGTTTCCACCGTCACGATGTGCCTGAAGCCCGCCAGGAATGCGCGTGCCTGCGGCACCGCGTAAGGGATGCGCTCCAGCGGCGTGCGACCCGCCCCGCGCTCGATACGCGCGGTGAAGAACTGCGAGCCGAGCCGCGCGCCGGTGGCGCCTGCCACCTTGCCCGCCAGCGCCAGCGCCTGCCCGCGCGTGGCGCGGTTGCCCAGAATGATGAGCACAGGTTCGCCCGAGCGCAGCACGCGCGCCACGTTATCGACCCGCGCCTGATCGGGCGCGGTGCGCGGACGACCAAGGCCCGTCGGCACCTTCGAGGGACCGGCGGCCTTCCATGCGGTATCGCCGGGCAGGATCAGCGTGGCGATCTGGCCGGGGTGCTCGCTGGCCTTCGCCACCGCACTGGCGGTATCCCAGGCAATCGTCGTCGAGCTTTCGGCGCGGCGCACCCAGTGACTGAGCGGACGCGCAAGGCCCTCGATGTCCGAGGTCAGCGGCGGGTCGTACTTCAGGTGGCTGGCCGAATGCTCACCCACGATATTGACCATGCCCGAGGAGGCACGCTTGGCGTTGTGGATGTTCGACAGGCCGTTCGCGAGCCCCGGCCCCAGATGCAGCAGCGTGGAGGCGGGCGTCTCCTTCATGCGATACCAGCCGTCCGCCGCGCCGGTGCACACGCCTTCGTAAAGGCACAGCACGCTTTTCATGCGCGGATTGTCGAGCGCAGCCAGAAAGTGCATCTCGGACGTGCCGGGATTGGCGAAACACACGTCGACGCCATTGTCGGCCAGCGTGTTGACCAGCGTCTGTGCGCCGGTCATCTCGCCTGCTTCGGGGTTGGGGTTCGCTTCGGCCATGGCTCAGTACCCCGCCAGTTCGCGGCCCTGCCCGACAACGCCATAACTGCGCGAAGGGGCGGACATCAGGAAGCGATAGCCTTCGCCGATCAGGCGCTCGACGTTCTTGGCGTTGGTGTGCGGGTTGCCGACCACCACGTTGTGCTTCTTGCAGGTCTCGACGATGCGGCGCATCGCGTCGAGCACTTCGGGGTGCTCGTACTGGCGCGGATAGCCGAGTGCCTGCGAAAGATCGCCCTCGCCGATCAGCACGAAGCCGATGCCGGGCACGTTGGCCAGGATATCGTCGAGGTTCTCGATCGCCTCGGGGCTCTCGCACATCATGCCCACCAGCAGCTCGCCATGCGGAGCCAGCGGCCAGACATCAGCCTTGGCGTAGTATTCGGGCTGGGTCAGACCCCAGTAGCGCGCCGCAGTGGCCGGGCCGTCGCCGCGAATGCCCTTGGGCTCGTAGAGCGCCGCGCCAGTGGGCTTCGCATAACGGCACGAGGCGACCATGTTGTAGGCCTGCTCGACCGTCGACACGTGCGGGGTGATGACGCCGTAGACGCCGCGATCCAGCACCTGCTTGGCCTGGAACTGGTTCATCTCTGCGCCGTTCGCCGGAATGCGCGCGATCGGCGTCACCGCCGGGGCGACCGAGCCGCTCTCCGCGATCTTCTTGCGGTTGAGCATGTACTGCAGCGCATCGCCCAGCCCGGCGACGTCGTAGGGGTTGTGCTCCATCTCGAACACCACGCCATCGTAAGGCGCGTCGGTCATTTCCTGCGCGGTCAGCTTGTCGACCTTGGCGAAGCAGGTGAAGGCGGGCTTGCCGGCTTCGAAGGCGCGGATGATGCCGTTGAGGCGGTTGTCGGTCATGTCAGTCAGGCCTTTCAGGCAGCTTCGGTCTGTTCTTCGGGGCTCCAGTACATGAAGCCCATCCCTTCGCCGGTGCCGGCAGCGGTGCGCCAGCACGGCACGTAGTCGACCAGTTTCATCTGCGCGCCGGTGTGCTGGAGCGCCATCATCACGATCGAGTAGATCTTCACCTCGGACGTGCCCGACTGGTAGTAGGTGTCGGGAATGGCGGCGAGACCGTCGTAGTCGTAGCTGGCCAGCATCCCCATCACGTTGCGGTCGAACTCCTCGTCGTTGACGAAGTGCGACAGGCCGCCCGAAGCGATCACCGCCACGCGCACGTCCTCGGGCCAGGCCTCGATCGCGTCGCGCAGCACGCGGCCGAACTCGATGCAGCGCGCCATCGAGGGCTGCGTGGGCGGGTAGAACAGGTTGAACAGCACCGGCACATGCGGCGGTACATCGTCGCCCATGATCTGGTGATAGACGAAGCTGTAGGCATGCGGGACCACCGGATAGTCCGGCGCATAGCCGCGCTGGCGCTCCATCCAGGTGTTCTGCGGCCAGGCCTGCAGGTCGTTGAGATCGAAGTTCTGCTCCTGAAACTTGCCGATCAGGTAGGTCGCGAACTCGGGATGCGCCTTGTGGACGACATGGTGATCGGGCGCATAGACCGGGCGCTGCGGCGGGCCGTTATGCACTTCCTCGCCGGTATAGATGGTGATGGCGGGGGACTGGTCGGGCCAGATTTCCTTCTGGTCCTTGCCCAGCACGATGCACACGTCGACCTTGGCGCGCTTGTAGGCCTCGGCCATCTCGTCGAGCGCGGCGCGGCACTTGGCGGCGCGCGCCGTGCGCTCTTCCATGGTCAGGCCATATTCGAAGGCGGCGCCGCGCTCGGCTTCCAGTTCGGGATAGGTCCAGGTCTTGCCCTTGTACCACAGTGCCGGATTGTTGCGGTCGCGCTCACCGTTGGTGAGCCAGTCTTCCGGTGCCTGTCCCAGCATGCCGCTGTGGGGGACAGCCATTCCGAATACGATTTTAGCCATTGTCTTGTGCGTCCTTTGTCGAGGATCGAATCCGTTGATGCTTATGCTGCCGCGTGGACCTTGGGGGCCCAGCGCGGCTGCAGCAGGAAGATGGTGGTGAGTGCGCCCAGCGCGCAGAAGGCGACGATCACGAGGATCGGCAGGTCGTAGCCGCCGCTCGCCGCAAGCAGCCAGCCCGAGATCAGCGCGGCAGCGCCGCCCGAAATGCTGGTCGCCACCTGCTGCACGCCGGTGACGAGGCCGACGGCGGGCTTGGGGATCAGCGTCAGGCGGCACAGTGCCAGATTGTTTGCAGTGGCAAGCCCCAGGCACGATAGCGAGAACACATTCCAGAACAGCGCGGTATCGAGGTTGGTCGAATAGGCGCCCAGCAGGATCGTGCTCGCGCCGACGAACCCTGCAACGGTGAAGGCCTTGCGCACGAACACGGCATTGCCGCCTCGGGCAATCATCCGGTCCGCCGCCCAGCCTGCAACCACCGCAACGATGGCGATGCCGGAGAAGCTGAAGAAGGTGTAAAGGCCCGACTGCTTGAGCGAGAGGCCGTGCTGCTCGACCAGATACGAAGGCATCCAGGTCATGCAGTAGAACGTGAAGTAGCCATAGCAGAAGCTGACGATCAGCGTTCCCCACACCAGCGGACTGGCAAGGACCGCACCCAGCGTCACGGCCGAGGCCTTGCGGCGCACTTCGGCGCGCATTTCGGGCGGCGGCAGATCGTTGCGCACGCCGAATACCCACGGCACCAGCCACAGCATACCGACGATACCGGTAGCGAAGAACATCGTGCGCCAGTCATGCGCGGTGATCAGCCAGGCCGCGACCGGCGCACCGATCGCCGGGCCCAGCTTGTTGCCCGCCGTGAAGACGCCAACCGCCGTACCTGCCGAACCTTCTGAGAAATTGTCGCGAATCCAGCGATAGCTGGCGGGGATCACCGCCGCTTCCGCCGCGCCGACGATGATGCGCATGACGATCAGCGCGAACAGCGTCGAGATCGCGCCGGTCACGGCGGTCGCCACGCACCACAGCGCGAAGCAGATGGTGTAGGGCAACTTCACACCGTAGCGGTCAACCAGCCAGCCCATCGGGATCTGGATCAGGCCATAGGACCAGAAGAAGGCCGAGTTCACCCAGCCGCGATCGACATCGGTCAGGCCGAAGTGATCGATGAAGGGCTTTTCGGCCAGCGCCGAGGAAATGCTGGTGCGATCAACGTAGGCGATCATCACCCCCAGCGCGAGCAGGATCAGGATCGCCCAGGTCGTCGCGTTGACGCGCGGCGTATCGTCGAGCAGGCCTTCACCCGCCAACGAGGGCGCTTCCACCCCGTCCCTGCTCTCTATTGCCCTTGCCATGTCACTCTCCAATTTCTTTATTCTCGTTGCCGCGACCTTATCTGGTCTTGATCTTAGGGATCAGTCGGCCAGCGCAGGGTATAGCTTCTGTGCGGTCTTGGCGAAGATCCAGCTACGCGCTTCCGCGTCGAGCGAGGCCAGCCGCGCCTCGGCGGTCGCCTTGATCTCGCCCAGCGAGCCGGGCGAGGTCGGATAGTTGGAACCCCAGGCGAGGCGATCGGCGCCGAATACTTCGACGAACTTGGGGAACAGCGTTTCCGGGGTCGCCTCGCCCTTCGTGCTGTCACCCATGATGCGCGGGGTCAGCTTGAAGTAGATCGAGGTGATCGGCGCGAGGTCGAACAGGCTCTGCGCCTTGGCGTAGGGCGCGCCGTCGGTCACATCGGGGCGACCGAGATGGTCGAGGATGATGTTCACGTCGGGGAAGCGCCTGGCCAGCGAGACCACGGCATCGAGGCCGTTCGGGCCGGTCTGGATGCACATCGGGATGCCCAGTTCGCCGAGCAGTTCCCACGCCGGATAGGCGCGCGCGTCGTCCAGCTCGCTGGCGTCGAACTCCTTGGTGCTGCCGCCGGTGAAGATGCGCAGGCCCTTGAGGCCGCGATCGGTCCACATGCGGATCGTCTCGACCGCATCGGGCGCCAGAACGTCGACCGAACCCACCGAGATCAGGCGATCGGCATAGCGATTGCACGCATCGACGACGTAGCTGTTATCGAAACCATACGTGGTCGAGGAATGGACCACGGCCGCCTTGGCGACGCCGGCCTCGTCCATCGAGGCGATCAGCGTCTCGACCGTGCTCGGGCGCTCCTGCGACCAGTCCGAACGCTTGCCGAACAGCGGCGCGGGCGGATAGGCGGTCTCGTCGTCCGAGATCACATGCGGGTGAATATCGACATACGTCGCTGTCATCGGTGTCGGGCTCCAATCGCCGGCCGCGTCCATGCGCGATGCCGGTCATCCTCTCAGGGGTTTGACTCGAGGTTCGGTCAGGTCTTGCAGTGTGCCGGGGCACGCAGGCGGCGGGGAGTTGGAACTGGGCCGGAAGACATAACTTATGCCCTCAAGGAATAGCCCTGGATCGCGCTCCCCGCCACCCGGATCCCTTACAGGCCCTTGGCCTTCAGGCGCGCGTCGAGGCGCGGATAGACGCGGCGTGCGTTGTCTTCGTAGATCAGCTGGCGATCGGCGTCGGTCAGCGCTTCGCAGGCATCAACATAGCGCTTGGTGTCGTCGAAATAGTGACCGGTGTTCGGATCGCGCCCACGCACGGCACCGATCATTTCCGAACCGAACAGGACATTGGTGGTGGGCACCACCTTGGTCAGCAGCTCGACGCCGGGATGATGATAGACGCAGGTGTCGAAGAACACGTTTTCGAGCAGGCCTTCCAGCGGACGATCCATCATCTCCAGCGACATGCCGCGATAGCGACCCCAGTGGTACGGCACCGCGCCGCCGCCATGCGGGATCACGAGGCGCAGTGTCGGAAAGTCCTTGAACAGGTCCGACTGCAGGATCTGCATGAACACCGAAGTATCGGCATTCAGATAATGCGCGCCGGTGCCGTGGAAGTTGGGATTGCACGAGGCGGCGACGTGGACCATGCCCGGCACGTCCAGCTCGCACAGCGCCTCGAACAGCGGATACCATTCCTTGTCGGTGAACGGCTTGCCGGTCCAGTAGCCACCGGTCGGGTCCGGGTTGATGTTCACGCCCACGAAGCCGAGTTCGTTGACGATGCGCTTCAGCTCGGGAACCGAGTTCTTCGGCGCGGCGCCGGGGCTCTGCGGCAGCATGCCCACGGGCACGAAGTTGTCCGGGTACATCTCGGTGACGCGATAGACGAGATCGTTCGAGATCGTCGCCCATTCCAGGCTGGTGCGCTCGTTGCCGAGGTGATGGCTCATCAGCCCCGCGATCGGCGAGAACAGCGTGAGGTCTCCGCCGCGCTCCTGCTGGAGGCGAAGCTGGCCATCCTCGATACCCTCGCGGATCTGGTCGTCGGTGACGTAGGCGTCGGCGATCTTGGGCGCATTAGCCTCGTCGTTCGCCGCCGCGACCTGCGCGGCGCGCCATTCGCGGAAGTGCTTGGGCACGGTCGTGAAATGGCCGTGACAGTCGATGATCATGATAGACTCCGTGGATTGCTACCGAAGCACACTTCCCGTCCCCACACCGCCCCGTTCGTGTCGAGCGAAGTCGAGACATGTTAGCGCTGCTTATGCGTGTCTCGACTTCGCTCGACACGAACGGGGGCAGGAAGGTAACCGATAGCGTGAACGTTCAGAAAAACCGGCGGGAGGCGACACCATGCCGCCTCCCGCAGCGAAAAGATCAGACGCGCACCGGCGCCTTGAGCGGATCGACGAACAGTTCCTCCATGCTCATGCGGCGCGGGGTGAGGCCCTGCTTGAAGGCGGTCTGCTCCAGCGCCTCGATGGTCGCGCGGTTCTCCTCGATGCCGTAGGGCAGCGGATCGGGGCCGACGATGCCCTGCAGCGCGCGGTACTTGTCCGCCTGCTTGCCGGTCGCCTCGCCCGAGTTCAGCTTGGCCAGCCACTCGTCCTTGGCGCGGGTGAAGGCATCGTTGAGCGAACGCGCGATCCACGGATGCTGCGCCAGAATGTCGTCCTTGACGACGATCGTGCCGTGCATCGGATAGACGCCGGTGCGCGCGAAGTATTCCTTCTCGGCGACTTCCGCATCGGGGATGAGGTCGGGATACATGCTGGTGTCGACTTCCTGCCAGCCGCCGGTCGGGCTGCCGGTACGGCCGATGCCCGCGGCTGCCTCAACGCCCGCCTGGATCGCGCCGCTGGCCATCATGTCGGCCAGCGAGACGCCGCCTTCGGTGTGACGCACGTTGGCAGGCAGCTTCAGCTCGGTGACGTGCTCCTCGTCATCGACGACCCAGTTCACCTTGGAATTGTCCATGCCGTATTCGTCGATGAAGACCTGGCGAATCCACACGCCGGTCGTCACCGAATAGGCGCGCACGCCCACGGTCTTGCCTTCCAGATCCTTGGGGTGATGGATGCCCGCATCGGGGCGCACCAGCATGCCGTCATGGTGGAAACGACGCACCACGAAGATCGGCAGCGCCGTGAACGGGCGGCCATAGGCGCGGGCGATGATATAGGTGGTCGGCGCCAGCTCGCAGACGTCGAATTCCAGATCGCGCACCATGCGGCGGAACGCGCCGATCTGCGGCTTGACGGTGACGAACTCGGGCTCGACACCCTCGATCTCGATCTCGCCGCTGCGGATCGCCGAGGTATGCGGATGCTCGGCAATCGCCAGCTTGAGGGGAACTTTCTGGCTCACTCTCACTCTCCTTGAAACCTTCTTGCACCAGCCCGCCCAAGATCCGGGCTGCCAGCGTGCGCCTCTCTAAGCGCCACCCCCGCCTGCTTCGTCAACGCGACGGGGCCGGAACCACGCGCAGGAGACAAGCAATTTATAACCTGTGCGCCGACGCTCGCCCTGTCATGTGATTGAAATATGGATTTTGCAGCGATTGAAATCGCGCAAGCGGCAATAGGTTTACCGCATTGCACCTGTACTTGAAAACGGGCCTGCGCAGCTGCGAGCAACCTCCGGATACCCGTCATAATCCCATGTTTTCTGCGCAATAGCGTGATATTTCATACCCACCTCATGACCTGTCGACGCGCCTTACCTTCGCAGATGCGGGAACGATGCGATGCATTTCAGGTTGAACGGGAGATAAAAAAGGCGAAGACTGCACGGCAGGAGAGGACATAAATAATGATCACAGCCAACCACTCTGGCACCGGTTCGGGCACCAGTCTCGAACGCGCCGGGTCGCTCAGCTTCCGCCAGTTGCGCCTGTTCGAGGCGATCGGCGACCTGCGCAGCGTGCGGCAGGCCGCAGAGGCCTGCAACCTGTCGCAGCCTGCCGTAACGCAAGCCCTCGCCAAGATGGAGGCCCAGCTCGACGTACCGCTGGTCGACCGGCGCGCAAGCGGCAGCTATCTCAACGAATGGGGCGAGATCTTCCACGCCCGCGTGAAGCGCTTCTTCAATCAGGCCCAGCGCGCCATCGTCGAGATCGGCGCCGCGACCAACGTGGACAATGCCCGCGCGATCATGAACCGCCTGACGCGCTCGCAGCTGCGCATGCTGGTCGCGGTGGTCGAGCACGGCTCATTCGAACAGGCGGGCGAGGTCATCGCGATTTCCCCTGCCTCGCTCCAGCGTTCAGCCCGCGATCTTCAGGGCAACCTGCAGGTCTCGCTGTTCTATCGCACCGCCTCGGGCATGATCGTCGGGCCGGCAGGCATCCGCTTCGGCCAGCTGGCGCGGCTTGCCATGCACGAGATCGAACTGGGCGTGATGGAACTGGACGCCGCGCGCGAAGGCAGCGAGACACCCGTGGTGATCGGCGCCATGCCGTTTGGCGGCAGCGTGCTACTGGCCTCGGTGCTGGGCGATTTCCTCGCCACCCATCCGCAGGCGGACGTTCGGGTCATCAGCGAAAACGCGACGGAAATGACGCGTGCGCTGCGCACCGGCGCAGTCGATTTCGCGGTCGGCCTGCTGCCCGAACAGACCGATCCCGACTTCATCTGCGAACCGCTGGCCCAGACCCCCTATGTCATCGTCGGGCGTCGCAGCCATCCGCTGACCTTCGCGGGCAAGGTCACGGTATCCGAACTGATGGCGCATGACTGGATCATCGGCACGGAAGGCTCCAGCCGCCGCGCCTGTTTCGAGCGGATCTTCGCCGGAACGCCCGGCCCGCGCACCCAGCTCGCCACCTGCGGCGTGCCGATCATCCGCCACCTGCTGCGCGACAGCGACCGGCTGACGCTGATGACTTCCTACGAGGTCGCCGCCGAGCGCGACACGATGCGCGCGCTTCACTTCTCGCGGATCGAACCTGCGCCGTCGATCGGCATCACCCGCCGCGCGGACTGGATGCCGACCCGCCTGCAGAGCGAGTTCCTCGACACCATCCGCCGCCACGTCAGCGCCGAACCGGTGCGTTTGCCGCAGGCGGTGTGACAGGGTTGACGGTGTAACAGCCTGTTTGAGAAATCGCGAAAGAGCGATTTCAGAAGCGGCACCGGCCCACGCCCCCACCTGCCACCCGCAAGGTACTATCGTTGGGTGGCAGGGTGGGGGCGTGGGCCGGCGCCGCTTCAAAATGCGCTGAAGGGCATTTTTAAACGGACTTTCAGCCCTTGCGACCTTCCAGCATGGCGACGGCGACTTGCGCGCACTGCTCGTCGAGCGACTTGTCGCCACCCAGCGATCCGCCCGAGGCCGCGACGATGCCGAACATGTGCTTGCCACGCATCAGCGGAAAGCCGCCGCCGCGCAACACGCCGATGTCGGGATCGACCACCGCGCTGACGGCCGTGTCGTGGTTGGTTTCGGCCAGATTGGCGACATCGAGCGAGGGCTTGCCGTACTTCGCCACGATATTCGCCTTGGTCTGCGCGATCAGCATCGAGCGCACACCTGCGCCATCGCCCGAAAGCAGCACGACCGGCTGCGCGTTCACGTCCGCCACCAGCACGCTGACCGGCGCGCCTTTAGCCGCACAGGCGTTCACCGCCGCCCGCGCTGCGGCAATCGCTGCATCGAGCGGCGGAGCCTCGGCGCGGGGCAGGTTCTTGGGCATCGCGGCGATGCGCTGGGCCAGCGAAGGCACATAGGCCGGCACCGGCAGCGCGGCGGCCAGCGGGTCCGGTCCATCGGCCGCCTGCGCCACGCCGCAGCCGAACGCCAAGCCAAGCGCCAAGGGGCCGCTTGCCGCCGCGATCAACGCCAGCCGGAGAGGAGATGAGGAAAGCATCGGGGGGACTCCTTGCTATTTTTTATACGAAGTTGATCGACTGTAGGGGATACGTTGGCGCGCGGACTTCCAAAGTGCGCTGGCCGCCTTCCAATTCCTGCCCTTCCCTGACGCTCCGGCGCCCCTGACCATCTACAGGCGCCGAAAAGCCGAAGAGGACGACGCTGCGCGCCGCCCTCTTCGCAGGGTTCCGCCAGGGTGGAGGCGAAATCAGAACTTCATCCGGAAGCCTGCCGTGAACTGGCGACCGATCACATCGTCGCCGATCGCATAACCATCGCGGTATCCGGCACGCGTGCCGTTGCCGGTGTAGCCGCCCGTCGGCGGGATGGCGTTGAACAGGTTCTGGACGTTGACGTAGAACTCACCGGTGGGAACGCCGGTCGGCTTGAAGGTCAGCGTGACGTTGGTAGTAGCGAACGAGTCGAGGTGGTTGTTTTCCCAGATCTCACCCGGCACACCGCTCAGCTTCATCGGATTGCGCCAGCGCTCCATCAGATCGACCGAAAGCTGGTCGCTCGGCTCGTAGTGGACAAGGCCGGTCAGACGCACGGTCGGTGCCGCTGCCGCGCCCAGCTGACCGAAAGCGGCGCCTGCCTGATCGATCGTCGGCACACCCGGCTGGCGATAGTAGATATGCGGCTGGTACGCGCCCAGGAACCGCACGCCCAGGCGACGCCCGAACAGCGAGGTGTGCAGGTTCGCCTCGACATCGACACCCATCGTCTCGATCGACGAGAGGTTGATGCTCTGGCTGATCCAGGCCGTCACCTGATTGGCGGGGTTGGTATCGTCCGGGTTGTTCGGATCGAAGCCGCCGGGACGGACCTGCAAGGCGCAATAGGGGGACGTGCCGCCGCTGGCATAGCACAACTGCTGGATCTGCGTGGTCTGGCCCTGCAGCTGCGTGATCGCGTTCGTCACCTTGATATGGTAGTAATCGACCGCGATATCGAACACCGGCGAGGGCTTCCACACCGCACCGATCGTGAAGGTATTGCCGATCTCAGCCTTCAGGTTCGGGTTCGACAGGTTATAGGCCGGGACCGTCGGCGAGGTGCCGGTCAGCGTATCGGTAGGCCGCACGATGCTGATATAGGTCGGCGCGAACAGGTCGTTCAGCGTAGGCGCCCGGATATCGCGAGAACGCGTGCCGCGCACCCGCAGCGTATCGGTGATGTGCCAGTCGATCCCCAGCTTCCACGTCCAGTACTGACCACTGGTCTGGTAGCTGGTGTAGCGCGCCGCGCCGCTGAGCGCGAAGGACTTGATGAACGGCAGGTCGTTGACCAGCGGCACGTTCGCCTCGACCGCGCCTTCCCACACGGTGTTACTGATCGTGTCGGTGGGTGCGAAGGTGTTCTGCCACAGCAGCGTCGAGCCTTGCGTGCAGTTATAGCGGATACCGGTGCAGTCGGCATAGTCGCTGGGCGTCGCATCGCTGCTCGAATGGAACGCCAGACGCCGCCATTCGCCCGAGATCGCCACGTTCACCGGCCCGGCCCAGGTATCGAAGGGCGATCCGCTGATCGCAGCGGTCACGTCGTCAAGCACCGTGGCGGCGCGATAGTGCGTGTCCTGCTGGATATAGTCGAGCGCGGCCTGGCTGGCATTGCCCGCGCCGAACACATCAAGCGGCACGCAATCCGGGTTCTGCGCGACCGAAGCGCACACGATGTTGCCGTTGCCGTCCGTCACGGCATCGAGCGCGGCGTAAAGGTGCTGGTAGTTCAGATTGTTGGTCGATGTGGTCTTGAGCACCGAGGAGCCGTGGATGTAATCGACGTTCCAGTCGAACTTGCCCAGCTTGCCGTTCAGCCCCGCCGCAAGGTTGATCTGCGTGGTCTTGGCATCGACGCCAAGGCGTGGCCCTGCAGTCATCAACTCGCTCAGCTTGAAGGTGCTCTGCCCGGCCAGCTGGCTGCGGATGGCATCCGACAGGAACGGATTGCTCGCGCTGATCGTCGCGTTCTGGAGCAGCACGTTATCGGCATAGGACTGGTTCGATTTGAAGTTGCCACCCGCCTGCGCATAGAAGTGGATATCGTCGGTCAGGTCGTAGTCGAAGCGGCCGAAGAACTGGTTGAACTCCAGCGGCGCGATCAGCGAGGCGTCGTAATAGGCGCCGTCGCCGCCGACTTCGAGCGCCGACGTTCCGGTGGCCGTCCCTGCCTGATAGGGCCGCAGCGAGCCATCGGCGTTGAAGGTCTGTCCGGCCAGCGGCCCCGACGAGATATAGCCGCCCGAGGTGATCTTCGAGAGGCGCAGGCCGGTCTGGTTGACATAAGGGTTTGCCGTCGTGCCTGCCCCGGTCACGCCCGCCTGATCGAGCCACGAGCGATCGGTGCGGCGGGTGATGCCGTTCTGCTTGAGGTATTGATAGCTTGCCTCGAAATGGCCACGCCCGCCGAACAGGTCGGTGCCCCAGGCGACGCCCGCCTGATAGTGCCCGGCATCGCCCTTCTGCGAGATGCCGCCCTCGGCCTGCACTTTGAGACCCTGCAGGTTCTTGTCGAGCACGTAGTTGACCACGCCCGCAACCGCGTCCGAGCCATAGACCGCAGAAGCGCCGCCGGTGACGACATCGACGCGGCTGACCATCATCTGCGGGATCGAATCGACATCGACGATGCCGCTGATGAGCGTCGGCGGCACGCGCTTGCCGTCCATCAGCACCAGCGTTTCCTGACTGCCGAGGTTGCGCAGGTTCAGCTGGTTCGCAGCACCGTTGCCCGCACCGACCGAGCCGGTCGAGGAGGCATTCGAGCCCGACCCTCGCGAGCCGGAGAACACCGGCATGGTGTTCAGCGCATCGGCCAGCGTGCCGGGCTGTACCGCCAGCGCCTGCTGCGTGGAGACAACCGTGACCGGCGTCGGGCTGTTGTTGCCGTTGGTGATGACGCGCGAGCCGGTGACTATGATTTCCTGCGCCTTTTCAGGGGCAATGGCAGGCGGCGTCGCGTCAGTGGCAGGCGGTGTTTCTGATGGTGCAGGTGCAGGCGATGTGGTGGTCTGGGCATGAGACGCACCGGCCCATGCCAGCGCGAGCGCACTGACATGCACGGCGATAATACGCTTGGTCACGAAAATCCTCCCCAAGTCGATGCCGCTCGCCCCGGCATCAATCGGCACCGCAAATCCTTGCTGGCGGTGCTTCTTCTTCCCAAAAACCGGCACCACCTTCGTGAGCGACTGCCTGATTCGATCTCTGTGGTATCACCAAGCGCTGCAAAACAAAGGCATCAAAGTCGCAATGCAGGGTATCAATTTCCCGCTTCGGGCGATTGCCATCTCGCCGCACTGCAACGTGGGCGAGACGCCGGAGGCATCTTTTGCCATGATGGTGCCCGCCCCAGCTCCAAGGAACGCCCAAGGAACGTCATGCCCGATACTGCCATTTCATCCGTGGACGACCTCCCGCTGCAACGCATCGTCGAGCTGTTCGCGATGGAGCGGCACCCGACCTGCGGCTGGTTCGCACCGCACCATGCCGACAGCGAAACCCGCAGCCGTCCGAGCATCAGCTCGATCTATTACCTGCTTTCCGGCGACGAACCGCTGCCGCTAGGGCAACTCGATGCAACGCAGGTCTGGCATTTCTACGCAGGGGCCCCTGCCCGCTTCGAAGTGGGAGACGGTGTGCGTACGCCGATGGAGAGCCTGCTGGGGCGCGACTTCGCCGGAGGCCAGCGCCCGCAACTCGCGGTCCCTGCGTTCCTGTGGCAGTCCGCGCGAAGCCTTGGCGCCTGGACGCTGCTCGGCGCGACGACCTCACCTGCACGGCTTGCCCGCAGCAGCTTCGTGATCGACGCGGGAAGCTGAGAATTTTTGCGACACCGGCCCACGCCCACACCCTGCCACCCATAGGGTACTACTGTCGGGTGGCAGGGTGGGGGCGCCTGAAAGCTTTGGGGGCCGGTGCCGCTTCCTGAAAATGTCGTGATCGACATTTTCCAGACAGACCCGAACTCTACAGCCCGTTGCGCGCGAACCAGTCGAGCGCGAAGTCCATCAGCAGGCGCACCCGCACCGGCAGGCCGCCACCCGGTGCGATAGCGACGAACAGCGTCTGCGGCAGCGGCGTCCAGTCGGGCAGAACCTCGACCAGTTGCCCCGCCGCAATGTCCGCGCGCACCAGTGGTTCGGGCACCAGCGCCAGCCCCATGTCCTGCAGCGCGGCATCGCGCAGCACCGAGAAGGTATCCGCCGACAGTGCCCCCACCGGTTGCAACCGCTCCTCGCGCCCGTCGCGGAAGAACTGCCAGGTGTGATAGTTGAACTGCACCAGCAGGCGATGCTCGTCGAGGTTTGACGGCATCGCGGGAACGCCGTGCTGCGCAACATAGCCGGGCGATGCGACCAGCCGGTAGGGGATATCCGCCAGCTTGCGCGCCACGATCCGGCTGTCGGGGATCTGGCGTGTGTGCAGCGCGATCTCGCAGCCCTGGTCGACGAAACCATAGGCGGTCTGCGCCATGCCGCCCAGAATCAACCGAGGCCTGATCTGCGGGTGCAGCGCGGCGAACTCGACCAGCAGGCGCGTCGCCTGCGTATGCAGCCACTTGGGCGCGAGCACGGCGATCTCACCCCGCGCCTCGCCCGCCTCGGCACTGACCGCGCGGTCCATCTCGGCGACGCGGGTCAGGATTTCGTCGGCGAAATGGAAGTAGCGCTGGCCCTCCTCGGTCAGCGACAGCGAGCGCGTGGTACGGTTCATCAGCCGCACGCCCAGTTCCGCCTCCAGCGCCTGGATATGCCGCGTGACGATCGTGCGGGAAATGCCCAGTTCCTGCGCGGCGGCGCCGAGCCCGCCCTGCTTCACCGCGCCGACGAACGCCTCCATGGCCTTCATGCGGTCCATTGGTCCGTCTCCCGAAGTTATGAGGTTACAGGCATATGAGGCCTGCCAACCATAACGCAAGCCGCATTCGATTTGCGCACTTTGTGCAATCCAATGGTGCGTACAGCCCCCTTTTTCCGAATCCCTCACAGGGTCATCTGTTGCGGGGACACACCCGCCGCTGCGCCCAGCGATGCTCAGGCAATCAACAAGGCGCTTCAGGCGAACACCAACAAGACCCCGAGAGGAAAAGGAAGTTTCCGTGACAATCCAGCAGACCGAAAGTCTTGAAATGGCCCTCCTGCGCGCCGGTGGCGCGGTGGAATTGCTGCGCAACAGCCAGCGCCGCGCGTTCTCCCACGGCACGGTCTCCGGGCAGTTCACCAACTGGCAGAGCGAAGTCGCCTCGTGGCTGACGGGCGTCGGCTTCATGGACCAGTCGCACCACATGGTCGACCACTACGTGAAGGGCCCCGGCGCCTTCGAGATGCTGCGCCACCTCGCGGTCAACAGCTTCGAGAACTTCCGCCCCGGCATGGCCAAGCAGTTCGTGGCCTGCGCGCCCGACGGCAACTACCTCGGCGACTGCGTGCTGTTCTACCTTGAGGAGAACCTGTTCAACCTCGTCGGCCGTCCGACCTCGCTGGACTGGGTGGAATACCACGCCCAGTCGGGCAAGTGGGACGTCACCACCGAGCGCGATCCCCAGTCGATGGATCGCGGCGGTCGCCCGCCGGTGGTCTACCGCTACGAAGTGCAGGGCCCGCTCGCCGGTGCGCTGATGGAGAAGGTGACGGGCAAGCCCCTGCCCGAGATCAAGTTCTTCGGCATGACCGACTTCACCATCGCCGGCCACCGCGTGCAGGCGCTGCGCCACGGCATGGCGGGCGCGGTCGGCTTCGAGATGTTCGGTCCGTGGAGCGAAGGCGAGGCCGTGCGCAACGCGATCCTTGCCGCCGGTGAGGAATTCGGCCTGACGCTGGTCGGCTCGATCGCCTACTCCACCGCCAACCTCGAATCCGGCTGGGTTCCGGGTCCGCTGCCCGCGATCTTCAACCAGCCCGAACTCAAGGCCTATCGCGAGTGGCTTCCCGCCCGCGGCGCCGGCAGCCTTGCCGGCAGCTACAACCCGGCGAACATCGAGGACTACTACGTCCTCCCGCATGACCTCGGCTATGACCGTATCGTCAAGTTCGACCACGATTTCGTCGGTGCCGATGCGCTGAAGGAACGCCTTGCCACCGGCCCGCGCCGCAAGAAGGTGACGCTGGTGTGGGATGCCGACGACATGGCCGATGTGGTCTCCTCGGCATGGCGCGATGGCCCCAAGGCCAAGCACTTCAACATGCCCAAGGCGCGCTATGGCCTCTACCAGATGGATCAGGTGCTGGTGAAGGGCGCCGCTGCCGGTATCTCGCTCGACTGCGGCTATCTTGCCAACGAGCGCAAGATCGTCTCGCTCGCCGTGGTGGACGAGGAATTCGCCGCCACCGGTACGCAGGTCTCGCTGCTGTGGGGTGAGAGCCCGAATTCGACCAAGCCGCAGGTCGAACCGCACGAACAGTTCGAGGTTCGCGCCACCGTGGCCCCGGCGCCTTACGGCGCCCACGCCCGCAGCAGCTACCGCAAGTGATGAGGTAAGCCGGGCGGGAGCAGCAGCACAGAACGCTGCTCCCGCTTCGCGCTCTCGCACGCTTACCTACCGTTATGTCAGCCGACCTCTCCCGTCGGCTGTCCCTGTCGCCCGCGAGCGCCCTTTGTGAAGCTTACGCATCCGGCTTTCTCGCGGGCGGCCTTTATTCGATCGCGACCTTCCCGGCCCCCGCGCCGCACCCGACCTTTTCGGGATGCGCCGCCGCGCGCCCCGACAAGGCGGATCAGGAAGGACCAGACAGCATGTTCCAGCCAGCACCCGATACGCATACCTCGACGCCGCTGCGCGATGTGACCGAGGGCTTCTCGCTCGAAGCGACCGCCAAGGATATCGCCTCGCTCCAGGCAGCCGCCCCCGGCATCCCGCAAGGCACGACGATCGCCGTGCCCTGGCTTCCGGGCGAGGATACCGCCGCGCGCGTGCTGGCGGCAAAGGCCGTGCGCGATCTCGGCTTCGAGCCGATGCCGCACTTCTCGGCCCGGCGCATCGCCTCGATCTCGGCGCTGGTGGATGACCTTGCGCGCTTCACCGGCGAGGCAGGCGTGACCGAATGCTTCGTCGTCGCCGGAGACCCGAGCGAGCCCGTCGGCCCCTTCGCAGACAGCAGCGCGGTGATCGCCACCGGTGCCTTCGAGGCGGCGGGCATCCGTCGCCTCGGCGTCGGCGGCCACCCCGAGGGTCACGATCACATGGACGAGGCGCAGCGCTGGCAGGTGCTGATCGACAAGTGCGCCGCGATCGCCGCGCGCGGCATGGACGCGCATATCGTCACCCAGTTCGGCTTCGATGCCGAGCGTATTCTCGGCTGGATGGGCGAGCTTCGCGCGCAGGGCATCACGGTGCCGGTTGGCCTGGGCGTGCCCGGCCCTGCCGGTATACGCCAGTTGATGCGCTTTGCCGCGCGCTGCGGCGTCGGCGCCTCGGCCTCGGTGCTGGGCAAGTACGGCATTTCGCTGGGCAAGCTGATCGGCACCGCCGGGCCGGAGCGGATGATCGACACGCTTTCGGCAGGCCTCGTGCCCGAGCTTGGCCCTGTCCATCTGCACTTCTACCCCTTCGGCGGCATCGAGAAGGCCGTCGACTGGATCGCCGCCCACCGCGCGCGCTGACCCCGGACGAAAGAGACCACGCCATGACCACCAAGACCGCCACGCTCGAACGTCCTGCTCCAGCCGTTGCCCCCACCGACACGCGCACCGTGAGCGAAAGCTGCACGCTGACGCTTCAGTGTGACGACCGCCCCGGCCTCGTCGCCACGGTTGCCACCTGTCTTGCCTCGCACGGGGCGAACATCACCGACGCCGCACAGTTCAACGATCCCTCGAACGACCGCTTCTTCATGCGCGTGGGCTTCGACATCCCCTCGGAAAGCGCGCTGCTGGAACTGTGCGACGGCTTTGGCGTCGTCGCCCGCCCTGCCGCCATGCAGTGGAAGATCCGCCGCAACGCCCGCCCGCCAAAGGTGCTGCTGATGGTCAGCAAGTTCGACCATTGCCTGGGCGATCTGCTCTACCGCAGCAAGCTGGGCGAACTGAACATGGAGGTGGTCGGCATCGTCAGCAATCACCCGCGCTCGGCGCTGACGATCTCGCTGGGCGACGACGTGCCCTTCCACCACTGCCCGATCACCCGCGACACCAAGCCGCAGCAGGAAGCGCAGATCCGCCAGATCATCGCCGAGACCGGCGCCGAACTGGTGGTGCTGGCACGCTACATGCAGATCCTTTCGGACGAGATGTCGGCATTTCTTTCGGGCCGCTGCATCAACATCCACCACTCGTTCCTGCCGGGCTTCAAGGGCGCCAAGCCCTATCATCAGGCCCATGCGCGCGGGGTGAAGATGATCGGCGCGACCGCGCACTACGTCACCGGCGATCTCGACGAAGGCCCGATCATCCATCAGGCGGTCGAGGCCGTGACCCATGCCGCCACGCCGGACGACATGGTGCGCACCGGTCGCGACATCGAACGCCGCGTGCTGGCCGAAGCGGTGCGTCTTCACCTTGAGGACCGGGTGCTGCTGAACGGCCATCGCACCGTGGTCTTCCGGGACTGACAGGACGATGGCCAAGCTGATCCCCGGCCGCGCCATCGCCGCCGGGCTGGTGCAAAAGGTCGCCGCCGAGGCCAGCGCCTTCACCCAGCGCAACGGGCAGATGCCCGCGCTGGCGGTGATTCTCGTCGGCGATCATGCACCCAGCGAGATCTACGTGCGCCGCAAGGTTTCCGAATGCGCGAAGGCAGGCATCCGCTCGATCGAGCACCGCCTGAGCGCGGAGACATCGCAGGCGGACCTGCTCTCGCTCATCGCCGTGCTCAACGCCGACCCGAATGTGCACGGCGTTCTGGTGCAACTGCCGCTGCCTGCGCATCTCGATCCGGTGCCGGTGCTCGACGCGATCCGGCCCGACAAGGACGTGGACGGCTTCCATCCGGTCAATGTCGGGCGGCTTTCCACAGGCTCCGAAGGGCTGGTCCCCTGCACGCCGCTGGGTTGCATGATGCTGATCGACACCGTGCTGGACGATCTCAAGGGCAGGCACGCAGTGGTGATCGGCAAGTCCAACGTCGTCGGCAAGCCGGTCGCCATGCTGCTGCTCGAACGCGAATGCACCGTCACGGTCACGCATATCGCCACGCAAGGGCTGCCGCAGATCGTGCGCGGGGCCGATATCGTCGTGGCTGCGGCAGGCGCGCCGGGCCTCGTACGCGGCGACTGGGTGAAGCCCGGCGCGGTGGTGATCGACGTCGGCATCACCCGCATCGATACGCCCGAAGGCAGGACGCGCATCGTCGGCGATTGTGCGGCGAGCGAGATGGATCACGCCCTTGCTGTCACGCCCGTCCCCGGCGGCGTCGGCCCGATGACGATCGCCTGCCTTCTGGCCAACACCATCGCAGCTGCGAACAGACTATCGGCTCATGAGCCCCACGTCGAAGTGCCCGACACGCACGATCAGCCACAATCGCTTGCAAATAGATCAAGCCATCAGAATTCATTTGCTGCTGCAAGTGATCGCTAACTTGCCGAGCCTCTCGTCCTGATCGTGCCCTTGCGGCAGACAAGTCCCCGAAGCCTGACTTCTGTGTTGCGGATGCTGCAACGCCACATCCGCAACATAAACCGGAAGCGGGTCGCACAATTGGGATTGAGAGATGCTCGAAAAGACATGTGATACCGCTTTGCCTGCGCGCGCCTCGCGCCCATGCACCCGCGCCGCGCTGCACCTTGGCACCGCACTGATCGCGCTCGGCGTCTGCGCCTTGCCCACGCTCGCCAGCGCGCAATCGACGGAGCAGGCACCGCCAACCAACGGACCGACGCTGCCCGAAACGCAGCAGGACGGCCAGACGGCACAACCGCCTGCCACCTCGCCCGACGATGCCGTTCCCGCTACCGCTGCCACTTCGCCCGACGACAGTTCGGACAGCGAGGAAGCCCGGCTCAAGGCGATGACCAAGCTGCTCTCGATCAAGGGCTGGGAAACCCACGCGCCGACCTACGACAACACGCTGACCCGCGACGCAGGAGGCTGGCGCAGCGCGCTGGCGGATGCGGGCTTCGGTCTCAGCCTCTACAGCCTGAACGTCGTCGCTTACGACTTCGCGCAGGCGGGTGGAAACCTGCACGGACCGCAAATCTACAACGGCCAGAAGGTGACGCTGCAATCGAGCAACCAGAACGCCATTCTGACCTATGACCTTGGCCGCGTGGGCCTGAAAGGCGGCCAGCTTTCGGCCAGCGTCGACTGGTCGCTCAACGGCTATCAGTCGCGCAACGGCATCCGCGACCTGCGCATCAAGGGACTTACCTGGCACCAGCCGATCTTCGGCGGCAAGGTCGAGACCGACATCGGCTATATCGCCAACACCACCTATTTCATGGGCAGCACGGTGGGCGGCAGCCTTTCGGGAGGTGCGCTCGGTCCTTCGGCGCAAGTGCCGGTCGAGGCGGGCCTGAGCTATGGCCAGTACGATGCGCCCAGCGCGCTTGCCCTGATCCACTGGACCAAGCATCTCTACACCCGCAGCGGCATCCAGCGCAGCATCAGCCCCAACGGTTCCACCGCAGAGGATACCGAAAATCCATCGGGCCTCACCTTTACAGTCAATGGCGCCAAGGCGCTGACCGTGCAGGAAATCGGCTACCAGATAGATCCTGACGCAAACCACAAGTACTTCTGGGCGCGCGCGGGCGGGATCTACAACTGGTCGGACTATCAGCGGATCGACGGCACCGGCACCGGCCACAACGGCATGGTCTTTGCCGCCGTGGACCAGCAGATCACCCAACCCGATGGCGACAATCCGGCGCGGGGCCTCTACGTTGGCGCCACCTTCAACGGCGCGCCGGGCAGCATCGACAAGGTCTATCGCTATTACGAAGGCCGCGCCTATGTGAAAGGCCCCTTCGCCGGACGCCCGGACGACATGCTGTCCGTCGTCATCGCCGATTCCGTCTACAGCCGCGACACCCGCGATGCCTCGGCGACCGACACCTTCTATCCGCGCAGCGGCACGCAGACCTACACCGTGGGTTACGAGTTCCGCGTGATGCACGGCCTGTCGATCCAGCCGGGCATCAGCGTGATCCACAATCCGGTGTTCGACCAGAAGGTCGGCACGGCGGTGAACGGCCTCGTCAACTTCGCGATCTTCCTGTGAGGAATTTCAACCGTCAGAGCATTTTCTAATCCGGCAGAATCACCTGATGACTCGGAAAATGCGGCAGACCGCAAACCGAAAGCGGTTGATCCGATTCAATCGGATCGGGAACCGCTCTGGAAATTGGACAAGCGCCCCCTGCCCTGTCAGGCAGGGGGATGCTTTCGATCCTGATCTATGGGCTGGCCGCGCTGGCCGAAATCGGCGGCTGCTTCGCCTTCTGGGCGTGGTTGCGAATGGACCGCTCGCCGCTGTGGCTGGTGCCGGGATGCCTTTCACTGGCGCTGTTCGCCTGGCTGCTCACGCGCGTCGATGCCGACGAGGCGGGCCGCGCCTACGCCGCATACGGCGGGATCTACATCACTTGCGCGCTGCTGTGGCTGTGGCAGGCCGAGGGCGTGCGCCCTGACCGCTGGGATCTGGCGGGCGCCGCGCTTTGCCTGCTGGGCGCGGGTGTGATCCTGTTCGCGCCGCACAGGGCGTGAATGTTTAGAGCCTGACTACATCGCGGCGGAGAGGGAGGCCCGCAGCCTCCCTCTCCGCCGCTGTTACGCAAGCATTCTCACGCGGGAAGCTTGGTGCCTGCCGTCGGCCCCGACCGCAGCGTGTAGATCTCGTCGATGTGGATCAGCACGGCGAACTTCGGTGTCTTCATCCCAGCGGTCTCGGCAAAGGCACAGGCTTTGTCGAAAGGCTCGCCTTCCGAGAAAATCTCGGGCGAACCCACGAAGCGATAGCCGTCCAGCGCCTCGCGATCGATCACGGCGATCGCCATCTTCGACCCGTCGCGCAAGTTCTGAAGCGTCTGGCCGCCGGTATTCTCGTTATAGATCAGCGTCGTATCGTCATAGACCCGCAGCGAGCGCTTGGGGCCGATATCGGGCAGCCCGTCCTTGCTGACGGTCGACTGGATCGGCAGCTGCACGGCCAGGAAGCGCTTCATCTCATCGTTCAGGCTAGGCATGTGTTCGATGCCCTTTCATCTGTGTAGTGGCTTGGGACGGCCCCGCTTCTCTTACACATTATAATGAGAATCAAGTGCAATAGATTGCACAAAGGAGGGCCTCCGACATCTGCCGGAAGCCCTCCTGAAACCGGAAAAGCGGGTATTCCCTAAAGTCGCTCCGCGTCCGCCACCGCTTCGCTGGCGCGCAGCGAGCCGACGATGCGGGTGAGGTGCGCCAGATCGCTCACTTCCAGTTCGACATCATAGGTGCCGAACGGATCGTCGCGCTGGTACATCTGCAGGTTGACGATGTTGGCGCGATAGCGTGCGAGAATCTCGGTCACTTCGGCCAATGTGCCGGGTCGGTTGTAGAGCACCAGCCGCAGGCGGCCGACCGCTCCGGTGGTCCGCTCGCCCCACGACAGGTCCAGCCATTCGGCATCGGCATGATCGGCCAGCGTCGGGCAGTCGATGGCGTGGACTTCCACCTTGTGATCGGGGCTGCGCAGCCCGACGATGCGGTCGCCCGGCACCGGGTGGCAGCACTTCGCCAGCTCGAAACCCATGCCCGGCGTCAGGCCCCGGATCGAGATTGCCCGTTCGCTGCGGGTCCATTCGGGCATTTCGGGAAGCTGCTCGGTGCTGCCGGGCATCAGCGCTTCCATCACCTCGCGGTCGGTGAAGCGGGCCGAGCCGATGGCGAACATCAGGTCTTCCTCGTCGCGCAGGCCCAGCCGCTCGACCGCGCCCTGGGTCGCCTTCTTGCCGATCCGGCCCGGCATGTGGCCGACCAGTTCGTCGAACAGCTTTGCGCCGATCTCGGCCACTTCGGCGCGTTCCTTGGCGCGCACCGCGCGGCGAATGGCGGCGCGGGCCTTGCCACTGACCACGAAGGCCAGCCACGAGAGCTGCGGCTCGGACGTGGCGCTCTTGATGATCTCGATCACGTCGCCGTTGTTCAGCCGCGTGCGCAGCGGCATGTGCCGCCCGTTGATCTTGGCGCCGACCGCCGCATTGCCGAGATTGGTGTGAACCGCATAGGCGAAGTCCACCGCGGTCGATCCACGCGGCAACTGGTAAAGCGCGCCCTTGGGCGTGAAGGCGAAGATGCGGTCCTGGTAGATCGCCATCTTGGTGTTTTCGAGCAGTTCCTCGGCATCGTGCGAGGAATCGACGATCTCGATCAGGTCGCGCAGCCAGCCCACCTGCCCGTCGGGACGCACGCCGCCCTGCTTGTAGGCCCAGTGCGCGGCAAGGCCGTATTCGTTGAGGCGATGCATCTCGCGCGTGCGAACCTGCACTTCCATGCGCATCGAGTTCTCGAAGATCAGCGCTGTGTGCAGCGACTGGTAACCGTTGGTCTTGGGGGTGGAGATGTAGTCCTTGAAGCGCCCGGGGATCATCTGCCAGTGCCGGTGCAGCACACCCAGCGCCCGGTAACAGTCGTCCTCGTCGTCCACGAGCACGCGGAAGGCCATGATGTCGGTGATCTGCTCGAAGGAGACGTGGCGCTCCTTCATCTTGCGCCAGATCGAGTACGGATGCTTCTCGCGCCCCGAAACCTCGACGTTCATGCCGACTTCGGCGAGCGCCTGCTTGATGGCAAGCGCGATGGCATCGACCTGCCCGCCTTCCTCGCTACGGATCTGCGCGAGGCGCCCGGTGATCGTGGCATAGCCTTCGGGCTCCAGCTGCTCGAAGGCGAGCATCTGCATCTCGCGCATGTATTCGTACATGCCCACGCGCTCGGCCAGCGGCGCGTAGATCTCCATGGTCTCACGCGCGATGCGCTGGCGCTTCTCCGGCTTCTTGATGAAGTGGAGCGTGCGCATGTTGTGCAGGCGGTCGGCCAGCTTGACGAGCAGGACGCGCAAGTCCTCGCTCATCGCCAGCAGGAACTTGCGCAGGTTCTCCGCCGCGCGCTCGTTCTCGCCCATCGCCTCGATCTTCGAGAGCTTGGTGACACCATCGACCAGCCGCGCGACATCGGCCCCGAACAGCTTCTCGATCTCGTCGATGGTGGCGAGGGTATCCTCCACCGTATCGTGGAGCAGCGCGGTGATGATCGTCTGCTGATCGAGCTTCAGCTCGGTCATCAGGCCCGCCACTTCGACCGGGTGGCTGAAATAGGGATCACCGCTGGCGCGCTTCTGACTGCCGTGCTTCTGCACGGTATAGACATAGGCACGGTTGAGAAGGCCCTCATCGGCCTCCGGTGCGTATTCAAGGACGCGTTCGACGAGTTCGTATTGGCGCAGCATGGGTACGGGCCAGCATGTCAGGATTTTTGCGTCCGCGACAAGAGGCAAGCGACAGAATTGCACTTTTTGCACGCAATCGTTCGTAAACGGAGCCTTTAATCGATTGCTTTACGCATTTTAACGGTTCGCCCGTTAGCAGCGTCCCAACACGTGCAGGTGCATCGTCATCCGGTCCGGGCGAGACCTTCCTCGCCTGCCACGGGGGTTTTTCGATGACCAACATGCAGACAGCCGAAGATACATCCGCCGCCCAACGTTCTGGTGTGGTTGTCCCCCTTTCAGGGGCGGTCCAGTCCGCTTCTCCCCGTGCCTCCGATCTTCCCCACCACAGGAGCCCCTCGATGGACCGCAGCCCGATCGATGCCGCAGACACCCTGACTTTCATGGCCGCTTCCGACCTTCCCGCCCTTCCGCTGGCCGCCACGCTGTCCGCCGCGCTGCCCACCCATGCCTTCGTTCACGACGTGCTGGGCGTGATGAACCCGACCCTTGCCCTCGTGCGCATGGAAAGCGCCGAGGACAGCGAGCGGCGCACCCCCGAACCGCGCCAGCGCACGCTGATCAAGGCCCTGCTCAGCGGCCGCGACCTGCCCGAGCAGGAGGTCATCATCCGCAATGTCTCGGCACACGGCATGTGCATCGCCCCGCAGGTCGCCATGCCCAGCGCCGGCGAGGAAGTGAGCCTGCGCCTGCCCTCCTCGCTGCGTATCCGCGGCGCGGTGTGCTGGAGCGACGGCAAGACCTTCGGCGTCGAACTCGACCGCGAACTGGATATCAAGGATCTGATGCGCGCCGATCCGCGCGCCCGGCCGCGTATCGTCGATGCCATCGACATGCTGGTGGACAGGCACTTCGAGCAGCGTGAAGGCGGGGACGGGAACAGCACAGACGCACGGTAAATCCCGCTTACGACTCCCCGTAAAGCTCGCGCTGGAAGGTTTCCATTTCCTCGAAATAGCGGCGGCGGGCGTGGGCTTCGGTGACGATCCCGAGCACCCGTCCCACCCCGTCGACCACCGCGATTTCATCCGCCCCGGCATTGTCGAACGTCTCCAGCGTCTCGCGGATGCCCGTGGCGGGAGACAGCGTGACCTCCTCCAGACGCGCGACCGAAGCCACGCTCGCCTCCTCGTCCGCCGCCGGATCGTGGACGGCAGCGGTGATCGCAATGCCGAGATAGCGCCCGTCCTCGTCGGTAACGATGACCTTCTTGGTCGAACCCAGGCGAATGCGCTCGCGTGCCTGCGCCAGGGTCATATCGCCGGGAATGGCGCTCCAGTCGGTGCGCATGATCCGCCCGGCCGAGAGTTTCAGCATCCAGCCGATGTCGCGTGGCCCCCGGATCACCGACCCGCGCAGATGCAGGCGCCAGGTCGAGAACGAATAGCCGAAGACCTGCCGGGTGATCGCGCTGGAAATCAGCGAAGCGGTCAGCACCAGCCCCATCAGCGCGAAATCGTGGGTGGTCTCCAGCATCAGCATCGTCAGCGTCATCGGGCCGCCGACGATCGACACGCTGACCGCCGCCATGCCCACCAGCGCGGCGTCGGTATGGTCGAGCGATATACCCAGCGGCAGCATCTCGATCAGATCGGCAAAGATCTGCCCGGTGATCGAGCCGAGGAACAGCGAGGCGAAGAACAGGCCGCCACGGAAACCGAAGCTGAGCGAAATCGTGCAGGCGAGCATCTTGAGCACGAGGATCATCAGCAGAAACTGCAGCGGCGGCACCATCGCCAGATTGAGGTGCATCGCCCCGTGCCCCGCCGAAAGCACCTGCGGCGAGATCAGCGCCAGCGGGATCAGCAGCACGCCGCCCACCAGCGGACGATAGCGCCCCAGCTTCAGGCGCCCCTGCACGTTGATCTCGGCAAATGTCACCAGCCGCATCACGACGATCCCGACGCCCGCGCAGGCAAGGCCCAGCACCGCATAGGCCGCATATTCGCGAAGGCTGATGATCCGTTCCGCCGTCGTCGCGATCAGATAAGGCTGCGCGCCGAGGATCTTGGAAATGAACACGGCCGAAAGCGAGGCCGCCATGACCGGCGCCAGCCCGGCAGGGGCATAGGTGCCGATGATGATCTCGAAGGCATAGAACGCCCCGGTGATCGGGGCGCCGAACGCCGCGCCGATGGCCGCGCCGGCGCCGGCGCCCACCAGAATGCGCATGTCCGCGCGGCGCAGGTTGAACCACTGCCCCAGCCACGAACCCATGCCGCCGCCCATCTGCGCATAGGCCGCCTCCAGCCCCACCGAAGCGCCCGCGCCGTTCGAGAACAGCGTCTGCACCGCGATCACGAGGTTATCCGCGAAGGGTATGCGCCCCCCATGCATCGCGTTCGCCTCGACCACGTCGATCGGCGCGCGACGGCGGCGCAGCAGCAGCGAGAGGCCGACCAGCAGCACCCCGCCGATCGGCAGCGCGATCAGCCGCCAGGGATGGTGTATCTCCCCCAGCGCACTCACCCGGTTGACGGTGACGCCGTAAAGCACCTTCTGCATCCCGTGCGCGAGAGCCCGCAGCAGGTTCGTCGTCCAGCCCGCGGCAAGGCCGACCATCACCGCCAGCACGATGAACGCGGCCTCGCTCTGGCGCACGCGGCGGCGCTGGCGCACGGCGAAGGCCACCGGCTTCGCAATCCAGACGTGGCGCGTCACCCAACTCATGGTCTGTCCGTATCCTCTCCCGCAGCGTTCATGACCGGTCTTTTCTCAGCTCCCCAAATATCAGCCCCAGGTCGCTTCGGGCGGCAGGCTCATCAGGATCGCGTCGATATTGCCGCCGGTCTTGAGGCCGAACAGCGTGCCGCGATCGTGGACGAGATTGAACTCGGCATAGCGCCCGCGCCATTCCAGCTGCACCGCCTTGTCGGCAGGCGTGAAGCTTTCGGCCATGCGCCGCCGCACGATCTTCGGGAAGATGTCGAGGAACGTCTCACCCACCGCGCGGGTGAAAGCGAACTCGGCCTCGAACCCGGCATCGTCGGCGCATTCGAGGTGATCGTAGAAGATCCCGCCGACACCGCGATGGACCTTGCGGTGGGGGATGTAGAAATAGTCGTCCGCCCAGGTCTTGAAGCGCGGATAGCGATCCTCGCCAAACGGATCGCACGCGGCCTTGAAGGCGGCGTGGAAATCGGCGGTGTCCTCTTCGCGCGGCAGCGGCGGGTTGAGATCGGCGCCGCCGCCGAACCACGCCTTCGTGGTGGTCAGGAAGCGCGTGTTCATGTGGACGGCAGGCACCTGCGGATTGGCCATGTGGGCGACAAGGCTGATCCCGGTCGCGGTAAAATCGGGCTGCTCCACCGAGGCACCGTTGATCGAGGCAGCGAACTGCGGGTTGAACGTGCCGCCCACGGTCGAGACGTTGACGCCGACTTTCTCGAACACTCGGCCCTTCATCAGGCCGCGCACGCCTCCACCGGGCTCACCGCCGCTGCCATCGTCCTCACGCTGCCAGGGCGTGTATTCGAAACGCGCGTCCGAACCGGCCTCGCGCTCGATCGCCTCGAAGGCCGCGCAGATCGAATCGCGCAAAGCCTCGAACCATTCGCGTGCGCGCGTCTGAGCGCCAGTCCAGTCGGTCATGTCCGTTCCTTGAGAATCCCTTGAAGCGCTTGCCAAAACACATCCGCTGGGGCAAGGGAAAGCCATGGTTCCCTTTTCGTTCCAGTCCTTCGAGATGCATCTCGTGGTGCCGGCGGGCGGCCATGCCGGGGCAGTCTACTGGCCGCATGAGAACGCGCTGCTGATCGCGGACCTGCATCTGGAGAAAGGCAGCTTCTTCGCGCGCACCGGGCAGATGCTTCCCCCCTATGACAGCCGCGTCACGCTGGAGCGGCTGGCCGAGGCGGTCCGGCTGACCGGCGCACGGCGGGTCTACGCACTGGGCGACAATTTCCACGATGCCGATGGCCCCGCCCGGCTGGAGCCACATGCGGCGGGCATGCTCGCCGCACTGACCCGCGCGCTCGACTGGGTGTGGATCACCGGCAACCACGACCCGCACCTGCCCACAGAGATCGGCGGTACGGTGGCCGAAGAAGTGCTGACCGGCGGCCTTGCCCTGCGCCATCAGGCGGAAGCGGACAGCACCCTGCCCGAGCTTTCCGGGCATTTTCACCCGCGCCTGCGACTCACAGCGCGCGGACGGCGGATCGTGCGTCCCTGCGCGGTCCGCAGCGAGACCCGGCTGATCCTGCCCGCCTTCGGCGCGCTCACCGGCGGCATGGATGCAGGCGATCCGGCGATCCTCTCCGCCATGCAGCCCGCGCGCGAAATCGAGGCGCTGGTGGCCACAAATTCGCGGATTTTACGCTACCCCCTCTGGCGCGCGGCGGCCTGAAGGCCCATATTGGGCCAAGGTCGGGCTCCGACCGGGGCAATTAATCGATTGGCGTGGCCGAAAAGGCCGATTTCCTGCTTGGCGAGCGGGAGTGATTCGCATTAATGACGCCCGAATCCACAAAGTCCCGAGTCTGTCCGCGTTACGGGCATGTTTCGGGCATGACGACAACAGTTCAGGAGAACGCATATAGCACCCCCACCCCGGCGCATGATGACGCCACCGGTCAAGAGTGGACCGCGCTACAATCACATGATCCAGACCGACAAGGTCCGTGTTATCGACGAGAACGGCGAAAACATCGGCGTCATGTACACGCGCCAGGCGATTGAACAGGCGGCAGACCTCGGCCTCGACCTCGTAGAGGTCTCGCCCAACGCCGATCCGCCGGTGTGCAAGTTCCTCGATGTCGGCAAGTACCGGTATGAGGCCCAGAAAAAGGCCAATGCCGCGCGCAAGACGCAGAAGACGCAGGAGATCAAGGAGATCAAGATGCGTCCGAACATCGACGACCACGACTACGACACCAAGATGCGTAACGTCGTGCGTTTCATCGGCGATGGCGACAAGGTGAAGGTCACCCTGCGCTTCCGCGGTCGCGAGCTTTCGCACCAGCAGCTGGGCATGAACCTGCTGCGCCGCGTGCAGGAAGACGTCGCCGAAGTGGCGAAGGTGGAATCCTATCCGCGCATGGAAGGCCGCCAGATGCTGATGGTGCTCTCGCCCAAGTAAGGGCTGCTGCGGCACTCGGCTAATGAAAAACGGGCGCTCGGGAATATCCTCGGGCGCCCGTTTTCGTTCTGGGCTACCCCCACTAACCGCCCCTTATCCCCCGAAGGCGAGGTAGCCGGTAATCGTGAACAGCGAGACCACGGTGGAGGCGAGCACGACTTTTGCGGTCAGCCCCGCCTCGCGACGATAGAACTCGGCGAGCATGAACGGGCCGGTCCCGGTCGGCAGCGCGGCGAGCAGCACGGCGGCGCGCACCTGAAACGGATCCAGCGTGAACACGCGGGTCGCCAGCCACCAGGTCAGCACCGGCTGCACCAGCAGCTTGAGCGCGGTCAGCAAGATGACGGTGCCGCCTGCCCCTCCCTTGGCCTCGCGCTTCTCCGCCAGAAACAGCCCCAGCGCCACCAGCGCGCAAGGACTCGCCGCGCCGCCCAGCAGCTTGAGGAAGCTGTCGACCGGCACCGGAAGCCCACGCCCCACCGCCAGCACCACCGCGCCCAGCACCGGCGCGATCACCAGCGGGTTGCGTGCGAGCGACCGCGCGACTTTCTGCGCGATCCGATGCGGCGGCTGCGAGGCTTCCAACCCCACCTCGATCAGCACGATAGCGACGGCGAACAGGATGCAGATCGTGATGATCGAGGCGACCAGCGTCGGCGTCGCGCCGCCTGCGCCCAGCACGGCGGCGGCCAGCGGGAAACCGATGTAACCGGTGTTGCCATAGGCCGCGTTGAGCCCGTCGACCGCGGCATCGGCAAGGCCGTGCGCACGCAGACGGATGGCGATGGTGGCAACGAAGATCACCGCCACGCCGATTCCGAAAGCGCCGACGAAGCCCGGCTGCCAGATCTGCGACCAGCTCGCCTTCGCAACGATGTCCAGCAGCAGCGCCGGCAGCGCGAGATAGACCACGAAGCGGTTCAGCTCACGCGTGGCGTTGGGGCCGAGCACGTCGAGGCGGCGGCACAGCCACCCGGCGAAGATCAGCGCGAAGATCGGCAGGACGATGAACAGGACGGACATGGGAGAGAACGGCGCCCCTTATTCAGGCAGACAGGTGTACGACGGAAAATCCGGCGTGGCGTAGTCGGACGGATTGATGCATTCCAATACCGTTTTGTCACCAGACCGATGCCGGAGACGTATCAGTGATCGAGCTGCGCCAGTTGCGCTACTTCGTCGAACTCGCCCGCACGCTGCATTTCGGGCAAGCGGCGCGCGCGCTGCACATCAGCCAGCCGCCGCTCAGCCGCCAGATCGCCGCGCTGGAGGCGGACCTTGGTGTGCGGCTGGTCGAGCGCAATTCCCGCCATGCCCGCCTGACCCCGGCGGGCGCGCAGTTCGCCGCCGACGCTCGCCGCACGCTGGCGACCTTCGACGAGGCCTGCCGCAACGCGCGGCTCGCCGAAGCGGGCGAGATCGGCGAACTCGCGGTCGGCTTCATGATGCACGCCGCCTACGGCCTCGTCCCCGCGCTGACCCGGCGCTACATGGCCGCGCATCCGCTGGTGCGCCTGCACCTTCGCGAAACGGTGCCGCAGCAGTTGCTCGTCGATGTGGCGCAGGGGCGCCTCGATGCGGGCGTGACGTTCGATCCCGGTCACCTTCCCGGCCTGTCCAGCGCGACGATCCACCGCGAACCGCTGGTTGCCGCGATACCTGCCGATCACCCTCTGGCCACGGAGCCTGTTCTCGCCCCCGCCCACTTCACCGGCCGCCCGCTGATCGCCGTGTTGGCCGATGTCGCCCCGACCCTGCGCCGCACGGTCGAGAACTACGTGCGCCTCGGCGGCGGCGAGCCCGAAGTGCGCCTCGAAGTGCAGTTGCAGCAGACCATCGTCGGCCTTGTAGCCGAGGGCCTCGGCGTGGCGCTCGTCCCCGCCTCGGTGCGCAAGCTCGGCATCGCGGGCGTGCGCTTCGTCGATCTGGAGGCGGCCCCCGAAATCGCGCAGGCCATCGTCTGGCGCGAGGACAGCCTCAACCCCGCGCTGCCGGGGCTGCTGGCGATGGCGCGGGAGTGAACGCACTCAGCGGCGAATGGACTGGTAGGTTATACGCACGCCGTCCACATAGCCCGCTTGCTTGAAGATGCGGGATTTGGCCGCATAGCGAACGAGCAGGTGATCTGCGGCCAGCCACTGGGCCTGCGCCCAGGAACCGCCCCATTGGCCTATCGCAGCGGCACCATGGTCGTCATCGGCGCGAAATGCATTGCCTGCGTGGAGAGGTCTCTGCCGAGACGCCACAACAGAGACCTGTGTCGAAAACCCCGTGGTCGCGCCACAGTCCCGCTGAAACAATACCGCCGAATGTAGTCCATCCGGACTATCGACGATTTCGATCGGCGTGTTGGAACAGCCGTCCGAGCAGCCTGTCACGAGCAGCAGCGCGGCAGCGATAGCGAGCGATCTCATACCAGAATACACAGAAAACGGATCGCGGCAGCCTTTCTGCAAACGTTTCTCGACTTTCCCCTCAGCCCTTCCATTCGCGCCGGTCCTCGGCGGCGCGCAGGACTTCGTAGGCGAGTTGGTAGGTCTGGAAGGCCTTGGCGGCTTCCGGGTCGTTGGGCTTGACGTCGGGGTGGACTTCCTTGGCCCTGGTGCGCCAGGCTTTGCGCACCGCGTCGAAGTCCGCATCGGGATCGAGGCCGAGCGCTTCGAGCGCGCGCAGCTCGTCACGGCTGCGGGTGCCGTCGCCAGAACTCGCCCAGCCGTAGTGCGCCGATTCCTTGTAGCCCGCCGTCTCGGCCTGCTCGTCCGCTTCGCGCGCGGCGGCTTCCTCGGCGTCGAGGCCGGCGAAGTAGTCCCACCCGGCGTTGTATTCGGCGGCGTGCTTCTGGCAGAAATACCAGCGATCGCGGCTGTTCGGGCTCTTGGGCGCGGGGCAGTCACCCGGATCGTTGCAGCCGTGGCGATCGCAGAGCCGAACCTGTGCTGCCTCGCGCGAGGCGCCGTAGGGCCTCCAGCGGGGAAAGCCCCAGTCGTTGGTTCGGGTTGCGCGGCTCATCCCTGCGCCGATACGCGTTCAGGGCCTTGGTACGCAACCCCTTCCACGCAACAGCCCGGCTTGCGCAGATCGCACGCCGGGCTGTTGTTTTGTAAAATCCGCTTTTGGCCGAGTTTGGCGGCACCTGCCCACGCCCCCACCCTGCCACCCCATAGGGTACTATTGTCGGGTGGCAGGGTGGGGGCGTGGGCCGGTGCCGCAAGGCAATGCCCTAATGGGCATTGCCCATAGAGCTTCAGTTCATCACGACCGTCACAGCGCGGCGGTTCTTCGCCCATGCATCCGGCGTCGAGCCGAGCGCGATCGGGCGCTCCTTGCCGTAGCTGACGGTGGTCAGACGGTCGGGCGAAACGCCCAGGCTCACGAGGTAGTTCTTGGCCGCATTCGCGCGGCGCTCACCCAGCGCGAGGTTATAGTCGCGGGTGCCGCGCTCGTCGCAGTGCCCCTCGATGGTGGCGTGGGTGTTGGGATACTGCATCATCCACTGTGCCTGCTTGGCGAGCGCGGCCTGATCCTCGGCATCGACATCGTAATTGTTGGTGTCGAAGTAGATCGTGTCGGCGCCCATCATCGTGGCGATGAAGTCTTCCGACGAACCCTTGACCGGGCCGTTATAGGCAGGCTGCGTGTTCGCGGGCATCGAGGTCTCGGGGCCGACCGGCTGCGGCGGCAGTTCCTTGGGCGGCTTCTTCGAGCAGGCCGAAACGGTCAGCGCGCCCGCCACCATCAGCGACATGCCGATCAGGCGGGTACGGCGCGACATGCCGGTGGCGGAAGGGGCGGCAGGCGAAACGGCGGAAATCTGGGAAGGCATGGTTCAATCTCCTCTCAGGCGCGGTCCTGCACGGTGAACGCGCAGGACCGGAGTTTTGTTCACTGTGCGACAGAGTCAAGTCGCACGAAAATTCATACGGGCAGAAATACGGACGGCATTTTAACCGCTACGGACGAGCCCTTAGGGACGGATCGGCCCCCAGGCCGGGTCCGAAGCGCCACCGGGCGTGGGCAGCTTGCGCTCGTTGCGGCCGGTCAGGTCGACCTGCCAGATCGTGGCGTCGCTCGATCCCTTGGCAGTGCGGAAGAACTGCACGATGCGTCCGTTCGGCGACCAGGTGGGCGCCTCGTCCTGCCACGAATTGGTGAGGTAGCGCATGTCGCGACCTTCGGGCGTCATCACCGCCACGCGCAGGTTGCCCGCGATGTGGGTGAAGGCGATCAGGTCGCCGCGCGGGCTCCATTCGGGCGTGGCCGAGCTGCCGCCGAAGAAGGTGATGCGGTGCTGGTTAGAGCCATCCGCGTTCATCACGTAGACCTGCTGGTTGCCCGAGCGGTCGCTCTCGAACACGATCCTGCTGCCGTCGGGCGAATAGCTGCCGCCGATCGAGATGCCCGGAACGTTGGTGAGCTGCACCGGCGCGCCGCCGCCGGCGGAAACGCGATAGATGTTGGTGTTGCCGCCCGTCGCCATCGAATAGAGGATCGACTTGCCATCGGGCGACCAGCGCGGCGCGAAAGTCGGGTTCTTCGAGCGGCTGATCAGGCGCTGGGTATTGGTGTTCAGGTCATAGACGTAGATGCTCGGCTCGCCGTTGAGGTACGAAAGATAGAGCAGCTTGGAATAGTCCGGCGAATAGCGCGGCGTCAGCGCCAGCGCCTGCCCGCTGGTGAGATAGCGCAAGTTCGCGCCGTCCGAATCCATCACCGCCAGACGCTTGATACGGTGCGCCTTGGGGCCGCTCTCGGCGATGAAAGCGATGCGCGAATCGAAGAACGGGCTCTCGCCCGACAGGCGCGAATAGACCATGTCCGAGCACTTGTGCGCCGCCCGGCGCCAGTCCTCGGGGCCGACCTGCCAGCCGCCCTTCGAGAGCATCTGCTTGAGCGCGACGTCATAGAGATAGCAGCCCACGGTGATCTGCCCGTCGGCACCAGCGCGCACGAAACCCTGCACCAGCATGTCCGCCCCGCGCGAGGACCAGACCGGATAGGTCGGCGCCTGAACCTGGCTGTAGGCCACGTCCGGCAGGCCCTGCGGCCCCGAGGGCTTGAACAGGCCGTTGTTCTTCAGGTCGTCGGCGATCACCGAGGAAACCGCCCGGCCGAGCGACGCGGTCGATCCCGCGTTGGTCCGGGTCGGCACGTCGGCATCTGTTGCAAACGCGGTGATCGCGATGCCGAGGTTTTCCCAGGCGCTGTCGTCCGAGACAGTAACCTGCAGGCCGCCGTCATCCTGACCAGCGGCGGGCTGAGAAGCAGATTGGGCAGGCGCGGCATTGGGCACGGGCATCGGCGTCAGCGGCGCCGACTGGGCGAGCGCGGCAGTCGAGACGCTCGCGACAAGTCCGAGCGCGATAAGGCGAAGAGGGATCATTGCGAGAGTTTCCTGTCGAAGTCGGTGGTTATGGTTTTCCAGGTCGAATAATATTCGGACGGCAGGTTGAACGGCGCAGCCAGCCTTACGGCACGAACGGCCATCTCCTGATGACGTTCCACCTGCGCCTTGTTCGAGGCGGTGACGCCGGTGGTCGAGACCACCTGCGGTGCGCCGTCGAGCGTGCCGTCCGGGTTCAGGCGGAAGCGGATACGGGTTATCAGCTTGTCGGCATCGGCACCTTGCGGCGCCTGCCAGTGCGGCTTGATCTGACGACGGATCGTGGCGCCGAGCGAGGCGGCGACCTGCGGGCTCATCGCCGCGGCGGGCGCGCCCTTGCCCTGCGGATCCTTTGCGCCTTCCAGCCCCTTGAGGAAGTCCGCGCCGACCAGACTGCCGCCCGCCTTCTTGGGCGGCGTCTTGGCATTACCCTTGGTCTCGGCCTCGCCCTTGCCCGGCTTGGCAGCGGGTTTGGCGACAGGCTTCGATGGCGCCTTCTCCTCGTGGCGAGGAGCAGGCTTGGGGGCGGGCTTGGGCGTCGGCTTCGGCTTCTCGACCGGCTTGGGCTCAGGTTTAGGCTGGGGCCGCCCGACCGGTTTCGGAGCGGGCTTGGGCACCGGCTTTGGCACGGGCCGGGGTGCCGGTTTGGGCTCAGGCTTCTCGACCGGCTTGGGCACCGGGCGCGGTTCGGGCCTCGGTTGCGGCGGCGTCGGCACGGGCGGCGCGGGAACCGGTTCCGGCTCGGCAGGTGCTGCATCGGCCGCTTCCTCGCCGATCGCGGGCGCGACATCGGGCGCGGCCTGCGCCTTGGGATCGGGTGAGGTCGAAGTCTGCGCGATATCGGTGCTGATCGTCACTTCGACCGGCTTGGGCTCGCTCGGCTTGGGCGGCGTCGCGGGCTTGATCAGGATCACCGCGACCAGCCCTGCGTGCAGCACAAGCGCCACCGCGAGGCCGACGACCTCTTCCTTGCGCCACTTGCGCCTGTTCCTGCCCGCCACGGGTGTCGTCGCCATCGTCCGAACCCTTAGCTTACGCGCCTGAACCGCCGCTGACACTTCCACCGCTGTCAGCTGTACCGCTGACGTTGCTCACCAGCGAGATCTGGGTGATCCCGGCATGGTCCAGCTCGCCCATCACCTTGGCAACAGTGCCGTAATCGACGCTCTTGTCGGCGCGCAGTGTAACTTGCGGCAGCTTGCCCTCGGCATCCTTGGGCAGGGCTGCAAGGCGGTCCGCCAGCTCGCCCGAGGCCAGCACGTCGTTCTCCCAATAGAGCTTGCCGTCAGCGTCGATCGAGAGCGTGATCGCATCGGAATCGCCCGACATCGCCTTGGCCTGCGTATCGGGCAGCGCGATCGGCACGGCGGATTTCAGCAGCGGCGCCGTCACCATGAAGATGATCAGCAGCACCAGCATCACGTCGACCATCGGGGTGACGTTGATCTCGGCCATCGGCGCGCGCGAGGAACCACCGCGGCGACCTCGCCTGCCGCCGCCCCGGCCGCCGCTCATCCCCATCGCCATCAGCGCTGCTCCAGCTGGCGCGTGAGGACCGACTGCAACTGGTCGGCAAAGCGCTGCATCCGCGCTTCGAACAGGTTCACCTTGTGCGAGAAACGGTTGTAGGCGATCACCGCCGGAATGGCCGCGAACAGGCCGATGGCGGTGGCGAACAGCGCCTCCGAAATGCCCGGCGCGACCACCGCCAGCGAGGAATTCTGCTGCTGGCCGATCTGGAAGAAGCTGTTCATGATGCCCCACACGGTGCCGAACAGACCCACGAACGGCGCCACCGAGCCCACGGTCGCCAGGAAGTTCAGGCGGTTGGCCAGATCGTCCGCCTCCTCGCCCACCGACGAGCCGAGCGCCATGGCGATGCGCTGACGCGCGCCTTCCAGATCGAGGCCCTTGGCGCCCGCGTTACGGCGCCATTCGGCCAGCCCTGCCCCGGCGACGCGACCCACCGCCACGTTGTCCTTGTCGCGGCTGCGCTGGAAGGTCTCGAAGTTCTCGGCCTCCCAGAACTGCTCCTCGTAAGTATCCGAGCGGCGCTTGGTGGCGCCCATGCGCAGGCTGAACGAGACGATGATCATCCACACCCACACGCTGGCCAGCAGCAGCGCGATCATGATCGCCTTCACGACGATGTCGGCATCGGCGAACAGCTTCACCGGGTTGAGGTGATCGGGGGTATCGCCGAGCGAGGCAGCGGCGGCGAGCAAGTCGATGGTCATTCCTGTCCTTCCCTGCCGCGCGCGTCTTGCGCGTCGGCGATTGATGGGGCCTCTGCGAGTTGCACGAAGGCGCGCAGCCATGCCTCGGGCTGGCGTGCGGGTTTTCCTTCGAGCGAGATGAATCCGACCTTGACGGTGGCCTCCGCCAGCACGGTTTCGCCGCGCCGCGCGATCTGGTGCAGCGTGCAGGCGACCCGCCCGACGCTGAGCGGCCTGGTCTCGATCACCACGGCATCGCCCAGCTTGCCCGGCGCGCGATAGCGGATCGCGATCTCCGCCACGGTATACATGCCGACGCCCCCCTCGATCGCCGCGCGCTGGTCGATGCCCAGCAGTTCGACGAGATCGGAGCGGGCGCGCTCGAACCAGCGGATGTAATTCGCGTGATAGACCACCCCGCCCGCGTCGGTGTCTTCATAGTAGACGCGCAGGGCGAAGCGGTGGAGGCCGCCGTCGATCCGGCCGCCGGGAGGCAGGGGCTGGTCTGTCATGCTAACCGGATGCTTAACGGCTCGTCGCAGTCCTGCCTAGCGCCTGCGAGCCGCTCGCAGCGACATCGCGGCGAAAACAGGCCCCGACTCGTCGGAAAACCGGGGATTACGGAGGTTATTCGGCGATCATCTGGTAGAACGGGCGTCCGCCGAAGATGTGGACATGCAGATGCGGCACTTCCTGATGGCCGTGCCCGCCCATGTTCACCATCAGGCGATAGCCCGGTGTGTCCAGTTCGAGCTGCCGCGTGACGTTGCCCACCGCCCGCATGAACCCGGCGATCTCGGTATCGTCGGCCTTGGCGGTGAAGTCGTCCCACGAAACATATGGCTGCTTGGGGATCACCAGCACATGGACCGGCGCCTGCGGGCGGATGTCGTTGAAGGCGAGCGCGAACTCGTCCTCGTAGACCTTGCTGCACGGCAGCTCGCCGCGCAGGATCAGCGCGAAGACGTTACGGTCATCGTAGGGCAGCTTGGGATCGATCGGCATCGGGGGTCTCCGAAGGAAATCTTGGTCCTGAGGGCGTCAGCCCTGAACGCGGGCGGCCTTTTCGGCGAGACCCGAGACGCCTTCGCGGCGATCGAGTTCGGCCAGCACCGCCGCGAAGGGCACCTCGCGCATGCCCAGCAGCACCATCAGGTGGAAGACCAGGTCAGCCGCCTCGCCCACCAGCGCCGCATCATCCTCGGCAAGCGCGGCGATCACCGTCTCGACGCCCTCCTCGCCCACTTTCTGCGCGATCTTGGCAAGCCCCTTGGCCTTCAGCCGCGCGACGTAACTCGACTCCGGGTCGGCCTGAAGCCGGGTCGCGACAGTCGCCTCAAGCCGGGCCAGCGTATCGGAAGCAGAGGGCGTAGCGGAGGAAACGGTGCTCATGCGCCGAGCCATGGGGCGCAGGCACGCAAGGGTCAAGTCCTGTCAGATCAGCGTCTCGCCTTCGCGGCCCGCGCTACAGCGCCGCGATCAGCGTTTCGTCGAGAACCGGCGGCCGATCGCCACGCCTGCCACGCCCAGCCCGAACAGCAGCATGCTGCTGGGTTCCGGCAGTTGCACCGTACCCGCGGCATAAGCCGGGGTCGCTGCAAGTGCGAGAGGCAGGACGGAGAACAACGCAGAGCGCACGGCGGGGGGACCTTTCGACTTGGTTGACGACCCGTTAAGGAAGCCACCGGGGCCCCTTTCGGCTCCCCGCCCCGCCGATGCAAGAGGGCAGTTTATCGTGTCCCGAATCGGTGCAGCACCGAAACCGATTGAATCACGTGCAGATGCGCGGATTTCCGCGATTTTCCCGCTTGGTAAAAAGCTGTATCAGCAGCCGCGCGCAGGCAGTCCTGCCGAGCGTAGCGCCGCATGCGCCTCGGCCACGGTGTGCGTTCCGAAATGGAAGATCGAGGCGGCCAGCACCGCGCTCGCATGGCCTTCGCGCACGCCGTCGACCAGATGGTCGAGCGTGCCCACGCCGCCGCTGGCGATCACCGGCACCGAAACCGCGTCCGCGATCAAGCGCGTCAGTTCCAGATCGTAGCCCGCCTTGGTGCCGTCGCCGTCCATCGAGGTGACGAGCAGTTCGCCCGCGCCCAGTTCGGCCAGCTTCACCGCATGGGCCAGCGCGTCGATCCCGGTTGCCTTGCGGCCGCCGTGGGTGAAGATCTCCCACTTGCCGGGCGCCACCTTGCGGGCATCCACCGAGGCGACGATGCACTGCGCGCCGAACCGGGCGGCAATATCGGCGACGACTTCGGGGCGCGAAACCGCCGCCGAATTCACGGCCACCTTGTCCGCCCCTGCCAGCAGCAGCGCGCGGGCATCCTCGGCGCTGCGCACGCCGCCGCCCACGGTCAGCGGCATGAAGCACACCTCGGCGGTACGGCGCACCACGTCGAGCAGCGTCCCGCGCCCTTCGTGGCTGGCGGAAATGTCGAGGAAGCACAGCTCGTCCGCACCCATGCGGTCATAGGCGCGCGCCTGCTCTACGGGATCGCCCGCGTCGATCAGGTCGACGAAGTTCACGCCCTTCACCACACGGCCATCGCGAACGTCGAGGCAGGGGATCACACGGATGCGCACGGTCATGGGATCACCTTCCTCACACAGGCTTGAAGAACAGCGCCACGCAGCCCACCGTCACCAACACGATCAGGGCGACGTTGGCCGCGGTATAGAGGCGGAACTTGCGCGGATCGCTCTCACGGTCGGCGCGGATGCCCGAACGCATCCGGCTGAACAGCAGCAGGCGCACGCGTCCGTTGCGCCAGTCGTTCCAGGCCATCACGAAGCCCGGTACGAGGATCAGCAGCACCATCAGCGCAACAAGGCGATTGTCGTTCACGCCGTCACCATCCGCATGCACAGGAACAGCAGGAACGCGACGACCGCCAGCTGGAACACCGTGGCGCCCCAGAAGCCTGCCGGTTTCGTGCGCCGGTCCCAGCGCGCCATCACCCGGCCGGTGCCGGTGCGGATACGCGCCTGCCCTTCCAGACAATCGCGCACCACCATGAACAGCCGGAAGCCGACTGCCAGCGTAGCGACGAAGCCCAGAAGGTGCAGCGGGTTCATCCCTCGCGCTCGGCCATCTGGATTGCGGCGGCAAGATCGAGACGACCATCGTAGAGCGCGCGGCCGGTGATGACGCCTTCGATCCCGTCCTTGGCGTGAAGCGCCAGCAGGCGGATGTCGTCGAGGCCCTTCACGCCGCCGCTGGCGATCACCGGCATGTCGGTGCGGCGCGCAAGGTCCACGGTCGCATCGATGTTGGCACCTTTCAGCATGCCGTCGCGACCGATGTCGGTGAACAGCAGCGAGGCAACGCCTGCATCCTCGAACCGGCGCGCCAGATCGACGACCGAGACATCGGAGACATCCGCCCAGCCCTCGGTCGCGACCATGCCGTCGCGCGCGTCCACCGCGACGACGATGCCGCCGGGAAACTCGCCGGCCATGTCCCTGACGAACTGCGGGTCCTTCAGCGCGGCGGTGCCCATGACCACGCGTGCGACGCCGAGGTCGAACCAGCCCTCCACCGCCTCGCGCGTGCGGATACCGCCGCCCAGCTGAACATGGCCGGGAAACGCCTCAAGAATCGCTTCGACCGCCTCGCGGTTCTCCGCACGCCCTGCGAACGAGCCGTCGAGATCGACGACATGGAGGTACTGCGAACCGGCCTCGGCAAACAGCATGGCCTGCGCAGCCGGGTTGTCGCCATAGACGGTGGCGCGCGCCATGTCGCCTTCGGCCAGACGCACGACCTGCCCCTGCTTCAGGTCGATGGCGGGAAATACGATCATGATATTACGGCTTCCATTCGAGGAAACGGGAGAGCAGCGACAGCCCGTAGGACTGGCTCTTTTCCGGGTGGAACTGCACGCCGACCACGTTGTCGCGGGCGACGGCGGCGACAAGGCCGCCACCGTGATCGGTCATCGCCGCCACGTCCTGCCCATCGTCGGGGGCGTAGTGGAAGGAGTGCAGGAAATAGGCTTCGCCCGGCACGATAAGGCCGGATGCGGGATCGTGACGGCCCAGCGCCACGTCGTTCCAGCCCATGTGCGGGATCTTGATCGCCGGATCGGTCCGCTCGATCGCCCGCACCTCGCCCGCGATCCAGCCGAGCCCCGGCGTCTCGCCGAACTCCAGCCCGCGCGTGGCGAGCAGTTGCATGCCCACACAGATGCCCAGGAACGGCGCACCGCCCACATGGACCCGCTCGGTCATCGCCTCGACCATGCCGGGAATGCCCCAGAGCCCCGCCGCGCAGGCGCCGAACGAACCGACGCCGGGCAGCACGATACGCTCTGCGGTTCGCACCACCGAAGGGTCGGCGGTCACGGCGACATTCTCTGCCCCCGCCGCCCGCAGCGCGTTGGCGACCGAGTGCAGGTTGCCCGCGCCATAATCGATCAGGGCCAGAACGTCCGCCATGGTCCCGTCAGCCTCCGAGCTGGCCCTTGGTCGAGGGGATCGCCCCGCCCTTGCGCGGGTCCAGTTCGACCGCCTGCCGCATCGCGCGGGCGAAGCCCTTGAAGATGCCTTCGCAGATATGGTGGTTGTTCACGCCATAGATCAGCTCGATGTGCAGGGTGATGCCCACCGCCTGCGCGATCGAGTGGAACCAGTGCTCGATCAGCTCGGTATCCAGTTCGCCCAGCTTCACCTGCGTGAACTCGGCCTTCCACACCAGCCACGGCCGCCCCGAGATGTCGAGCGCGACGCGCGCCAGCGCCTCGTCCATCGGCGAATAGACCTGGCCGTAACGGCCAATGCCCGCCTTGTCGCCCAGCGCCTTGGAAATCGCCTGGCCGATGGCGATCGCGCTGTCCTCGGCGGTGTGGTGGCCGTCGACATGCAGGTCGCCCGCCACCTTGCAGCGGATGTCGATAAGCGAGTGACGCGAGAACTGCTCGATCATGTGATCGAGGAAGCCGATGCCGGTCGACACCTCAAAGGCGCCGGTGCCATCGAGGTTCACCTCCACGGCAATGTCGGTTTCGTGAGTCTTGCGGGTGATCGAGCCTGTACGCATGAAAAGCGCCTATAGAGCGGTGCGGCGCGGAATCAATGTTGCGCGCGACACCGATTGTGACGTTTTTTACAGCGCGCTCGCCTGCATGCCAGTTTCAGGGGGCATGGAGACCGGCGCGAGACCGGCTTCGGCAGCCTGCACGGCATGCGCGACCGTTGCCGCGGCCATCGCGGCGTCGCTGGCCATGCCGCCATCGCTGCCTCTATCGCTGGCCCCATCGCTGGCCACCGTCGCAGACGGGGGATCGGACAGCGCGGCCAGATCGGGATCGAGAGGAACTTCACCCATATCGTCGGCTCCGGAGCCTCCCGCCGCCCCATCGCGACCGGGGAAGGGATAGGCACTGGCGTAATAGCCATCGGGCAGTGTTGCCGCTCCCTGTGGAAAGACATCCGGCGGCCCGCTCTGCGCATTATAGGACGCATCGGAGGAGGAGCCGCTTGCGCTGCTCTCGCCATGATAGCCGGCAAGGCTGTCGACACCGCTGATCGAGGAGTGCGTCGGCACCAGCCCTGCCGCGAAGACGCCCAGCGCCACCGCGCCTGCCATGGCGCCGGTCAGCAGGAATGCCGCGCGCGCCCGGCGGTCGGCCCGCGTCATCCGCAGCAGTCTTGCCATCGGGCCGCCTCCTGAAAATCACGCCTGAAAATGAAACGCCGACAGGGGAACGCCGCTTGCAGGCGCATCGTTCCCCTGTTCCTCTCCAGCCTCTTCAGCGGATCACGCCGGATCAGCCTTCCAGCGACTTTTCCAGTGTCACTTCGCAGTTCAGCAGCTTGGAGATCGGGCACCCGGCCTTGGCGCCATCGGCGATCTCGGCAAATTCGGCCTCGGTGATGCCGGGGATGCTGGCCTTCAGCACCAGCGCCGATTTCGTCACGGCAAAGCCGTCGCCGTCCTTGTCGAGCGTCACCGTGCAACTGGTATCGAGCGTACCGTCGGCGTGACCGGCCTTGGCCAGCGCGAAGCTGGTCGCCATCGTGAAGCAGGCGGCGTGCGCGGCGGCGATCAGTTCCTCGGGGTTGGTGCCGGGCTTGCCTTCGAATCGCGTACCGAACCCGTAGGGCTGGTCGCTGAGCACGCCGGACTTCGTCGAAATCGCGCCCTTGCCGTCCTTGCCGAGCCCCTCGTAGCGGGCCGATGCCGTGTTCGTCGTCATGTTCTGGTGCCTTTCGGGTGGTCTGGAAGTGTGTTCCGCCTCGCTGTCGCAACGCAGCGAGAGCGATGTCGTTCCACAAGCCCGATAGTTAGCCTGCAAACCTTTGCCTTGAATTGTCAGCGAAAAACCCCGGCTATTACAGAACGTTAATCGGGGCATTGTCGAAATGAACGAACACTCCTTTTTTCTGAATAGTTGCTCCAGCAATTGTGCAAGTGCAACTACCTGAAAAAAGGTGATTTTCTCTAAAATTCCACTTTGTGGACGCGATAAGCAGTGCTAGATCATGTCTCAACAAGGGGACTGGCCGAAACAAAATAAGGCGAGCCCTTCGGGACAAGAGGATACGAAAGGCCATGAAAGAGCTTCTGGCAGCGCTGCAGACCGGTCTGGTTCTGTTTGCCCTGTCCTTTTCGGGAACGAGTTGGGAGTAGAAACCACCTGCGGTTTCGATCCCGGTAAGGGCACTAAACCAGTACGCTGACCCCCAGCCAACGGACCATGCCCGCCGTAACACTCGTTTTACCGGAAAGGGGGTTCGTCCCCCAGCGGGCGAATTCGTCCCTGTCGCACTGCTGGGGGGCAGCGCGGCAGGGGCGGATCGCCTGGAACGGCTTTTGGAAAGTGCATCCAGACAAGGCCTCATATCGATATTGCAGCCAAGGCAGGGAGGAGACACCGCCCGCGCACGGATCGACACAGACCCGGCGCGGGCGTGTTTGTTTTTGTGCGACGGTTCGGGAAGAAGCGGGAGGTCGGTTGAGCGGATTGAGACAGTCGCCTGTCGTCCCAGCGCGGACATAGGCAGGCTTCACTAAGTCCTCAGAAGTTTCGTTGCGTCTGGACTCCGTTCTTGCGCAGCTGCGGTCATTTGCGACATGACTCGGGCGATGAAATTCAGTTCGTCCTCGCGGGAATTGAATAAGCGACGCGGCAACACCATCGCGCTGCTCTGGACTAGAAACACCCAATATTTCCGAGTCTGATAGAGATCTGTGACGCAGGACCAGCGGGCGGTCATTATAAGGTCTGTCAAATCATAGACTATGCCTTCGGGCGTAAGACGGAAGGTAAGTTGCTGTTCGTAGGCCTGACCCCGCTCGGTGAGCGCCTTGCGCATCAAGGGCCCAGAAATGCGTTGGACCACCAGCGCCCCTATGATCAGACCGACCATGGCAAACTCCACTGACAACGTGGCGTTCAGCCATGAACCCGACGCCCATGTCCCTACCGGGACGCCTACGGCCAACATAAAGATCAGGAGGATTATCTTGGTCTGCCTTGGCGACAAGCCTCGCCTGGCCTTGATATAGGCCATCGCGGCGGAGCTTTCCCCGGCAGTTAAAACGCCCGTAACTTCCACCCTATTCCCCCCTCAAAGCGGTTCGCCAGCGAATGTGACGAGCAGCTTCCCACGATCGCTCTATGTTTGCATCGAAGGCGTTTTAGGGCAACGGCAGCCCCCCATTCCTGCCGCCGACCGATCCTGTCTCCGGACAGTCCTGCCTTGGGAGCGACAAATCGCTTCTCGGAGCGAGCAACACAGGCACGCCATCCTCAATTTCATCCCGGCGACCATTCCGGTGCGGCGAGTTCGAAACCTGCGAAGTCGAAGCCGGGACTGACCACGCAGCTGACGAGTACCCAGCCCCCATGCGGCGTCGTCGCCTGCCAGTGGCCGGTCGGGACGAGCACTTGCGGCGCCTCTCCCTCGAGCACCGCACCGCCAAGCACATGGCGCGTCACCGGCCCCTCATCGGTCGGCGCGATCTCCAGCACGCAGGGACTTCCGGCATGCCAGAACCAGATCTCGGCGGCATCCACCCGGTGCCAGTGCGAGCGCTGGTCCGCCTCCAGCAGGAAATGGATCGCGGTTGCCGTGGGCCGTTCGCCTTCGGCCGCCTCGGCGCGCCAGGTCTCGCGATACCAGCCACCCTCGGGGTGCGGCATCAGGCCCAGCGCGGCGATGAGCGCCTCGGGATCGTCGCCGGAGTCGACTGGGCGATCGGACAAATCTGCGGGAAGGGGCAAGCAAGTCTCCTCGGCCGGTACGCGTAAGGCCTACCGCAAGGTGCGGCGCAAAGCCACCAACGAGAAGCGCGGGGCTTACTGCGACTGCCCGCCTGTCACTGTGGAATCCACCGTAGAGCCCGAAGCGGAACCGACGGCATCGCGCGCAGGCGGTTTTCCGAAGATGAAGGCCACCGCCAGCGCGATCAGCGCAAGGGCGATACTGAAGGCCAGCACGTTGCGAACGACGTGCGGCGTGGTCCCGGCGCGGGCATGGTCGCGCGCGATATGCATGCGGTTCTGGTTGAACCCGGTTCTGTCAAGCCAAGTCATGGCGTCGCGTCTCCCGAAGTTGAGGGCCTCTGCGTCTGTCCGGTTATCCACCTGAACAGACTGCCCTTTCTCTCCTTCAACGCACCGGATGCGCGCCGCGTTCCAACATGGCGCACATCCGTATCCGTTTTCGATCAGTCGCGCAGCAACTCGTTGATACCGGTCTTCGAGCGGGTCTGCGCGTCCACCGTCTTGACGATCACCGCGCAGTAGAGCGAGGGGCCGGGGGTGCCGTCGGGCAGCGGCTTGCCGGGCATCGAGCCGGGGACGACCACCGCATAGGGCGGAACCTTGCCGATGTGGACTTCGCCGGTTGCGCGGTCGACGATCTTGGTCGAGGCGCCCAGGAACACGCCCATCGAGAGCACCGCGCCCTCACCCACCACGACGCCTTCGGCCACTTCCGAACGCGCGCCGATGAAGCAGTTGTCCTCGATGATGACCGGGCCTGCCTGCAGCGGCTCCAGCACGCCGCCGATGCCGACGCCGCCCGAGATGTGGACGTTCTTGCCGATCTGCGCGCACGAGCCGACCGTCGCCCAGGTGTCGACCATGGTGCCCTCGCCCACGTAGGCGCCGATGTTCACGAAGCTGGGCATCAGCACGACGCCCTTCGAGATGTAGGTGCCACGGCGTGCGACGGCGCCCGGCACGACGCGGAAGCCTGCCGCGCGGAACTCGTCCTCGCCCCAGCCGTCGAACTTTACCGGCACCTTGTCGAACGCAGGCGCGCCACCGGCGCCATGCGCGACCGGCGCATTGTCGTTCAGGCGGAACGAGAGCAGCACGGCCTTCTTGAGCCACTGGTTGACCTTCCAGCCGCCCTCGCCATCAGGCTCGGCCACGCGGGCTGCGCCGGACTCGATCAGCGCCAGCGCCTCGTCGACGACCTTGCGCACATCGGCGCTGGCGGGGGTGACGGTGTCGCGCGCGTCCCACGCGGCTTCGATGGCGGTTTCGAGTTCGGACATGTCGGCTCCTGCGATTTCGGTGATCTCTTCGGAAAGCGCGCCTAGAGCCTGACGCACGGACCGACAAGAGGCTTGCTTAACCGGACGGTACGCGAAATGGTCTGGTGCGACTCACGAAGGTAAGACGACATGGACAGCAAGGCGCGCGAAGTTCTCGATTTCTGGTTCCGCGACGTCGGCCCGGAGCAGTGGTTCAGCGGCGGCGAAAATCTCGACGCGATGGTCGCCGAACAGTTCGCCGACCTTCTGGCAGAGGCCCGTGGCGGCGCGCTCGATCACTGGGCGGCGATGGGGCCGCTCAGCCGCCTCGCGCTGATCCTGCTGCTCGACCAGTTCCCCCGCCACATCCATCGCGGCACGGCTGCGGCCTTCGCCTCGGACGAGAAAGCCCTCGCCCTCGCGCTGGACGGCCTCGACAAGAGCATGGAGGCGCGCCTCACACTGTCGCAGCGCCACTTCTTCCTGTTGCCGCTGATGCACGCCGAAGACCCCGAAGTGCAGGCCCGCGCGCTCGACCGCTACACCGCGCTCCACGCCGAGACCGCGCAGATCCTCGCCTTCGCACAGGCCCACGCCGACGAGATCACCCGCTTCGGCCGCTTCCCCGGACGAAACACCGCGCTGGGCCGCGAGACGACCGAGGCGGAAGCCGCGTTTCTGGCGACGCGGGAGGGGTGATGGGGCGCTGAACCAGATACGATATATTCACATCATGCGGTCGCTCTATCTGATCCCATTGGTGGCCTTGATCGCCTCCCCTCTTTTGGCCCAGCCGATCAGGGAAGTCGTGCGCGAGCGACGTGAGTTCATGGTCAACGGCGCCAAGGAGGACTGGCACCTGATCTGGCGCGGCGCCCCCAGTGACAATAACAGCTGCGGCCCGTCAAACCCTGATCTCGCCATGACTTGTCCTTGCGTTGGCTTTGCTTACGCGCAAGTCGGCGATCTGGTGCTGGAACGCCAGCGTCCGGGCGTGCCAGTGGAGCGGATGCCGCTGACGCCTTTGTTCGCGGAGAGCACAATACTAGCCAATGAGCATAAGCCAGCGGCCATGATCCCGCATTGGCCCAGCCATCTAAACGACATTGAGCACACCCCTACTTCCGCGGTGATCAAAGCTCGTCCTATCGTACCCATCATGCGCTTACGCGATTACGACCATGACGGGATTGCTGGCGAATTTCTGCTTCAGATCGATACTGCGCCCTGTGGCAAGCATGTGATGGTGGCAATCGGCGTAACGCGCGACAATCCGCACCTGCACGCCTTGACCAGCGCTGAGCATCCCGAACGCCCGTTGATACTCTATCAGTGGCAATGGGAAGCCCTGGCCCGCTCCGCACATCCTGGCACGGTAATCGACTGGCCTTGCTACGACCACGGTGCCGAAGAGGAAACCACAATGGCGCTAAGCGCGAGCCATGGCGAAATTCACGCCACTCGCATCACCAGCACTTGCCCAGATACCAATGCGGCAAGCAGCAAAGGGCAACGCAATGCCCGCCTTCGCAAGCAGGTATTAAACCGCGAGGCGATTTAGGCCGAAGGGAGCTTATCCCTACGGCACCATCAGTTCCCGCACGAAGCCGATGAGGCCCGTCTGGCGGGCACGGCGCAGGCGTTCGGCGGCGAGGATCTGGCGGACCTTGCCGAAGCACTCGTCGATGTCTTCGTTGACCACGACGTAATCGTAGCCATCCCAGTGGCTGATCTCGGACTGGGCGCGGGCCATGCGGTCGGCTATCACTTCGGCACTGTCGGTGCCGCGACCGGTCAGGCGGCGGCGCAGCTCGTCGATGGAAGGGGGCAGCAGGAACACGCGCACCACGTCCACTTCCATCTTCTGGTGCAGCTGCTGCGTGCCCTGCCAGTCGATGTCGAACAGATAGTCATGCCCGGCGCGGATGCCCGCCTTCACTTCGGCCTTGGGCGTGCCGTAGCTCTTGCCGAAGACATGCGCCCATTCGAGGAATTCCTCGTTCTCGACCATGCGGTCGAACTGGTCCTGCGAGATGAAGTGATAGTCCTTGCCGTCCACTTCGCCGGGCCGGGGCGCGCGGGTGGTACAGCTGACCGAGAGGCGCAGGTTCGTCTCGTGCTGGAGCATCTTGCGCGCGATGGTCGTCTTGCCCGCGCCGGACGGCGAGGAGAGGATGAACATCAGGCCGCGACGGGCAAGGCCGGCGTCGGCCAATTGAACCTCAGGGTGAAGGTCGTGCATGGGGGTATCGTGCTCCATCACGGAGCGATGGCGATGCGCGGGCGGCAAATCAAGGGGCAAATCGCCTTAACGGCACCGAGATGCCGCCGCTTTCGATCAGTCGTCTTCACCCTCAGCCGCCATGCGCGACAGGCGGGCCTCGCCCTTGGCGGCAGCGCGGCGGGCGCGTGAGCGGTCGTAGAGCGTCTTGACCACCAGCCCGCTGCCCACCAGCACCGCGCCGGGCACCGAGCGCATCGCGGTGCGCGCGATCATCCCGTGGATCATCGACTGCGGCAGCGAACGCCCCTTCAGGATCGCGCGCGCCTTGCGCGGGGCATACGTCTTGCCCAGCAGCACCCGCTCCACCGCGCGGCGGGCAAGGAATGTGCTCGACCGCAGGGCGATGTCGGCAATGGCAAGGTTGGTATGCGGGTTGGGGCTCGGCCCGGCGAGTTCGAGCGAGGTATCCGCGCCTGCGGGCGGCTCCAGATCGGCGGCGCGCACCTTTACATGGCGCGGGCCGCTTCGCACGGCACGGCGCCCTTCGGAGGCTTTATCCGTCCGCTGCTCACCGCGCTTCTTTCCGAATCCGAACATCGCCCGTCTTTCTTCCAGGGGCGAGAGGAGCCCGCCTTACTTCTTCTTGCCGAAGTCCACCGAGACGACATTCGAGCCGTCCTCGCTAGGCGTAATGCGCGAGGCGATGTCGCGTTCCTCGCCATCGTTGCCCGCCGTGCCGGTGAGGTCTTCCTCATCCTCGTCCTCGACGATGGCCTGGAACTGCAGGCCGAAATCGACGGCGGGATCGACGAAGGCGGTGATCGCCGAGAACGGCACCACCAGCTTGGCCGGGATCTGGTTGAAGCTGAGGCTGACGGTGAAGCCCTCGTCGGTGACGGCCAGATCCCAGAACTTGTTCTGGAGCACGATCGTCATCTCGTCGGGGAAGCGAGCGCGCAGGTCCGGCGGCACGCTGACGCCGGGGGCACCGGTCTTGAACGTGATGTAGAAGTGGTGGGTGCCGGGCAGAACCCCGCCCGACGACACGATCTGGCCCAGCACGCGGCCGACCACGGCGCGCAGGGCCTCCTGCACGATTTCGTCGTAAGGGATGAGGCTGTCAGGTGTCGTGTCGTTCATCGCGCCCTAGGTGCTCATGCAGGCGCGCGCGGTCAACCCGGTACGACACGATTTTTCCCCAGCCTGACGTGCGGGAGGCTCGGATGGTGGCTCTACGATCAGGGCAACATCAGGGCAGCGGCGTACGCGAGGGCGCCGATTCGGGCGCTCTGGCCGCCTCGGTTTCGGCCCTAGTTCCGGTTCGCGCGCAGCCGCTCAGCACCCGCTCGCCAAGGCGCAGCGTGGCGCCATAGGGCCATTGGCGATCGGACATCCCGTCGCTGCACGGCCCCGGTCCGACCGCCAGCGTCAGGTCGCGCCCGTCCATCTCGCCGCTGAACGACACCCCGCCGCGCCCGGCAAAGCGCGACACCGGCACGATTACGCCTTGCGGGCGCTCGGGCGTCGCATACGTCAGGTGACCATCCTTCACGCGTGCGCTCCAGAACGGTTCGGTGCCGCTGGCGACGAGCATGGCATCGGCGGGGATCGCGCTCCACGGCTGATGGTCGTCCGGGTCGCCCGGCATCTGCGCAGACGGACTGCGCTGGCACGCGCCAAGGCTGGCGATAATACCAGCAAGAGCGGCGGCAAGGAGCGCGGCGCGAAGCATGGCGCAGGATACTCCACAAGCGCAGCGGCAGCAATCGGGCGTCACCCGGCATCAACTCTCAGGCCCGTTCAGCGCCTCGACAGCCTGCCGTCCCTAGGGCGCGCAACGATGAACGCACACAGGCATACGGTAAACGGCACAAGATGAAGGCGGGTAAGGTACTGGTTCTGCTGGCGGGCGCCGGCATTGCGGCGGGCGTCGTGCTGGCCAATATCACCACGCCCGCGCTCACCTCCTATCGCGCCGAGCATCCCGAGCGTCGCGAGACACCGGGCGAGCAGAGCCAGGGCATGGTCGTGGACCGGGCAGGCCAGGGCGATCTCTCGCAGCAGGATTACGGCTACGCGCAGCAGAATCCCGGCGATCCGGACGGGGAGCGCCGCGGTTACGCCGATGATCGGGCCGACGACGGCAGTTATGCCGACAATGGCGCCGAAGACGGCGACGATCAGGGCGGCTTCGGCATGGGCCGCTGGCTGGCCGGCCCCGAACGCTGGCTCGCCCAGCGCGGCTGGATCGTGATGCCCGGCCCGCAAGCGATGGACGGTCGCGGGTGGGGCGGTCGCGGTCAGGGCCACTGGCGGCAGGACGATGGCGACAACTGGCAGGACGATAGCGACGACGACCGTCCCGACTATCGCCAGCAGGCCGCGCCTGCCCCGCGCGGCTTTGTGCCCCGTGGCTTTGTGGACGCGCCGCCCGCAGCCCTGTCCGGCGCACAGCAGGGCCAGTCCGCGTTCGACCGTGCCTTCGGCAGCGGCCCGGCGCAGAGCGGCACTCCCGGTCAGGCCGCTCCCGGACAGGCATCATCCTCCAGTTCAGGCGACGCTGCCAACGATGCCGCGTCCCGCGCGCGCGATGCCGCTGCCGATGTCCTCGCCGCCGAAGGCCGGACGCACAGCGCCGCGCACTGATCGCAGGGGCCAGGCAAGGCCCTCGCGAATCGAAAGGCCTGTAAAGTTTCACGATGTGGGACTTGCGCAGACGCGATGCGGCAGCCGCAGAACCGATCGCGATTTTTTCGTGCCATGCGCCGAACAGTGCATCCCGATTTATCCAATGGCGACAACTACTCAGACATGATGGTGCGTTTTATGCAATTGCAGAATCCTGCAATGCATTTGTCCGACCACTTTGCATCGCTATTCTGGCCTCAAGAAGAACATAAGATCGCAAGAATACCAGGATGCTTAAGGGCAAGCTCTCTCAAACCAGGGAATTGCCAGATGACCGTTTTCTTCAAGTACGCCGCCGCCGTTGCCGCTCTTGCTGGCGCTGCCATCGGCACCTCGGCCTTTGCACAGGGTGATGCCGCCAAGCAGTCGTTCGTGCGCAATGGCGTCGAGTACACCTACACCGTCGAAACCGAAGGCGAAGGCCAGGTCCTGCGCGGCAGCGCGAACCACGGTGCCGAGCCCTTCCGCCTCTTCGTTCGCGACGACGTCGTGACCGGCACGTTCGACAATCACCCGGTCCGCTTCAAGCTGGAGCAGGTGAAGGCCGCCGCGCTCGCCGCCAACGACTGAGAGCTTGCCCGGTCCGCCGCCGATCTCTCCTCCGGCGGCTGACCACATCGAAAACCCGAAAAAGCGCCCGCACCGGCCTTTTTCGGGTTTTTCGCGTCCGGTGTATACCTGCCTTCAGGCGAGCGTGACGAAGACTTCTGCCTCGATCACCCATTCGCCGCCGCCCTCGCCGCCAACATCGCGCCACTTGGCCGCATAGCTGCCCGAGGCGAGCGCCGCATCCTCTGCTCCCGCGGCGTATCCCCGCCAGTGCCCGGTCTCCATCGCCACCGGCTCGCTGGCCGAGACCGTGATCTCCTCCGGGCTACGGACATAGACCGTTCGCGGGCTCGCGGCGAACTCGCGCCGCCAGACCTTCACCTGCCCCATGCGCCCGGAAATCACCGCGCTATCGCTGCCCGTCACCATCACGCAGTCGCGCGCCAGAAATGCCCCGATCGCACCCGCATCCCCCTCGGCAATCGCCCGGTTGAACGCCGCACGGCGCCCCCGGATTGCGAGTTCGGCAGCAGCGGAATAGGTCATGAGAAGGAAAGTCCGGTTGGGAGAGGATCGGAGCGCTTTAGAGGGAATGCGCATGTTCGGCCACCGGGCTTGCGCCCGTCAACGCAGGATATCCGACAGGACTGAAGGGCCGATATGGGTGGTCAGCGGTCATAGCCCTCTCCCCTTCAGGGGAGAGGAAGCGTCCACAATGGGGCGTTTGCCGAAAGTCCGCTTCCCATAAAGCCACCCATGCTGACCTCAAGCGCTTACACGCTCAATCAGCGCCATTGCGGCGGCGGGGTTGCGGATCTTGTCGGCGGCGATGAAGAAGGCGAAGACGTCGCGGTTTTCGGCACTCCATCGCGCGATGCGGCTGGCCCAGTGGTCGAGTTCGGCTTCGGGGTAGCCGGTCGCCACGGCCTCGCGCGCGTTCTGGAGGCGCAGGTAGACAAAGGATGCCGTATCCGGCGCAGAATCCGGCGGGGCGATGGCCGGATAGGTCGGACTGTCGGCCAGCACGACACCAATGCCTGCCTTGCGGCACAAGTCGAAGAAGGCCGGATCGTCGAAGCTTTCATGGCGCGGTTCGATGGCGTGGCGGATCGCCAGTCCTTCGTGGGTCGCGGGCAAAAGCGCCAGGAAGGCGGCGATCTCGTCGGCGTCGAACCTCTTGCTCACCGCCAGTTGCCAGTTGATCGGCCCCAGCTTGTCGCCCAGTTCGACCAGCCCCTGCGCCATGAAATTGGCGACACTCTCACCCGCTTCAGCCAGATTGCGCCGATTGGTGCAGTAGCGCGAGCCCTTCATGGCAAAGCGGAAGCCATCGGGCACCGCATCGCGCCACTTGGCGAAGCTCGCGGGGCTCTGGCGGCGGTAGAAGGTGGCGTTGATCTCGGTCGCGGTCAGGTGCTCGCCCTGAAACGCCAGTTCGCGAGCCTGCGGCAGACCTTCGGGATAGAACGCGCCGCGCCACGGCGCATAAGTCCAGCCGCCGACGCCGATATGGACCTGCGCCGTCATTGCCACTCTCTCATTTTCCGCTCTTGTTCACCCGGCGCGTCAGGCGACGGCGGTTCGCGGAGACCTTGCGGCGATAGTGCCGGACCGCCGTGTGCGCGTGGGCCTCGGGCGAGGCGAGGCCGCCACTCGCCAGCTTGACGCCGAGTTCGGCAGCGGCCTGCATTTTTTCGGAGACCATCAGCATGTTTTCGGCCGCCGTGCCGCGCCCGACCATCATCTCGGCCGTGCGCAGCCCCACCACCATCATCGAGTCGGCCCAGAGCAAGTAACTGTCGCTGGCCAGTTTCATCCAGTCGGTCGTATCGCGTCGAGGCATGAATGCGGTCTCCGGGGGGACCGCATCCATAGCACTCGATGCTGCAACTGCGAAGACAAGCGAAGTGAAAACGCGATCAGTCGTGTTCGCGCCCGCCTGCCCCCATGTAGAGTTCGCTGCCGGTTTCGCGGAACACCCGGCTCATTTCGGCCATGCCCGCCTCGGCATCCGCCTCGGCGTTCCCTGCCGCCACGAACGTCTCGACCGGCTGGTTCTGCCTAGCCGCGAAGTCGCGCACTTCCTGGCTGATCTTCATCGAGCAGAACTTGGGCCCGCACATCGAACAGAAATGCGCCGATTTCGCCCCTTCGGCGGGCAGCGTCTGATCGTGGTACTGCTCGGCGGTGTCGGGATCGAGGCTGAGGTTGAACTGGTCACGCCAGCGAAATTCGAAGCGCGCGCGCGACAGCGCATCATCGCGGACCTTGGCCGCCGGGTGCCCCTTGGCGAGGTCCGCCGCGTGGGCCGCCAGCTTGTAGGTGACGACGCCGACTTTCACGTCGTCGCGATCCGGCAGGCCGAGGTGCTCCTTGGGGGTGACGTAGCAGAGCATCGCGGTGCCGTACCAACCGATCATCGCCGCGCCGATGCCGCTGGTGATGTGGTCATAGCCCGGCGCGATGTCCGTCACGAGCGGCCCGAGGGTGTAGAACGGGGCTTCGCCGCAGGCCTCCAGCTGCTTGTCCATGTTCTCCTTCACCTTGTGCATGGGAACGTGGCCGGGGCCTTCGATCATCACCTGCACGTCCTGTTCCCAGGCGCGCTTGGTCAGTTCGCCAAGCGTGTAGAGTTCGGCGAACTGCGCCTCGTCGTTGGCATCGGCGATCGAGCCGGGGCGCAGCCCGTCGCCCAGCGAATAGGCGACGTCGTAGGCCTTCATGATCTCGGTGATCTCGTCGAAGCGCTCGTAGAGGAAGCTCTCCTTGTGATGCGCGAGACACCACTTGGCCATGATCGAGCCGCCCCGGCTGACGATGCCGGTCACGCGCTTGGCCGCCAGCGGCACGAAGGGCAGGCGTACGCCCGCGTGGATCGTGAAGTAGTCGACGCCCTGTTCGGCCTGTTCGATCAGGGTGTCGCGGAAGATCTCCCAGGTCAGCTCCTCGGCAATGCCGCCGACCTTTTCCAGCGCCTGATAGATCGGGACGGTGCCGATGGGCACGGGAGAATTGCGCAGGATCCATTCGCGCGTGTCGTGGATGTTGCGCCCGGTGGACAGGTCCATCACCGTGTCCGCGCCCCAGCGGATCGACCAGACCATCTTGTCGACTTCCGCCGCCACGTCGGATGCCACGGCGGAGTTGCCGATATTGGCGTTGATCTTGACGAGGAAGTTGCGCCCGATCGCCATCGGCTCGCTTTCGGGATGGTTGATGTTGGACGGGATGATCGCCCGCCCGCGCGCCACTTCCTCGCGCACGAATTCGGGCGTCACGTAGTCGGGGATCGACGCGCCCCAGTCGTTACCGTCGCGCACATGGCCTTTCAGCATAGCGCGACCAAGGTTCTCGCGCTCGGCGACGTATTCCATCTCGGGCGTGATGATGCCCCGGCGCGCGTAGTGCATCTGGCTGACGTTCATGCCCGACTTGGCCCGCAAGGGGCGCTTGACGACATTGGGGAACGCCGGGACGCCGCCCGAACGGTCCGGACCAAGCTGGCCGTTGTCCTCCGGCTTCACCGCGCGGGCGGCATAGTCCTCGACATCGCCGCGCGCCACGATCCACTCCCGACGCCGGGGCGCAAGGCCCGCCGCAATATCGATATTCGCTGCCGGATCGGTGTAGGGACCGGAGGTATCGTAAACGCGCACCGGTGCCTCGCCGCTGCCCGGCTCCAGATGGATCTCACGCATGGAGACGCCCAACGGGCCGACGTGGATCTTGCGACTGCCGCGGATCGGGCCGGTCGTCACGTTAAAGTGCTCTCCCGAGGGGGCGATTTCGAGTGGGGAATTGATATCTGCCATGGATGCCTCTCTTCTTCCATGGACGGAACAAGAGACGGACTGCGGGCGCAGATCTGGATTGGTCTTCACCCGTCGCTCCACTCCCTCCGCCCGTACTAACGGGTTCAGGTTCTACGGGTCTTGTGGAGCATACCCACAACTCTCAGCCACTTGCTGGCTCCCCGGGGGATGGCCAGAATAGACGGCCCCGGCGCATCCGTCTAGGGCCGACGGGATATGACCGTGCTCTACCGCCTCGATGCCCCGGCCCGCGCCGTGGGACGCGCCTTCGGGCTCGATCCGGGCGAAGACCCGTGGGCGGGCGGAACCGTCTCGGCGATGAGCTTTGCCCCGGTCATCACGGCAGGGCGCGAGGAAGTGGCAGGCCCTCGCCCACAGACGCGCACTCCGCGCCGCCTGATCCCGCGCCTGTGGGGCGTGCCGCCGCCGCCTTCGGTGGCAGAGCCCGGCGCGCGCGGCATCCTGACCGTGCGCAACATCGAAAGTCCGTTCTGGATCGGCAACTTGCGCAACAGCGAGTTCCGCTGCCTCGTCCCCGCCAGCGCCTTCATGGTATGGGGCCGCCCCTCGCCCGCCGACGGCAAGCGCCGCGCCTTGTGGATCGGCGCGGGCGACCAGCCGCTGTTCGCGATGGCAGGCGTGTGGAAGGACAGCGAGGTGCCCTCCTTCGCCCTCCTCACCTGCCCCGCCAACGCCGCCTTGCGCGCCGAGGGCCGCGAGACGATGCCGGTGATCCTGCCCTCCGACCCGCACACGCACGATACGTGGCTGCGCGGCGGCTGGGACCGCGCACAGACGCTGGTCGCGCCCTATTCATCTTCGCTGATGCAGATAGGCTGAGCATGCCCGCCAACGATTTCACGCTCAATCCCGCCCTCGATCCCGAACATCTCGGCAAGGTCTACCGCCGCCATGGCCGGGTACGCATCGCCGGTTTCCTCGGCGACGACGGCCCGCAACGGCTTTTGACCGATCTTGAGGCCCGCACCGACTGGCGACAGGTCTTCAACAGCGGCAGCAAGCTCTACGAACTCGACCGCCCTGCCCGCGAGAGCATGACGCAGGATCAGCGCGAGGCGCTGGATGGTGCCATTCATGCGCAGGCGCGCGAGGGCTTCCAGTACCGCTACGAGACGGTCCGCGTCCCCGATGGCAGGGCCGCGCGCGCGGCCAGCACCGACATCCTCGCCCGCTTCGCCGACTGGATGTCGAGCGAGGCGGTCTTGTCGTTTCTCAGGCAGATTACCGGGCACGAGGACATCCGCTTCGCCGACGCGCAGGCCAGCGCCTATGCCCCCGGCGACTTTCTGACCGCCCATACCGATAACGTTGCGGGCAAGGACCGGCGCGCGGCCTTCGTGCTCAGCCTCAATGCAGGCTGGCGAGCGGAATGGGGCGGATTGCTGATGTTCCACGGCGAGAACGGCAGCTTCGAGGGCGTGGCCCCTGCGTTCAACACGCTCGACCTGCTGGCCGTGCCGCAATCGCACAGCGTCTCCTACGTCACGCCGAGCGCGCCCCGGCCCCGCCTGTCGATCACCGGGTGGTTGCGCGCGCAGGAACAGCCTGCGTGAGCGAGCCCGCCATCACGATCCGCCCGATGACCCTGGCGCACCTGCCCGCTGCGCTGGCGATCCAGCAGGCCGCTTACCCAGCGTTTCTGGTCGAGCCAGAAGAGGCCTTTGCCAGCCGCCTGACACTGCCCGCCAGCTATTGTCTTGCTGCCGAGCGAGACGGCACGCTCATCGCCTATCTCCTCGCTCACGGCTGGCAGGACAGCGCCCCGCCGCCGGTCGGCGCGGTGCTGACGACACAAGGTGTGGCCGACGCGCTGTTCCTCCACGACCTTGCGGTGTCCGACGCCGCACGCGGATCGGGCATCGGGCGGCGGCTGGTCGAGCAGGCCCTCGCGATGGCCGCACGCGATGGCCTGCCGCGCGCCCAGTTGATCGCGGTCGAAGGTGCCGCCCCCTACTGGCGAAGGCTGGGCTTTGCGGAGGGCGCGATGTCTCAGGCGCTGGCCGACAAAGTCAGGGGATACGGCGCCGATGCGCGCTGGATGGAGCGAGACTTGGGGGGACAGGGCATCGCGCCCGTCGCCGCCCCCGTCGCCCGCTCAGGCTGAGCGGCATTGGGAAGGCGTCCGAGGCGACGCAGCCTCCCCACCAACGGCAAACCGGTTTCCTACACTTGGCTCGCTGCGGTAGGATTGCGCCATGCATGTCTCCTGTCTCTTCCGAAATCACGCCTTCCGCAAGGTGACAGATCAAGGCGCCCCGGCCACCCTCAAAGTGACACCGATGTTAACACTGTACGCACGCAAAAACGGCGGTTTTCCGGGCAAGGTGACACTTTGGGGCGGCAAAGTGACACTTTCCCTCTGGACCGTGTCAACCGTGTCAACCGGGCGTCACCTTGCGGGCGCCACCTTGCGAACGGCAGGCGGGCGACGCCATCTCGCCCGGCCATGACCTCCTCGCTCGATACCCTGATGACCGAGATCCGCGCCTGCACGCTGTGCGAGGATGCACTCGGGTTCGCGCCACGCCCGTTCGTGGCGGCAAGCGAAAGCGCGCGGATGCTCATCATCGGGCAGGCACCGGGCAGCCGGGTCCACGCCAGCGGCATCGGCTGGGACGATGACAGCGGCGACCGGCTGCGCGACTGGCTGGGGCTCGACAAGACGGCGTTCTACGATGTGGCGACAATCGCGCAGATGCCCTCAGGCCTGTGCTATCCCGGCAAGGCCAGTGGCGGGGACAAGCCGCCGCGCCCCGAATGTGCGCCGCGCTGGCATCCGCCGCTGCTCGCCGCGATGCCGCAGGTGCGCCTGACGCTGCTGGTCGGGCAATATGCGCAAAAGCGCTACCTGCCGCGCGGCTTCGCCAGGAACCTCAACGAAGCCGTCGCACGCTGGCAGGAGGCGCCCGAGGGCGTGATCCCGCTGCCCCATCCCGCCTGGCGCAGCCGATTGTGGATGGCGAAGCACCCATGGTTCGAGGCGGAACTGCTCCCCGCCCTGCGCGCGCGGGTGCAAGAAGTGCTCTCGGAATGACTTAGACCGATAAACTTTCCAGATTGGAAAGTTATCACTTGCCGAATCGGAAAGTGAGGCGCATCTCTTTCCACATTGGAAAGTCAATTTCGGGAAGGCAGGTCACGATGGACAGCGACGGGATCGATCGGCAGGCGGCGGCAGCTGCGCTCGCTTCGGCACAGGAAGCCAGCAACCGGCTGGCGGACATACAGGCGCAGGCCTGCCCGCCCTGGCGACACGCGGCTTTCGGGCTGCTGATGGGGTCGATGGTGCTGGCCCCCGGCCTGCCGACCGTGCTGACCGGGGCGATCGTGGCGATGTGCATGGCTGGTGTCGTGCTGCTGGTGCGCTACGACCGGGCGCGCAGCGGCACCTTCGTCAACGGCTATCGGCGCGGTACCACGCGGCCGCTGGTCTTCACGCTGCTGGGTACGATGCTGGTGCTGATATTCGCCGAGACATACGCGAAGGAAAGCGGGCTCTCGATCTTCACGCGGCTGGGCATCGCGGTGATCGCAGGGCTGCTGGCAGGCGCCGGGAGCGTGGTGTTCCAGCGGCTGTACTTGCGCGAGCTGCGGGGCGAGGCGCACCGATGAGCCAGTTGGACATGATACTCCACCCCCCGGCGCGATTGCAGATCGGCGCGGTGCTGGCACAGACGACGGAAGTGGAATTCGCCCGGCTGCGCGAGATCGCGGGCGTATCGGATTCGGTACTCTCCAAGCACCTCGCCGCGCTGGTCGAGGCAGGATACGTAACGCTCAAGAAATCACCGATGGACGGGCGGCAGCGCACCTGGGCAACCTTTACCCGTGCAGGCCAGCGGGCCTTTGCAGGACACGTCGCCGCGCTGAAGGCGATCGTCGCGGCGGCCTCGCCCGATGCCCTGGCACCGGAAAAGGCCGCCGTGAAAGAGGATCAGAACGTGTAACCCACGCCCACACCCCCGGTCCAGTTATTGGCACTGCCGCGGATCGAGGTATAGGGCGTTGCCGAAGCATCGTTCAGCATGCGCATGTAGTTGCCGAAAAGGAACACCTCGAAACCGCCGTCGCGCAGGTCGCCCGACAGGTCGTAGCCGACGATCATCGCGGTGTGCCAGCTGTCCCAGCCGCCCTTGGCGCTGTAGAGCGGCAACCCGCTGTTGGCGCTCTGCGTGGCATTCACCGAGTAATAGTACTTGGCATAGTCGTCATCGACATGGCGCGCGCCGACATTGAGGATCACCAGCGCGGCCTTGCTGACCGGGGTCTTGTAGGTGACGTTCGGGTTGATCTGCATGCCGCCCGACGCACCGTTGACGTCCCACAGCACGTCCGCGCCGACCGTCAGCTGGTCATAGGGATTGAGCAGCTTGTTGAAGTTCACGCCCGCGTTGCCACCCACGTTGATGCCGACATCCAGCTTGCCCGCCGCGCGCACCACCGGGTCCTTGATCCCCGAGGCACGGTTGCCGGTATACGTAGCCACCGGGCCGAGATTGAAGCTGACCTTGGCGTCGTCGGGCGACGGGATCAGGTCGAGCGCGACACCGCCCGGACGCGGGTTGACGTCGATGCCCCACAGATGCGCCTGGATCGCGGGAAACGGCGCGACGCTCATGTTGTTCGAGCCGTCATAGCTCGGCGTATAGGCCACACCCACACCGATCGTGACGTGGTTGCCCGCCAGCACGTTCTTCGCCGGTGCCGTTACCGAGGCGTCGCTGGATACGTCGGTCGTGGTGGAGGACTGGGCGAACGCGGGAACCGCAGCCAGCGCGGCAGTGGCGGCGAGCGCGGTGCCGCAAAGGACACGGAATGCCTGTTTGGTCTTCATTATCGATCCCTGTTACCTTGTCGGCACCGATCCTTTGCCGGTCGGGTGCCATCCTGCGAGTAACACGCAAGCCTTCATGCGGTTGCAGCGCCTCTGCAACAGTTTGTAAACGCGATCAATCTTCCGGAAGAGTATCTTTCCCAGCCCCGAGAGCCCGCTGCATGATGAAGACATCGAGCCACTTGCCATGCTTCCACCCCGCCCCCTCCAGTGTGCCCACCGGACGAAACCCGTGCCGCGCGTGAAGGATAACGGAAGCCGGTTCGGACTCGGCGATCACCGCAAAGGCCTGCCGCAGTCCGCGCGCCTCGCAGCTTTCGATCACGGCATCGAGCAGCGCCGAACCGATGCCGTGGCGCACGCAGTCCGGCCGGACATAGATCGTCGTCTCCACGGCATAGCGATAGCCAACACGCGGTGCATAGCGCGTGCCGAACGCAAAGCCGAGGATCTGCCCGTCCTCTTCGTCGCGCGAGACAACGAACGGATAACCGTCCCCCGTCACCGCCGCGATTCGGCGGGCGATCTCTGTCTCGTCAGGCGGGACCGTCTCGAAAGTTGCCGTGCTTTCGAGCACATAATGCGCAAAGATGGCGGCGATGGCCTCGGCGTCCGCCGACGTTGCATCGCTAATCGTCAAAGTCTTCATCACCGCATCATGCCGCAACGCACAACGACTGCCAAGTTGCCCGGTGAACACACCGGTCGTACATTATGAAAAGCATGGACAGCGCAACGGCGGACATGAACGAGGGAACTGGCCTGATAGTGGTCGGCGGCGGCCTGTCCGGCGGGCTGATTGCACTGGCCATGGCCGCGAGACGCCCGGATATTCCCATCACCTTGCTGGAACGCGGAGAAACACTGGGCGGAGAGCATGTCTGGTCGTTCTTCGGTAGCGATATTGCGCCTGCGAACAGAGACTGGATCGAGCCGCTGATCGTTGCGCACTGGGAGGGGTACGACGTCCACTTTCCCGCACACACAAGGCAGCTCCATACAGCCTATCACGCCGTGACCTCCACCCGGCTTGATGCGGCGGTGCGTGCCGCACTTCCGGCAGATCGTATCCTGACCGGGGTCGAGGTAGACACGATCACGCCGCAGACGGTGACGATGCGCGATGGCAGGGTCCTGCGCGCCCGCGCCGTGATCGATGCGCGCGGTGCAGGCACGCTGCCACACATGGCGGGCGGATGGCAGAAGTTCATGGGGCAGACGCTGCACCTGTCCCAACCACACGGCCTGACCCGCCCGGTCGTCATGGACGCCCGCGTCGAGCAACTGGACGGCTACCGCTTCGTCTACTGCCTGCCCTTCGGCGCGCGCGAGGTCTTCGTGGAGGACACCTATTATTCGGAAAGCCCGAACCTCGACCTTCCCGCCCTGCGAGGCCGAATTGCCGGCTATGCCGAGAGGCAAGGCTGGCCCGTCGCGCGCATCGGTTACGAGGAAACCGGTGTCCTGCCGGTGATCGCCAGGGGAGACTTTCCCGCGTTCTGGGATGCTCTGGACGAACACGGCACCGCCCGTGCAGGCGTGCGCGCCGGACTGACCCATCCGCTGACCTCGTACTCGTTTCCGCACGCTGTCATGTTCGCTACTTACCTGACCACTCTCGACAACCCGGACGGGATGGCCCTAGGAAGGTTCAGTCATGCATGGTCGCACCGAAACTGGCGCCGGGGATGCTTCTACCGGATGTTAACGCGCATGCTCTTTGCTGCCGCGCGGCCAGACGTGCGCTATCGTATGCTTGAGCGATTCTATCGCCTGCCCGAAAGCCTGATCGAACGGTTCTATGCCGGTCGCTCAACGCCTGCCGACATGTTGCGTGTCCTGTCCGGGCGCCCGCCGGTGCCGGTGATCGCCGCTGCCGCCAGCCTGCTGGGCGGCGGCGCTCCGCTCTCTGATCTCGGTACACCCAGCCCGAAAGTCCCGCGATGAAGAAAGCCTGCATCGTCGGCGCCGGGTTCGGCGGCCTTGCCCTCGCCATCCGCCTGCAGAGCGCCGGGATCGACACCACGCTGGTCGAGGGCCGCGACAAGGTGGGTGGCCGCGCCTATGTGTGGGAGCGCGAGGGTTTCACCTTCGATGCCGGGCCCACCGTCATCACTGATCCCAACTGCCTGCGCGAGCTATGGGCGCTGACCGATCAGGACATCGCCCGCGATGTCGAGTTGATGCCGGTCTCGCCCTTCTACCGCCTTGGCTGGCCCGATGGCGTCACCTTCGACTATTCCAACGACGAGCCTGCGCTGCGCCGCGAAATCAGCCGGATCGCCCCGCAGGATGTGGGCGGCTACGACGAGTTCGTGCGCTATGCCGAGGGCGTCTATCACGAAGGTTATGTGCGCCTTGGCACCGAGGCGTTCCTGAACTTCTCGCAGATGGTCAAGGCCGCGCCCGCGCTGGCCCGCTATCAGGCGTGGCGCTCGGTCTATTCGATGGTCTCCTCGTTCGTGAAGGACGAGCATCTGCGCCAGGCGCTCTCGTTCCACACCCTGCTGGTCGGCGGCAACCCGATGACTACCAGCGCGATCTATGCCCTGATCCACAAGCTGGAAAAGGACGGCGGCGTGTGGTGGGCCAAGGGAGGCACCAACAAGCTGGCACAGGGCATGGCCAGCCTGTTCGAGCGGCTGGGCGGCCGCCTGCGCCTTGCCGATCGGGTGACGCAACTGCACACCGTGGGCGACCGTGTGCACGAGGTGGAAACCATCAGCGGCTGGCGCGAGCGCTTCGATGCCGTCGCCTCGAACGGCGACCTCGTCCATACCTACCGCACCCTGCTTTCCGAAACCCCGCGCGGCCAGCAGATGGCCAAGAAGCTGACCGGTAAGCGGTTTTCGCCCAGTCTTTTCGTCGTGCACTTCGGGATCGAGGGCAAGTGGCCCGGCATCCCGCACCATTCGATCCTGTTCGGCCCGCGCTACAAGGGCCTGCTCGACGACATCTTCGAACATGGCGTACTGCCGCGCGACTTCTCGATCTATCTCCACCACCCGACCGTCACCGATCCCTCGATGGCGCCTGCGGGCAAGAGCACGTTCTACGCGCTGGTGCCGGTCGCGCATCTGGGCAAGCTGCCGATCGACTGGAAAGCCGTCGGTCCACAGCTGGAACGCCGGGTGCTTGACGAAGTGAAGCGCCGCCTGATCCCCGACCTCGACGACCGGCTGGTGACGAGCTTCCACTATACCCCATTCGATTTCGAGCACGACCTGCACGCCTGGAAAGGCAATGCCTTCAGTCTCGAACCGATCCTGACGCAGAGCGCCTGGTTCCGCGCGCACAACCGCGACGATGTGCTGCGCAACCTCTATATGGTCGGCGCGGGCACCCATCCGGGCGCAGGTATTCCGGGCGTCGTCGCCTCGGCCAAAGCCACCGCGCGGCTGATCGCGGAAGACCTGAAATGAGCGCCCTGCTACGCACACTCAAGCGCGAATGGGGCTGGACCGGCATCGATTTTGCAACCGTGTTGATGGTCAGTCGCATGGGTCATCTGGTGGTGGCGGACAGCGAGAACGTGGCCCATTACCTCGATCCCGACACCCGCGAACTGCTTCGCCTTGGCAGCGAGGCACAGGCTGAGCAGTACCTCGCAGATCCCGAAGTCCAGCTGGTCTGGCGCGCGGATGCACTGGTGGAGGCGGCACGCGAAAGGCTCGGCCCCACCACGGCCCATGAGGTCTACAGCCGCACCGCAGAGGCGATGCTGAACGACACCTACGACGTAAACAGCCTTATCAAGCTGCCGCTGACGCAGCTCATCTCCTTCACCGGGCAGGTGGCGCACCAGATGCGCGACATGCCCGAAGGCACTCCCGTCAAACTGAAAGCAGTACTCCCATCATGAAGCGTCTTGCCGTCTATTGCGGTTCCGCAACTCCTTCCGATCCCCGCTATGTCCAGCTGGCCTACGATGTCGGCAAGGCGCTGGCCGAACAGGGCATCGGGGTCGTCTATGGCGGCGGCCGCCTCGGCCTCATGGGCGCGACTGCCAGCGGCGCGCTGGAAGCGGGCGGCGAAGTCATCGGCGTCATCCCCGAAGCGCTTGTGGGAGAGAACGGCAAGGGCGGCGAAGTCGCCAACCGGGACTGCACCGAACTGCACATCGTCAAGGATATGCACGAGCGCAAGGCCGCCTTCACGCGCCTGTCGGACGGCTTCATCGTGCTGCCCGGCGGTGTCGGCACCATGGACGAGCTGTGGGAGGCAGTCAGCTGGGCGCAGCTGGGCTATCACGCCAAGCCCATCGGCGTGCTCAACGCCTTCGGCTTCTACGACGGCCTGCTGGCTTTCAACCGGCACATGGCCGAGGTTGGCTTCGTGCGTCCGGCGCATCAGGGGATCATCCTCGACGCGCCCGAACTCGCCCCGCTGCTCGACCTGATGCGCAATCAGGCGCCGATCACGCCGATTGTCGCGATGGATCCATCCACGCTTTGATTTCTTTCGGTTTGTAGTACCTTACCGCCGACGACGCCAACAACGCCGGAGCTTTCCCATCCCTGCCAGCAGCCCCACTCTGCCGAGCCGGGCCGCGCTTGTCCGCGCGGCCCATCGCTCGATCCGCAAGGGATCAAAAAGCTTTGCCGCCGCCAGCCGTCTGTTCGACCGCAAAACCCGCGAAAAGGTCTGGCTGCTCTACGCCTGGTGCCGCGCCTGCGACGATATCGCCGACGATCAGGACCACGGTCGCGCCCCGGCACCGCGCCCCGTCGGCACCACGCTCGATCCCGAATCCCGGCTTGCGACCATTCGCACACTGACCGAACTGGCGCTGGCGGGCGAACCGACCGGCACCCCGGCCTTCGACGCCTTCGGGGTGCTCGCCCGCGAAGTGCCGCTGCTGCGCGATGTCGCACCGGACGTGATCGAGGGCTTCGCGCTCGACGCGGCCGACTGGCGCCCGCGCAGCGAACGCGACATGCTGCGCTACTGCTACCATGTCGCCGGGGCCGTCGGCGTGATGATGGCCGCGGTGATGGGCGTCTCGCCCGAGGATAATGACACCCTTGATCGCGCCTGCGATCTCGGCGTCGCCTTCCAGCTCGGCAATATCGTGCGCGACGTGTGGGAAGACGACGCCCGTGGGCGCTGCTACCTCCCCGTCGAATGGCTGGTGGAAGCGGACATTCCCCCCGGCGAAGTGACCAAGCCGCACTACCGCCACGCGCTGGTGCCGCAGGTCGCGCGGGCCTGTGCCCTTGCCTACGAGTACGAAGCCTCGGCCCGCGTCGGTGCGGTTCGGCTCGCCTTTCGCCAGCGCTGGGCGATCCTGTCCGCCGCGAACATCTATGGCGCAATCGCCCGCGAGGTCGAGACACGCGGCGCCCATGCCTGGGACCACCGGGTTACGACCACGAAGATGCAGAAGCTGCGTTTCGTCGCCTCGGCTTTCACCGAAGCCCGGCACCGCCCCCCCGCCCTGCACCCGCATCCGGCAATCTCGCGCCCGCAACTGCTGGAACTGGTGCGCAAGGCCTGAGAGTCCCGTTGAAAATTCGCGGAATGCGGATTTTACGACACCAGCCCTCTCCCCCCGCGCAATTAGGCAAATGCGCGTAATTCACCTAGGCTACGTGTTCTTGGAAACATTTTGGCAATAGCGGCATTTGTCGCGGGAGCCTGACGCACGGATCGTGCGTTTCGGTGTTCAGGATGCCAAGGAGAACAATCCCATGCTTTTCACCATCGCCGCGATCCTGCTGGTCCTCTGGCTGCTCGGCTTCGTCGTGTTCCACGTTGCCGGTGGCCTGATCCACGTCCTGCTGGTGGTCGCCATCGTCGTCGGCCTCGTGCAGCTGTTCCGCGGCCGCAGAGTCTGACGCTGCGCCCGGCGCAGTTCGTCATCCACACGAAAAAGGGAGCCTTCCGGCTCCCTTTTTTATTCCGCCCCTTCGATACCCGCGGGTGAGATCTTGCCCTTGTAAAACCCCGGCGGATTGAGGCGTCGGAACAGCTGCCCACGCTCGGAAAACAGTACCAGGCCGATGCAGACCGAACCACAGACGACCATCGCCGCCATGATCGGCACCGCCGAACCATCGTAGGCCTGCCCGATCAGCGCGCCCAGTACCGAGCCCAGCACCATGCGTACGAACGACATGACCGAGGCCGCAGCCCCCGCCATGCGCGCGAAAGGCTGGAGCGAGATCGCCTGGAAGTTGGCACCAATAAAGCTCATCATGCACATCGAGATCGTCATCAGCGGCGCGAAGGTCCAAAACCCTTCGCCGTGCCATGCCAGCACCAGATGGATCACGGCGGTCACGATATAGACCATCATCGCGGCATGGCTGACCCGGCGCGCGCCGAACTTCTCGACGATGCGCGCATTGATGAAATTCGTGCTCGCCATGATCAGCGCCATTGTTCCGAACACCACCGGGAACAGCGTGCCCATCCCGAAGTGCTCACCCACCAGCTGCTGCGCACTGTTGAGATAGCCGAACAGCGCGCCCTGCACGAAAGCCGCACCGAGGAAATAGCCGAAGGCCTCGCGCACGGTGAAGGCCTTGACCATGTTGCGCCCGATCACGCCGATCTGCACCGGCTGGCGGTTTTCCTCGCGCAGGGTCTCCGGCAGGCGCAGGATCGTCCACAGGAACACCAGCGCGCTGACGGAGGCCATGATGCCGAAGATCCAGCGCCAGCTGGCGAACAGCAGCACCGTCTGGCCGATCATCGGCGCCATCATCGGCATCACCATGAACACCATCGCCACGAGCGACTGCGTGCGCGCCATCTTGTCGCCCTCGAAGCGGTCACGCAGGATCGTCATCGGCATGACCATCATGGCAGAGGCGAACAGGCCCATCACGGCGCGGGCGATCAGCAGCAGCTCGAAACTGCCCGCAATCGCGCAGGCCAGCGAACTGACCGCATAGGCGCACAAGGCCCCGAGAATGACCGGGCGGCGCCCGAAACGGTCCGCCAGCGCGCCCGGCACCAGCGTGCCAAGGCCGCTGAAGATCAGGAACACCCCGATGATGTACTGGCGGGAATTGGGATCGGTCTCGCCCAGATCGCGCGAAATCGTACCCAGCGCGGGCAGCATGACGTCCACTGCCAGCGATTGCAGCATCTGGAAGCCGGCCATCATCGCCACGAATTCGAATTCGCCGATGGGGAAACTACGGGTCTGGGGAGAGTGCGATTCCATGCGCGTGCCAATGCATCAATTGCATGACGGTTGCGAGTCTCGAGATGCCTCGCATTTCCGTCAGGAACGGCTATAAACCAGAACATGACAGGAACGCAATCCAGCGAAGAGGATGACGAGGCTGACGGCCTGCGCAAGATCATCCATGTCGACATGGACGCCTTCTTCGCCAGCGTCGAACAGCGCGACGATCCCTCGCTGCGGGGAAAGCCGGTGGCGGTCGGCGGATCGTCGGGGCGCGGGGTAGTCGCCGCGGCCAGCTACGAAGCGCGCAAGTTCGGCGTGCGCTCGGCCATGCCGTCCACCAGAGCCGCCCGGCAATGCCCGGACCTGATCTTTCGCAAGCCCCGCTTCGAGGTCTATCGCGCCGTCAGCCAGCAGATCCGTGCGATCTTCCATGACTATACGCCGCACGTCGAACCGCTCTCGCTCGATGAGGCCTTTCTGGATGTGACCGACGATCTGAAAGGCATCGGCTCGGCCACGCGAATCGCACAGGAAATCCGCCGCCGCATCCGCGAGGAGACGCAGCTCACTGCCAGCGCCGGGGTCTCGTACAACAAGTTTCTCGCCAAGCTCGCCAGCGACCAGAACAAGCCCGACGGCCTGTGCGTGATCCGTCCCGGAGAAGGGGCCGCTTTCGTGGCTGGACTGCCTGTGCGGCGCTTTCACGGCGTCGGCCCGCGCGGTGCGGAAAAAATGGCCGGGCTCGGCATAGAAACCGGCGCAGATCTTGCTGCGAAAGACCTCGCTTTCCTGCGCGCCCATTTCGGGAGCTTCGCCGATTACCTGTTCCGCGCGGCCAGAGGTGTCGACCTGCGCCGGGTCCGCGCGAACCGACCGCGCAAGTCACTCGGTGGCGAACGCACTTTCGCGCAGAATATTTCAGGCGCAGACGCGCTGCGCGCCACGCTCGACGATATCATCGAGACGGTATGGGGCCGGATCGAACGTGCCGAGGCCCATGGTCGCACCATTACGCTCAAGCTGCGCTACGCCGACTTCCGCACGATCACGCGAGCGCGCTCGGTCACGCAACCGGTCACATCCAGCAGCGATTTCGCAGACCTGTCGCATGCCCTGCTGACAGAACTGATGCCCCTGCCCCAGCCGGTCCGGCTGATGGGACTGACACTCTCCGCGCTCGGCGCTGATGAGGCTGCTCCGGGCAGTGCGCCTGACCAACCCTCGTTGTTCTGAGTTCTGAGGGCAGTGGGCCCTCAGACATTCAGGGACGATCGTACACGTCAGGTTTTCTGGCAGGCGGCAGGCAGGGGATAGCGACGCAAAGCCTCGGGCACCGACATCGGCTTGGCTGGACCGTCGATGCGCACGATCTTCACTTTGGGATCGAGATGCGCACTGACCTTGGTGCCCGGCCAGACCGCCAGCGTGTTGTTCGCCATCGTCACCGACAGTTCATCAGCAGAACCACCATCCTTCATATGCAGTTCGCCGGTCTTGAGCACCGCCAAGGTGCCTGCCTTCCCCTGATCCGCATTGGGAAGCCCCGTTGTCCAATTGCCGCGGATCACGTCGCCACGCGGCGCCTTCTGTTCCTTCGAATAGAACGCCATGATCCACGAAGGCTCCTTGGCATCCATTCCGACAACGACGTTGTTCTCGATGCGCGCGTTGTCCATGCCGTACAGCGCAATCCCATGGTAAGCGCGTGGCAGCACCAGATTGCAGGTGATGACGATATTCTTCCACACGCCGTCGAACATCGAAATACCCTGCATCACCTCCTTGTCCGGAACCGCGCGTTCGCTGGTGTGGTCGATGCAGACATTGTGATCGATCGTCAGCCCGGAATAGGGCCAGTGCCAACTGCTCGATTGCCCCTGCATGCAGTCCGGATGCAGGGCGCCGTTGTTGTTCCAGTGATCAGTGATCCAGTTTCCGCGAATCCGCAGCCGGTCGCCACTGAAGTCGATGCCATCGTCGGAGAAACCGGAGATACGGTTGTTCAGAACCTGATCGTCACGACCGCGAATGATCCCCACACCCGTGCGCACATCGTGGATGCGGCTGTTGCTGATCGTCATGCAATCGCCGCGCATCATCACGCCGTTGGGCGCATTGTCGTACCAATCCTGCGGATCGTGCCCGGCGATGGGGGCACTGGCACCCAGATCCATGTGATCATAGACCAGATTGTCGGGCATGAACTCGTTCTGAGGCGCCGCACCGACAAGCACACGCGTCGATTTCGGCCCCATCGGCCCTCGCACGACGAGCCCCTGCAGGATCAGGTGCGAGGAGAACCCCGTAACAATCCGAGTGAAGACCGGCCGGGCGCCAGGCGCGGCCGCGATGCGCATGAAGCGCTTATTGACGATTCCGTTCAGAACGAGTTCGCCATAATCGCCCGATGCCAGCAGGATCGTATCGCCGCCGACGACCTTCGCGTCAGGGTTGGCCTGCTCGTGGTAGAACACACCCGGTTGCGCGCCATCCGGCAACATCGGCAACCGCATCGAAGTACGCAAGCGCTCACCCAACTTGCGCTTGCTCACCAGAGCACCGAAGTTTCGCCAGGGATGCGCACGCGATCCGTCGCCACTATCCGATCCACGCGCCGGATCCATATAGAACACGTGGCCCCCAACTGGCATCATCGGGCGATCGCAAGCGACCTGGGGCGGAAGTGGCGGAGCGCGGTTGGGCACATTGGGAACGGCCAGCACAGCCGCTGGCGACATGGTAGCGCCCAGCGACATCGCCAACCCGACAACGCCAGTGGTGCCGATGGAGGCCAGGCGGGCAATCCCGCGACGAAACCGGAGCGTCAGAAAATGATCCATTCCGGTGTTAAACGCCAAGGATCATCGCCCCACAAGCCAGCTTGCGACAGACAGAGCGCAGTTTTCACTTTTCCCGCCCGGCACGCCCGACGGGCGTAGCCGATGAATGTGCAAAGCCCCTGCTCCACTGTTCCTTGCACCGTCTGCATCTGCCCCTTCAGCAGAAGCAGGTGACCCTGCCCGTAGCCGCTTTCAGAAGCCGCGACACGGGCAGGTCGTGCTCTCCCTGCACTGCAGCGTCGAACAGCGCACGTTTTTCGTCACCGCGAATGACGAACATCATCTCGTCACTGTCGATGAGCGAAGGGATCGTCAGGCTCACCCGGTCGAAAGGCGCCTCGGGCGGCAAGGGATCGGGCGTAAGACGGCGCACGGCCTGCGGATCGTCCGCTTGCGGGTCGGTGTTGGGAAAGAGCGAGGCGATATGCCCGTCTGCGCCCATACCCAGCCAGGCAATGGTGAAATGGGGCGGAACGGCTTCTTCGGACAGCGGCACGATCACTGCCCCCACCGGTTCGAGGCGCACGCGGATCTTGCCCACGTTGGAGGCCGGATGGCTCTCCTCGACGACGCGATCATCGCCGGGCCAGACCGCAATCCGCGACCAGTCGAGATCTTCATGCGCGAGGATATCGAAAATGGGAAATGGCGTGGAACCGCCGGGCACTGTCACCGCGATCGGGCCATCGGTGGCAGCCAGCGCGTGCTTCAGGCGATCGGCGAACCAACGGGCGATGGTAGCATCGTCAGCGTGTTCGACGATGGTGACGGTAGATATCTGGGTATCGGGCATGGGGAATGCCTAGCACTCCCCATGCATCTCGCGAAGCCGGTTTCGCAAACGCTTGCGCGCCAGACCGGACACAGTGTTGTCAGGCGATGATCTCGCGCAGGAACCAGGCGCGTTCCTCGGCCTGATCGGTCCAGTCATCGACGATGCCGTCGGTGGCGTTGTCGCCCGCCTCGCCTGCAGCTTCCTTCACTTCGCGAAGGCGCGTAACATAAGCCAGATTGTCCTCATAGAGTTCGCGGACCATCGCCATCGCATCAAGGTCGGTGGAATCCTGCGGCTGGATGCGGGTCTTGGCGACGACCGCATCCGGGCTGGTCAGCGTCTTGCCGCCCTGCTTGCGCACGCGCTCCGCCACGACGTCGGTCAGCGCGAAGATCTGGCCCGCCTGCGCGTCGAACAGCAGGTGCAGGTCATGGAACTGCGGCCCCTTGACGTGCCAGTGGAAATTCTTGGTCTTGATATAGAGCGCGAGCGTATCGGCCAGCAGCCCGTTGAGGCTGTCCACCAGCGCGCCCTGGGCGTTGTCCTTGGAAGTCATCGTCTCGTTCCCCTTTGTTCAATGCGTCACACTATTTAGGCTCAAGAACCCGAAGCAAAAGGGTTTGTTTCAATCGAAATTACCGATCACCCAATGCCGAGATTTGCGATTGCCACCAGCGCGGCGGCAAGCAGCAGGATTGCCCCCACGCCGCGACGAATCCATCGGGCCGACAGCGTGTAAAGCCAATCCGGCTGACTCCACGCCAGCACGGCAAGCGCCGCGCCAGCCGTCACCCCCGCCAATCCCGACACCAGCGGCGCGGCCATTCCCACCGTCATCGCCAGCACCACGAAGCGCGCTGCATCGGTGATCTGCTGCGCAAGGAGAACCAGCGCCAGCGCTCCCAGTGACAATGTCGGCTCCAGAAGCGATTTGCGGGGGACGACAAGCAGCGATTCCACGCCGGCAATCGCCAGCGCCATCGCCGCGAATATCCCGCGTGCCGGTGACGGCAGATGCCCGAGCATCCACTGCCCCGCCCATGCGGCCAGCCCTGCGGTCAGGAAAGCACAGACCACCCCTGTGAGCAGCACGCCGGGCCTTTGTCCCTGCACGCGCGCCAGCGAGGCCATGGTAATCTGATCCCGCGCACCAAACCCCGCGAGCAGAACTGCCAGAAAAGTGAGATAGAACGCGGGCACGGGGAAACGCTCCGATCGGAAAGCCAGCAGAAGAAAAGGCGGGCGAACAGAAAGCGGCACGGCTACCCGAGCCGCGCTGGTTCGTCCATCATCTGCGTCTACTGGTTCCGTGCTCCCGAGAGCTTTCCGACTTTCTGCACGCCCGCCGTCGTGGTGATGAGGATATCGTCGCCATCGACCACGACGATGGCGTTCTCCAGCCCGATCACCGACACGCGCGGCCCGTCACTGTCCACCAGCACATTTCGGCAATCGACCAGTTCGCCTGCGCACCCGCGAATACTGTTGCCGTCGCTGTCGCGCGGCACCGCGTCATGGAGCGCCGCCCAGTTGCCGATGTCCGACCATTCCATGTCCGCCGGGACCATCGCGGCGCGGGCGGTCTTTTCCATGACCGCATAGTCCACCGATTCGCTCTCCACCGCCGCGAAGAGTTCCGCGTCGGGGTGGAAGCGTTGCCCCTCGGTCCAGCCGGACTCCACGGCCTTGCGCACCGCCGCGTCGATATCCGGACGATGGGTTGCCAGTTCGCGCAGGAAATCCTTTACCCGGAACGCAAAAATCCCTCCGTTCCAGGCATAGTCGCCAGCTGAAAGAAATGCCCGCGCGGTCTCCAGATCCGGCTTTTCGACGAACTGGGCAGTGCGAAAGCCCTTGGCACCCGAGCCACCGAGAATTTCTTCACCCTGACGCAAATAGCCAAAGCCGGTCTCCGGTGCGGTCGCCTCAATCCCGAACGAGACCAGCCAGCCTTCCGAGGCCAGTTGGGAAGCCGCAACGGCAGCCGACGCGAAGGCGTCCGGGCGACCGATCCAGTGATCGCTGGGGCACACCAGCATGATTGCATCCTCGGGCAAGCGGTTCGCCGCGAGCGCGATGGCCGCGGCAGTATTGCGCGCGCAAGGCTCGACGATCACACTCGGCTGTTCGACACCGCCCAGTTGCGCCTCCACATGATCGAGATGCAGCGCACCCGTCACCACCACCGGCCCCGCAAACCCGATTGAGGGGGGGCAGCGCGCGATCGTCGCCTCGAACAGCGTCAGTTCGCCGATCAGAGGCAGAAAAGGCTTGGGCCGGGACGCCCGACTGCGCGGCCACAAACGCGTGCCGCTTCCTCCGCAGAGGATCACCGGAACCACAGTGTTCATATATTCCCCCAGACACTCGGGCAGCGCCGGACAGGAAGCGGCGCGAACGACAGAAAGCCGAATACTATGCGCATATTGTGCTATCCATTTTTCCGCGATGCAACATTCCTGCGACCACGCATCGTCTCAAAACCGGAACCGGTCATCTGCTCATGCGTTCGCAGTCGCGGCGGGTGACTTTAGTCCGCCAGTCATCCGAATACCCCAAGGGGTGGCCTTTTTCCGGATCAAGGTGCAAGACTGACCACAATGACCCATCCCAGCGAAACCTTCTCGCGGGCGGGGAGCGACGCTGCCGTCGCCGATCTGCCCCCTCCCCCGCCGCTCACCGTCTCACCCGAGACCGCACTGTTCCTCGACTTCGACGGAACGCTGGTCGAGATCGCCGACCGCCCGGACCTGGTGCGAGTGCCCGAAGACCTCGGCACGCGGATCGAGGCGCTGTCCCAGCGGCTTGAAGGGCGTCTGGCCATCATCACCGGCCGTTCGATTCAAGCGCTGGAGGCGCTGCTCGGCCCGATCAACGTCGCGATCGCTGGCTCCCATGGCGGCGAATTCCGCGAGACCGGCGCCAGTGCGGTCGTGCCGCTTGCCGAACCGCTGCCTGCCCGCGCAGTCGAGGGCCTTCGCGCCTTTTCCGAGGCGAACGGCGGCCTGATCGTCGAAGCCAAGCCCTTTGGCGTGGCCGTCCACACGCGCACACACCCGCATCTGCTGGATCAGCTTATCGAGCAGACAGAGACGCTGGCCGCCGAACTGGGGATCAAGACCAAGCGCGGCAAGCAGGTTGTCGAACTGGTCATGCCCGGATCGGACAAAGGCAGCGCGGTCGACAAGTTCATGAGCCTGCCGCTGTTCACCGGAACCAAGCCCCTGTTTCTGGGCGATGACGTAACCGACGAGGACGCTTTCAAAGTCATGGAGCGCCATGGCGGTGGTGGCGTGCTGATCGGCCCATCGCGCGCCACTGCCGCGCACTGGCGCCTCGACAACGTGGCTGCCGTGCATGACTGGCTGCGTGGAGCAGACCTGGCTTGACCGCAACTTCACAGAACACCCCTGCTGCAACCAAGGAGCCCGCCCGCATGAGCACGCTCGAACTCTGGCCCATCGGCAACTGCCAGGTCTCCGGCCTGATCGACGAAGCAGGCGCGCTCGTCTGGGGCTGCGTCCCCCGCGTGGACGGCGACCCGACCTTCTGTGCGCTGCTGCGCGGAGACAAGGGGCAGGACGCCGGAACCTGGCGCTTCGAGCTGGAAAATCAGGTGTCTGCCACGCAAGGCTACGTGCGCAACACGCCGATCCTCGTGACCCGGCTGGAAGACGCCAACGGCGGGATCGTCGACGTCATCGATTTCTGCCCGCGCTTTGAGCGACTGGGCCGCACCTACCGCCCGATCGCCTATGCGCGCATCGTCAAGCCGGTAAAAGGCTCTCCGCGCATCCGCACGATCCTCACCCCGATGAGCGGCTACGGCAGCCATCTGGCCCAGATCACCCACGGCTCGAACCACATCCGCTATCTGGTGGAACGCAACACCCTGCGCCTCACCACCGATGCGCCGGTGGGCTACATCCTCGACGAACGCTACTTCCGCGTCGAGCGGCCCTTGCACTTCTTCCTCGGCCCCGACGAACCGTTCGTCGGCGACGTCAGCCACGAACTGGAGACGATGCGTCTGCTCACCCAGGCCTACTGGATGAACTGGGTGCGCGGCCTTGCCACGCCGATGGACTGGCAGGACGCCGTGATCCGCGCCGCCATCACGCTGAAGCTGTGCCAGCATGAGGAAACCGGCGCGATCGTCGCCGCGCTCACCACCTCGATACCCGAGGCTCCGGGCTCCCAACGCAACTGGGACTACCGCTACTGCTGGATCCGCGACGCCTACTATACGGTGCAGGCGCTCAATCATCTTGGCGCGCTCGACGTGCTGGAAAAGTATCTCGCCTATCTTCGCAACATCATCGACGATGCCGAAGGCGGCGCGATACAGCCGCTCTATGCCGTCAGCGGCGGGCGCGAGATCATCGAGTGGGAAGCCAAGGATCTTGCCGGCTATCGCGGCATGGGCCCCGTGCGGATCGGCAACGCGGCCTACTACCAGATCCAGAACGACTGCTACGGGCAGATCGTGCTGCCCTCGATCCAGGCGTTCTCCGACGAACGCCTGCTGCGCCCGGCCACGCACGACGACTTCGCAAGCCTTGAACGCGTAGGCGAAATGGCCTGGAAGACTCACGATCAGCCCGATGCGGGGCTGTGGGAACTGCGTACGCGAACGGCCGTCCACACATACACCAGCGTGATGTGCTGGGCCGCGTGCGACCGCCTCGCCAACGCTGCCGAACACCTCGACCTCACCGATCGCGCCGACCTGTGGCGCGATCGGGCAAGCACCATTCGGGCCACCATCGACGAGAAGGCCTGGCACGAAGTCGATGGGCATACCGCTGGCGGCCACTATGCGGCCAGCTTTGGCGGCTCGCAACTCGATGCCAGCCTGCTACAGATGGTCGAACTGCGGTTCGTCGATGCCGCCGATCCGCGCTTCCAATCGACGCTGGAAGCGGTGCAGAACGCGCTACGGCGGGGCGAGCATATGCTCCGCTATGATAACGAGGACGATTTCGGCCTGCCCGAAACCGCTTTCAACATCTGCACCTTCTGGCTGATCGAGGCCCTGCATCGCTCCGGAAACGATGAGGAAGCACGCCGCCTGTTCGAAGCGATGCTGAGCCATCGCACGAAATCGGGACTTCTTTCCGAGGACATGGACTTCGAGACGAGCGAGCTGTGGGGGAACTTTCCCCAGACCTATTCGCTTGTTGGTATCATCAACTGTGCCGGGCAATTGTCCCGGTCCTGGCGGGACTGGCGCTGAGGCGCGCCTTCCGCAGGCGCTTTGTAAAGCGCGAATAGGGGCAGAAAATGAAACGACTTGTCGTGATCTCCAACCGGGTTTCGGTGCCCAAGGCTGCGGGCGCAGCCGGCGCACAAGGGGGGCTTGCCGTGGCGCTCAATTCTGCGCTGCGCGAGCATCGCGGTATCTGGTTTGGCTGGTCGGGTCAGGAAACCGAGGAGTTCACCGGCCACCTCGACATGCAACGCAATGACGACGTCACCACCGCGACGATCGACCTGGAACCGCAGGACGTCGAGGAATACTACAACGGTTATGCCAACCGCACGCTCTGGCCGCTGTTTCACTATCGTATCGACCTGACCGAATACGACCGCAATTTCGGCGAGGGCTATGAACGCGTCAACGAGCGCTTTGCCGACAGCGTATCCCCCCTGATCGAGCCCGACGATCTCGTCTGGATCCACGATTATCATCTGCTGCCACTCGGCTCGATGCTGCGCCGACGCGGGGTAAAAAACCGCATCGGCCTGTTCCTGCATACGCCCTGGCCGCCAACGCGCCTGCTCACCTCGCTGCCGTTTCACGAACGACTGGTGTCCTCGATGCTGGAATGCGACGTGATCGGCTTCCAGACGACCGAATGGCTCGAAAGCTTCCTGCACTACGTCCAGAAGGAAATGGGGCTGAAGGTCGGCCTCGACAACACCATCGAATACAATGGCCGCAAGGTACTGGCCCGTGCTTTCCCGATCGGGGTCGATTACGAAGAATTCACCGAAGCCTCGCGCGGCCCCGAAGCGCAGGAGGCCTATGAGCGCCTGAAATCCAGCGTCCGCGGTCGCAAGATCATGATCGGTGTCGATCGCCTCGACTATTCCAAGGGCCTTGGCGAACGTTTCGAGAGCTTCGGGCGCTATCTGGGCGATCATCCCGATAACGCCGGGGACGTGGTGCTCCTCCAGATCGCACCGCCTTCACGCGGGGATGTCGCCAGCTACCAGCAAATTCGCGAAGATCTCGAACGCAAGACCGGTCACATCAACGGGGCCCATGCGGACGTCGGCTTCGTCCCCATCCGCTACGTCAACCGCGGCTATCCGCGTGCGCAACTCGCAGGGTTTTACCGGGCAGCCGACATCGGGCTCGTTACTCCCCTGCGCGACGGCATGAACCTCGTTGCCAAGGAATACATCGCCGCGCAGGATCCGGAGAATCCCGGCGTGCTGATCCTCTCGCAATTCGCAGGCGCCGCACACCAGCTCAAGGATGCACTTCTCATCAACCCGCACTCGATCGAACATGTCTCCGAAGCGATAGAGCGCGCACTCACCATGCCTCTGGCCGAACGCAAGAAGCGACACGAGAAACTGCTTGCGTCGGTCCGTGAACAGGATGTGATCCGCTGGCGGGAAGATTTCGTAAATGCGCTGACCGCCAAGACGCCAGCAGCGGCAAGCGAAGTCGCCGCACCAGCCTGACCTGCGGGCGCAAGACGAGCTATGCTTCGGTTGCGGCCATCCGCAGGCCCGATGCGAAAGCCTCGCCAATGCTGGTGCGCTGGAAGCGTCTGGCCTCGGCACTGCCTTGCCACCGCGCAAGGCTGGCCTTGAGTTGCGCCTCTTCCTCGATAGCCCGGCGCATACCCTGCGCGATCGACCGGGGGTCGCGGGCATCGACGGCAATCGCAAAGTCGTGACCGTCGAAATAGCCGTCAACCGCTGTCCCTTTCGGGTAAACGATGGGCAGACCGGCAAACAGGGCCTCGATGAATACGAGCCCGAAGCTCTCGCGCAATGAAGGGCATACGAATGCGCGCGCCTGCCGCATGCGCTGGCGCAGGGCAGAGCGATCAAGCGCGCCTTCGAGATGCGTTCCGGCATGCGCGACCACGATATCCCTGCAGGCGTCAACCTGCGCCTCGTTACCGCCGCCAATCACGCCAAGCCGGGCATCGAAGCCTTCTGCGTCAAGCAGACGAAGCCCTGCGACCATGCCTTTCAGATTCTTGCGCGCATGATTTTTGAGATGGAACGCGGTGATCAGCCCCTCGCCCCCCGCAAGGGGGGGCAGCGGCTCGTCAAGGTCGGTCGGGCATGGCAGGGCGATACGCGGCCCGCTTCGCGCACCCAACCTGCCTTCGACCTGCCTCAGCGACCAGGGCGCAAAGGGAAAGACCATGGCCGCGCCATGGAATATCCCCGCAAAGGCGCGCTTCAGGTCCGGACGCGCGGCCAGCACCTTGGTGTCGGTATCACCCTGGATCGACAGGGCATATGGCCGATCGAGCAGAAAGGCCGCGCGCTGAACCGCGATACCCTCGATCGAAAGCTTGTGCGCCACAAGAAGATCCGGAACGCGCCCGCAAGCGCGCAGATCGGCAGCCAGCTTCTCTCCGACCTGCCGCATGAACGTTGCCAGAAACAGCCCGCGACCGGGCGCCTCGTATTCGATCGCCTCTCCCCATTCGAACGGTTGTGCCCGCATCGTCAGGCTAGGCTTTCCCAGCCCTGCAATCACCGATTTGGCAAACGAAAGCGCTGACGGCGACTGGCGGTTCAGCGAATAAACGCGATGGCTGAAATCATTTTGCGTCAGTTCCAGCAGAGTGCGGATAACCGGTGTCTTGAACGCAACAATCGGATCCGGAAAGTCGCAGGATACATGCACGACATCGAGATGCCGTTCACCGGTCGCTGTCGATGCAGACATGAGATTTCCTTCGGCTTCGATACAACCGCCAAAAAAAGGAAGCCTCATGAGGCTCCCTTTGTCTTATGTATTTATCAGTTTTCTTTTCCGTATGAATAGTAGTTGTATGCGTATTCGTAGGAGTGTCCGGCTTCCTGAGCGCGGTACTTGGTGAGGACGGCGCCGATGACCTTGGCGTGGACCTGTCCGAGGCGGCGCATTGCGGCCTTGGCCTGGCCGAAGTGCGAGCGGTTGGCCTCGACCACGAAGACGATGTGATCGGCGACACGGCCGATCAGCACCGCGTCGGCCAGACCGATCACCGGCGGCGAATCGATCAGCACCAGATCGTAGGCCTTGCGATGGCTCTCGATGAACTGCGCAAAGGCCGCCGACGAGAGGATTTCCACCGGGTTGGGCGGAATATGTCCGCACGGGATCACGTCCATGCTGCCGGACACCGACACCACCACGTCCTCGAACGTGCGGTGCCCCAGCAGCACGTCGACCAGACCGTGCTCGGCCTTGCGACCGATCAGCGCCCGACCGATCGTGGGCTTGCGCAAGTCTGCGTCGATCACCAGCACCCGGCGACCCAGCGCCGCGTACTGACCTGCCAGCGAAGTCGAGGTCGTCGTCTTGCCTTCCGAGGCCTGGCTCGAGGTGAACTGGATCACGCGGTGCGGGATCGCCGGGGCGGCATATTCGATCGCCGTGCGCAGCGAGGCATAGGCCTCCGACAGCGCCCCTGCGCGACCCATCGCCTCTTCCAGCTTGTCCACCTCGACATGCGGCGTGATCCCCAGCAGATGCACGCCCAGCTTGGCTTCCACGTCCTCGGGCGAGTGCAGGCTGTCATCGAGCATCTCGCGCAGCAGCGCAGCGCCGAAGGCCAGCACGATACCCGCGCCCAGCGCCAGCATCATGTTCTTGTAGATGTTGGGCGAGACCGCCGATGCCGGGGCTTCGGCCGTATCCAGCAGCGTCAGATTGTTCGAATGGATATCCGAGGCCGAAGCGATCTCGTTGTAGCGCTGCATCAGCGAGGTCATCTGCTGGCGCAGCGCATCGGTGTTGCGGTTCAGCAGGCTATATTCGACCTGGCGATCCTGCTCGGCAAGCGTCTGGCTCGAGACCTTCGTGATCTCGCTATCCATCGCCCCTTCCTGCTGCCTGGCCACCTCGTACTGCGCCTTGATCGACGCCTTGATCTGGCTGGCCGTCTGCGCGATCTGCTGGTCCAGCGAGTGGATCTGCATCGTCAGCTCGTCAACCTGCGGATACCCCGCCTTGTAACGCTGCTTCAGCTGCGCCAGCTGCCCGGCCAGATCCGCACGCTGCCCCTGCAGCGTCTGGATCGCCGAGTTCTGCTGCACCTCGGGAATGCTCAGCGCCGGCATGCCGGACACCACGTTCCAGTGCTGCTCGGCCTGGATCCGCGCCGCTACCAGCCCCGAACGGGCACTGTTCATCGACATCAGCGTCGCCCCGGTCAGGGTCTGGGCGCCGCCTCCGCCGCCGCCGCTCTGGCCGTCGCTCGAGCCGCCATCGCCGCCGCCACTGCCGCTGCCCATCGGCATGATCAGCTGGTTCGCACGCGCGTAGTTCACCGCCTGCATTTCCGACTTGGCCAGCTGGTCGCGCGTCGCATCGATCTGCTGCTGCAGGACCTGACGCGCGTAGCTGTTGGTGTCCATCGAACGCTGCGCGTCATCGGCCACGAACAGGCTGGCATAGGCATTCGCCAGACGCGCCGCCTCCTCGCGACCGGGCGACTTGTACGAAATCGCCATGATCCGCGTATCGCCCGGCGCATCGACCGTCACGTTCGCCGCGATCTTGCGCGCCGCCCGATCCAGACGGGCCTGCCGGGTCTGCAGCTTGCCATCGCCCTTGTCGTCGCCCGCAAACGCCGGATCGCGATCCAGGCCCAGCTTATCGGCGACCCGCAGCGCCATCGAATGGCTGCCGATCACCGCCGAAAGCGTCTTGAGATAGCGCGGCAACTCGTTCGAGGCGATCATCGGATTGGCCAGGTCCTGGCCCTCCACGATCTGCCCCATCTGCTGGTCGACCCGCACCGTCGCCGTCGCCTGGTAGACCGGCCGCATCAGCAGCGTCGCCACCAGACCCAGCACCAGGCACACCAGCACGATCCCGCCGACCACATAGCGCTGGCGCCACAGCGCCCCGCGCACCTGCGCCATGCTGATCATCCCTGCACCCTGCCCCGCCGCAGGATAGTCCCCCGCGCCCCCGTCATCGGCTATGTAACGATCCGCCCAGGATGACGCCACCGGCGCCAGTTCACGATTATCCATGGAGATCCAGACCCTTACAAACGCGTGAAAATGGCAAGCGCCGGAAGCGACTTGACCAGGTCCTGCCAGGCCTGGGTCATGCCCGAAAGCCCCACCACAACCCGGTCACCCGGCATCAGCACCGGGTCGATCATCGTCCCGGCCTGAACCGCCGAATAGTCGAACACCGCAACGCTCTGCCCCTGCGCATCGTGGCGGAAGATCACCACCTGCTTCATCTTGGCGACATCGCTCGTACCGCCCGCCAGCGCCACCGCGCTCGACAGACGCGCCTCGCCCGCAAACGGATAGACCCCGGGCTTCTCCACAGCACCCTCGACCGACACCAGGTGCGAGGCATACTGCTGAAGGTTGACCGTCACCTGCGGCGAAACCAGATACGTCTTCGACAGACGCTGCGTCACCTGCTGCGAAAGCTGCGCCGGCGTCAGCCCCGCCGCCTCGATCGTCCCGATCAGCGGCAGCGCAATCGTCCCGTCCTCGGCAATCGGCGTCGCCTCCAGAGACAGGTCCGCCTCCCGGAAAACCTGAACCGAAATCACGTCCCCTGCACGAAGAACACCGTTCCCCGCACCCGGAGACACAAACGCCTCCTGCCCCTGGGACGCCACAGCCGGCGGCGATATACGGCCCACAACCGGCGGCGCAGGCGTGCTCCCGCACCCCGAAAGCGCCAGACCAACCAAAGCGCACGGAACACTCCGAGCCCAAATATCCCAGACCCTCAAGCCATGTCCCCGTCTACAAATACGAATACGAAACAACCCTTAAACTCACACTCCAAAATCAGCAAGATACACATAATTCGAATATCAGCTTTCCGCGCATCGAGGAAAAATCATGACAAAATCTAAATATCGCATTCAACATGCCCATCACCATTAAATCAGCAGGAAGTTAATGACTGAAAAAATCGACATAATTCGACACCATTACAAGCGTTTATGGATATTTTCGGAAATCAACTTGACTGATAAAAAATGCCAGCAACCAATCTCACTTTCAGTTCAGGAAGTACAACCAAAAACAGCACCGTATGCAGGACAAGCCTTGCCCAATTGCAATCCCGGCGTCCATTCCACGACCACCAATTTATGCTAACAACGCTCTTGTCTGCGTAAAATGCAGACCCGCTTTCCAGCAACGCAATCCGGATAAAACAACCAGATGTCTCCAGCAGCCCTGTTCGCCATCATCCTTTATACGCTGTGCGCAGCCGTCACGTTGCGTACGGCCGTTTTCGGCATCGGCAGGAGCCTTCCGGCAAAAGACAAGATCAACTGGTGGCTGATGATTGGCCTGTTCGCCGTGATGATCTGCATGCGGTTGTTCAACGTCGAACAGGATTTTTCCGATACGATGCGCGGCATCGCCAGGGCAGATCAGGTCTATTCAGAAAGGCGTGACCTGCAGACACCGCTCGTCCTGCTTATCATCGCCGTGGCAACGGGAGCCGCCTGCTGGATCCTGTACAAGACCTCGAAGCGCCGCGCAGCCATGCATCCGGCCGCCGTCATGATACTGGCCTCGCGGATTGCGGCAGTGGCAGAGATACTGCTGATTACCCTTCGGATGATATCGCTGCATGGCGTCGACGCCCTACTCTATCACGGTGGCATCCTGCGACCGAACTACCTCATCGACCTTGCCGCGTGCCTGACGATTGCAGGCACGGCATGGAAATATCGTCAGATTCTCAGCGCGCCAGTGCGCAAGGGCCGGCATTCGAGATAGAGGGCCTGCCAGGATAGAGGGCCGCGACCGGTCATCGCCTTCCAGCGGAGGCGATCGCTTCCGGCCTTTCTTCACCCTCCCGAAGAAATACGCAGCCCCTCGATATCTCCCGGAGGAACGGTAAGAATGAGCTTCTGGGCGCGGCATCCCGCAGCGGGGATCGGAAACAGGCTTCCCCCATTGCTCGTCGCCCCGGCAAGCGGAACACCTGCAGGCAGACAGAATATGGAGATCGAAACTCCTCGTGCACCGCTGCCCGAGCCATTCGCGGACAGCTTCAACAGATGCGCACCCGGCGCCAGCGTGACGATGCGTTCCGCGAACTTTGCAGGCACCGAGCCGCCATTGTGAACGCTGAGCGAAACGTCGCTTCCGCTTCCTTCGAGGTCGGCAGATACTGCCGAGTTCTGAGTCAGTTGCCACCCGAACGGCCCCGTATCCCCGGTAGAAGCAGCTGGTACAAAGCGAACATCACCGGGCTGCGACGGCGCCGAATTACGGCTGCAGCGCCCGTTCCAGATTGCCTGCGCAAGACCGGCATCACCATCCGACACGACAACCTTGCGCGCCACATCGGTCATCTGCTCGCAATCGAATCTGGCTCCATGCGCCTGCGCCGTCATCGCGACAGAGGCCGCCTGCTGCGGCGTGAGGTTGTCTGCGATCCCGCGCATCATCCCATCACGCGCCGGTACATTGCCCGCCAGTTGCTGCGCAAGCGCCGCTCGTCCCTGCTCGGTCTGTGCGACCATATGGGTAAGATCGTTCAATGTCTGCCGATCGTTCACCACCGCCCAGAACGCAGCCAGGCGCTGCGCAGCGATATCCCATGCTCCTGCCTGCGCTCCGGCCCTCACCATCGTCGCCTGAACGACTGGATCACGCCAGCCCCGTCCTGCCGCAAAGGCCATCGCCTGCTGGCCCACGGCATCGTTGCCAGCGGCGATTTCGGCCACTGCCAAAGCCCTGAGATGTTCAGCCGGGACCGGGCGCTGCCGCAGCAATTTACGCGCGCCATCCAATTGCTCACCGTCCAGAGACTGGCTTCCGGCCGCTTCCACCTCATTTTCCAAAGCGAAAGACTGAAAGAGCACCGGAACATAATCGTCCAACGACGAATCCATCCGGGCCGATCGATCCAGTTCCACACCGACAACCAGCATACCGACGAACGCCAGCGCCAGGATCCATACCAGACGCTTCATGCTGCTGACTCCGTATTACGCGGTCGAAAAGCCGTCGCGCAGAGAGCGAACAACAAGCCGGCCACGCAAAGATTGGCCTGATTTCGAAGCGGATAGTCGATGCCCGATTGCAGGATGAAACATCCCATACCGACCGCAGAGGCCCATAGCGTCCAGCGATCTTCCCGCTTGCGAACGCACCAAGCCGACGCAAGAACCGCCAACACCCAGGCCAGCGCGATCAGTTCTGCGAAAGGACCGGATTCCACAGCCATCTCGATATAATCGTTGTGCGCCCGCCCGGCACGACGCTCAGTCACATATTCAAGCGATTCGTCAGCCTGGAAAACCTCGTCGAAGGTTCCCGTACCAGCGCCAGCAGGCCAATAGCGCTTGGCAGAATCGATTGCATCCGCCCAAATTTCCGGACGCTGGTCCTTCAGATTCTGGTAACGCTCGAAGGTCGAGGCAAGCCTGCCACCGCCGGCCCCGACCACTGCGCCAATAACCAGTAGACCGCCGACAGCAAACACCAACAGCCAACCCCGCGATATCCCCTGCCCTGGGCCTTGCCGGTCCTTTCCGACCCACTCCTTTCTGGTCGCCCACAGCCGAACAAGGCAGAAAAGAACCGGCAGTAAGAGCAGAGCCGTTCCCGACCGCGACATCGTGCCGATCACGCCCAGACCAAGCAGCGCGAAAAGTCCCACCCGCAAAGCCAGATTGGCAAGGTTCACCGAACGCAGAGGCAATACGCAAAGCATCGCCAGCGCGACATCGAGAAACACCCCGGCCGAATTGCGATTGGCGAACGTCCCGTGGACGACCTTGGTCATACCAAGGTCATTGGTCGCATAGATCAGCGGTACCGCGCCGCTGAGCTGGAATACGCCCAGCAAGACACTGCCAAGCGCAAGGATAGCCAGTGTCCATAGCAGCCGGTGCCGATCCCGCCCCGAAATACCCCAGCCCAGCACCAGAACCGTTGCCGGTACGATGGTCCCGACAAAAGCCGTAAGCGTGCGCATGGAGTCCATGGAGACGGGGAACCAGGCGCCTTGCGGGTCGGTGACAAGAGACAGCGATTGCTCGACAATATCCCGGCCGGGCAATCGGCTCCACATTGCATAAGGCAGCGGCACAAGCTGCAACAAGGGCCACAACATCGTCATAACAAGCAGGCCAACCACCGGCCACGGCGCATGACGGAAAAAGCGCGCAACGACATGACCATTAAGCGCCAGCAGTAGCAATGCGAGGATCTGGACGCATGCATTGGCAAGGCCATATCCCACCCCACCGCCGCCGAACAGCAAGGCGGCCACCAACAGAAACTGCAAATGCACGACACGCTGCTTCCATAGCGGTGCGTGTCCGCGGACAGCATAGGGGGACTGGGCTCTCACGGCTGACCGCTCCTTATTGGCCTGTTGCGTGGCCTGTACATCTTTCACAACGCAATAGCGCTCCCGACCGGTTCGGGAGCGCTATCCTGAAGGGATCATCCCCCTTTTTCTGTATTATTTATCAGTTTTCTTTTCCGTATGAATAGTAGTTGTATGCGTATTCGTAGGAGTGTCCGGCTTCCTGAGCGCGGTACTTGGTGAGGACGGCGCCGATGACCTTGGCGTGGACCTGTCCGAGGCGGCGCATTGCGGCCTTGGCCTGGCCGAAGTGCGAGCGGTTGGCCTCGACCACGAAGACGATGTGATCGGCGACACGGCCGATCAGCACCGCGTCGGCCAGACCGATCACCGGCGGCGAATCGATCAGCACCAGATCGTAGGCCTTGCGATGGCTCTCGATGAACTGCGCAAAGGCCGCCGACGAGAGGATTTCCACCGGGTTGGGCGGAATATGTCCGCACGGGATCACGTCCATGCTGCCGGACACCGACACCACCACGTCCTCGAACGTGCGGTGCCCCAGCAGCACGTCGACCAGACCGTGCTCGGCCTTGCGACCGATCAGCGCCCGACCGATCGTGGGCTTGCGCAAGTCTGCGTCGATCACCAGCACCCGGCGACCCAGCGCCGCGTACTGACCTGCCAGCGAAGTCGAGGTCGTCGTCTTGCCTTCCGAGGCCTGGCTCGAGGTGAACTGGATCACGCGGTGCGGGATCGCCGGGGCGGCATATTCGATCGCCGTGCGCAGCGAGGCATAGGCCTCCGACAGCGCCCCTGCGCGACCCATCGCCTCTTCCAGCTTGTCCACCTCGACATGCGGCGTGATCCCCAGCAGATGCACGCCCAGCTTGGCTTCCACGTCCTCGGGCGAGTGCAGGCTGTCATCGAGCATCTCGCGCAGCAGCGCAGCGCCGAAGGCCAGCACGATACCCGCGCCCAGCGCCAGCATCATGTTCTTGTAGATGTTGGGCGAGACCGCCGATGCCGGGGCTTCGGCCGTATCCAGCAGCGTCAGATTGTTCGAATGGATATCCGAGGCCGAAGCGATCTCGTTGTAGCGCTGCATCAGCGAGGTCATCTGCTGGCGCAGCGCATCGGTGTTGCGGTTCAGCAGGCTATATTCGACCTGGCGATCCTGCTCGGCAAGCGTCTGGCTCGAGACCTTCGTGATCTCGCTATCCATCGCCCCTTCCTGCTGCCTGGCCACCTCGTACTGCGCCTTGATCGACGCCTTGATCTGGCTGGCCGTCTGCGCGATCTGCTGGTCCAGCGAGTGGATCTGCATCGTCAGCTCGTCAACCTGCGGATACCCCGCCTTGTAACGCTGCTTCAGCTGCGCCAGCTGCCCGGCCAGATCCGCACGCTGCCCCTGCAGCGTCTGGATCGCCGAGTTCTGCTGCACCTCGGGAATGCTCAGCGCCGGCATGCCGGACACCACGTTCCAGTGCTGCTCGGCCTGGATCCGCGCCGCTACCAGCCCCGAACGGGCACTGTTCATCGACATCAGCGTCGCCCCGGTCAGGGTCTGGGCGCCGCCTCCGCCGCCGCCGCTCTGGCCGTCGCTCGAGCCGCCATCGCCGCCGCCACTGCCGCTGCCCATCGGCATGATCAGCTGGTTCGCACGCGCGTAGTTCACCGCCTGCATTTCCGACTTGGCCAGCTGGTCGCGCGTCGCATCGATCTGCTGCTGCAGGACCTGACGCGCGTAGCTGTTGGTGTCCATCGAACGCTGCGCGTCATCGGCCACGAACAGGCTGGCATAGGCATTCGCCAGACGCGCCGCCTCCTCGCGACCGGGCGACTTGTACGAAATCGCCATGATCCGCGTATCGCCCGGCGCATCGACCGTCACGTTCGCCGCGATCTTGCGCGCCGCCCGATCCAGACGGGCCTGCCGGGTCTGCAGCTTGCCATCGCCCTTGTCGTCGCCCGCAAACGCCGGATCGCGATCCAGGCCCAGCTTATCGGCGACCCGCAGCGCCATCGAATGGCTGCCGATCACCGCCGAAAGCGTCTTGAGATAGCGCGGCAACTCGTTCGAGGCGATCATCGGATTGGCCAGGTCCTGGCCCTCCACGATCTGCCCCATCTGCTGGTCGACCCGCACCGTCGCCGTCGCCTGGTAGACCGGCCGCATCAGCAGCGTCGCCACCAGACCCAGCACCAGGCACACCAGCACGATCCCGCCGACCACATAGCGCTGGCGCCACAGCGCCCCGCGCACCTGCGCCATGCTGATCATCCCTGCACCCTGCCCCGCCGCAGGATAGTCCCCCGCGCCCCCGTCATCGGCTATGTAACGATCCGCCCAGGATGACGCCACCGGCGCCAGTTCACGATTATCCATGGAGATCCAGACCCTTACAAACGCGTGAAAATGGCAAGCGCCGGAAGCGACTTGACCAGGTCCTGCCAGGCCTGGGTCATGCCCGAAAGCCCCACCACAACCCGGTCACCCGGCATCAGCACCGGGTCGATCATCGTCCCGGCCTGAACCGCCGAATAGTCGAACACCGCAACGCTCTGCCCCTGCGCATCGTGGCGGAAGATCACCACCTGCTTCATCTTGGCGACATCGCTCGTACCGCCCGCCAGCGCCACCGCGCTCGACAGACGCGCCTCGCCCGCAAACGGATAGACCCCGGGCTTCTCCACAGCACCCTCGACCGACACCAGGTGCGAGGCATACTGCTGAAGGTTGACCGTCACCTGCGGCGAAACCAGATACGTCTTCGACAGACGCTGCGTCACCTGCTGCGAAAGCTGCGCCGGCGTCAGCCCCGCCGCCTCGATCGTCCCGATCAGCGGCAGCGCAATCGTCCCGTCCTCGGCAATCGGCGTCGCCTCCAGAGACAGGTCCGCCTCCCGGAAAACCTGAACCGAAATCACGTCCCCTGCACGAAGAACACCGTTCCCCGCACCCGGAGACACAAACGCCTCCTGCCCCTGGGACGCCACAGCCGGCGGCGATATACGGCCCACAACCGGCGGCGCAGGCGTGCTCCCGCACCCCGAAAGCGCCAGACCAACCAAAGCGCACGGAACACTCCGAGCCCAAATATCCCAGACCCTCAAGCCATGTCCCCGTCTACAAATACGAATACGAAACAACCCTTAAACTCACACTCCAAAATCAGCAAGATACACATAACGCCGCAGTGCAACATGATGCAGGGACAACGCATCAACGCGGGGTGAATCGCGAAAGGCCCTATCTAAAAGGATGTTGCCTAATCCACCGCTCGCCCGTAGACACTTCGCGTAAATACGTATTTTACTGATGTGGGGTCATCAATACAAAAGACTCGGAAGAGACATGATCTTCAACCGTATTCTGGTCGAAAGTGCCCCCCATGAAACACCCGGATTTGTGCGCTGCAATGCTGTAGCCATCACACTCTTCTGCCCCGCCAATACTTTAGCGAGAACCTATGACCAATCGTAAGGGCATTATCCTGGCAGGTGGATCGGGCACACGCCTCTACCCACTCACCCGCGGCGCATCCAAGCAACTCATGCCGGTTTACGACAAGCCGATGATCTACTATCCGCTTGCGACACTGATGATGGCGGGTATCCGGGAAGTGCTGATCATCACCACCCCTCAGGATCAGGCCGCATTCGCCAACCTGCTTGGCGACGGTACGGCGTGGGGCATGTCGATCAGCTATGCCGTGCAGCCGTCACCGGACGGGCTGGCGCAGGCTTATCACATCGGCGCAGACTTTCTCGCGGGCTCGAAAAGTGCTCTCGTTCTGGGCGACAACATCTTCTACGGCCACGGCCTGCCGATCCTGCTAAAGAATGCGGACGCCCAGCAGCAGGGCGCCAGCGTATTCGCCTATCGCGTCAACAACCCGCAGGCCTATGGCGTGGTCTCCTTCGACAGTGAAGGACGGGCTGTCGAGCTGGTCGAAAAGCCGGAAAAGCCAAACTCCAACTACGCCGTCACCGGGCTGTATTTCTACGATGAAACGGCAGTCGATCGCGCCCGGGATCTTCAGCCTTCCCCGCGCGGCGAATACGAGATCACCGATCTCAACATGCGTTATCTGGAAGACGGTGCGCTGAACGTCGAGATAATGGGGCGCGGCTATGCCTGGCTCGATACCGGCACGCACAATTCTCTGCTCGACGCCGGAACCTACGTCCGCGTCACCGAAGAGCGACAAGGCCTGAAGGTCTGCTGCCCTGAAGAGATCGCCTGGCGACAGGGCTTTATCGACGATGCCTCGCTGGAATCGCTGGCCGCGCCGCTCCGCAAGTCAGGCTACGGGGAATACCTGGTACAGTTGCTGCAGAATGGCGAGCGTCCATGAACGTGATCGAGGGCAAGCTGCCCGGCACTCTGATCCTTGAACCCAGAGTGTTCGGCGACGACCGCGGCTTCTTCATGGAAACCTGGAGCGAGGCGAAGTTCCGCGAAATCGGGCTCGACCTCACGTTCGTACAGGACAACCACAGCTGTTCGCAGAAAGGGGTGCTGCGGGGCCTGCATTTCCAGAACCCGGCGCCGCAAGGTAAACTGGTGCGCGTGGCGACCGGTGCCGTCTATGACGTTGCCGTTGATCTACGCAAGTCGTCTCCCACGTTCGGTCAATGGATGGGCGTGGAGTTGAGTGCTGCGAACAAGCGCATGCTCTGGGTTCCAGAGGGCTTCGCGCACGGCTTCCTAACCCTGGAAGACAACACGAATTTCCTCTACAAATGCACCGCGCCCTACGCGCCGCAAAATGAGCACTGCCTGCTCTGGAACGACCCCGCCGTGGACATCGCATGGCCGCTGGACGGCATGACACCGCAACTGTCCGGCAAGGACTTGCTCGGCGTCACACTCGACGCGGTCGAGGCCTTTGCATGAAGGCCCTCATCACCGGCTGCAATGGACAGCTGGGCAAGGCACTGCTGGCATCGCTACCCGACGGCTGCGACGCCGTGGCGCTCGACCGCACATCGCTTGACCTGACGGATGCCGCCGCCGTCTACGAGCGCGTGTCCCGCGAGGCCCCCGACCTGCTGCTCAATGCCGCGGCCTATACGGCCGTGGACAAGGCGGAAAGCGACGAAGCCACGGCACGTGCGGTCAATGTCGATGCGGTCGCAGCAATGGCCCGCGCGATGAAAGCAGGGAACGGCCGACTGGTTCACGTTTCCACCGACTTCGTGTTCGACGGCAGTTCCGCGCGCGCCTATCGCTCCGAAGACGCACGCAACCCGCTGTCGGTCTACGGAAACACCAAGGCCGATGGCGAAGACGCCGCCGGAACGGACGCGCTGATCGTGCGGACCAGCTGGGTCTACTCCGCCGGCGGCGCGAACTTTGTGCGTACCATGCTACGCCTGATGCGCGAGCGCGACACGCTCGGCGTCGTCGCCGACCAGATCGGCACGCCGACATGGGCGCCGGGCCTGGCATCCGTACTATGGGGGCTTGCCGCGCGCGAGGCGCGAGGGGTGTACCACCACAGCGATGCAGGGGTGGCCAGCTGGTACGATTTCGCCGTGGCGATCCACGAGGAAGCCCTCGCCATCGGCTTGCTGGATCGACCGGTGACGATCAATCCGATTGCGACGGCACAATATCCCACCCCGGCAGTCCGCCCTGCCTTCTCGCTTCTGGACACATCGGCGACGCGTGCGCTTCTCGAAGCGCCTGCGGTCCACTGGCGCACTCATCTCAGAACCATGCTCAAGAAGGAACAGGGACTTGTCTAATCTGCTCGTAACGGGAGGTGCCGGCTTCATTGGCGGCAACTTCGTACACTACTGGAGCGCGAAGCACCCTGAAAGCCAGGTCATCGTTCTGGACAGCCTGACCTATGCCGGCAACGAATCGACGATCGCCGGCGTCCCTCGCGCGCAGTTGGTGGTCGGAGATATCCTCGATACGCAACTCGTGAAAACGCTGCTGCGCGAGCATGAAATTTCGACACTGGTTCATTTCGCTGCGGAAAGCCATGTAGACCGCTCGATCTCCGGGCCGGACGCCTTCATCGAAACCAACATTCTTGGCACCAACAGCCTGCTGAAGGCTGCGCGCGAAGTCTGGCTTTCGGGCAGCGGCGTTCCGCACCGCTTCCACCACATCTCGACCGACGAGGTGTTCGGCTCGCTCGGGCCGCAAGACCCTGCGTTCTCGGAAACGACGCCCTATGCGCCGAATTCACCCTACTCGGCCTCCAAGGCCTCTTCGGACCATCTGGCGCGCGCCTACCACCACACGTACGGGCTGGAGGTGACGACCACCAACTGTTCGAACAACTACGGGCCATATCAGTACCCGGAAAAGCTCATCCCGCTGTTCCTGCTCAACGCGCTTTCGGGCAAGCCGCTGCCGATCTACGGCGATGGCATGAACGTGCGTGACTGGCTGCACGTCGAGGATCACTGCCGCGGTATCGAGGCGTGCCTGAACAACGGCATTTCCGGTGAAACGTACAACATCGGCGGCGGCGAAGAGCTGCCCAACCTTGCCGTGATCGACGAGATCTGCGCCCAGGTAGACAAGGCCTTTGCGGCGGATCCCTCGCTGGCGGAGCGTTTTCCCGATGCCCCCGCCGCCAAGGGGCGTCCCACCAGCGATCTCAAGACCTTCGTCGAAGATCGCAAGGGCCACGACCGGCGTTATGCCATCGACGAGACCAAGGCCAAGGCCGAACTCGGCTATGTGCCCATCCACGATTTCGAAGGCGGCCTGTCCAGCACGCTCAAGTGGTATCTTGAACGCGAAGACTGGTGGAAACCGCTCCAGCAGGCCAAGGCCTGAGAACCGAAAGCCCGCGCTGTGCCGACCATCGACATCCTCCTCGCCACATATCAGAACGCGCGCTATCTGCCTGCGTTGATGGATTCGCTCGCCGCCCAGACGCGGCGCGACTTCCGCCTGCTGGTGAGCGACGATTGTTCAAACGACGGCTCGGCCGATCTTGTCGAAAGCTATGCAGGTCGGTTTGACCGGTTCGAGCTGATCCGGCGTGCATCCCCCAGCGGATCGGCAAAGGCTAATTTCAGCTTCCTCCTCGAACGGGCGGATGCCGATTATGTCCTGTTCGCCGATGCGGACGATGTCTGGGACCATGACAAGGTCGAACGCACGCTGGCTATGCTCGAAAGCGGCGATGCGCAGTTCGGATCGGGAACTCCGCACTACGTTTTTTCCGACGTCCGGCTGATCGATGGCAATGGCGTCCCCAAAGGGGCCAGCTACTGGGCCTACAAGAAGATGCATCCCGGCGCTGGAGACTCTCCTGCGCGCGCCCTCGTCTGCCCACCGATGCTCGGCTGCGCATCGGGTATCAACCGGGCCCTGCATCGGCTGGCCATGCCCGTTCCCGTGGACGAAGTGACCGGGCATGACTGGTATCTGCTGCTCCTTGCCGCCTTTTCCGGAAAGGTTTCCGTGCTGGACGATACGACAATGTCCTATCGCCTCCATGGCGCAAATTCATCGGATCAGAAGCCGGTCAGCATGATGAAGTACGCCGGATCTTCCGGAAAGCTGGATCGTGTGCGTGCAGGCATGACCTGGCGCAGACGACAGGCCGCTGCAGTCCTTGCCCAGCTGGATGGCACTATCGATGCACAAAACCGCGCATTGATCGAAGCGTTCGTCGCGCTGCCGAACCGTGGCGCGCTGGCGCGGCGCTGGACGCTGCTGGCAAACCGCATCCTCTACCCTGACCTGCCCCGCAACCTTGCCATGTTCGCGGGAGCCTGAGAGCGTGCCTGAAGTGATCGATGGTAATCCCGCAACCACTGCAAAGCCGACCGTAAGCCTGCTGATCGTGGCCTACAACGCCGGCAGCATTCTCGACGAATGCCTGACAGCGGCCTTGCGCGAAGCCACTGCAGTGGGCGGCGAAGTCCTGTTCATCGACAATGGCAACGATGGCACCGAGCATCGTGTCGCCCAGGAATATCCCGATGTTCGCATCGTACCGAGCGAAGGCAACATCGGCTTCGGTCCGGGCAACAACCGCCTGGCCTCCCAGGCCCGTGCCGACCTGTTGCTGCTGGTGAATCCCGATGCCATTCTTGACGAGGGCGCAGTGGCCGTACTCCTCGAAGAGGAACGCCGGCACCCGGAGGCTGCCGTGTTCGGGGGCATGGTCAAGAACCCGCAAGGGCACCCCGAAATCCACAATTACATTCGCCTTCCCGCCTTCAGCCATCTGCTCCTCGCTACGGCAGGCGTGGAAGGCAGGCTCCAGCAGCGCGATCGCCCGCTGGACCGGACCAGCGCGGTAGACGCCGTCACCGGCGCGTTCTTCATGATCCGTGCCGAAGCCTATCGGGCGATGGCCGGGTTTGACGAAAGTTTCTTCCTCTACAGCGAGGAAATCGACCTGTTCCACCGTCTGGGCCGCGCCGGCTACACCATCCTTTTCGCGCCTCGGGCAGCAGCGATCCACAGGACCGGCACGACGGGTGAAATGTCGCGTGGGCGCACGGTCTACCGCGCAATCGGTCAGATGCATTACATGCGCAAGCACTGGGGACCGCTGGGCGCTGCAGCGGGCGGCGCGCTGGTTTGGATTGCCGCCGTCGAGCGGGTGATCGCAGGAAAGCTCGTACGCAATCGCAACTCGCGCTTTGCCCGCATGGGGCATGTAAACTGGCCGCTCGTGCGCTCTCCAGGGCTATGGTGGCACGGGTATGCCAGAGGAGCCGAGCACGCACGGCAGGCCATCGCCCGCCTTCAGGGGAACTGAGACGATGCGCCATATCATTCTGACCCGCTTCAACATCGCCAGCCCCGGCCGGGAAAGCGCTATCCGCAATTCGCCGGGCTGGCTGGCACGCCGCTTCGAACTCTTCGAGCGCTACTGCCTGCCCAGCGTTGCCGATCAGACGGACCGGCAGTTCGACTGGCTGATCTATTTCGATGAGAATACGCCGCAGGAATTCCGCGACCGCATCGCCCGCGCGCAGGAGATCATGGCCTTTTCCCCACGCTTCGTCGGCGTCTCCCGCGAGGGCATCGCGGCAAGAGATGTCAGCGCCATGGTTGGTACGAAAGAGGATATCGTCCTGACCACCCGCCTCGATAACGACGACGGTATTGCACGCGATTTCGTGAGGCGGATCCAGGCCGCCGCGCACGAACATGCCCCCGGCACCGTGCTCAACTTTCCGCATGGTGTCGCCATGCGCGACGGTCGCCTGTTCACGGCCACCGACCGCAGCAATCCCTTTACCAGCTTGGTTGAAAACGGCGCCGCGCCGATCAAGACCATCTGGTCCGCCCAGCATCATGAGCTGGCAACCAAATGGAACCTCACGCAAGTGGAAAGCCCTCCGATGTGGCTGCAGGTCGTCCACGGCGAGAATGTGACCAATCGCATCAAGGGAAGGCGCCTCCCCGCCACCACCATTCTCAATGACTTCACGTTGCGTGCTGACGTGAAGGCGCGTTCCGTGAATACCGCGCAGCTCATGCTCGATCGGCTCGTACTCGGCCCCATGCGCGACATTCGCGAACAGGTGTTCCTGATGGGCAAACCAGTCTTCAAGAAGCTGTTGCGCCGCTGATGCTTACCGCAACAACAGGCCGGACTTCGGTATGACCCCCTCTTCCGGCCCCGACCTCACACCCAAGCAAAAGCTGTCGCGCGGCCAGCGCTTCCTGCGACTGCTGGCCTCGACGCTCGATCCCCGTGCCTGGGCGCATCTGTTCAAGATCGTCAATTACTACAATTACTCGCACGTTCAGCCGCTGCGAAGCGTGCGCCGCGGCGAAGGTTGCGCGATCAGCCCGGATGCCGTCTTTTCGCATGCCGAGCGCGTCATTCTGGGCGAACGCGTCGCCATCGGTTCGCGCTGTCACATCTGGGCCGGAAACACCCGCGCACGCATCGTGCTGGGCGATGACGTACTGCTTGGCCCCGAAGTCATGATCACCGCTTCCAGCTACCGCTTTCATGACGGCAGCCCGGTCGCCCGGCAGGCGATGGACGAGGCCGACATCATCATCGGCCGCGACGTCTGGCTCGGCACCCGCGCCATCGTGCTACCCGGCGTCACCATCGGCGATGGCGCCGTGATCGGTGCCGGCACTCTGGTGAACCGCGACATCCCACCCATGGCCATCGCCGTGGGCACCCCTGCCCGGATCGTCGGCGAACGCAGAGGCGCTGCCGTGCCTCCCGTCGCCGCGTCCCCCCATGCCGTCGAGGATTGACATCCATGCCCCGTCAGACACTCCGCAAGGTTCTGATCATCGTCGAGAACCTGCCTGTTCCATTCGACCGCCGCGTATGGATGGAAGCCCGCACGCTGCGCGACGCCGGCTATCAGGTGTCGATCATCTGCCCGACCGGCAAGGGCTACGATGCCACCCACGAGGTTATCGAGGACATCCATATCTATCGGCACACCCTGCCGACGGAAGGCAACGGCCTCATGGGATATATTGCGGAGTATGGCTCGGCACTGTTCGCGGAGTTGAGGCTCGCACTGCGCATCGCCTTCACACGCGGATTCCACGTGATCCACGCCTGCAATCCGCCAGACCTCATCTTTCTGGTCGCGGCGCTGTTCCGCCCGTTCGGCAAGCGCTTCCTGTTCGACCACCACGACCTGTGCCCGGAACTGTTCGAAACCAAATTCGGCACGCGCGGATTGCAGTACAAGGCGATGGTCTGGGCCGAACGCCTGACCTTTGCACTGGCCAAGGTCTCGATCGCCACGAATGAAAGCTACAAGGCCATCGCCGTACGACGCGGACACATGAAGCCCGAGAATGTCTTCGTAGTTCGCTCGGGGCCAGAGCTTTCCAAGATCAAACCAGGCCCCGCCAGGCCGGAACTCAAGCAAGGCAAGCGTCACCTCGTAGGCTATGTCGGCGTGATCGGCCGCCAGGAAGGGCTCGACCTTCTGGTCGATTCCGCCGCTTGGCTGCGCGCGCAGGGCCGGGAAGACATTCACTACGGCATCGTCGGTGGCGGACCGGAACTGGAGTTCATCAAGACTTACGCACGCGAAAAAGGTGTGGCGGACCTCTTCACCTTCACCGGACGAGCGCCCGACGATGTGCTGATGGACATGCTCAACACCGCCGATATTTGCGTCAACCCCGATCGCGTCGATCCGATGAACGACCTCAGCACCATGAACAAGATCATGGAATATATGGCGCTGGGTAAACCCATCGTGCAGTTCGACGTCAAGGAAGGCCGCTTTTCGGCACAGGATGCATCGCTTTACGCGCTCGCCAACGACCCGATCGACTTCGCACGCAAGATCGTCGAAGTTCTCGACGATCCGGAAAAGGCCGCAGCGATGGGGCACTTTGGATATGAACGGGTTCACCAGCACCTAGGCTGGGACAAGGAACGCCCGAAGCTGCTGGCAGCGTACGATGCGCTTTTCGGCGCCCCTTATGCGGCCACCTGACAGACCGTTGGAGAATGCGCCTGACGGCGCTTTGCGACACCGCCCCTCTCCCGTCCCGAAGGGCCGCGAGGAATCATCGAGAGCTTAGGATGGCAACCGCGTGGCAGACGCCAAATTCGCCCATGCCGGCTAATAAAACATGCCGGCTCACAAAAAAGGCGGCCCCAATCGGGACCGCCTTTTCCTGTATCATGTCGCAGGAACCATCAGCCTTCGCTGACGCCTGACACTTGTCAGCCTTCGCTGACGACTGCCTTGACGATCTTGCCCGGCTCGCGCGGCGGCTCGCCCTTGGGCAGCGCGTCAACCTGGTCCATGCCTTCGACGACCTGACCCCAGACGGTGTACTGCTTGTCGAGGAAGCGGGCATCATCGAAGCAGATGAAGAACTGACTGTTGGCCGAGTGCGGATAGCTGGTGCGCGCCATCGAGCACACGCCGCGCACGTGGGGCTCGTCGTTGAACTCGGCCTGCAGGTCGGGCTTGTCCGAACCGCCCATGCCGGTGCCGTTGGGGCAGCCGCCCTGGGCCATGAAGCCGGGGATCACGCGGTGGAACTTGATGCCGTCGTAGAAACCTTCGCCCACCAGCTCCTTGATGCGCGCGACGTGGCCGGGCGCGAGGTCGGGACGGAGCTTGATCTTGACGTCGCCGCCCTCGCCGTTTCCGGTGTCGAGCGTGAAGGTCAGGTATTCGTCTGCCATTCGGGTATCTCCATTGCGGGCCGGACCATGGAAGGCGCGACCCCAGCATCGAGGCTTCTTTGAAAACTGGAACGTCGATATAAGGTGCGCAGCGCCAATGTCACGCCCATCGGGGCAGACCACGCCTCTATTAAGCCAAATTGGTGACGGATAAGCGCTGGCGGTTGCAATTGCGAACGACCGCCCTAGACCGGCTTTCATGAGCGAAACCGACCTCGATCCCGACCTGACCGAAGACGTGGCGCCCGCGCCCGAGACGGCGGCCGAGAGCGAGAGTCTGGACAAGGACAACCGCCTCAAGCCCGAGTTCGTGCGGGCGGTGAAGGAGGCTCTGGCCGAGGACGATTTCGGCCGCGTCTACGATCTCGTCGAACCGCTACACCCCGCCGACATCGCCGACCTGTTCGAGCTGGTCGACGAGAGCGAGCGTGCGCCGCTGGGCCGCGCGATCAGCGACCTCATGGGCGCCGAGGTCATCGCCGAGCTGAACGACTGGGTGCGCGAAACCATCGTCGAGGCGCTACCCGCCGATGTCGTCGCCGAGATCGCCGGTGAACTCGATACCGACGATGCCGTCGCCATGCTGGAGGATCTCGACGAGGAGGACCAGCAGGCCGTCCTTGCCGAGATGGAGCCGGAAGACCGCGCCGCGATCGAATCTGCGCTGTCCTATCCGGAGGAATCCGCAGGGCGCCTGATGAGCCGCGATTTCGTGGCCGTCCACGAAACGATGACCGTCGGCGGGCTGATCGATTTCCTGCGCGACCATCGCGAACTGCCGACCGAGTTCTGGGAAGTTTTCATCGTCGATCCGATGCATCGTCCCGTCGGCACCTGCTCGCTCTCGTGGATTTTGCGCACTCCGCGCAACATTCCACTCTACGATGTCATGGCCCGCGACCAGACGCTGATCCCGGTCGGCATGGATCAGGAGGAAGTCGCGCTGCGCTTCCAGAAGTACGCGCTGATCTCCGCCGCCGTGGTGGACGAGGCGGGTCGCCTGATCGGTCAGGTCACAGTCGACGATATCGTTCACATCATTCAGGAAGAAGCGGGCGAGGACGCCCTGCTGCTGTCCGGCGCCGGCGATGGCGACATCAACGAGCCGATCCTGCTGACCGTACGCGCCCGCCTGACGTGGCTGATCGTCAATCTGGCCACAGCGATGCTCGCCTCATCGGTGGTCGGAGGGTTTCAGGGTGCGATCGCGCATTTCGCGCTGCTGGCAGTGCTCATGCCGATCGTATCAGGCATGGGTGGCAACGCGGGGACGCAAACGCTGGCCGTGGCAGTGCGCGCTATCGCCACCAACCAGCTGACCGATTCCAACACCGTGCGCATGATCCTGCGCGAGTTTCGCATCGCCACCGCCAACGGCACCACGCTGGGCCTGCTGATCGGCACGGGCACCTGGCTGATCTTCGGTAATCCACTGCTCGGCGCGGTGATCGGCGCGGCGATGGTGATCAACAATCTGGTCGCCGGTTTGTCGGGCATTCTTGTCCCCGTCCTGCTCGACCGTTTCCGCGTCGATCCGGCGGTATCCTCGGCAGTTTTCGTAACCACCGCGACCGACTGCATGGGCTTTTTCTCGTTCCTCGGGCTGGCGGTGTTGACGGGACTTGCTTGATCGGGCTGGCCTGATCGGGCTGGCCTCCCTATCTGAAGGTCATGCCGCTCAACATGACCAAGATCGCTTTCTCCGCCACCAGCCCTGCGGACCTTCGCGAATGGCTGGAGGCTCATGCCCCGCTGGGCGAGGCGTTGATGACCACGCGCTATCTGCCCAAGCGACATGAGGAGATGATCGGCGGCTCGCTCTACTGGATCTTCGAGCATGCCCTGATCGGTCGCTCACCGATCCGCCGCTTTACCCAGCGCGAGGACGGCCGCTGGCACATCCACCTCTCGCCCGAACTGATCGCCGTGCAGACCAAGCCCAAGCGCGCGCATCAGGGCTGGCGCTACCTGTCCGAGGAAGACGCCCCCGCAGACCTCGGCGCGGGCGAAGTGGCAGGCGATGCGATGCCTGCAAGGATGGTCAGCGAACTGGCGAAGCTGGGGCTGGTGTAAGAGTCCGTTTGAAAATTCGCGGAATGCGAATTTTGCGGCACCGGCCCACGCCCCCACCCTGCCACCCGCAGGATACTATCGTTGGGTGGCAGGGTGGGGGCGCGGGCCGGTGCCGCCTTGAAATGCCCATTAGGGCATTTCCAAACATTCCCTAAGCCCTACTTCCCCGCGATCGCCTTCTGGCGCCGCCGCTGGACCGAACTGCCAAGGCCGATCGCCTCGCGATATTTCGCCACCGTGCGCCGGGCGAGCTGGAAGCCCTTGTCCTTGAGCAGATCGACGAGCGTATCGTCCGAGAGGATCGCCTTGGGGTCCTCCGCATCGATCAGCTGGCGGATCGCCGCCTTCACCGCCTCCGCCGAAGCGCCGCCCTCGCCATCCGACGAAGCCCCCACGCCCGAGGTGAAGAAATACTTCAGCTCGAACGTGCCGCGCGGGCATTGCAGGTACTTGTTCGAGGTGACGCGGCTGACGGTTGATTCGTGCATGCCGATGGCTTCCGCCACTGCCCGCAGGGTCAGCGGCTTGAGATCCGCCACGCCGCGCTGGAAGAAGCCCTGCTGCTGCTTCACCAGTTCGCTCGCCACTTTCAGGATCGTGCGTTGGCGCTGATCGAGCGCCTTGATCAGCCAGTTGGCATCGGCCAGCTTTTCCGAAAGCCACGCGCGCGAGGCCTTGTCGCCGCACGTACCGCGCAGCTCCACGTAATAACCCCGGTTGACGATCAGGCGCGGCAGCGTCGCCGGGTTGATCGCCACGGTCCAGCCGGAAGACGGCTCCGGCGACGATTCCGCTTCAGCTCCTGCTTTCACCGCCGGAGCCGGCGTCACCAGCACATCGGGCGTCACCGGCAGGCTGGGCTCACCGCCGAAGCGCAGGCCGGGCTTGGGATCGTAGCCGCGCAGTTCGGCCAGCATGTCCGCGAAATCCTCGTCGTCCACGCCGCACATGCGCTTGAGGCGGGGGATTTCACCGCGCGCCAGCAGATCGAGATTGTCGATCAGCCGCGCCATCGCCGGATCGTAGCGATCCGCCTCGCGCGCCTGCAGGGCAATGCATTCGCTGAGCGAACGTGCGCCCACCCCGGTCGGATCAAGCGTCTGCACCAGGGCCAGCGCCGCTTCCACTTCCCGTTCGTCCAGCGCAATATCCGCCGCCAGTTCCGAGACGCGCGCGGGCAGATAGCCCGCCTCATCGAGCTGGCCGATCAGGTAATGCATGATCGCCGCCATGCGCATATCCAGCGCCACCGTGCCGACTTGCGCAGTGAGGTGTTCGGTCAGCGTCTCTTCGGCGCCGGGGCGCTCGTCGATGCCGGGGCCCTCCTCGCCCGAAAGGCCGCCTCCCCCCGCGCCCCACAGCGCATCGCCGCCACTGAACGGAGATTCCGCCGCGCCGTCGCCGGTGTCGCGATCGGTATCGAGCGCACGCGCGTCGATATCGAGCGGGCGGTCATCCCCGCCGCGCCCCTCGCCGATCAGTTGGTCGACGCCGGAGGTCTCCAGCGCGGTACGCCGCGCCTCGTCCGGCATGCTTTCGATAGATTCGACAGGTGGCGCCGCTTCCGCCGCCCCGGTATCGAGCAGCGGATTACCATCGAGCGATTCGCCGACGAACGCCTCGATTTCGAGGTTGGACAGCGCCAGCAGCTTAATCGCCTGCTGGAGCTGTGGCGTCATCACCAGCGACTGGCTCTGCCGCAGGTCGAGGCGTGCCCCGAGAGCCACGGATCAGTGTACCGCGGGGGGCAGGCCCTTCGGCACGTGGCGCCCCCACGCCTGCGCCGGATGGAAAGCCCCCGAATGAATCACAGCGTGAAGCTCTCGCCGAGATAGAGCCTGCGCACCGCCTCGTCCGCCACCAGCGCCTGCGGGCTGCCCGCGAACAGCACCTGCCCGCCATAGATGATGCAGGCACGGTCGACGATATCCAGCGTCTCGCGCACGTTATGGTCGGTGATCAGCACACCGATGCCGCGATTCTTCAGATCGCGAACGAGTTCGCGAATGTCCGAGATCGACAGCGGATCGATGCCTGCGAACGGCTCGTCGAGCAGCATGATCGACGGCTTGGCGGCCAGTGCGCGGGCGATTTCGGCGCGGCGGCGCTCACCGCCGGACAGTGCCATCGCCGGGCTGGCGCGCAGGCGGGTGAGGCCGAATTCGTCGAGCAGGCGCTCCAGCTCGGCTTCGCGCACGCTGCGATCCGGCTCGTTCAGTTCGAGCACGGCGGCGATGTTCTGTTCTACCGTCAGTCCGCGGAAGATCGAGGTTTCCTGCGGCAGATAGCCCAGCCCCAGCACCGCGCGGCGGTACATCGGCAGGCGCGTCACATCGACGCCGTCCATCAGGATACGGCCCGAATCCGGGCGCACCAGACCCATGATCGAATAGAAACAGGTGGTCTTGCCCGCACCGTTGGGGCCGAGCAGGCCGAGCACCTCGCCCTTCGCCACGGAGAGCGAAATATCGGACAGCACGGTCCGCTTGTCATAGCTCTTGGCGATGGAAATGACCTCAAGCCCGCCCTTTTCGGCGACCAGAGCAGCAGCGGCCTGCTGTTCGGCGGCCTGTTCGGCTGCGGGCTGGGCGTGCAGATCGTTATCGGCGTCCATCCGCGCGAGTTACCGCAGCACGGGGGGCTGCCGCAAGCGGGCATTTTCGTACCTCGATGGAAACTGGCAGGTTTCGTGCATGGTGAGGATTGAAAGCACCACCCCGTTTGCGCTGGACGCACCGGGCGGCTAGGGCCGTCCTCAAGCGATTGAGGACACAGGACACGCCATGCTGAGCACCCAGGACGCCCGCGAGCGGGCCGCAGACCTTGTCGAGCGCGCGCGCCGCGCCGGCGCCGATGCCGCCGATGCAGTCTACAGCGCCAGCGCGTCGGAAGGCATCTCGGTACGGCTGGGCAAGCTGGAAGACGTGGAGCGCTCCGAAGGCGAGCACATCGGCCTGCGCGTGTTCGTGGGCAAGCGCTCGGCCAGCATCGGCTCGTCCGATCTTTCGGTCGCCGCGCTCGACGAACTGGCCGCGCGCGCACTCGACATGGCCCGCGCCGCGCCCGAAGACGCCTATGCCGGGCTCGCCCCGCGCGATCGCCTAAGCCACGGCGACTGGCCCGAGCTGGACCTGATCGACACGCAGGAGCCCTCGCCCGAGCAGCTTCGCGCCATGGCCGAAGAGGCCGAGGACGCGGCGCGCGCGGTGGCGGGCGTCACCAATTCGGACGGCGCCTCGGCCTCTTCGGGCGGCGGCGTGTTCGCGCTGGCGACCAGCCACGGCTTTGCGGGCGCCTATGCCTCGACCAGCCGGGGCGTCAGCGCCTCTGTCGTTGCGGGCGAAGGCAATGCGAAGCAGCGCGACGGCGACTGGCGCCAGGTACACCACCTGGCCGACTTGCCGTCCCCTGCCGAAATCGGCACGCGCGGAGGCGAGCGGGCCGTCGCCCGCCTCAACTCGGCAAAGCTGCGCAGCGGCGCGATGCCGGTGGTGTTCGACCCGCGCGTCGGCGGCACGCTGCTCGCCCCGCTGATCGGCGCCATTTCGGGTAGCGCGATCACCCGGCGCGCCAGCTTCCTGCTGGAACGTCTGGAAGACCAGCTGTTCGCGCCGGGCCTGACGATCCTCGACGATCCGCATGTCGTGCGCGGCCTGCGCTCGCGCCCGTTCGATGGCGAGGGTCTGCCCACGGCGGGCGGCGAGATCGTCAGCGATGGCCGCCTCACCGGCTGGCTGCTCGACAGTGCTGCCGCCCGCCAGCTTGGCCTTGAGCCCACCGGGCATGCCGCGCGTGGCGGCGCCGGTGCCCCCGGCGTCTCGACCGGCAATGTCCATATGGCCCCCGGCGCACTCTCGCCCGCCGAGCTGATCGCGGATATCGCCGATGGCGTCTATGTCACCGAGTTGATCGGACAGGGCGTGAACGCCGTGACGGGCGACTACAGCCGCGGCGCCTCGGGCTTCCGCATCGTGGGCGGCGAGATCGCCGGTCCCGTCGCCGAGTTCACCGTCGCGGGCAATCTGGTGGCAATGTACGGCGCGCTCACCGCCGCGAACGACCTCGAATGGTTCCGCGCCGTCAACGTACCGACTCTGCGCGTGGACGGGATGACCGTCGCGGGGGATTGAGGGGAGCGGCACCGCCTTCATTCTGGCCTTCGCCATTCCCCCGCAGGCAGGAATCCAGTCAGCGCAACGCGTCGAGACCGGGACCAGTGGCAAGATTGCGCCGATGCGAGAATATAGGCGGAAGGCGCAAAGGCATCCTGCACCGCGAGGGTGCCACTGGATTCCCGCCTTCGCGGGAATGACGAAGAAGGGTGGAAAACAGTCATTCACTCCACATGGAATGCATCGATGATTTGCTGTTCTGATATTCCCTGCTGACGCGCCCAGAGCGTAAGGTATCCAGCAAGATGCCAATCTACCTCTTCATCTGGTCTCGCGAGGCAATTTGAGAGGCGCAACCCACTCTGCTGATCGATGGGCAAAGTTCTCATCATCACCCACATTTCGTTTTGAAGCGCCAAACCCTTGGTATTTTGTTCACCACGGTCGAAGGTCTCCAACGCCCTCTGCTGAACGACCTCCGCCAAACGCATATGCCGATGAAGGGCGCGAACCACTTCATGAGTGCGCGGTCGTAGCGTGCCCTCGTCGATCTCCTCGACAACCGTATCTGCGTTGGCCATGTCCGTCGTCATAATTGGAGAATAGGCCAAAGCGGACCGTCCGCAAGGGAACGCTTACCGCATAGCCCACAAACGCAAAGCCAGCCCCATACCTCAGCCCACCGCCGGGAGACGTACCGGGGGTGCAGGGGGCGATGGCCCCCTGCTCTGACCCTACCTTTTCACCCTCAACCGAAGATCACGCCACGGCAGCGGTGACGATCACTTCCACGAGATAGCCCGGATCGGCGAGCTTGGATTCGCCGGTGGCGCGGGTCGGGCGGGGGACATCGCCGACCCAGGCATCCCAGACGGTGTTCATTGCCTCGAAGTCGGCCATGTCGGCCAGCCAGATCTGCGCGGCGAGCATGTGGGCCTTGCTGCTGCCCGCCTTGGCAAGCAGCATTTCGATCTCGACGAGCGCGGTGCGGGTCTGGTCGGCGACCGAATCGCCTACCTCGCCGACCTGCCCGGAGAGGTAGACGGTGCCGTTATGGACGACGGCCTCGCTCATGCGGCTGCCTTCGTCGATGCGGGTGATCGTGGTCATGCGTTCAGTCCTTGTAAAATCAGTAGCGGTCGATCGAGAGATCGGCGGTTTCGATGGCGGCGCGGCGGCCGCTGATGATGTCGGCAATGACGTGGCCCGAGCCGCAGGCCATCGTCCAGCCCAGCGTGCCGTGGCCGCAGTTGAGGAAGAGGTTATCGATCTTCGTGGCGCCGATCACCGGCACGCTGTCGGGCGTCATCGGGCGCAGGCCGCACCAGAACGTGGCTTGCGAGAAGTCACCCGCGCTGGGGAACAGCGATCCGGCAGACATCTCCAGCGTTTCGCGGCGGGCGGGCGGCAGCGTGCGCTCGTAGCCCGAAAGCTCGGCCATGCCGCCGATGCGGATGCGGTTCCCCAGCCGGGTGATCGCCACCTTGTAACTTTCGTCGAGCAGGGTGGAAACCGGCGCGCGCGCCTCGTCGGTGATCGGCACGGTGAGCGAATAGCCCTTCACCGGATAGATCGGCAGCTTGAGACCCAGCGGCCTGACCAGCATCGGCGAGAAGCTGCCCATGGCGACGAGGTAACTGTCGGCGCGCAGCACGCCCGCACTCGTCTCCACCCCGGCGATGCGTCCGCCCTCTTCGATCAATTGTATGATCGTGGTGCCGTTGAGAAACTCGACGCCGAGCGCGGCGCAGCGCTCGGCCAGCGCATTGGTGAACTTGAAGCAGTCGCCGGTCTCGTCGTGCGGCAGGCGCAGGCCACCGGCGATGGGGGCCTGCGAGGCGGCAAGCCCCGGCTCGGCGGCGATGCAGCCCGCGCGGTCGAGCACCTCAAAGGGCACACCATCGGCGCGCAGCACGTCCACATCCTTGGCGATGCCGTCCATCTGCTTCGCCTCGCGCAGCAATTGCAGCGTGCCCTGACTGCGCTCGTCATAGGCAATGCCGGTCTCGCCGCGCAGCTCCACCAGACGGTCGCGGCTGAACTCGGCCACGCGCACCATGCGGCGCTTGTTGATCGCATAGTCGCGCGCGTTGCAGTTGCGCAGCATCGCGACGATCCAGCGCACCATCGCCATGTCCGGCTGGGGACGCAGCACCAGCGGCGCGTGACGCATGGTCAGCCACTTCATCGCCTTCATCGGGATGCCCGGTGCAGCCCACGGCGTGGAATACCCCGGCGAAATCTCGCCCGCATTGGCAAAGCTGGTTTCGAGTGCCGGGCCTTCCTGCCGGTCGATCACCGTCACCTCGTGCCCCGCCTGCGCGAGATACCAGGCGGAGGTGACGCCGATCACGCCGCTGCCAAGGATGATGACCTTCATGCTGCATCGCTCCCTGTAACGGCTTGGGCGATAGCTTCGGCATGCGCCTGCACCGGAAGCACTTCGCGGTGGTAGCGGGGGCCGAGCTGGGTGAGGATTTCGTAGGAGATGGTGCCGGCATCGCTCGCAACCTGATCGAGGCTTTGGTGCGGCCCGATCAGTTCGACCGGCGCGCCGGGATAGACATGCGCTTCGGGCACGTCGGTCACGTCCACGGTCATGCTGTCCATCGAGACGCGGCCCAGAATCGGCGCGCGATGGCCGCCGAGATAGACCGCCCCGACGCTGGAAAGATGGCGCGGCCAGCCATCGGCATAGCCCACGGGGATCGTCGCCACGGTGGTTTCGCGCGTGGTCACATGGGTCAGGCCATAGCCGACGCCGGTGCCCACGGGCACCTTGCGGGTCTGCACCAGCCGCGCCTCCAGCGAGACGACCGCACGCATCGGGTTCTCGCCCTCGTAAGGCGCGCCGCCGTAGAGCGCGATGCCGGGGCGGACGAGATCGAAGTGCCCGCGCGGCAGGAAGCTGCCTGCGCTGTTGTCGAGCGCGCGGGGCACGCCGGGAAACGCTTCGGCCATGGTGCCAAAGCGCGTGGCCTGCGCGACGTTCGCCTCGGCCTCAGGGCTGTCGGCGCAGGCAAGGTGGCTCATGACCAGCAGCAGGTCGATGCTATCCAGGCGCTCCGGCTCTGCGGTCAGGATCGCCAGTTCCTCGGGCGAGAGGCCAAGACGCGACATGCCGCTGTCCACCTGCACGGCGGCGGGAAGCACTTCTGCACGCGCCTTCGCGCAGGCGGACCAGCGGGCGATCTGGTCGAGCGAGTTGAGCACCGGGATCGCCCCCAGCGCTGCGCAAGCCCCTTCCGCGCCGGGCAGCAGGCCGTTGAGCACGAAGACGCGGGCTGCGGCGGGCAGCGCGGCGAGCACCGGCACCGCCTCTCCCGGCATGGCGACGAAGAAATCGCGGCAGCCCTCGGCATAGAGCCTCGTACCGACCAGTTCCGCACCCAGACCATAGCCGCGTGCCTTGATGACGGCGGCAGCGCGGGCCGGCGCGGCACGATCGCGGATCAGGCGATAGTTCGCGGCCAGTGCATCGAGGTCGATACGCAGCGTAGCGCCTGCAAATTCGGGCGGAATATCGGACGGGGTAGAAGCCAAGGGAAAAACTCCTTCGCCGCCACTCTATCGAATATCGACTTGAATGTTATGCCTGTTTGTCGAAGATCGTTGCACAGATCACGATTTTTCGCACGATCTTCGCAAGTCTGGAGAACGAATGCCCGCACCACTCGATTCCACCGACCGCGCGATCCTGCGGCTGCTGCGGCTCAACGCCCGGCGCCCCAATTCGGAGATCGCCGCCGAAGTCGGCCTCTCGCCCTCCGCCTGTCACCGCCGCATCCGCCTGCTGGAGGACAGCGGCGTGATCGCGGGCTATACCGCGCTGACCGGCATCGGCGATGAGGTGAACGGTGTCGACGTGCTGGTGCAGGTCACGCTGGAGCGCCAGAGCGAGGATTTCCTGTCACGCTTCGAGGCTGCCGTGCGCCAGTGCCCGGAAATCAAGGAATGCTTCCTGATGGCGGGCGATGTCGATTACTGGCTGCGCGTACGCACCGAAAGCGCCGCCGCCTACGAGGCGATCCACGGCGAAGTGCTATCCCGCCTGCCGGGCGTCACCCGCATCAGTTCGAGCTTCGCGATGCGCAACGCGCTGCTGCCCCGGCGATCGAGGAAGCGCTGAGACTGATCTGTAGGAAGACTGGAGCGGGCGAAGGGATTCGAACCCTCGACCCCAACCTTGGCAAGGTTGTGCTCTACCCCTGAGCTACGCCCGCTCTGGCGCTGGTGCAGCCCGATAAGGCTGCACAGGTAAACCCGGAACGCGAACCATGCAGCTTCGCGAAACGCCTGATTTCTCTAGGAAAACTGGAGCGGGCGAAGGGATTCGAACCCTCGACCCCAACCTTGGCAAGGTTGTGCTCTACCCCTGAGCTACGCCCGCTCTGGCGTTTGAAAGAACCGGCCAAATGGCCTGTCCCCTCGGGTGAGGCGGGCCACTAACAGGGGGCGTCTGACTCGGCAAGCGAAAAAGTTCAAAAACTTCAGCAGCGATGGCAAAGCCTCGGCAAAAGGCTGGACGCTACGGGGTTTGCCCCTTCACAAATCGCCTCCGAAGGGCGATCTAGGCCGCCACCTGCAAAACACATTTGCGACGAATGGAGATTACGCGTGGCCAGCATGGGTCTGAACATCGAGGAACAGAAGGCCGTCGAGCGATTCCGCAAGGACGTGGCCGAACCGTCGATGACCAAGCTGGTCATCCTCGATTTCTGGGCGGAATGGTGCGGGCCGTGCAAGGCCTTGACCCCCACGCTGGAAAAGATCGCCGCCGAATATGCCGAAAAGGGCGTGATCCTTGCCAAGGTGAACGTGGACGAGGAGCAGTTCATCGCCTCGCAGTTCCAGGTCCGCTCGATCCCGACGGTCTATGCGATGTTCCAGGGCCAGCCGGTGGCCGACCTGACCAATGCGCGCAGCGAGACGCAGCTGCGTCAGGTGCTCGACCAGCTGCTCTCGCAGCTGCCGGTCCAGCCCGGCGCACTGGGCGAGGAACCCGCGCCCGATCTGGCCCCGCTGCTCGCGATGGGCGAAGAAACGCTGGCCGCAGGCGATGCGGAGCGCGCCGCCGCCATGTTCATGCAGATCCTTGAGGTCGCGCCCGATAATGCCGAGGCCGCCGCCGGCTTCATCCGGGCACTCGTCGCTGCCGGGCGGATCGACGAGGCCCGCCAGCTGCTCGAAGGACTGACGCCCGAGATGCTGGCCGACGCCCATATCGAACGCGCCCGCGCCGCTCTGGAACTGGCCGCCGACAAGCCCGAGGACAGCGAACTCGCCGCCCTGCGCGCCGCCGCTGCCGAGCGGCCCGCCGACATGGACGCGCAGCTCGCCTTCGCCAACGCCGCCTTTGCCGCAGGGGAGCGCGACACCGCCGCCGATACGCTGCTGGCGATGGTGCAGGCCGACCGCGCCTGGAGCGAAGGCGCCGCGCGCGCCAAGCTGCTCCAGATCTTCGAGGTGGTCGGGCTGGAAGACCCGTGGGTCGCGGCTACCCGCCGTCGCCTCTCGACGATCCTGTTCGGCTGAGCGGGCGGAGCAGGCGCGCCGTGACGCGGATCTCGATCTTCCCGCTGACCGGCGCGATGCTCTATCCCGAGCTGCAACTGCCGCTGCACATCTTCGAGCCGCGCTATCGCGCGATGGTGACGGACGCCCTCGCCCGTGACCGGCGGATCGGCATGATCCAGCCTCAGGCGAATGCCGAGGGCGCCCCGCTCTATGCGGTGGGGTGCCTTGGCCGGATCGCGGAGGTGGAAGCGCTGGAGGACGGACGCTTCAACATCATCCTCGAAGGCGAACGGCGCTTCCGGATCCTGCGCGAACTCGACGTCACCACGCCGTTCCGGCAGATCGAGGCGGAGCTGATCGCCGATCCCGAACTGGAAGCCCTCTCCCCCATCGAGCGCGCCAGCTTCGAGCGGGAGGCGCGCCGCTTCGCCGACCGGCAGGGCTATTCGGTAGACTGGGACAAAGTGGTCCGCCTCGACGATACCTCGCTGATCAATGGCGTCGCGCAGATCGCTCCGTTCGACAGCGCCGCCAAGCAGGCCCTGCTGGAAGTCGATACGCTGGCCCAACGCTGCGAGTTGCTGGTGCAGCTGATGCAGTTCTTCGGCCGCCGCAATGGCGACGAGGACGGGGTGACGCTTCAGTAACGCCCAGCCAGCAGTCCGGGACTAACAAATCCGCTTCAACGCTTCGCGTTGCGCGATTTCGCTGCGCCCGCCAGACCTTCCAGCGCCCGCTCGCGGAAGTCCAGCTCCTTCAATTCGCTGGGCGAATAACCGTCCGCACCGAAGCGATCCGCCAGCATGTCTATATCGCGTGCCTGCCTGCGCAGGGCTTTCGATTCGTGATGGCTGAGATGGCCGGAATTGCGGGCTTCGTCGATCACCGCGCGGGTGCGCAGACGATCCTCTCCATAACCGACAGCCTCGGACTGAGTCTGCGCATGGTTCGTGCGATCCACCGTCGAGCCGTCCGGCAAAGGCCCAACGATCTGCGCCTGCACAGGAAGCGCAATCAGCGTGGAACAGGTGAACAACAGCACAGCAGGCAGGCGCATCGGGCATATCCTTTGCAAACCGCCGGATGCCCGAAACGACATCGGCCGGGACGAAAATTCCGCCCCGGCCGATGAATGCCAGATGAATGCACCCCCGCGGGCAGATCAGCTTACCAGCGCGGCCTTGATCCCGTCGATCACGAACTGCGCGGCAAGCGCAGCCAGCAGCACACCGAGCAGACGCGTGATGACCGCCTCGACCTTGTCACCCAGAATACGCATCAGCGGCCCTGCGGCAGCGAGGCCGGCAAAACTGATCAGCAACACAAGCGCCATGGCACCGAGCACCATCGCGGTTTCCTCGGCGCCATGGGCGCGCTGGGTCAGCAGCATGATCGTCGCGATCGAACCGGGACCTGCCAGCATCGGCATCGCCATCGGGAAAACCGAGACGTCCTCAACCTCGGGATGCTCGGTCAGCAGCTTCTCGGCGCGCTCCTCGCGACGCTGGGTGCGCTTTTCGAACACCATTTCCAGCGCGATGATGAACAGCATGATGCCGCCTGCCATGCGGAAGGCATTAAGGTCGATATGCAGGAAGCCGAGCAGTTTCTCGCCAAACAGCGCGAAAACGATCAGAATCCCCGCAGCAATGAGACAGGCGCGCGCCGCCATCGAAATCGCCTGCGCGCGCGATGCTCCGGCGGAGAGCCCCGCATAGATCGGCGCGCAGCCCGGCGGATCGATCACCACAAACAGCGTCGCGAAGGCGGACATGAACAAATCGAGCATCGCTCAGCGGGCCTCCCTACCCGCGCGCAAGTATCCGCGCGGGGGTCTCAGCGCCGCGACAGAGGCGGCGGACAGGTTGAAATCGATCACCGGGACCATCGCCCCGGCCTTGCGCAGCGACACTTCGAGCGTGCCGCCGCCATCTGCCGCTGCATAGGCCCATGCGAGCGTTCCGTCACGCGACATGCCGCCACTGCCCACAGTAGAGGCCCGGCTTTCCAGCGAAACGCTGGGCACAGGGGGCGCATCGGGCGCCCGGCGAATGCATTCGGCAACGCTGGCACTGAGCGTTTCCAGCCCATCATCGGGCTTGACGGTCGCCGCCCGCGTCTCCGGTTCCGCAGGCCCCTCGGCGAATGCGACCCAGCGGTAGTCACCGGGCTTGCGCTGCTGCCAGACCTTTACGAAAGTCCCGCTGCCCGAGGCATCGTGCCACGTTCCGCGCGTTACACCCAGCGTGCCGTCGCAGCTCATCCAGACAGACTTTGCATCCCAGCGTTGCGGGGCGAGCCCATTCCCGTGGCGCGAGAGCCAGTCTTTCGCAGGCACTGGATCGGGTGCCAGCACGACCGCTTCGTCCGCCGCCGTATCGCGCAGCGCCTTGCCGAGGCCTTTATCTGCGGCCCGGCGTTCGAGCGCGATCTCGGTGGCGATCAGCTCGCTGGGGTTGGCCGTACCCGGCCCGACGCCAAGCCGCATCCGCTTGCGGGCCTCCGCCACTCCCGGCACCAGCAGCGCCGAGAGCACGAGCGCGCCCACCGCAAGGGCGAGAGGCCTCGACCGGATCACGGCCGCGCCGTCACAGGCTGGCGTCGTCGAAGGCGATCCCGGCGTTGCGATGGGCAGCAACAATGGCGTTGCGCAGCAGCACGGCAATGGTCATCGGCCCGACACCACCCGGCACCGGGGTGATCGCACCGGCGACCGCGCTGGCCGAGGCGAAATCGACATCGCCGACCAGACGCGCCTTCTCGCCCTCGGCGCCCTCGACGCGGTTGATGCCCACGTCGATCACGGTCGCGCCGGGCTTGATCCACTCGCCCCGGACCATCTCGGGACGGCCTACGGCGGCCACGACGATATCGGCGCGGCGCACGACATCGGGCAGGTCTTTGGTCCGGCTATGCGCCAGCGTAACGGTGCAGCTCTCGGCAGTGAGTAGCTGCGCCATCGGCTTGCCGACGATGTTCGAGCGACCGATCACCACCGCATCGAGGCCGGAGAGCGAACCGAGCTTGTCCTTCAGCAGCATCAGGCAGCCGAGCGGCGTGCAGGGCACGAAGCCCGGCAGCCCGGTGCCAAGGCGGCCGACATTGATGACGTGGAAGCCATCGACATCCTTGTCCGGGTCGATCGCCGCGATCACCGTCTGCTCGTTCATGTGCGCGGGCAGCGGCAGCTGGACGAGGATGCCGTCCACCGCCGGATCGGCGTTGAGCGCCTGAACCACGCCCAGCAGTTCGGCCTCGCTGGCGTCGGCAGGCAGCTTGTGCTCGAAGCTGTGCATCCCGCAGGCGACAGTCATCTTTCCCTTGGAGCGGACATAGACCTGGCTGGCCGGGTCTTCCCCCACCAGCACCACCGCAAGGCCCGCCTTGCGCCCGGCCTTCGCCTCGAAATCGGCGGCAGCGACGGCCACCTTCTCGCGCAGCCCTTGCGCAAAGGCCTTGCCGTCGATGATGGCGGCAGCGGCGGTCGCAGTATCGGTCATGTCGGGATCAGCTCTCAGATATAGGTGCGGGCAAGGTTGCCGAGGATGATGTTGAGCACGTTCAGGCCGATGATCAGCACCATCGGCGAAAAGTCGATCCCGCCGGTATTGGGCAGGATTCTCCGGATCGGCGCCAGCAGCGGTTCGAGCAACGCATTGAGTGCACGCCACACCGAGGCGACGAACTGGTTGTGGGTGTTGACCACGTTGAATGCGATCAGCAGGCCCAGCACGAACTGGACAATCACGATCCACACGATGATCGTGATGAGATAGTTCACGATCTGGTAGAGGGTGAAGAAGATCAAGGCGTGCTCCTGGACTGCCGGATGGATATCCGCGCTCAATAGCGGGCAGCCCGGCCTTCCGGCAAGAGTGCGCGGGGAACAATCTGGTCCGCGACCGGCATACCGGGCGCTGCCACACTCCGACCGGCATCAGGACGAGAAGGTCGACGTCCGCTCGATCCGCCAGTTGAGCTGTTCCTCGCTCGCCCCCGGCACGTCGTTGACGCGGCGCACAACGATGGTACCCCGCTGCGAGGGTCGACCGTCCGAGAAGTCCACGACGAGCGGCGCCTCATAGTAGAGCGAACCGGCAGCACCCTCGACATCGCCCTTGCCCAGCGTCAGGCGGGCACCGGCACCGGCGAATTCCGCCTTGAGCTTGTCAGGCGTCATCTGCGCATCGAGGCTCCATGCGCGCGCGGCGGCGTTCCAGTTCTGCGCCCGGATCGCGCTGGTGTAGAACTGCAGCAGGCGCTCGGGCTGCTGGCGATCGGTCAGCGCGCCGAAATCGAGGTTGGAGACGACCGCACCATTGGCCGAACCCGTGGCGTCGGCAGACGGCTGTGCATCCGGGGCAGCGCTGGCCGAGGCACTGGCCGCCGACGAAGGATCGCTGTCGCCCTGACAACCCGCCAGCGCCAGCGAGACGACGGCCAGCGCGCTTGCGGCAGGAGCCAGTCGACGAACGGGGCGGAATGCGGGCATTTTCATCATGATAAACTATACGGCCTTTTTCTGGTTCTAGCCTCTTGACGAGGAAAACTAGCCAGCGCGGATGAGCGTGCCGGCTCCTTCCTGCGTGAAGATTTCCAGCAACATGGCATGCGAGACCCGTCCGTCAAGCACGACGGCGGCTTCGCAGCCTGCTTCCACCGCATGGATGCAGGTTTCCAGCTTGGGGATCATCCCACCCGAGATCGTGCCGTCTTCCTGAAGCGCGGCTATGTCGGCAGGCGTCAGGTCGGTCAGCAGTTCACCCTGCTTGTCGAGCACGCCGCGCACGTCGGTAAGCAGGAACAGGCGTGCCGCGCCCAGCGCCGCGGCGACGGCGCCTGCCATCGTATCGGCATTGACGTTGTAGGTCTCGCCATCCGGCCCCGCCGCGATCGGCGAGATCACCGGAATGTAGCCTGCCGATGAGATCGTCTCGATCACGCGGATGTCGATATGCTCGGGCTCGCCCACGAAGCCGAGGTCGACGACCTTCTCGATCTGGCTGTCGGGATCCTTCTTCGTGCGGGCGACCTTGCGCGCTGTGGCGAGGCCACCGTCCTTGCCGGAAATGCCCATCGCCTTGCCGCCCGCCTTGGCGATCCAGCCGACGATTTCCTTGTTGATCGCGCCGCACAGCACCATTTCGGCGACTTGCGCGGTCTGCTTGTCAGTGACGCGGAGCCCGTCGATGAACTGCGATTCGACGCCCATGGTCTTGAGCATGTTGCCGATCTGCGGTCCGCCGCCATGGACGACCACCGGGTTGATGCCGATCGCCTTCAGTAACACGACGTCTTCGGCGAAGTCTTCCGCCAGTGCCGGATCACCCATCGCATGGCCGCCGTATTTCACGACGAACGTGCGCCCGGCGTATCGCTGCAGATAGGGCAGCGCGTCGACGAGGGTTGCGGCCTTGGAGAGAAGCTGGGGATCGTGCGGATTCGGCATGGGGGTGCTTTAACCCCCTCGCGCCGGATTTGAAGCCATTTGTGGCCGAACGACGCTTAAAATCCGCCTTCCCGCGCATCAATGCTGCGCCCGATGCGCACCACGATGGTGATGATGATCGGCACGAGCACGGCCGAGAGCACGACCTTGGCCAGCATCTGGCCCAGCATGATCGGCAGGATATCGCGCTCGCCATAGAACGAGAGGGTGATGAAGATCATCGTGTCGGCGATCTGCGAGAGCGCCGCAGCGATGGCGCCACGCAAGGGCGCAAGGCGCCCTCCGCCCACAGCACCACCCAGGCGCGAGAAGATGAAGATGTTGAGCGTCAGCGACACGGCATAGGCGCAGATACCCGCCGCCATCATCCGCCACGACTGTCCCAGCACGATCGGGAACGCGGCCTTGGCAGGTTCGTACATGCCCGGATCAGTGGGCAGGCGCAGCACGAACAGGGTCAGCAGGATCGCCATCACCAGCGGGATCATTCCGAAGCGGGCAAGCCGCTGCGCCGTCGATGCGCCGTAAAGCTGCGCGATGCCGCTCGATGTCGCCACCAGCGTCAGGAACGGGAAGATCCCCGCCTCCACCGCCAGCGGCCCCAGCGCGACCTGTTTCGATCCCAGAACGCCCCCCAGCGTGACCATGCCCCCGTACAGGACAGTGAACAACATCAGGGCGGGAGGGCAGGATCGGGTCGACATCCTCAAGGCATTTAGGCAAATGTGGCGCTTTGGACTAGAAGCCAGCGACAGTCGGCCTATAGAATTCCACGCAATTTTCGCTTCAGACCTGCCCCGGGGGACAGTTTTCTCGATGCCAACCCTTTTCAGCGCCCTCGGCGTCGCTCTCATCATTGCCATTGCCTACCTGCTTTCCTCGAATCGCCGTGCGATTCGCCTGCGAGTCGTGGGCGCTGCCTTCGCGCTTCAGGCAGGTTTTGCCGCGCTGGTGCTCTACGTTCCGTTCGGGCGCACGTTGCTGTCGGGCGCAGCCTCGGCGGTGGAGAGCCTGCTCGGCTATGCCCATGCCGGTGTCGATTTCCTGTTCGGCCCGCTCGCCGCGCCAAACGTGGGCGGGGCGAGCTTCGCGATCTCGGCACTGCCGGTGATCATCTTCTTCGCCTCGTTGATCTCGATCCTCTATTACCTGCGCATCATGCCGCTGGTGATCCGCTGGATCGGCGGCGCGCTGCAGAAGGTAACGGGGATCAGCAAGGTGGAAAGCCTGTGCGCAGCCTCGAACATCTTCGTGGGGCAGAGCGAGAGCCCGCTGGTGATCCGGCCCTATCTCGCCGCGCTCAACCCCTCGCAGCTGTTCTGCGTGATGAGCGTGGGCCTGGCCGGTGTCGCAGGGACCATCCTGGCCGCCTACGCCAGCATGGGCATCCGCATCGACTATCTCGTCGCCGCCGCCTTCATGGCCGCGCCGGGCGGTATCTTCATGGCCAAGATGATCATGCCCGACCCGCTGCCGGGCGAGACCCATCCGCTGGCGCACCTTTCCGACAACACCCCGCCCCCCGCCGGTCTCGCCGCCGCCGCGCTCAACCGGCAGGACGTGGCACACCAACCCGGCGTCCATGTCGACGAAGTGGCGAACAGTCAGGGCGACATTCCGGTCGAAGTGCCGCACGACGAGGAAAAGCCCGCCAATATCATCATGGCCGCCGCGCAGGGCGCGCAAACCGGCGTGAAGCTGGCCGTGGCCGTGGGCGCGATGGTGCTGGCCTTTGTGGCACTGATCGCGCTCGCCAACGGCCTGTTCGGCTCGATCGCCAGCCTGCTCGGATTCCAGAACGTGACCGTGCAGGCCCTGCTCGGCTACGTCTTCGCGCCAATCTTCTACCTGCTCGCCGCGCCGGACTGGACACAGGCGATGCATGCGGGCGGCCTGTTCGGCACCAAGATCGTACTCAACGAATTCGTCGCCTTCATCGAGATGGGCAAGGACCCGCTGCTCAGCCAGCGCACCGTCGCCGTCGTGACCTTCGCGCTGTGCGGTTTCGCCAATTTCTCCTCGATCGCGATCCAGTTGGCCGTGACCGGCAGCCTCGCGCCCAACCAGCGCCCGGTGATCGCCAAGCTGGGCCTGCGCGCGCTGGCCGCCGGCAGCCTCTCCAACCTGATGAGCGCGGCGCTGGCAGGACTGTTCCTCGGTCTGCACTGACAGGACCGGGCGAGGCAGGTGCGGTTGAGCCAGTTGCCTCGCCCGGCGTTTGCGCGCAGGGCTTTCCTGCGACGACAACAGACAGGATGATGACGTGACGGACAAGCCCACCAGCGGCAGCGCCAGCAACAGCAGGAAGAGCAACTTCGAGGCCAACCAGCCCTCAGTTCTGGCGCTGCTCTATCTCGGCGGGTCGCTGACCTTCGGCGTCTCGACGATCGCCGGACTGGTCATGGCCTACCTGTGGCGCAAGGAGCCCCGCGCCGAGTGGGAAGTCTCGCACTACACCTACATGATCCGCACGTTCTGGATGAGCGTGCTGTGGACCGTGGTCGGCATCGCGCTCAGCGTCGTAGTGGTCGGGATCATCCTGCTGATCGCCACGAGCGTGCTGGTGATCGTGCGCAGCGTGAAGTCCCTGCTGCTGGCCCAGAAGCACGAGCCCATGCCCTCGCCCAAGACCTGGCTGGTCTGATCGGGCGGCTGGTTCAGAAAAAAAGACAGTTCCGGGGCCAGCGGCCCCGCCCCCATTACGTCTTCCGACGCCTTCGGTTTACCCAGACCCGGCTCATATTCTTCAACACGTCGACGGCTCATCAACCACCCAGCCACCAGCCGCCGCCGATCGCCAGCGCAATGGCCTGCAGAATCACGATGGCGTGAAGGTTGCGCACAAACGGCTGCTTGCGCGTCTTGTGCCGGAACAGCGAACGCGCCGCATAGGCGCCCGGCGTCCCACCGAAAAATGCCAGTGTGAGTAAATGGCGCTCTGAAATGCGCTGGCGCGAACGCCCCGCCTGCGCCAGCCGCTTGTCCACCCAGAACATGACGAAAGCCGCAAGGTTCACGCAAACGAGCGCGACGAGAATCAGCTGGGAGAGATCAGGCATGGTCCGTCGCGTAACCGCGCAATCCCGATACAGAAAGGCCCCATACGAAAAGGGCGACCTTACAGCCGCCCTTCGCATCGTTTCATCTGACTGAGTGCAATCACTCTGCCGCTTCGGTCGTCCCGAACAGGCCCGGCTCGCCGCCTTCGACATTCGCGGCGGTCTCGCCCAGCTTCGCCTTGCGACGCGAATCGAAGTTCGCCCAAACGGTGTTCCAGTCACCGCGCGTCGCGCCCTTCGAGTATTCGGTGGCGCGGGTCTCGAAGAAGTTGGCGTGCTCCACGCCGTTGAGCAGCGGCGTCAGCCAGGGCAGCGGGTGCTCCTCGATCAGGTAGACCGGCGGCAGACCCAGCTGGCCAAGTCGCCAGTCGGCGATGAAGCGGATGTAGCGCTTGATGTCCTTGGCGCTCATGCCGGGCACCGGGCCGAGTTCGAAGGCCAGGTCGATGAAGTTGTCCTCAAGACGCACGGTGGTCATGCAGCAGTCGATGATGTCCTGCTTGACCGACTTGGTGAGGCAGCCGCGCTCCTTCACGAAAGTATGGAACATCTTGATGATGCCCTCGCAGTGCAGCGTCTCGTCGCGGACCGACCACGAGACAATCTGCCCCATGCCCTTCATCTTGTTGAAGCGCGGGAAGTTCATCAGCATCGCGAAGCTGGCGAACAGCTGAAGCCCCTCGGTGAAGCCACCGAACATCGCCAGCGTACGGGCGATATCCTCGTCCGAATCGACGCCAAAGGTGTGCATGTAGTCATGCTTGTCCTTCAACTCGGCATATTCGAGGAACGCGCCGTATTCGCTCTCGGGCATGCCGATGGTGTCGAGCAGGTGCGAATAGGCCGCGATGTGTACCGTCTCCATGTTGGAGAAGGCGGTGAGCATCATCTTGATCTCGGTCGGCTTGAACACACGCGCGTACTTGTCGTGGTAGCAATCCTGCACCTCGACGTCGGCCTGCGTGAAGAAGCGGAAGATCTGCGTCAGCAGGTTGCGCTCATGCTCGGAAATCTTCTGCGCCCAGTCTCGGCAGTCCTCGCCCAGCGGCACTTCCTCGGGCAGCCAGTGCAGCTGCTGCTGGATCTTCCAGTAGTCGTAGGCCCAGGGGTACTCGAAAGGCTTGTAGGTCTTGCGGGCTTCGAGAAGGGACATGACGGGACAACTCCGGTGAACGACGAATTTTGTTTGCCCCGGCGCGTTTCCGGGCAGCGGCAACAAGGCCGCGCCGGCGCAGCGACGGGCAGGACGGTCATCCTAACCGCAAACCCTGGAAAAGAGGGATAGCTTTTCCTGAGGTTTGCACAGCTTTGACAAATATTTTAGCACATCTTGCGACTGTGGATAGAGTCCATCGCAAGGGATTGTGTTCACTCCGAATCGCCGGGTTTGCGTCGATATGAACGGAATGCCCCTGCCTCAGGCACCCCGAAAGCCCATTTTCGACCGCTTCGGAACCCTCGCTACCGATAGGGTTTGATCCTTGGGAGCCTCTACGAGGCAGAAAGGACGACCATGGCCGGAATCAATGAACAGCACAGCTGGTGGACCTCTGCCGGAACCATCCGGCGCGGCATGACCGTACTCGATCCGGACGCAGTGCCTCTCGGCACGGTCGATCATGTGGAGGGCGAGGAAATCCATCTCGCAGATACGCCGAACGACGATGCGCGCAGCTTCGTCCTGGCCTCGCAAGTCGATGGCATCGACGACGACACCGTGTTGCTGTCCCGCCGGGGTGATGCGACCTTCGGCGAAGGCGCGCTTCCCTGAAATACGGCTCCTGAAATGCGGCCCCGTTCCCGCAGACATCGCGCCTGCGGGAACGAAAGCGTGCAATCCTTAGTGGTGATCACCATCCCAGTTGCCGTCACCGCGATGGCCGTCATGCCCATGATCGCCATGCGGCGGGCGATGATGCCCCGGATGGCCATAGTTGCACGCGGTCAGCGTGGTCGAGGCCAGCACCGCGACAGCCAGCGCAGCGATGATTCGGGTCTTACGCATAAGTTCTCTCCTGTTCGTCGGCATCCAGCCGGGCGCCGTCGTGACGCGGCGACCGGATCGATCATCCGCCACAAATCCGCATGACGCCAGAAATTTACAAGCGTTGGGGAACCCGCCGGTTCCCGGCTGTCGCGTCACAATGACGACAAAAAGGGCGGCCCGAATTTCGGACCGCCCTTTGCGTTCAATCAGAACTCAGGTGCTTACTGACAGGCGCTTACTGACAGGCAAGGCACTCGTCGTAGTCGGTGCTCTCGCCGATCTCGAACTTGGGGGCGATCGCGGTGTTGTCCGCTTCAACGCCGCCCGAGCCTGCGAAGCCCGCACGCTGCACCGACTTCGAGCGCAGATAGTACAGCGACTTGATGCCCCGCTCCCACGCCTGGAAGTGCAGCATCAGCAGGTCCCACTTGTCGACGTCTGCCGGGATGAACAAGTTCAGCGACTGCGCCTGATCGATGTAGGGCGTGCGATCGCCCGCGAATTCGAGCAGCCAGCGCTGGTCGATCTCGAAGCTGGTCTTGAAGCAGTCCTTCTCGTCCTGAGTCAGGAAGTCGAGGTGCTGGACCGAACCGCCCTTTTCGAGGATCGAGTTCCACACGTTGGCGGAATCCTTCGACTTCGAGGCCAGCAGCTTCTCAAGATACGGGTTCTTCACCGAGAACGAGCCCGAGAGCGTCTTGTGGGTATAAATATTGCCCGGGATCGGCTCGATGCAGGCAGAGGTGCCGCCGCAGATGATCGAGATCGACGCGGTGGGCGCGATCGCCATCTTGCTGGAGAAGCGCTGCATCACGCCCATGTCCTGCGCATCGGGGCACGCGCCGCGCTCGTGCGCCAGCAGCAGCGAGGCCTCGTCCGCCTTGGCGGCGATGTGCTGGAAGATCTGCAGGTTGATCGCCTTGGCCATCGCGCTCTCGAACGCCACGCCGCGCTTTTGCAGGTACGAGTGGAAGCCCATCACGCCCAGACCCACCGAACGCTCGCGCGCGGCCGAGTACTTGGCGCGGGCCATCTCGTCCGGTGCGCGGTCGATGAAGTCCTGCAGCACGTTGTCGAGGAAGCGCATGATGTCTTCCACCACGTGCTTCTCGCCCTTCCACTCTTCCCAGGTTTCCAGGTTGAGCGAGGAGAGGCAGCACACGGCGGTGCGGTCGTTACCCAGGTGATCGCGACCGGTGGGCAACGTAATTTCCGAGCACAGGTTCGAGGTGGAGACCTTGAGGCCGAGATCGCGCTGGTGCTTGGGCATCATGCGGTTCACGGTATCGGAGAACACGAAGTAGGGCTCGCCAGTGCGCAGGCGCACTTCGACCAGCTTCTGCAACAGCGAACGCGCGTCCACCGTCTTGCGGATCGACTGATCCTTGGGGCTGCGCAAGTTGAACTCGGTGCCATCGCGCACCGCTTCCATGAACTCGTCCGACAGCAGAACGCCGTGGTGCAGATTCAGCGCCTTGCGGTTGAAGTCACCGGTGGTGGTGCGGATTTCGAGGAATTCCTCGATCTCGGGGTGCGACACGTCGATATAGCATGCCGCCGAACCGCGGCGCAGCGAGCCCTGCGAGATTGCCAGGGTCAGCGAATCCATTACGCGAACGAAGGGAATGATGCCGCTGGTCTTGCCGTTGAGGCCAACCGGCTCGCCGATGCCGCGCACGTTGCCCCAGTAGGTGCCGATGCCGCCGCCGCGCGAGGCGAGCCAGACGTTCTCGTTCCAGGTGGCGACGATGCCCTCAAGGCTGTCCTCGACCGAGTTCAGGTAGCACGAAATCGGCAGACCACGGCCCGTGCCGCCGTTCGACAGCACCGGCGTTGCCGGCATGAACCACAGCTTCGAAATATAGTCGTACAGGCGCTGGGCATGCGCCTCATCGTCGGCATAGGCATCAGCGACCCGCGCGAACAGGTCCTGATACTTCTCGCCGGGCAGAAGATAGCGGTCTTCGAGCGTTTCCTTGCCGAACGCGGTCAGCAGCGCATCGCGGCTCTCGTCGACGACGACGTTGAAGCGGCGCGGACGCACGGTCTTGGAATCGATCTTCTCGGCAGCGGCGGCACCGGCGGCCTTCATCGCGTTACCCAGGGCATTCGCACTCAGGGCATCGGCGACCAGCGTGTCGGTTGCGGTATCGGTCTTGTCCATGGCGATGGCCGGGGTGCTCCCCGCCTCCTTGCTGCTGCTGTCGATCGTGGCCTCGATATCCGAACCGTCCACGCGCGCGTCGCTATCGTTCCTGAAATCCACAGTTCGCCCCTTTGTCCGCGCAGGCGGCCTGCCGCCCTGACGCCTTGTGTTCCAACGTTCAGAGCCAGACACGGCCGCCTCGTGGCGACGAAAGCGACGATCCGCTTTCCTTTACCACGAACAGCCCAATCGAGAACGATCTTCCCTGTCCGACCCCATCACACAGACCTGCATCACACGCTCCGCATTGACCGGATCCGTCGAGGCAGCACATTGCCATCCCACCGAGGACCATCAAGGTCTTGAGGCGACGCGGGCCGTGCGACACAACCTATAGTGGACCTTTGCCACGCCGATGCAAGTGCAGCGAAAATGGAGCGATCGTTCCCGTCGCCTCTCGCGACGCGTGGACTTTCCTGTGATACGTCAAAGGCAAGGGGTCAGATGCGCTCGTTCCGTCAGAATTTTTCCACATAAATGCGCGATGAAGCGAATCGGGCGTGCGACGAAATGAGGCCTCACCTCGACCAGCCGAGACCTTGCACCATGCCCGGACAGTTTGCTCTTTCTCAAGGTATACGGCGCGCTGGAAACCTCGCCCGGCCTCGGGCATTGTGCAGGCGCAGCAGAGCCATCCACGAAGCGCTCATCGGCGCGATCAGGAAGAAACGACAGCATGTTCAATATCATCGGCGCCATCATCAGCGGACTTATCGTCGGTGTGCTGGCGCGATTCGTCTATCCGGGCACCATCGAAATGGGCTGGATCGCCACGATCCTGCTGGGCATCGGCGGCTCGCTCGTGGCCGGACTTGTCACCAGCCGCGGTCGCACCGAATTTCACCGCGCCGGCTGTCTCGCCTCGATCTTGGGCGCGATCGTCCTGATCTTCGTGGGCCGACATCTCCACATCGGCTTCTAAGCCTCACCCCCCGATCACAATCGAGCACCCAGCGCCGCCACTCATCGACAAACCAAACAGCCGCATGCAGGGCTATATTCGGCGCCGAACAGAACCCAAAAAGCGCCCCACACGGTCCCGAATGAGAACCTTTTCTGAGCGAACATACGCGGTCGCCAGAAAAGCAAAAAGCCCCGGTTTCCCGGGGCTTTCGACTACTTGTACTCACCTTCGAAAAGGTAAATGGTGCCCAGAAGAGGACTCGAACCTCCACGCCCTTGCGAGCGCCAGCACCTGAAGCTGGTGCGTCTACCAATTCCGCCATCTGGGCACGGTAGCGAGGGAGCAAGCTTGCCATCCTCGCTGGGTAGGAGGGCGCCTCTAAGCAGCTACGGGAGGGTTGTCAACGCGGTTCATGAAGAAATTTTCCCAGAAAATTCTTCACTTGCCGCGAAGCCGGCGCCGCGCTTGCACGTTGGGTACAGGAAACTGCAGAAAATCGTTATATTTGGGCGATGACTGACGAAGATGGCTGACGAAAACGAAGCCGCGATGTGCGCATCTCCGGCTTTCCTGCAAGGAACACATCCAAGGTGACCCAACAGCTTCCCGACTCTATTTCCGCCCCTCACCCGTTTTCCGGGAAAATCGTCACTGTCATCGGTGGCAGCGGTTTCGTTGGCCGACATCTCGCGCAGCACCTGTTCGAGCACGGCGCACGCCTACGCATCGCCAGTCGCAGCCCCGGCAAAGCCTATGCCGTGCGCGCGCTCGCCAACCTGGGGCAAGTCCAGTTCATCGGCACGGACGTCACCCGTCCGGAAATGTTGACGGCAGCGTTCGAGGGTTCGGATATGGTGGTCAATCTGGTCGGTGCGTTCACCGGCACGCTCGATGCAGTACAGGGCGAGGGAGCGGGCAGGATCGCGGCAGCGGCACAAGCTGCGGGGGTCCGCGCGTTCGTTCATGTCTCGGTACTCGGAGCGGACGCTACGTCAGATGTACCCTATCTGCGGACCAAGGCCGAAGGCGAGCGCGCAATACTGACTGCATATCCGCAGGCTACGATACTTCGCCCCTCTGTATTGTTCGGGCCGGATGACCATTTCGTGATGATGCTGGCCGATGCCATCGCAAGCGCGCCGGTCATGCCGGTCTTTGCGCCGGAAGCGAAGCTCCAACCGCTTTACGTGGATGATTTGGCCAAGGCGATCGTCAACGCACTCGCCAACCCCAGGCGCCATGGAGGCAAGATTTACGAGATTGCCGGCCCCGAGGCGATCTCGATGCTTGAAATCACCCAGCGCATTGCTGCTGCGCAGGAGCGCAAGCGCCATATCTGGCCACTGTCGGACGGCATGGCAAAGGTGCTTCGCGCCCTGCCTTTCACACCAATCAGCGTCGATCAGTACAAGGTGCTGAAGGCTGGCAATATACTGACAGGGACATTGCCCGGCTTGGAGGCTCTGGATGTTACGCCGCGCCCCATAGGGCTTTTCCTGAACCGCTGGATGGCCCCTTTCCGCAAGACCGGGCGCTTTACCGACGACAATGCTGTAATCCCGTAAAACCAGCGTCAGATGCGCTCGCGACGCTCCCAAAGCGCCGTGAAGCGGACTGCAGGCACTCGAAAGCACAACGGCAGGACATCAAGTCCCAAGGCCCTTGCAAAGGCGCCCGGCCTCCAGTCCAGCGCCTGCATGGGGATAATCGAGTCGAGGTCAACGGGCAGATCTATTCCCGCAAAGGCAAGGCTGCCGGGGTTTTCAAGAGGAGCGATGGCTTCGTCCTGAAGCGTCAACTGCGCGAGCGCTTCATCGTATCCGCTGAAGAAAGGCGCAAATTCCGCAGGCAGAGTGCGGTCTTCTGTATCCTGCGCGCGCAAACACCAGTCCGGCGCGCTGCCACCGCCCGAGGTGGCGCCGCTGATCCAGTCAAGCCCATCGCGGCGATGACCGAAATTCACTGCACGATGCGAGAGCATGGCATCGCTGAACAGCCTGGTGCCAAGCGCGTAGAGGTCGCTGTCGAACGCGTTGCAAAGGAACAGCACGGTCGCGGCCGCTGGTTCCTGCCCGCCTATGTGTTCGACATAAAGCCGCCAGTTGCTTTGCTTTGGCGAGGGAAACAGCCTGCGCAAAGGGCCTGCCAACGCGGGGCCGAAATGACCGTGTACGTAAGTGAGCACGGTCAGGATGGCATGGCCATCGACGCTCCGCACCGTGACGCCAGGCGGGGTCACATCGACCAAACGATCAACCGGTACCACCCAGCTGGCATAGATCACATCGCGCACATCGCTGACAAGCTTGGGAAAAGGTAAGCGCGAGACGAGAGCACGGCGAACGCTGCGCAACCCCTGATGATTGGCAAGGCAGCTCTGTATACGACCGAACAGCCCCTCTCGCGGCGAGACGAAGGGTGACGGCATCGCAGAGCTGCGCTCCCCGCCCTGCGACCTGTGTTCAGGCATCCACTTCGGCGTAGTGGCTGGGCGGCTGGATCACTTCCATCCGCTCGGACAGCAGCGGACGGAAGCTGGGCCGCGACTTGATCCACATGTACCAGGCGCGCGCCTGCTCGTGGCTCGACCAGTCGAGCCCACCAAGATAGTCGGCAACCGAAATCTGCGCGGCAGCGGCGAAATCCGCCAGTGTGATCGTCGCGCCCGCCAGCCAGGGGCGGTTGTCGATCAGGTAGTCGATATAATCGAGATAATCGTGCGCCAGCTTCATCGCTTCGCGCAGCATCTTCGCATCGGGCGACTGGCGCAGGACAAGGCGCTTCTTCATACGCTCATGGAGCAGCGGCTCGGTGACGGCGGCGTAGAAATTCTCGTCGAACATCGCCACCAGACGGCGGATTTCCGCGCGTTGCTGGGCGGTTCCGCTGATCAACGGATTACGATCGACGGTTTCCTCGAAGTATTCGCAGATCGCCCGGCTGTCCGACAGCGTGATTGCGCGCTCGGTCTCATGGACCACCGGAGTACGCCCGGCCGGGTTCATCGCGAAGAAACGATCCTCGCCTTCCCAGGGCCTTGCGGTCTGGAGTTCATAGGCGATCCCTTTCTCGGCCATCAGCAGACGGACCTTGCGACTGAAGGGGCAGAGCGGGAATTGGTAGATGTGCCACATGGTTTTTCGGCATGCCAAAGGCTCCGAGGCGCGTCCACCCACGGATTTGCGGGGGGGGCGCTAAACAGGTGGACAAGTGCGGCGGGCAAGCGCACTCGACGCACGCGAGTTTCGCATTCGGAGAGCTTCCATGTTCACGCATATCTGTGTCGGCAGCAATGACCTTGCCCGTTCCAAGTCTTTCTACGACGCCATTTTTTCAGCAGCAGGCGGGACCGCCACAGCCAGCGATCCGGCTTCGGGTCGCCTGATGTACGAGCACAAGGGCGGGCGCCTTGTGGTGCTGACGCCGAACAATGGCGAGACCGCGAGCTTCGCCAATGGCGGGACCATCGGCATCCACATGGACACCCCCGAAATGGTCGAGGCATGGCACGCAGCGGGCGTGGCGGCAGGCGGTACAACCTGCGAGAATCCGCCGGGAATCCGCTCGATGCCGGGGCGCGAACTGTACCTTGCCTACTTGCGCGATCCTGACGGAAACAAGCTGTGCGGCGCCCACCCGGTCGCCTGATACAGGTCGGCTGACACAGATCGGCTAAAACGGGGTAGAAGCGGGCTAGAGACAGGCACAGGCCCCTCTACCCCGCCTCTACCCCGATCAGACGCCGAGGAAGAACCCTTCGGCGATCTTCACGAAATCGTCGGGCCGGTCGAGATTGACCACATGGGTCGCATCGATCCGGCGATAGGTTCCGTGCTTCAGAAGTGCCATCGCGCGCTTCGCATCATCGGCATCCATCGCGCCGTCGAGCGTGCCATCGGGCAGCGTCCTGAAATTCGCCTGAAGCAGCAGCACCGGGCACTCGATCCGCGCCAGCGCCGCCGCGTGATCGAACCCGGCGTTCCAGGTGCCGTCATAGAACGCCGCGCCGAAGCGGGGATCGTACTGGTCGAGCCCGCGCACCAGCATGCGCACCGTGTCGTTCTTCAGCAGCCCGATCTCGACCGGCTGATGGGGATGCCCGGCCCGCCACGCCTTCACCGCCTGGCGCAGCAGGAAGGGCGTGCCCGGCGCGACGTTGCGACGGAAGAAGCGCGCGTTCTTTTCGATCCAGTAGAGCAGGAAATCATCGGGCACGTCCTTCGTCGCGGTATAGCTGGTGCGAAAGGCACGCTGGGCGATCGTGGACCTGATGCGCGGGTACTCGCTGGAGAACAGCGGCGGGTCTTCGAGCAGCGCCGCGCGGACCAGTTGCGGGCGGTTCGCCGCCAGCCATGTCGCGAGCAGGCCGCCCGAACTGTTGCCGGAGACAAACACCGGCTGGCCGATCTGCCGCGCGATGAAATCGCCAAGGTCGGCGCCGATGCGGTTCGCGGTCATCGGATAGCCCAGCGGCACCCGCGTCGCCCCGTGCCCCGGATAGTCGATATCGTAGACGTGGAAGCGCTTCGAGAGCGCGGGCAGCACCCGGCTGTAGGAAAACCAGTCGAGCAACTGGGCATGGAGCAGCACCAGCGGCGGGCCATTGTCCGGCCCCTCGACATAGCTGAGGCGCACGCCGTTCACCTCGGCCATCTTCGGCACGAACCCGGCAGCGGCGACTTTCGCGTGCCCCGGATCGACGTAGCTGTCGACGCGATGCCGCAGCCACGCCGCCCCGCTTATGCCTGCCAGCACCAGCCCCGCCACCGACCACCCGAGCACTCGCCCAAGCCCCCTGCCCAGCCCCCTTCCCCGGCGCCGCCCCGCACGGCGCGCAGGCGTTGGAGAATCGGGAGCATCGGCACGGCTGGTCATCATCGCAATCCATCCCCCCGCCGCGACCGGGGCTCGGCCAGCGCCTCTCGGAAGGTCCGGGCGCTATAGACGGAGGGCGGTCGGGGCGGATGACAGATTGTAAATGGGGGAAGGGGGATCTTGGCCGATTTCGGAATGGCCGGTTTGGGGTTCGCGACGGTGATTAGCTGCCATCGGCGTTGATGACGGATGATTGATCCGCCAAAGCTTTAAGCCAGATTTCGCCCGGCTTCCGTTCCTGCCTTAGCGAGACGTCTCGCCTTCCTTGCCGTCGCGCTTTGGGAAGCTCGGTTCAATGTGTCGTTCGAGCGTTGGGCCGGGCTTTTTCACGTAGAAGCTACGGCTTGTCCAACGTTCGCATCGCAACGACTTCGACCGCGCCGTCGTTTTTTGAGTTCATCGTTATGGCTAGTGGATTGACTCCAACGTTTGGAACCCGCGATTTCGAGCGGCGATAATGTCGTCCGGATTAGCCTTCCAGATGAAAGGCTTGGGGTTGTCGGCGTTGTATTCGCGGATGAACCGGTTG